>NZ_JCBAJB010000009.1:0-150201 GCF_059766475.1 Enterobacter sp. SCRI0065 | reverse complement strand
GCCCTGGATAATTAACCCACCCTCCCCGTGGCCCGCAACAGCAGATCGCTTTGAATCTGCTCGTTCAAGAGCGTGCCGCCGCGCGGATCCAGCATCATCAGACACCACGCCTGCGCCACCGGAGGCGATGCGTACCGTAGCATCTGCGCTCCCGTTCCTAGTAAGTAGATTTGTTGAGTTATCTCCCGGCCCTGCGCCTCATGAGGTTTACGCAGCTTTTGCTGTAACTGCCGCCAACAGCGATCGAAATGGCGGTCTTGTCCTTTCACCTGCGCAAAATCATCGTGTAGCACATCGAGGATCGCCGGATGCTTCGCCAGCACCCGCAGAACATCCAGGCACATCACATTGCCAGACCCTTCCCAGATGCTATTGACCGGCATTTCGCGATAGAGCCGCGGCAACTCGCTCTCTTCACAGTAACCTGCTCCTCCCAGCACTTCCATCGCCTCCGCCACAAATGGCATTCCCGCTTTACAGACGTTATATTTCGCAGCAGGTGTGAAGAGCCGCGCCCAGGCTACTTCTCGGGCATCATCACGTTGATCCCAGGCGCGAGCCAGACGGAATAACAGCGCAGTTTGCCCCTCCAGAAGGAGCGCCATTCGACTCAGGACGTGGCGCATTAGCGGCTGATCGATAAGATTTTTACCGAACGTCTGGCGCTGATGAGCATGATACAGCGCAACCGAGAGCGCACGACGCATCATGCCGTGGCTGCCTAATGCACAGTCGAAACGTGTCATCCCGCCCATTTTGAGGATTTGCCGTACGCCCTCGCCTTCTTCGCCTAATAGCCAGCCAGACGCATCCAAAAACTCAGCTTCACTGCTGGCATTGGACCGATTGCCGAGTTTCTCTTTCAGGCGTTCCAGACGAACGGCATTGCGTTGTCCATCGGGCAGGATGCGGGGAACAAAAAAGCACGACAATCCCCCTTTCGCCTGCGCCAACACCAGATGCGCATCGCTTTGCGGCACTGAAAAAAACCATTTATGCCCCACCAGACGATAGCTGCCGTCGCTGCTTTTCTCCGCTCGGGTCGTGTTAGTTAGCACATCGGAACCGCCCTGTTTTTCAGTCATTCCCATGCCGATGAGCAGCCCGCGCTTAAGCCCGCCAGGAGCCAAATGCGGATCGTAGCGATCGCTCTGTAGCGGCGTCAGCCAGTCGTGAAACGCGGAGGGTAGCGCTTGTTGCAGCAAAGGCGTTGCGGCAAAGGTCATCGTGACGGGGCAAAGCGTGCCCGCTTCAACCTGGGCGTGCAAAATGAAACGCGCGGCTCTGGCGACAAACGCGCCTTTACGCGCTTCATCTTCCCACGCCAGGTTATGCACCCGGTTCGCGCATAACCCTTGCATTAACAGGTGCCAGGCAGGATGAAAACGTACGTCGTCCAGGCGTTCTCCCCTGGAATCGTAGCGTAAAAGCTCAGGCGGATTGATGTTAGCCAGCCTGCCCAGTTCCAGTGATTCCGCCGTTCCCAACTGTTGACCAATACTGGCAAGCAGGTCGATATCCCACTCTGCGCCTTCACGCGCTACGGCATCGCGCAGGGCACAATCGGAAAGAAAGAGATTACTGTTGGAAAGCGGTACGGGCTGATTAAAAACGGTGTGCGTCTGCCAGTGCATTGTGTGTCCCTCCTTCAGTGGCAATTGAAAGTAAGTATGGACAGTGCGCGTGAACGCTGCATGGGAGAGCAGTCACACGGTGACAATATTACTGAAATCATTCGTGAATCAGGTCACACAATATAAGAATAAACTATTTCACTTCACCCAATCTGTTGAATAATTTATTCTCACTTTCTTACAGGGAATCATTATGCAAACTTCCCAATATGCGCCGGATGCGCATAAGCGCGCGTTGATCGCGGGTTCGATTGGCAACTTCATCGAATGGTATGAATTCGCGGTGTACGGTTTTATGGCGACCGTGATTGCAAAAAACTTCTTCCAGCTTGAAGGTGAAGCAGGGATGACCAGCCTCATCCTGACCTACGCATCGTTTGCCATCGCCTTTTTCTTTCGCCCTTTAGGCGCGGTGGTATTCGGACGCATCGGCGACAGAATTGGCCGTAAACCGACGCTTATCATCGTGCTGATATTGATGACATTAGCAACCGCAGCTATCGGGGTTGTCCCGGTATATGCCAGCATTGGTATTGCCGCACCGCTGATCATTACCGGGCTGCGTATCCTTCAGGGGTTGTTTGCAGGTGGTGAGTATGGCGGCGCGGTGTCGCTGATGACCGAGTTCGCCCCTCGCGGCAAGCGTGGCCTCTATGGCGCGTGGCAGTCCTTTACCGTCGCACTGGGGCTGTTAGCGGGCGCGGGTATCGTGGCGTTGCTCTCTGCCGTGCTGACGCCTGAAGCGCTGCATGATTGGGGTTGGCGCATTCCCTTCTTCCTGGCACTGCCAATGGGCGTGGTCGCCCTGTGGCTGCGAGTGAGTATGGAAGAGACGCCAAGCTTCGTGAAACAACAGCAAAAACCGGTCGCGACTCCGGCACAAACCTCCGCCACCCTTAAAGCCATTGTGATGGGAATTGGTCGAGTGATGGTGTGGTCTGCGGCGGGTTATACCTATCTGGTGATTATGCCCACCTATTTGCAGTCGGCACTGCATACTGGCTTTAACCAGGCGCTGCTGATCGCGGTGATTTCCAATATCGGATTTGCACTCACGATAATTCCTTCTGGCATGTTGAGTGACCGTATTAGCCGTCGCACGGTGATGGTCATTGCCACCGCGCTACTGCTGGTGCTCGCGCTGCCGCTGCTAAAAGTATTGCAGGCGGAATCCAGTACGCTGGCAATCAAAGCAATTGTGGTACTGATTGCAGGGGGTCTGGTGGGAATGCTGGCAGGTCCTGGTCCGGCGATGCTGTCGGAGATGTTCCCAACACGCGTGCGTTATACGGGCCTTGGCCTGGCGTATTCGCTATCAAATGCGATTTTCTCGGGCTGCGCGGGGCTAATTATTACGGGATTGATTAAGCAGACGGGGAATCTGGATATTCCGGCTTACTACGTGATGGCAACGGCAGTGGTGAGCATGGTGGCGCTGATGACGCTCAATAAAGACGACCATTTGCGGTCATTAGAGGAGTGATAGTATGCCCGGTGGCATGGCGCTACCGGGCAAAAGTCGCGATTAACTACGCTGACGCACCACTTCAAACAGGCAAATGCCCGTTGCAACAGACACGTTCAGAGACGACACGCTGCCCGCCATCGGGATACTGATCAGTTCATCGCAATGCTCACGGGTCAGGCGACGCATCCCTTCCCCTTCAGCACCCATCACCAGCGCCAGACGGCCCGTCATTTTGCTCTGGTAAACAGTGTGATCGGCTTCGCCTGCGGTACCGACGATCCAGATATTCTCTTCCTGAAGCTGACGCATAGTACGCGCCAGATTGGTCACACGGATCAACGGAACGTTTTCCGCCGCGCCGCAGGCCACTTTCTTCGCCGTTGCATTCAACTGCGCTGAGCGATCGCGTGGGACGATCACCGCATGCACACCGGCAGCATCTGCGCTACGCAGACACGCGCCAAGGTTGTGTGGATCGGTGACGCCATCCAGGATCAGGAAAAACGGATTATCCAGCTGAGCAATCAGATCCGGCAGATCGTTTTCCTGATACTGACGACCCGGCTTCGCACGGGCGATGATCCCTTGGTGAACCGCACCCTCGCTTTTCTCGTCGAGGTACTGGCGGCTCGCCAGCTGAATGACCACGCCCTGGGCTTCCAGCGCATGGATCAGGGGCAGCAGACGTTTGTCTTCGCGCCCTTTCAGAATAAAGACTTCCTGAAAACGCTCCGGTGCGCGCTCCAGCAGGGCCTGCACCGCGTGGATGCCGTAAATCATTTCACTCATTGATGGTTCTCATTATGACGGTTCTTTTCCCTCTCCCCACTGGGGAGAGGGTCAGGGTGAGGGGAATTTACTCCGCCTGCTTTTTCTTGATCGCACGCTTCGCTTTGGTCGCGGCAGCTATTTTCTCTGTTTTAGCGGAAGGCTTTTTCACTGAACGCGCTTCTTTCTTCGCGGCCTTTGGCTTCTGTTTCTTTTCGCCACGGAAAGCGCTGTCCGGCTCGAAGTTGACCTTCTTACCTGCCTGGCGACGTTTACCGCCGCTTGGTTTACCGTTACCGGTTTTTTTGGCTTTTTCACGTTCCGTTTTCCCCACATTACGCGGGGCGCGCTCGCTTGAAATAAGGCTGAAATCAATCTTACGCTCGTCCATGTTAACGGCTTCAACCTTCACTTCTACGCGATCGCCGAGACGATAAGTCTGGCCGCCAGATTCACCGGTCAAACGCTGCCCGACCTGATCGTAACGATAGTAATCGTTGTCCAGCGATGAAACGTGCACCAGACCATCAATGAACAGCTCATCAAGACGAACAAAGAAGCCAAAACCGGTCACACTGGCAATAACGCCTTTAAAGACATTACCTACCTGATCCAGCATGAAGTCACACTTCAGCCAGTCGGCCACATCACGCGTTGCTTCATCGGCGCGGCGCTCGGCCATGGAACAGTGCTGGCCTAATTGCAGCACTTCTTCCATTGAATAGTGGTAGCCACCGGTTTCCGTGGTGTTGCCCTTATGTCCCTGCTCCTGCGCGACCAGATACTTAAGGGCGCGATGCAGTGACAGATCCGGATAACGACGAATCGGTGAGGTAAAGTGCGCATAAGATTGCAGCGCCAGGCCAAAGTGACCACGGTTTTCTGGATCGTAAATCGCCTGCTTCATCGAACGCAGCAGCATGGTTTGCAGCATTTCTGCATCAGGACGATCGGCGATAGATTTCAATAGTTCAGCGTAATCACGCGGCTCTGGTTTGCTGCCGCCTGGCAGCTCCAGACCCAGCTCCGCCAGCACAGAACGGAAGGAGGTGATGGCCTCGGTCGTCGGCTTGTCGTGAATACGGAACAGCGCAGGCTCTTTCGCTTTCTCAACAAAGCGTGCCGCTGAGATATTCGCCAGGATCATGCACTCTTCGATAAGTTTATGTGCATCGTTACGATGGGTCTGTTCAATACGTTCGATACGACGTTCAGCGTTAAAGATGAACTTCGCCTCTTCGCTTTCAAACGAGATCCCGCCGCGTTCTTCACGTGCCTGTTCCAGCGTTTTGTAGAGGTTATGCAGCTCTTCGATGTGTTTAACCAGCGGCGCGTATTGCTCGCGCAGCTCCTGGTCACCTTGCAGCATGTGCCAGACTTTGGTGTAGGTCAGGCGAGCATGCGAGCTCATTACCGCTTCATAGAATTTATAGCCGGTCAGACGCCCTTTGGTTGAGATGGTCATTTCGCAGACCATGCACAGCCGGTCAACCTGTGGGTTCAGAGAACACAGACCGTTAGAGAGCACTTCCGGGAGCATAGGAACAACCTGCGACGGGAAGTAGACCGAGGTACCACGACTACGCGCTTCGCTGTCCAGCGGCGTGTTAGGACGAACGTAGTAGCTTACGTCGGCAATCGCCACCCACAGACGCCAGCCGCCACCGCGTTTCTTCTCGCAGAATACGGCGTCATCAAAGTCACGGGCATCTTCGCCATCAATGGTCACCAGCGGCAAATCACGCAGATCGACGCGGCCCACTTTGGCCTCTTCCGGCACCTGTTCTTTCAGGTCTTTGACCTGTTCTTCTACCGCTTGCGGCCAGATATAAGGAATTTCATGGGTACGCAGTGCCATATCCACGGCCATGCTGGTGCCCATATTATCGCCCAGCACTTCGACAATTTTACCGACCGCTTTAGTGCGACGTGTCGGACGCTGGGTGAGTTCAACCACCACCACAAAGCCCATACGTGCGCCCATCACCGCTTCAGGTGGGATCAGAATATCGAAGCTCATGCGGCTATCGTCTGGCACCACAAAGCCCACGCCGGCATCGGTAAAGTAGCGACCGACAATCTGGCTATTTTTGGGGACCAGCACGCGAACCACACGCGCTTCACGGCGACCTTTACGATCGGCACCTAGCGGCTGGGCCAGGATCTGGTCACCGTGGATGCACATTTTCATCTGCTCAGAGGACAGATACAGATCGTCCTTGCGGCCTTCGACGCGCAGGAATCCGTAGCCATCACGATGGCCAATGACAATGCCTTTTAACAGGTCAAGACGTTCCGGCAGCGCGTAGCACTGGCGGCGGGTAAAGACTAGCTGTCCGTCACGCTCCATGGCGCGCAGGCGGCGGCGAAGGCCTTCAATTTGCTCTTCGCCTTCAATGTTTAATTCAACGGCAAGTTCTTCACGATTAGCGGGTTTTTCGCGCTTAGTTAAGTGTTCAATGATGAACTCGCGGCTTGGGATAGGATTCGCGTATTTTTCAGCTTCGCGTTCCTGGAAAGGATCATGTGACATGTCGGTTCCTCCGTTGTCAGCTCCGGCGGAAATTTTCTTCATTCCACCAGCAATAATTTATACAGTGGTTGATTCTCTTCAACCAAATCGGCCAGCGTGTAGTTATCCAGTTCCGCCAGAAAACTTTGCACAGCCTTGGAAAGCGCCTCTTTAAGGCGGCAAGCGGGGGTAATGTGGCAAAACTCACTGCTGCAATTCACCAGAGACAGCGGCTCCAGTTCACGCACCACATCGCCAACACGAATACTCTGCGCAGGTTTACCGAGTCGGATCCCCCCGTTTTTCCCGCGGACGGCAGTAACGTATCCCGCACGGCTAAGTTGATTGATTATTTTGACCATATGATTACGGGACACGCCGTAGACCTCTGTCACCTGCGAGATACTGGTCATCTGTCCTTGTGGCAGCGACGCCATATAAATCAGCGCACGTAAGCCGTAATCGGTGAAACTCGTTAACTGCACATCAACCTCAGGAAAGGGAAAAACGCGGTTAGACCGCAGAGATATTCAATAGTGATGATAAACCAGCCAGATAGTTAACGGCGAATTTATTTGACAGGCGGGGCAAAAAAGCGGAGATCCAAGAGCGTTCGCCGGATGGCGCTACGCTTATCCGGCCTACGGGTTTCCCCGCAGGCCAGCATTAACGAAAATTAGGCGTCGAACGGGTCGCGCAGAATCATCGTTTCAGAACGGTCAGGGCCAGTAGAGATAATATCAATCGGCACTTCGGTCAGTTCTTCAATACGCTTAACGTAATCCAGCGCTGCCTGAGGCAAGCCACTACGCTCTTTCACACCAAAGGTGGTTTCAGACCAGCCAGGCATGGTTTCGTAGATTGGCTCGATACCTTGCCAGTCGTCAGCTGCCAGCGGAGTGGTCGTCACTTCGCGGCCATCTGGCATACGGTAAGCCACGCAGATTTTCACTTCTTTCAGCCCGTCCAGAACGTCGAGCTTGGTCAGGCAGAAGCCAGACAGGGAGTTGATCTGCACAGCACGGCGTACAGCAACAGCATCCAGCCAGCCGGTACGACGACGACGACCAGTAGTCGCGCCAAACTCGTTACCTTGCTTGCACAGGAACTCGCCGGTTTCATCAAAAAGCTCGGTCGGGAACGGACCCGCCCCCACACGAGTGGAGTAAGCTTTGATGATACCCAGAACGTAATCCACATAACGTGGGCCCAGGCCAGAACCTGTTGCCACGCCACCCGCAGTGGTGTTAGAGGAGGTTACGTACGGATAGGTACCGTGGTCGATATCCAGCAACGTACCCTGTGCGCCTTCAAACATGACGAAATCGCCACGCTTGCGCGCCTGGTCCAGCAGGTCGGAAACATCAACAACCATACCGGTCAGGATATCCGCTACCGCCATGACATCATCCAGCACTTTCTGGTAGTCAACAGCGTCAGCTTTGTAGAAGTTCACCAGCTGGAAGTTGTGATATTCCATCACTTCTTTCAGTTTTTCAGCGAAGGTGGTTTTGTCGAACAGGTCGCCAACGCGCAGACCGCGACGAGCAACTTTATCTTCATAAGCCGGGCCGATACCGCGACCGGTTGTACCGATAGCTTTCGCGCCACGCGCTTTTTCACGTGCCACGTCCAGCGCAACGTGATAGTCGAGGATAAGTGGGCAGGCTTCAGAGAGCAGCAGACGCTCGCGAACCGGGATACCACGGTCTTCCAGGCCTTTCATCTCTTTCATCAGCGCAGCAGGAGACAGCACAACACCGTTACCGATGATGCTGGTCACATTGTCACGAAGAATACCTGATGGAATAAGATGGAGGACGGTTTTTTCACCGTTGATTACGAGAGTATGGCCCGCATTGTGACCACCCTGATAGCGTACAACATATTTAGCACGTTCAGTCAGAAGATCAACGATCTTCCCTTTACCTTCGTCACCCCATTGGGTGCCCAGTACGACAACGTTGTTACCCATTTTTAAAAATCACCGATTGCTTAAAAATGGATTCTACCACCGCTTTTTCAGATATACAGCACTTTTTGCCCGCACGATAAGGCAAATCCGACCACTTTTTGATCAGCCAATCGTTTTCGTCAACATGTAGTAGACAACCACTCCTGCAACCACAAGACCACCACCAAAACGACGTAAAATATTATCGGGTAGTTGGGTCATGGTGGCGATCATACGACGCCAGGCACGTGGATAAAGCATCGGGCCGAGACCTTCAAAGACCAAAACTAAGGCCAGCGCCAACAGGATGGTTGAATTCATTTTAACTCCTGATAAAAGAAAACCACCGCTCCGTTAAGAGCGGTGGTTTGATAACTCAAACGGCGTCGAGTTTATCGCGTGGCGTTGCCTGGCGTCTTCATATAACGGAAGAAATCGCTGTCAGGGCTAAGCACCATCACATCCTGATTGCTCTGGAAGCTGTTTTCGTAAGCACGCAGGCTACGGATAAAGGCATAGAAATCCGGATCCTGACTGAATGCATCCGCAAACAGTTTCGCCGCTTCCGCATCGCCTTCACCGCGCATGATGCGGCCCTGACGTTCAGATTCGGCCAGCGTCTTGGTGACTTCATAATCCGCTGTCGCACGCAGTTTTTCTGCTTCTTCCTGGCCTTGTGAACGGTGACGACGTGCTACCGCTTCACGCTCAGCGCGCATACGGTTGTAAATCGCTTCGGACACTTCGGCAGGCAGGTTGATCTGCTTGATACGCACGTCAACCACTTCGATACCGAGCGCTGCCATACTGTTCGGATTGATCACCGGCGCTTTGCCGTTGGTCTCGGTCTGCACACGTTCAGCTGCTTTCGCAATCGCATCATCTGCGGCTGGCGTTGCGACTTCGTCTTCCGTACCCGCAGAACCGGAGTTCAGCGCATCGCGGACTTCAATCGTCAGACGACCACGAGAATCGGTTACGATGTCTTTCACATCCAGACGACCAATTTCAGAACGCAGACGGTCAGAGAACTTACGTTTCAGCAGCACTTCTGCCTGAGAGACGTCACCGCCGCCCGTGGCCAGATAGTAGCGGCTAAAATCGCTGATACGCCATTTGATGTAGGAATCGACGATCAGGTCTTTTTTCTCTTTGGTCACGAAACGATCGGCCTGGTTATCCATAGTCTGGATACGGGCATCGAGCATTTTCACTGATTCAATCATCGGGAGCTTGAAGTGCAGGCCCGGCTCGAAAACCAGCGGTTTGTTTTCATCGTCACGCAGAACTTTACCGAAACGCATGGTGATGCCGCGCTCGCCCTCTTTCACTACAAAGATTGAGGCATAAAGCACTACCAGCACGATGATAATAATCGCAATAACTGACTTACGCATCGTTATTCCCCCTGACGCTGGCTGTCGTTACGCTGCGCGTTAGCGCGACGTTGGTCCATGATGTCACCATCGGTTGAAGACGACGTGTTTTTGGCGTTAGAGTTGCTCCCGGACGCAGGTGGCAGGCGCAGCAGATTGTTGGCTCCGCTGTTATCCTGTTTTGCTCCGGAGGCATTACCGCCTTTCAGCATCTGGTCCAGCGGCAGAACCATCAGGTTGCCACCTTTGCTGTCATTCACCAGCACTTTACGGGTATGGCTCAGTACTTTCTCCATGGTCTCGATATACAGGCGTTCACGGGTAATTTCCGGAGCGGCTTTATATTCAGGCAGGAGCTTAGCAAAGCGAGCCACTTCACCCTGTGCTTCTAGCACGGTCTGAGTCCTATACGCACGCGCCTCTTCGAGGATACGCTGCGCCTGACCGTTAGCACGTGGCTGAACTTCGTTGGTGTAGGCTTCAGCTTCACGGATGTACTGCTGTTCATTTTCACGTGCGGAAATCGCATCATCAAATGCAGCTTTCACCTCTTCCGGCGGACGAGCAGCCTGGAAGTTGACGTCCAGCAGGGTGATACCCATGTTGTACGGACGAATGGTCTCTTCCAGCTCACGCTGGGTATCGCTACGAATAACGGTACGACCTTCAGTCAGAATACGGTCCATGGTGTATTTACCGATCACGCCACGAAGCGCACTGTCAGTCGCCTGACGCAGGCTATCGTCCGCGCTGGTCACACTGAACAGGTAATGCTGTGGATCGGTTACGCGATACTGCACGTTCATCTCGACGCGAACGACGTTCTCGTCAGAAGTCAGCATCACGCCGGAAGCCGCCAGTTCACGAACCGATTCTACGTTTACCGCAGTCACGTTATCGACAAACGTTGGTTTCCAGTTCAGACCCGGCTCAACCAAATGGCTAAATTTGCCGAAGCGAGTCACAACACCACGCTCTGCTTCTTTAATGGTGTAGAACCCACTGGCTGCCCAAATGATAACCACGGCAGCAGCAGCAATGCTTACCACACGGCCACCGATAGGCGTGCGAGGACCCTGAGGGGTATTACCACCCGAACCAGAACCTTTACCACCGCCAAAACCGCCAAGTTTTTTACTTAGCTTGCGGAAGATATCGTCCAGATCAGGAGGCCCCTGCTCGCGACCACCTTTGTTGCCATTTCCCCCAGAGTTGCCGCCTTGATTATTGCTGCTTCCCCACGGGTCGCGGTCTTGTCCGTTATTACCGGGCTGATTCCACGCCATGTATATGCTCCATATTTGTTATGCAAGGGCGAATATCTTCAGGACTACCCTAATCTGATCAGACTACGTAGTCGATCAACGCAGGTTCTTGTTTACAGAGGCGACGCCAGTCAACGATCGGCAAACGCACCTGCATCCCCACGCTGCCGTCATCCTCCATCCACTCTTTTTCTATCGCCTGAAGCTGATAAAACCGGCTGCGCAGCCTGCCTTCCTGTGGTGGCAAACGCAGCGTGTGCTGAGCAACCTCACCGGAAAGACGTTCTGTCAAAGCCTGGAAAAGCAGTGGCACGCCGACACCGGTCTGGGCAGAAAGCCAGACCCGAATCGGTTTGTTCTCTTCATCTCTGTCGATACGCGGCTCAAAATCGTCGAGCATATCGATTTTATTCATCACCAGAAGCGTTGGGATCTCGTGCGCCTCGATCTCTTCGAGTACGGTATTCACCGCGTCGATGTTTTCCTGCACGCGAACATCCGCAGCGTCAATGATATGCAACAGCAGGGTCGCCTGACGCGTCTCCTGCAAGGTCGCTTTAAACGCAGCCACCAGATCGTGCGGCAAATGACGAATAAACCCTACGGTATCCGCCAGCACGGTTTCACCTACGTCCGCCACGTCAATACGACGAAGCGTGGGGTCAAGGGTCGCAAACAACTGGTCTGCGGCATAAACCTTGGCCTCAGTAATCTGATTAAACAGGGTGGATTTACCGGCGTTGGTATACCCCACCAGCGACACCGTCGGGATGTCAGCTTTCGTGCGCGCACGACGTCCTTGCTCACGCTGTTTTTCGACTCTTGCCAGACGTGAGAGGATCTGGGTAATACGACCACGCAGCAATCGACGGTCAGTTTCGAGTTGGGTTTCACCCGGTCCCCGCAAACCAATCCCGCCTTTTTGCCTTTCAAGGTGGGTCCAGCCACGCACAAGGCGCGTTGCCAGATGGCGCAATTGCGCCAGCTCAACCTGCAGTTTCCCTTCATGGGTACGTGCACGCTGGGCAAAAATATCTAGTATCAATCCCGTACGGTCGATAACACGACATTCGCACAGGGCTTCAAGATTGCGTTCCTGAGCTGGAGATAGCGCATGATCGAAGAGCACGACCGTCGCGCCGACAGCTTTAACGGCATCCGCAATTTCAATTGCTTTACCTTCACCAACAAAATACTTCGGGTGCGGTGCTTTACGGCTACCAGTAATCACCTGCAATGCTTCGACGCCAGCGGAAGAGACCAGAGCTTCAAACTCCTGGAGGTCTTCCATGTCTTTGTCTTGCGTGAAATAGATGTGTACCAGCACCGCATGTTCACCAGCATCATAGCGGTCAAACAAGCGTATAATCCTCAAAATAAATCAGCGGGGAACGCAGGAAACCTGGCTCCCCGTGTGGATAAACAGCCCGTAACCTTACTCGGTTTCTTCGCTGTCCTGCGCAGGCGCAGAAGAACCTTGCGCGTTGCTGCCATGATGGTAGTTACTGCCGGTGCCGGTGCCAGTGCCAGTGTTGTTGCTGTGATGAGATACTGGACGAGACGGCACAACAGTAGAGATAGCGTGCTTATAGACCATCTGGCTGACCGTGTTTTTCAACAGAATCACGAACTGATCGAAAGACTCAATCTGACCTTGCAGCTTAATACCATTCACCAAATAAATAGAAACTGGAACACGTTCACGACGCAGTGCGTTCAAGAACGGATCTTGTAAAGATTGCCCCTTAGCCATTCTATCTTTTCCTTATATGCTTGTTATGTACTTAGAACCTTGCGATTCTGAAAATTGCGCACGATACGGCTTAATTGTACACATTCAGTGTGCGATATCACCCACTACCTGTAAAACATCGTCGAACGCTTGTTGCGGTTTCTCACTGTCTAACCAGTGGACGCCATCCCAACCGCGCAACCAGGTAATCTGGCGCTTCGCCAACTGTCTTGTGGCGCAAATACCTCGATAAACCATTTCATCGTATGAAATCTCACCTTCAATGTATGACCACATCTGGCGATATCCGACACAACGAATGGAAGGCATGTCCGTATGCAAATCTTCGCGAGCAAATAGCGCCCGCACTTCTGCTTCAAAACCTGAAGCTAACATCTGATGAAAACGCTGCTCAATTCGCTGATGGAGCAGTTCACGGCTCGCCGGGGCGATGGCGAACTGATGCACCTGATACGGCAGAGCCTCTCCTGACGTTTGCGTCAGTTCCGTTAAAGTTTTACCCGAAATGAAAAAAACTTCCAGTGCTCGGGAAAGCCTTTGCGGATCATTTGGATGAATCCGTGCTGCGGCAACCGGATCAACCTCTTCCAGTTGCTTGTGCAACGCGCTCCACCCCTGCTCTGCCGCCTGCTGCTCAATCATTGCTCTCACTTTTGGATCCGCTGATGGAAGAGGTGATAATCCCTCCAGCAACGCCTTAAAGTAGAGCATAGTACCGCCAACCAACAACGGTATCCGTCCCGCAGCGGTAATCTCGGCCATTTGCGCCAACGCATCGCGGCGGAAATCCGCTGCGGAATACGCCTGCGCGGGGTCGAGAATATCCAGCAACCGGTGCGGCGCCGCACGCAGTTCTTCTGCGTTCGGCTTTGCCGTGCCGACATCCATCCCTTGATAAATAAGGGCAGAATCGACGCTAATCAACTCTACTGGCAAAACTTTACGTAGCTCAATGGCTAACGCCGTTTTCCCGGAGGCCGTTGGCCCCATTAAAAAAATTGCCTTAGGCAGGCTCGCCTTACTCACATCACTCATCTTTCAGGGCTTTCATCGCCGAATGTAAATCAACAGGTTGTAATAAACCACCCGGCGGTGCTTTGACCAATTGTGGGCAAAGACGTTCAACCTCTGCCAACACGGTAATCGCTTGCGCCATACTCCACGGATGAGGGTCGCTCGCTAAATGTCGGGCGATCCATTGTGCGGTATTGGCAGCCTCCAACGTGGTCTGCTGCGCCAGGTAGCCTATCAGTTCAGGAATCAAGATTTGTAAATTTTGTTGGCGTAAGGGTAAAGGAACCGCGCGAATCGTCACATGATGTGCCTCTAACATAAATTCGATACCCATTTCCGCCAACAGCGCTGTCGCTCGTTGCAAAATCGCGGTTTCATCTGCGGAGATTTTGAGACGAACGGGAATCAGCAAGGGCTGCGCGCAGGCCGCGTTTGCGCCTGGCGTCAATTGCGCTTGCTTCAACCAACGCTCTGCAACGGGCAAAGCCAAAAGCGATAATTGACCTTCACGTTCAAGCAGCGCTGCGTCCGGTGCAATAATGGTTAATACGCGGCCAAAACTTTGACTATGTCCGTCGAGTACTGGCGCAGACTGCGCGACATTTTCTTTACGCTCGACCGCGGGAGTATCCAGCAATTTACCGTATAGCGCCCCTTGCTGCTTTTGATATCCCGGTGCATGCGGGTAGTTTGCTCCCGTCGGACGGGGAGCCGCGCTCCCGGTGGAAGCGTAACGCGGCGCGGCCGTTTCACGCGCAACGGCGGGTTCGGCAAACTGATTGCGGCCTGCGGCCACGCGGTTTTCTGGGATTGGGCGCGGTGCAATGACCTCTTCGGCCAGCGGCAGGGTGGGTTCAGCCTGCTGCTGCAAAACGCTCAACACGCCCTGATAGATAAAATCGTGGACTAAACGCGACTGATGAAAGCGGACCTCATGCTTAGCGGGATGCACGTTAACGTCAACCTGATGCGGATCTATCTCCAGATACAGCACAAAGGCAGGCTGCTGGTCGGCACCCAGCTTATCTTCACAAGCCTGACGAATGGCGTGATTAATCAGACGGTCACGCATCATGCGCCCGTTGACGTAGCAATACTGAATGTCTGCCAGCGTCGCATTAACCGTTTTAGGATCGGCAACCCAACCGCGCATGGCTAAATCGCCATGTTGCCACTCGATGGCAAGTGCCTGCTCAAGAAACCCTGTGCCACAGATTGCACCGAGCCGACGCTCTTTCTGCCCACCCTCTGCCACTGCGCGATACTGCCGCATCACTTTACCGTTATGGCTGAGATTAATGGCGACGTCAAAACGTGCCAGCGCGATACGACGAATAATCTCATCAATATGGCTGAACTCCGTTTTTTCAGTGCGCATAAATTTGCGGCGGGCGGGAGTGTTGTAAAACAGATCCAGCACTTCAAGCGTGGTTCCTACCGGATGTGCCGCGGGTTTAACCGTAACATCCATATCGCGCCCTTCGGCATATGCCTGCCAGGCTTCTTGCTGTTCAGCAGTACGAGAGGTGAGCGTCAGTCGGGAAACAGAGCTGATACTGGCAAGGGCCTCACCGCGAAAACCGAGGCTGATTATGGCTTCCAGATCGTCAAGCGAGGCGATTTTACTGGTGGCATGACGAGCCAGCGCCAGCGCCAGCTCGTCTTTTTGAATGCCACAGCCATTGTCACGAATGCGGATTAACTTTGCGCCACCGCGTTCAATATCAATATCAATGCGGGTAGCACCCGCATCAAGGCTATTTTCAACGAGTTCCTTCACAACCGATGCAGGACGCTCCACTACCTCGCCGGCGGCGATTTGGTTCGCAAGCTGCGGCGGCAGAACCTGAATCGGCATGAATTCTCCTTAGTGGGTCGCGCTCATTTCGCCCGGCAGAGCCGCGCTAGCCGTTTGACCGGCACCACCTTGTGGGGCAGACTGCAGCGGATGTGAAGCAAAGTAATTGCGCAGACCGTTAAAAATGGCATTCGCGATTTCCTGCTGATAGCTGTCGCTTGCCAGCAGGCGCTCTTCACCGTTATTACTGATAAAACCGGTTTCGACCAAAATCGATGGGATATCCGGCGAACGCAGCACCCCCAGGCTCGCATGTTCCGGGCGGCGTTTATGTATCGCCCCAACGCGCTGCAACTGGCTGATAACGTTTGTCGCCACATCATACCCGACGCGCTGAGAATGACCGAATTGTAAATCCAGAACCGCCTGGCTGAGATACGGATCGGACTGACTGTTGGCCAGCACATCTCCCGCACCGCCTAACAGTTCCGACTGTTTTTCATGCTCTTCGAGCCAGTTCGCCATCTCACTGTTTGCGCGACGGTTTGAGAGAACCCATACCGAGGCACCGGTCGCGCTACGGTTTGGCGCAGCATCCGCATGAATAGACACCAGGAAGTTCGCGTTTTGCTTACGCGCAACGTCGGATCGTCCCATGACAGAAATAAAGTAATCACCATCACGGGTCATGACGCCTTTAAACATCGGATCATCATTCAGCAACGCGCGCAGCTTACGGGCAATGGCGATAGTGACGTTTTTCTCACGCGTACCGCCCGGGCCAATTGCACCAGGATCCTGCCCACCGTGACCCGCGTCAATGGCGATGATCACCTTTTCGCTCGACGCGTCTGTCGATGCGCGAGCACGCGCCGCAGGACGAGTCACGGTGTTGCTGCTGGTCACGCTGGTCATACGGTCGTTTTCCGCTTTAAACGGATTACGCGCGGGTTCAGAAGGACGAGGTGCCACGACTGGGGCTTCGACCCGCTTCGCCACAACGGGCGGCGGAGGTGGAGGCGGTGGTGCGTCGGCATTGATGGTAAACACGACGGTGTAATTCGAGCCATTCTGCTGCTTCACCGCACGCGTTTTGCCGTTCTCCGTAAGATCGACCACCAGTCGCAGTGACTGGGCGTCTTTTGCCGTACCAGAGCGAATACTTTTGACCAGGTTATTGCCGCTAAATTGCAACGGTAAACCCTGAATCACGCCGGTCTGTTTGATATCCAGCGCCACGCTGCGCTTATCGATCTGCGAGAAAGCGTAGTCTGGATCGCCTATAAAACTGAACGTAATGCGCGCCTGCGCATCGCCATTGGATACCTGAATATCCGATAAATTCGCGGCCCCAGCCTGTGCGCACAGCAGCACCGTTGCAGCCAACAACCAACCTTTAACGCGACTAATCATCCCGTGATCCCTAAGCTTAACCGGCTAACCGCGCCAGTAAGGAATACCCTGATGAGGAAACAGCACTGATGCGTGCCTCACGCCCTTGCGCCTGGTAGTCCAGGTGAATTTCGATATCCGGATCGGGCAACACACCCGCGCCCTGTTGCGGCCACTCCACCAGGCAAATGGCATCGTTGGCAAAATAGTCGCGGATACCCATAAATTCCAGCTCCTCTGGGTCCGCAAGTCGATACAGATCAAAGTGGTACACCATCAAATTTTCGAGAGTGTAGGGTTCAACCAGCGTATAGGTCGGGCTTTTCACATTTCCTTTATGGCCCAACGCCTGCAAAAACCCCCGGCTGAAGGTCGTTTTACCCGCGCCTAAATCACCATACAGATAAATGACGGTTGCGCCCTCGCAGGCCAGCGCCAGACGCTTGCCAAAATCCAAAGTTGCCTGCTCATCGGGTAATGCAATCGCTTGATTAATCATTTTCTACGTCAATCATATCCGGGTTAACAACACGCCGCAGCGTGTCAAAAAGATCGGTCGCCAGCATGCCGCGCGTGCCATACCGTGCTGCAAGCCTGTCGCCTGCTGCACCATGGGCTACGCAGCCAGCAACGGCTGCATCATAAAGGGGGAGTTTCTGTCCTAGCAATGCGCCGATAATGCCGGAGAGCACATCGCCCATTCCGCCACTCGCCATTCCGGCATTGCCCGCGTCAATAATGCCCAACGCGCCAGATTCACAGGCCACAATAGTGCCTGCCCCTTTCAAAACTGCAACACCACCGTAACGTTTTACCAGACGCTGCGCAGAAAGTAAGCGATCGCTTTCAATTTCTGCGATGCTGCAGTTAAGCAGTCGCGCGGCTTCGCCGGGGTGTGGCGTCAGAATGCGATTGTGACGTTTATCAGGATTGATTGCCAGAAGGTTCAACGCGTCGGCGTCCCATAGCATCGGTTTACGATAATTCTCGACCTTTTGTAGCGCCTTTTTACCCCACGATTGCTGCCCCAGCCCCGGGCCGATCGCCACCACATCAGCCCATTCCAGGCTTTCATCAAGGGATTGTGGCGTGAGTTCATGCACCATGAGTTCAGGGCGGGCCGTGATAATGGCCGGAATATTTTCAAGGCGAGTCAGCACTCGAACAAGCCCTGCCCCCGCTCGCAGCGCCGCTTCCCCGGCCATACGAATCGCCCCTGCCGTACCGTGATCGCCGCCGATAACCACCAGCTTACCGTGATTGCCTTTATTCGACGTCGGGCGGCGCGGTACCAGCCACTGCGCAAGCTGAGAGGCATCAAAACGGGTCATCGCCACTTCTTGCGCAGCCAGCCAGCGGTCTAATCCAAGCGCGTTAACGTGCAGGTCGCCCACGACATCGCGAGCTTTACCGGTGAGTAGCCCGGGCTTAAGTGCGATAAACGTCACCGTGTGCGCTGCATTTATCACCGCGCCGGGTGTCGCACCGGTTTGCGCGATCAGGCCAGAGGGAATATCCAGTGCAACCACCGGGGCGGGATGCGAGTTGGCCTGCTCAATCAACGTCGCAACATGCTCACGCGGGGCGTGCTTTAGCCCAGTTCCGAGCAGCCCATCGATAATCAGATCAACGCCTTCCGGCCAGACGATATCTGCCGCATGGATTTCACCGCCCGCATTAAGCCAGGCTTCACGCGCGGCACTCGCCTCTTCCGGTAAAGGTTTATCACTTTCCAGCGCCAGTAACCTAACCTGAATACCGGCAGCGACAGCAAGACGCGCGACGACGTAACTATCACCGCCGTTATTGCCGTGGCCGCACAGAATCAACCAGCTCTGCGCCTGAGGGTACGCAGTTTGAGCAACGGTAAACGCCGCTTCGCCCGCGCGCTGCATCAGTTCAAATAATGTGAGTCCAAGGCTGTCAGCAGCCTCTTTTTCAGCACGACGGAGGTCGTCCGCAGGCCAGACAGAATGTGGTATACTTGCGGGGTTTTTCTTCACCGTATGGTCCGTCATGTCACAGCCCCTCGATCTCAATCAGTTAGCGCAAAACATTAAACAGTGGGGCGCCGAGCTTGGCTTTCAAAAAGTCGGTATCACCGATACCGATCTTTCCGCCAGTGAGCCTAAATTGCAGGCCTGGCTCGACAAACAATACCACGGCGAGATGGAGTGGATGGCGCGTCACGGCATGATGCGTGCCCGTCCACACGAGCTCTTACCGGGTACGTTGCGCGTAATTAGCGTTCGTATGAACTACCTGCCCGCTAATGCGGCGTTTGCCCGCACGCTGAAAGACCCGTCGCTGGGTTACGTCAGCCGTTACGCACTGGGACGTGATTATCATAAGCTTTTGCGTAACCGACTCAAAAAGCTCGGAGAAACTATTCAGCAACACTGTGGCTCGCTGAATTTTAGACCGTTTGTCGATTCTGCGCCTATTCTCGAACGCCCAATTGCAGAAAAAGCGGGGCTGGGCTGGACAGGTAAGCACTCACTTATCCTGAGTCGCGACGCGGGCTCATTTTTCTTTCTGGGCGAATTACTGATTGATTTACCGCTTCCGGTTGATGGCCCGGTAGAAGAAGGCTGCGGTCGCTGCGTGGCCTGTATGACCATCTGCCCTACCGGCGCCATTGTTGAGCCCTACACCGTCGATGCACGTCGATGCATCTCTTATCTCACCATTGAACTGGAAGGGGCAATCCCGGAAGAGTTTCGGCCACTCATCGGCAACCGGATCTACGGCTGCGATGATTGCCAGCTGATCTGTCCCTGGAATCGTTACTCACAGCTGACGGACGAAGAAGATTTTAGCCCGCGCAAGGCTCTGCATGCTCCCCCGCTCATAGAACTCTTCGCCTGGACCGAAGCCTGGTTTCTGAAAGTGACCGAAGGTTCTGCCATCCGCCGCATCGGTCACTTACGCTGGCTGCGAAATGTCGCCGTAGCGCTGGGCAATGCCGCATGGGATGAAGCCAATATTACGGCGCTGGAGAGTCGCAAAGGTGAGCACCCACTTCTTGATGAACACATAGAATGGGCGATTGCGCAGCAAATCGAGAAGCGAAATGCCTGCGTAGTCGAAGTACAATTGCCGAAGAAACAGCGTCTGGTTCGAGTGATTGAAAAAGGGCTTATACGTGACGCCTGATATATTCACAGCCTGTGTATAAAAATACGAAGTCAAGCGCCATCAGGGTTTGCAAACAGGTCAAGTGATCTGCATAGCATTTTGAAATCAAATTTTTCCATTTAAATTCAAAAAGTTACAGATTAACCATTCACCGTGCGAAGCTTTTGCTCATCAGTGAACACCAGACGATTCTGTGGATAACTCTGTTTACAATAGTATTTCAAATACAATAGAAAATGTCCCCAACGAAGGAATTCGCTGTGGATAATCTGGAGAGATGAGAAGAATTTGGAGCGGGAAACGAGACTCGAACTCGCGACCCCGACCTTGGCAAGGTCGTGCTCTACCAACTGAGCTATTCCCGCTTGGGTATTCTGATGCTGTGTGTATCTTGCGATACTTTCAAATTTGGAGCGGGAAACGAGACTCGAACTCGCGACCCCGACCTTGGCAAGGTCGTGCTCTACCAACTGAGCTATTCCCGCTTGGGTATTCTGGTGCTGTGTATATCTTACAATACTTTCAAATTTTGGAGCGGGAAACGAGACTCGAACTCGCGACCCCGACCTTGGCAAGGTCGTGCTCTACCAACTGAGCTATTCCCGCAAATTTGCCACTACTTTTGTTGCTGTCGTAACGCGTAATTCTCTGTCGTTACGGGAGGCGCATTATACGAGAAATCCTTTTAGCTGCAACCCCCCTGAAAGCGATTTTTATAAAATCACGCTCAAGTGATTAATTAATCGGCAAGCTGAACAATTTAACGGCAAATACCCGGCCGCGCAAGCGTACCGGGCATTAAAATCAAAGCTTAATGAAATGCTCGCGATAAAACGCCAGTTCCGCCACCGATTCACGAATGTCATCCATGGCCTGATGCGTGCCCTGCTTCTTAAAGCCATCGAGGATTTCCGGCTTCCAGCGACGCGCCAACTCTTTCAACGTACTCACATCCAGATAACGATAGTGGAAATAGGCTTCCAGCTCCGGCATATACTTAAACAGGAAACGGCGATCCTGACCAATGCTGTTGCCACAGATTGGCGATTTACCTTCGGGAACCCACTGTTTCAGGAACTCAATGGTCGCAAGCTCAGCATCGCGATCGCTTTGGGTACTCGCTTTCACGCGCGTTACTAAGCCGCTCCCCGTATGCGTACGCACATTCCAGTCGTCCATCAGAGCCAGCTGCTCGTCAGACTGATGGACTGCAATTGTTGGGCCTTCTGCCAGAATATTCAGGTTGGCATCGGTCACCAGCGTGGCAATCTCAATAATGCGATCGTGCTCGGGATTGAGCCCGGTCATTTCAAGATCGATCCAAATCAGGTTGTTTTCATCTGCGCTCATGTTATTTTTCACCCTTCTCGCATAACCGGCTGTAGCAGGTTAACTAGTATTAATTAGTGTGTATCATAGAGGTTTTGCCCGAGACGGGCGACCAGGAGTCAGCACGATTGAGTAAAAATAAACTCTCCAAAGGGCAACAGCGCCGCGTCAACGCCAACCACGAGCGCCGTCTTAAAACCACTTCGGAGAAACCCGATTATGACGACAACCTGTTTGGCGAACCGACTGAAGGCGTAGTGATAAGCCGTTTCGGTATGCATGCCGACGTGGAGGCCGCAGACGGTGGTGTTCACCGCTGCAATATCCGTCGCACTATCCGCTCGCTGGTGACCGGCGACCGCGTCGTATGGCGCCCAGGTAAAGGCGCAGCCGAAGGGGTGAAAGTAAAAGGGATCGTTGAAGCCGTTCACGAACGTACGTCCGTCCTGACACGCCCCGACTTCTACGATGGCGTCAAGCCGATCGCTGCCAACATTAATCAAATCGTCATTGTATCGGCGATTTTACCCGAGCTTTCGCTCAATATTATTGACCGCTATCTCGTCGCCTGCGAAACGCTGGAAGTCGAGCCGCTGATCGTCCTTAACAAGACCGATCTGTTGGACGACGACGGCATGAATTTCGTGAATGAACAGATGGATATCTATCGCAATATTGGCTATCGCGTGTTGATGGTTTCTAGTCATAAAAAAGATGGCCTGCAACCGCTCGAAGAGGCACTTACTGACCGGATCAGTATTTTTGCGGGTCAGTCAGGCGTGGGCAAATCTAGCCTGCTAAACAATTTGCTTGGCCTTCAGAAAGAGATCCTGACTAACGAGGTTTCTGACAATTCGGGCCTGGGCCAGCACACCACAACCGCCTCTCGTCTTTATCACTTCCCGCACGGTGGCGATGTGATCGACTCCCCTGGCGTGCGCGAATTTGGTTTGTGGCATCTTGAACCGGATCAAATCTTCAACGGATTTGTCGAATTCCATGAATATTTAGGTGCTTGCAAGTATCGAGACTGCAAACATGATAACGACCCTGGCTGCGCCATTCGCGAAGCGGTCGAGAACGGCAAAATAGCGGAAACCCGTTTCTATAATTATCACCACATTCTCGAAAGCATGGACCAGGTAAAAACACGTAAAAACTTTTCTGATTCTGATAACTGACAACTAAGCTAAGCATCGCTAAAATCGTCCCCTTTTTTCAGGTTCCGGCCGCTTTTGGCCGGATCAGGAACGACAAAACAATGGCCTGGAGGCTATCTTGTTAAACTCATTTAAACTTTCGCTTCAATACATTCTGCCGAAACTATGGCTCACCCGCCTGGCGGGCTGGGGCGCAAGCAAACGAGCAGGCTGGCTAACAAAATTGGTTATCGATCTGTTCGTTAAATACTACAAAGTCGATATGAAAGAGGCGCAAAAGC
Organism: Enterobacter sp. SCRI0065; assembly: GCF_059766475.1. Classification (NCBI taxonomy): domain Bacteria; kingdom Pseudomonadati; phylum Pseudomonadota; class Gammaproteobacteria; order Enterobacterales; family Enterobacteriaceae; genus Enterobacter; species Enterobacter sp. SCRI0065. Next base: position 127,359 of record NZ_JCBAJB010000009.1, on the reverse strand, counting down.
CGGATACCGCCAGCTATCGCTCATTCAACGACTTTTTCGTGCGCCCACTGCGTGATGACGTTCGCCCGCTGAATACCGATCCGAACGTCCTGGTGATGCCTGCCGACGGCGTTATCAGCCAGCTCGGCAAAATCGAAGACGATAAAATCCTGCAGGCGAAAGGCCACGACTACAGCATGGAAGCCCTGCTGGCAGGTAATTATCTGATGGCGGATCTGTTCCGCAACGGTTCGTTTGTCACCACTTATCTGTCACCGCGCGACTATCATCGCGTGCATATGCCGTGCAACGGCATCCTGCGCGAAATGATCTACGTGCCGGGCGATTTGTTCTCCGTGAACCATCTCACGGCGCAAAACGTCCCAAATCTGTTTGCCCGTAACGAGCGCGTCATCTGCCTGTTTGATACTGAATTTGGCCCAATGGCGCAGATTCTGGTGGGTGCTACTATTGTTGGCAGCATCGAAACCGTGTGGGCAGGAACCATCACCCCACCTCGTGAAGGTGTGATCAAGCGCTGGACCTGGCCTGCAGGTGAGAGTGAAGGCTCCGTGGCGCTGTTGAAAGGCCAGGAGATGGGACGCTTCAAGCTGGGTTCTACCGTAATTAACCTGTTTGCCCCTGGCAAAGTGAATCTGGTCGAATCGCTTGAAAGCCTGTCGGTAACTAAGATTGGTCAACCGCTGGCGATATCAACGGAGACCTTTGTGGCACCCGTTGCTGAACCTGCACCGCTGGCTGAAGAAGAAATCAAAGCCGAACTCGATGCCAGCCCGCTGGTTGACGATAAGAAAGACGAAAGCTAACAAAGAAGGATCGCTGACGTGCGCCCGATTATCATTTTTCTGATGGCCTGGTGCCTCAGTACGGGGGCGTACGCAGCGACGGCCCCCGATGCCAAACAGATAGCCCAGGAACTGGAGCAGGCAAAGGCGGCAAAACCCGCTCAGCCGGAAACCGTTGAGTCGCTCCAGGCCGCGCTGAATGCGCTTGACGAGCGTAAAGGCTCGCTTGAGCGCACTCAACAATATCAGCAGGTTATCGACAACTTTCCCAAACTCTCGCAGACCCTACGCTCACAGCTGAACAACCTTCGCAACGACCCGCGCGAAGCACCTGTCGGAATGACCTCTGACGCCCTGAATCAGGAAATACTGCAGGTCAGCAGCCAGTTGCTGGAGAAAAGCCGACAGGCCCAGCAGGAGCAGGAACGTGCGCGTGAAATCGCTGACTCGCTGAGCCAGCTACCGCAACAGCAAACCGATGCCCGCCGTCAGCTCAATGAAGTGGAGCGTCGCATTGGGACGCAAAGCGGCAATACTCCGCAAAACCAGGCGCAAAATCTGAGTCTGCAGGCCGAATCGGCCAAACTGAAGGCTCAGGTTGATGAACTTGAACTGGCGCAACTGTCTGCCAATAACCGTCAGGAGCTGGCGCGTATGCGCTCGGAGCTGGCGCAAAAGCAGAGCGAACAGCTCGATGCCTACCTCCAGGCCCTGCGTAACCAGTTAAACAGCCAACGCCAGCGCGAGGCGGAACGCGCGCTTGAAAGCACCGAGCTTCTCGCCGAGAACAGCGACAATCTGCCCGCAGGTATCGTCGACCAGTTCAAAGTCAACCGTGAGCTTTCGGCAGCGCTGAATCAGCAGGCCCAGCGTATGGATCTGGTGGCCTCCCAACAGCGACAGGCGACCAATCAAACTTTACAGGTACGTCAGGCCCTAAACACCCTGCGCGAGCAGTCACAGTGGCTGGGCTCGTCAAATCTACTGGGTGAAGCGTTACGCGCTCAGGTTGCCCGTCTACCAGAAATGCCAAAACCGCAGCAGCTTGATACCGAAATGGCGCAACTGCGCGTCCAGCGTCTGCGTTACGAAGATCAGCTCAACAAACAGCCGCAAATTCGCCAGCTTCATCAGGCCGACGGCCAGCCGCTAACCAGCGAGCAAACGCGTATTCTGGAAGCACAGCTCCGTACCCAGCGCGAACTGCTCAATTCATTGTTACAGGGCGGTGACACGCTGATCCTGGAGTTGACCAAGCTAAAAGTCTCCAACAGCCAGCTTGAAGATGCGCTGAAAGAGGTGAACGAGGCGACACACCGCTATCTGTTCTGGACCTCGGATGTACGACCGATGACCATCTCCTGGCCGATTGATATCGTTCAGGATCTTCGTCGTCTGATTTCGCTGGATACTGTGGGCCAGGTGGGCAAAGCGGGGGTGATGATTCTGACCAGCAAAGAGACTATCTTCCCCCTGATGGGCGCGCTGATTCTGGTTGGTTTTAGTATTTATTCACGCAGGCACTTCACTCGCTTCCTGGAGCGCTCGAGTTCTCGGGTGGGTAAAGTGACGCAGGACCACTTCTGGCTGACGCTACGCACCGTTTTCTGGTCAATCCTTGTTGCCTCTCCACTACCGGTACTGTGGATGACGCTGGGGTACGGCCTACGCGAAGCCTGGCCATATCCGCTGGCCGTGGCGATTGGTGATGGCGTGACCGCAACGGTGCCACTGCTGTGGGTGGTGATGATTTGTGCCACCTTTGCCCGTCCAAACGGCCTGTTCATTACCCACTTTGCCTGGCCACGCCAGCGCGTCATGCGGGCAATGCGTTATTACCTGATGAGCATCGGATTTATCGTGCCGCTGATTATGGCGCTGATCATGTTCGACAATCTGAACGACCGTGAGTTTTCCGGTTCGCTTGGACGGCTGTGCTTTATGTTGATTTGCGGCGCGTTGGCTCTGGTGACCTTAAGCCTGAAAAAAGCAGGCATTCCGCTGTACGTCGATAAGGCCGGCAGCGGTGAGAATATGTTTAACCGCATGCTCTGGAACCTGCTGCTCAGCGCTCCGCTAGTGGCAATTTTGGCCGCGGCGGTCGGCTACCTTGCTACCGCACAGGCTCTGCTGGCACGCCTGGAAACCTCGGTAGCCATTTGGTTCTTACTGTTGGTGGTGTACCACATCATTCGCCGCTGGATGCTGATTCAGCGCCGCCGTCTGGCTTTTGACCGAGCCAAACATCGTCGCGCCGAAATCCTCGCTCAGCGTGCGCGCGGTGAAGAAGAATCGCACACCACCAGCAGCACGGAAGGCAATACGGAAGTGGACGAGGTCGAACTGGATCTCGACGCCATCAGTACCCAGTCCCTGCGTCTGGTACGATCCATCCTGATGCTCATCGCGCTGCTGTCGGTCATTGTCCTGTGGTCAGAAATCCACTCCGCATTTGGCTTCCTGGAGAACATCTCGCTATGGGATGCGACCTCGACGGTTCAGGGTGTTGAAAGCATTGAGCCCATCACGCTAGGTGCCGTGCTGATTGCTATTTTGGTACTGATTATCACCACGCAGCTGGTACGTAACTTCCCAGCCCTGCTGGAGCTGGCGTTACTGCAACATCTGGATTTAACGCCAGGGACCGGCTATGCCATCACCACGATCACCAAATACCTGATTTTGCTATTGGGCGCTCTGGTTGGCTTCTCGATGATTGGTATCGAATGGTCGAAACTGCAATGGCTGGTCGCCGCACTCGGTGTCGGGCTAGGCTTTGGCTTGCAGGAGATCTTCGCCAACTTTATCTCCGGCCTGATCATCCTGTTTGAAAAACCGATCCGTATTGGCGATACCGTGACGATCCGCGATCTGACCGGTAGCATCACCAAGATCAATACCCGCGCGACAACGATCAGCGACTGGGATCGTAAAGAGATCATCGTGCCGAACAAGGCATTCATTACCGAGCAGTTTATTAACTGGTCGCTGTCCGACTCCGTGACGCGCGTGGTGCTTACCGTGCCAGCACCGTCGGATGCCAACAGCGAAGAGGTGACGCAAATTCTGTACACCGCAGCGGAACGTTGTTCGCTGGTTATCGACAACCCGGCACCCGAAGTATTCCTCGTCGATTTACAGCAGGGGATTCAGATCTTCGAACTGCGTATCTACGCTGCGGAAATGGGCCACCGCATGCCGCTGCGTCACGAAATCCACCAGCTGATACTGGCTGGATTCCGCGAGCATGGTATTGATTTACCGTTCCCACCGTTCCAGATGCGTCTGGACACGTTGGATGGTCGTAAGACGGGCAGAACCTTGTCATCGGCAACAAGAAAACGCCAGCCAGGTAGTTTGTAAACCCAGCCCCTCCTTCGCGGGAGGGGCTTTTTGAAGTTAAGCCGCTTCCACCACGAGCGTGGCGCTGCGACGGCGATAATTCTCGTAAATCCCCATCGCCAGCAGAGAGAAGAAGACAGGCCCCCCAATCATCCACAAGGCGCTATTCCAGTCCCCTGCTTCAACGACCGGTTGAATCACCGTGAAGATGTTGGCAAACGCCACCACCATCACCACAACCGTGGTTGCCAGCAACGTTGATGCTCGGGTTTTGAAAATCACAAACGGGCGATCAAGATCCTGTTTCGCCTTAAAGAAGGGGAAAGCGAGCGTCAGGAAAAGATACGGCAACGTCATCGACACGTTCGCCATCAGCGTCAGCTTGTTATAAAACGCCGATGCCGTACCGCCACCAAAAGAGACCAGCAGAATAAACAGGGAGACCAGCAGGCATTGCATCCACATGGCATTGGCGGGCATTCCGGCTGAGTTAAGATGAGTCATTGGCGCTGGCCACAGCGCTTTTGGTGTCCCCTGAATAATGGCTTTCAGCGGTGAGTAAATCAGCGTGAAGAAGGCCCCAGTGTAAGCAAGGAACATCGACAAGCCGGTAATGCGCGCAAACCACCCCCCCATCGCCACAGCGGCTTCTGGAGTCAGGTGCATCGCTTGCCCCAGCGTCACGCCTAAACTTTTCATCAGCACATAGGTGATATTGCCGAGATTGGTGGTGTTATTGCTGAGTACCTGCTGCCAGTTAGTGCTCACGCCCCACAAGAAAATCGCCAGCGAGTAACCGATTGAAATCACAATCGCTGCAAAAACAATCCCTTTGGCAAAGTTCTTTTCCGGGTTCTCGGTCTTGTCGACCAGCCCACCGACCGCTTCAATCCCGCCATAGGCAAAAATAGCGAACACCACAAACGACAGCATCGCCAGTCCAGACTGATAATGCGGATTCGGCGAAGCAACAAAATTCACCTCCTGCGCAAAATGTCCGCCGTTCAGGCACAGGATAGCGATACTCACCAGCAGTAGCACCAGATTGAGACACATCACCGAAATGCCACCCACCGCGGTAATGCGGGCAATCTTATTGATGCCTTTCGATGCCACCAGCGTCACTACCACCATCCAGCCTACCGCCAGAAGCCCCACCACCTGTGTAGAACTCAGGCCCGCAAATGACCAGACCTGCGTCTGATCCGCCCCAAACAGAAACGTCGAGAACGGCACCCACACCTTCGCTGCGGTACTCACCATCCACACCACGTAGGACGAGAACCACATAAACGTACCGATAAAGGCATAGCGTGGGCCGATACTGTTATTCATCCACGAATAGATCCCGCCCTCTTCCTTACGGTACGCCGAGCCCATTTCCGCCATCATCAGCGCAAACGGTATAAAGAAAAGCAAAGCAGAAATGATGTAGAACGGCATGGCGCTGTAGCCCATCAGGTAGAATGCCGAGGGGCTATTGGCAAAGCCGAAAACAGAAGTAAAAATCATCAGGATGAGCCCGGTGAGGGTCATCTTCTTTAGTGATTGGGTCATATAACCATCCGTAAGGAAATTTAGCTGCGCGGATGTTAGCAGAAGACCGGATGATTATTGTGGCTATGAGGGGCAAACCAGGAATTTGACCTGTGTACAAAGAAAGTGGCAGTTATTCGTGCGGAAAATGAGAAATGGAAAGGAAAATTGCCAGTGCTCCCCTCCGTGAAGGGAGCATCTACGCGCCGGGGTCACCCGGCACGTTATCAGGCTTTATCGACCGTAAAGGCAATGACATCAGCCAGTTGTTCAGCGCCCAGCGCCAGCATCACCAGACGATCTACACCTAGCGCTACGCCGGAGCTATCGGGCAAGCCCGCTTTTAGCGCGTCCAGCAGATTGTTGTCGATAGGCTGTTGCGGTAATCCGCGCGCCGCGCGCTTACGATTATCCTGGTCGAAACGCTGCTGCTGTTCACGAGCATCCGTCAGTTCGTGGAAACCATTCGCCAGCTCAATACCTTTGTAATAGACCTCGAAGCGTTCAGCCACGCGGTGATCTTCGGTGCTAATCTGCGCCAACGACGCCTGGCTTGCCGGAAAGTGATAAACAAAGGTGGGACGATCTTTGCCAATCTGCGGCTCAACGCCAAAGGCAAAAAGCAGTTGCAGCAATGTATCTCGGTCTTCTTCCGTATCCGCAACGTTACTGAGATCCAGTTTCGCTGCTGCTTCACGCAGCTGCGTTTTATCCGCCGACAGCGGATCGATCTCCAGATGACGCTGGAAAACCTGCTGATAGGAGAGCGTCTCCGCACCGGCGCAATCCAGCACCTGTTGCAGCAAATCGTCCACTTCATTCATCAGGCGATACATGTCGTAGTGCGGGCGATACCACTCCAGCATGGTGAATTCCGGGTTGTGATGACGCCCCATCTCTTCATTACGAAAGCTGCGACACAGCTGGTAGACCGGGCCACAGCCAGCCGCCAGCAGGCGCTTCATGTGATACTCCGGGCTGGTCATCAGGTACAGATTCATTCCCTGAGAATGCCCCGGCCCAACGAAACGGGTTTCAAACGGCACCAGATGAATATCGGTTACCGTCGCCTGGCTCATGCACGGCGTTTCCACCTCCAGTACGCCACGGTCGGCAAAGAAACGACGGATTTCCGCCATTATTGCCGCACGTTTTAACAGGTTAGGGATGGACGCGCTCGGCTGCCAGGTGGCCGTTTCGCTCATGGGTATTTCTCCAGATTCAGACAAGGGCGCAAAGTCTACTCGTTCGTACAGGGAGTGACAAATTTTGCACACTAAAATTTCTCGATTCAGCAAGTGATGCCGTTTCGTGACGCAATTCATCAATCACGATGATAAATCCGCAGACATAACAGCAAAAAAATCGAACACGTCAAATTTCCCCCACATCCATACGGTTATACTGTTTACCCATAAAGGAGCAGTGGATTCTCTTTCGCAATAGCCCTCGGGCAGGTGAACGTCGTTAAGGTCATCGCATTGCGAAATTACAAAAACCTGGAGGAATGTCGTGCACACTTTTCAAGCCGATCTTGTCGTAATAGGCGCTGGCGGTGCGGGATTACGCGCCGCTATTGCCGCAGCGCAGGCTAATCCGAATGCTAAAATCGCGCTGATTTCCAAAGTCTACCCAATGCGCAGCCACACGGTTGCCGCAGAAGGAGGATCCGCCGCCGTCGCGCAGGATCATGACAGCTTTGAGTACCACTTCCACGACACGGTTGCCGGGGGCGACTGGCTTTGCGAACAGGATGTCGTTGATTACTTTGTGCATCATTGTCCCACTGAAATGGCACAGCTCGAACAGTGGGGCTGTCCGTGGAGCCGCCGTGAAGATGGCAGCGTGAACGTACGCCGCTTTGGCGGGATGAAAATCGAACGCACCTGGTTTGCCGCAGATAAAACCGGCTTCCATATGCTGCACACCCTCTTCCAGACTTCCCTGCAGTTCCCGCAAATTCAGCGCTTCGACGAGCACTTCGTACTGGATATTCTGGTCGATAACGGTGAAGCACGCGGCCTGGTCGCCATGAACATGATGGAAGGCACGCTGATGCAGATCCGCGCCAACGCCGTTGTGATGGCAACCGGCGGGGCGGGACGTGTTTACCGTTATAACACCAACGGCGGCATCGTCACCGGTGACGGCATGGGCATGGCGCTCGGCCATGGTATTCCGCTGCGTGATATGGAATTCGTCCAATATCACCCGACCGGCCTGCCAGGTTCCGGCATTTTAATGACGGAAGGCTGTCGTGGCGAAGGCGGTATCCTGGTCAATAAAGATGGCTATCGCTATCTGCAAGACTACGGTATGGGTCCTGAAACGCCGCTTGGCGAGCCGAAAAACAAATATATGGAACTCGGTCCACGCGACAAAGTATCTCAGGCTTTCTGGCACGAGTGGCGTAAAGGCAACACCATCTCAACGCCACGCGGCGATGTGGTCTATCTCGATCTGCGCCATCTGGGCGAGAAGAAATTGCTGGAACGTTTACCGTTTATTTGCGAACTGGCGAAAGCCTACGTGGGCGTCGATCCGGTGAAAGAACCGATCCCGGTACGTCCAACGGCTCACTACACCATGGGCGGCATCGAAACTGACCAACAGTGCGAAACCCGCATCAAAGGGCTGTTTGCGGTTGGCGAATGTTCCTCCGTGGGTCTGCATGGCGCAAACCGCCTTGGTTCGAACTCACTGGCAGAACTGGTCGTATTTGGCCGTATGGCCGGTGAGAAAGCCATGGAACGTGCTGCAACGATGGGTGAAGCTAACGGTGCGGCACTGGATGCACAAGTTTCCGATATCGAAAAACGCCTGAAGTCGCTGGTCAACCAGGAAGGCAACGAAAACTGGGCGAAGATCCGCGATGAAATGGGGCTTTCGATGGAAGAAGGCTGCGGTATCTACCGCACACCGGAGCTGATGCAAAAAACCGTCGACAAACTGGCAGAGCTGCAAGAGCGCTTCAAGCGCGTGCGGATAACCGATACCTCCAGCGTGTTTAACACCGATCTGCTCTACACTATCGAACTGGGGCACGGCCTTAACGTCGCTGAGTGTATGGCGCATTCTGCTCTGGCACGTAAAGAATCTCGCGGCGCGCATCAGCGTCTGGACGAAGGTTGCACCGAGCGTGACGACGTCAATTTCCTTAAGCATACCCTTGCTTATCGCGATGCCGACGGTACCACGCGTCTTGACTATAGCGACGTGAAGATCACTACGCTTCCACCAGCAAAACGTGTGTACGGTGCAGAAGCGGAAGCAGCCGAGAAGAAGGAGAAGACCAATGGCTGAGATGCAAAAACTGAAAGTCGAAGTGGTGCGCTACAACCCGGAAGTGGACGCCGCACCGCACAGCGCTTTCTATGAAGTCCCGTACGACGAGCAAACTTCCCTGCTGGATGCGCTCGGCTACATCAAAGACAACCTGGCACCAGACCTGAGCTATCGCTGGTCCTGCCGTATGGCGATTTGTGGTTCGTGCGGCATGATGGTCAACAAAGTGCCAAAGCTGGCCTGTAAGACCTTCCTGCGTGAATACACAAAAGGTATGAAGGTTGAAGCGCTGGGCAACTTCCCAATCGAGCGCGATTTAGTGGTCGATATGACCCACTTTATCGAGAGTCTGGAAGCGATTAAGCCGTACATCATCGGTAACCCACGCACGCCAGATCAAGGGCCGAACATACAGACCCCCGCGCAAATGGCGAAATACCATCAGTTCTCCGGCTGTATCAACTGCGGCCTGTGCTATGCAGCTTGCCCACAGTTTGGTCTGAATCCGGAGTTTATCGGCCCGGCAGCCATCACCCTGGCGCATCGTTATAACGAAGACAGCCGCGACCACGGCAAAAAAGAACGTATGGCGCAGCTTAACAGCCAGAACGGCGTATGGAGCTGTACCTTTGTGGGTTATTGCTCCGAAGTCTGTCCGAAGCACGTCGACCCGGCCGCCGCTATTCAGCAGGGTAAAGTGGAAAGCTCGAAAGACTTTCTTATCGCCACCCTGAAACCACGCTAAGGAGTGCATGATGACGACTAAACGCAAAGCCTACGTGCGGCCAATGCCGTCCACCTGGTGGAAGAACCTGCCGTTTTATCGCTTCTATATGCTGCGTGAAGGCACGGCAGTTCCGGCGGTCTGGTTCAGCCTTGAGCTGATGTACGGCGTATTCGCGCTCAAACACGGTCCAGAAACCTGGGCAAGTTTTGTGGGCTTCCTGCAAAACCCAGTCATAGTGATTCTGAATCTGATCGTACTTGCTGCCGCCCTGTTACATACCAAAACCTGGTTTGAACTGGCGCCAAAAGCCGCGAATATCATCGTTAAAGGTGAAAAAATGGGGCCAGAGCCGGTTATTAAAGGGCTCTGGGCGGTGACTGTGGTAGTGACCGTGGTCGTTCTGTTTGTCGCACTGTTCTGGTAAGGAGACCATTGTGATTAATCCAAATCCAAAACGCTCTGACGAGCCGGTATTCTGGGGCCTGTTTGGCGCAGGCGGCATGTGGAGCGCCATCGTCGCACCGGTCATTATTCTGCTTGTCGCCATTTTACTACCGCTGGGTCTGTTCCCGGGAGAAGCACTGGGCTATGAGCGCGTGCTCGCATTTGCGAGTAGCTTTATCGGTCGTGTGTTTATCTTCTTGATGATTGTCCTGCCGCTGTGGCTGGGTCTGCACCGTATTCATCACGCGATGCATGACCTGAAAATCCACGTGCCAAACGGCAAATGGGTATTCTACGGTCTGGCGTCCATTCTGACGGTCGTCACCTTGGTTGCCGTCGTCACAATCTGATATTGTTCGCCTTCATCCGGCCCGCCCATTCCGGCGGGCTTTTTTATGGAAGACGATATCGATGAAAAAATCCTTTTGCTGCGCGTTGCTTCTCACTGCCTCCTGCACCGCGTTTGCCGCAGAACAGACCGATAAACAAATTGCCGATACGGTAAACCAGATTATTGCCCCCTTGATGAAAGAGCAGGCTATTCCGGGCATGGCCGTCGCCGTGATTTACCAGGGACGCCCACATTATTTCACCTATGGGAAAGCCGATCTCGCGAGTGACCAGCCCGTCAACCAACACACTTTATTCGAGCTAGGCTCCGTGAGCAAAACCTTCACGGGGGTACTGGGCGGCGACGCCATTGCGCGTGGAGACATCGCACTTAGCGATCCGGCGACAAAATACTGGCCTGAATTAACGGGCAAGCAGTGGAAAGGGATTAGCTTACTGCATCTGGCAACCTACACCGCTGGGGGTTTACCGTTGCAGGTGCCGGATGAAGTTACCGATCAAGCGGCGCTGCTTCAGTTCTATCAACACTGGCAGCCACAGTGGGCACCTGGCGCTAAACGTCTTTACGCTAATGCGAGCATTGGCTTGTTTGGTGCGCTGGCGGTTAAACCCTCAGGTATGGATTTTGAAGAAGCCATGACAACGCGCGTTTTCCAGCCGTTAAAGCTGAACCATACCTGGATTAACGTCCCGGCCACGGAAGAGAAGCGCTATGCATGGGGCTATCGTGACGGCAAGCCGGTGCACGTTTCGCCAGGCCTGCTCGACGCAGAAGCCTACGGTGTGAAAACCACGATTGAAGATATGGCAAGCTGGGTTCAAGCCAACATCAACCCGGCACAAGTGAAAGACAAAACCCTGCAACAGGGGATTGTGCTGGCACAATCGCGCTACTGGCAAATCGGTGAGATGTATCAGGGCTTAGGCTGGGAGATGCTGAACTGGCCTGTAGCAGCCAAAACGATCGTAGACGGCAGTGATAACCAGATTGCACTGGCACCGTCGACAGTGATGGCAATGACCCCACCAACACCGCGAGTACAGGCATCATGGGTGCATAAGACGGGATCAACCGGTGGCTTTGGTAGCTATGTTGCCTTTATTCCCGAAAAGAATATCGGCATCGTGATGCTGGCAAACAAAAGCTATCCGAACACGGCGCGTGTCGAAGCTGCGTACCGAATTCTGGACGCCCTGAAATAACGATTTGCCCACTTTTTCCTTGCTGTCATCTACACTTAACCAAAAAACAGCAAGGAAACTTCTATGCGCATTTTGCCTGTTATCGCCGCGGTGACAGCCGCGTTTTTAGTGGTAGCCTGTAGCTCACCTACCCCGCCTCCTGGGGTCACCGTCGTCAGTCCATTCGAAGCTCAACGCTATCTGGGTACCTGGTATGAGATAGCGCGTTTAGATCACCGATTCGAACGAGGCTTACAGCGCGTTACTGCGACATACAGCATGATGGACGATGGCGGGATCCAGGTCATAAACCGCGGGTACAACCCTGAGCGCGGAATGTGGCAACAAACCATTGGGCAGGCGTATTTTACCGGTGAGCCAAGCCGCGCCGCGCTCAAAGTCTCTTTCTTCGGCCCATTCTACGGTGGCTATAACGTGATTGCGTTAGACAAGGAATATCGCCACGCGCTGGTGTGTGGGCCGGATCGCGACTATCTGTGGATCCTCGCTCGCACACCGACCATTTCAGCAGAAATGAAACAGCAGATGCTTGATGTCGCGACCCGGCAAGGGTTTGATGTCACTAAATTAATCTGGGTCGAACAGCCTCATTAATGCGTGCTGAGTTTCAACCCAATAATCCCCGCGACGATTAACCCGAGGCTGGCGATGCGCGCCAGACTCGCGGACTCCCCCAGCAGCAGGATGCCGGTAATTGCCGCGCCTACGGCACCAATACCCGTCCAGACAGCATAGGCCGTTCCGACTGGCAGCGTTCGCATCGCCCAGGAGAGCAGCGCAATACTGACAACCATTGCCGTTACGGTAATGATGCTAGGTGTGAGGCGGGTAAAGCCGTGGGTATATTTCAGGCCAATCGCCCATACCACTTCGAGCAAACCGGCAATCAAAAGAATTATCCAGGACATATCAGGCTCCTTAACTTAAATAGCAGTTTGGGGCCGTCCCCGAGATCAGAAGCGCTTACAGGTCGTCCCGTAAGGCATAGTTGAGCATTATATTTTGCGCAAAAAGCGAATTTTTTTCAATCCATTTGCGTTTAGTGGGTAAAAGCAAGAAATAGCCTCAGTATGCAGCGCAGTTCAGTCCTTTATCACTCATCGGACTTCCCTATGATGGTGTACTTTCTGAGAGCAGGAAGCTGAAACCATTTGCCGATTGCGAAAACAATATGTTCAAAATTCTTTTGATTGACCGTTGTCACTTCACCCGCACCGGGTTTGAAGCGTGGATCAATCATTCCGGTCTGTTTCCCGCGACGTTCAAGGTCACCGGGCTGAACAATCTTTTTCTTGCCCGAGAACACATCCTGCAGTGGAAACCGACGTTAGTTATTGCTGATTTAAACAGTTTTACGCAGGATATGAATCATATCGAGCAGCTATCATCTCTGCTGATCGCGAGTGAAACGATCCCGTTCATTTTGCTGCAGTCGGGCGAGAAAAAGGAGATGCCCAGTTATTTAAAGCAATTCCCACTGTGGGCATCGCTCTATAAAAATACGCATCTTGATAAACTCGCCTCGGTTATTAATGACGCGCTGGCCTCTTACGCCAGTTTTGAATTGCCGCAGGTTGCTACGCCGCTATTAACCCGACAAGAAGAGAAAGTGTTAACGCTGTGGCTGGAAGGGGCAAGCAATCAGAAGATTGCCAGTAAGCTGAGTATCAATGGAAAGACGGTTTATACCTACAAGCGTAATATCCGTATGAAGCTGCACATGGACACGCGGTTTTCACCGTTTCTGACGCTTCAGGAAGTTGAAAGCTGACGGTACGGCAGTCGTTCCAGCCCCGTACCGTCCTGACATCACTGCTTAGTTCTGTGCTTTCGTTGCTGCACCAGAAATTGCGCTGCCGCCATCCGAAATATCTTCGCCGACACCCCGGGTGGTGTTACAGGCGGTCAAAACCGAAGAAAGCACCAGAACAGAAAAGATCGCTGCAATTGTTTTCTTAACCATAATATCTTCCTTTTATAGCCAAAGTTATTTGTGTATAGCTACTTAAGAATAGACAAGATCCCGCCGAGTGACGGAAAACGACGTATTTTTAGGAAAATTTACGGAATGAACAGGCACGACGAACGCCGCGCCTGTTATCAATGACAGGAATTACTTCACGCGGGAAACGTATTCGCCGGAGCGGGTATCCACTTTGATCACTTCGCCAGTCTGTACGAACAGTGGCACTTTAACCACTGCACCGGTAGACAGTTTCGCTGGCTTGCCGCCAGTACCTGCGGTGTCACCCTTCAGGCCTGGATCGGTTTCGATGATTTCCAGTTCAACAAAGTTTGGTGGGGTCACAGTGATAGGCTGACCGTTCCACAGGGTCACGATGCACTCGGCCTGATCCAGCAGCCATTTAGCGCTTTCGCCTACTGCTTTCTCGTCAGCAGACAGCTGTTCGAAAGTAGAGTTATTCATGAAATGATAGAACTCACCGTCGTTGTACAGGTAAGTCAGGTTCATATCGACCACATCAGCGCCTTCAGCGGAGTCAGTAGACTTGAAGGTTTTCTCTACACGGGTACCGGTCAGCAGGCGACGCAGTTTAACGCGCGCAAATGCCTGGCCTTTACCTGGTTTAACGAATTCGCTGGCTTCAACCGCATACGGTTCGCCATCCATCATGATTTTAAGACCAGCACGAAAATCGTTGCTATAGTAAGTCGCCATAAGGCCCTCTGAAAATTGTTAACTGGTAGCTAAGCCACAAAATGGCGCATATTGTAACCCTAAATACCCCATCCAGAGAAGATTGGTTATCGCAACTTGCCGATGTAATCACCAGTCCTGATGAACTGCTGCGTCTGTTAGAACTCGACACGGATGAAAACTCGCTCGCGGGCCGTGAGGCAAAGCGCCTCTTCCCCCTGCGTGTCCCGCGTGCTTTTGTCGCTCGCATGACAAAGGGAAACCCTGACGATCCATTGCTAAAACAAGTACTTACCTCGCAGAATGAGTTCATTACTGCGCCTGGTTTTAGCACCGATCCGCTCGATGAGCAGAGCAGCGTGGTGCCCGGATTGCTGCATAAATATCTTAACCGCGCGCTGCTGCTGGTGAAAGGTGGCTGCGCGGTAAATTGTCGTTATTGCTTCCGACGCCACTTCCCGTACGCCGAAAATCAGGGCAATAAGCGTAACTGGCAGGTTGCGCTGGACTATATTGCTACCCATCCTGAACTGGACGAGATCATTTTTTCTGGTGGCGATCCGCTGATGGCAAAGGATCATGAACTGGACTGGTTACTCACCCAGTTGGAAGGGATTGCGCATATTAAACGTCTGCGGATCCATAGCCGTTTGCCCATTGTGATCCCGGCACGAATCACCGATGAACTGGTCGCCCGATTGGATCGTTCTCGATTGCAGATCCTGCTGGTGAATCACATCAACCACGCCAATGAAATCGACAGTGCGTTCCGTTTTGCGATGGCGCGTCTGCGCAGCATCGGCGTCACGTTGCTTAACCAAAGCGTGCTGCTACGCGATGTGAACGATAATGCGCGTACGCTTGCCGACCTGAGTAATGCTCTGTTTGATGCGGGCGTGATGCCTTATTACCTTCACGTACTCGACAGAGTCCAGGGCGCGGCACATTTCATGGTAAGCGATGAAGAAGCCCGGCAAATTATGCGCGAACTGTTGACGTTGGTTTCGGGCTATATGGTGCCAAAACTGGCAAGAGAAATTGGCGGCGAGCCAAGTAAGACGCCGCTGGATTTGCAGCTACGACAGTGCTGAATTTCCCTCTCCGAGGGGAGAGGGAATTGACAATCAGTTCGGGCACTTATAAACCTGACCGTTCATTTCGCTGGCAGTTGGGACAAAGCTTGAAAGCATTCCCTGCGTTGGGCTGCTCGCGCCGTAAATCACGTTGCCACCCATTGCCGCAGCCTGATTACGCAGGGCATTTGCCGCACCGCGCATTGAGCCACCTTCGTCGCCATGTTGACCGGACATCCAGTTACTTTGTTGACCCGTCGCCGTGCCGACCAACTGACACTCGCTGCCCGGCTTATCTTCCACAAAGCGAACGCCCTGACCACCCGCGGATAGCTCATTACTGGAGCTACAACCTGCCAGCAGCATTGCTGCCCCTACGATCCCTGCACAGACTATTACGCGCATGTTATTCCTCGATTTCAATAAGCTGGACAAGAGTTGTCCCTGTGTAAACCTTATACTAAAAAGATGACCAAAAGAAAAACCCCCAGACATTTCTGCCTGAGGGTTTTTCAATTCTGGGAGATGAACACCCTAATCATTCTGTTTGCAGAATGTAGGGTGTGGGCAATTACATCATGCCGCCCATTCCACCCATGCCGCCTGCGCCTAAGTCAGGACCGTCGCCTTTCGGCGCATCGGTAATCATGCATTCGGTGGTGATCATCAGACCCGCTACGGACGCCGCATACTGCAGAGCAGAACGGGTCACTTTAGTTGGGTCCAGGATACCCATGTCGATCATGTTGCCGTATTCTTCGGTTGCTGCGTTGTAGCCGTAGTTGCCTTCACCCGCTTTCACGTTGTTAGCGACTACAGAAGGTTCTTCGCCGCAGTTCAGAACGATCTGACGCAGTGGGGATTCCATTGCGCGCAGCGCAACTTTGATACCCACGTTTTGATCTTCGTTCTGACCACGCAGGTTGCTCAGTTTAGACGCTGCGCGAATCAGCGCTACGCCACCACCAGCAACCACGCCTTCTTCTACCGCAGCGCGAGTCGCGTGCAGAGCATCGTCAACGCGTGCTTTCTTCTCTTTCATTTCAACTTCGGTAGCCGCACCGACTTTGATAACCGCAACGCCGCCAGCCAGTTTCGCTACGCGTTCCTGCAGTTTTTCACGGTCGTAATCAGAGGTCGCTTCTTCGATCTGTTTACGGATCTGAGTCACACGGCCCTGAATGGCCACTTCTTCACCCACGCCATCAATGATGGTGGTGGTGTCTTTGTTGATGATAACGCGCTTAGCCTGGCCCATATCTTCCAGGGTGGCTTTTTCCAGCTCCATACCGATCTCTTCAGAGATAACGGTACCGCCAGTCAGGGTCGCGATATCCTGCAGCATTGCTTTACGACGATCGCCGAAGCCAGGTGCTTTAACCGCAGCCACTTTCACGATACCGCGCATGGTGTTAACCACCAGAGTCGCCAGCGCTTCGCCTTCAACGTCTTCAGCAATGATCAGCAGTGGTTTGCCTGCTTTCGCAACGGCTTCCAGAACTGGCAGCATTTCGCGGATGTTGGAGATTTTTTTATCAGCCAGCAGAATGAACGGGCTTTCCAGCTCAACAGCACCGGTTTCCGGCTTGTTGATGAAGTAAGGAGACAGGTAGCCGCGGTCAAACTGCATACCTTCTACTACGTCCAGCTCGTCTTCCAGACCGGTACCGTCTTCAACGGTGATCACGCCTTCTTTACCGACTTTATCCATCGCTTCAGCGATCAATTTACCTACAGTTTCGTCGGAGTTAGCGGAGATAGTACCAACCTGTGCGATGGCTTTAGAGTCAGAGCACGGTACGGACAGCGCTTTCAGCTCTTCAACAGCAGCGATAACCGCTTTGTCGATACCACGTTTCAGGTCCATCGGGTTCATGCCCGCAGCAACAGCTTTCAGGCCTTCAGTGATGATTGCCTGTGCCAGTACGGTCGCAGTGGTGGTACCGTCGCCAGCAGCGTCGTTCGCTTTAGAGGCAACTTCTTTCACCATCTGTGCGCCCATGTTTTCGAACTTGTCTTCCAGTTCGATTTCACGAGCAACGGAAACGCCATCTTTAGTGATGGTTGGTGCGCCGAAGGATTTATCCAGCACTACGTTACGGCCTTTCGGGCCCAGGGTAACTTTAACTGCGTCTGCCAGTACGTTTACGCCGCGCAGCATTTTCACACGAGCGTCGTTACCGAATTTTACGTCTTTAGCTGCCATTTTATCTTTCCCTTAAATTCGTATGTTCAGTGTCGGTCGCGGATTACGCTTCAACAATTGCCAGAATGTCGCTTTCGGACATGATCAACACTTCTTCATTGTCGATCTTCTCGGATTTCACGCCGTAACCATCGTTGAAAATCACGATGTCGCCCACTTTAACGTCCAGCGGCTGTACAGTACCGTTTTCCAGGATGCGGCCCTTACCGACAGCGATGATTTCGCCACGAGTTGATTTGGCTGCTGCAGATCCAGTCAAAACGATGCCGCCAGCAGATTTGGTTTCAACTTCTTTACGTTTGACGATCACACGATCATGTAACGGACGAATACTCATTGATAGCTCTCCTTTGAGAAAGTCATTATCAGTTGTGGAAGACGCCGGGCCGAAAACGGTTTTCCGACTAGTGCCCTGAGAGATGGGGGTCGGTGCTTACCCCTTCAAGGGGCTGTCGAAAAAAAATTTGCGAAAGTGTTACCATCGCCTCTCTTTTTACGGTGGCAGGACGATGTAAATGAGTGGACTCAAACAGGAGCTGGGGCTGGCGCAGGGCGTCGGATTACTCTCCACATCCTTGTTAGGCACCGGCGTTTTTGCCGTACCGGCACTGGCGGCTCTGGTCGCAGGCAATAACAGCCTATGGGCGTGGCCGGCACTTATCGTGCTGGTCTTTCCGGTAGCGATTGTCTTTGCGATCCTGGGACGACACTTCCCCAGCGCCGGTGGCGTGGCGCATTTTGTCGGTATGGCTTTTGGCACGCGTCTGGAACGCGTAACCGGCTGGCTCTTTTTGTCTGTGATCCCCGTCGGCTTACCTGCCGCACTGCACATTGCGACGGGATTCGGTCAGGCGCTGTTTGGCTGGCACGATGAACAGCTGCTGCTCGCCGAACTGGGCACGCTGGCGATTGTCTGGTGGGTGGGCTCGCGCGGCGCAAGCTCCAGCGCCAATCTGCAAACCCTGGTCGCCGTAATGATTGTGGCGCTGATTGCCGCTATCTGGTGGGCGGGTGATATCGCCGTCGCTGAAATCCCCTTCCCCCCTATCGCCAACGTTGACTATTCGCAGCTTTTCGCGGCGCTTTCAGTCATGTTCTGGTGCTTTGTCGGGCTAGAAGCGTTCGCTCATCTGGCATCTGAATTCAAACAGCCGGAGCGCGATTTCCCCCGCGCCCTGATGATTGGCCTGATTCTCGCAGGCACCGTTTATTGGGCCTGTACCGTGCTGGTGCTGCACTTTAACGCTTACAGCGCGAATACTGCGGCTGCCGCATCATTACCGGGGATTGTCGTTGAACTCTTTGGCGTCAAAGCGTTATGGGTCGCCTGCGTGATTGGCTACCTCGCCTGCTTCGCGAGTCTGAACATTTATATCCAGAGCTTCGCCCGTCTGGTGTGGTCGCAGGCGCAATACAAGCCGAATAGCCGCCTGTCGCGCCTTTCCAGACGTCAGCTACCGCTCAATGCGCTCAACGCCGTACTGGGCTGCTGCGTATTGAGTACGCTGGGGATTTACTGGCTCAACATTAATCTCGACGCACTGATCGTCTATGCCAACGGTATTTTCATCATGATCTATCTGCTGTGTATGCTGGCGGGTTGTCGTTTGCTGAAGGGCCGCTATAAGCTGCTGGCAATCGTCGGTGGCGTACTGTGCCTGCTGTTGCTGGCGATGGTGGGTTGGAAAAGTCTCTATGCCATTGTCATGCTGGCGGGGCTGTGGTTTTTCTTGCCTAAGCGTGGCGCGGTTGCATAAATCAAACGCCCGGAAAAACCGGGCGTGTTGTCACTTAACGATCGTCTTTATTGTCTAAACGGTCGCGTTCTTCGTCCTTACGCTGGTATTCCCCTTCAAAGGTATCCCCATTGCCAGGCCCTGTGCTGAATCCGCCGCCCGGCATCCGGTTAAAGCGCAGATACGGCAGCAGCTTCATGGTCAGGTGCTTTTGCACTGGTGGCAACAGCAGCAACAGACCAAGTAAATCAGTGAAGAAACCAGGCAGAATCAACAGCAGACCCGCAATAATCAGGGATACGCTTTTGATCATCTCGGCTGCCGGGCTTTCGCCTGCCGCCATCTTTTGCTGCATCAACAGGAAATTTTTGAATCCCTGATTACGCACCAGCGACATGCCGATAACCGACGTAAAGATAACCAGCACCAGTGTCAGCAGGACGCCCAGCACATGGGCGACCTGGATAAAAATGGAAATCTCGATGTAAACATAGAGAAAAATGGCAATAAAAGGTATCCAGCGCACTGGCTTCTCCTGTGTGGCAGACGCCCTCTGGCCTCTGTCTGAATGTGTTTGCGACTCGCGTCTTCCAGAGATGGTGACGGTTAGCCAAATTTCAATCGGTTTGCACGGATATTTTTTTCGTAAATATTCAGGCGGTGATTCATTTCACAGATTAATAAATATCATGCCGCGAGGGCGATAATAAGTGATCCAGATTACGGCAATTCGCTATCATCAGCATATGATCTCGAGTATCTGGCTGATTGAGGGAATAATCGTCGGTCAGCAAATATTCAAAACCACATATCTACTGTGTGTTTAGTACAATCCATCGGCAGCTTTAAAAGAAGGTTCACATGTTAAACAACATTCGTATCGAAGAAGATTTGTTGGGTACCAGGGAAGTTCCAGCGGATGCCTACTACGGTGTTCACACTCTGAGAGCGATTGAAAATTTCTACATCAGCAACAGCAAAATCAGCGACATTCCTGAGTTTGTGCGTGGCATGGTGATGGTGAAGAAAGCCGCAGCGCTGGCAAACAAAGAGCTGCAAACCATTCCTAAAAGCGCCGCGAATGCCATCATCGCCGCCTGCGATGAAGTGCTGAACAACGGCAAATGTATGGATCAGTTCCCGGTTGACGTCTATCAGGGCGGCGCGGGGACCTCCGTCAACATGAACACTAACGAAGTACTGGCAAACATCGGCCTTGAGCTGATGGGCCACCAAAAAGGTGAGTACCAGTACCTCAATCCAAATGACCACGTTAACAAGTGTCAGTCCACCAACGACGCCTATCCAACTGGCTTTCGCATCGCGGTTTACGCCTCTGTCTTGAAATTGGTAGACGCTATCAATCAGTTGGGTGATGGCTTCCAGCACAAAGCGGTTGAGTTCCAGGACATCCTGAAGATGGGCCGTACCCAGTTGCAGGACGCGGTACCGATGACCCTCGGTCAAGAATTCCACGCCTTTAACGTGCTGTTGAATGAAGAAACTAAAAACATCCTGCGCACTTCCGAGCTGCTGCTGGAAGTGAACCTGGGCGCAACCGCGATCGGGACTCGTCTGAACACGCCTGATGGCTACCAGCAGTTGGCCGTACAGAAACTGGCGGAAGTGTCTAATCTGGCCGTGGTACCCGCAGAAGACCTGATCGAGGCCACCTCTGACTGTGGCGCTTACGTGATGGTCCACAGTGCGCTGAAGCGTCTGGCGGTAAAACTCTCCAAAATCTGTAATGACCTGCGCCTGCTCTCTTCCGGCCCGCGCGCTGGCCTGAACGAAATCAACCTGCCTGAACTGCAGGCCGGTTCTTCTATTATGCCAGCCAAAGTCAACCCGGTGGTTCCAGAAGTCGTGAACCAGGTGTGCTTCAAAGTCATTGGCAACGACATTACCGTGACCATGGCTTCCGAAGCGGGTCAGCTACAGCTGAACGTGATGGAGCCAGTGATTGGGCAGGCGATGTTTGAGTCTATCCACATCCTGACCAACGCCTGCTACAACCTGCTGGAGAAATGCATTAACGGCATTACGGCTAACAAAGAAGTGTGCGAAAGCTTCGTTTACAACTCTATCGGTATCGTCACTTACCTGAACCCGTTCATCGGCCATCACAACGGCGATATCGTCGGGAAAATTTGTGCCGAAACCGGTAAGAGCGTACGTGAAGTGGTGCTTGAGCGTGGGTTGCTGACAGAAGCGGAGCTGGATGATATCTTCTCGGCGCAGAACTTGATGCACCCAGCCTATAAAGCAAAGCGTTATACCGATGAAAACGAACAGTAACCGTTTCGGTTAAACTTGCGAAGGCATGTCACTTGTGACATGCCTTTTTTCTTTTTAAGCATTACCAATTACACAACAATTTAATATCAACTTGTTAATAAGCAAGGAAGGTCCTTATGTTTGGAGCAGAACTCGTCGTCGTGCTGTTGGCGATCTATTTGGGAGCAAGGCTCGGGGGGATCGGCATTGGTTTTGCCGGTGGTCTCGGCGTGCTCGTCCTTACCCTTATCTTTCAGATTAAACCCGGCGCCATCCCGTTTGACGTTATTGAAATCATCATGGCGGTTATCGCCGCCATTGCCGCCATGCAGGTGGCGGGCGGTATGGACTATCTGGTAAGCCTGGCGGAGCGCATGCTACGCCGTCATCCAAAATACATTACCTTCCTTGCCCCGCTGGTGACCTGGTTTATGACCATCCTTGCCGGTACCGGCCACACCGCGTTCTCTACGCTGCCGGTCATTACCGAAGTGGCAAAAGAGCAGGGTATTCGCCCGTCTCGCCCTCTCTCTATCGCCGTTGTTGCCTCGCAGATTGCGATTACCGCTTCACCGATCTCCGCCGCCGTGGTGTTCTTTGCGGGTATCCTTGAGCCAATGGGCGTGAGCTACCTGACGCTGCTGTCGATCTGTATTCCGGTGACGCTGATTGCCGTCATGATCACCGCCGTGGTGTGTAACTTCCTCGGTGCTGAGCTGAAAGACGATCCGGTTTATCAGGAACGTCTGGCAAAAGGCGAAGTGAAACTGCGCGGCAGCCAGGTGTTTGAGCTGAAGCCACATGCCAAACGCTCCGTGCTGCTGTTCCTGATCGGTATCGTTGCGGTCATGTTCTATGCCACCGCGATCAGTGACACCGTTGGCCTGATTCAGAATCCGGTGCTGCCGCGTAACGAAGCCATCGTGGTATTCATGCTGACTATTGCCACGCTGATTAGCATCACCTGTAAAATCGACACCAGCGAAGTGCTGAATGCCAGTACCTTTAAATCCGGTATGAGCGCCTGCGTGTGCGTACTGGGCGTGGCGTGGCTGGGCGATACCTTCGTGAAAGCCCACATTACCGACATTCAGACCGTAGCGGGCGACCTGCTGCATAACTACCCATGGCTGCTGGCCGTGGTGCTGTTCTTTGCAGCCACCCTGCTCTACTCTCAGGCCGCTACGACCAAAGCACTGATGCCTGCGGCATTGATGCTGGGCGTGACGCCGCTGACAGCTATCGCCTCTTTCGCGGCGGTTTCTGCGCTGTTCGTTCTGCCAACCTACCCGACCCTGCTGGCGGCGGTAGAGATGGACGATACAGGCTCAACCCGAATCGGTAAGTACGTGTTTAACCACGCGTTCTTAATTCCGGGCGTGATAGCGATTACCTTGTGCGTCATCTTTGGCTTTATCATTGGCGGCATCGTGCTGTAAATGTTTTGTAGTTGTAAAAATCGTTAAATTCGGGCCGCTCTGCGGCCCGATTCATTCATACCCTTCGGCCCAGCGTGATATAGTGATTTTTTCGCTGAGACGAGGTCGACCTGTGAACACGCCTGACACTGTCGTTGTACTTTGTACCGCCCCCGATGAAGCCACTGCCCAGGAGCTTGCCGCCAAAGTGCTGGCCGATAAGCTCGCCGCCTGCGTCACGATCCTCCCCGGTGCGACTTCCCTTTATTACTGGGAAGGCAAGCTTGAGCAGGAGTACGAAGTGCAGATGCTGCTGAAAACCAGCGTGGCTCATCAACAGGCGCTCCTCGATTGCCTCAAGTCTCATCATCCTTACCAAACCCCAGAGCTACTGGTGCTGCCAGTGGTTCACGGCGATAACGACTATCTCTCATGGCTCAACGCTTCCTTACGCTGATCCTGCTGCTGTGCAGCACATCAGTCTTTGCCGGATTATTTGACGCGCCCGGCCGCTCTAACGTCATTCCTGCTGACCAGGCGTTCATTTTCGACTTTCAGCAAAATCAGCACGATCTTAATCTGACCTGGCAGGTCAAAGACGGGTATTACCTGTACCGCAAGCAGGTCAGTATTACGCCAGCCAGTGCCACCATCACTGAGCCGCAGCTGCCCGCAGGCGAATGGCACGAAGACGAGTTTTACGGCAAAAGTGAAATCTATCGCCAGCGTTTAAGCGTACCCATCACGGTCAACCAGGCCGATAAAGGCGCTACGCTAACCGTCACCTATCAAGGCTGTGCCGATGCAGGCTTCTGCTATCCCCCTGAAACGAAAGTGGTTCCTTTAACCGAACTAAAAGGCGAACCCGCCCTTTCCCCTCAGCCCTCCGGCGAAAGAGCCAGGGTGGCGGACGAAAAAACCGCAGATCTTCCCTTCTCTGCTCTGTGGGCCTTACTCATCGGCATCGGCATCGCCTTTACGCCGTGCGTATTGCCCATGTACCCGCTAATCTCAGGCATCGTTCTCGGCGGTAAACAGCGTCTTTCCACTACCCGCGCGCTGCTGCTGGCGTTCATCTACGTGCAGGGGATGGCGCTGACCTACACCGCACTTGGCATGGTAGTCGCAGCTGCCGGACTTCAGTTCCAGGCAGCACTGCAACATCCTTACGTGCTGATTGGCCTGTCAGTGGTCTTTACCCTGCTAGCGCTGTCGATGTTCGGCCTGTTCACACTCCAACTGCCGTCGTCCGTGCAAACCCGCTTAACGCTGATGAGCAACCGTCAGAAAGGCGGCTCCGCAGGTGGAGTATTTGCGATGGGGGCGATTGCCGGGTTGATATGCTCGCCGTGCACCACCGCGCCGCTTAGCGCGATCCTGCTTTATATCGCGCAAAGTGGGAACCTATGGCTGGGTGGCGGAACGCTGTATCTGTACGCACTCGGGATGGGACTGCCGCTGATTCTGGTCACCGTTTTTGGCAACCGCCTGCTGCCGAAAAGCGGCCCGTGGATGGAGACGGTCAAAACCGCCTTTGGGTTCGTGATCCTCGCGTTACCGGTGTTCCTGCTGGAACGTGTGATTGGAGATATCTGGGGCTTGCGCCTGTGGGCGATGCTCGGCGTGGCCTTCTTTGGCTGGGCTTTCATCACCAGCCTTTCCGCGCAGAAAACGTGGATGCGTGTGGTGCAAATTGTCCTGTTAGCGGCGGCGCTCATTAGCGTACGTCCATTGCAGGACTGGGTATTTGGCACCCCCGCTGCGCAAACTCAGGCACATCTTAGCTTCACTCAAATCAGCAGCGTTGATGAACTGAACCGCGCGTTAACAGAGGCAAAAGGCAAAACGGTGATGCTGGATCTGTATGCCGACTGGTGCGTCGCCTGTAAAGAGTTTGAGAAATACACGTTCAGCGATCCGCAGATACAAAACGCGCTGAAAGACACCGTTTTGCTGCAAGCCAACGTCACGGCAAATAACGCGCAGGATAAGGCGTTGCTTAAGCAACTCGACGTGCTCGGCCTGCCGACGATTTTGTTCTTTAATGAACAGGGCGAAGAGCAGACAGCCGAGCGCGTGACTGGATTTATGGATGCGGCGGCGTTCAGCGCACATTTGCGCGATCGCCAACCGTAAACGACACTGTTAACGGGAGAAACCGTTAGCATACGGAGGAAAAAACCGTGCAACGTGAAGACGTACTGGGACAAGCCCTACAATTACTTGAAATACAAGGGATCGCCAGCACCACGCTTGAGATGGTCGCCGAACGCATTAATTATCCTCTGGATGAACTGCGCCGTTTCTGGCCGGACAAAGAGGCGTTGCTGTACGACGCTCTGCGATACCTCAGCCAACAGGTCGATACGTGGCGCAGGCAACTGATTCTGAACGAAGAGCTGACGGCTGAGCAAAAAATACTGGCGCGCTATACCGCGCTGGCAGACTGTGTGCGGAATAACCGCTATCCAGGCTGTCTGTTTATCGCCGCCTGTACTTTCTATCCAGACCCCGGTCATCCGATCCATCAACTGGCCGATCAGCAAAAACGCGCCGCGCATGACTTCACGCACGAGCTGCTCACCACGCTCGAAGTGGACGACCCGGCAATGGTGGCCAGACAGATGGAGCTGGTGCTGGAAGGCTGCCTGAGCCGCATGCTGGTTAACCGCAGTCTGACCGACGTTGAGACCGCGCACCGTCTGGCTGAAGATATACTGCGCTTTGCCCAGTGCCGCATGGGTGGCGCGCTAACTTAAGCGAGCATTCCCGCCCAGGCAGAAATGAACAAACACAGCGCCATCAGGCGCTGAAATCGCACCATCGCCACGGTGGTGCGAAACACCCGATTGACTGCTCGCCCCAGCCACGCCCAGCACATCAAACACGCCATCGAGATGATAAAAAACCACATCGCCATCAGTGCGATATCCCGTAATGCATGCTCGTTTGCTGGAGCAAACAGACTGACCACCGCCAGTGCCATCATCCAGGTTTTAGGATTGATGACCTGCAACAATGCCGCTGCGCGCGCGGTAAAACGCTGGTGAGAGACGCCCGAGATATTTGCCGCAGGCGCGTTAAATAGCTGCCAGCTCAGGAAGCTTAACCACAGCACGCCTGCCCAGCTCATTACCTGACGAATAAGCGGATACTGGCGCAATATTTCTCCGGCCCCGGCTCCCGAAATCAAAACAATGGCACTGGCCGCAGCGCATCCACCCAGAATCGCGGGGACGGTATTTTTCACACCAAAGTGCTGACTGTTGGCCAGCACAAGGATATTGGTTGGCCCCGGCGTTATTGAGGCGACAAAGGCAAATATCAGGAAAGGTAACGGGCTCACAGGTGGCTCCTTTTTATATGAGCCATGAATGTGCCGTTATTTATTAGAAACGTCTGGAAGGTTTGTGCACAACCGGCGGTAATGAGCAGGCGAGATACGATACGCGCGCTGGAACCAGCGCCCGAGATGACTTTGATCGGCGAAACCAAGCGCAGCGGCTACCACAACCGGTTGTTCGCCTCGCCCAAGCAGCTGACGGGCTTTTGCCAGCCGCAGCTGAATCAGCCACGCGTGCGGGGCAAGATGGAACTCCCGCTTAAAACAGCGGGTCAGCGTAAAGCGATCTGTACCCGTTTCCCGCGCGAGATCCGAAAGACCGACGTTGTCACCGATATGCGCATAAAGGTAATCCCGCGCACGATGCGCCACCGCCGCACTTTGCAGCTGTGAGGGCAATCTTTTACGCCAGTGGCAGTGGGAGGTGATTTGCGCGAGCAAACCGTCCATCGTGCTTTGCTGCACAATCTTCATCTCATCACTGTGCAACGTGGAAAACGTCCCCCCTATCGCCCGAACCAGCTGCGGCTCACGCGTTAGCGTCTGCGCAAAATGAAGGGAATAACTCCCTGGCGTGGATTCGTATAACCCCTGGAGCGTATCGGTGAGCCACTTCTCGTTGAGATAAAAGGTCAGATAGGTAAATCCGCCGTCTACGGGCGCATCGCCGTCGTGGATTTCGCCGGGTTCGAGTAAAAATGCATCGCCTGGATGGCTACGATGTTGTTCGCGTCTGCAGTGAAATTGCTGAGTGCCAGAAAGCGTGATGCCTACCAGATAACTGTCGTGCCAGTGCGGATCAAACGCGTGACCTTCGAAATGCGCTTTAATCGTTTCAATACCCGTATCTGCATGCTGACGTAGCTCAAGCCAGTCTTTCGCCATATCGCCCCCTTTTTTAGCTATCAGCATTGCCATTTCACATCACGTCTGTCTGGAAGATTTGTGCAAATTCGATGCCCAATCCGTCAGATTGCCGTAAAGTTAATCAGTTGAACAGCTTTTCCCGAAATAGGGTTGACGATCATACGGGATTAAGGTTTAATGCGCTCCGTTGCCCGGATAGCTCAGTCGGTAGAGCAGGGGATTGAAAATCCCCGTGTCCTTGGTTCGATTCCGAGTCCGGGCACCACTATTTAGAAAAACCAGCCCTAGGGCTGGTTTTTTGCTTTTGTACGCTCAGTCACCGCCCATCATTACTTCTCTTCGCGGTGTTTCAGATCGCCATACTGCGCCGTTAGCTGCTTTAGATGCATTTCCAGTTGCGATTGCGCCACAGCAGGCAGTGGCTGCCCGGCTGGGGTTTGCGCCAGCGTCCGCAGTTGCTCTTCAGCCGGTACTGTCCGGTTAAACGCCTGCATTGCTGTGAACATCACCGATTTCAGTTCGCTGACCGTTATATATTTTCCCTTCTGTTCATCTAGCCCGTTCAGCTTGTCGCTCAACTGCTGGAGCTTTGTCATCCCCTCATTCCAGCCGTTGAGGCTTTCCATCGGTAAAGCGGCTCCTTTACGCTGCTGTTGCCACTCCTGCGCCAGCGGTTTTGCCTGTTCTGGCCATAAAACCAATGCCTGCTGTACCAGTTGACGGCTATAGTCGACGGACCAGTCCGGCGGCAACTGGCTCAAGCGAGTGAGCTGCTGTCGAGTGTTTTTGATAGCCGCTTGCGCCGGAAGGTTTTGCTGACGCAACCCCTCCAGTTGCGCGGACGAAAGCCGGGCAGGTAATGGCGCGAACGTAGTAGCGAGCGCTGTTTGTAACCGGTCTGGTTGATGAAAAGTATTCCAGCCCCACACCGTGGCGGCACTTATCACCAGCATAGCCGCCATTCCCGCCGCAAAAGGTTTCCACGGTTTCGTCGGGGAAGGTATTACCGACATGACCTCCACGTTGGGCTGGAACTCAGGCTGCGCGACGTATACCCACTTCACCGCCTCTGCTGGCTCATTTGTTGCAGCGATCGAGATATCGGGCAAAGCGACAGCACTCCGATCCGACTCACTATCACTGTTTTCCAGCCGGACAGCACTGTTGTGCATCAGAGTTCGCAGCGTCTCTAGCTGACTCAGATGTTTAAGCTCCAGCCGCTGAAATATCGCTTCAAGACGCGTCAGCAACTGCTCGGCCTGATAAAGCTGGCTGAGATCGCTGTAATTCAGCGACAGCGTACGCATCATCTGCTGGATGCGCTGGCTCAGACTGCTGAGGATCTCAATTCTGGCATGCACCGCCTGCGGCCATAGCCCGCCCCACTGATGGCTGATCAGCGCCTCCAGAATGGATAACCCTTCGTTCAGCCCAAACAGCCCAGCAAGATGTGTACGCGCAAGCGTGTACCAGGCCGCGGTCTGAAGCTCTACGCCGTTTTGCTCGAACAGTGAGAGGCAGAGTTTCTCGGCATACCGCCAGTTGACGTCCGGGCGAGCCGGATGGGCCAGCTTGCCGATTTCATCGCGCAAGGCGGTATAGTCCGGCAGCGTACGCGGGTCACCGCCGGTTTTAAGTTGCAAAGCGTTATTCACGGCAGAATTTCCGTCGTTAGAAAGTAATAAGGCTGACAGTGAGGGAAGCCGTCAGTCTGAAAGCAGACCGTCGAGCATCATGAAGAATGCCTCTTCACCGAAGTCGCACCTGGACCAGGAAGAGCCCCCCGAAAGGGTATAAGTCCAGTCAGTGCTTTTGCCTGAGCGCATAAATAAACGGCTCAGCGGAATGAGTCGGCCCTCTGCACAAAGGCTGACTTCCACACATCCCGTCACGTCTTGTCCATACAAGAAAAGCGGGGTGAATTTTATCGTTCTTTTCTCGTAGTGAAGCTGTATCCCCGGAATCTCGAAAGCCCGGCTGTCCACCAGCAGGTCGGTGAGCGGCACACTCGTCCATTCAAGACTGATACCGGTGTTCTCTAGCCAACCCCCCATCCGCTCCTGAAGCTCACTCATTTGCTGACGAAACATCGCAATATCTGATTCACTCTTGCTGCCAAAAGAACAAGGAGAAGGCTGTCGTGCTTGTAGTTTTTTGAGAAACTGTGTTTTTGCGGACATATACTCTGTGTTACCCCAGAACCTTTAAAAACAAAGACTAAATTCGCGCATGTTTGTCGACATACTGCTGCTGTTTCAGATGGCGTAAAAGCACCCGGCCCTCAGGCATAAACTTAGTACCGTATCGCACCAGACCGAGACCCTTAAGTTCAGCATCAATGGCATAGCGCAGCTCTCCAGGCTGAATTTGTTCCAGTATCACCACCTCAACATTTTTCAGGCGTGGTTCATATTTCAGCAATATCTCGGAAAGCGTGATCGTGAGCTGATGCGCTGTACCCGGCATTCCCTGCAGGATTTTGGACATTTCAGGCAAGCCATAATCAGGCAAATGCGCCAGCGTCCCCGCTCGGGCGTTAAGGATTCGCTGCATATTGTCCAACACAGAAAGAATCACCTGGTTTTGCTCACTGACCTGATTCAATTCAAGTCCTCCAGTGAAGTTGCCAGCCAACATTTCGTACAACGACGGTGTAATGTGCTCCAGTGGCATTAATCCTCCTTAATGGGCTTCAAAGTCAGATAGTTATTACCCGCTTCCAGAATGCGCGGTTTATCAGGATCCAGCGCTTCACGCTCCAGCACCTGCTTCCAGGTATTGCTCTCCATATCCGGATGGCGGAATAAGCCGATAACGGCGACGAATTGCGTATCAGCTTCCAGTGGAACATCAAGGCTCGCATCCCCTCCGGGTTTGACCACCACATCGCGACTCGCCAACAGGTCATCTTTCAGTATGGTATCGCCCTCCTTCAGTAACTGCTGGTACACCGTCTTATCGAAGACTTTTCTGTCCTTCAGTTGGTAAATGCGCACTACCACCGGCTCAGAGAGCGAATTACTTTCACGCGCATCGGTGTTAAGCGTTTCACGGGCAGTGAAATCCAGATGTAGTACTTTGATTTTTTTATAAAAAACGGAGTTAAAAGCCGATTTACTCCCATCAGCGACACTCTGCGTAAGGCCACATCCAGTCAGAGTGCATGCCAACACCGGCAGCATCCAGCGTAGGGTTTTAGTCAAACTTGTACGTAACACGTTGGTTTCCTTGTTGTGGTGTAGCAGGCTGCAGACCGGTATAACGGCCCAATTCCGTGGTAAAGGCCTGTGGTATATCGTCCGGTAAAACCTCACCGTCAATGCCCAGCACACCATTCATGCCCAGCCAGAAAGGTCCCTCACCCAGCGGGGGCGCCATCAGCAAACGGGTGCTAACCGTCAGGGTTATTCGGGCTTTAAATCGCCAGCCCAGGTACACCCGCAGCATCACCAGAAAGTCCTGATAGAGCAGGCTATCGGGCTTCCAGCCCTGCGCTTCCTGTTCGTCATCAGTCGAGAGTGCAATCAGCAGTTGGCTGCTGGCATCCATCGCTTCGTCACCCAGTGGTGTGTTGCCGTCAAGAAGAAAACCCTCATCCTCATAAAAACCCAGAGGTTGCTTGATTTCGACTGGACGCAGACAGTACGGACTGACTTTCACCCTGGTGTTCGGTGCCAATAAGTTCACCAGTGCCTGCATTCCCTCCTCTGTTTTACCCGGTTGTCGCAGTACGCCAAGCAGAGCCAGAAAGCGTGATACTGGTGTGGCAATATGGTTTGCCGTGCCGGGAATGCCCAGCCCCACCAGGCCAAGCAGCGACTGGGAAATGGTGTCCGTGCCACCCGCCTCGAACGTGGCTGGGTAACAGAGGCAACACAAAGTCCGGGAACAACGACATGATCGTGCTATCCGTCCCCACCGGCTGCCATCCCGCCACGTGATGCATCGCAGTATGGCGAGAGAGCCAGGCCGTCCAGGCCGACGATGCAAGGCTTCCGCCCAGAATAGGGCCCAGTCCCCACAGCACAGCTGTAGGTGCGATAGCAGGGATATCCGAATTCTTATCCATCAGCACCGCTTTAACGTGCTGATGGAGCCACGTCATCAGGCTGTTCATCAGAACCTGCTGCTGCATGGCCATCGCACCACCAGTGGTCACCCAGGTGGCAATCGAACTGGGCGATGAGGACCCACGCCAGACGCTGATGCCCTCTCCCGGAAGACCAGCCTGCCAGAGCATATCGTTCATCATCGAACTGCCCACCAGCCCGCTGAGCACCAGGGGTACTGAATGTCCGATCTCCTTGCGCAGTTGGCTAATTTGCCAACGCAGCGTCAGAAGGCGGCTGGTCAACGCTTCGGTATCCGCATGCTTTTGCGGACAAACGCTAACCATGACCGAGAGCTGACGTCCCCAGTCAGGGCGCAAACAAAGCACCTGGCGGGCTACCTGGCCTAAATCTTGATGATCTTCAACCCGGATCCAGCAGCCCTGAGTAACGGTCAGCACTTGTGACTTTTCTGGCCAGGCCTGTGGTAAGTCGCCACAGACCAGTACCACTGGCTGACGCCAGGTTGGCTCAGGAAGATTATCGAGACATAGCGTGGCTTCATGCTCTGAACGACGGCTGACCACATACCAGACCACAGCAATCAGTCCCCAAATTAACAGCAGGATAAGCACTGCAACCAGTCGGGAAACGGGCAGAAAGCCCAGACAAACCACGCCGCTTAGCAATGCCGCCCATAGCGATAGCAGGCGCTGTTGCGCAGGACTCATTTCAATGCCCCAGGCAACAGAGTGACCAGCATCTGATCGAGCCAGTGGTTCAGACCCCACCACAGGGCATCCTGAACGCCACGGCCCTTAACGGCTTCATCAAGCAGCGCGCACTGGGCAGAGAGAATATGCTGACAGCCTGCCTCATCCAGTTCACTTGCTTTCAGAGCCTGCTGTACTCTTTCCACGTCTGCCACACAGCGATCCCATAGCTCACGCCCCTCTCCTTCCTGAAAGGAAGGGCCGTACCGCAGACTGATAACCTGTAACCACGTGTTCTGTAGCAATGCATCGATATCAATGGGCGCGACAGCGTCGCGTTTACGTTCACTCATGTTCTCAATACCGCATAGAGTTCAAGTTCAGGTTCACCCAACATGCCCGGGGTATAAAACATGCAATTCCCGCTCTCGAGCATTTCCTGAGCGGCCGGATGAGACAGGTCGAGGGAGAAATACTGGTTTTCGAGCCGTAGCGGTATGGCTGCGGGCACGTGTCGAAGCGGTCTGAGTGGGATCCCCTGGCGGGAGGTATTCACAAGACTGGTCACAAAATCCGGACTGCCCACTTTGCACTGAAGCGGGAACTGCTCCTGCAACTGTGCTACCGGGATCAGCGAACGCACGGAGAGGTAATAATCAGCTCCCTCACGCAAACGCGGGTCCTGCAGCCGGGCCAACCATTGACGCAGACGCTTGTCATGGGTGAGTTCGACAGACACCACACGGGACGGTAGGCTCGCTTCCAGCAAATCGCTTAACAGATCGAATAACGGTGGGAAAACGGCATTCAGCGCTTCATGCTGATACGCTGGAATGGCGCTGACCTGATGCTCCAGTGAGAAGGTCAGAAGGCTACCCGCCAGGCGGGCCAACTCCGGATACAGGCGCTCCACCGGACTTTCTGGGTTTCTCTGAAACTGACCGAGGACTGGCTCTGCGCTGTTGAGCGCATTCAGCAGCCAAAAGAGGGAAACGTCAGCTACGGCAAAATCAGCCATCCTTTCGTTGCTTTCACGACGCATAGCCATCAGACGAATCAGTCGAGCGCGGAGCTGAATCATTAGCTGTTCAAGCTGGATGCTCAGCCAGCGGCTGCTCTTCACCATCAGCAACGGCGGGAGGAAGGTTTCATCCAGCGTCCAGACACCCTGCGAATCCTGCAGTAAACGGGCAACCGGACAGGTCAGATAATCACTGTTGTTCTGATGGGCAAAGCGCAGCGTCAATTCTGGCTGCATCACCGCAATCTGCCGGGTGTCATCACCATAGGTGTTGCGCACATCATGCCAGCGCTGACGGTAACGTACCGGGCGCTCAGCCACCTCATCCGGGGTCAGGCAATTACCGCCGTTGGCACGCAACAGCGGAAGTGCCAGTACCACCAGGGTTTCGCGAGATTCACCATCCAGTAACAATGCTGGTGGTAGGGCATCGGCATTGTCGGTATCGGTCAGCGTGCCATCCTGAAAACGCACATGCAGCCTGCGGGCCTGCAGACGTCCGAGTTTCAGCACCTCCGGCTCAAACGTCGACTCGATCACTCCCCAGGGATGGTTAAGTCCCATCTGAGCAATACATTCCGCAGACCAGGCCGCATACGCGGCCTGTTGCTGGAAGTGCTGGGGCGAGACCATGATCCCTCTGCCCCATAACGGTTGTTCCGTTTTCATTGGCTTCCTGCCTTAGTTAGGATTTCGCCTTCGGCATTTGCGAGACCAGGGACAGATTTACGTCCATGCCTTCCACCTGGAAGTGCGGGATCGCGAAGAGCTTAACGCGGAAGAAGCCCGGGTTATCTTCGATGTCTTCCACGACCACTTTCGCATCACGCAGCGGGTGAGAAGCCTGCAGGTCATCGCCCGGATTGGTCATCTCGGTGACAAGACTGCGCACCCAGGTATTGAGCTCCAACTCCAGCAGGCGGCGGTCTTTGGTGGTACCGATGTTTTCGCGCTGAATGAGTTTCAGATAGTGCGCGATACGGGACAGCAGGAAGATGTATGGCAGACGGGAGTTGATGCGGCTGTTTGCGGTTGCATCGGCCGTTTCATACAGCGCTGGCTTCTGGGTGGAGTTCGCCGAGAAGAAACACGAGTAGTCGCGGTTTTTGTAGTACGACAGCGGGATAAAGCCCAGGTTGGCAAATTCAAACTCACGGGTTTCTGGGATCATCACCTCAGACGGGATTTTCACCTGATTACCGGTGCCGAGATCGTACAGGTGGATCGGCAGATCTTGTACCGCCCCGCCGGCCTGCGGGCCACGGATTTGGACGCACCAGCCATTATTGATAAAGCTGCGCACCATGTTTGCCGCGAAGGCGAATGACGCGTTAGTCCAGAGGTATTTGTCGTGCTCGGGTCCTTTGACCTCTTCAACATAGTTAAAGCTGCGTACAGGTACGGTGTCCGGGCCATACGGCAGACGGCCCAGCACGCGCGGCATCACCAGACCGATATAACGGGAATCATCGGTATCGCGGAATGATTTCCACTTGATGTACTCGGCGCGGTCAAAGTAGTTACCGATATCCTTGATGGCCGCCACTTCTTCCATTGAATCCTTCAGGAAGAATTTCGGGCCAGCGGAGCCGATAAACGGCATGTGGGCCGCAGCAGATACTTTGGAAATATTACGCAGCAGCGCCACGTCTTGTGCTGAGGCATCAAACTCATACGAGGAGATCAGCGCACCGATAGGTTCGCCGCCTGGGGTGTCGTATTCATCGATATAAGTATGCTTGTATAACCCACTTTGAATGATTTCAGGCGCATCTTCAAAGTCCTGGCGCAGGGTCTCTTTCGACAGATCGAGCAGCTCAATTTTGACGTTCTGGCGGAAATCGGTTTTATCCACCAGCGATTTTACACCACGCCACAGCGACTCAACGGCCTGAAACTCTTCATGGTGCATGACCGCATCAAGCTGGCGACTGATCTGGTAGTCGAGTTCCGCGATATGATGGTCAATCAGGTTTTTGTCCAACTTATCGACTTTAACGCCAGCTTTGCTGAGGCACTCCAGGAACACCTGCATACCCGCCGTCAGGCGTTCATCTGCCGTGGCGTCAGACATGGCCTGCGCATCCTGCCAGATATCCAGCGTGCTCAGTTCAGAAACCGGGCTTAAATTGATTTTTTCAAAAAGGGAGGCGTACACACCCACTGTTTCAGGACGTTCCAGCACTACGCTTTCGCCGCCAGCGGCATTTTCATTTTTTACAGACATCAGCATCTTCTCTTATTAATCCGTTAAATATCGCGACCGTTATGCTTGTTTCGGCGCCAGGGCAGACAGCTCACTGCGCAGTTCAGCGCTAAGCGCTGGGTCAAGCAGGATTTTTTCCAGTTCTTTACGGAATGCCTGGTTATCCAGCAGATTGGCTTTCAGGTCGCGCAGGAGATTGCGCATGGCGAGCATGGCTTTAAGCTGAGGGATCTGGCGGGCGACCTGTTCCGGCGTGAAGTCTTTCATGTCGCGGAAGGTCAGAGAGACGGCCTCTTCGCTGCCATCGTTGGCAAGCGTATTTTCTACAGAGAGTTTTACGGAAGGCGAAAATTCGGCCAGCACGCTGTCGAAGTTATTTTTATTGACGTTGACCTTTTCACGCTCAGAAACCGGACGCTGCTCTTCGCCGTTGCTGTAATCCCCCACGACAACCAGCTTGAGGGGTAATTCAACTTTCTTCTGCGCGCCACCGGTGTGCAGGCTTAACTGAATATTGACGCGGGCTTTGGGGATCTCGGACTGATAGGAGTTAGACATAGCTGTCCCTGTTCTATGGAGTAATAGAAGCGGTCAATGCCAGAGAGAAATTAATAAGAAAGGCTTACCCTGCCAAAACAACGTCCCTGCTTACGTCATCCGACGCAAATCAAAATCCGGGGGTCAAAAGCGAGCACATTCCATTCACTAGCAAGCATGACACAATGTTATAGGTCTAAAATTCGACTTTAAAAATTTAGGATAAGACCTATTGAGAGGAGTGTAGAAATGTTGACAAGACGATGGGAAACAAAAACATGTAACACAATGTTACAGCAATGGATTTACAAAAGAAAGATCATCCCACTGATATATAAGAAATTTCTTATCTTAATCCCTACACACCTTATAGGATAGGGCTGGACGATAAACATTCAATTTAGCTTAAGAGTAAAAAGGATTAAAAAATAACCGGTTACCTGAAAAGTCCGAATTATGACACTGCGCGAAAATTGTGAAGCCCGTCGTGAGTAAATGAGGTGAAAAAATAAAAATATTTTCCATGACTCTAAAAGGCTAACTTTATACTTAAGCGGCGCTAAATAATCTTACCGTGAAGATTGCCCTTATCAGCATTTCGGCTCTTCCTGAGCTAACAGTTGTGGCCAGATCGCCGCCCAGTCCGATCCATGCGACATCCCACTGACAACATCAACCTGGGCACATTTTCCACCAACCGCCTGCTGAAAGCGCCGAGCAACAGCGGGCGAAACGGTGTTGTCTTTTTCACCGGTGTAATGTATTTGCGCAAGCGTGCGAAGTGAGGAAGCCTTATCGATAGCGCTAATAGCCGCTGGCATTGCGGTGACATGATGCTGCGCGTTGACATACGCAACGTCCAGATTGCCTGCAACGGTACGCAACGAGCGCACATCACCGCGCCGTTCGGCGAGTAAAGCCGCGATATTCCCACCCCCCGAATACCCCACCATTTCGAGCGTCACGCCGGGAAAGCGTTTCACAATCTGATCAAGAGCATCATTCATGGCTCCAATGACGTCAGGTGAGAAACGATCGTTCGTCCACCAGTTCACGCTGCAATGGCTGGGCAAAGGAGTGACAAACTGGCAGGGGCGCGCCAGATAAAGCACGTTTACATGGATATCTGATGCGGCCATGGCCAACCCTAGCGGATTACGCGGCGTAGGGTTGTCAGAGGGTAACGTACGGCTTTTCCATGCAAAGCCGTCTCCTTCGATGTACACACGTAATGAATGAACCGGGGGCGTTATTCGGCTCCATGATCTGATAGTGAAGTTTTTAGTTTGTAAATTTTCGCTGATCAGACCAGCGCGCGTAGCCAGGGTATCTGCTCGTACTCGTGGATCTTCAGAAACACAGCCGACGAATAAAAAAGATAAATTAATCAATACGACTGCTAAGAATATATTCTTTGTAACCCACAAATCGCCGCCCACCCTAACTTAAATTAAAATCCACATAATAAAAGTGGCATTGTTTTATCGCGTAATAATTAAGAAATCCTTATTGTTTTCTTTTGCAGAATCGATATTCTGCGCCCGAATAATATCGGATTAATCCGAAGACACACTCATCTGCAATAACATCTTTCGCAACATCGTGACGGTATACCATGGAAAAGAAACACCTCAGCCAGCTGATTTCTCTGCTGGTGGCTTCAACGGCAGCACAGGCGTTTTTAGTGAATAATGCCTTTGCTATCTCTGGCATTGTTATCGACAACGCTTCAAATAATCTTCAGGTCATTAATTCAAACCCGCTGGTTCATATCACCCACACCGGATCACTGACCGGCGCTCCGACTACAGCGCTTAATGTCAACCAGAGCGCCATCGTAAGCACTCTCACCAACGAGGGTGTGATCAGCGACTCAGGCGACAACACTACCAATTCGAACAATAATATTGTCCAGATTGATGGAACGGTAGAGACATTAACTAACGCCGGGATAATTTCCAGTAATAATCGCTATCATTATGGCAGTATCGTTTCGCTAAGCGCCTCGGGCGTCGTAGAGACATTTATCAATAGCGGCACAATTAAAAATGCCCCCGATAATTATAACTTTGGCCTTTACGATGTTGGCGCAATCAGTAATGCGGGAAAGATGGGTGAATTTACCAATACCGTTGATGGCACAATTACCGGATACCGCGGGATCAGCAATCAGGGGACCATTGATAACTTATTGAATGCCGGTGTGATCACCTCTGACACCAGCGACTTTGGCATGTTCCCTGGGCAAAATGGGGCAATTTACAATAACGGAATTATTGGCACACTCCACAATACCGGCACTATTCAAACTGGCGATCTCAATTTCTTTGACAGTGCGGGAATTTTTAACTGGGGCACAATCAATACCCTTATTAACGATGGTGTTATTAAAGGCAGTTCATACGGCATCACCAACCACAACACCATTGATACTATTGAGAACAATGGTCAGATCACCGCAGACGGTTATGGCATTTTTGCGAACAGTTCCAGCGGGACGGCTATCGGAAATATCATTAACAACGGTTTGATCAGCGGCGGTTACAGCGGTATTTATCTGTCGAGCTACAGTAATCTGAACCCATCAACTGTCATCGTGAATAACGGTGAGCTGAGCGCTAACACCTACGCCCTGTATGTTTATAGCGATGCGTCTGCCAACACTGACGTCACGCTAACCAACACGGGGCTCGTCACAGGCGATATTTATTCCACCAGCGCTACGCCACTAAAAATTAATGGCGGGACTACCGCAACCGGTACGCTAACCGGAATCAATGGTATCGGCACTATCACCAGTTCACGCTCGAATGTCGTCTTTGGCAACGGTTCAGTACTTCTGGACGATCATGTTATTGCCAGTGCCGTTATGAACGATGCCGCCTCATTGCAGGTGAATAATCACATCACAATTTCGGGTGATTACCATCAGAAAGCGGCTGCTACGCTTATCTCGGGGATCTCAGATCTCACCACCTTAGGCGATGAGCTGATTGCGGATACCGGTTATGGTCGCTTGAACGTCACCGGCAACGCGATCGTTGACGCGGGATCCAACGTTAAACTGCTGCGCACGGGTAGCACCTATCGTTTCGCTGAAGGTCAGCGTTACGTGGTGATAAGCGCTGCGGGGGCGGATACCGATTACAATGCACAGAACCTAAACTACCAGGCTGTTGGCTATAACGGTGCGGTAACGGGAGCAGTCTATGCGGATGGTGCCAATAAAGCGCTAGTACTTACCGTTGGCGCTGAGCCAGTTGTGGTTCCACCGGTTGTGACGCCGCCAGTTGTCACTCCACCTGTTGTGACGCCACCGGTTGTCACTCCACCGGTTGTGACGCCACCCGTTGTGACTCCACCCGTTGTGACGCCACCCGTTGTGACTCCACCTGTTGTGACGCCACCCGTTGTGACTCCACCTGTTGTGACTCCACCCGTTGTGACGCCGCCGGTTGTGACTCCGCCGGTTGTGACTCCACCGGTTGTGACTCCACCAGTTGTGACGCCTCCAGTTGTGACGCCTCCAGTTGTGACGCCTCCAGTTGTGACTCCGCCGACTGACCCTACGCCTGCCAAACCGGTTCTGGCAACCATCCCTAGCGCCACAGCGGCACTGGGCGGTCTGGCGAGTTATTCAGGAATCGCTTCCCCACAACTGCTTGAGCTTTATAACGCCTCATTAGCGATCGATAGCAAAAGTGAAGCCAATCGAGTCGGCGAACGTCTGTCCCCAGGGCAGAATATCAACACCAGTTCAGCGGCCACCGTCGCAACCTCTACCGCTCAGGCCGTCGTAGGTGCGCACATTGACGCCGTCCGCGCCCCTGGCACTTCAGGCACCAGTGGCGTCGCAACGGGTGACGATTACGCCAGCAGCTGGATTGTCTGGGGTCAACCGTTTGGCGGCTATGCTCGTCAGGGCAGCACGGATGATGTCAGTGGTTACACCGCGAAATTTGGTGGTCTGATCCTCGGCGCGGACCGCGCGCTTGGCGACGACTGGCGTCTGGGTGCGGCAGTGAACTACAGCAACACCTCCGTCCACGGTAAAGACAACCTAAGCGGCAATACCTCGACCGCCGACAACTATGGCGTGATCGGTTACGCAGGCTACACCGGCGATCCGTGGTACCTGAACCTTTCCGCTGGCGTAAACCGTCAGAACTACAGCTCTGTTCGTCGTGCTGACTTCACCGGCTTCTCCGGCGCAGCAAAGGGTAAGTTCAACGGTCAGTCAATCACGTTGCAAACGGAATTCGGTTATCCGTTCACCCTGCCAGCAAACATCGTCCTGACGCCGCTGGCGAGCCTGAC
Source organism: Enterobacter sp. SCRI0065 (assembly GCF_059766475.1). Classification (NCBI taxonomy): domain Bacteria; kingdom Pseudomonadati; phylum Pseudomonadota; class Gammaproteobacteria; order Enterobacterales; family Enterobacteriaceae; genus Enterobacter; species Enterobacter sp. SCRI0065. Next base: position 87,264 of record NZ_JCBAJB010000009.1, on the reverse strand, counting down.
TTATGGTTATCAGCACGTTGATGGTTATAAAGAAACGGGCGGCAACGGCATGGCTCTGGATGTTGAAAGCATTCACTCCCAGTCCGTAGTGAGCGATATCGGTGCTCGCCTCGAGAAAACCTTCGCAACTGGCCTTGGCAACCTGACGCCATTCGCGCAGGTCTCGTGGATCCACCAGTATGACGATCGTCAGGTCAGCAGCAGGGCAAGCTACGCTGCCGATACCATTGGTGAAACCAGCTTTATCACCAAAGGGGCATCGCCTGTGGCTGACATGGCCGGCCTGGCTATCGGTAGCACATTGTATGATGCGAATGAACTGAGCTTTGACGCGCGCTACGACCTGCAAGCGGGCGAGCGCTATCAGGCGCACACCTTCAGCCTGCGCTTACGCAAAATGTTCTAATCGTTGTTAGTGTGAAACGGGGCCATGCATGGCTCCGTTTTTTTTCGTACTGCGCAAAATATTGAGTTTTCCTCAACGCGAGTCGATAGTAGTCATTTTGCCGATAAGTAAAATGCTATGACCCAATTTGCCCTCTCCTCTGTGTTAAAAGGCGGCGCGTTACTTTTGCTGCTGATTCTAATTTATACCGGCCTGTTGACCCGCGATCGCATGACCTGGCTTATGGAAGTCACGCCAGTTGTCATTATTGTTCCGCTGCTGCTCGCCACCCATAAGCGTTATCCGCTCACGCCTCTGCTTTACACCCTGATTTTCCTTCACGCGATCGTCCTGATGGTGGGGGGTATGTACACCTACGCCAAAGTGCCGATTGGATTTGACGTACAGGAAATGTTCAATCTCAGCCGCAATCCGTACGACAAGCTGGGGCACTTTTTTCAGGGACTCGTCCCTGCGCTGGCCGCTCGGGAAATACTGCTGCGTGGCGGTTACGTTAACGGGCGCAAAATGACAGGTTTTCTGGTGTGCTGTATTGCCCTAGCCATTAGCGCGACTTACGAGTTGATCGAATGGTGGGCAGCACTGGCGATGGGGCAAGGCGCAGATGATTTTCTGGGCACCCAGGGCGATCCGTGGGATACCCAGTCAGACATGTTCTGCGCTCTGCTCGGTGCGCTGACAACGGTGCTGATCCTTGGGCGCTACCATCAACGCCAACTCGCCCGCCTGCTATAACTGACCTGGAATCGCCACCTCCCACACACAATTCATAACGCACTCATTCAGCGTGTGAACTATAAATGTGGGAGGTTTATTCTGGAAATACACTCATGATGCGACTGACCCTGATTTTGCTTGGCGTGGATTTTTTGCGTTCGCACTGGCGCGGGCTTCGTCGTTTCGGCTGGCTAACACTCATCGCTGGCGTCGTCATTTTTATCGACGCGATGGATGGCGTACTGTTTTTCCCCATCGAGCCCTTTGCCTGTTTGCTGCTCTTTGAAGGCTTCGCCACGCTGATGGTGGCGCACAGCGGCATGGGCGGACAACGCCTGTTACGCTACGTGAAAGGCGCGACATTTTCGCTGGCTGCCATCCTGATTCTTGTCGGTAACCATGATGGAAACTTCATTCTGGCGATGATTTTTGGCACGCTGTTCTTGCTCGATGGCACGCTGCAAATTGCTTCAGCAATCGTGGTGCGCTACCGGCGTTGGCGACCCGCAATGTGGGGCGGGATTGTGGAGATTGCGTTAGCCATCTTCTTTTTCCAGCCCTGGCCCTCCCACTATTCCGGAACCGTACCTTATTGTCTGGGGTTAGGCCTGGCCTTTGCAGGCTGGAATATGTTTATCCTCGCCAACCGTGTCAGGCTGGCGGCTGCCAATCCAGGCCTGAAGGGAGAGGAGTATATGGAAGAAGCAGACACCCATCCGCCCGCCGTGGTCGAATGGGATGGGCCGCCCGAAGATGATGAAAAAGCGCTCACCATCCACGTCTGGACACCCGTTGGTTCAGCGCCGGGAGAAGCCATCCCCCGGCCGGTCATCAGCCGTTATATTGCAGCCGTCGATGTTAACGGCGTGATTTCGACGGGGCACGCCGCACTGGAATCGCCTGGCGGGATCTACATCAGCTTATACCCCGCCGTTCTGATCGATCGTTCCCCTGATGCCTTCGCCCGCCTTTTACGTGCCACGCCGGAGAATAACGTGCCGGGTGAGTTTCAACCCGATTACGCCACCGAGTCGGTAAAATGGTGTCCCTCAACGCGAAAAGTGCGCATCCGAAACTACAGCGAAGCGCGTCTACAGGCTTTCTGGGAAAATTACCGTAAAAACGAATCCTATAACCTGACGCACCGTAACTGTTCCAGCAGCGTGGCACGCGCGTTGGAAGCCGCGCTTGAAGGCTCGGTCGGAAGATTATGGCAATCGCGCGGTTTCTGGCTGGCAATGGGAAAACTGATGTCCACGCCCGAACTCTGGGTGGCGCTACAGCTACGCAAACGTGCAGAAACGATGGCCTGGACGCCAGGTCTGGTACTGGATTACGCCCGCGCCCTAAGCATGCTTGCCGACCCGCGTCCAACCGGCTGGTTCAACACGCTTGGACGGGCGATGAAAAAAATGTTCCATCGCCGCGTCGCCTGGGAAAAAGGGAAAAGCGGCGAAGGATTAACGGAAGATTAACAATGCGAAAATTCGGCAGCGTTAAAATTAATGATTCAGATTTTCATTTACCCAGAGCATGGCCTGGACTCTATTTTTAACCGCGATTTTTTTAAAGATATTATAAAGATGCGCCTTTACCGTTAGCTTACTAATAAACAGAGTGTCAGCAATCTGATCGTTAGTCGCTCCATCACGCAACGCCAGTAATACCACCTTTTCACGCTCGGTTAATAACGTATAAGCATACGGCCATGTTTTCCTGTCCTGGAAGCGTTTATTTAAATTATCGGATAAGCAGGATTCATCTTGCAGCACCTTATTGATGCCATGAATAAGGCTGTGATGATCGTCCGCCATGCAAAAAAGCCCGCGAACGGAAGGCCAGTCAAAGATATGATCTGATTGCTCGTCCTTAACATGATCAATGAGCAACAGCTTGAAGGAGGTAGGGATTTTTTTCAGGTAGCACTGCCATCTTAAATCACACTTTTCGTTGGTTGCCGTCCTGTCATACAAGATCAGCGCATTATCAGGCGGTACAACGAAGGGGTGCGTAATATTATGTAATACTGCTGTGACCGGTAATGAAGATGATAATAACTTAACCAATGCCTTCGCCTGCAACGATGGCTTGGTCACGACGAATAACGTCGAGTTTTGCTGTGAATATTTCATTGACTCACCCAAGGATAGAGATAATGAAAAAGTTATTCTCAATATTTGAGATTTTATTTTTAAAATAGTTTATGTCTGTCAACCTACTTAAAATAGTAGGTGCTCGAATATAAAATTAGTCGGAACGTTTCAGGCTGTCAATTTAGACACCACCCAAAATGGCATTTTTTTTACTGTTTTATGACAGGGCCAAAACAACGCGGGGTATAAAAAAACCCGCCGTGGCGGCGGGTTCTTCGTCTTACTCGTTAATGCGTGGATGCTGATCCACCAGCCGAGAACGTTTCTTCTGTAGCTCCTCAATCTCCACGTCAATGTTATCAATCTTCTGCTCAACATTGTCGTAGTGCTCGCGCAGGATCTCTTTCGCTTCCTGGATATCCGATGCCGCAGGCGTCGCGCCTTTAAGCGGACGATTAGCGGTCTCTTTCATGGTCAGGCCAGTCAGCAGACCAATTACCGCCACCACCATCAGATAATAGGCTGGCATCATCAGGTTCTGCGTACTTTCGACCAGTGATGCGGCAATGGTCGGCGTCAAACCGGCAACCAGTACGGAGATATTAAACGCCGCCGCCAACGCACTGTAACGAATATGCGTTGGGAACATCGCTGGCAGCGTAGACGCCATCACCCCGATGAAGCAGTTCAGGATCACCGCCAGCATCAGCAGGCCCGCAAATATCAGCCCCAGCACATTGCTGTTAATCAGAATAAAGGCCGGGATGGCCAGAGCAAACAACGCCACACTGCCCATTATAATGAACGGGCGACGACCAAAGCGGTCGCTCAGCAGGCCCATAATCGGCTGCACAAACAGCATACCCACCATGATGGCGATAATAATCAGCACACCGTGATCTTCGGAGTAGTGCAGGTTGTGCGACAGGTAGCTCGGCATGTACGTCAGCAACATGTAGTAGGTGACGTTGGTCGAAATCACCAGACCAATACAGGTCAACAGGCTACGCCAGTGCTTGGTTGCAATCTCGATGAAGGAGACTTTCGGGCCTTCCTGCAAGCCTTCGCGATCGCCCTGCTCCAGTTTCTCAACGTGCTGCTGGAACGCCGGGGTCTCTTCTAATGCATGACGCAGATACAGGCCAATCACGCCTAACGGCAACGCCATAAAGAACGGTATACGCCAGCCCCATTCGAGGAAGTTCTCTTCACCGATGACGGTAGAAATCAGTACCACTACGCCCGCACCCAGCACGAACCCGGCAATGGAACCAAAGTCCAGCCAGCTGCCCATAAAGCCGCGTTTACGGTCCGGGGAATATTCCGCGACGAAGATCGACGCACCGGTATATTCACCACCAACGGAAAAGCCCTGCGCCATCTTACACAGCAGCAGCAAAATCGGTGCCCATATACCGATAGTGGCGTAGGACGGGATCAGACCTATACAGAAGGTACTGATCGACATAATCACAATCGTGATAGCCAGTATCTTTTGGCGACCATATTTATCGCCGAGCCTGCCGAAGAACAGGCCGCCAAGGGGACGAATCAGGAAGGGAACGGAGAAAGTACCGAGCGCTGCAATCATCTGCAAGCTGGGATCGGCACCTGGGAAGAATACTTTACCTAACGCATAGGCGACAAAGCCGTATACACCAAAATCGAACCACTCCATTGCATTACCCAACGATGCAGCGGTAATAGCTTTACGCAGTTTGCCATCATCAATGATGGTCACATCACGTAGCGTAATGGGTTTTACCTTTTTCCTTTTAAGCATACCTTTCCTCGTAGACTTAGCCCTGTCCCTACCACAGATCTTCTTGCGGTCTGTGAACCAGTCATTCGCCTCATGCGAATCACCTTATTCAAGCGTAGCAGGTTTACTTACATTGACGTTTTGCGTCGATACAACCGAACCTGTTGACGCCTGATGGGCAGTTAATGACTTTCTTACCCTACCAGCGTTTAAATTCGTGATCAACTTCACATATATTTTAGGGTTATGTCAGGTGCGGTCAGCAAACGTAAAAAGGGGTTAAATGCTTCGTCCTTATCTCACCGTCAGTAAAATTCTTCCATGCGTTAATACTTTCTCAAAAAATAGAAAAACACATCACATTCATTCACATTCAATTCACAGCAATTTTAATTACCAATAATGTAGACACGCGTTTACAAAAATATGTGATCGAGATAACTAAAACACTGTTTTATTTTCATTGAATCATAATTCCAATGATCGCATGATACGTCCGAACACGCCGCTCCGGGTGCATTGCCCCGATCGTTTAAAAGGTAAAACTGTTAACGATTCAGGTAATAACAATCGGAACGCCAGACGGTTTAAATTCACAATACGTTGAATTGACTCAGCATTTTTTACCTGACTTGTCCGCCAGCACCGCGAGATAAGATGTGAGGATTTATCATGAAAATTAAAGCCACAATCGAACGCATCCCTGGCGGGATGATGCTGGTTCCACTGGTACTTGGCGCAATATTAAATACGCTGGCACCCAATACAGGGGCTTATTTCGGCGGATTTACCAAAGGTATGATAAGCGGTACGGTACCGATTCTGGCGGTCTGGTTCTTCTGTATTGGCGCATCCATTAATTTGCGTGCAACCGGCACCGTTTTACGCAAATCCGGTACGCTGGTTCTCACCAAAATTGCCGTCGCATGGGTTGTCGCTATGGTTTGCGCCATGTTTATTCCTGAGAATGGTATTCAGACTGGCTTCTTCGCAGGGCTCTCGGTGCTGGCGATCGTATCCGCGATGGACATGACCAACGGCGGCCTCTATGCCAGCCTGATGAATCAATACGGCACCAAAGAAGAGTCCGGCGCATTCGTGCTGATGTCCCTGGAGTCTGGCCCGCTGGTCACCATGCTCATCCTGGGTTCTGCTGGCCTGGCATCGTTCGAACCGCACCATTTTGTCGGTGCCGTCCTGCCGTTCCTGATCGGTTTTGCCCTGGGCAACCTCGATACCGACCTGCGTGATTTCTTCAGCAAAGCGACGCCAGTTCTGATTCCGTTCTTCGGCTTTGCGCTGGGTAACACCATCAATCTGAACGTGATTATGGATACTGGCCTGCTGGGTATCGTGCTGGGTGTGGCGGTAATCATCATCACCGGTATTCCGCTGATTATCGCTGACCGCATGATTGGAGGAGGGAATGGTACTGCCGGTGTTGCGGCCTCTTCCGCCGCCGGAGCGGCGGTGGCAAACCCCATGATCATTGCGCAGATTAACCCGTCATTCGAGCCTGTTGCAGCATCCGCGACAGCACTGGTGGCCGCGTCAGTCATTGTGACGGCGATTCTGGTTCCGATAATCACGGCACTCTACGCAAAACGTTATGGCAATATCCCGAAAGCCGCGTCAGAGCCACAAGCCGTAGAGTCGCTGCACCACTAAGTACCTCTTCTTCACAACCCTCTCATCAGAGAGGGTTTTGCTTTTACGACTCGTTAAACATCTCACCGACCATGGCATCTGCCAGACGTTTCGCCGAACACAACCTCGGCATACCCAGCGCCACCGTTTGCCAGCTCTGCGTCACCGACCAGCTCACCGGATGACGTTCTGGATGACACCAGTCTCCCAGCCAGCCCAACATATCTTTGTGATCCATTAATCGGGTCGTGACGGGGGTCGTCAGCCATTGATGATAGAAATGACGCGTTGTCGGAGAGGCATTAATTCCCTGAGCAAGATAATTCGCCGCAAGGCTACGCAGGTTATCTTTCAGCATGGCGGCAACGTCTTCATTTGCCAGACGACACGCATCACCAAACGCGCCCCAGCGCAGCTCTTCCAGGGCGATATAGCACCGTCCTGCCAGCGACCAGCCGTCGTACTGCCCTGCGTGCCAGCGGGTAAAAATTTGCTCGCTGTGTTCGCCAGCCTGCACCGTTAACCCACGCTGCGACAAGGCTTTTTCTTTATACGCCGCGCGCTGGCAAAAATGAGCAGAAAGATCGTCGTATTGCTGCATCAGCCCCGGCGTGTGCTGCCCTGGGCGATTGACCTGCTGGCGCAGTGAGGTGAGTTTATCGGTCATGCGGGTTAGGGCAAGGTGGCCCGGATCGAACATTCCGGCCAGTTTCTCCGCCAGCCCTAGCTTGAGGGCAGCATTTTCGCTGAACATTCCCGTTATCGCCCAGGGCCGAAGCCTGGTCTGAGTCATGATTTCCTGGGTTAAACGCTCACGAAATTGCTGCTGTTGAGGCACTAAAAGGGTGTGACGCGTCGCGTCCACCCCATGCACCAAATCGACCATAAATTTGGGATGAATACACTCTAGCGTCCGCCCGGGACCGTCCAGTAGTTGTGTTGTCATGTTTGCTCTGTCGCGAAAAGGGTTTGAACATCATCGCGTAACAGTCGGGTATCTTCCTGAATCCACGTCGCAGTGGTAATACTTTGCTGCAACAGCTGGCTAAGCGCTCGTGTGGAATGCTCATTTTGCTGTCGCACTGCGAGGCTATCACGCAAGCTTTCCTGTAACCCGGTCAGGCATAATGAGAATTCTGCAAAGAACGTTGCCATACCTGCCGTAACAGAGACATCGACCTGCGCCGCCAAAGCTTTACAGATTTGTTCACAAAAATGATCAATATGTTGCTTAAACCGTTCGTGAAGCTGTCCGACATCAATCACGTAGCGGGTTCGCGTCACCACACAATCTTCCCAGCCCCAGCCCGGATTGTTCAGCCAGCGTGACACCGTTTCGCGCACGCTGCTGGCCCCTGACATCTCACCTGCCGGGCGATTTTCCATCGCAATCGCATCGTTAAATAACACGCGAGTATTAAAGTTCAGCTGGCTTGCCTGGAATGCCGGGAAGCTAATTCGAGCGCGAAAACCAGCATGGCTTAACTCTTCTTTTATCCGTTTTTCAATCGGGCGCATGGCTTCGTTGAGCGAACGCGCAAGGGTTGATTCAAGCTGGTCGAAACGCAACGCCAGCTCACGGCTGATTTTACCCTGCGCATCCAGCACGATCAGCTCGCAAGAGGAGCGAATTTTACTGAGCACAATTTGCGCCTGCCCTTCATCTTCCAGCACCAGTTGTCCCATTTCAATCTGCGAATCCTTGCGCAAATTCATCTGGCTGATGCCGGCTAAATCCAGAATATTGTCACTGCTAAAGACATGGCTTATTGCCTGTTTGATGGAATTTTTCTGCTGATGAATAAAGGCATTCGACGCATCGAGCGCCTGCTCGACTTCATGCCCGACTTCATCATTCACCACTTCCTGACGCATCTGTAACAGCGCCATATCCTCTTCCAGACGCGCGATATTCACCTGCAGTTCTTCAAAGGCGACGGTCAGCCCCTGATAGCGGAAATCGAGATATTCACGCGCGTTTTGCGCGTAGTTGAGCAACTTATGCGACGCCGAACGCAGAGCATAAAGCGACGCGTTAGCGTAAGCCGCGTAGATAAGCTTGCGAATCGGTTGCTCAAACAGCGAATCTTCCCACAGCAGATCGGCCGCATGACGAATATGTTCCACGTCTTCTAAATCGGCCGTGCGCCACCGACGCCCAAGTGCGGCTTCCGCAAAATCCTGAACCCAGCGTTGCTCCTGATGGTCAGGGAGTTTTCCGTTTACGGTTAATTCATTGCGCGCGCGGTTCGCCAGGTAGGCCCACATTGATGAGACCGGGTAAATTTGCCCAGGCGAAATATTGCCCTTCATCAGCGTGCCGGAAATCATCGCCTTAACTTGTTCTTCATCGTCGCTATTACGGTCTTTTTGATCGAACTTATTAACCAACGCGTATAGCGGCACCGATTTACCCACGGCGGAAATCGCCTGGCGGACCTCTTCATCCGAGATCGATTTAAGCTGGGTATAATCCATCACCGCCAGCACCGCCGATGAGCGAGCCAGTTGTTCATTCAGCATCTTTTGCAGATGCGGCTGGCCGGCTTCATTCGGCCCCGGCGTATCCAGCAGCGTCAACTGCCCTAAATGAGAATCCAGCCCCGCAAGATGAACAAACTCCACCTCAATCACCGGAATATGTTCAACTGCCGCATATTCAGAGAACGGGAAATCAACGCCCAGCGCCTGAGAAAGTCGTACCAGGTCGTTGAGGTTTTTCAGGCACTGAAAAATTGGCTGAGCGCCAAGATAATGTTTTTCAAACGCTTCGCCTTGTTCAATTCGCCCTAACAGCGCGTTCATGTCTTTATCGATCTCAAGACGTTGGGTCAGTTTACCGCGATCGTGATTACACAGTTTCACCTGCAATAGCTTTATCAGCGTGTCGATAGGCGCAACGTGGGCGAAATGCAGGACCGGTTCCTTCTGGCCCGGCGTATGGCGGATCATGGTGGGCAGCGCGGTCATCGGTCGATTACGATTTGGCAGAACCTCCGTTCCGACAATCGCGTTAATCGTGGTCGATTTACCCGCTTTCATGGTCCCGACAATAGCCAGTACCATTTCAAGACGGGTTATCTTGCGTAATTCGTTATTCAGCATTGAAAGCTGAGCGTCAACACCACGCGAGCTAAAATGCAAAGGAAGCACATTGTTGCTTTCCCCTGTTATGGCCGCTGTAGTGCTATCCAACATTGCGATAGGTATTGATTTCAATGCATCAAGGTTTTGCAAAGCAAGTTGCAGCAACCTTTCGGCTTCCTGGCTCAATTCAAATATTGTCTGTGTATGCATGATAAAAGTCTTTCCTTAACGCAAATTTATTACTTTTATTAAGCCAGATAGTTTTAATAATGAAATTTCGGCTTTTATGATTAAGCGTGGAAAATATGTTCAACAAATATAAATGCCTGATGGCAATACAGAATATATTCTTTTCGCAGCGTAAAGCGGCCGTACACTCTTTTCAGCAAGAAAAGCCGAAAGATAAAGAGCGTAGACCATTTTTTATGAAGCTAAAGAAAGTATCTAAATAATTTACCCACCTAAAAAGAGAGGTAATTCCCGTTTGCCAAAGTAGGGTCGGCAATGCTGGGTGCCATTGATATATAACATTTGCTCGCCTCACCTTATCCGAAATGTCTGAACCTGGCAATTTACGCAATACAATATGCGATATATTTCGTTTCATTGTTTATCTCCTACGCGTGCTGTAAGCATCGCTTAACTGACTGACAAGAATTGTCACCACAATCACTTTTTTTATGTATTCTGAAAAAAAACAATGCCACCGACAAAAGTGGGGATTTACGCTATACTTGACGCCTTTTTCGGCAATCTGCCGTCTTTTGGCTGGCGCTTTCCAGCTCCGTTAGCCCTTTTTTGAGGATATAGATATGTCACTCCCGCACTGCCCTAAATGCAATTCTGAATACACCTACGAAGATAACGGGATGTTCATCTGCCCGGAATGCGCCCATGAATGGAACGATGCCGAGCCTTCTCAAGACAGCGATACGTTGATCGTAAAAGATGCCAACGGTAATTTGCTGGTCGATGGCGATAGCGTCACCGTTGTTAAAGACCTGAAAGTTAAAGGCAGTTCTTCAATGCTGAAAATCGGCACGAAAGTGAAGAATATTCGCCTGGTTGAAGGCGATCATAATATTGACTGCAAAATTGACGGCTTCGGTCCAATGAAACTCAAATCTGAGTTCGTGAAAAAGAACTGATTCGCCCGCCCGGCGGCGAAAGCTTGCCGGGCCGCTCCCCGCGCTTCCTGTCATCACACTCACCTCAACTCTTCAAACTCCCGCAACCAATACTTAACCAAAATGTCACATTAATCCGCCAGCATGAGGCCACATTTATCGTGAGGCCAGCACATGCAAACTGTCATCCGCGTCGAGAAACTGAGCAAGTCCTTTCATCACAATAAGGCCCTGCATGCCGTTGATCTGACCGTCGAAAAAGGTGAAATGGTGGCGCTGCTTGGGCCTTCCGGTTCAGGAAAATCCACGCTTCTGCGCCATTTGAGCGGCCTCATCACCGGGGATAAAACGCCGGAGAGCCACGTTGAGCTGCTGGGGAAAACCGTGCAGCGTGCGGGCCGCCTGGCGGGCGATATTCGGCAAAGCCGCGCGCAGACAGGCTGCATCTTCCAGCAGTTCAACCTCGTGAACCGCCTGTCAGTGCTGGAAAACGTGCTGATTGGCGCGCTTGGTAGCACTCCTTTCTGGCGCACTTGTTTGCGCTGGTTCTCACCGTCTCAAAAACAACAAGCGCTCCAGGCGCTGACCCGCGTGGGTATGGCGCATTTCGCCCACCAGCGCGTCTCTACCCTGTCCGGCGGACAACAGCAGCGCGTCGCCATTGCCCGCGCGCTGATGCAAAAGGCGAAAGTGATTCTGGCCGATGAGCCGATTGCTTCGCTGGACCCGGAATCTGCCCGCATCGTGATGGAAACCCTGCGCGATATTAACCAGAACGACGGCATCACCGTGGTCGTCACACTGCACCAGGTCGATTACGCCCTGCGCTACTGCGAACGCATCGTCGCGCTGCGCCAGGGTCACGTGTTTTACGACGGCACAAGCCAGGCATTTGACAACGAACGCTTTGACCATCTCTATCGCAGCATTAATCGCGTCGATGAGAACGCGCAGGCTGCTTAATTAAACCCGATCCGAGGAAAGTACATGAGCTACAAAGCCGTTGCCGCGCTGGCCTTCACCAGCATGTTCAGCATCAGCACTCTGTTAAGCCCGGCGTACGCGGAAGAACAGGAAAAAGCGCTGAACTTTGGCATTATTTCGACCGAATCACAGCAAAACCTGAAACCCCAGTGGGAACCGTTCCTGAAAGATATGGAAACCAGGCTGGGTATCAAAGTGAACGCCTTCTTCGCTCCGGACTACGCGGGCATCATCCAGGGAATGCGCTTTAACAAAGTCGATATTGCCTGGTACGGCAACCTTTCAGCCATGGAAGCGGTAGACCGCGCCAACGGCCAGGTGTTTGCTCAGACGGTCGCGGCAGATGGTTCTCCGGGTTACTGGAGCGTGCTGATCGTTAATAAAGACAGCCCAATCAATAACCTCAACGACATGCTCGCCAAACGCAAAGAGCTGACCTTCGGCAACGGTGACCCTAACTCGACCTCTGGCTTCCTGGTCCCCGGTTACTACGTTTTCGCCAAAAACAACGCCTCTGCCAGTGAATTCAAGCGCACCGTTAACGCGGGGCACGAAACCAACGCCCTGGCCGTGGCAAATAAGCAGGTCGACGTCGCCACCAATAACACTGAAAACCTCGACAAGCTGAAGACTTCTGCACCGGACAAACTGAAAGAGCTGAAGGTTATCTGGAAGTCTCCGTTAATCCCAGGCGATCCCATCGTGTGGCGTAAAAACCTCTCCGAAAGCACCAAGGACAAGGTGTACGACTTCTTTATGAACTACGGCAAAACGCCAGAAGAGAAAACCGTACTGGAACGTCTGGGCTGGGCACCGTTCCGCGCCTCAAGCGATCTGCAACTGGTGCCCATTCGCCAGTTGGCGCTGTTCAAACAAATGCAGGGCGTGAAGGACAACAAAGGTCTGAACACCGAAGAGAAGACCAGCAAAGTGTCTGAAATTCAGGCGCAGCTGGAAGATCTCGACCGTCTGACCGCCGCGCTGAGCGCCATGACTAACGTGAATAAAGTGGTGCAGTAAAACCTTGCCCCTCACCCTGCCCTCTAAAAACCGCACCGAGCTGTCCCCTCTCCCCTATGGGGAGAGGGAAGGGTGAGGGGAACATAAACCAACGGAGCTACCATGCAAACCATCACCGTCCCAACCCCGAAGCGAAGCTGGTTCTCGCTGCTCAGCTGGGCGATTCTGCTGGCGATACTCGTTATCTCCTGGAAAGGTGCGGAAATGGACCCGCTGATGCTGGTCAAAGATTCCGGCAACATGGCGACCTTCGCCGCTGACTTCTTCCCCCCTGATTTTAGCCAGTGGCGTGATTACCTCAGCGAAATGGCCGTCACCATGCAAATCGCCGTCTGGGGCACCGCGCTGGCGGTCGTTCTCTCCATTCCGTTTGGCCTGATGAGCGCAGAAAACATCGTTCCCTGGTGGGTTTACCAGCCGGTGCGCCGCCTGATGGACGCCTGTCGCGCCATCAATGAAATGGTCTTCGCGATGCTGTTCGTCGTTGCCGTCGGTCTGGGTCCTTTCGCGGGCGTCATGGCGCTGTTCATCCACACCACTGGCGTGCTCTCCAAGCTACTTTCAGAAGCGGTCGAAGCTATCGAACCCGGCCCGGTGGAAGGGATTCGCGCCACGGGTGCCAATAAAATCGAAGAAATTCTCTACGGCGTGCTCCCCCAGGTGATGCCATTGCTTATCTCCTACTCCCTGTACCGTTTTGAGTCCAACGTCCGCTCTGCAACGGTGGTCGGCATGGTGGGTGCGGGCGGGATTGGCGTCACCCTGTGGGAAGCGATTCGTGGTTTTCAGTTCCAGCAAACCTGCGCGTTGATGGTGCTCATCATCATTACCGTCAGCCTGTTGGACTTCCTTTCTCAGCGTTTGCGTAAGCACTTCATCTAAGAAGCGAGGCATTGATTGATATGCACTTATCCAGACATCCGACCAGTTACCCTACCCGCTGGCAAGAGATCGCAGCAAAGCTTGAAGTCGAGCTTCGCGCCCACTACCGCTGCGGCGACTATCTGCCCGCCGAGCAACAGCTTGCCGACCGCTACGAGGTCAATCGTCATACCCTGCGTCGCGCCGTCGATCAGTTGGTGGAGCGCGGCTGGGTACAGCGCCGACAGGGCGTCGGCGTCCTGGTGCTGATGCGCCCGTTCGACTATCCGCTGAATGCTCAGGCGCGCTTTAGCCAGAACCTGCTCGACCAGGGCAGCCATCCGACCAGCGAAAAAATGCTGTCCGTACTGCGCCCGGCCTCCAGTCACATCGCCGATGCGCTCGGCATTCGTGAGGGCGAGAACGTGGTGCATCTGCGCACGCTGCGCCGGGTGAACGGCGTGGCGGTTTGCCAGATAGACCACTATTTCTCTGACCTGAATCTGTGGCCAGTGTTGCAACGATTTTCCAGCGGTTCGCTGCATGACTTTCTCTCAGACGCCGCCGGAATCAACCTGAAACGCACCCAGACCCGCATCAGCGCCCGCCGCGCCCAGGCTAAAGAGAGCAAGGTGCTGGAGATCCCGAACATGGCGCCACTGCTGTGCGTGCGCACCCTTAACCATCGTGATGGCGAGGTCAACGCCACGGAATATTCCGTCAGCCTGACCCGCGCCGACATGATCGAATTCACCATGGAGCACTGAATGCACTTCGATACCTCCACTCGTCAGCGCTGGATGTCAGCGCTCGCTCACAGCCAGCCTGCGGCCCTGCATGAACGCATGCGCCTGTTGAATCTCGCGCCGGTTTACGAACCGATTCGTGCGGCAGAATCCGGTCTGGTGCAAATCCAGGCGCGGATGGGCGGCACAGGTGAACGCTTCTTCGCAGGCGACGCCACCCTGACCCGCGCGGTCATCCGCCTGGCCAGCGGTACGCTTGGATACAGCTATCAGCTAGGTCGCGATAAACAACACGCCGAACGCTGTGCGGTCATTGACGCCTTGCTACAGGAACAACCTCATTTCCAGACACTGATGGAAACCCTAATTACTCCGCTGGAAGCCGACCGCGCCGCACGCCTTGCCGCGCGTCAGGCCGAAGTGAATACCAGCCGGGTCGACTTCTTTACGCTCGTTCGCGGAGACAACGCATGACGCTTAAACCTGCTTTTACCCTGCCCGTCCAGGATGCCCAACATAGCTTTCGTCGTCTGCTCAAAGCCATGAGCGAGCCGGGCGCAATCGTCTCCCTGCATCAGCTCACACACGGCTGGCAGCCGCTGAACGTCGCCACCACCAGCGTGCTCCTGGCGCTGGCCGATAACGACACGCCGGTGTGGCTATCCGCTGCGCTGGCGAACGATATCGCCAGCCAGAACCTGCGTTTTCACACCAATGCCCCGATGGTCGAACATCCCCAGCAGGCGGTATTCGCGGTGGCAAACGAGCACATTAGCCACGAGCAGCTTAACGCCCTGAGCGAAGGCAGCGCCGTGGCACCCGAGTCCAGCGCCACGCTGATTTTGCAGGTCGCAAGCCTGAGCGGTGGCCGTATGCTGCGCCTGACCGGAGCGGGTATCGCCGACGAGCGCATGGTTGCCCCACAGCTGCCGGAATGCATCATCCACGAGCTAACCGAGCGCCCGCATCCGTTCCCGCTGGGTATTGATCTGCTCCTGACCTGCGGCGAACGCCTGCTGGCCATTCCACGGACCACGCATGTCGAGGTGTGCTGATGTACGTTGCCGTTAAAGGGGGCGAAAAGGCGATAGCCGCCGCCCATGCGCTACAAGAGCAGAGACGTCGTGGCGACAGCCTGCTTCCCGAGCTGAGCGTCGCGCAAATCGAACAACAGCTGAATCTCGCCGTCGACCGGGTAATGACCGAAGGCGGCATCGCCGACCGCGAGCTGGCGGCGCTGGCGCTCAAGCAGGCCAGCGGCGATAACGTCGAAGCCATCTTCCTGCTTCGCGCCTACCGCACCACCCTTGCGAAGCTGGCGGTGAGCGAGCCGATAAATACCGCAGAGATGCGCCTTGAGCGCCGAATCTCCGCCGTTTACAAAGACATTCCCGGCGGTCAACTGCTTGGCCCAACCTACGACTACACCCATCGCCTGCTCGATTTCACCCTGCTGGCGAACGGCGAATCTCCGGCCCTGAAAACCACGGATACCGCGCAGGAAGCCGCTCCGCACGTCTTTAGCCTGCTGGCCAATCAGGGGCTGGCAAAAGCCGAAGCGGACACTGGCCGCACGCCCGATGACGTGACCCGCACGCCGCCGGTCTACCCGTGCTCACGTTCGTCACGCCTGCAACAGCTCATGCGCGGCGACGAGGGTTATCTGCTGGCGATGGCCTACTCCACCCAGCGCGGCTATGGGCGTAATCACCCCTTTGCGGCGGAAATTCGCAGCGGCCACGTCGAGATTGAAATTGTGCCCGAAGAGCTGGGTTTTGCGGTGAACGTCGGCGAACTGCTGCTCACCGAGTGCGAAATGGTTAACGGCTTTGTGGCCCCAGAAAACGAAGCCCCGCACTTTACGCGCGGTTACGGCCTGGTGTTCGGCATGGGCGAGCGTAAAGCGATGGCGATGGCGCTGGTTGACCGCGCGCTCCAGGCAGCGGATTACGATGAAAATATCGCAGGCCCGGCGCAGGACGAAGAATTTGTGCTGGCGCATGCGGATAACGTCGAGGCAGCAGGCTTTGTTTCGCACCTCAAGCTGCCTCATTACGTCGATTTCCAGGCCGAACTGGAACTGCTGAAACGTTTGCAACGGGAGCGCAAAAATGGCTAATCTCAGCGGCTACAACTTTGCTTATCTGGACGAGCAAACCAAGCGCATGATCCGCCGCGCCATCTTAAAAGCGGTAGCCATCCCCGGCTATCAGGTACCGTTTGGTGGCCGCGAAATGCCGATGCCCTACGGCTGGGGTACCGGCGGGATCCAGATCACTGCCAGCGTAATTGGCGAGGCGGACGTGCTGAAGGTCATCGACCAGGGCGCGGACGATACCACCAACGCCGTGTCGATTCGTAGCTTCTTCAAACGGGTGACGGGCGTGAACACCACCGAAAAAACCGAAGACGCCACGCTTATCCAGACCCGTCACCGCATCCCGGAAACACCGCTGGCCGAAGATCAGATTTTGATTTTCCAGGTACCCATCCCCGAGCCACTGCGCTTTATTGAGCCGCGCGAAACCGAAACCCGCACTATGCACGCGCTGGAAGAGTACGGCGTGATGCAGGTGAAGTTGTACGAAGATATCGCCCGCTTCGGCCATATCGCCACTACCTACGCCTACCCGGTGAAGGTGAACGGGCGCTACGTGATGGACCCGTCGCCAATCCCTAAATTCGATAACCCGAAGATGGACATGATGCCCGCGCTCCAGCTTTTCGGTGCCGGACGCGAAAAACGCATCTACGCCGTGCCGCCGTACACCTGCGTCGAGAGTCTCGATTTTGACGATCACCCGTTTACGGTCCAGGAGTGGGACGAGCCGTGCGCCATCTGCGGCTCAAAACACAGCTATCTCGATGAGGTGGTGTTGGATGACACAGGCAAACGCATGTTTGTCTGCTCCGACACCGATTTCTGCCGCCAACAGAGCGAGGCGAACGGCCAATGAATCCGCTGCTTTCGGTGAATAATCTCACCCATTTATATGCGCCAGGTAAAGGCTTTAGCGACGTGTCGTTCGACCTGTGGCCGGGCGAAGTCATGGGAATTGTCGGCGAATCTGGCTCTGGCAAAACCACCCTTTTGAAGTCGATCTCCGCGCGTCTTACGCCGCAGCACGGCGAAATTCGCTATCAGGACCAGTCGCTGTACGCCATGAGCGAAGCCGAGCGCCGCCGCCTGCTGCGCACCGAATGGGGCGTGGTGCATCAGCATCCGATGGACGGCCTGCGCCGACAGGTATCGGCAGGCGGCAACATTGGCGAACGGCTGATGGCCACTGGCGCGCGGCATTACGGCAATATCCGCGCCACCGCACAGCAATGGCTTGAAGAGGTAGAAATCCCCGCGTCACGCATCGACGATCTGCCGACCACCTTTTCCGGCGGCATGCAGCAGCGTCTGCAAATTGCCCGCAATCTGGTCACCCATCCGAAGCTGGTGTTTATGGACGAACCCACGGGCGGGCTGGACGTTTCGGTACAGGCGCGGCTGCTCGACCTGCTTCGCGGCCTGGTGGTGGAACTGGATCTGGCGGTGGTGATTGTGACCCACGATTTGGGCGTCGCGCGCCTGCTGGCCGACCGTCTGCTGGTGATGAAGAACGGTCAGGTGGTGGAAAGTGGCTTAACCGACCGCGTGCTCGACGATCCGCACCATCCGTACACCCAACTGCTGGTGTCGTCCGTTTTGCAGAACTGAGGCCAACATGATTCATGTAGAAAACGTCAGTAAAACCTTCGTGCTCCACCAGCAAAACGGCGTGCGCCTGCCGGTGCTGCAAAACGCCTCGCTCGACGTTAAGCCGGGTGAATGCGTTGTGTTGCATGGTCATTCCGGCAGCGGGAAATCGACACTATTACGCTCGTTGTACGCCAACTACCTGCCGGACGAAGGCCACATTCATATTCGTCACGGCGACGAGTGGGTTGATCTGGTGCAAGCCCCGGCGCGCAAGGTGCTGGAAGTGCGCCGTTCGACGATCGGCTGGGTGAGCCAGTTTCTGCGGGTGATCCCGCGGATCTCCGCTCTGGACGTCGTGATGCAGCCGCTGCTGGATCTGGGCGTCCCACGCGACACTTGCGCCGTCAAAGCCGCAGACCTCCTGACACGACTCAACGTGCCGGAACGCCTGTGGCATCTGGCTCCATCGACTTTTTCCGGCGGCGAGCAGCAGCGGGTGAATATCGCCCGCGGTTTTATCGTCGATTACCCGATTTTACTGCTCGACGAACCCACCGCCTCGCTGGACAGCAAAAACAGCGCGGCCGTCGTTGAGCTGATCGAACAGGCCAAAGCGCGCGGAGCGGCGATCGTCGGGATCTTCCACGACGCCACCGTCCGCGATCGTGTGGCGGATCGTCTTCATGCGATGGGAGTCGCGCCATGATCATTAATAACGTCAAGCTGGTGCTAGAAAATGAAGTCGTCGACGGTTCCATTGAGATCCAGGACGGCGTGATACGCGCCTATGCTGAAACCCAAAGCCGAACGCCGGAAGCGATGGACGGTGAAGGCGGCTGGTTGCTGCCGGGCCTGATCGAGCTGCACACCGATAACCTGGATAAATTCTTCACCCCGCGCCCAAAGGTCGACTGGCCCGCCCATTCGGCGATGAGCAGCCACGACGCGCTGATGGTCGCCAGCGGCATCACCACCGTCCTGGACGCCGTGGCGATTGGTGATGTGCGCGACGGGGGGGATCGTCTGGAGAATCTGGAGAAGATGATCAACGCCGTGGAAGAGACGCAAAAGCGCGGCCTGAACCGCGCCGAGCACCGCCTGCACCTGCGCTGCGAACTGCCTCACCACACCACCCTGCCGCTGTTTGAAAAGCTGGTCGGGCGCGAGCCGGTCTCGCTGGTGTCGCTGATGGACCACTCGCCGGGGCAGCGCCAGTTCGCCAACATCGAGAAGTATCGCGAGTACTATCAGGGCAAATATTCTCTGACCAATGACGAAATGGCACGCTACGAGGAGGAACAGCTCGCGCTGGCGGCACAGTGGTCGCAGCCCAACCGCCTGTCGATTGCTGCACTGTGCCGCGAGCGCAATATCGCGCTCGCCAGCCACGACGATGCCACCCACGATCATGTGCGCGAATCCCACCAGCTTGGCAGCGTGATCGCCGAATTTCCCACCACGTTCGACGCGGCTGAGGCCTCGCGCCAGCACGGCATGAGCGTGCTGATGGGCGCGCCGAACATCGTGCGCGACGGGTCGCATTCCGGCAACGTGGCGGCCAGCCGTCTCGCCTCGCTGGGCCTGCTGGATATTCTTTCGTCCGATTACTACCCGGCCAGCCTGCTGGACGCGGCGTTTCGGGTGGCGGATGACGCTGAAAATACCTTCACGCTGCCGCAGGCTATTCGTCTGGTGACGAAGAATCCAGCGGACGCGCTACAGCTGCACGATCGCGGCAGAATTGCGGAAGGCAAACGGGCGGATCTGGTGCTGGTGCATCGCAAGGGCGAGCATGTTCATATCGACCACGTCTGGCGTCAGGGAAAAAGGGTGTTCTGATGGGAAAACTGATCTGGCTGATGGGGCCGTCCGGCTCCGGAAAGGACAGCCTGCTGACGGCGCTGCGCCAGCAGGAACATACGCGACTGTTAGTGGCGCATCGTTACATTACCCGCTGTGCCAACGCAGGCAGTGAAAACCATATTGCCCTGAGCGAACAGGAGTTCTTTACTCGCGCCGGGCAAAACCTGCTGGCATTAAGCTGGCATGCAAACGGTTTTTACTACGGCGTGGGCATCGAGATCGACCTGTGGCTGCACGCCGGTTTCGACGTGCTGGTGAACGGTTCTCGCGCGCATCTCCATCAGGCGCGAGCCCGTTATGCACAAGCTTTACTGCCGGTGTGTTTACAGGTTTCGCCCGACGTGTTGCGCCATCGCCTGCAACAGCGTGGGCGTGAAAATGCGCGGGAGATCGATGAACGACTGGAACGCGCCGCGCGTTACACGCCGTCGGATTGTCATCTCCTCAATAACGACGGAAGTTTGCTAAAGTCAGTCGATAACTTTTTATCGCTTATCCGACAGAAGGAAACGCACCATGCCTGACTCCGTACTCCGCGCCGCCACCCCTGCTGATGCCCAGGCCGTTTACGGGCTAATCTGTGAACTCAAACAGGCGGAATTCGACCATCAGGCGTTTCAGGCCGGGTATTTGTCGAATCTTCAGGACCGCAATATGCACTATCAGCTGGCTGAACTGGACGGACACATCGTCGGCATGGTGGGCCTGCACATGCAGTTTCATCTGCATCACGCCAGGTGGATCGGCGAGATTCAGGAGCTGGTGGTGTTGCCGCAGGCTCGTGGCCTGAAGGTCGGCAGCCAGCTGCTGGCCTGGGCCGAAAACGAAGCGCGCAACGTCGGCGCGGAGTTGACCGAGCTTTCGACCAGCGTGAAGCGCGTCGATGCGCACCGTTTTTACGTTCGCGAAGGGTACACGCAGAGCCATTTCCGATTCACTAAACCGCTGTAGAGGTGCGTTATGAGTCTGACGATCACGCTAACCGGAACCGGTGGCGCGCAGCTGGTACCAGTATTTGGCTGCGACTGCGCGGCGTGTCGCCGGGCGCGTCTACAGGAAGAATACCGCCGCGGTCCCTGTAGCGGGGTGGTCAAATTCAACGATGCGGTGACGCTGCTGGACGCGGGTATTCCGCACCTGATGGACGATTGGCCCGCGGGCAGCTTTCAGCAATTCTTGCTCACCCACTATCATATGGATCACGTGCAGGGCTTGTTCCCGCTGCGCTGGGGCGTAGGCGCAACGATCCCGGTATACGGTCCACCGGATGAAGACGGCTGCGACGATCTGTTTAAGCACCCCGGCATTCTGGATTTCAGCCACGTCGTTGAGCCTTTTGTGGTCTTCGAGTTGCAGGGTTTGCGGGTGACGCCGCTGCCGCTCAACCATTCTAAGCTGACCTTCGGCTACCTGCTGGAAAGCGCCCACAGCCGCGTAGCATGGCTCTCGGATACCGCCGGGCTGCCGGATAAAACGATCAAGTTCCTGATCAATAACCAGCCGCACATTATCGTGATTGATTGCAGCCATGAACCCCGCGAAGAAACGCCGCGTAATCATGGCGACCTGAATACGGTGATAGCGCTAAACGAGGTGATTGGCTGTCCGCAGGTGATCCTCACCCACATCAGCCATCAGTTCGACGTGTGGATGATGGATAACCCGCTACCGGACGGGTTTGAGGCGGGGTATGACGGAATGGTGCTGGTGCTGGACTAGTTTTCTCCCTCAGCCTGTGGATTGAATAATCCCCAGTCATTTTCAAATCGAAAGCTATTGAAATTACTGCATCAAATAAATGGCTTACAGCGACGCCATACTCCGGCTGTAAATCGCCGAAGCGTTTCCGCAAGGCCGTGGCGAGGCGCAGGGATGCGCCGAGAGGGCATAGCCTGCATGGAGGCAGGCTGGTGCCCGACACGATAGCCTGAAGGAATAAGCAGAGGGGACCGCGTAGCGGCGATTTTCTTGCCGGGAGCCCGGGTCGCCAGGGCGGCGGCGATTGAGCCGCCATGGCACGTTCACCGTTCCCGGTATCACAGAGAAGCACGTGTCTGGAAGTGAACGGAACAACCAACTGAGCCGCATGTTCCTCTCAACCCCATGGGGAATGGCGCCAGCCCGCACCTGTCACCGATCGTAATCATCTTCCAGCCGCCGCTCATCATCCTCTAACTGGCGTCTGTCCTGATCGAGCTGGCGTTGACGCTCATCCAAACGCCGACGCTTTTCCTCCAACTGTCGGCGGCGGTCGTCATACTGACGGCTGTCGCTTCGTCGGCGCTCATCATAGCGTTCATCGTCGTCATTATTGCTGCGGTTGCTGCTGGGATTGTAGGCGTCATTAATCGCCTGCTGGATGTTGCCAATGGCTTCATCAACAATATCGGCATGCACCAGCGGGGTTACGGTCAGCAAAGCGAACAACATCGTGGAAGCGTATTTTTTCATAAAGCCAGTCTCGCAGGTGGGCTGGCTTTACGGTAATCAACGGCGTAGGACGGGAGTAGCGGAGGAATCTCAAATTCGAGAGCGGGCAGGGTTTTCCATCCATTGACTGGCTCGCTGTTTATTTTCCGCGACTAAAACAATCCCATGACATTTTTGATCGGGTGAAATACTCCAGATTTTTTCCTCTGGAATACAACCACCATCGTAAACGACCTTACTTCCATCATAAGGCCAGAAAGCACTTTGTTCAGTGTCTAACACGAATACAGCGATGAGGTCGGACTCACGAGCAATCTTTTGCCACAGCATTTTACCGCCATCATATTGCTCAAAATCGCTGATAAGGGTAATGCCGCATTTCAGTATTAATGCTTCATAAAGACGCGTCGCCAGTCCCTTATCACGCTCGGTAGGATCGACGCATACGCCCTCGACCTGAATGAGATTTGCATCTTCCCAGCAGCGTTCAACAGCAACGATGTCTTTACCTAAATTGGTTTTACGCTGTAAATCAAGAGCGGCCACAACGCGGTGTCGGGGCACACCATCAAACGTTTCGATGTCGGCTTCAATAATTGCAGCACGAGGTGTCTGGCTGTCATAAATCACATGCAACACTCGCCCGGATAACTCAAGCTCTTCAACAACATTGAATGAGCGGGCGACCGTTTTTGGGCTGTAAGTTGTAGGCATCACGATCATATGTGAGTCCCCTCTCGTTAGTACTGGCATAATTCCCTTTATATCCTAATCAGCTAAATTTTGCGCAGATTAGCACTCCCCGTTTCGTTGATGCCCTTGATGAATTCCTAAATTAAGATTCTATTTTTGCAATTCTTTGCAGCGCCTGCGCCAGCTGTACGCGGGTAAAAGGCTTACGCAGCAGCTCGACGTCCGGCAGTTGCGGGTTTTGCGCGGGACGGAGATCCTGGCCACTCATCAGCAGGATCGGCAGGTGGGGAAAATGAAGCCGAACGTGATGAATGACTTCTGCCCCGCTTAAATCACCCGGTAGCATTAAATCACTGATAAACATCTCAATATCGGGCGATGCCTCCAGCATACGTAACGCCTGTTGGCCGGTTTCGGCTTCAAGCGTCAGGTAGCCCAACTGATGCAGTTGTTCGCATAAGGTCTGGCGCACGTCGGCTTCATCCTCCAGTACCAGCACCAGCCTGTCGCTTTGAAGCGTCTCGTCGGCAGTTTGCGTTTCAGCGTGTGTCACCGCCATCTGTGCCGATCGCGGCAGTTGCAAACGCACGGTGGTGCCCTGTCCTGGCGCACTTTCAATTTCAACGCGCCCGCCGGACTGACGCACAAAACCATAGACCATCGATAGCCCAAGCCCGCTGCCGCTGCCGGTCTGTTTGGTGGTGAAGAACGGTTCAAAAACCTGTGATTTCACCTCCTGTGACATGCCGCTCCCGTGGTCAACGACTTCCAGCGCCACCATATCCTGCCTGCGCCCGTCGCTGCGGGTCACGCGCTGGTTCCAGGTGCGAATTTTGATGACTCCGCTTAACCCCTCCATTGCATCTCGCGCGTTCATCACCAGATTGATGATCGCGTTTTCCAGCTGGCTCACGTCAATCCACGCGGGCCACGCGGGATGCTGCGCTTCGATCTCAAGCGTAATGGTTGCCGGCAGCGAGTGACGCATCAGCTCATCAAGGTTTTCGAGTAGCGGTTTCATCTCTACCGCGTGGGGATGCAGGGACTGTTTGCGCGAAAATGCCAGCAGACGCTGGGTCAGCAAGGCCCCGCGTTCAGCCGCCTTGAGCGCGCGGTTGATACGAGGCGCATCGGGAGAATCGGGGTTTACCAGCTCCAGGCTGCCGATAATGACGGCCAACAGGTTGTTGAAATCATGCGCCAGCCCGCCCGTTAACTGCCCGACGGCCTTCATTTTTTGGCTGTGCAGTAGCGCTTCTTCCAGCCCTTGACGTTCGAGCCGATCGATTTCCATTTGCGTGGTTTTTTCTTTGAGCAGACGGGTGGTGTGCTCCAGCGAGGCGGTGTTGCGGGCAAACACGTTGAACGAACGCGCCAGATCGCCCAGCTCATCGCGTCGCTGGAGCGCAGGCACCGACACATCTTGCTCACCGTGCGCCAGCCGCGACATGGCTCTCGAAATCGCCGTCAGGTTAGAGCCTAAATTGCGATAGATATACCAGCCAGCAAAGCCGGTAATAATCAGTGCTAACACCGCGAAAATGCTAATGAAAACGCTGACGGAGCGCAGTTCTTTATGACTCTGGACAATGCGCTGCTGCGAGGCCTGAGCCACCTGTTCCACATACTGATTAATATCGATGTTTAAGATCGCGACCAGCGCCTTGATATGAAACATATACCAGCTGATGGCGAGATCGCTCTCTTCAAGCTGCTTTGACAGCGGCGACAGTTTGCGCAGTTCGGCGTTAAAATCCGGCAGGACAAAATCGACCACCGGCTGCGCGGCTGTCTGCGGCAGCGTGGATGTCACCTCCTCCAGTTGACGGAGAGTCGCACGCGGAGAAGGCGTTTCAATGGCAGCGACGATCAACCTGTCCATTTCGCCAAGCTGCTGCGCGTCCGGGACGTTGCCCCCAAAGCGACGGTTAATGTCCTGCAAATGACGCAGATAGCTTTGAGTCTGGTAGAGCGCGCTGAGCAACGTATTTCGTTCTAAATGCCGTCGCTGTCCGCGCTCAAGCATACCGTTCACACTTTGCTGTAACTCATTACTTCTACGAATGATTCGCGCCACCAGCGCTGGCTCCTGTTGCGCCAGCGGGGCATCGGCCAACTGTTCCAGAGAACGACGCAGAGCCATCTGGGTCTGTTTTAGCCTTTCCGCCTCGCTTTTATATTCCAGCGCCCCCACGACCTGCGATAGCCGCACCGCCGCCGTCGCCACGTTAGCGGTGTCACGCGCCAGGTTCATGCTGCCGGTCATGTCGCTTAGCGTTTGCTGCTGAACTTGTTCCTGAATCTGGCTGGCATGACGAAAACCCAGCACCGCGACGCTGCTCACCATCAACGTCACCGCCACCACCAGCAGATTGAAAATCAGCAGGCGGCCACGGGCGCTGGCGAAAAAAGGCGTGCGGCGAGAGGACATATTGGCTCCATAACTGTGATCCACATTAACTATTCATAACTATGACAAATATGAACGGCTTCTGACATTTTGCATTTACCAACCTGTGATGAACTGCTGATATCGACCTCCACAGGAGATCCACCATGAGCAGTCACCCGGTATTAGAGATGCGCAACATTGCCAAAACCTTTGGCAACTTCCATGCGCTGAAGGGTGTGGATCTGACGGTTTTCCCCGGCGAGATCCACGCGTTAATGGGCGAGAACGGCGCAGGTAAAAGCACGCTGATGAAAATCCTCGCGGGGGCATATATCGCCTCCAGCGGCGAAATTCTGATCGACGGGCAGCCGTTTACCATTAAAGGGCCGAAGGACGCGCTAAAGGCAGGCATTACGCTTATCTATCAGGAGATGCAGCTCGCACCCAATCTCACGGTGGCAGAAAACATCTTCCTGGGTAGCGAACTGTCGCGTGGCGGGCTGGTGCAGCGTAAAGAGATGGCAGCGCAGGCTCAGGCGGTGATTGACCGCCTCGGCGCGCATTTTAAGTCTACCGATCTGGTGATGAAGCTCACCATCGCCGAGCAGCAACAGGTGGAAATCGCCCGCGCGCTGCATCGCAACAGCCGTATTTTGGTGATGGACGAACCCACCGCCGCCCTCTCCTCGCGTGAAACCCATCGCCTGTTTGAACTGATCCTGCGCCTGCGCGAGGAAGGGATGGCGATTATCTACATTAGCCATCGTATGGCGGAGGTGTATGAGCTGTCCGATCGCGTCAGCGTGCTGCGTGACGGGCAGTACGTCGGCAGCCTGACCCGCGACAAACTCAACGCCTCGGAACTGGTGAAAATGATGGTGGGCCGCCCGTTAAGCGATCTGTTCAACAAAGAGCGCGATATCCCGATCGGCAGCCCTCGGCTCAATGTGCATCACCTGACCGATAGTAAAAAAGTGCAGCCGTGCAGCCTACAGGTACGATCCGGTGAAATCGTCGGTCTGGCGGGGCTGGTCGGCGCAGGGCGCTCCGAGCTGGCGCATCTGATTTTTGGCGTACGCAAAGCGACGGGCGGGATGATTGAAGTCGACGGTGAACCGGTGGTTATCCACTCCCCACGCGCGGCGATCGACCACGGCATCGGCTATCTCACCGAGAACCGCAAGGAGCAAGGGCTGTTTCTGGAGCTGGCGGCGCAGGAAAACATCACCATGGCAACGCTGGAGCGCGACGCAAACTTTGGCATGCTCAATCGTAAAAAAGCGCAGTCGATATCCGACGACGCTATTGCGCTGCTTAACATCCGCGTGCCGCACGCGCAGGTGCGGGCGGGTGGTTTATCCGGGGGCAATCAGCAAAAGCTGCTGATCTCACGCTGGGTGGCGATTGGCCCGCGCATTTTGATTCTGGATGAGCCGACGCGTGGCGTAGACGTGGGGGCGAAAAGTGAGATCTACCGGATCATGAATCAAATGGCGCGTAAGGGCGTGGCGATCCTGATGATCTCCAGCGAACTGCCGGAAGTCGTCGGCATGAGCGATCGTGTATACGTGATGCGCGAAGGCAGCATAGCCGGTGAGCTTCATAGCCAAAACATTACCCAGGAAAACATCATGCGGCTAGCAACCGGCGTGAACGACTCTCATCAGCAGGCGGTGCAATCATGACACACTCAACTAATCCGCAGCAGGTCGCGAAATCCGCCTCTGCTAAAAAAATGCTGATGAGCGATCTGATGCAAACGGTCGGTATTTTGCCGATTCTGATCCTGATCGTGGCGGTATTTGGCTTTATCGCACCCAACTTCTTCACTGAAAGCAATCTGCTGAACATTACCCGTCAGGCGTCGATCAACATCGTACTGGCGGCGGGGATGACTTTTATTATTTTAACCGGCGGGATTGACCTGTCGGTTGGCTCGATTCTGGGCACCACGGCGGTAGCGGCGATGGTGGTATCGCTGATCCCTGAGTTCGCGATGCTCTCTATTCCCGCCGCGCTGATGCTCGGCATGGTGCTGGGGTTGTTTAACGGCGCGCTGGTGGCGTTTGCCGGGCTACCGCCGTTTATCGTCACGCTCGGGACCTACACCGCGCTGCGCGGCGCTGCCTATCTGCTGGCGGACGGCACCACGGTGATCAACTCCAACATCAGTTTTGAATGGATTGGCAATAACTACCTCGGTCCGATCCCGTGGCTGGTGGTGATCGCCCTGGCGGTGATTGCGGTGTGCTGGTTCATTCTGCGCCGCACCACGCTGGGAGTTCACATTTACGCGGTGGGCGGCAACATGCAGGCGGCACGCCTGACCGGGATCAAGGTATGGCTGGTGCTGCTGTTTGTATACGGCATGAGCGGCCTGCTCTCTGGTCTTGGCGGGGTAATGAGCGCCTCACGGCTGTACAGTGCCAACGGCAACCTGGGAATGGGGTATGAGCTGGACGCTATCGCGGCGGTGATCCTCGGCGGCACCAGCTTTGTCGGTGGGATCGGCACGATCACCGGCACGCTGGTTGGCGCGCTGATCATCGCCACGCTGAACAACGGCATGACGTTAATGGGCGTGTCGTACTTCTGGCAACTGGTGATCAAAGGGGCGGTGATCATCATTGCAGTACTGATAGATAAATACCGTACCCGACATCATCAAAGTGCATAACAACAAAACCCTACAGCTTCGAGGAATACAACATGCGTTTGAAACCTCTCGTTACCGCGCTCTGTGCTGGCGCACTGCTTGCCTCCGCTCCGTTTGCGCAGGCAAAAGATTTGAAATCCATCGGCGTGACGGTGGGCGATCTGGCGAACCCGTTCTTCGTGCAGATAACCAAAGGCGCAGAGCTAGAAGCGCGCAAGCTGGCGGGCGATAACGTCAAAGTGACGCTGGTTTCCAGCGGGTACGATTTGGGCCAGCAGGTGGCGCAAATCGACAACTTTATCGCGGCAAAAGTGGACATGATCATCCTTAACGCTGCGGACTCCAAAGGGATCGGCCCGGCGGTGAAACGCGCGAAAGAGGCGGGGATCGTGGTGGTGGCAGTTGACGTGGCGGCCGAAGGGGCCGATGCAACGATCACCTCCAATAACACTCAGGCGGGCGAGATGGCCTGTAAATACATCACCGACCGTCTGAAAGGGAAAGGCGACGTGGTGATCATCAACGGACCGCCGGTGTCTGCGGTGCAAAACCGTGTGGAAGGTTGTCAGACCGAATTTAAGCGCCATCCGGGGATTAAGGTGCTGTCCTACAACCAAAACGCCAAAGGCAGCCGTGAAGGCGGCCTGGAAGTGATGACCGCGCTGCTGGCGGCCAATCCGAAGATCGACGGCGTGTTTGCGATTAACGATCCGACCGCGATCGGTGCCGATCTGGCCGCAAAACAGGCGCAGCGTAACGAATTCTTTATCGTCGGCGTAGATGGTTCACCGGACGGGGAAGAGGCGCTCAAGCGCGAGAACTCGCTGTTTGTCGCAACGCCAGCGCAGGATCCGCAGGTGATGGCAGCCAAAGCGGTCGAGATTGGCTATGACATTTTGCAGGGTAAATCAGCACCGAAAGAACCCGTGCTGATCCCGGTGACGATGATCGATAAAAAGAGCGTCGCGAACTATAAGGGCTGGACGGTTAAATAAGGTTGGTGCGGTCTGATGCCCCTCACTCCTTTGGGGAGAGGGGCACAGCGCGCACATTCACTTAAGGAGTCCACATGAAACGCTCCGACATCAACGAAATCCTCGGCCATACACGACAGTTTTTCTCAAAACATGATGTGCATTTGCCGCCGTTTGCCAGCTTTCCGCCGACCCAATGGCAACAGCTTGACCACCACGCGTGGCGCGAAGTGTTCGACCTGAAGCTCGGCTGGGACGTGACGGCTTTTGGCGGGGAGAACTTCGCCGCACAGGGGCTAACGCTTTTTGCACTGCGTAACGGGTCGCCCAACGGCACGCCTTACGAAAAGTGCTACGCCGAAAAAATCATGCACGTCCGTGACGGGCAGGTGACGCCAATGCATTTTCACTGGCGCAAGCGCGAGGACATTATTAATCGCGGCGGCGGCAATCTCATTATTGAACTCTGGAATGCCGGCGCGCATGAAGAAACGCAAGCCACCGACGTCACCGTCAGCGTTGACGGCTGCTTTCAGACGCATGCGTCAGGCAGTCAGTTGCGCCTCCAGCCAGGGGAAAGTATCTGTCTGACGCCGGGGCTTTATCACAGCTTTTGGGGCGAGCGAGGCTTTGGCGACATGCTGGTTGGCGAAGTGTCCTCGGTGAACGATGACGATCACGACAACCATTTTTTACAGCCGTGCTTACGCTTTAACGACATTGAAGAAGACGAACCGGCGGTGCTGGTGCTGTGTAATGAGTACAGCCTGTTTCGCACATAAGGAGTGAATGATGCCGCTTATTTCTCTTGCCGCCGGGCTGGAACATGCCCGTGAACACCACTACGCACTCGGGGCGTTTAACGTGCTCGACTCGCACTTTCTGCGCGCCCTGTTTGCCGCCGCAAAGCAGGAACGATCGCCCTTTATTATCAACATCGCCGAAGTGCATTTTAAGTATCTTTCGCTCGATTCCTTGGTGGAAGCAGTGAGGTTTGAAGCCGCACGCCATGATATTCCGGTGGTGCTCAATCTCGATCACGGCCTGCATTTTGAGGCGGTGGTGCGGGCACTGCGCTTAGGATTCAGCTCCGTGATGTTTGACGGCTCGACCCTGAGCTATGAAGAAAATATTCGCCAGACCCGCGAAGTCGTGAAAATGTGTCACGCGGTTGGCGTATCGGTAGAAGCCGAGCTGGGTGCTGTCGGCGGTGACGAAGGCGGTGCGCTGTACGGTCACGCCGACGAGGCCTATTTCACCGATCCCGCTCTGGCACGCGAGTTTGTTGATCAGACCGGAATCGACGCCCTGGCGGTCGCTATCGGCAATGCACACGGCAAATATAAGGGCGAACCGAAGCTCGATTTCCCGCGTCTTGACGCCATTCGCCAGCAAACCGGCCTGCCGCTGGTGTTGCACGGCGGCTCGGGCATTAGCGATGCCGATTTCCGTCGCGCCATTGAGCTTGGCATTCATAAAATCAATTTCTATACCGGCATGTCGCAGGCCGCGCTGGCATCCGTTGAGCACCGAATCACTCATCGTCAGCCCATTTATGATGAGTTCGCCGAGCTGTTGCTGGGCATCGAAGAGGCGATTACCGATACCGTTTCTGAGCAGATGCGTATTTTTGGTAGCGCGGGGCAAGCGTGATGGAACGAAAAGGGATCATCGCGGCGGGCAATATGCTGGTCGATCATGTGCATCAGATTGTGCAGTGGCCGGAGCGCGGCTGGCTGGCAGAGATTGTTCACAGCGAGCGGGCAACCGGCGGCGCGCCGCTTAACGTGCTGCTGACGCTGGCGAAAATGCACGTTGGCCTGCCGCTACAGGCCGTTGGCCTTATTGGGGAAGATGGCGACGGCGACTATATCATGGCGATGCTCGACCAGTATCACGTCAACCGTCAGCGGGTGCAGCGCACAACTTTCTCCCCCACGTCAATGTCACAGGTGATGACCGATCCCAGCGGGCAGCGTACGTTCTTCCACTCACCCGCCGCCAACCGCCTGCTGGACCTACCGGCCTTCGATAGGCTGGATCCGGGCATGAAGATCTTCCATCTGGGGTATCTGCTACTGCTCGACAGCCTGGATATGCCGGACGACGAATTTGGTACCCGCAGCGCGCGCCTGCTGGCGCAAATGCGCGACCAGGGATATGAAACCTCGCTCGATCTGGTGTCCCGCAAGGGCGATCCGCGCTATCAGCCGCTGGTACTCCCTGCCCTACGCTATGTGGATTATCTGGTGATCAACGAACTGGAGGCCGGGGAATTTAGCGGACTGGAGATGCGCGATCACACCGATGCGCCAAATATTGACCATATCGCGCTGGCGGCCACGCAGCTTTTAGCCGCGGGCGTTAAAAAGCGGGTCGTTATTCACAGTCCTGAAGGTGCCTGGGGCGAAGTACCCGGCGAGCCGGGCCAGTGGATCTCGTCCAGACCGCTGATGCAGGAAGAGATCATCGGCAGCGTCGGCGCGGGCGATGCCTTTTGCGCGGGCTTTTTATACGGCTGCCACGAGAGCTGGTCGCTGCCGGAGAGTATTCAGCTCGCGCACGCCTGCGCACGGGCAAGTTTACTGGCGGCAAATGCCATTGATGGCGCCAAAACGCTTGAGGAACTGAAGCTGTTTATCCACGACAACGCTTAGGCTGCTTTATCGCTATGGGACACGTCGGCAGCAAAGACGTAGCCCAGCCCGCGGATGGTTTTGATCAGCAGAGGTTGGTGAGGATTGATCTCGATTTTGCGGCGAAGACGCATAATCAGCACATCGATGGTGCGATCGAACACCTCTGCGCTTTCACTGTGGGTGAGCTCAAGCAGTTGTTCGCGGCTCAGTACCCGGCGGGCGTTCTGCGCCAGTGCGAGCAGGAGCCCATATTCACCCTGAGTTAACGGCACAGCGTTGCGCTGAGCGTCGATTAACTCACACCGCTCGGTGTCCAGCGTCCAGCCATTGAAGCCGATACCGGAAACGCGCGGCGCGGTCGGTTCTGCCGCCAGCGCCCCCATACGACGCAGCACCGCTTTGACCCTGGCAACGACGACGCGGGAGTTAAAAGGTTTACCGATGTAATCATCCGCACCCATCTCAAGCCCCACCACCACGTCAGATTCACTACCCAGCCCGGTCAGCATGATCACCGGCAATTCGGGCCGCCATTTCTGCAACTGCTGCAACACCTGTAGACCATTGATATCCGGCAGCATCATATCGAGCAACACCAGAGCGATGCCGGGCTCACACTGGGCCAGCGCTAAAGCATCCAGGCCGTTGTGACAAACGTGCACGGCAAAAACGTGCTCGTTGAGCACATCCTGTAGCAGTTCGCAGACTGCCGTATCGTCATCTACCACCAGGATCGCCGGTTTCATCGCATGCTTCCGTCAGGGGATTATGTTAAGTCTGAACCATTCTGCAATCGGCTCCAGCCAATTTCTTTTTTCCATGACGGAATTTCAACCGATGTCACATCCGCTGGCCTATCGACACGTCAATTTTGACGATTGTCTGTTTTTCGTCAGGGTTTTGACCAGAAATCAGCCGTAAAGTCAGGAGATACCCACAATAAAAACATGGCATAGAAGCTGCATAATAGGTGCGAAAGAATCGATTAACTGGAGCGAGACCGATGAAAAAAGTCGTCACGGTTTGCCCTTATTGTGCCTCAGGTTGCAAGATAAACCTGGTGGTCGATAACGGCAAAATCGTCCGGGCGGAGGCTGCGCAGGGTAAGACCAATCAGGGGACTTTGTGCCTGAAAGGCTACTACGGCTGGGATTTTATTAACGATACCCAGATCCTGACCCCCCGTCTGAAAACCCCGATGATCCGACGTGCACGCGGTGGCAAGCTGGAGTCTGTCTCCTGGGATGAGGCGCTGGACTACGTCGCCACTCGCCTGAGCGCCATCAAAGATAAGTACGGCCCGGATGCGATCCAGACCACTGGCTCATCGCGCGGGACGGGTAATGAAACTAACTATGTAATGCAAAAATTCGCGCGCGCCGTTATTGGTACCAATAACGTCGACTGCTGCGCTCGCGTCTGACACGGCCCATCGGTTGCAGGTCTGCACCAATCGGTCGGTAACGGCGCAATGAGCAATGCTATCAACGAGATAGACAACACCGATCTGGTGTTTATTTTCGGCTATAACCCGGCGGATTCCCATCCGATCGTGGCGAATCACGTGATTAATGCGAAGCGCAACGGGGCGAAAATCATCGTCTGCGATCCGCGTAAAATCGAAACTGCGCGCATTGCTGATATGCATATCGCGTTACGCAATGGCTCTAACATCGCGCTGCTGAATGCGATGGGTCACGTCATTATTGAAGAAAATCTGTATGACTCGGCGTTTGTCGCCAGCCGTACGGAGGGCTTTGAAGAGTATCGCAAGATTGTCGAAGGCTATACGCCGGAATCGGTCGAAACGATCACGGGCGTTAGCGCACAGGAAATCCGCCAGGCGGCAAGAATGTACGCCGCGGCGAAAAATGCGTCCATTCTGTGGGGCATGGGTGTAACCCAGTTCTATCAGGGCGTGGAAACCGTGCGCTCACTGACCAGCCTCGCGATGCTGACCGGTAACCTTGGCAAGCCGCACGTGGGTGTGAACCCGGTTCGTGGTCAGAATAACGTTCAGGGTGCCTGTGATATGGGCGCGCTGCCGGATACCTATCCGGGCTATCAGTACGTCAAGTTCCCGGAAAACCGCGAGAAATTCGCCAGAGCCTGGGGCGTGGAAAGCTTGCCTGAGCACACTGGCTATCGCATCAGCGAGCTGCCGCATCGTGCGGCGCATGGTGAAGTCCGTGCGGCTTACATCATGGGCGAAGATCCGCTGCAAACCGACGCCGAGCTGTCTGCGGTGCGTAAAGGATTTGAAGATCTTGAGCTGGTGATTGTGCAGGATATCTTTATGACCAAAACCGCGGCGGCGGCGGATGTGATATTGCCGTCAACGTCATGGGGCGAGCATGAAGGTGTTTATACCGCGGCAGACCGTGGCTTCCAGCGCTTCTTTAAAGCGGTAGAGCCGAAGTGGGATCTGAAAACGGACTGGCAGATTATCAGCGAAATCGCTACCCGCATGGGCTACCCGATGCGCTACAACAACACCCAGGAAATCTGGGATGAGCTGCGCAACCTGTGCCCTGATTTCACCGGTGCAACCTACGACAAAATGGGTGAGCTGGGGTATATCCAGTGGCCGTGTCGTGATGAATCGGATGCTGACCAGGGAACCTCGTACCTCTTTGCCGAGAAGTTCGACACCCCGAATGGGCTGGCGCAGTTCTTTACCTGCGACTGGGTCGCGCCTATCGACAAGCTGACCGACGAGTATCCGATGGTACTCTCGACGGTGCGCGAAGTGGGCCACTATTCGTGCCGATCAATGACCGGTAACTGCGCGGCGCTGGCAGCATTGGCTGATGAACCTGGCTATGCGCAGATTAATACCGCCGATGCCAAACGGTTAGGTATCGAAGATGAAGCGCTGATATGGGTTAGCTCGCGTAAGGGCCGCATCATCACTCGTGCTCAGGTCAGCGATCGTCCGAATAAAGGGGCGGTGTACATGACTTATCAGTGGTGGATTGGTGCTTGTAACGAGCTGGTGACGGAAAACTTAAGTCCGATAACCAAAACGCCGGAATATAAGTATTGTGCCGTGTGCGTAGAAGCGATCGCCGATCAACATTCTGCTGAGCAATATGTGATTGACGAATATACGAAGCTAAAAGCCAGCTTGCGCGAAAGCGCCATGGGTTAATAGTATTACGCGTTCAATGAACAAATGGGATGAACTATTCATCCCATTTTTATTTATATATTTCACATTATATTTTTCAATATTAATTATGGAATGCGCTTCGCAAAAAAGATGTAATTATTGAAGAAATGAATTACATCTTTGCATTTTGATTCAGAGAGATAAGATGTGCGGCGGGTGCTTAAGACTTTCTGTCTTAAGCCGTGTTGAGGGACAGAAAGTGGAAAGCCCCGGGAAATTTTCATTCACCCGAGGCTACCCCTCAACTCCCAACAGGTTGAGAGTAGCCTCTTATTCTTTATTTCGCAAGGAGTAAAAGGCATGACGCCATTAAAAACAACGTTAGGCATTGTCTGTATTATTTGCCTGACCATTTTGATTTTCTCTTTTATTCATCGCGGCAAGTTATGCGAGCTTTCAATAAAAGGCGAACATCAGGAGGTGGCGGCTAAATTAGCCTGTATTGCAGGCTAAGCTCAAGGGCGGGGAAACCCGCCCTACCAGTCTGGAAGCGGAGGTCTTAACGCACCCTTTTTCATTCCGGCGGTTCTTTATTATACTGCGCGACATGTACCCAAATGATTAGAATCCATGAAACCCATTTTTTTACTGTTATTCCTGATATCGACTCTCGCCCGCGCCGATGAAATCGGCAGCCAGTATAAAGCACAGGCCGAAGCAGGTGATGCACGCGCGCAGTACTATCTGGCCGATACGTATTTCAGTTCGGGTGATGATGCACAGGCTGGCCTGTGGGCTGAGAAGGCCGCAAAAGGCGGCGATGTCGATGCGATGGCGCTGCTCTCGCAAATCCATTTTAAGCAGGCTGACTACCCGCAGGCCAAAACGCTCGCCCAGCAGGCGACCATTGCGGGCAGCAAGCGCGGCGCGATCATGCTGGCGCGCATTCTGGTGAATACCCAGGCGGGGAAAACAGATTATCCGCAGGCTATCGAACTCCTGAAAAGCGCCACCGACGATATCGATAACGACTCAGCGGTCGATGCGCAAATGCTACTGGGGCTAATTTACGCTAACGGCGTCGAGATGGCCCAGGACGATGCGCAGGCGCAATCCTGGTTAAAACGCAGCTCTGCGCTGTCTCGTACCGGTTATGCCGAATACTGGGCAGGCATGGTGTTCCAGCAGGGCGAAAAAGGGTTTATCACCCCCAACAAACAAAAAGCGTTGTACTGGTTTAACCTGAGCTGTAGCGAAGGGTTTGATACGGGATGCGAAGAGTTTGATGCGTTGAGCGGAGAGTAAACGCGTTCCCTCTCTCTGGCGAGAGAGGGAAAAGACAAGGTTACTGGTCAGCCGTTTTATCGAAACGACCTAATACTTCACGCTCGTAAGCCATCGCTTTTTTGCGGTCAAACTGATGTTCCCACTTCGCAATAACCAGCACTGCCAGCGCATTTCCTACCACGTTCAGCGCAGTACGCGCCATGTCGAGAATACGGTCAACACCGGCAATAAAGGCCAGGCCTTCCAGCGGGATGCCCACGCTACCCAGCGTCGCCAGCAGCACCACAAACGAGACGCCCGGCACGCCTGCGATACCTTTTGAAGTCACCATCAGCGTCAGAACCAGCACGATTTCCTGCCACAGCGACAGATCGATACCGTACAGCTGCGCGATAAATATCGCCGCAATACTCTGATAGAGCGTTGAACCATCCAGGTTAAAGGAATAGCCGGTCGGCACCACAAAGCTGGTGATTGACGCCGGAGCGCCATAGGCTTCCATCTTCTCGATAATGCGCGGCAGCACGCTTTCGGAGCTGGCCGTGGAGTACGCCAGAATCAGTTCGTCTTTCAGTATGCGAATTAGGATCCAGATCCTCAACCCGCAGAGACGCGCTACCAGGCCCAGTACCACCAGCGCGAAGAACAGGATCGCGAAATGTACCAGAATCACCAGTTTTGCCAGCGGCCATAGTGAGGCAAAACCGAAGTTCGCCACGGTGACAGCAATCAGCGCAAATACCCCGACAGGCGCATAGCGCATCACCATATGGGTGACTTTAAACATGGTCTCGGAGATAGAGCGGAATACGGTAACCAGCGGCTCGCGGTGTGTCGCGGGCAGGGATGACAGCCCCAGACCAAACAGTACCGAGAAGAAGATGATCGGCAGCATTTCGCCCTTCGCCATCGACGCCACAATATTGGTCGGCACCAGCGAAAGTAGGGTTCCCATCAGGCCATGAGCATGGCTTTGCACATCAGCTGTTGTGCTTTGGTATTTCGAAATATCCACCGTCGCCAGCTGCGACATATCAATCCCGGACCCAGGCTGGAACACGTTCGCCAGCGTGATGCCGAGAATGATAGCAACTGTAGTGATCACTTCGAAATAAAGGATGGTTTTTGCGCCAATACGACCAAGCTGCTTGGCATCGCCAACGCCTGCAATACCGACAATTAGCGTCGCGATAACGATCGGTACGACAATCATCTTGATGAGGTGAATAAAGATATCCCCGGCAGGAGACAGCATGTTCACCACCAGCCACTCGCGGCTGTCACTGTGATAATGGAGATAACTACCCAGCAAGATACCCAGCACAAGTGCAATTAAGATCTGCCAGGCAAGGCTGATTTTCAAACTTTTCATATAAACAGACTTCCTCAATGAAGCATCCTTCCTGGAGAAATAACAGGAAAGAAACATACTGAAAGGGCATGAATTGTGTTGCGTTGGTTTATGGAGTTTTTTAACGCGCCGTATCAGTATCATTTGCACGGCATGCTGCGCAAGCCTTTAAGAACGAGGCATTTCACTGCAAAAAGGGCATATGACGCTAATTTGTAATAATCCCCATTAATAACCTTTTGTTATAAAAACGCTTTTTTCTCTACAAATGTGAATAATCGTCAGGATAAATTATTTCCCTTCAAAGTTTCATTTGCTGATTTTTCATACAATACATTTAATGCGTGATCTGTCGCCCAAATACCAAACAAAGCTGCCAAAGCCCCTACTATTAACGTTTTTGCGACATATTATTAACATCTCGCAAGGAGAATAAAAACCATGAGCCAAATTCATAAACACGATATTCCCGCAAACATTGCGGACCATTGCCTGATTAATCCGGAGCAGTATAAAGAGAAGTATCAGCAGTCCATTTCTCACCCTGACGCCTTCTGGGGCGAGCAGGGTAAAATTCTTGACTGGATCACGCCCTATCAGACGGTCAAAAACACCTCATTCGCACCGGGTAACGTCTCTATCAAATGGTATGAAGACGGCACGCTAAACCTGGCGGCGAACTGTCTTGACCGCCATCTTGCCGAGCGCGGCAATGAAACGGCCATTATCTGGGAAGGCGACGACGCCTCTCAGAGCAAACGCATTACCTATAAAGAGCTGTACCGCGACGTCTGCCGTTTTGCCAACGTCCTGTTGGAGCAAGGCATTAAGAAAGGCGACGTGGTCGCGATTTATATGCCCATGGTGCCGGAAGCCGCCGTGGCGATGCTGGCCTGCGCCCGCATTGGTGCTGTGCATTCCGTTATTTTTGGTGGCTTCTCGCCGGAAGCGGTGGCCGGGCGCATCGTCGATTCAAACTCAAAGCTGGTGATTACCGCTGATGAAGGCGTACGCGCCGGGCGCAGCATCCCGCTGAAGAAAAACGTCGACGAAGCACTGAAAAATCCGAACGTCAAAACCATCAGCAACGTCGTGGTGCTCAAACGCACTGGCGGCAGCGTGGAATGGAAAGAAGGCCGCGACCTGTGGTGGAGCGACCTGATTGAAAAAGCCAGCGACCAGCATCAGCCTGAAGAGATGAACGCGGAAGATCCGCTGTTTATCCTCTATACCTCCGGCTCGACCGGCAAGCCGAAAGGTGTCTTGCACACCACTGGCGGCTACCTCGTTTATGCAGCCTCCACTTTTAAGTATGTCTTTGATTACCATCAGGGCGAAGTCTACTGGTGTACCGCTGACGTGGGCTGGGTGACTGGCCACAGTTACCTGCTTTACGGCCCGCTGGCGTG
Organism: Enterobacter sp. SCRI0065; assembly: GCF_059766475.1. Classification (NCBI taxonomy): domain Bacteria; kingdom Pseudomonadati; phylum Pseudomonadota; class Gammaproteobacteria; order Enterobacterales; family Enterobacteriaceae; genus Enterobacter; species Enterobacter sp. SCRI0065. The sequence goes on along the minus strand of NZ_JCBAJB010000009.1, from coordinate 48,317 downwards.
CGGCGCGACCACGCTGATGTTCGAGGGTGTGCCAAACTGGCCAACACCGGCGCGCATGAGCCAGGTGGTCGACAAGCATCAGGTCAATATTCTCTACACCGCACCTACCGCGATCCGTGCATTGATGGCGGAAGGCGACAAGGCTATCGAAGGCACCGACCGTTCTTCTTTGCGTATTCTGGGCTCCGTCGGTGAGCCGATTAACCCGGAAGCGTGGGAGTGGTACTGGAAAAAAATCGGTAACGAGAAATGCCCGGTGATTGATACCTGGTGGCAGACCGAAACCGGCGGATTTATGATCACCCCGCTGCCGGGTGCCACTCAGCTGAAAGCCGGTTCGGCAACTCGTCCGTTCTTTGGCGTCCAACCCGCGCTTGTTGATAACGAAGGCAACGTGCTGGACGGTGCGACCGAAGGCAATCTGGTCATCACCGACTCATGGCCGGGCCAGGCGCGGACCTTGTTTGGCGATCACGATCGCTTCGAGCAGACCTACTTCTCGACCTTTAAAAACATGTACTTTAGCGGTGACGGAGCGCGTCGTGATGAAGACGGATATTACTGGATAACCGGGCGCGTGGACGACGTACTGAACGTCTCCGGCCACCGTCTGGGCACCGCAGAGATTGAATCGGCGCTGGTGTCGCATCCGAAGATCGCCGAAGCGGCAGTGGTCGGCATTCCGCACAGCATTAAAGGCCAGGCCATTTACGCTTATGTCACGCTGAACCACGGCGAAGAGCCGTCGCCAGCGCTGTATACCGAAGTGCGTAACTGGGTGCGTAAAGAGATTGGCCCGCTTGCCACGCCGGACGTTCTGCACTGGACCGACTCGCTGCCTAAAACCCGCTCCGGCAAGATTATGCGCCGTATTCTGCGCAAAATTGCTGCCGGTGATACCAGTAATCTCGGCGACACCTCGACGCTCGCGGATCCTGGCGTGGTGGAGAAATTGCTCGAAGAGAAGCAGGCCATCGCGATGCCATCGTAATCCCTCTCACCTGGCCCTCTCCTCATAGGGGAGAGGGCATTAAAACAAAAAAACCTTACCTTTGGAGAGTTCTGTGATGAATGAAAACATTTATCAACGGATAGAAAACAGTGCGCACTTCAGGGAGCTCGTCGAAAAACGGCAACGGTTTGCCTTCACGCTGTCTATCATCATGCTGATTATTTACGTTGGCTTTATTCTGCTAATTGCCTTTGCACCACACTGGCTCGGCACGCCGCTGCACGCGGGTACCAGCGTGACGCGCGGCATTCCAATTGGGATTGGCGTGATCGTGATTTCATTTGTGCTGACCGGCGTATACGTCGTGCGCGCGAACGGGGAATTTGATCGTCTTAATAAAGAAGTTCTGCGTGAGGTAAAAGCACAATGAAGCGAGTCCTGACGGCGCTAGCCGCCACACTTCCTTTCGCGGCTCACGCTGCCGACGCGATTACAGGCGCGGTTCAACGCCAGCCAACTAACTGGCAGGCGATTATCATGTTCCTGATTTTCGTGCTGCTGACGTTGTACATCACCTACTGGGCGTCAAAGCGCGTGCGCTCGCGTAATGATTACTACACGGCGGGCGGCAACATTACCGGTTTCCAGAACGGACTGGCGATTGCGGGCGATTTTATGTCCGCCGCATCGTTCCTCGGGATTTCCGCGCTGGTGTATACCTCCGGCTACGATGGGCTGATTTACTCACTCGGCTTCCTGGTTGGCTGGCCGATTATCCTTTTCCTGATCGCCGAACGCCTGCGCAACCTCGGTCGTTATACCTTTGCCGACGTGGCTTCTTATCGTCTGAGACAGGGGCCAATTCGTACCTTGTCCGCCTGCGGTTCGCTGGTGGTCGTGGCGCTGTATCTGATAGCCCAAATGGTGGGTGCCGGTAAGCTGATTCAGCTGCTTTTCGGCCTGAACTATCACATCGCCGTAGTATTGGTCGGCGTGCTGATGGTGATGTACGTGCTGTTTGGCGGTATGCTCGCCACCACCTGGGTACAAATCATCAAAGCGGTTCTGCTGCTGTTTGGCGCAAGTTTTATGGCCTTTATGGTGATGAAGCACGTCGGCTTTAGCTTCAATAACCTGTTTACCCAGGCCATGGCCGTTCACCCGAAAGGCGAAGCGATCATGAGCCCCGGCGGGCTAGTGAAAGATCCGATATCCGCGCTATCGCTCGGCCTCGGTCTGATGTTTGGTACCGCAGGCTTGCCGCACATTCTGATGCGCTTCTTCACTGTGTCAGATGCCCGTGAAGCGCGTAAAAGCGTGTTCTACGCCACCGGTTTTATGGGTTACTTCTATATCCTGACCTTTATCATCGGCTTTGGCGCGATCATGCTGGTGGGTGCAAACCCGGCGTTTAAAGATGCCGCAGGCACGCTGATTGGCGGGAATAACATGGCGGCTGTGCATCTGGCTGATGCGGTTGGCGGCAACTTGTTCCTTGGCTTTATCTCTGCCGTGGCCTTCGCCACCATTCTGGCGGTGGTCGCTGGCCTGACGCTGGCGGGCGCCTCGGCGGTTTCGCACGATCTCTATGCCAACGTATGGCGTAAAGGTGCGACCGAGCGTCAGGAGCTGCGAGTGTCTAAAATCACGGTGCTGATTCTGGGCGTGGTGGCGATTCTGCTGGGTATCCTGTTCGAAAACCAAAACATCGCCTTTATGGTGGGACTGGCCTTCTCGATTGCGGCGAGCTGTAACTTCCCGATTATCCTGCTCTCCATGTACTGGTCGAAACTGACTACCCGTGGCGCGATGATCGGCGGCTGGCTCGGCCTGCTGACGGCGGTGATTCTGATGATCCTTGGCCCGACTATTTGGGTACAAATCCTCGGTCACGAAAAAGCTATCTTCCCGTACGAATACCCGGCGCTGTTCTCCATTGCCGTGGCGTTTATTGGAATTTGGTTCTTCTCGGCCACCGATAATTCAGCGGAAGGAAACCTGGAGCGTGACAAGTTCCGCGCCCAGTTTATTCGTTCTCAAACCGGTCTCGGTATCGATCAGGGCCGCGCGCATTAATCCACATATCTCCCCGGCCGTTCTGGCCGGGGACGTTCAGAACATCACCCACGCCACCAGCGGCGCTATCAGCACCATCACAACGCCGGATAACATCATTACCAGGCTTGCGACAACACCTTCCTGCGGACCCAATTCGTAGGAACGCGCGGTTCCAGCACCGTGTGACGCCGCACCAAACCCTGCGCCTTTCGCCATTCCTTCACAAATAGACAGACGTAAAAACAGAATATCCCCTACCGCCATGCCAAACACACCGGTCACCACGACGAACAGCGCCACCAGATCGGGCTGACCGCCGAGCGGTTTGGCTGCTGCCAGCGCAAACGGCGTGGTCACGGAGCGAACTGCCAGACTGCGCTGAATTTCATCAGACAACGTGAATAAGCGCGCCAGCCAGACGGAACTGGTCACCGCCACCACCGTTGCGGTGACCACGCCTGCGCTCAGCGACATCCAGTGACGTTTGATAATCGCAAGGTTGTCGTAAACCGGTACGGCAAAAGCGATGGTTGCCGGGCCGAGCAACCACAGTAACCAGTGCGACTCACCAATGTAGTTTTGCCAGGAGATGTGTCCCATCAGCAGCATCAACACCAGCAAAATGGGGGTGAAGACCAGCGGCATAAGCGGCAGTTTATGAAAACGGCGATACAGGCGTTTATTAGCAAAATAGATAACCAGCGTGGCGATAAGACATAAAACACTGACCTGAAAGTTAGTCATGTTTGTGCCTGCTGATTTCAAAACGATACACTTTATCCACCACCCACGCCGTGGTGCCTAACACCATCAAAGTGCTGAGCGCGATCACCGCGAAAATGCGCCAGCCGTCGACCATCAGCAGTTGCGCATAATTCACGACCGCCACCACCGCAGGGACAAAAAACAGCAGCATTTCGGCCAGCAACCAGCGCGCACCTGCCCGGACCCATTTCAGAGGGATAACGCGGCAGACAATCAGCGACAGCATTAACATCATTCCCACCAGATTGGCGGGCAGCGGGAGATGCAGCCAGGTGACGAGATATTCCGCAAAAACGAAAAGACCTGCATACAGCAGTACCTGAACCGGTACCTGGAGTCGTTGCACAACGGCAGGCGTAACACGACTTAACGCCACGGCCATGGGTGATTTCCTCAGAAATGAGATGAAGCGCCAGTATAGAGAGCGCACGTCATGGACAGAAATGAATTAAAATCATCGAAGGTATAGTTTCAAGGAATAATCATGGACATAAGAACGCTGCGCTATTTTGTCGAAGTGGTTCGCCAGCAGAGTTTTACTCGCGCAGCGGAGAAGTTATTTGTCACCCAGCCCACCATCAGCAAGATGCTGAAAAACCTCGAAGACGAACTGAACTGCACCCTGCTGATTCGCGACGGGCGCAAGCTTTTGCTCACCGATACTGGCCGCGTGGTTTTCGAGCGCGGGCTGGCGATTCTGGCGGAATTTCGCCAGCTTGAGGCCGAGCTGGGCGACATCAATCATCTGAATAAAGGCCTGCTGCGCCTGGGTATTCCGCCCATGGTCGGTATGATGATGGCCGGGCCTATCAGCCTGTTTCGCCAGCGCTACCCCGGCGTTGAATTGAAAATATCTGAATTTGGCGGCTTAACCGTTCAGCAGGCGGTGATGAATGGCGAGCTGGATCTGGCGATGACCGCCCTGCCCGTCGAAGAAGACAGCGGCCTGGCGACGCTGTCGCTCTTTAGTCATCCACTGTGCGTATTGGTGCCTCGTTCAGGCGACTGGATGCACATTGATACCGTCAAACCCGAGCGGTTAGCCGAGCATCCCCTGCTGATTTACAACGAAGATTTTGCCCTGAGCCGCCAGCTAATGCAGCTATTTAACCAGCATGGCGTCAAGCCGCGTATCGCGGTGCGCAGCGGTCAGTGGGACTTCCTGGCGGCGATGGTACAGGCGGGCGTCGGCATTGCGATTTTGCCGCAGCCCATCTGCGAACGGCTGGATAAAAATACGCTGCGCTGGATCCCGCTGGAAAGCGATCTGCACTGGCAGCTGGGAATGATTTGGCGCGAGGGTGTGTATTTGTCGCACAGCGCACAGGCGTGGCTGACGTGCTGCGAGGGGTTTTGGGTTTCCCCTAACCCCTCACCTCAACCCCTCTCCCCTTAGGGGCGAGGGGCAAAAATGCACTATTAATTCTCTATCAACAACGCTTCCAGCAGGTCCAGATCGTGCAGTAGCTTTTGCAGCGTCTCGTTGCTTATCTCACGCGTTGCACGCAGATGATACAGCTCGGCGCGCTCGGAGCGCAGAGCCGCCAGGCGGAAACGGCGCTCCAGGTTCTCTTCGAGCAGCGAGCTTTCCGCATCGTTACGCCCGTCAGCGCGACGGCGCAGGTTACCGATCACACGCGAACTGACCTCTTTCAACAGCTGATCGTCGATATTCTCTTCGGCATTGGCGGCAAGACGCTCCTCCATTTTCTGGATCGCCACAATCGCCACCTCTGCGGTCGCGGCGCGGGCGATTCGCTCTTCTTTATGCTGTTGAGAATGGTCTGCCACTTCCAGATGTTGCAGCAAAATAGGCAGCATCACCACGCCGATAAACAGTGAGAACAGAATCACGCCCGCCGCCAGAAATACCAGCTCGTAGCGCGCCGGGAAGACGTCTCCGGTCGGCAGCAGCAGCGGGATGGAGAGCACACCGGCCAGAGTAATTGCGCCGCGCACGCCTGCGAAAGAAGCAATCAGCAGCTCACGCGTGGTCCACGAACCAAACTCCATGGGCTTTTTGGTCAGGAAGCGCATGCTGAACTTCTTCATCGTCCACAACCAGCCGAAACGCACCACCATCAGCGCCACGTAAATCAGCACGATATCGGTGAATAGCATCCAGGTTTCGACGTTCGGGTCGGCTTCTGCGGCCACCAGTGAAGATTCCAGAATACCCGGCAGTTGCAGGCCCAATAGCAGGAACACCATGCCGTTAAAGACAAATTCGAGCATCGCCCAGGTGCTGTTCGCACGCAGACGCATCGCCAGCGGCGCCCTGCGCATCACACCCGCGCGGGTGATGGTCATCCCTGCTGCGACCGCCGCCAGAATGCCCGACACGCCGATATGTTCTGCAATCAGATAAGAGGCAAATGGCAGCAGGAACAGCAGGACAATTTGCGTCGCCGGTTCATCACCGCCCCAACGGCTGAGGAAGCCCAGTGAGCGACCGTACAGCCAGCTCACCACGAACCCGGCGAGGATACCGCCGATCGCAACTTTGAAGAATTCAACGGTGGCACCGCCAATGGTAAAGATCATGGTGCCCATCGCCACGGCGACGGCGAACTTGAGCGCGACCAGGCCAGAGGCGTCGTTCATTAGCGCCTCACCCTGCAAAATACCCATGATCTTCTTCGGAATGCGGCCTTCGCCAACGATACCGGAAAGCGCCACCGCATCGGTTGGTGACAGCACGGCCGCCAGCGCAAAGGCGGGAATCAACGGAATGCCCGGCACAATCCAGTAAATCAGGAAGCCTATCCCGACCACCGTGACGACAACCAACGCCAGTGCCAGACCAAAGATCTCTCGCCCATGCTCAAGGAATTCTCGCGTGGGCGTTTTCCAGCCGTCGGCAAACAGCAGCGGCGGGATGAACAGCACGAGGAACAGCTCGGGATCGAACTCCACGTGCAGGCCAAACGTCGGCCATGCCAGCAGCGCACCGATAGCAATTTGCATCAGCGGGAGGGGTAACTGGAAGGGTAGTACGCGGGTAACTACCCCGGAAAGTGAGACCACGAGGGTCATGATGAGTATTGTGAAGAAAATTTCCATGCGTTCCCTGTTTGCGTGTTTCTTATTGTCTAAAACCTGAAGCGTCGTGCTCCTATTTTACCCTATCCAGAGTAACGCAAATGGCAACGAGATGTGGTCCGAAAATAAAAACGGGCGGCCTAAGCCACCCGTTTTCGCAAGTTTGGTTAAAAATCAGATTGCCCAACCACCCGCGTAGAATGCAACCAGCGCAATGGCGATCACTACCGTACCGATGTTCAGCTTGCGCCATTCACCCGATACCACGCGACCAATCACCAGCGAGGCGAAACCGATCATAATGCCGGTCACGATGTTGCAGGTCAGCACGATGAAGACCGCAGTAATCAGCCCTGACATCGCATCAACAAAGTCAGCAAAGTCGATTTTGCCGACGTTGCTCAGCATCAGCAGACCAACGTACATCAACGCAGGTGCGGTTGCGTAAACCGGGACCAGATAGGAAAGCGGAGACAGGAACAGAATCAACAGGAACAGCACGCCCACGATGATCGCTGTCAGACCCGTTTTGCCGCCCGCCGCGGTACCCGCCGCCGATTCGATATACACCGCCGCTGGCGCTGCACCGACCAGGCCGGAGAATACGCTGCTCAGGGAGTCGGTGGTGAGCGCTTTGCCGCCATCAATAATCTGGCCGTCTTTATCAAGCAGATTGGCCTGGCCTGCGACCGCGCGGATAGTCCCGGTAGCATCGAAGACCGCCGTCATGACTAACGCCAGTACGCTTGGCAGAACGATCGGATTCAACGCGCCCACGATATCAAGGCTGCCAATCAGGGAATTGCCGTTAGCATCGCTCAGCGAAGGCATGGCAAACACGCCGGAGAAATGCACGCTCGGATCGAAAAGCAGGCCGACGATGGAAATCCCAATAATGGTCAGCAGGATACCGCCAGGCACTTTCAGTTTTTCCAGGCCGATAATGACCGCCAGGCCAATCAGCGACATGATCACCGGGAAGCTGGCAAAGTGACCCATGGCAACCGGCAGACCGTCCAGCGGGTTCTTGACCACCAGACCCACGCCGTTTGCGGCAATCAGCAGCAGGAACAGGCCAATACCGATGCCCGTACCGTGCGCCACGCCCTGCGGCAGGTTACGCAAGATCCAGCTACGAATGCCGGTCGCAGAGATAATGGTGAACAGAACCCCCATCAGGAACACGGCACCCAGCGCAACCGGCACGCTGATATGCTGGCCCAATACCAGACTAAATGCGGTGAACGCCGTCAGAGAGATGGCGCAGCCAATAGCCAGCGGCAGATTCGCCCACAGGCCCATCACAATGGAACCCACGCCCGCAACCAGACAGGTCGCCACAAACACTGCCGCAGGCGGGAAGCCCGCTTTGCCCAACATGCCTGGTACGACAATAACGGAATACACCATCGCCAGAAACGTAGTAAGACCGGCGACAACTTCCTGACGTACGGTGCTACCGCGAGCAGAAATTTTAAACATGGCGTCGAGTGAACCGCCATTACGCGCTGAAGGCGTAGACATAGAAAACATCCCCTGAGAGTTTTTATCGTTCGTTTGTCAACGTGGTGGACATTCCACTGCCAGCGAAACGTCATATCCTTGTGCTGCGTTTGCGACAAAAAAGGGGCGTCGCAAAAAAAGCAAACGTTTAGCTCCGCGTTGACAAAACGGGTAGTGAAGTTAAGGCAAACGATTATCTAGCCTCATCCACGGCCTTTTCAAGTTAACTTTGCCGTTTTTCGTTAATATTCCCCTGCAATGATGAAGAATTAACCAGAGGATGCGCAAACGTTATCGTTGATGCGCAATTTGATAACAATTTGCGCTTACCCGGGGATTTCAAACGGGCCACCTTGCTGGATTGCACGCTGCCATGCCGGACGCATTTCGACCTTTTTCTTCCAGGCATGCAGATGCGGAAGATTGTCGATCCCTCCTCGCGCCAGTAGCGCGAATACCGGAAAACTCATCTGAATATCCGCCATGCTGAGATGCTGGCCCGCAAACCAGCTATTTTCGCTGAGATGAGATTCAAGATATCGCGCATGCGTTTCGAGTTGAGGATTCAGCCAGGCTTTTTGCACACCTTGCCCCAACACTTTGCCCAGCGTCCGAAGTCCGAAGGGAACCGGCGGCTTTCCGAGACTGGCGAAAATCAGCTTCATTAACATCAGCGGCATTAGCGATCCTTCGGCGTAATGCAGCCAAAAACGGTACTGGATTTTCTGCGCGGCATCCTGGGGTTTAAGATGCGATTCAGAATCGTAGGTTTCCTGTAAATACTCCAGAATCGCACCTGATTCAGCGAGGATGAGGCCATTGTCTTCAACAACCGGTGATTTGCCCAGCGGGTGTACTTTCTTCAGTGATGGGGGAGCCATCATGGTCTTTTCGCGCTGGTAGCGCACAATCTGGTACGGCAAGGACAGTTCTTCGAGCGCCCAAATCACGCGTTGGGAGCGAGACTGATTAAGATGGTGGACCGTTAACATGGCTTTCTCCTGTAAGACATACCCACTAACTATAGAAAATTGCACAACTCCGCGAAAAAATTTTGGCTAAATAGTGAACGTAATGACTGGCGAAAACAGGGGTTAGACATAGAATTAAAGTGTCAGCACAAACCGGAACCTCCCCAACTTTCTCGACATGAGGGGTGCTGATGTCGGGGGAAACCCTCCCGTGAACCAGCGGGATAGAGAGAAAGACAAAGACCGGGAATAAACTAAAGCGCCCTCGTGTGGCGCTTTAGTTTTTTTAATCCTCTTCCAGCAGACGCGCGCCGGTGCCTAACTCGCCCAACTTATCGCCAGGGTTTCGCAACGGACAATCGCTACGAGACAGACACCCGCAACCGATGCACCCGTCCAGTTCGTCACGCAGTGCCACGAGCGTATGAATGCGCCTGTCCAGCTCCTCACGCCATTGCGAAGAGAGCTCTCTCCACTCTTTGGCACTCAGTGAGTGTCCTTCAGGTAGCACCCCGAACGCATCACTGATCGTCGCCAGCGGGATCCCAATGCGTTGGGCAATTTTGATAATCGCCACATAGCGCAGCACATCACGCGTATAGCGGCGCTGATTGCCCGTATTGCGGATACTTTTAATTAACCCTTTGCTTTCATAGAAATGCAGCGCGGATACCGCCACACCGCTACGCTTTGCGACTTCACCTGGGGTTAATAGCGCTTTAATTCTCGGCAATCTCTTTTCCATAAAACCTCTTTACCTCAAGTTAACTTGAGGAATTATACTCGCCCACAGAGAAAACGACGAATCAACTGAGAAAGTGATATTTAAAGAGGGGCAACCTTATGTCGCATCAGCAAATTATTCAGACACTGATTGAATGGATGGATGAGCATATCGACCAACCGTTAAACATCGACGTAGTCGCTAAAAAGTCGGGCTATTCGAAATGGTACCTGCAACGAATGTTCCGTGCCGTTATGCATCAGACGTTGGGCGATTACATCCGCCAGCGCCGTTTATTGCTGGCCGCGCAGGCGCTGCGTAGCACGCAACGTCCGATTTTTGATATCGCGATGGATCTCGGATATGTGTCGCAACAAACCTTCTCACGGGTCTTCCGCCGCGAGTTTGATCGCACACCCAGCGATTACCGCCACCAGTTAAACTAACGGGTGCGCGGAGCCAGACCGTGAACAGGGTGCTGCTGCCAGGTCATAAATTCCTGCGGCGGCATGGCCTTCGCAAAATGCCATCCCTGACAGTACTGGACGCCACGCTTCAGTAGCCACGTCACCTGTTCCGCCGTTTCCACCCCTTCCGCGATGGTTTTCAGGCGCAAGCTTTGCGCCATCTCAATGATGTGCTCAGCAATCAGGTGGCTCGTGCTGTTTGTGGTTAGCGTATCGATAAACGATTTGTCGATTTTCAGGATATCCACGTTCAACGAGTAGAGGTTGTGCAGGTTGGAATACCCTGTACCAAAATCGTCGATCGCAACTTCGTAACCCGCCTGACGGAAGGCCTGAATCACAGGTGTCGTTTTTGGCACGTCAATAAACCCGCGTTCCGTGACTTCAATTTTGATCTGTTGCGCGCGAACCGAGTAATAGCGGGCTTTATCCGAGATAAGAGCAATCAGGCGCGAGGAGTGGAAATCAGAGGCCGACAGGTTAATCGAGATATAAAGATGCGGATTAGCCCCCAGAAAATGGCCCAGATCGTTGAAGACTTCTTCGACGACGTAATCGGTAATACGCTCAATCATCCCCTCTTTTTCGGCCAACGGGATAAACTCGACTGGGCTCATCACTGGCCCATTAAACCCTGGCCATCGCAGTAACGCTTCGGCACCCACGCAGCGGTTATTTTTAATATCGATAATGGGCTGATAGTGCACACACAGCTGCCGCTTATTAAGTGCCCGGTGCAATAAACGCCCTGGGGAATTAAACTCACGATGGGTTCGCGACCACACCAGCAAGATAATAATGCTGCAAATCATCCCCAGCGGCAGCGTCAGCGTTGCCTGATGATATAGAACGTCATAAAAGCGCGTATTCGAAGTAGAGACGATGGCGGCAATAGGCCGCTTGGTTGAATTGACGCTGGTGTAAAATCGACCATTGCTTTGAAATGCGTGTTCTGCATTTCCTAACAATGAATGTAATAAAGAAATATCGGCCTGGGGACTAACGGAAAAAAAGGCATTCGTCACCGTGTCATATACACCCCAGACCAGAGAATGATCGGTCGACATGACTTCACTGTAGGAAAGTGGATTGACCACTACTACATAATTCCTGCGCTGCATATATGTCATTTTATAACCAGCGAAAAACGGCGTATCGCGGAAATAATAGATAGAAACGTCAGGCTTGCGGGTGTAATTTGGGGTTGGGATCAAATAGGGTTGGTCGGGGGTTGAAACCGTGGAACAAAGAAATCGTTGACCGTCTGCATATATTAAATCAGCCACATAGAGGCGACCACGAACCACGTTCAACATATATTGCCGATGTTCGGGAGTACAACGTTCGCCTTGATATTTTTCTGCGGCGTTGCGAGCTAAATCAACTTGTTCAATAACGAGTTCAGTTTTATCTAAAGCGAGTTGCGCAAAGGTTCGGAGCTGACTGCTGGTTTCGGTGACCGCGCGTAATTGGGCAAACCATAGCGCAAGCATCACCGGCAGCATAACTACCATGATGATCCCTACGACCCTCAGCATCTTGCGCTGCGCGCTACGATTCATTTCCGCCCCATATCCCTGCATTTTGTGTGCCTGTAGTAATGAAGGCCGGATGCTTTGATAAACAGGTGATTACGTTGCATGAATCATGCGAAGTTAGCAACTGACTTTTAGTATTAAAATTTACAAAGTGAGTTATGCCGATAATATTTGTCCGTAACTCAAACTAAAAGTATGCGTCCCGTTTTTATTAAGGAAAATATTTATCCAGTCTAACCGATGGGTTTTAAGTTAACACAACAGAGGATCATTGATTAAGCCAAACTTACAACAGCATGAAAAATTCGCAACAGGATCATGAATTTTCATACTATTTGACGGTATTGACTCCTGGCGAGTGATTTATAAATAATCAACAGAGATAACCGTTTTTCCTCTTCCGCTACGCTTTGCGTCATATAACGCTTTATCCGCCCGCGTAAGCAATGTAGAGGTATCACGCTGGCCGTGGCTGACTTCCACCACGCCCGCACTAAAGGAAAGCATTAGCGTTTTATCCCCCACAAGTAACGGGCGGGTAAACAGCGCTCGACGCAAATTGGTCGACAGCGCCATCGCCGCCTCACCGTCTGCATGTGATAACAGCAGTAAAAATTCTTCGCCGCCAACCCGGCCCAGTGCGGAATTGATGGGGCTTAACTCACGAATACGATCGCAGAAATGAATTAACGCCGTATCTCCCACCTGATGCCCCCACTCATCATTAATCTGCTTGAAGTAATCCAAATCAAACATGAGCACACAAAATTGGCTGTTAGCCTCTTTCCGCTGGTGCTTCTCCAGCGTCGCTTTTAGCTGCTGCAAAATCGCAGAGCGATTGAAGCATCCGGTCAGGTCATCCATGGTGGCTTTCAACGTCAACTGTTGTTCCGCTTTCTTGCGCTCGGTGATATCAAGGCCAATATTCAGAACAGAGCCATCCGGCAACAGAATGTTCGACCACAAAACGGTGAGCTGTGTGCCATCTTTTCGCAGCGGACGCCATTCATACATATCTTTAAGCGGGGATAAATGAATTGAATCACGCACCCGCCGTCGGTCTTCAGGGTCGGGATAAAACAGTGCCAGCGGATCGGCATACTGATTAATTTCCGTCATATTCCAGCCGAACACTTTTTCGCATTCAGCATTCCAGAGTACGCAACGATTGAGTCGATCAAAGGAATTCATCAACACTGGGGCGCGTTCGAACAAGGTTTTGTACTGAGTCACCACGCGTTGCATCTCATGAGCCGTTCGCTCTCGGGAGATCATTTCTGCGAAGTAATCTTTTAGCTTCTCCACCAACACCACGACGATGTTTTTTAGAATCGGCAAGGTCAATAAGCGCTGTGAAAAGGCGAGAAAGAAATAGCCGCCGCAGCGCCCGTCACGGGAAGTGAGCTTACATAAAACACCGCTTTGTAGTTGCTCATAGCTGGGGTGCTGGGGCGCAAATAACGCTCTGCCAACCTTTTCTTTCCAGTAGATGGCGCGCCATGAACGATGATGGCGCTGCATTACGGTACTGGCCAGAAATTCGGTGACGTCGTAAGAATGACAGGCAACCTCCCCGGCACAGATGATGCGCGGCAAACCCGCATCATCATCAACGCTGACCCACGCGAGCGTTGAGCCCAACGAACGGTTGATGGTGTCCAGCATCTCAGACAATGAATTCTGCGATGTCAGTAGCGGCATCAGTTTTGCTAAAGCATGCAAAGCCTGCATGCTGTCATTAACAATTTCGCGGCGTGTTACTTTCATCATTTTTATTCGCAGGCCATTGAATGATAAAAACCGGACGCAACGAATAGCTCAGAACTCGAATAGAAATTAACGGCGAATATTTTCCTGACATCGCATATTTATGTACAAAAAGAGCATGCATGTGTGAAAAATAAATGACAAAGACTAATAAAAAATAATAAATTCAAAGGCCTGAGTTATTAACTGCGCGTATATTTAATTGTCCGTTCAAGCATAATCCATAGTATTAATACTGTAAATATTGTACAGAGAGCCGCTAACGGTATCGATTTCACCTATCCCGATGAATTTTATATAAAGAAACGTTCAAGTCATCTATTAGCCTGCAAAGATATATTCTGCAATCCACATCCTGCGCCTGAAAAAAGGTAGAAAGAGCACATTTCTACGGCAACAAGTCTGGCGAATAAAAGAGCAAATGTGATATAGTTCACAAATATTGTGTAACACGAAACAATGTTTCATTGTTGTTATTTGATTTCGAGGATCGGTTCTATGGCGACCATTACCACCAGCATGGTTCTTTTGCGCTGGCCATTGTTGAGTGCAGTTATGATGTTCTTAGCCAGCACGTTAAATATTCAATTACGCAAGTCTGACTATGCTGGGCTTGCGGTGATCAGCACCCTGCTCGGTGTTGGCGCAGCATGCTGGTTTGCGACGGGTTTGCTGGGTATCACGGTGGGAGATATCGTGACTATCTGGGAAAACGTCAAAGTGGTGATGGTAGAAGCGATGAGCCATACGCCTCCTGACTGGCCGATGGTCATTACCTGATAACCGCTTGCCAGCGACTGTGGCGTTCACGCCCGCTCATTGACGAATAAAACCGGTGGCTTCTGCCACCGGTTTTTTTTATGTCATTTACTGAGCTTGCGGAATATCCGTCGCATCCTGATGTAAATCATCCGTCGCTGGCTGTGCCGCTGCTTGCGATACTGGCGTCATAATACTGTCCCAGGTCGCTTGCAGGTCTTTCATATTGAATTCCGGCTCGCCTTTCGGCTGTAGCAGAACCAACGCCATGTCCTGAGACAGTTGCTGACGTAAATCCTGATTAATCATGTCAACGGTCAAACTGTTCAGGAAATTCTGACGCAACTTCTGGTACTGCTCCGGTGCAATATCCACGACCTGATTTTGTAGCGAGCGAATACGCTGGCTGATCAGCAAGTCAGTGTCGGTACGCGCGTAGGTCGCAAACAGTTTTTGCAGCTCAAGATTTTTCTGCGCAACCAGTGCGTTAAACTCTTCTTCGGCCAGACCGTCTTTACGCACTTTCGCCAGCTCTTTCGCCACAACGCCTAAATTAGCGTTCAGCTTATCGTTGGGTGATTCTACGTTGATGGCACATTGCGCGCGCTGGAACAGCACGCGGCAGTCGAAGCCAATCCCGATGTCTTTAGCGTTGTTTTTGCTCAGCGTTTGCTGAACATGCCAGAACAGCGCTTCACGCGCTAAATCTGCACGCCAGTAGCGCAGCAGCGCGGCAGACTCACGAATGGGCTGCCAGGCGGTATCCCACATTAATGCCAGCCGATCCTGACGCACCGTATCGGTCATGATACTGACCGGTTCAGCGCGCAGCGGAGACAGCGTGGGAACCGGCGCAGGAACTTCGCGCTTACCTTTCAGTTCACCAAACGTTTTACTAATTTGTTCAATGACAGAGCGGCTATCGACGTTACCCACCACGATCAGCGTCAGGGCATCCGGGGTGTACCATTTCTGGTAGAACGATTTGACCTGCTCGATATCAACCGGCTGTTTTAACGGCTCAGCGGGATCGTGGCCCAGAAGCGTTGAGCCTTTAAGGCGATAACGCCACCAGCCATCTTTCGTATCCGTCGGCCAGGTGGCTACCATGTCGCTGTTGCTAAGGGCGTAGTTAACCGTTTCTGGGGTAATGGAGACTTTGCCTGTCGTATCGCCAAGCCAGGTTAATGCTTCTTTTAGCAGATCGTTACGGTTATTCGGCAGGCTCAGATTAAACATGGTGTAGTCGTAGGAGACGACCGCAGGCGGAAGTGGACGTTTAGGGTCGATGCCCTGCTGCCACAATGAACGCACCTGTACTGCTTGCAAACTGCCGCTCTGGGTCAGCGCCAGTCGAGGAATAAAATGACTTAACCCGCTCTGTTGTGTGCTCTCGGTTAACGAACCGGTATTCACAGAAAGGCGGATTTCAATACGATCGCTGGGACGCTGCGGTGTGGCTAAGACTTGCCACTGAAAACCATTTGCCAATGTCCCCTGTTGCCAGGCCGGGTCGGGCTGGAGCGCTTCTGCCTGCACATAACTGGCTGCTGCCATCATCAGCAAACCGCCGGTTAAAAGTCGAATTTTTGTGCCCTGCATGTAAACCCCTGATCAACATTCCTGGTTAAAAAGAGTGTCTTATTGCGTTGAACACTCTGAAGATGACGTTTTAAAACACTTCGATTAGACCGCGTGTACAGCAAAACGTCACGGCAAGAAGTGAAATATACCCGAAAAAAATCTTGTCGAATTATGACAGGTATGAGTAGTTATTATGCGCAGGAGCCCGCCCCCCGACAAGGGTAAGCGGGCATTAGAACGGATTTTAAGAGGATAAATCGTGGGTTTTGCTATCGGACACACGATTATTTAGCGTGTCATCGAGCTTTTTGTGATCCAGCTGTTTCACCCATTTTGCGACCACAACGGTCGCCACGCCATTGCCGACCAGGTTAGTCAACGCACGCGCCTCGGACATAAAGCGGTCAATCCCCAGTATCAGCGCCAGACCCGCCACCGGCAGATGTCCAACCGCAGAAAGCGTAGCCGCCAGCACGATAAAGCCACTTCCCGTGACGCCCGCCGCACCTTTCGATGACAGCAGTAAAACGATCAGCAGGGTTATCTGGTGGAAAATATCCATCTGACTGTTCGTTGCCTGCGCGATAAACACCGCAGCCATCGTCAGGTAAATAGACGTGCCGTCGAGGTTAAAGGAGTAGCCGGTCGGAATCACTAACCCCACGACCGATTTACGGCAGCCGAGCTTCTCCATTTTATCGAGCATACGCGGCAGCACCGACTCCGAAGACGAGGTCCCCAACACAATCAGCAGCTCTTCACGGATGTAACGGATGAATTTGAAAATGCTAAAGCCTGCAGCTCGCGCGATGGTGCCCAGCACGACGACCACAAACAGAATACAGGTGAGGTAGAAACAGATAATCAGCTGGCCGAGCTGGATGAGCGAGCCCACGCCATATTTACCGATGGTAAACGCCATTGCCCCAAAGGCGCCAATAGGTGCCAGACGCATGATCATGTTGATGATGCCGAAAATCACCTGGGAGAAACTTTCAATGACGTTGAAAATCAGCTGACCTTTGCTGCCCAGACGATGCAGCGCAAAACCAAACAGCACAGCAAACATCAATACCTGCAAGATATTGCCACTGGCAAAGGCGCCAATCACGCTACCGGGGATGACATCCAGCAGGAAGGCAACGATACCCTGGTCTTTTGCTTGCTCAGCATAGACGGCGACCGCTTTCGCATCCAGCGTGGATGGATCAACGTTCATCCCCGCGCCAGGTTGCACCACGTTAACAATGATCAGGCCAATAATGAGCGCGATCGTACTGACGACTTCAAAGTACAACAGTGCAACCGCACCGGTACGACCGACCGCCTTCATGCTTTCCATGCCAGCGATACCGGTCACCACCGTACAGAAGATGACGGGCGCGATGATCATTTTAATCAGCTTAACAAACGCGTCGCCAAACGGTTTCATTTGTGCGCCCAGTTCAGGATAGAAATGGCCAAGTAAAATACCAATGGCAATCGCTGTCAGGACCTGAAAATAAAGGCTTTTAAAGAGAGAGGTTTTCATAGGGTGTCCTTAGGAAGAAAAACCACAGGTTCTTTATGGGTACGACTCACCTGCGGCTTTAAAATAACACCCGTAAAACATGACAGAAATGAACTTACATCAATATTGAAACATAAATGTTAAAAACTTTGAGCTGACTCGAACAAGCCAGCAACAAAGTTAGCTTTTTGCGGGAGAAATTTCGCCGCTGAGATAACGTTTTTCGAAAACATCAGCGGGTACCGCGCGAGCAAACAGGAATCCCTGACCACTCTCAACGCCCGCTTCTGCCAGCCAGGCTCGTTGGGCTTCGGTTTCTACCCCTTCAGCGATCACATGCAGATCGAGGCTGCGCGCCATCTGAATAATGGCCTGAACCATGCTGCTGTCATCCGGCAGCCCATCCACAAAGGTTTTGTCGATTTTCAGCACGTCAACCGGCAGCGTTTTCATGTGTTGAAGCTGGCGTAGTCCGGCGTAACCCATACCAAAATCATCCAGCGCGATGCGAATACCCGCATTGCGCAGCGGTTTTAAAATGGCGACGGCTTCGTTAGGGTCGTCAATACGGCGGCTTTCCGTCACTTCAAGAATGAGCGTGTCAGGCTTGATTCGGTAGCGATTAATCAGCTCCAGCATCTCAGAGACCATGGTTGGATGCATTAGCTGTAACGCAGAGAGGTTCACCGACAGCGGCATATCGATACCGCGCTCCTGCCAGGCGGCGAGCTGGCGACAGGACTCCTCCAGTACCCAATGACCGATAGTGATTATCAGGCCACAGGATTCAATGCGTTCGATAAGCCCCTCTGGCAGTTCCCACGAGCCATCCGCCTGCTGCACACGCAGCAGCGCCTCGGCACTTTTCACTTCGCCAGTGACCAGGTTGACCTGCGGCTGTAACCAAATAGCAAACTGGTTGTTATCGAGCGCGGTCAGAATATCGCTCTCTTCGGTCAGACGCTGTTGCGCCTTTTCCATCTGCTCGGGTTCGAAGAACTGAATTTGATTTTTACCTTTGCGGCGCGCGGTAAAGGCCGCCGAGAAGGCGCGACGGTAAAGCTGTTCAGCCGTGAGATCGCCGTAATACATGACAAGACCAATGCTGGCGCTCGGGCGCAGCTGAATTCCCTGAACAGGCAGCCGCTCGTTAATGACAGTGAGCACTTGCTGACCTAACGTAATGGCATGCCACGGCTCTTTCACACCTTGTGCCAGAATCACAAAGTCATACCCGCTTACCTGAGTCAGCACCATCCGCGGTGCCAGCACCGATTTGATTTTCTCCACCAGCGTTAGCAGCAGTATTTCACGCTGGCTCTCTTTTAACACACCAGCGGTATCCTGAAGGGTTTCACAGGCCACGACCATCAGTGCGGTGGTCTGCTGTCGCGCGACGGTTTGTTCGAGCAGGGCCATCAGGAAGGCTTTATTTGGCAGCTCGGAAACCGGGAAACGGGTGGCGTTGCTGTTCAGCTCATCATGGTGGCGCAGTAGCCGTTGCTGATTCATGTTGTAGCTTCGAACCAGCATGCCGATTTCATCGTCATGATGCAGGCGCGGCAGCGTTAGCTGGTGACCCACCTGTTCCTGTGGGGAAAGATTATTCAGCTCGCGGGCAATTTTACGCAGCGGATGAACAATCAGGCGGTTGATACACCAGGTCAGGGCCACAGTCAAAATGAGCGTCAAAAGTAAGTAAGTGGTTACTAACGTTGATATCCAGCTGACGACGAACTTATGCATACGGTACGAATCCGCCTGCAACACCAGATAAGCTAAAGGCTGGGGATTCGCTGGACGCTCAAGTGAATAGAGCGGTAATGAAATTTGTACCGGCAGCTCAAACAGCCGCATGATCATCATCGGAACCGGACGCTCGGGGATAAAGCTCATCCGTAGCGCCTGAAACTGGTTCGGCAGGACCACATCCGCGCGGCTGACGATCCCGGCAGGCTGAATGCGCTGCAGGATGGTTTCTGCTTCGGGGATATCCCCTTTAAGAATGGCGGAAGAGAGCGGTCCACGGACCGCACGGGCGATGCTTTCCAGTTGCGAAGCCGTGTTGTAGCGATTCTGCTGTACGGAATGAAACAGCAAAATGACGCAGAAAATGAATACAAACACCATAGTGACGGCAGACACCATCGCCATTTGTTTGATAGTTAAAGAACGGCTGACGCGCAATTTGACTCTCCACAAAACCCAAAGCGTAGGGTAACAAAACGTTACCCTAATGCCGCCAGAGTATACCCGATTGCGACGAATTTAAGAGAGACTAACAATTCGATTAAGGATAATTCCCTTTACCAGTCCGCATAAGGGGTCAGTGGCTGTGGTGGCAGGTCCATATCTCCCTGCCAGCCCGCTGCGGAGTAGCGAACATAAAGCAACGCATGGCTCGGGGTATAGTCCTTTGCCTCCTGAATATCGACGCCCACACCCACAAACCAGTTCGACGTCACGCGACGCTCAATAATCGCCCGCGCGGTATAACCGGTACCGGAAGAACTGCTACCTTCTTCTGGTTCGCCTCGGTCCGAATAACGCCCAGGCTCATCCGTTGGGATAAGACTCTGGATCGGATAACGCAATCCATCTTTAGTTTTTGAATGTGACCAGGAGACAGAACCGCCCAACTCCCAGGACCAGTTCTCAGTACGTTTACGCCAGGTCACCGGAACCGCAAAGGAGACGTACTCTTGTGGGCTGTAATAACCGCCCTGTCCCAGCGTATAGCCGCTCAAATCTTTATCGTAATGCCAGATCATATTTGAGAGGCCAACCGTCAGGCGCTCGTTGTTTTGATTAATGAGCTTGTAGTAATAGCCGGTCATCCAGCGGATACGCCAGTTATCCTCAACGTTTTTGCCTTCCAGCGCGTCCATATTCAGGCTCGACCAAATACCGTTGGCTTCGCCTTTATCGTAACTCACGCTCACGCCGCCGCCCGTGGCGCGCACGCCGCCCCAGGTGGTATTGGTGTTGGGATCTTTTTGTCCGGCAAACGCCAGCATCGAGCTGGAAATCGGGCGACGATGAGCATTCAGGGTATAACCAATCGGCCCCAGATCGTTGCTGTAGCTCAGGCCACCCACGACATCCACCACGTCAAAGCCCATCGGCGTTGTGCCGATATCCATCATCCAGGTTTTGTTCTGCCAACCCACGGCCACGCTCGCGCCGTTTTGTTTCTGGCTGGTGTTGCCGCGACAAGGCGTCGCAGAACAGGTTCCCCAACTGGGATCGTACTGACCATTCTTCGTAGCAAATGAACCGGCATCCATGTTCACCATATCGCTTCTGAAGAACATTCGGCCATCTGACAGGGGCGCATCCACTTGCAGCATCGTGGTATGCGCTTTTAAATCGGAATATCCGCCCGTACCGCTGGAGCCCCAGAAGTCATGCTGTAGCGTGACGTTAAGATCCTGCTGCTGATACAGATCGCCCGCGTCGCTTCGAACACCGCGCTTCAGCCAGTCATCTTTTTCATCGTTACGCGTCAGCCGGGTAAAGCTGTCGTTATCTTCCGGGCGAGACGTCGTGACGCCAGAGGCGACCATCGCATCTTTATAGGTTTCCAGCGCCTGCTGGGGCTGGCCGTTATTGGCCTGAAAGCGGGCGGCATCACGCAACACCAACGCACTGTCCATTGACGGCGGCTGCGATTTTGCCTGCGGCACCAGCTTGCTAAACGTCTGTTGCGCAGCGGCAGTATCACCCAGTTCAGCCTGGGCAAGCGCAACGCGGCGTTGCATATTGACCGATGGCGGCTCGCCGTTCTGCCCGGCGGGCAGTGTCGCCAATTGCGCGCGCGCGGCGTTTTTGTCACCTTCGGCAATAAACACTTCAGTCAGGCCGAGAATGGCATCCGTATTTTGCGGTTCACGTTGCAGGACCGTCCCGTAGGCCGCTTTCGCCGTGGCGCGATCGCCCCGCTGTTGCGCCCAATCGGCGAGGGTCAATTCGATACGCGTGGAGGCAGGTTGCTGACGCAAGAGCGCTTCGGCGTCCCGCTCCTTGCCACTATCGCGCAGACGATTAGCGGTTTCGAGCACCTGATTACTTTGTAGCCGGTCGGCCAGCTCCTGAATATTGCCGTTCCACTTGTCGCGAGGCAATGTATTCAGATGCGCCAGGGCGGCACGATCCCGATCGTTGCCAGAAAGATATAACCCGTAGGCGTAAACCTGTTCAGGATCGCCAGGCTTTTGGCTCGCTAGCTGGCTCATTAGCGTATCCGCCTGGCTGCGTTGCCCCGCGCTGTCGAGATCGCGCGCCAGACGATAGGTTATCCACACGCTGCCTGGATCGAGTGCCAGACGGCGACGCTGGATTTCTGCTGCCTGAGCATAGCTGCCCTGATTTTCAAATTGTTCTGCCTGCTGGGCCAGCTTATCGTTGTCCAGACTGCGCTGAATATCATCAATGCTGCGCCGCTGGCTGGAAGAGAGCGACTGAATAAATTGTTCGGCTTTTTCCGGCGATTCGGCACGATAAATATTGGCAAGCCCGCGCACCGCGTTGCTGTTGCCGCTATCCATACGCAGGGCCTGACGATAGAAGCGCTCAGCTGCTGCGTTGTCTTTTCGCGCGACGGCAGCGTCACCTAATCCCAGTACCGCGTAGCTATCGGTGTTGTCGATGTTGCGCGCCTGCTGATAATAACGTTCCGCCTGAGCCACGTTATTGGCCTTGAGCGCCTTATCACCCTGCTGGATCAGCAGCCAGTAGCGATTCACTTTTAACAGGCTATCCCATTTTCCACGGTTATCACTCTGCGGATCGAGGGCGATCGCCTTCTCAAACTGAGTCACCGCGCGAGCGCGATCGCCGCGTTGAGAATAAGCCTGCCCCAGCGCGCCCACGGCTTCGCTGTCGGCATGGTTGGCGCTAACGGCCTGTTGCAGTTCTGCCACGGCTTTACCGCCCTGTCCCGCTTCCACGGCGGCTAGACCTTCCGCTTTAGCGCGAAATGCCGGATCGGCGAGCTGTTTTTGCTGCGCATCAAGCTGCGCGCGCGCGGTATCAACATTGTCGCCCGCGCTGAATACCTGCAAATAATCCTGCAACGCCTTCACGCTGGCGGCACTGGCAGGAATATCCTTAATTTGCTGATACCAGATATCTGAAGCGGCATCGCGCCCGGCGTTAGATTTTGCCATCTGCTGGAGTACCGCAAAACCTTCGTCGCGACGCCCGGCCTGGAAAAGCAGTTGCGCCAGCGAATTTTGCAGCTGCGTATCGCCGGGGCTACTGGCATTAATCGTTTTAAGTTGGGTAATCGCCTCGTTACGGCGAGCCGGATTTTTAGCCACTACCGTCCAGTATTCTGTCGCCAGATCGCCGCCCGGCGGGTTTCCGCTAAACAGCTTTTCGTAGGCATCAATGGCTTCTTGCGTGTGGCCTGTCGTGGCCAGCAGGCGTGCCTGTTGCAACGCCTGACGCCCGTCCGGCGTCGAGAGCAGCATCGAATTGAGTGACGACTTATAGGTGCGGGAAGTCGGGGCGATGCCCTTGAGCCGGTCCAGTTCTTTCTGCGCACCCGCGTTATCGCCCTGACGAAGCAGGTAGCGGAAACGTGCGGCAATCACATCCGGATTGTTCGGGTCGATAAGCTCAAGGCGGTAGAGCGACTGGCGAACCAGATCTTCGCGATGCGTCGACTCCCCCAACCGTACCTGCTCCAGGAGCTGTTGCTGCTGGGGGGAATTTGCGGCCTGCGCTAACGGCATCAGCGTTAGACCGAGCGATAAACTGAGTAAACTTAATGAGAAGTTGCGCATTCCTGGCCCCAGTCAGGGTGTAATTCACCCTTTGCGGTGAAGCGAAAACGATGCTGATCCCATCCTTGTCCGAAGAGGGTCAGAACGTAGCTGTAGTAGGCGTCATCACCGGGGAAATGGTCAGCGACACGCTGGCGTTGTACCGCTTGTGCATCGCGGTCTTGTAAAAACGGCAGCAGTGAAGCGGAGAAACCAACCGGGCCATTTCCCGTGCGTTTACCGCTCGCGACATCAACCTTCTCCGGCGGGACACCCTTTGTTGTTGTGATCGTCGCCATCGGTTTAAAACGTGCCAACAGTCGTGCTTTTTGCGGATCGCGGTCGTGCAACATGCCCGTCCAGAGATACACGCGAATAGCATCGTAACTGCCGACAAGTGGCTTTTCTGGCTTCAGTTGCCAGCCCTTATTTTGTTGATACTGCACCCAGTTGGGTGAAAACCCTTTTGGCGCGGTTTCCAACAGCAACCGCAGGTTGGTCTCGCGAAGGGTGGTCCACGGTAAACCAAAGCGGGTAAAATAGTTCGCTAACTGCGGCGGTAAATAGCTTGGATTAAAGCGCCACGCTTTTTCCTCAGCAAAGCCCACTTTTCCGGGCAGGAGCATCAGACCCAGACCCGGCACGTTAACCACTTCTTCGCGGGCAATACGTTTGAGCAGCGCTTTTCCAATTTCGGTATAGCGCGACACCTTCCACAACCGCCCCGCCTCAAGCAACGACCAGGCAATCCAGACATCCCCGTCCGATGCCGAATTGGTATCAATGACCGACCAGGCGTCTGCACCTTTCTGCCCCCATAACCACGCGGGCAGATGCTGACGGAGATCGCCCTCGGCAAGGTTGTCCTGCGTCCAGCCCAGCAGTAAATCAAATGTCTGGCGATCGTTCGCGGCAAGGGCAAAGAACAGCGCATAGCTTTGCCCTTCCGAGGTACTGATTTTACGCGCGTCGCTGGGATCAATAACCCGCCCACCTTCGCTGATATAGGCTTTTTTAAACTGGTCCCAGGCAGGCCAGTGACAGGCGGCACGACCATTCGCCGCCGCGAGGAGAACCACCGCCATGACACACCAGCGAAACGCTTTCATCACCCGTTACTCATGATCCGAATGAAGACGACGGCGGCTGATAATTCGCAGCAGACGCCACATAACCCACGCCAGCAACACGACGCTTATCGCCGCAAAGACCGCCAGCAGTACCGGATGGTTAGATAGCGCATACCATACGCGCTCGAACCACGGCAGGTGCCCAACGTAATAAACATCGCCTACGCGCAGGCTATTAACGCCTGACTCGCGGATAACCGAGACGGAACCAAACATGGCAGCGCGCTTACCGCTGTCATTCATCGCATTGTTCAGCAGTTCATAGCCGCGCGGACTGTCTGCCAGCAGGGCGATGACGCTGCGCTGATCGTTGTATGGAGACTGGAAGCCGACAATCGCCGCCATCGGGCCTTGAGAGGTGATGTTGGTTTTGACGTTGGCCTCACGGTCGGCCTTGTCCGGCATAATGCTCGGGAAGGTGGTTTGACGCAGCGGCATGTTCACCCAGGACTGCGTCGCCTGCACCAGCAAATCGATACGCTTGTCATCTTTCAGCTTATCCGGGATGTTCCCGATAACCATGATATCCGCGTCTTTACCCTGAATCTGACTGCCATCATCCGTTAACGTCACGTTGATGGCCGGCAGACCGGTTTGCGCCCCCACGGCGGCCATGGCATCGAGCAGCGTCGTTATCTGGCCTTCGGTTGGCGTTTTAGGCATGACGACAATCGATTCTGACAGATCGGCCATACGGCTGAACGGGAAGCTGGCGTTGGCAAACGCACGCAGGTCCGGTAGGGCAATAAAGTGATAGTACTTCGAGAAGTCGATAGTCGAATCGTCACCGATAACCACGTGATTCTGCACCGGCTGGAAGGTGATGCAGTTATCCATCGAACCGCCCGGCATGGGGTTCATGTACTGGAAATCAAAACGCAGCTGATTGACCGCACCCAGCTTCAACGCCGGAATGGAGACATCGGTTTTACCGTCCAGCAACCCCTGCAATACCGGCAGACGCAGCAGCAGTTTGTTGGTGTCCTGACTGCTGGTTAGCGGGAAAGATTGCAGGAACTGATTGTTCAGGCTGATATCCATCCGCGAGCTGTCTTTCGTTGGCGGCGCGGTGTAGCGATAATTCAGATTGATATCAATCCCGGTACTGCGCAGCAGATACAGATCCGGCGGCAGGTTAAGCGCGACGTTGATAGCAGAGGGCTCAAGACCCGTTGACTGTAACTGTTCTTCATAGGTTTTCAGCTCACCAAAGGTCACCGCCCGATCGGTACGGATCCAGTTCGGCGCATCGTACGGTTTACGCGCTAACAGCGGCTTCACGTCGTCGATAGTGACGCGACTTCCACGGAACAGAACGTTGCCCTGGGCAATGCCTTTCGCCGCCTGCACCAGATCGTTGTCGTCACGACCAAATACCACCAGCAGCTTCACGTACGGCTTGTCCGGATGGGCGATCATTTCGACGGTCGGAGCGTTAACCGCCGGATGATCGCGCAAGAATGCAGGGCGCTTGTCGTTCGTCGCAAACACAATCGCGTTACGGTCCGGGAGCGTATCAAACAGGACCGGGAAGCTCTGTCCGCGCCAGCCGGAACGAGAACCGAACCAGGAGGTCACAATCGTCGCCGCCTGCTGTTGAGTGATATCAGGCGATCCCGCAAACACCACCGGCAGAGTTAACGGGCGGCTGTCGCGCGGGTCAAAGAAAGGTACCGGGAACGCAGAGAGATCGTTTTTCACCGCCAGCGTTTGATACGTCATGTTCAGCGAGGAGCTGCGGCTGACGTCCATCCACAGCGTGCTGCTGGCTGGGTTTTCACATACGTCGCGATAATGGCCCACAAATTCCAGACGCACGCGGTTAAAGTCGGTGATGAACAGCGGGTTAATCGGAACTTGCGCCAGCGTTTTCTTACCTAACTGCTCCTTGGTCACCGGCAGTACGCTCATCAGTTCGTCGTTGAGGTAAACCTTGAGCTGTGACTGCACCGGCAGCAGAGATGGAGACGGTGTGTATTCCAGGTTTAACATTGCGTTCGACACCACTTCGTCGCTACGCATGCCAAACTCAACGCCGCCATTTGGGTTAATCCCGCGCAGCACCATGCTGCCCGGAGGAGGAGCAATCTGCGCAAACGTCAGCTTCACGTCACGCGATGGGGTGTTCTGCGCCACGATAGGCGCATTCGCCCCCTGCACGCCAGGCATCACCTGTCCAATCGCCTGCTCGCCGGTAGGCACAGCCGGTAGGGTGTTCCCCTCAGCAGGCTGATTTGGCACCACATTTTCAGTTTGCGTTGGCGCAGCCGTTGCCACCGGATCGGTGGCTTGTGCAACGACAGGCACCGTCGGCGCAGGCGTGTCTTCAGGTGCCGCGTGAGCCATCATAGCGGGCAGTGCACTTATTCCAACCGCCACAGCACATATCCAGGAAAGTTTTCTTTTCATCGCATTATCATCATTGTTGGGCCATAACCGGGTCCGGCTGTTGTATCGCTTCATCCCGCTCAGGGCGACGAGGGATAAACGACACCACCCAGGAAACCAGCGAGGTAAGTGACCGGAAAATTATTTTCACTGACGGCGGAGCAAATTCTGCAAGATGGCGATAGCCACGGAACCCCAGCTTCAGAATATCCAGCAGACTTTCCAGTGGTTTATCTTCCGGGAAGCTGTCCTGCCAGAGCGCCCACGTGTCCGCGCGGGCAAACGTGCACTGTACAAAATCGATATGTTGCTTTTTGGTGAGCGGCATCAGTTGCAGCCCCACTTCATTACCCATTACGCGCGCAACCTGCGTCGGGAAGACGTACTCCTGCTGACCACGTTTGAGCAACAGATTGACCTTCTGCCCTTCCAGCACTTTTGCCGCACCGTTGATTTTGATGCCTAAACCGCCGTCGGAGAAGTCATGGACGGTACAGGAGAAGAGATGGCCGTCTTCACGAGCAATCGCCGCTGGCATGGAGATCTCCACGCGATGTGCGCGCCTGACCTGCTTGCTCTCTACGGATACCGCTACCGCACCGCCCAGGATAATCAGGTTGTAGAACACCCACGCCAGGCTGACGAACACGGTCAGGACTTCGTTTTCCGGGCCGTAGAAATAGCGCCAGATGCCCACCAGCACGCCCACAATATTCAGCAGTACGAGGAATATATACGGACGGGAGATAACCCAGTCGACGTACTCTTCTTCCACCAGTCCCCCTTTGGCGGTGACGTTGAACTTGCCTTTATGCGGGTTAATCAGCGCCACCAGCGTAGGTGGAGCGATATACCAGGCCAGCACCGTTTCGTAGATTTCACTCCAGAATGAGTGGCGATATTTGCCCTGAATCTTCGAGTTAGTCAGGCTGGCGTGGATCATGTGCGGCAGTACGAACAGGGCGATCATCAGCGCCGGGGCAAAGATGATATAAGCATGCAACAGCAGGAAAGCCAGCGGCGCAGTCAGGAAGATAAGCCGCGGAATACCGGACAAAAAGTGGAACATCGCGTTGAGATAACACAACCGCTGCGCCAGCTTCAGGCCTTTACCGAACAGCGGGTTATCGAGACGGAAAATCTGCACCATCCCGCGCGCCCAGCGGATACGCTGACCGATGTGTGCGGAAAGCGATTCGGTTGCCAGTCCCGCCGCCTGCGGAATACGCATGTAGGCAGAGGTATAACCCCGGCGGTGCAAGCGCAGTGAGGTGTGGGCATCTTCGGTGACCGTTTCTACTGCAATGCCGCCAATCTCATCCAACGGCTTACGGCGAATGACCGCACAGGAGCCGCAGAAGAAGGTCGCGTCCCACATGTCGTTACCGTCCTGCACCAGGCCGTAGAACAGCGTCCCTTCGTTCGGCGTTTTACGAAAACGCCCCAGGTTGCGTTCAAACGGGTCGGGTGAGAAGAAGTGGTGCGGCGTCTGCATCATTGCCAGCTGCTTCTCTTTGAGGAACCAGCCCATGGTCATCTGCAGGAACGAGCGCGTCGGCACGTGGTCGCAGTCAAAGATCGAGACGAACTCGCCCGTCGCGTATTTCAGTGCGTTGTTAATGTTCCCGGCTTTCGCATGTTCGTGCGATGTACGAGCGATATATTCCACCCCGACGCTTTGGGCAAACTGGCGAAATTCTTCGCGCCCCCCGTCGTCCAGGATCCAGATTTTGAGCTTATCCTTCGGCCAGTCGATACCGAGTGCAGCGTAAATGGTATTTTTCACCACGCTCAAATCTTCGTTGTAGGTCGGAACAAAAATATCCACCGTCGGCCACTGATTAATATCTTTCGGCAGCGGAACCGGTTGTCTGTTCAATGGCCAGACGACCTGGAAATAACCCAGAATCAGGACAATCCACGCGTAGGTTTCGGCAAACAGCAGAACCAGGCCACATACCAGACTCACCGGATCATCCCAGTTAAGCGTGGAGGTGTAGCGCCACCAGATGTAACGGCAAGAGACCGTCAGCGACAGCACAATGAGCATCATCGCAGAGAAACGCCCAGGAATGCGGCGCACCAGCAGCGCCACGCCCCACAGCAGCATCAGGAAGATAAACTGCGCCAGCGGGTTGAACGGCTGGGTAATACACACTAATGCCAGAATCAGTGAGAAAACGACAATAATGCCAAGGATCAAATGGCGTAATGCCGGATGCAGATGCCCGAGCTCTTTTTGACTTTCGAGGTGACGGGTTTGGCTTCTGACGCGGTCAGGCAGGTTTTCCAGCCACTGATGATAGCGACCACGTACATGCTTAATGCGACCAAAACCGCGCCAGCGCGGTTCCGTTTTTTGTTGTTTTACTGGGGTTGCGATAAGCCACAACGTCTGGAGCGCGTAACGAGCCGGATCGAGAGGACGCGGCCGATCGGGATTCAGATGCGGATAGAGTTCACGATGCCGCGCACGAATGCGTTGCCAGCGAGGGTGTTCAAGCGGAATAAATATCCAGGCCAGGACCATCCATAAACAACCGAGCGCGGCGCTAAAAGGCGAAGCACCATGACGACGGTAATTCCGGTAGCGCTCGGTTAAACGCGAGCTGACCGGGGGGATGAGTAACCAGGCGGACAGGCGACTCATACCGGGCTCCCGGTCGCTTCCGGGCGACCGGTATAGTGCAGCAGACACCAGTTAGCCAGCGTAAGGATCTCTTCCGCTGCCAGTGAATCGCTTCGGTATTCTCCCAGCGGCTGTTTAGATGCCAGACATTCCGCCATTGATTCATCGCGATGAACCACCATCGGTAACAGCCGACGCTGGCTTTGTAGCCACACCTGGTACAAATCATCCTGAATCTGGCTGTTGGTTCGTAAATCATTGATCAGGATATGCGCCCCCGCAGGCAATGCCTGTTGATGCAGCCGAATATGGCAGTTTGCATCAGCATTCACGATGGTCAGTGTATGGTCACAATGTTCAATAAGCTGACGGGTGAGCGGAGAAAAACCGCTCGGCAAATCCATTAATATCCAATGATAATGGCTTTTCTCCTGGAGCAGTTGCAGCGCATCAGCAAAATAGCCGAGCGTACCGAAACGCGTTGGTAGCAATTCTTGCTCGCCCGCGGTCAGTTGCCCAAAGGGCAGAATATCAAGCTGGGAAGTGTAACGCTGAGCGGTATCGCGCCAGTCACGGCCATCAAGAAGCGCGCGCGCCCAGCCGTCGGAGACATCGTAATCGACGTTAAAAGACATGCGCAGCAAATTATCAGGGCAGGCATCAATGACCAGCACTGATTCACCCAATAGCTGTAACGACCATCCTAGTGCCGCAGTGATAGACGTTGTGCCAACACCGCCACGGATGCCCTGTAATCCTAGTATGGCCATCAATGGCTCCCTTATTGTTGACGGGCAAATTCAGCTAATAACGGCCAGCGTTTAATAGCCGCCGCCAACTGTTCCCGCTGGGAAATATCGGTGTAATCTATTTCAGGCAATGAAAAAGCCTGGCTTAACGCCAAAAAATCGTTTTGGAATGTGTACCCAAGGCTAGAATCAACCGGCGTTCCGGGTTCATTATTATGCATTATCGTTTCATCCCTTTATTAAAACCCAACAAACAGAGGTAGCACGGCATCCTGCCAGAAAAATTTTCGTTCATATGCTAAGTCTGATGCTCTTTAATTTCAATGTTAGGTTTATTTCTGTGCTTTCGCTAGTAAACTGAGTTACAGGTGAATTAGAGGTTAAGAGGGACATCGTGAACCCCATATTTTCAGTTGGTATCCCGTCCTTATGGGACGAATTGCGCCACATGCCAGCCGGCGGAGTCTGGTGGATCAGCGCGGATCGCAATGAAGACGCTATAAGTCTGTTAAATCAAACCATTGCGGCGCAAGACAAACATGCGCAGGTTGCCGTTGTCACCATGGGTGAAGACCCTAAAAAAATAGTTAAGCTCGATCAAACGCGCGGCCCGGATAAAGTTCGTTTATTTTCCATGCCAAATGGAGAAGATGGTCTATACTTTTTGCCCCGCGACATTCAGTGCAGCATAGTTCCAGAACGTTATTTAGTGTTACTTAAATGTTCAATTAATGCCTGGCAAAATATATCTATCGAAAAAACACGGCGCTGGCTGGAAAAAATCAATAAATGGGCGCGAGATCAAAATTGCACACTGCTGGTTATCAGCCCAGGTAATAATAATGATAAGCAGTTCTCATTTTTAATGAGTGAATATCGCTCCCTTTTTGGTCTTGCCAGTCTACGCCATCAGGCCGATAGCCATCTTTACGATATTGCCTTCTGGTGTAATGAAAAAGGCGTCAGCGCGCGCCAGCAGCTTTCGCTTAATCATATTGATGGCGAATGGCATTTAGCCCAGCAGGAAAAAGCCGTCGTTCAACCGCGAAACGATGAAAAACGCATTTTGAGTAACGTCGCCGTACTGGAAGGCGCACCTGCGCTTTCCGAGCACTGGACGTTATTTGAGTCCAATGAAGGCGTGTTTAATGAAGCCCGCAATACGCAGGCTGCAACGATTATTTTTTCGCTGACTCAAAATAACCAAATTGAACCCATGGCGCGGCAAATCCATACGTTGCGCCGCCAGCGCGGGAGCGTGTTAAAGATAGTGGTGCGTGAAAACATCACCAGCCTGCGTGCCACCGATGAGCGTCTGCTGCTGGGTTGTGGGGCCAATATGGTGATTCCCTGGAATGCACCGCTTTCTCGCTGCCTGACGCTTATCGAGAGTATCCAGGGCCAGCAGTTTAACCGTCATGTTCCTGAAGATATTTCTACTCTGCTCTCCATGACGCAGCCGATGAAACTGCGCGGCTTCCAGAAATGGGATACGTTCTGTGACGCGGTCGGCAACATGATGAATAACACCCTACTTCCAGCAGATGGGAAAGGTGTGATGGTCGCGCTTCGTCCGGTTCCTGGTATTCGTATTGAACAAGCATTGACGCTGTGTCGCCCCAATCGAGTCGGGGATATCATGACCATTGGCGATAACCGCCTGGTGCTGTTTTTGTCCTTCTGTCGCGTCAACGATCTGGATACCGCCCTTAACCACATTTTCCCGTTACCGACCGGTGATATTTTCTCGAACCGAATGATCTGGTTTGAAGACAACCTGATTGCCGCCGAAATTGTGCAGATGCG
The DNA here is from genome assembly GCF_059766475.1 of Enterobacter sp. SCRI0065. NCBI lineage: Bacteria > Pseudomonadati > Pseudomonadota > Gammaproteobacteria > Enterobacterales > Enterobacteriaceae > Enterobacter > Enterobacter sp. SCRI0065. The sequence continues at coordinate 16,207 of NZ_JCBAJB010000009.1, read as the reverse complement.
CATGCTTGAGCCAGAACAGTGGGGTAAACCACTGTTGATGTCGAGTGACGCCAAACCGGTGCTCAATGCAACCCACGATGGACATTCCTGGCGTCGAGTGCCTGAGCCACTGCGTTTGCTGAACGATGCGGAAGAGAGGGCTTCATCATGAATACTACCGATATCATTCAGTTGATCATCGTCTGTGCGCTCGTTTTCTTCCCACTTGGCTATTATGCGCGCCATTCGCTGCGCCGAATTCGCGATACCACCCGATTGCTGTTTGCAAAACCTCGCTACGTTAAACCAGCCGGAACACTGAAACGGGCATCACACGTCAAGGCAAACCAAAAACATGACTAATTCTTCTTATACCGCCTCGGCGCCCTCACCACTTTGGCAATACTGGCGCGGCCTTTCCGGCTGGAACTTCTACTTTCTGGTGAAATTTGGCCTGCTTTGGGCCGGCTATCTCAACTTCCACCCGCTGCTCAACCTGGTGTTTATGGCATTTTTGTTGATGCCCATTCCCAACCTTAAACTGCATCGTTTACGCCACTGGATAGCGATTCCGATTGGCTTCGCACTGTTCTGGCATGATACCTGGCTACCCGGCCCGGAAAGTATTATGAGCCAAGGGTCTGAGGTGGCGGGCTTTAGTGCGGGCTATATTCGGGATCTGGTTGAGCGCTTTATTAACTGGCAGATGATCGGCGCTATTTTCGTGCTGTTTATTGCGTGGCTGTTCCTGTCGCAATGGCTGCGCGTGACGGTATTTGTGGTGGCGATCCTTATCTGGCTTAACGTCCTGACGCTGGCAGGCCCTGGCTTCTCCCTGTGGCCTGCCGGTCAAGGCACGACGACGGTCACCACCACGGGTGGCAGCGTTGCGCCAACGGTGGCAACCGCCGGGGCGACAGCCGTCGTGGGTGATATTCCAACCCAGACGGCACCACCAACCACGACGAATCTCAATGCCTGGCTGTCGAGCTTTTATAACGCAGAAGATAAGCGTCAAACCAAATTCCCAGAGGCCTTACCCGCCGACGCGCAACCTTTTGAACTGCTGGTTATCAACATCTGCTCGCTCTCGTGGGCAGACGTGGAAGCCGCAGGCCTGATGTCGCATCCGCTGTGGTCGCATTTTGATATTCAGTTTAAAGATTTCAACTCAGCCACCTCTTACAGCGGCCCGGCAGCGATTCGTCTGCTGCGCGCAAGTTGCGGCCAGCCATCGCACAAAAATCTGTATCAGCCAGCGGGCAATCAATGCTACCTGTTTGATAATCTCGAAAAGCTGGGCTTTTCACAGCACCTGATGCTCGGTCATAACGGCGTGTTTGGTGGCTTTTTGAAAGAAGTGCAAGAAAACGGCGGGATGCATGCTCCGCTGATGGATCAGACTGGCTTGCCCGTTCCTCTGTTAGGCTTTGACGGCTCGCCGGTTTACGACGATACCGCAGTGCTGCAACGCTGGTTGCAAACGGTCGGCAAGGACGATAACGCGCGTAGCGCAACGTTCTACAACACGCTGCCTCTGCACGACGGTAACCATTATCCCGGCGTGAGCAAAACGGCAGATTACAAAGTTCGTGCGCAGAAGTTCTTCGACGAACTGGATGCTTTCTTTACCGAGCTGGAAAAATCGGGTCGTCGGGTCATGGTTGTGGTCGTGCCAGAGCACGGTGCCGCGCTGAAAGGCGACAGGATGCAGGTGTCCGGACTGCGCGATATCCCAAGCCCATCGATCACCAACGTTCCTGCCGGAATCAAATTCTTTGGAATGAAAGCACCGCATCAGGGTGCTCCCATCGAAATTAACCAGCCGAGCAGCTATCTGGCGATTTCTGAACTGGTGGCTCGCGCGGTAGACGGTAAATTGTTCGTTGAAGACAGCGTGAACTGGAACCAGCTCACCAGCGGTTTACCGCAAACGGCGGAGGTATCAGAAAATGCCAACGCGGTGGTGATTCAGTACCAGAATAAACCGTATGTACGTCTGAATGGTGGAGATTGGGTGCCGTATCCGCAGTAAGTTTTCCCCCTCTCCTCTCATCCCCACTGTAGGACAATTTGCACAATGTACTCCCTCTCCATTTAAGGAGAGGGCAGTGCTTTGGAGCCAAAATAGTCGGTGCGGTCATTATTGCTCGGCAAGCCACACCAGCATCTTCAGGCTTGCTGAGTAATAATCATCTTTCGCGGTGATTTGCGGCTCGCCAGAGGGTTGCCCCATCGTTAAATCACGCACCGCCAAAAGCCCACCTTCCATCATGTACGGGGCATATTCGTTGGTCGTGACGTTCACCCAGGCTGGCGTTTTTTCGCGGCTAAACTGACCAAACCAGGCGCGCCACGGCGTCAGCTGTGGGCTTTGCTGATTCAGCCAGGCGATGTACAGCGGGATACGAATCGCATCGTAACTCATGCGCGGCGGCCACGCTTTTGCAGGCGTTAACGTGCCGCCAGCCGACAGCGATTCCCAGTCAGTCGGAAGATTCGCTTCGCCCGACCCCATTTTCCCCAGCAATTTTTGTCCGTCCTGAATCAGCTCTCGCCACACCTGCAAATGACTGCGTTCGGCGAATGCCTGCCAGGCGGGGAAGATAAAGTACGACGGGTTCAGAATCACTTCGCTGTTGAGATTAAATCCCTGTACGCCAGGCAACATAATCTTATGGCCCGCATAGCTTATCACCGTGTGGCTGACAAGCGATCGGGTGATAGCATCGGAGGCATTGCTGTAACGATTGTCATGCCAGCGAGCATCCGCTTTTAACAATGCCCAGGCGATTAACGCATCACCGTCAGTCGCATTGTTTTTATCGGGAATCGGATTGGGTTGTACCGGGTTATAACGCCAGTAAAACAGACCGTTCTCTTTGTTCTTCAGCGTACTATTCGTCCACTGCCAGAGCTTATCAAACGCCGGTTTATCATCGCTCGCTACGGCCATCAGCATGGCAAAGCCCTGCCCTTCGGTATGCGAGACGTTGCCATTGCCGGTATCGACAATGCGACCATCCGGCATTAAAAATCGCGCTTTATAGCTCTCCCAGGCCTGACCCGCCTGAGAGAAAGGAGAGAAAAACAGACTCACCATGACCGCCAGTGCGGCACATGCGGGCTTTTGCATAATTAGCTCATTGTGGAATGTGGTAGCGGAACTGAACGTCCGAAGTGGAAAAGAGGCGCTCACGGCTGACCGTGACATGCGCTTTTCCGCCCTGCCCCTGGATCCAGTGGGCATACAACCCTTCGAGTATTGCACAGAAGGCGTGACACCAGCGGCTTTGCTGATGCTCACGTCGACTCACCGGCAGAGCCTGATGGCGTAACGTAAGGTATGTATCCCCGGGAGTGACCTCTACGCAGCCCCAGCCAAAACGCGCTAGCTGAGCATTCATATTGGCCTCCAGTTCGCCCACCGTTTCGGAAGGCGGAAGCGGAAACTGTTCCGCAAGGGCATCGCCCATCTGTCGAAGGAACGGCTGGCTTTCCATCTCACCCACGTTGCGCACCATGCCGTCGACAATTAACGCCAGCAGATCGAACCACCCTTCCGGCGTTTGTTGCCCACGAAACCAGCTTAACAGCGCAGGGTTTTCCATCGTCGTTGTCATTATTTGTCTCCCAGCATGTAGCGGAAATAGAGTCCCGCCGTACTTTCGTTATAGCTGCCAAAGGTGTCGTAACCCACTTTGCCGCCAATCGTCATATCTTTGTTGACGTTATAATCCACGCCGGCACGCATCGTATAGCCTATGCCGCTCTCTGAGGTGCCTTTGTAATGTGCTTCCTTGGCGAAACCAGCATCGACGGCATTCTCGAGTAACTGCTGCCATTCATTGTTCGTTGGGAAGTAATCGCTACTGTCCTGGGTGTAGGATTGATACCCCACGGAGCCGCCGAGTTTGACTTTCCAGTTGTCGATTTTTTGTGAGTAATCAATTGGCAGCGCGACGCTAACGTAGTTTTGCGGGCTGAAATAGCCCCCCTGGCCAAAGGTGAACTGGCTAAGGTTTTTCGAGAAGTCCATCCAGCTCATGCTCAGCCCGGCCTTAACCTCACGCAGATCGTCGTGATAAGGCCGCAGGTAGACACCCGCATTGGTATTCATGCTGGTATTGCTCGCGACGTTTTCACCGAGATAACTGTAACCGCCGCCACCCACGTAGAAACCGGCGTCACCATCGTCATAGCTCAGTTGCAGGCTGCCGCCGTTTTTGGTCACGCGACCCCAGCGCTTACCGGAGTATTTGTCTTCCATTCCGACGTAAGAAAGCAGGCTATCGGTCACCGCGCGGCGTTCACCGGTCAAGATCAACGACAGGTAGTTTGTCAGTTTTGGCGACCATTTCACGCCCCCCACCAGCGTACTCAAATCCTGCCCTAGCGGTGTACTGCCGACATCCAGACGATAATCCTTACCGCTGAGCGCCATGTTCAGTTCAACACCGTTCGCCTTTTGGGAATCCGTGGACACATCGCCGGGCTGGTTAACGTTCGGCTTCAGATTTGATGCTTCGAGATAATCACCAACCTTCCCGCCATCATATCCGCCCAGTTTCGCCAGGTTTAGCTGACCGTCAGAGCTGGTAAGGTTGTAGTCTCCGGCATCAAGCGTACCGAGATCTGCAATGGTTTGTGCTTCGGGATGCGCAGCCAGATAGGTCGCCCGGTCTGCTGCACTCATGGCGGCCAGCGTCTTTTGCTCGTTGGTCACCGTCGAGATGACGTTTGACGATACGTTGGCGAGCGGGTTCGATCCGGAACGACGCCAGGCGTCGCCGCTGGCGCTACCCGAACTCAGCATGACTGGTGTGGCCGTGAACTCGAAGCGAGATTCGCCAAACGGTGAGCTGGACCAGGTTAGCGGTGCTTTGGCTTCGGTCAGCTTGCTGGTACCCGACTCGCCATCGCGACCACGCACTTCGACTCCGCCCTGCAACCACATGCCGGTCTGCTCGTTCATCTGCTGCATCATGTCGTCAACCTGACGCAAGGCACGGCTTTGCGCGGTCTCCTGCGGCAAATCGGTACGCATGGTGCCCGGCAGCGTTGAGCCTGCCTCGCGCGCCGTTTGCGACAGCTGCCAGGGCAGGGAGCTATCCGTAGAAGCCGTCGTTCCCACAGCCTGAGACGTACGGCTGGTGGTGACGAAAGGGTTATCCGCCAACAGCAGGCCGCCCATAGTCGGCGTGGCTGAGCTATTGGTGGATTGCAGTCCCAGCAGCTTGCCGCGCGCGCTGCGAAGATAGGTCATCGCTTGCTGATGATTGCCCTGCGCATCTTCAAGACGCGCCAGCAAAATCAGACGCTGCGGCGAAGTATCGCTTTGCAAGCCGTTGGCAAGCTGCTTCGCCTTCGCGACGTTGTCTTCCGCCAGTGCCACATCAATGGCACCGACGCGGGCATCCTGAGTTGGCGTATCGCGCGTCATCAGGTAGTCATAGACCACGCCAGCCTCTTTGTTCATTTTGCCGGTCTGATACAGACGCGCCATCGCAAACATCAAATCCGTATTTTGCGGATCGCTTTGCAGGGCGCGAATCAGCTTGTCGTAAGCCGCCGCATAGTTACCCTGCTCGCGTAAGCGATCGGCTTCGTTGATCACATAGCCGTTTCGCACGCCTGCAAGCTGAGTTGGGGTGCTTCGTGACAGCAGTTCCGGATTAGACAGGAAGCTCTGCGCTTCGCCGTTTAGCCCGGCCTGATTCAGTACCGCTACCTGATCCGCATAGTCACCTGCGTTACCCTGTACGCCTTCACGCATATTGCTGCGCACGACCGAAACGGCACTGGTTAAATCGCCGCTTTGTGCCAGCATTCTCGCCAGCTTGCCCGCATCTACCGGGCTTTCCGGCGGACGCGCCGAAAGTGTTTTCAGCGTATTCGCCGCGGCAACGGAATTCCCCTGCGCCAGATAGCGCTCAGCGGTAACCATCTGCAGGTTGTAATTCACCCGTTGCGATAGCTCACGAACCTGCGGCGTTTGGCTGGCAGGTGAGATGCGAGATAGCAGCATCTGGGCCTGTTGCCAGGCACCATTTTCGCTGGAGAACAGCGCGGCGGCGTAGAGTGAACTGGCCCCAGCTCCCGGGCGAGAAGCGGGCTGCATCACCGAGGCGGCTTCGCCGTCCGCACCTGATTTTTGCAACAGGCGCGCCAGGTCCAGGCGTAGCCATGGATCGTCCGGTAAACGTGCCACACCCTGGCGCAGGATCGCGATGGCCTGTTCGGTATTTCCGCTGGCGGCAGCCTGCTGCGCCTGACGGCGAATCGGATCGCCCGGTAACCCCGCCACGACACGTGGCTGAAGTTTTGACTGCAAACTGGCCGGCAAGGTACGCAACATCGCCTGGGCTTCGTCGGTTTTATTCTGTTCTTTCAGGACGTAGTAGAGATTTTCCCGCGCCGCGCCATTTTCTGGCTGCTGATTGACCAGCTCGCGAAGCGTCTGCTCGGCCTGCGGGTAGTCTTTGTTATGGCGTAAGACGTCGGCACGGAACAGTTTGGCAGCCGTACCGCGCTCACCGCTCTGTTGCACCAGCGGCGCAGATAGCGCCAGCGCCTGGCTGATGTTCCCCTCTTTCAGCGCCTGCTGCGCCTGAGCCAACTGACCATAAAACGCGGCGTCGTCGGCCTGCGTCTGACGATCAGCAGAGGCGTCGCCGCCCTGGCTTGCAGCGCGACCGAGATACTGCGCTGCGGCCTGAAAATCTCCGCTGCGCTGGGCGATATAGCCCATTCCTGCCAGCGCGTCGGCATCCTGCGGGTTCGTTTGCAGAACCTGCTCAAACTGACGTTTCGCCGCATCGGCGTTGCCGCTGTTCAGTGCGGTATAACCTTCACCTTTCGCCGCGCCACCGATGTTTTTACGGTAATACGCCTGCACTTCACTGTCCTGCGGATGACGCTGTAGCCAGGTGTCGTAGAACTGCTCATCGCCCGCTTTTGGCCCTAACCACAAGAGCGCCTGACGAAGACCGGCGTCCGCGTCTTTGCTCCCGCTTGCCATTTGTTGCAACTGGATAATCCCGTCACGACGCGTCTCCTCCCGCCAGGTGAGCATTTTCCCCAGCGCCACACGCGCGGCGTTGTCCTGCGGGTTTTGCGCCGCAAAGCGCTGCAATTCACTCAGTGCCTGCGGGTAGCGCGATTTGTCGCTCCCCATGGTCTGATAATATTCAGGTGCAAGGCTCGCGGGTGGTGTATCACCGTTGAACAGGGTTTTCCAGGTCTCCATCGCGGCGGGGATATTCCCGCCGCGCGCCTGCTGTCGTGCCAGCGTCAGCGTCCCCTGCGGGATCTGCGTCATCTGTTTTGCGTTATCCAGCGCCTGCAAACCACCATCGGTCGGCGAAACTTTTGCCAGCCGCGCGCGCCACTGGGCCGCCCCCTGCAAATCGCCGTTTTGCTGCGCCCATAACGCCATCAGATACAGCGCCTGGGTGTTATTGGCATCGACCATCAACACCTTTTTGAGCGATTCACTCGCGAGGTCGTCGTGGGATTTTTCGTGCCAGTAGTTAGCCTGATCGAATAGCGCCTTAAGCGCAGCGTCGTTTTGCGCAGCTATAGCGGCAGATCCAAATGCCAGTACGCCGGAGAGGCAAATGGCCGATTTAATCGTTATTTTTTTCACTTTTCCGTCTCCGGATTCAAACGCTTATGCGCACGCCTTTTCAGCCAGGCATAAAGACCCAGACCGGTGAGCGTGCTCATGATCAGACCCAATAGTGCCAACAACGCCGAATGCTGGTTGGCGTACCAGACAATCATCATCTGGGTTGGCATCTCGCCGCTTGGGAACTGCGTCCCCACACGGAAGCTGCGCACACCGTTTTCGTTGGTGATGATCGCTGCATCGCCGCGGATCCCTGCGTTAATGCGCGCGGAGGTTAAATCCTCATGCAGGCGTGAAAGCTGCTCATCGTTACTGCCAAGCGCCATGACGACCAGGCGGTCGCTGCTCCACGGCGAACGGAAGCTGACGAATCCGCGCCAGGCCTCATTCGAGGAGAAATAGCGGTCGGCATCAACGCCATTCGACGTCCAGTCACCCGCGACCCAGCGTTGCAATTTTTGCCAGGTCGTTGGCGTGCGTACACCTAATGTGTTGTCGTGCGAAGTAAACGGCGAATCCTTTAGCAGCGCCTGGTTGAACTCGTGCTGCACCATGCCGCTGACCGCCAGTACGTCGCGCGTGCGCAGTAGCTCAAGATTGCCTCCCGCTGTCGGCACACCGAGCACCACGCGGTTGTTATAGAGCGCAGTACCGGTCGCATTCCCTGAACGGGCGGCCATATTCAGTAGCGTGGCGATCTGCGTTTCGGTCGGTTGTTCAGGCAGCAGCAGCACCGTCTGTGAATAGTCGGCAAGACGGGTAAAAGGGAAAGATGCCCCGACAAAATATGAGAGGTTCGGCAACAGTGAAAAGTGGCGCGTGTGGCTCAGATCAATCCACGAATCTTCGTCGATACGGCTCTTAATGTTGTTGTTTAACAGCACGCTACACGGCGCGTTCTCTTTTGCCGTGATGTTGAAATAGAGCGAGAGCTGGTTGTCACCGTAAATCATGTACGGCTCCAGCGGCATATCAAACTTCTCCTGCCGCGCGTCGCCGCCAAGCTTATGCCACAGCGTTTCCAGCGCACCTTGCTTATTAAAGTCTCTCCCGCCATGGCGACTCGGAACGCAACGATGCAGTTGATGCTCAACGGTCAGCCGTTGGGCACCGTACCGCTGGGGGCGGCGGAAAGTGATATCTCGCGCTTCCAGCTGGATATCCCTGCGGCGCTGCTGGTTTCCAGCAATAGCCTGAGTTTTAAGATTAACGATGGCGACGCCATGCAGTGTCAGCGTGACCTGTCCGAGAAATACCGCGTCACCATCCTGCCCGATTCCCGTTTCGAGCTGGAAGGCCAGCAGCTGGATATTGGCTCGGATCTGAGCCATTTCCCGCGTCCGTTCTTCGACAGCATGCAGATGACCCCTGCCACGATAGCCTTCGCCTTCGGGCCGACGCTCAGCAGCGATACGCTCAGCGCCGCGGCGTCTATTTCCTCGTGGTTCGGTATTCAGGCAGATTACCGTGGCGTTTCTTTCGCGGCGTTACACGACACGCTGCCCGAGAAAAACGGCATTTTGATTGGTCATCCGGGCGAGAAAATCGGTGGTCTGACGCTGCCGAAAACCTCTCAACCTACGCTACAGGTTATCGATAACCCGGCGAACCCGGTGTATAAGCTGCTGTTGATCGTCGGCAATGACGAGGCCGCGCTGCGTACCGCTGCATGGCGTCTGACGCGAGGCAACTTCGCGCAGCAAACGGCCAGCCTGGCGATCCCCTCACAGACGATCCCTGCCAGCAAAGCCTACGATGCACCTCGCTGGATCCCAACGGATCGCCCGGTGAAAATCTCTGAGCTGATCCGTAAAGATCAGAGCCTGACCGTCACTGGGATCTGGCATGCGCCATTGCGCGTGGCGTTCCGTGCCGCCCCGGATCTGTTCCTGTGGGATGGGGAAACCATACCGCTGCATATCGGCTACCGTTTTCCGACCGAAAGCTGGATTGACGAAAACAAATCCTGGCTCAGCCTGACCATGAACGACACTTTCCTGCACAACCTGCCGGTTCAGGTTCAGCGATAGCTTTGCATTCGTCACTACCTGATCGACTGGCAGAGTAAAGTTCATTCCCCCCTGCAACTGACCGCCGCTCAGCACGACGCCCTGTGGCTGCCCCATCTGCGCCACGCTGATGCTGTTAACCGTTGAAGGCACAAATACCGTGGGCGCAACGGCCACCGGGGCCGGCATGTCGACAGGTAAAAGCGCGTCGATGGTCGTTTCTTCACTATGCAACGGCAGCGCGAAAAGCGAGGCCGTTAATAGCGTGAGTGTTGTCAGACGTTTCATACGCTGCTGTCCTCCTGCACCTGCGCACGCGCACGGCGGTTCTCCCGGCGCGTTTTCCACGTCATCCAGAAGAGGTCAAACACGCAGCGCACGATGGTCAGCAGCGAACGGAACGGGTTGTCCTGCGGTTTTGGTGGCTGGATCCATGCGTCGGCGCGTGCCAGTACCACACGGACCAGCTCGCGGCGGCGGGAGAGTGGAATATCTTCAAACATCAGGCGAATGTAGTGTTCGTCGGTGGCGACTACTTTCACCGGAATACTGATCGCCCCCGAGTGCAAGAGCAGCTCGACTTCTTCGATTTCATCCGTCAGGTGACGATCGTCTGGCAACTCAATACGGCAGCCACCCATCGACAGATCCGCCGTCTGACTGCGGGAGGAAATACCGCTGGCATAGTGAATCAGAACCGGAATAGTCACATCAATGCGGATTGTTTTGCGGGTCTGCCGCGTTTCACGAGCGACGGCGATTGCCGCCAGCAGGAAGATCAGACTGTACAGCCCCCAGCCAACGTTAAGCGCGATAACGCTCGGATCAACGCCGTAATAGTCATGAGCACAGGCGCGAACGATACCGGCGATGACGCCGATACCCAGCAAAATGGCAATCACCAGATGCGGGCGTACGACCCTGAAATCGAAGTAACCGACGTTCAGCAGTGCGCCTTTATCCGTCACGTTGAACTTGCCGCGTTTCGGGAAAATCATGGTCACTGCCGTTGGCAATACCAGATGGAATGCCAGCACCAGATCGTAAATTTCACCCCAGAAGCTGTAGCGATAGCGTCCGTTCATACGCGAATTGAGATAAATCGCGAGGAACAGGTGTGGCAACGCATAGGCAAAAACCAGGCCTGCCGACGAGTGAATGATATTGAGGTTGAACAGCAGATAGGCTAGCGGCGCGGTTAAGAACGCGATACGTGGCAGCGCGAACTGGTAATACAGCATGGCGCTGAGGTAACACAAGCGCTGCTGGATAGTCAGACCGCGACCAAGCAGCGGGTTATCCAGACGGAAAATCTGCGTCATGCCACGCGCCCAGCGTGTACGCTGGATCACATGCAGTACCAGACGTTCAGTGGCGAGGCCTGCCGCCAGTGGAATATCCAGGAAAGCGGATTTCCAGCCGAGGCGCTGCATCTTCAGTGCGGTGTGGGCATCTTCAGTCACCGTCTCAACCGCAAAGCCGCCAATCTCTTCCAGTGCACTACGACGAATAACCGCGCAGGAGCCGCAGAAGAAAGTGGCATTCCAGTTGTCATTACCCTGTTGAATAGGGCCGTAAAATAGCGTGCCTTCGTTCGGAATATTGCGCCCAACGGAAAGGTTGCGTTCAAAAGGATCTGGCGAGTAGAAATAGTGCGGAGTTTGCACCAGTGCCAGTTTCGGATCTTTCAAGAAACCGCCCACAGTGGCTTGCAGGAAAATACGCGTGGCGACATGGTCACAGTCAAATACCGTAATGAGCTCGCCCTGCGTCAGCTTCATCGCGTGGTTGAGATTCCCGGCCTTAGCGTGAGAGTTATCATTACGCGTGATGTATCCGACCCCGACGTCTGCAGCGAATACTGCAAATTCACGGCGTTTCCCATCGTCGAGCAGGTAAATCTTCATTTTGTCGCGCGGGTAATCAATACATTGTGCCGCCAGCACGGTGTCGCGCACGACCTCCAGCGATTCGTTGTAGGTGGGAATGTAGACGTCCACGGTCGGCCACTTCGACATATCATCAGGCAGCGGGACGATTTCACGTTTTAATGGCCAGACGGTTTGCAGATAATTCAGCAGTAAAAGAGCCCAAACGTAGACTTCCGCCAGAAATAACCCCATCCCGAGGATGGTTTCAATCTCAGAATTAAAATGCAGTGTTTGCGTCAGGCGAAAATACATATAGCGGGTCGACATCAATAATGACATTACGACCATAATCACTGAAATACTGCGTCTTTTACTGAAACCCATTAAGAACAGCAGACCAATACTGATAAAACCAAAGATATATTGTTTCTGGCTATCCATGGGGGTAATGACGATCAGCAGGGCGATGGGAACCATTGCTAACGCCAGCAAAATAAAAAGAAACTTTTTCATAGTTTGCTCTGGGTGAAGTTAGAACCCTGACTGACGCGGAAGGGTATGAACGGTACCGTCGCCCACTTTCACGCCTAAAATACCCGCGACTTTCTTGGCAATAAGCTCAATGTCGAAGGCAGCGGCTGACGCCGGGCTAAAGTCGAAAACGGACTGTTGGGAAGCGTTAGCTTCTCCGACGCTTTCATCACGATGCACGACGCCCAGAAGCTTATCGCCAAGTTTGTTTTCAACAAACGTAGTAACGTCGCGGCTAATCTGGCGGCGGTTATCGCTTTGGTTTAGCACAAAATAATGTCCTGCCTTGTGGTTAAGCACGCCGCCCGTAAGACGCTGATTTTCAATTTGCGGAAGTAGAGAGAGCGACGCGGTATCTGCCAGAAGGGTAATTAAATGCAGATCCGCCAGACGCGACATGGCTTTTAACGCGGGCGATGGGCCTGGGGGAAAATCAGCGATAATAATCAGCCCAGGGTAATTCAGCAGCGTGCTTAACCCACGCGTCAGAAAGTGTTCGTCATGAGTCAGACGTTCTTCAAACGCTAGCCGCTGTGGCTCGCTGGCATCGCCATAAGGCAGCACAAACAGATTCCCCCCGGCAGTAAGGACAAACTGGCTCCAGTCGGAGGACTCAGCGGCTTTGGCGACATAGCCACGCGTGTCAGAAAGCGGCACGCCAAAGTGCAGCCGCAGCGCATTTTGCACATCGAAATCCAGCGCTAAAACTTTGCTGCCCGAACGCGCCAGCGCATAAGCCAGGTTTGCGGTCATGGTGGTTTTACCCACACCGCCTTTTGGCGAACAAACGCAAACTAACGGCATGTGGCGATCCTTTCCAACAGGGAATTCAGAGGCTGATTTTTTTCAGCCGTAGGCTTCGGCGTGCTGACGGCGGGTGCAAACAGGCGTGAAAAATTCACCTGCTCCTGAGGACGAACAGGTTCGGGTGAGTGAATGCGCGCAGCCGCAAGGACGGGTGTTTGCACCGTGGCAACGACATCCTGATGTTCGCTGGCAAGCTGCTGAGCAACGTCCTTGAGAATCGAAGGTACTTCCGTATGCGCCAGATGTGCAGGAGTCATCTCTTCTGCGATGGCAGACTCACCCAACGCAAACGTTTCTGCCGAAACGGGCTGTGGGGCAGCCACAGAAACATGCCCCCCGGCGGCTAATGTGTTTGCGTCAGTGGCCGGAAGAAGCTGGTTGAGAATGGCCCAACTGCCCTGATCGTTTGCCTGGCTTTGCGCAGAAAAGTCTTTGAAGTCGAGCGCTTGATTGCGCGTTTTGTCCTTAAATCGCTGCAAATCATCATAATGATTCATAGTTATACTCATGATTTACAAATAAATAATGTACACCCACCATTTACAGAATGTGGTGCAGACGTATTTTATTCAGGTGTAGGGGTACAGTTGCATCACAACTTTAATCGGATGCTTATTTTGGCATGTTGAAATTAGGGTTTTAATCTCAAATTGCTTATTTTTGGCAAGAACATAAAGATCGGTTTGACACATGCTATCTGTTTTTAACACAAATAACACGGCAGCTTTTTATATGTGATTATTTAGAATAATTGATAATAAATACTATTGGGATTAATAAATGCAGTGATAAAAGTCATTTAGAGTGGGATAACTAGCACTTAAATCCGATTGCGATGATTCTAATTTTAATAATTTGTTACTCAGTGAAATATATAGAAATACTTCTCCGTCGTTATTTTTTTAGCTTTTATGTTAACTCCTTATTCTTATTAGCATTCTACCCTTCCCTACTAGTTTAGGCAGGTAGGGTAATTTTGGTTCAGCCATAAAAAAGGGAGCACCAGGCTCCCTCTCGATTATTCTGCACTTCGCAGAGAAATTTCTCCACCAACCCACGGCTTCAAGATGCCATCCTGCTCAAGCAAGAGTGCTCCCTGAGCATCAATCCCTCGTGAAATCCCAAAGATTTCTTTATCACCGATGATCAATTTCACCGGGCGATGGATGAAGTTATCCAGTTTCTCCCAACGCGGTAGAAACGGCGCGAGGCCTTCTTGTTCAAAGAGGACCAGTGATTCACGCAGTTCTTTGATGAGGCGAACTGCCAGGGCGTTACGATCGATATTCACCCCTGCTTCCTGCAACGTTATCCAGCCTTGATTGACGATATCCGTTTCAACATGACGCATGACCATATTGAGACCGGCACCAATCACGATCTGCGCGGCATCGCCGGTTTTTCCGGTGAGTTCGACGAGAATACCGGCAAGTTTTCGATCCTGGAGATAGAGATCGTTTGGCCATTTTACCCGGACTTTATCCGCACCTAAGTCTTGCAGAACTTCCGCCATTACGATTCCGATGACCAGACTTAGACCTATCGCAGCAGCGGGCCCCTGTTCGAGACGCCAGAACATGGAGAGATAGAGGTTAGCACCAAAAGGTGAGAACCATTTACGCCCACGACGGCCACGACCAGCCTGCTGGTACTCAGCAATACAACTATCGCCGGAGCTGAGCTCACTTAGACGATCCAATAAATACTGATTGGTTGAGTCAATAACGGGTAATACGGCGATCGTACCTTGGTCAAACTGGCTGCGGATCGCCTGTTCGTCCAGCAACTGCATGGGCTCCGGCAGGCTGTAACCTTTTCCCGGCACCGTGAAAACATCAACGCCCCAGTCACGCAGGGTTTGAATATGTTTATTGATAGCCGCACGGCTCATGCCCAGACGTTCACCCAACTGTTCACCTGAGTGAAATTCTCCGTCTGCAAGGATGCCGATCAGCGTTAATGGAACGGTATTGTCTTTCACGCAATAATCTCCACGGCGTTGACTTCACCCGAGCGGCCGATGAACCGGACTTCTGGTTCGAGCCAGACATTGAATTTTTCGCCGACGCGCTGACGTACATAATGGGCTAACTGTATAACGTCTTCGCTGGTCGCATTGTTTTCATTGATTAATACCAACGCCTGCTGCCGATGCACTGCTGCGCCACCTTTTACCGTACCTTTCAGCTGACACTGATCGATAAGCCATCCAGCCGCGAGCTTAACGTGGCCCCCAGCTTGCGGGTAATGTGGTGCGCCAGGCCATTCAGCTATTAACTTCTGAGCAACGTCACTGCTAACGACAGGGTTTTTGAAGAAACTGCCCGCGTTACCGTTCACTTTTGGGTCAGGAAGTTTCGTCATGCGCATGTGGCAAACCGCGTCGAATACTTCGCGAGGAGTAACGGTGACAGGATCAAGGCGGGTTAAATCACCGTAGGTTAATACGGGCTGCCAGTGTTTTTCCAGACGCAAACCTACAGAGACGATGACAAAACGATCCTGGTATTCATGCTTGAAAATACTGTCACGGTAGCCAAAGCGACATTGTTCCGCGGTCAGTCGGCTCGCCTTACCTGTCGCCAGTTCTACACAGTCAACATATTCACAAACATGTTTAAGTTCAATGCCATAGGCACCGATATTTTGAATTGGAGATGATCCTGCACAACCCGGTATTAGCGCCAGATTTTCCAGGCCAGCCATACCTTTTTCAAGGGTGAATTGCACCAGGCTGTGCCAGTTTTCACCTGCGCCAACATGTAAATGCCAGCTTTGGTCGGTCTCATTGACATCAATTCCCATAATACGGTTCACAATGACCGTGCCCGCGAAATCGTCGAGAAAGAGGACGTTACTTCCCTCGCCCAAAATCAATACAGGTTGATGGCTTGTTGTTGCAGTTTTCCACGCATCAAGAAGTTGCTGAATATTTTCAGCACGGACAATGCGATCGGCATTTCGTTGAATACCAAAGGTATTCCAGGGCTTAAGGGAGTGGTTCATAGAGGCTATCCTGATGCAAAATCGAGGATAGTTTACCGTATATACGGGGAGATAGGTGATTAGTTTGGTGGCTGCGGTGTGACTTCTTACTAATGACAAAAACGCAAAAAGGCCATCCTTGCGGATGGCCTTTTCACTTAATTAATGCCTGGCAGTTCCCTACTCTCACATGGGGAGACCCCACACTACCATCGGCGCTACGGCGTTTCACTTCTGAGTTCGGCATGGGGTCAGGTGGGACCACCGCGCTAAAGCCGCCAGGCAAATTCTGTTATCAACACGCATCTCTGCATATCAATTAATCTGTTATCAAGCTGAAAATGATGTCTGTCTTTTCGCCAAAACATCTTCGGCGTTGTAAGGTTAAGCCTCAC
>NZ_JCBAJB010000008.1:0-175120 GCF_059766475.1 Enterobacter sp. SCRI0065 | reverse complement strand
CTCCCCGCCCTCCCCCAAAAGGGCGAGGGAGAAAAAAACAGCACCGGCCAGTCCCCTCGCCCCTCTGAGGAGGGGGAAAATCTAACACTCCCCTCTTAAAATTGGCCCAACCAATCCTCCTGCTTACCTGCCCCTTGTTCACATTTCCATAATCTCCGCTCACAAACTCATTGCCCAACCATAACATTTGATTAACTATTCATTGTCATTAACCCTACATCACACTATTGGCAGGACCACTTTTACACGGCATGTGACGCTGAGATGAGCACAGACTCACCGCGACACGGACGTATGGTCCTCGGGAGACCTGCAATGAGCCTCTGGCAACAAAATTACGATCCGGCCGGAAATATCTGGCTGTCGAGCCTGATCGCATCGCTACCGATTCTGTTCTTCTTCTTTGCACTGATTAAGCTCAAGCTGAAGGGCTATCTCGCCGCCACCTGGACCGTCGCCATCGCGCTGATGGTGGCGCTGTTCTTCTACAAAATGCCGGTCGATCGCGCGCTGGCTGCCGTGGTGTATGGCTTCTTCTATGGTCTGTGGCCGATTGCCTGGATAATCATAGCGGCGGTATTTGTCTACAAAATCTCGGTCAAAACCGGGCAGTTCGACATTATCCGCTCGTCGATTCTTTCGATCACGCCGGACCAACGCCTGCAAATGCTCATTGTTGGCTTCTGCTTCGGGGCGTTTCTTGAAGGGGCGGCGGGATTCGGCGCACCAGTAGCAATCACTGCCGCGCTGCTGGTCGGGCTGGGCTTTAACCCGCTGTACGCCGCAGGCTTGTGTCTGATCGTCAACACCGCGCCGGTAGCGTTTGGCGCGATGGGTATTCCGATTCTGGTGGCCGGACAGGTGACGGGGTTGGATAGCTTTGAGATAGGCCAGATGGTTGGTCGTCAGTTGCCGTTCCTGACCATTATCGTGCTGTTCTGGATTATGGCGATCATGGACGGCTGGCGCGGCGTAAAAGAAACCTGGCCTGCGGTGATGGTCGCGGGTGGCTCGTTTGCCATCGCCCAGTTCCTGAGCTCAAACTTTATCGGGCCAGAACTGCCGGACATTATCTCTTCGCTGGTGTCGCTAGTGTGCCTGACGCTGTTCCTTCGACGCTGGCAGCCGGTGCGGACCTTCCGCTTTGGCGATATGGGCGCGTCGCAGGTCGATCAGACCCTGGCCCGCACAAAATACACCGCCGGACAGATTGTCCGCGCCTGGTCACCGTTCCTGTTCCTGACCGCCACGGTGACGCTGTGGAGCGTGCCGCCGTTTAAAGCGCTATTCGCCCCAGGCGGCGCGCTGTACGACATGGTTATCAATATCTCCGTACCGTTCCTCGACAAAATGGTCGCGCGAATGCCGCCGGTCGTTCACGACGCCACGCCGTATGCAGCGGTCTATAAGTTCGACTGGTTCTCCGCCACCGGCACGGCAATCCTGTTTGCAGCTATCCTTTCCATCGTATGGCTGCGCATGAAACCCGCCGCTGCGATACAGACCTTTGCCAGCACGCTGAAGGAACTGGCGCTGCCGATTTACTCCATCGGAATGGTGTTGGCGTTTGCGTTTATCTCCAACTATTCCGGTCTGTCATCGACGCTGGCGTTAGCGCTGGCGCATACCGGTCACGCGTTTACCTTCTTCTCGCCATTCCTTGGCTGGCTGGGAGTCTTCCTGACCGGATCGGATACGTCCTCAAACGCGTTGTTTGCCGCGTTGCAGGCAACAGCCGCCCAGCAGATTGGCGTCTCGGACGTGCTGCTGGTGGCCGCTAATACGACCGGTGGCGTGACGGGCAAGATGATTTCTCCGCAGTCGATCGCCATAGCCTGTGCGGCGGTAGGGCTGGTGGGTAAAGAGTCGGATTTGTTCCGCTTTACCGTCAAACACAGCCTGATATTCACCTGCATGGTGGGCGTGATCACCACCCTTCAGGCCTACGTCTTAACCTGGATGATTCCATGATAGTGATGCCCAGACGCCTGTCCGACGAGATTGCCTCTCGCGTGCGGGCGCTGATTGAAGAACAACAGCTGGAAGCGGGCATGAAATTGCCCGCCGAACGCCAGCTTGCGGCCCAGCTTGGCGTGTCGCGTAACTCGTTGCGCGAAGCGCTGGCGACGCTAATCAGCGAAGGTGTGCTGTTGAGCCGTCGCGGCGGCGGGACTTTTGTACGCTGGCAGCACGACGACTGGTCCGAGCAAAACATCGTGCAACCGCTGAAAACGCTGATGGAGAACGATCCGGACTACAGTTTCGACATCCTCGAAGCGCGTCACGCCATTGAGACAAGCACCGCCTGGCACGCAGCGATGCGCGCAACGGATGCTGACAAAGAGAAGCTCAAAGCCTGTTTTGAAGCGACCCAAAGCCGCGATCCGGATATCGCCTCGCAGGCCGACGTGCGTTTTCACCTGGCGATTGCCGAGGCTTCGCATAACGTGGTGCTGCTGCAAACCATGCGCGGCTTTTTCGACCTGCTGCAATCCTCCGTGAAGCAGAGCCGCCAGCGTATGTATCTGGTGCCGCCGGTCTTCGCGCAGTTGACCGAGCAGCATGAAGCGGTGCTCAACGCCATTCTGACGGGTGACGCCGAGGCCGCGCGCAAAGCCATGATGGCGCATCTGGGCTTCGTCCATACCACCATTAAACGATTCGATGAAGATCAGGCCCGACAGGCGCGCATTACCCGCCTGCCCGGCGATCATGATAATTCCAGGGAGAACAACGCATGATTATTTCCGCAGCCAGTGATTATCGCGCCGCAGCGCAGCGCATCCTGCCGCCGTTTTTATTCCACTACATCGATGGCGGAGCCTATTCCGAATACACACTGCGCCGTAACGTGGAAGATTTATCCCAGGTGGCCCTGCGCCAGCGCGTGCTGAAGAATATGTCTGACCTGAGTCTTGAGACAAAGCTGTTCAACGAAACGCTTTCTATGCCTGTGGCACTTGCGCCCGTGGGGCTGTGCGGGATGTACGCGCGCCGTGGTGAGGTTCAGGCGGCAGCAGCAGCGGATGCAAAAGGGATCCCGTTTACGCTTTCAACCGTTTCCGTCTGTCCGATTGAAGAAGTTGCGCCCACCATTAAGCGCCCGATGTGGTTCCAGCTGTACGTGCTGCGCGATCGCGGCTTTATGCGTAACGCGCTGGAGCGCGCTAAAGCGGCGGGCTGTTCAACGCTGGTGTTTACCGTCGACATGCCGACGCCGGGCGCGCGCTATCGTGATGCGCACTCTGGCATGAGCGGAGCCAATGCGGCGATGCGTCGTTACTGGCAGGCGGTCACGCACCCGCAGTGGGCCTGGGATGTTGGCGTGAACGGTCGCCCGCACGACCTCGGCAATATCTCGGCTTACCTCGGCAAACCGACCGGGCTTGAGGATTACATCGGCTGGCTGGCCAACAACTTCGACCCGTCTATTTCCTGGAAAGACCTGGAGTGGATCCGCGAATTTTGGGATGGCCCGATGGTGATCAAGGGGATCCTCGATGCGGAAGACGCGCGCGACGCGGTGCGCTTTGGTGCGGATGGGATTGTGGTGTCGAATCACGGCGGTCGTCAGTTGGACGGGGTGCTCTCTTCTGCACGCGCCCTGCCAGCGATAGCCGATGCGGTGAAAGGCGATATCGCGATTCTGGCCGACAGCGGCATTCGCAACGGACTGGACGTGGTGCGCATGATTGCGCTCGGCGCAGACACTGTACTGCTGGGGCGTGCGTACCTTTACGCGCTGGCGACGCACGGCCAGGCGGGCGTGGCGAATCTGCTAAACCTGATCGAGAAAGAGATGAAGGTCGCGATGACGTTGACCGGCGCGAAAACGATCGGTGACATCAGCAAGGATTCGCTGGTGCAGGAATTAAGTAAAATCCCTGCGGCGCTGGCACCGTTGACGCAGGGGGATGCGGCTTAGCCGCTCTCCCCTTCGGTGACAGGGAATGGTATGCTGCCCCCGTTTTTTAAGGGGGCAGCATGCTTAACATCGTCTTATTTGAACCAGAAATCCCACCCAATACCGGCAATATTATCCGCCTGTGCGCCAACACCGGTTTTCGTCTGCATATTATTGAGCCGATGGGTTTTGCGTGGGATGACAAACGTCTGCGCCGCGCGGGGCTTGATTATCATGAGTTTACCGCTGTGGTTCGCCATCACGATTACGCAGCCTTTATGGCAGCGGAAAACCCTCAGCGCATGTTTGCCCTGACGACCAAAGGTACGCCAGCGCACAGCGCAGTAAGCTATCAGGAACGGGATTATCTGATGTTTGGTCCAGAAACGCGCGGCCTGCCAGCGACCATTCTGGATGCCCTGCCCGCCGAGCAAAAAATCCGTATTCCGATGATGCCGGACAGCCGCAGCATGAACTTATCGAACGCGGTGTCGGTGGTGGTGTATGAAGCCTGGCGCCAGCTAGGGTATGCCGGCGCCCTGCTCAGAAGCTAGATACCGTCGCCATACTCAAAGGTATGGTGAATGCCGTTGAAATGCTGATCCATATCCATCGCGGGCTTATCGCTCTCTGGCTTGCCAACGATTCGTGCCGGTACGCCAGCAGCGGTGGTGTGCGGTGGAACGGGTTGTAACACAACTGAACCCGCGCCGATCTTCGCGCCGCGTCCTACTTCGATATTACCGAGAATTTTTGCACCTGCACCAATCATCACCCCTTCACGAATTTTAGGGTGGCGATCGCCGCTGGTCTTGCCGGTACCGCCAAGTGTCACGGACTGCAAAATCGACACGTCATCTTCGATAACAGCGGTTTCACCGACGACAATGCCGGTAGCGTGGTCGAGCATGATCCCGCGGCCAATCTTCGCTGCCGGGTGAATATCCACCTGGAAGGTCACGGAAACCTGATTTTGCAGGAAGATAGCCAGCGCGCGGCGGCCTTCGTTCCATAGCCAGTGGCCGATACGGTAGGCCTGTAAGGCGTGGAAGCCTTTCAGATACAGCAGCGGCGTGGAGTATTTGTCCACCGCCGGGTCACGCGTGCGCACAGCCTGGATATCACAAGCTGCGGAGGCAATCATTTCCGGGTCTGCGGCATAGGCCTCTTCCACCACTTCACGAATCGCAATGGCGGGCATGATCGAGGAAGCCAGCTTATTGGCAAGCATATAGCTCAGGGCACTGCCGAGATCTTCATGCTTGAGTAACGTCGCGTGGTAAAAACTGGCCAGCATTGGCTCGCAGTCAGCCAAAGCACGAGCTTCCGCTTTTATATTGTTCCAGACGATATCCAGTTCTTCACACGGCATTGCTGACTCCAGACGATGTAATAATGACCAGCCAGTTCTTCGCCAGCTGGGTCATACAGATGGTTAGTTACTGCTGCGCTCGTCCTTGCGCTCACGACCTAATAAGGTCAATGCTGCCTCGCGCGCATTTTTTCCGCAATACAATACCTGATAAATTTCCTCGGTTATTGGCATTTCGACACCAAAACGGTGCGCCAATTCCCGAACTTCCTTGGTATTGCGGTAGCCTTCAACCACCTGACCAATCTTTTCCTGCGCGCCAATCACATCCATGCCTTGTCCAAGCATCATGCCAAAGCGGCGGTTACGAGACTGGTTGTCGGTACAGGTGAGCACCAGATCGCCTAAACCCGCCATCCCCATAAAGGTGGTCGGATCGGCACCCAGCGCGGCACCCAGACGCGACATTTCGGTCAAGCCACGCGTAATCAGCGCCGTACGCGCATTCGCACCAAAACCGATACCGTCGGACATACCCGCACCAATGGCGATAACGTTCTTCACCGCGCCGCCCAGTTGTACGCCGATGAAATCAGGATTGCTGTAAACACGGAAGCTTTTACCGCAGTGCAGCAGGTGCTGGAGATCGTCGGAGAAAGTCGGATCGGTTGAGGCCAGGGAGATTGCCGTCGGCAGACCCGCAGCCAGCTCTTTGGCAAACGTCGGCCCGGAGATAACCGCCAACGGGATGTCATCGCCCAGCACTTCGCGGGCAACATCCTGTAGCAAACGTCCGGTTTCGGCTTCCAGCCCCTTCGTCGCCCATACGATACGCGCATCGGCACGCATCAGCGGTTTGATCTGATGCAACACCTGACCAAATACATGGCTTGGCACCACCACCAGGATATTGCGGCTAGCGGCCAGCGCTGTCGCAAGATCGCTTTCGAGGAGCAGGGTATCAGGGAAAGGCACATCCGGGAGAAACGCAACGTTGCAGCGATCGGCTTGCAGCGTCGCGATATGTTTAGGGTCGTGGCCCCAAAGCACCACATCGTGACCATTTCTGGCCAGCGTGATAGCAAGAGCGGTGCCGTAAGAACCGGCACCGATCACAGTCATTGACGCATTAACTGTACTCATCAGGCATCCTGATGTTCTTCAGTACCTTCGCCAGCTTGCTGCTGCAGATAGTTCATGAACAGCGCATCAAAATTCACTGGCGCAAGGTTCAGCTGCGGGAAGGTACCGCGAGATACCAGGCTGGTGATGCATTCGCGAGCATACGGGAACAGAATGTTCGGGCAGTATGCACCCAGGCAATGCGCCAGTTGATTACCTTCGATACCGCCAACGGAGAAGATACCACCCTGCTGAACTTCGCACAGGAATGCAGTTTCTTCGCCCAGAGAAGCGGTAACGGTCACACGCAGTACCACTTCGTACACGTCGTCTGCCAGTTGGGTAGACGCAGTATCAAGATCAAGTTTAACCTCTGGCTGCCAATCTTTCTGGAAAACTTGTGGTGCATTTGGCGCTTCGAAAGAGACATCTTTGGTGTAGATGCGCTGGATCTGGAAGCTCATTTCGTTGTTGTTTTGTTCTGACATGGAAATACCCTTTTTAATTGTCCTAAAACGCTATTACAGCAGGGGATCAAGCCCGCCACGTGCATCAAGCGCATACAAGTCATCACAGCCGCCAATGTGCTGCGCATCAATAAAAATCTGCGGAACCGTCGTACGGCCACTACGTTTGATCATCTCTTCACGTTTCGCCGCGTCGCCATCAATAGGCAATTCCTGGAAGGTCACGCCTTTGCTGCTCAGCAGTGCTTTCGCGCGATGGCAGAACGGGCAGGTCGCTTTGGTGTAGATTTCGATATTGGCCATGACGTTATTCCTCTTATTTACCGCGAACTAAAGGCAGGTTCTCGCCGCTCCAGCCAGAGACACCGTCTTTCAAAACACAGACTTTCTCGAAGCCCGCTTTCGTCAACGCGCTCGCGGGATCCTGAGCCTGCATGCCGGTACCGTCGACGACGATAATCGGTTTGTCTTTATGCTTGTCCAGTTCGCCAAGGTTGTTTGCTTTGATTTCGGCAGGCAACAGGTTGATAGAGCCTGCGATATGACCTTTACGGAAATCATCGCGCTGGCGCAGATCGACAACGACAGCCTCTTCTTTATTAATCAGACGCGTTGCTTCACCACGAGTGATAACCTTAATCTTAGACGTAAGGCCTTTAAACGTAGTGAACAGCACAGCGGCCAGTAAACCAATCCACGCGATACTCAGTACCGGATGGCGGCTAACAAATTGCATAATTTCTTGCATGGGGGGTAACAACTCCCGACGTAGTGATTAAAAAAACCAGGACAGGAGTATACCTGTGCGTTGTGGCAAATACAGCCAGCGAGAATAAGCTAATCCATTTTCTGCGGCATGCCACGAAAAAAATGACTCAAAATAGCCTTCATCGTTGCTTGTCCGGGCGTTTTCTTTGATCTTCCGAGGCTACTTTATCGATTCAGCTGTAGTAAAATTACACAAAACTTTTGTCTATTGAGCATGAGGATGTCGCAATGTCGGTTTCTAAAAAACCTATGGTACTGGTGATTCTGGATGGTTATGGCTATCGCGAAGACAGCCAGGATAACGCCATTTTCAACGCAAAAACGCCGGTCATGGATGCACTGTGGGCACAACGCCCGCATACGCTGATTGATGCTTCTGGCCTGGAAGTGGGTCTGCCGGACCGTCAGATGGGTAACTCTGAAGTGGGCCACGTCAACCTGGGTGCGGGCCGTATCGTGTATCAGGACCTGACCCGTCTGGATGTTGAAATTAAAGAACGTACTTTCTTCTCTAACCCAACGCTGAGCGGTGCCGTAGATAAAGCCGTTAGCGCAGGTAAAGCCGTTCACATCATGGGCCTGCTCTCCGCGGGCGGCGTTCATAGCCATGAAGATCATATTCTGGCGATGGTAGAAATGGCCGCAGAGCGCGGCGCAGAAAAAATCTACCTGCACGCATTCCTGGACGGTCGCGACACGCCGCCGCGCAGCGCAAAATCTTCACTGCAAACCTTTGAAGAGAAATTTGCCGAGTTGGGTAAAGGCCGCGTAGCGTCCATCATTGGTCGTTACTATGCGATGGACCGTGATAATCGTTGGGATCGTGTTGAACAAGCCTATGACCTGATGACGCTGGCGAAAGGTGAATTCCAGTTTGATACCGCCGTTGCCGGTCTGGAAGCCGCTTACGCGCGTGAAGAAAACGATGAGTTTGTAAAAGCCACCGTGATCCGTGCTGAAGGCCAGGCAGATGCCGCTATGGAAGACGGCGATGCGCTGATTTTCATGAACTTCCGTGCCGACCGCGCGCGCGAAATCACTCGTGCATTCGTGAATGCCGATTTTGACGGTTTCGCCCGTAAGAAAGTCGTGAACCTCGACTTCATCATGCTGACCGAATACGCCGCTGACATCAAAGTGCCTTGCGCCTATCCACCAGCATCGCTGGCGAATACCTTCGGCGAGTGGATGGCGAAGAATGACAAAACTCAGCTTCGCATCTCTGAAACTGAGAAATACGCCCACGTCACCTTCTTCTTTAATGGCGGCGTTGAAGATCCGTTTAAAGGCGAAGATCGCATTCTGATTAACTCTCCGAAAGTGGCGACCTACGATCTGCAGCCAGAAATGAGCTCCGCTGAGCTGACCGAAAAACTGGTGACGGCGATTGAAAGCGGCAAGTACGACACCATCATTTGTAACTATCCGAACGGCGATATGGTAGGTCATACCGGCGTGATGGAAGCGGCAGTAAAAGCGGTTGAAACCCTGGACCACTGCGTTGCGCAGGTGACTAAAGCGGTTGAATCCGTGGGCGGACAGTTGTTAATCACCGCCGATCACGGTAACGCTGAGCAGATGCGCGATCCGTCTACCGGTCAGGCCCATACGGCGCACACTAACCTGCCAGTACCGCTGATTTATGTGGGTGAGAAATCTCTGAAAGCAGTGGAAGGCGGCAAGCTTTCCGACATCGCGCCAACCATGCTGACGCTGATGGGTATGGAAATCCCGGAAGAGATGACTGGCAAGCCGCTGTTCATCGTGGAATAATCCTTCCCCATGAGGGGAAAGGCGATTTTTTCAATCACATGGGTCGTGAAGCCGTTACGGTTATCAGTCAGGCCTTTGCTTTACGCCAGCGCGCTTAGCGCTGGCGTATTGTTGTGCGCCGCATCCGCTCACGCGGATGACCGCGATCAGCTCAAATCTATTCAGGCTGATATCGCCGCCAAAGAGCGTGCGGTACGCCAGCAACAACAGCAGCGTTCCTCACTGCTTGCCCAGCTAAAGCAGCAGGAAGAGGCAATCTCCGCTGCCACGCGAAAACTTCGTGAAACCCAAAATACCCTCGCCCAGCTCAATAAGCAGATCGATGAGATGAACGCATCGATTGCCAAACTTGAACGTCAGAGAGCGGCTCAGGAACGTAATCTTGCGGCCCAGCTTGATGCGGCATTCCGCCAGGGTGAGCATACCGGTATTCAGCTCATCCTCAGTGGTGAAGAAAGCCAGCGCGGCCAGCGTTTGCAGGCATATTTTGGCTATTTGAA
Organism: Enterobacter sp. SCRI0065; assembly: GCF_059766475.1. Taxonomy (NCBI): domain Bacteria; kingdom Pseudomonadati; phylum Pseudomonadota; class Gammaproteobacteria; order Enterobacterales; family Enterobacteriaceae; genus Enterobacter; species Enterobacter sp. SCRI0065. The sequence goes on along the minus strand of NZ_JCBAJB010000008.1, from coordinate 165,274 downwards.
CCAAGCTCGCCAGGAGACTATCGCGCAGCTTAAGCAAACGCGCGAAGAGGTCAACACGCAGAAAGCCGAGCTTGAAGAGAAGCAAAGCCAGCAGCAAACCTTGCTTTACGATCAGCAGGCGCAGCAGGCGAAGCTGGAACAGGCCCGGAACGAGCGTAAGAAGACGCTTTCTGGCCTGGAATCCTCGATTCAGGAAGGCCAGGCGCAGCTGGGTGAAATGCGCGCTAACGAATCCAAACTGCGTAACAGCATTGCTCGTGCCGAAGCGGCAGCCAAGGCGCGTGCCGAAAAAGAGGCGCGCGAAGCGCAGGCCGTAAAAGATCGTCAGCAGGAAGCCTCCCGTAAAGGGACGACCTATAAACCAACAGAAACCGAGCGCTCGCTTATTTCGCGCACCGGGGGTCTGGGCGCGCCGCGTGGACAAGCCTTCTGGCCGGTTCGAGGCTCAATTCTTCATCGCTATGGCGAACAGTTGCAGGGTGAGCTACGTTGGAAAGGCATCGTTATCGGCGCGTCTGAAGGTAGCGAAGTGAAAGCCATCGCCGATGGCCGCGTGATCCTTGCCGACTGGTTGCAGGGATACGGGCTGGTTGTGGTGGTCGAACATGGTAAAGGCGATATGAGTCTTTACGGCTATAACCAGAGCGCGCTAGTCAGCGTCGGTACGCAGGTCCGTGCAGGACAACCCATCGCCCTTGTGGGCAGCAGTGGCGGTCAGGGCCGCCCGTCACTCTATTTCGAAATTCGTCGCCAGGGTCAGGCGGTCAATCCACAGCCGTGGTTGGGAAGATAAGTTTTGCTTCAATTTCGTCGTCTTGTTTTATCCATCGTCAGCGCACTGGCGCTGGCTTCACCGGTTTACGCAGGCAAACTTGCCATCGTGATTGATGACTTTGGCTATCGGCCGCACAATGAGAATCAGGTGCTGGCGATGCCTTCTGCCGTCTCCGTCGCCGTTTTGCCCAATGCTCCCCACGCCCATGAAATGGCGACCAAAGCCCACAACAGCGGGCACGAAGTGCTGATCCACCTGCCGATGGCCCCACTCAGTAAACAACCTCTGGAAAAAGACACCTTACGTCCAGAGATGAGCAGCGACGAGATCGAGCGTATTATTCGCGATGCCTACGGCAAAGTGCCGTTTGCGGTAGGGCTGAACAACCATATGGGCAGCGCCATGACGTCCAGCCTGTTCGGGATGCAAAAGGTGATGCAGGCGCTTGAACGCTACAATCTTTACTTCCTGGACAGTATGACTATCGGCAACAGCCAGGCGATGCGAGCCGCGCAGGGAACCGGTGTGAAGGTGATTAAGCGTAAAGTCTTCCTGGACGACACGCAGAACGAGGCGGATATTCGCGTCCAGTTTAATCGCGCCGTGCAGCTGGCGCGTCGCAACGGTTCGGCGATTGCGATTGGTCACCCTCACCCTTCAACGGTGCGCGTATTGCAGCAAATGCTGCCAACGCTTCCGTCGGATATCACGCTGGTACGCCCGAGCGATCTGCTAAACGAACCGCAGGTGGATACGTCGCGGCCAAATACCACACCGCCTGCCACGCCACCGCGTAATCCGTTCCGTGGCGTAACCATTTGCAAACCGCAGCAGCCGCTGGAACCGGTGTATGCCACCCGATTCTTCTCGGTGATAGGCGAAAGCGTGAGTCAAAGTTCACTGGTGAAATATATGCAACACCAATGGCAGGGCTGGGGTAATAAGGCCTAATCACTCTGCGACAAGAAAGCCCGTATGCGCGGTAGCAACGGGCTATTGTTATTATCCCGCTTAAATTCATGCTCTTTTTTGCTTTTTAAATCTTACATCCTAAACGGCTTACCCGGCGGACGCGCGACCGGGTAAACCGCAACGCAAACCACATCTAATTAATTGTAAAATAAGAAAATAAACCATTCAGCGGCTACACTTTAACCGCAGTCATTCCTTTTCGTGAATGTTAAGATTATACTAACCATAATTTAATAGTTAATTTGGTTTAGTATTATCATGAAGAAATTAGTGGGTTATCTGAAGGAAATTAACAGGCAGCGAAACCATAAGACCAAAGAATTAAAAAGACGAATAAAGCTGCTTTCATTATCGCGACAGTTGCAGGATAAGCGTCGTGAAAAAATCGATACCTCCAACATTAAGCGCATTCTTTTTCCTTTCGTCGATCTTGGAATTGGTGATGCGGTATGCCACACGGGTACCTGGCATGCCCTCAAGCAGGCCGGTTATACAATACAGATCGTCGCAGAGGAACGAAATCGCGATCTCTTTGAAAAAATGGCCGACATCGATGAAGTTTATATTGCCGATGTAAAAAATATCGATGCCATGAAGCCCATCGAGACGGATTTAGTGATTAGCCATTACTCGTGGATGAAAAGAAAGGAACTGTTCACTACCCAACTTCTGCGTAAAATTAATTATAAATATGCCATCGGATTTGGAGGCTGGCTGGCTAAACCTTTTAACATGATGCTGCCCATCAATTCCGAATTCCACATTACCCATCCGCAAAAAAACATCCTTAGCGCGTTGAACGTCACGCCAGAGCGTCTTTGCTACTCCCTGCCCGCACTACCCGAGCACGAGCGCTTTATTGATAGTTATCTGGAGCCTCATGCGGGCAAAAGGATCGTGGTGTTAAATCCGTTTGCAAGCGTAGCGGAACGCAGCCTGTCGATACCTCAGTTACACACGCTGGCTACTGAGATCGTGCAATCCCCCGATACTCAAGTCTTTATCATTGGCGAGGGCGGGAAATTAGCAGACCTTCATTTCGATAACGCGAACATTACCGTTTGTCGATTTAAGTCGCTGTGGGATGCCATTACGCTTATTAAAAAAGCCGATCTGGTGGTTTCTGTTGATACGGCCATCGTTCATATAGCCTGTGCTTTTGATAAAAAGCTGATTGCCATCTATTTTTCAATGCTGCTGGATCATAATAAAGACTATGAGGGAAATACGATTTTCTCACCTATTGGTCAGAACTCAGAGCAGCTGATTTATGATAAACGGCATAACAAAATTGATATCGAAGATATTGCGGCTAAAGTCGCGAGAGAGCTTCGCCGGGAAAGCGCGGTAGCGTGATGAAAAGGGGCCATTGGCCCCTTCTGATGATTAATCCCAGCTCAGAATAACTTTCCCGGACTGACCTGAACGCATCGCGTCGAAGCCTTTCTGGAAATCATCAATCCCAAAGTGGTGGGTGATAATTGGCGTCAGATCCAAACCGGACTGGATCAGCGCCGCCATCTTGTACCAGGTTTCGAACATCTCACGGCCATAAATGCCCTTGATGAACAGACCTTTAAAGATAACTTTGTTCCAGTCGATAGACATATCCGACGGCGGAATCCCCAGCATCGCAATACGACCGCCGTGGTTCATGGTGTCGAGCATTGAACGGAACGCTGGCGGCGCACCGGACATTTCCAGGCCCACGTCAAAACCTTCGGTCATGCCAAGCTCTGCCATTACGTCGTTCAGGTTCTCTTTGGAGACATCTACCGCGCGAGTCACACCCATTTTGCGCGCCAGCGACAGGCGGTATTCGTTAACGTCGGTGATGACCACGTTACGCGCGCCAACGTGTTTCGCCACAGCAGCAGCCATAATGCCGATTGGGCCTGCACCGGACACCAGCACGTCTTCCCCGACCAGGTCGAAGGACAGCGCCGTGTGAACCGCGTTACCAAACGGGTCAAAGATGGAGGCCAGATCGTCGGAGATATTGTCCGGGATCTTGAAGGCGTTGAACGCCGGGATCACCAAATATTGCGCAAAGCAGCCCGGACGGTTCACGCCCACGCCCACGGTATTGCGGCACAGGTGCGTGCGTCCACCGCGGCAGTTACGGCAATGACCGCAGGTGATGTGGCCTTCGCCAGAAACGCGATCGCCGATTTTAAAGCCTTTCACTTCCTGACCAATACCAACGACTTCGCCCACGTATTCGTGACCGACTACCATCGGCACCGGAATGGTTTTTTGCGACCACTCGTCCCAGTTGTAGATGTGAACATCGGTACCGCAAATGGCGGTTTTACGAATTTTGATCAGCAGATCGTTATGACCGACTTCCGGCTCCGGCACGTCGGTCATCCAAATCCCTTCTTCGGCTTTCAGTTTGGATAACGCTTTCATCACACGTCCTTAGGCAATCACGCCCAGTTGTTTGCCGATGCGGATAAAGGCTTCAACCGCACGTTCAATTTGTTCAGGTGAATGCGCCGCAGACATCTGGGTGCGGATACGCGCCTGACCTTTTGGCACCACCGGGAAGAAGAACCCAGTGACGTAAATCCCCTCTTTTTGCAGCTCACGCGCGAAGTTTTGCGCCACTACCGCGTCGCCCAGCATCACCGGAATAATCGCGTGATCGGCACCCGCCAGCGTAAAGCCTGCCGCGCTCATTTTTTCACGGAACAGACGGGCGTTGGACCACAGGCGGTCGCGCAATTCGGCTCCAGACTCGACCATCTCCAGCACTTTAATGGAGGCAGAGACGATAGCCGGGGCCAGCGAGTTAGAGAAAAGATACGGACGGGAGCGCTGGCGCAGCCACTCAACCACTTCCTTACGCGCCGCAGTGTAGCCGCCGGACGCGCCGCCTAGCGCTTTGCCCAGCGTACCGGTGATGATGTCTACCCGGCCCATCACGTCGCAATATTCGTGGGAACCGCGACCGTTTTCGCCGACAAAGCCGACCGCGTGAGAGTCATCGACCATCACCAGCGCATCGTATTTATCCGCCAGGTCACACACGCCCTTCAGGTTGGCGATCACGCCGTCCATCGAGAATACGCCGTCGGTGGCGATCAGCACGTGACGCGCACCGGCTTCACGTGCTTCTTTCAGGCGGGCTTCCAGCTCCTGCATATCGTTATTGGCGTAGCGGAAGCGCTTCGCTTTACACAGACGTACGCCGTCGATGATGGAAGCGTGGTTCAGCGCGTCGGAGATAATCGCGTCTTCTGCGCCGAGCAGCGTTTCAAACAGGCCGCCGTTGGCGTCAAAGCAGGAGGAGTACAGAATCGCATCTTCCATCCCGAGGAATTCGGCCAGCTTCTTCTCAAGCACTTTGTGGCTATCCTGCGTACCGCAGATAAAGCGCACGGAGGCCATCCCAAAGCCGTGAGTGTCCATACCGTTTTTGGCAGCGGCAATCAGCTCAGGGTGATTCGCAAGACCCAGATAGTTGTTCGCGCAAAAGTTGATCACATGGCTGCCATCAGCGACGGTGATATCCGCCTGCTGTGCAGAAGTGATGATGCGTTCTTCTTTGAACAACCCTTCCGCACGAGCGGTATCCAGGTCGCTGTTTAACTGTTTGTAAAAATCACCACGCATTGCAATTCTCCAGACTCGGCAAATTTTGGCACATATTACCCAAACGTATACGTCGATACGAGATGACGCATCATGAGTTATCGTTTTTGCAGCATAAATCACGTGTACCCCTGCTGCATGTCGGTGAATGGCTGAAGGGGGGCCATACTAATGATATGATATGACTATTAGCGTTCGGGATTGTCCCTGGACTCCACACTTCAAAGGTTACAGTTATGATCATCGTTACCGGCGGCGCAGGCTTTATCGGCAGCAATATTATCAAGGCCCTGAATGACAAAGGCATCACCGACATTCTGGTGGTTGACAACCTGAAAGACGGTACCAAGTTCGCAAACCTGGTAGACCTGAACATTGCCGACTACATGGATAAAGAAGATTTTCTGATCCAGATTATGGCGGGTGAAGAGTTCGGCGACATCGAAGCCATCTTCCACGAAGGTGCCTGTTCATCCACCACCGAGTGGGATGGCAAGTACATGATGGATAACAACTATCAGTACTCCAAAGAGGTTCTGCACTATTGCCTGGAACATGAAATCCCATTCCTGTACGCCTCTTCCGCTGCCACCTACGGCGGCCGCACTTCCGACTTTATCGAATCCCGTGAATACGAGCAGCCGCTAAACGTGTACGGCTATTCTAAGTTCCTGTTCGACGAATACGTCCGTCAAATTCTGCCAGAAGCTAATTCTCAGATTGTGGGCTTCCGCTACTTCAACGTTTATGGTCCGCGCGAAGGCCACAAAGGCAGCATGGCGAGCGTCGCATTCCATCTCAACACTCAGTTGAATAACGGTGAAACCCCAAAACTGTTCGAAGGCAGCGACGGCTTTAAGCGCGACTTCGTCTACGTGGGCGACGTGGCGGCAGTCAACCTGTGGTTCATGGAAAACGGCGTGTCCGGTATCTTCAACCTGGGGACTGGCCGCGCGGAATCCTTCCAGGCCGTGGCGGATGCTGCACTGGCGTATCACCAGAAGGGCAGCCTCGAATACATTCCCTTCCCGGAAAAACTGAAAGGCCGCTACCAGGCATTCACTCAGGCTGACCTGACCAACCTGCGCGCAGCGGGCTATGACAAGCCATTTAAGACCGTTGCCGAAGGCGTGACGGAATATATGGCCTGGCTGAACCGCGACGCATAAGGCAGGCAATCTATGAGGATTCTGGTGATCGGCCCGTCTTGGGTGGGCGACATGATGATGTCGCAAAGTCTCTATCGCACGCTCAAGGCGCGCTATCCCCAGGCGATAATTGACGTGATGGCACCCGCGTGGTGCCGTCCGTTGCTGTCGCGCATGCCAGAAGTTAACGAAGCGATCCCGATGCCGCTCGGCCATGGCGCGCTGGAAATCGGTGAGCGCCGTAAGTTAGGCCATAGTCTGCGGGAAAAGCGTTATGACCGCGCCTACGTGCTGCCAAACTCGTTTAAGTCTGCCCTGGTGCCTTTCTTTGCTGGTGTGCCTCATCGTACGGGCTGGCGTGGCGAAATGCGCTACGGCCTGTTGAACGATGCGCGTGTGCTGGATAAAGAGGCCTGGCCGCTGATGGTTGAGCGCTACGTTGCACTGGCCTATGACAAAGGTGTGATGCGGACAGCCAAAGATCTCCCACAGCCATTGCTGTGGCCGCAGTTGCAGGTGCATGAAGGCGAGAAATCGCAAACCTGTCGCGCGTTTGATCTCTCCGCGGAGCGTCCAATGATTGGCTTTTGCCCTGGCGCAGAGTTCGGTCCCGCCAAGCGCTGGCCGCACTATCACTACGCCGAGCTGGCAAAGCAGTTGATCGACGAAGGCTATCAGGTTGTGCTGTTCGGCTCGGCGAAAGACCACGAAGCAGGCAACGAGATCCTCGCCACGCTCAGCAATGAGCAACAGGCCTGGTGCCGCAATCTGGCCGGGGAAACCCAGCTTGAGCAGGCGGTGATCCTGCTGGCTGCGTGCAACGCTGTCGTCACGAACGATTCCGGCCTGATGCACGTCGCCGCCGCGTTGAACCGCCCGCTGGTTGCGCTGTATGGCCCAAGCAGCCCGGACTTTACGCCGCCGCTGTCGCACAAAGCCCGCGTCATTCGTCTGATAACCGGTTATCACCGGGTGCGTAAAGGCGATGCCGCCGAAGGCTATCACCAGAGCCTTATCGATATTACGCCGCAGCGTGTGCTCGATGAACTGAACGACCTGCTATTAAGTGAAGAAGGGTAACGGATGCGGGTATTGATCGTTAAAACCTCTTCTATGGGCGATGTTCTGCATACCTTGCCGTCACTGACGGATGCTATGCGAGCCATCCCCGGTATTCGTTTTGATTGGGTAGTGGAAGAAGGCTTCGCGCAGATACCCACCTGGCATGAAGCGGTCGATCGCGTGATCCCCGTCGCTATACGCCGCTGGCGTAAGGCGTGGTTTTCAGCCCCCATTAAAGCCGAGCGCAAGGCGTTTCGCGAGGCGGTGCAGGCCCAACGCTACGATGCCATTATCGACGCGCAAGGGCTGGTCAAAAGCGCCGCGCTAGTGACCCGTCTGGCGCATGGCGAGAAGCACGGAATGGACTGGCAAAGCGCGCGCGAGCCACTGGCGAGCTTGTTTTACAATCGCCGTCACGCTATCGCTAAACAGCAGCACGCGGTAGAAAGGACTCGCGAGTTATTCGCCAAAAGCCTGAATTATGCAAAGCCAACCGCTCAGGGCGACTATGCCATCGCTCAGCATTTTCTTAATGACGCGACGCCGGCTGCACAGCCTTATTTCATCTTCCTGCATGCCACAACTCGCGATGAAAAGCATTGGCCGGAAACAAACTGGCGACAGCTCATTGAACTAATGCAACCTTCAGGCATCCATATTAAACTCCCATGGGGCGCAGAACATGAACGTCAACGTGCAGAGCGTTTAGCCGCAGGTTTTTCACACGTTGAAGTATTACCCAAGCTTGCGCTGGCGCAGGTTGCTGCCGAGCTGGCAGGTGCGAAGGCTGTTGTTTCTGTTGATACGGGGCTGAGCCATTTAACAGCGGCGCTGGATCGCCCTAACATCACCCTCTTCGGCCCAACCGATCCGGGGCTGATTGGGGGTTATGGCAGAAACCAGCATCAGAGGGTTAGCCCTACGAAGCGGATGGGAGACATTACCGCAGATGAGATTTCTTCATTTTTACAGGGCAGCCAAGGGCTTTCCGACAGGGATATTTAACCCATGAGTTATGTATTTCTGCTGATTTTACTTTTTCCGGTGAAAATCATCCGGAAGCTGTTTCGTAAGGATACGGGTAAAAACCTGGTTATCCAGACAGCCAAAATCGGTGACTTTATCAATGCGACGCCTCTCCTGGCATATCTGCAAAAAAGCGATGTGCTGATCAGCCGCAGCGTTAACGCGCTGGCGAAGCATGACGACACCATCAACGAGATCTTTTTTATCGAGCAGCACAAGCGTAACTTATGGCGAAAGCTGCGCTTTGCCTGCATGATCATGAATCGCTACGACAACGTATACCTCTTGCAGCCAAACAGCGTTAACCTGTTTTTCGCTGCGACGTGTAACGCCAAAAATAAACAGTTTTTGAGCACGTATACGCGCAGGTGGTATCACGGGATTTTCTACGCTACGGCTGATGGCATTGTGACTCACGGTAAAAAAACGCTGTCGGTGACCAACTATCTCCAGTTGGCCGATCGTTCGCTCTCCTGGCAAGATTCGCCAAAGCATGCCACTCGCCCTCTGTTTAAGCCGACTGCCTATCCCGAGATACTGGATAAGCCAGGGGTTATTCGTATTGGCATTAGCGTGTCGGCGGGCAACAAAGCGAAGACTGTTCCTCCAGTGATTTGGAAACGCATTGTTGACCATCTGGCACCATTGCCCTGCGAATTTTATGTTTTTGGCGCGCCAAACGAACAGTCGTGGATGGACGACATTACCCGCGCCTACGGAGAGATTCCAAACTTCGTCAATTTGATCGGGAAACTCTCGCTTGAAGAAGTGCCCTGGGCGATCTCAAAAATGGACTGCTATATTGCTTCGGATTCAGGAAATATTTATATCGCTGACGCGGTAGGTGTGCCTATCGTGATGCTGTTTGGTCCCTGCTGTCACTACGAGCAGCGTCCACTTGGCAAGGTGCTGTTGGTGGGTGACGATCAGAATATTTGTTCATATGTTTTTGAGACACGGTACTATTTCTCTCAGGCGCGTGACGAGCTCTTCGCAGTGACTGATTCTGATTTAAACAAACTTCAACAATTCATTCTTGAGCTACCGAAACTTAATACACTCACTGCTGTTTCTGACACCCAAGGACATTAATTTTTATGGCTTTTCTAAGTGTCATTGTTGTCGCGCATAATGCAGCACACACGCTGGATGCCACCTTTGAAAGTCTACAATTAGCAATGGGTGAAGCGCGTAGTGATATTGAAATTGTTATTTTTAACGACGGTTCAGATGATTCTACTCAGGATATTATCGAGCGTTGGTTGATGAAATTACCGAACGCTATCGCCAAAAACGTCAACTACCGGAACGTCGGCCAGGTTCGCAATAGCGCGGTTGCAATGGCATCAGGTGAGTACATCACCATGTTGGACAGCGACGATTTACTCAAACCTAATAGCCTTAGTGATGCCATTACCTTTCTGAAAGCGCAGCGTCCCGACATGTTATTGACGCGCCTGCTTGAAATCCGAGATGTCCGTAAAATCAACCCTGAGTGGGGCGGTTTTAATCCTCTTCCATTATCACGTGAAGATGCCGTATTTCGCTTCTTACAGCACAAAGATTTCCAGGCTCATCTTATCGGACAATTTATTCTGCGCAGTCTTTACGAAAGCAATCCCATCCCATCGATGATCTGCTACGAAGATTTTGCTGTATTCCCTACCATGTTGATGCAAGCCAGTAAAATATTCTATCAGCGTCAAGGGCATTATTATTACATTAAGCGCAGTGGCAGTTTGTCGAGCATTCTTGATGCCAGTAAAATTTCACTACTCGTTGAATGCACACAGCGTATGGAAAAATCCTTCCCTGCGCGCTTTAGCCACCTTGTCAATTGCCATTGGTTTGATATCTATAGCAACCATAAAAAAAGCCTTACCAAAGAGCAATTACAATTAGTTAAAGAGCGTGTTAGTACACTTTATTCCTGGTCATTTTTCTTGTCTACCAGTGTTCGTTTTAGCTATAAAAAAAGGGTAATTGAGGCAATATGGAAAAAGTAAAATTACGCATCTATCAGTTAACGCTGGTTTTAAGCTTTATCTCTCTCGCTTTGGTACTGGTTAACTCAGGAAAACAACGAGAGTTCTTTTATATTGCCATTTATGCCAGTATTATCGGCTTGATCTGTGAATATAAAAAAATTACTTGGCGTCCCTTCAGCATTGCTCTTCCTATTTTGCTCATCGGGTTGCTTAATCTTGCCTGGTATATGGCCTATGAATATCATACCGAAGGACTTAATGCTTACAGCGATTATTTAGGCTCAAGCAAAAAAATAATACTGGCGAGCATATTAGTGTTTTATATCGACCGATTTAAAACCTACATAACAAAAGAGAACTTCCAGAAATATTTTTTATACGCCACGGCAACAGGTTTTGTTCTCGCAACCGGGTACGGTTTGTGGCAGGCAAGCGAGGGTATAACCCGCGTTGAGATGGCTATTAACCGTCCGACCGTTTCAGCCTATGTTTACTCGGTGCTTTCACTCGCCTTCGTTTATAGCCTTTACCTGCAGCAGAATGTAAAATTATACGTCGTTGCAGGCTTCACCATTTTGCTCTCCTATCTTCTTATCCTGATGACCGGTACGCGCGCAGCCATGGGGCTCTATCTGATACTGGCAATTGTACTTACGCTTTATCAGTTCAGAAAAATTCATCTCAAGTCCACTATGATTTTCCTCGCTATTGTTGCTGGTATCGTAATAGTCAGCTACAAGCCTCTGATTTCACCTAAAATTGCGCAAACGCAAACCGAAATCGATGATTATCAAAAAGGTAATGATAGAACCTCGCTTGGCGCCCGTTTTTCGATGTGGTCGATAGGCATTCAGAATGGTCTTGCACATCCTTTAGGCCAGTCAATGGAAGAGAGGGAAACGTGGTCACGAAATTACGTAAAAGAAGGTCATCCGCAGGTCGCTGCTGCACTCGGCTATATCAACATACATCTGCACAATGAAATGATCGAAAAATACTCGCTGCAGGGGATCCCCGGACTTGCGGTTCTGCTATTTTTCTTTGCGTCGATGATCTATTACGCGGTCAGCAAAAAAAATGCGCTGCTGTTAACGACAATGCTATTGCTACTGCTGTATGGCCTGACAGACGTCATCTTATTAAGTTCTGAAGCGTTGATTTTCTTTATGACTCTGTTTGCGCTATCTACGCCATTCTCACAAAGAAATAAATAACAGTGAAAATGCCCGCCTGCGGGCATTTTTATTTTTTTTGTTGGTAAAATTCCGCCAGCGTCATCCCAACCGTTTTATCTGACAACCATTCAAACAGCTGCTCCAGATCCTGATACAACCCTTCAATCGCTTCTGCATCTTTAAAGGTAGGGCTGCCACCGGGCATAAATTCTGACGAATGCAGCATAAACTCCACGTAGTCATTGCCCTGAGACAAAGACTGCTGCGCCACCTGAATCATTTGAGCCGCATTGCCGCCGGACGGTCGCAGCCAGTTCACGGAGGGGGAACGGTACTTGCCGCGTAAGCGGTCATAACACTGTTTTACCGCATTAAGCCAGCCGGGATGTTTGTACTGAATGCTCATCGGGACTTCGAGCAGGGGGCTGTCGCCTGGTCGCGAAATATCAGTTACATCAAGAAAATAAGCCTGCTCAGGAAAATGCTGATAATTCGTGCCGCCGTTACCCTGAGGTGCGCCTTTGGCATTGCGCCAGTTAACTCTCGGCGTGACGGAGCAGTCCACCTGGTAACCCAGTTCGATAAGCAGCTTAGCGTAGCGACTATCAAACGCCCAACGTCCTGCACGATGGCTGAGCATTTTCGTCTGGAAGGTATCTTCAAGTAAACGCGTCATGAAAAGCACTTTCTCTCGCATCACTTCGTCAGAATACTCAATCAAATAGGGCTGCCAGCGCCAGTCGTCGCCGGTCAAATCATGTTCCGGCGGGCTGTTCCAGGCGTGAAGGTGCATGCCGACCTCCCCCTGACCACGGGCTATCACCTCTTTCGCGAACGCAATAAAAACAGGCTCGATTGCCATCTCATAGTTGGTTAACCAAACGGGCTTAAAGCCAAAACGCTCACAAAGAGCCTGAAAGCGCTCCAGATATCGGGCGTTCTCCGTTTTGATTTCACGGTGGTTTTGCCAGAGATTATCGCCTTCTGTATCGATCGTGATGATAAACGCTGGTTTTTTCATAATGGGTCCGCAAGACGTGAGGTTGTCGCTATGTTACGCACTCCGTCAATAAGGAGTAAACCCTTACCGATAAATTACGGACATTATGCAGAAAGAGTGCAAGTCGCTATCAGGTCTATTAGAATTGCGAATAGATTGCCTTCGATAAGATGATGATGAATAACATTCTTAATACGCCGAAATTACGCATTTTACTCATTAAACTCCGTCATCATGGCGACATGTTACTTACCACGCCGGTCATTGACTCTTTGCGTCAAAAATGGCCTGACGCACAGATTGACGTACTCCTCTATGAAGAAACGCGCGATATGCTCGGCGCGCATTCTGCTATTGGCACAATCTATGGTATCGATCGCAAATGGAAGCAACTGGGTACGCTGAAACATCTGCAAAAGGAGTGGCAGCTTCTTCGCACACTGCGGGCACAACGCTACCAGGTCGTGATTAATCTTGCCGATCAGTGGCGCAGCGCCATCGTTACCCGATTCACCGGTGCGCCGGTCCGTCTCGGGTTTGCGTTCAACAAGCGTGATAATGCCTTCTGGCGTTTTTGTCATAGCCAACTGGTCTCGGTGGCGAATCACCATGCGCAGCATACCGTCGAGCAAAACCTCTCTATCCTGTCGCCGCTCCCCGTCACTCCACAACCTGCCGTCACCATGAGCTACACGGCGGACGACTGGCATCATGCGCAGCAAATATTGATGCAAAAAGGCGTTGGTGATAGCTACATCGTGATACAGCCTACCTCGCGCTGGTTCTATAAATGCTGGGACGAGAATAAGATGGCCCAAACCATCACGGCGCTTCAGCAGGATGGCCATACGGTTGTGCTTACGGCAGGCCCGGATAAAAAAGAGCTTGAGATGATCGATCGTATTCTCGCCGCCTCGCCGCAAACGGGCGTCGTATCGCTGGCAGGTCAGTTGACCTTACGCCAGCTGGCATCGCTTATCGATCATGCACGCCTATTTTTAGGTGTAGACTCCGTTCCCATGCATATGGCAGCAGCGCTTCAAACCCCGTGTATCGCCCTGTTCGGCCCCTCAAAATTGACGTTCTGGTCACCATGGCAGGTCAATGGAGAGGTGATTTGGGCCGGCGATTACGGTCCGCTTCCCGACCCTGATGCTATTGATACAAAAACCCAGGAACGCTATCTCGACACGATACCCGTTGAAGATGTGGTCTCTGCCGCAAGGAGATATCTGTAATGACTCGCCATCGCCTGGCCATTGTGCGCCAAAAATATCGTCCCGATGGCGGAGCAGAACGCTTTGTCTCCCGAGCGCTCACGGCGCTCAGCAACCAAAATCTTGAGCTCAACGTCATTACGCGTGAATGGCAGGGTGAGAAGCAGGACGACTGGAATATTCACATTTGCGATCCGCAAAAATGGGGCCGTATTAGCCGTGAACGCGGCTTTGCTAACGCCGCGCGCGCGCTTTGGCAGCAGCAGCAATTTGATATCGTCCAAAGTCACGAGCGCATTCCTGGCTGCGACATTTATCGCGCGGGTGATGGCGTACATCGACGCTGGCTGCTGCAGCGCACGCGCATTCTCTCCGGCTGGCGCGCGCAAATGCTGATGCACGACCGCTATCACCGCTATGTCATGAACGCCGAGCGCGAGATGTACCAAGCTCCGGAGCTTAAAGCCGTTATCTGTAATGCGGAAATGATCAAAACTGAGATCGTGGAAGACTTTGATATTGACGCAAAAAAGATACATGTGATTTATAATTCAATTGATACCAGCCGCTTCGTTCCGGCAGAAGAGCAACAACGCGCTGCACTTCGCCAAAAACTGGGGGTACCAATCGATGCCGTTGTGTTCTGTTTTGTAGGTTCTGGATTCGAACGAAAAGGGTTAGCCAGTGCCATTCACGCCATTGCAGGTACAGACGCATGGCTGATTGTGGTGGGTCAGGATAAAGCAGAGCAACGTTACCGCAGCCTCGCACGGTCATTGGGCTGCGAGGGGCAAATCCGCTTCCTGGGGATGCAAAAGGAGACGCTGCCATTTTACCAGCTATCCGATGGCTTACTGTTGCCAACGCTGTATGATCCCTTTCCAAACGTTATTCTTGAAGCGATGGCCTGCGGCTTGCCCGTCATTACTTCAGAAAGCTGCGGCGGAGCAGAATTTATTGCACAGGGCCAGAATGGTTTTTACTGTGACGCACTTGATATCAACAGGTTGAAGGAGGCCATTGCGGCTATCCCTTCTCTGGAAAAGAATAACAATATGGGGATGGCGGCGCGCGAACGCGTCAAAGACGCTACCCCTGAAAAACTATCAAGTCAGCTTATTTCGCTTTATCAAAAATTACTGGATTAATGATGCGCATCCTTATGATTATTGATGGTTTACCTGGTGGCGGGGCCGAAAAAACGGTGCTGACACTCTCTAGCGGATTGATAGAAATGGGACATCAGGTCTCACTTTTCTCTCTGCGAAGAGCCTGCGACTACGCTATTCCAGAGGGCATCGATTATCAGGTCGTTCAGGATACCTGCAAAAAACCATGGCGGAAGCTGACGGAGATCCCCCGGCGGGCGCAGCTTCTGGACCACGCGGTTAAGCTTGCCGAGCGCAGCGGGAAATTTGACGTCGTGTTTTCCCATTTACACAAAACCGACCGCATTGTGGCGCATAGCCGCACGCTAAGCCGTGATAAGGTCTGGTTCTGTGTGCATGGCATGTTCTCGTTTTCCTATCTTCGCCATCGCAGCGGGCTATCGCGTTGGTTTAAGCATCACAAAATTCGCCATACTTACGAAAATCGCAACGTGGTCGCCGTTTCTGCCGCCGTTCTGCGGGATCTCTCAGACACGTTAGCCATCAATCTTCGACGCAAAACGGTCATTCATAATCCCTTTGATATCCCTGAAATCCAGCGTCTGGCTGATGCTCCTTTCGAGATGCAGGGCAAAGACTACATCATCCACGTGGGCCGCTTCCACGAGCATAAAAGGCACGATCGCCTGCTTCGCGCCTACGCGCTGAGCAACATCGACGCGCCGCTGGTTATGATGGGCAACGGCACCGATGACCGTATCCAGCAGTTAAAACAGCTGGCCGCCGAATTGGGTATCGAAAACAAAATTATTGTCCGCCCGTTCGAAGCCAATCCTTACCCGTGGATTAAAGGTGCGCGCCTGCTGGTGTTAAGCTCAGACTGCGAAGGTTTTGGTAATGTGCTTGTCGAGTCCATTATTTGCCAGACGCCGCCCGTCAGTACGAACTGCCCTGGCGGCCCGTCTGAAATTCTCACAGGTGACCTCGCGCGCGGTCTTTCAGAAATGAATGACGAGTCTCTGGCAGCCACGCTGGCAGATATTTATGCCCATCCGCCGATCGTTGATAGTGCAACGATCTCTTCGTTTGGTATTAACGCGATATGCCAGCAGTACGTTGCGCTGGTAGACAATCAATAATAATCAGGTTTCTTATGCAAAATTCAGCGCCCTTATTAAGCGTGGTTGTGGCTGTTTATAACGGCGAAGCCTTCCTGGAACAGTTCTTTACCTGCCTCGTCAGCCAAAACATCGATAGTATGGAAGTCATTATCGTCAACGATGGCTCTACCGATGGCTCAATGCAGATCGTAGAAAAGTGGCGTGAACAGCTGCCACAAATGCAGGTGATTGATCAGGAAAACCAAGGCGTCTCTGTTGCGCGTAATTCAGGGCTGGCCGTGGCCACTGGACAGTACCTCTCCTTCCCCGACATTGATGATGTCTTTAAACCCGGTATGTATCAGCGTCTGCTTGATATGGCCGTGACGCAAAATCTGGATGTCGCTACCTGTAACGGAAACTACGTCTGGGAAAATGATAAAAAACCGTCGCGCCCTATCTTCCCGGAAGATGCGCTACCGTCGACGGAGGTCATGACCGGCCCGGCATGGCTTAAAAAAGCGTTGGATTCACGCAAATTCCTGCACGTGACCTGGCTAAACATTTATCGCCACGATTTTATTCGTCAAAATGGATTTCGCTTCGAACCTGGCCTGCGTCATCAGGATATTCCGTGGACCACGGAAGTTCTGCTCGCAGCACATCGCGTGCAGTACACCAGCGAACGCTTTTACGATTATTACATCCATTCTGCATCGGTATCTCACATGCCCGACAATGACGACACGCTGATCCGTTCGGCCCGTCATTACATGAAAATATTGCAGATGCTGGAAGCCATTAACCAACGCTATCCGGATCAAGTTAAACAAATCCCGGCCTGTCACTGGCAAATAGCGAAGGAAGGGCTCGGAATCATTCACACCTTCGATAACATGAAAGACGCGCAGAAAAAGTCGATGATTATTCGAGAATTTTTCGAAACAGGTATCTGGAAGCTCATCTGGAAAAACGCGAAAACGCCCAGACTGCGCTGGAGACTGGGACGCCGCTACTTCCGTTTGAAGAGGTATCTGGCATAAGAGATAGCTTTACGAAGCCTAAATGCTTAGAATTTGCCCGCCGAAACTGAAAAACGGATAATCGCTTGGAATTGTTGTATACCGCTCTGCTTTACATCATTCAGCCACTGGTGTGGCTGCGACTACTGCTTCGTAGCCGTAAAGCGCCTGCGTATCGAAGACGCTGGGCTGAACGCTATGGTTACTGTCGCAACAAAGTTGCGCCAGACGGTATTTTACTCCATTCCGTATCAGTGGGTGAGACCCTGGCGGCCATTCCGCTGGTTCGCGCGCTGCGCCACCGTTATCCGTATTTGCCCATTACCGTCACCACCATGACCCCAACGGGTTCTGAGCGTGCGATGTCGGCCTTTGGTAAAGACGTGCATCACGTCTATCTGCCCTACGATCTGCCCTGCGCCATGAATCGCTTCCTCAACACCGTGCGCCCGAAGCTGGTGATTGTGATGGAAACCGAACTTTGGCCAAATATGATTTCCGCTCTGCATGCCCGGAAAATTCCGCTGGTTGTCGCCAATGCGCGCCTGTCTGAACGTTCCGCAAAAGGTTACGGCAAGCTGGGTAAATTTATGCACCGACTGCTGTCGAAAATTACGCTGATTGCCGCACAAAACGAAGAAGATGCTGCCCGCTTTATTTCGCTTGGCCTGAAACGCAATCAACTCGCGGTAACCGGTAGCCTGAAGTTTGATATTTCCGTCACCCCTGAGCTTGCGGCCCGGGCCCTCACCCTGCGTCGTCAGTGGGCACCGCGCCGTCAGGTGTGGATTGCCACAAGTACTCATGATGGCGAGGAAGAGATCATTCTGCAGGCGCACCGCAAGCTGCTGGAGAAATTCCCGGATCTCTTGCTAATTCTGGTGCCGCGTCATCCTGAACGCTTTAAAGACGCTCGCGACATGGTGCAGAAAGGCGGCTTCAGTTTCACCTTGCGTAGCACTGGTGAAATCCCATCGGGCAGCACGCAGGTGGTGATTGGCGACACAATGGGCGAACTGATGCTGCTTTACGGAATTGCCGATCTCGCTTTCGTGGGCGGCAGCCTGGTTGAACGTGGCGGACATAATCCATTAGAACCCGCAGCGCACGCTATTCCCGTGCTGATGGGGCCACACACGTTCAACTTCAAAGATATCTGCGCTAAATTGCAGCAAGCCGACGGTTTAATCACCGTGACCGATACAGACTCCATCGTGAAGGAAGTCTCTACGCTGCTTACCGACGAAGATTACCGCCTGTGGTACGGACGTCACGCTGTCGAAGTTCTGCATCAGAATCAGGGTGCACTGACCCGCCTGCTGCAACTTATGCAACCTTATCTGCCTCAGCGGAGCCATTAATGCCTAAGCGTCTGTCGGTCGTGATGATCGCCAAAAACGCCGCCGATCTGCTTCCGGACTGCCTGGCCTCGGTTGCCTGGGCCGACGAAATTGTCCTTCTTGATTCAGGGAGTGAGGACAACACGCTCGACGTCGCGCGCGCAGCTGGTGCGAAGGTGGTTATCGATACGGACTGGCAAGGCTATGGTATTCAGCGCCAACGCGCGCAATCTTTTGCCACCGGCGACTATGTGCTGATGATCGATACTGACGAACGGATAACCCCCGAACTTCAGCAATCTCTTCAGGCTGTTCTCGCGTCGCCGCAACCGGGTGCTGTGTACAGCATCGCCCGCCGCAACTACTTCCTGGGTCGCTTTATGCGTCACAGCGGCTGGTATCCTGACCGCGTCATGCGCCTGTACGAACGCGAACGCTATCACTACAACAGTAATCTGGTCCATGAATCACTGGACTGCAAAAACGCCCAGGTTATTGCCCTGCCAGGTGATTTACTGCACCTGACCTGTCGGGATTTTGCCAGCTTCCAGCGTAAACAGCTCAACTATGCCACGGCATGGGCGCAGGAACGCCACCAGCGCGGTAAGAAAGCCTCGCTAATGGGAATCTTCACGCATACCTTTGGTGCGTTCCTGAAAACGCTGCTGTTGCGTGGTGGGGTGTTAGACGGTAAACAAGGTTGGTTACTGGCCGTTGTGAATGCGCAGTATACTTTCAATAAATACACCGAGCTGTGGGCGCTGAACCGCGGCTACTCAGAGAAAGCGTGAGCCATGAGCACAAAAGCGATTTATCCGGGTACCTTCGATCCGATCACGAATGGCCATATTGATATCACCACGCGTGCAGCCAGCATGTTCGATAAGGTGATTCTTGCTATTGCGGCCAGTCCAGGTAAGAAACCGATGTTCAGTCTGGATGAGCGTGTCGCACTGGCGAGCGCCGCGTTAGCACATCTGCCAAACGTTGAAGTGATGGGTTTTAGCGATCTGATGGCAAACTTCGCACGCACGCAGCAGGCCAATATTCTGATTCGCGGGCTGCGCGCCGTAGCCGATTTTGAATATGAAATGCAGTTGGCGCACATGAACCGCCATTTGATGCCTGAACTGGAAAGCGTCTTCCTGATGCCATCAAAGGAGTGGTCGTTTATTTCATCATCGCTGGTGAAAGAAGTCGCGCGCCATGCAGGGGATGTGACGCATTTTCTGCCCGCACACGTTCATCAAGCACTGATGGATAAGCTCAAATAACTCACTTTTGACACTGGCGGCAGTAAAACGTCGCCCGCTGCGCATGCTTCGTCGCCACAATCGGCGTCCCACATACCCGGCACGCTTCACCTTTACGGCCATACACCTGCAGTTCCTGCGCAAAATAACCCGGCTTACCGTCACTTTGCAGAAAATCCTTTAACGTCGTGCCACCCTGCTCAATCGAGCGTTGTAGAACCGCTTTAATGACATTTACCAGTAGCTCGCACTCCTGTGCTGACAGCGATGAAGCTAGCCGATCGGGATGGATCCCCGCAGCGAACAGTGATTCGCTGGCGTAGATATTCCCGACGCCCACAACCAGCTTGTTGTCCATCAGCCAGGGTTTTATCGGCGTTTTCTTCTTCGCGCATTTCTCTTTCAGATAATCGGCGTTAAACGCCTCGCTCAGCGGTTCTGGCCCAAGATGTGCCAGCACGTTATGACCTTCAAGCTCTTTGGTCCATAACCATGCGCCAAAGCGACGAGGATCGGTGTAGCGCAGCACCTTGCCGTTACTCATCACCAAATCCACGTGATCGTGTTTGGCCGCAGGAAGCTCTTCTGAAAGGATACGCAGGCTACCGGACATCCCAAGGTGGATGATTATCCAACCGTCAGGCAACTCCAGCAGCAGATATTTGGCGCGACGCTGCACGCTAAGCACGGGCTTGTCGCTCAGCGCGTGGATCTCATCGGAAACGGGCCAACGAAGCCGACCGTTACGCACAACTGCATGCAGAATGGTCGCGCCCACCAGATGCGGTTCGATACCGCGGCGGCTGGTCTCTACCTCAGGTAATTCAGGCATGTTTCCTCCATTGAGATACACAGAATGCAAAAAACCCCGCGATTGCGGGGTTTTTCTTCAAAGAGCACTAAAATTATTTGATTTTAGCTTCTTTGTACAGTACGTGCTGACGGACAACTGGATCGAACTTTTTCAGTTCCAGTTTTTCCGGTTTAGTACGCTTGTTCTTCGTGGTGGTATAGAAGTGACCAGTACCAGCAGAAGAAACCAGCTTGATTTTCTCACGAATACCTTTAGCCATGATTTATTTCCTCTTTAAGTACTTAGTACTTTTCGCCACGGGCACGCAGTTCGGAAAGAACTGTATCGATGCCTTTCTTATCAATAACACGCATACCTTTAGCAGATACACGCAGGGTGACAAAACGCTTCTCGCTCTCAACCCAAAAACGGTGAGAGTGCAGGTTCGGCAGGAAACGGCGTTTAGTCGCGTTCAGTGCGTGGGAACGGTTGTTACCGGTCACCGGACGCTTGCCAGTAACTTGGCAGACTCGGGACATGTCTATTCTCCAAAAATCAAATTAGCTCGAGCTTCGTATGGGGTATCGGCGCCTCGTCAGGCTTTACAGCCCGGTCATCGCAGTTCAATGTGAACACTCGATTGCCAGGCCCAATTGCCAAACCCGAGATTCTCAAAGGTGGCGTAGTATACGCTGACTCAGCGATGTGCTCAAGTCCCGAACAGACAAAGATCCCGATGGATCGCGTGAATTGGTTTAAATCCAACCATGTTCTGCAAAAGAAACGTACTCTCCGCGACCTATAATTAAATGGTCAAGCACACGGATATCCATGAATTGACAGCATTTGACGATACGATTGGTAATCTCTCTGTCGGCCTTGCTCGGTTCAGCACAACCAGAGGGGTGATTATGCGCGAGGATCACGGCGGCTGCATTCACTTTTATCGCTTCTCGCACAATTTCTCGCGGATGAACCTCAACGTGGCTCAATGTACCCGAAAACAGGCGACAGTGTTTTATTACCCGATTTTTATTATCGAGAAAGATCACCATGAAGATCTCGCGCTCGGCATCGGCCAACTGGCTTTGCAAAAAATCCCGCGTAATTTCAGGACTTAACAACGGGTCGTCTTCCATCATACGCACGCTGTAAAAGCGTCGAGCCAGCTCCGCAATGCCCCTCAACTGGGCAAATTTAGCCACGCCTATCCCTTCAACATCCCTGAATGCCGCCAGTTCGGCGGTCAGCAAACCATGAAGCGAGCCAAAATGATTCAATAGCTCGTGCGACAACACAAACACGTTTTTCCCTGGGATACCGGTACGTAAAAAAAGTGCCAACAGCTCAGAATCAGTGAGAGAAGCAACGCCATCATTCAACAATTTTTCCCGTGGCAACATGGGTAAATCGCTATCCATTCTCGTTCTCCTTAGGTTTGCCGCCATGCTGCCACAGGAGAACGCGCCATTCGACGCTCACTTTTCGTTCTTGCGTAACGCCTCGCAAAGTCCCTTACGCACAAAATCACGCCGCTTTTCGGATTGTGATAAAATGGGCACCTCTGGTGAAACCCAACAGGAAAGAATCATGATGAGCCTGGCCGGTAAAAAAATCGTTCTCGGCGTGAGCGGCGGTATCGCTGCGTATAAAGCACCAGACCTGGTGCGACGTTTACGCGAACGCGGCGCAGATGTCCGGGTGGCGATAACTGAAGGCGGTAAAGCCTTCATTACCCCCTTGAGCCTACAAGCCGTTTCTGGATATCCGGTGTCGGATAGCCTGCTCGATCCAGCCGCCGAAGCCGCAATGGGGCATATTGAGCTCGGAAAATGGGCCGACCTGGTCATTCTTGCCCCCGCGACCGCAGATTTAATTGCCCGCGTTGCTGCCGGAATGGCGAACGATCTGGTCTCGACAATTTGTCTGGCAACGCCTGCGCCAGTTGCCGTAGTCCCTGCGATGAATCAGCAGATGTACCGCAACGCAGCGACCCAGCATAATCTCGATACCCTGGCGTCTCGTGGCCTGTTGATTTGGGGCCCGGATAGCGGAAGTCAGGCATGTGGAGATATCGGCCCAGGTCGAATGCTCGACCCGCTGGCTATTGTGGAGATGGCTGCTGCCCATTTTTCGCCTGTCAACGATCTGCAACATCTCAACATCATGATTACGGCGGGTCCAACGCGCGAGCCGCTGGATCCGGTGCGCTATATCACCAACCAAAGCTCCGGCAAGATGGGCTTCGCTATTGCCGCCGCTGCCGCGAAACGGGGTGCCAACGTCACGCTGGTGAGCGGTCCGGTTGCGTTGTCAACGCCATCCTTCGTGCAGCGCATTGACGTCACGACGGCCCTGGAAATGGAAGCGGCGGTACAGAATCAAGCGCATAAACAGCACATTTTTATCGGCTGCGCAGCGGTGGCGGATTATCGCGCACAAACTATTTCAGAAGCGAAGATTAAAAAGCAAGGCGATGAATTAACGATAAAAATGGTGAAAAACCCTGACATCGTCGCTGGCGTTGCCGCACTGAAAGTCCATCGCCCTTACGTTGTTGGGTTTGCCGCCGAAACAAATAATGTGGAAGAATACGCTCGGCAAAAGCGTATCCGCAAAAACCTGGATTTGATTTGCGCGAACGACGTATCGCTGGCAACGCAGGGATTTAACAGCGACAGCAACGCACTGCACCTTTTCTGGCAGGATGGAGATAAAGTCTTACCGCTACAGCGTAAGGAACTCCTGGGCCAACAATTACTGGACGAGATCGTTACCCGTTATGATGAAAAAAATCGACGTTAAGATTCTGGACCCGCGTGTTGGTCAGCAATTTCCGCTGCCAACCTATGCCACCTCTGGCTCTGCGGGCCTTGACCTGCGCGCTTGCCTTGATGACGCCGTAGAACTGGCTCCGGGCGCAACCACGCTGCTGCCGACTGGGCTGGCGATTCATATTGCCGATCCGTCACTGGCGGCGATAATCCTGCCTCGCTCTGGCCTCGGTCATAAGCATGGTATCGTACTGGGTAACCTGGTGGGTCTCATCGACTCTGATTACCAGGGCCAACTCATGGTGTCCGTCTGGAACCGTGGTCAGGACAGCTTCACCATCGAGCCAGGCGAGCGCATCGCGCAGATGGTGTTTGTGCCTGTGGTACAGGCTGAATTTAACCTGGTGGAAGATTTTGATGCCACCGACCGTGGCGAAGGCGGCTTCGGCCATTCCGGGCGTAAATAAGCCCGACAAAAGTATCTCACAGCGTAATAACGCAATAACATACCGCAAACAGCAGTTTGCGGTCGCTGTGTGGATGCCAGCCTGACAGGCGCTTATTTTCAGGGGTATTTTGTAACATGGCAGAAAAACAAATAGCGAAACGGAATCGTCGCGAAGAAATACTTCAATCTCTGGCTCTGATGCTTGAATCCAGTGACGGCAGTCAACGCATCACCACCGCAAAACTGGCCGCCTCTGTGGGCGTGTCGGAAGCGGCTCTGTATCGTCACTTTCCCAGCAAAACGCGGATGTTTGATAGCCTGATCGAGTTTATCGAAGACAGTCTGATCACGCGCATCAATCTGATTCTGAAAGATGAAAAAGACACCACCGCGCGTTTACGTCTGATCGTATTGTTGATTTTGGGCTTTGGGGAACGCAATCCAGGCTTGACGCGAATCATGACGGGACACGCACTGATGTTTGAACAGGACAAACTTCAGGGGCGGATTAATCAGCTTTTCGAACGCATTGAAGCCCAGCTGCGTCAGGTTTTACGTGAAAAGAAAATGCGTGAAGGCGAAGGCTACGTGACAGATGAAAATCTTTTGGCAGGGCAGCTTTTAGCGTTCTGTGAAGGTATGCTCTCCCGCTTTGTACGCAGTGAATTCAAATATCGCCCAACGGATGATTTCGACATCCGCTGGCCGCTCGTCGCCGCACAGCTGCAGTAATCGAGTACTCGCCCGGTCAGTAGAACAGTGACCGGGCGAATTTTTTACACGCCAAATGCTTCCCGATACGCACGCACAGAGACCAGGTGCTCAGCCATCTCAGGCTTCTCTTCCAGATAGGCAATCAGGTCTTTCAGCGTAATGATAGAAATCACCTTACAGCCGTAATCGCGCTCTACTTCCTGAATGGCAGAAATTTCGCCGCGGCCACGCTCCTGGCGGTCGAGAGAAATCAACACGCCAGCCAGAGTTGCACCGTTAGCCTGGATAATTTCCATCGACTCACGAATGGCAGTACCCGCAGTAATCACATCATCCACCAGCATGATACGGCCTTCCAGCACGCTTCCCACCAGATTTCCACCTTCACCGTGGGTTTTGGCTTCTTTACGATTGAAGCAATACGGAACGTCGCGATCGTGATGCTCTGCCAGCGCTACGGCTGTGGTAGTGGCAATCGGGATGCCCTTATATGCGGGGCCAAACAGCAGGTCGAAATCAATGGCGGAATCCACCAGCGCTTCGGCGTAGAAACGACCTAACAGAGCCAGATCGCGTCCGGTATTAAACAGGCCGGCGTTGAAGAAATAGGGGCTTTTACGCCCAGATTTCAGCGTAAATTCGCCAAACTTGAGAACCTGCTTGTTAAGCGCAAACTCAATAAACTGGCGCTGATATGGTTTCATGGATTCGCTCCTACAGACTGTTCTACGGACAAAAAAAAGGGCGACAACGTCGCCCCTCAATCAATTTTCTAACGCCGCTTTCTGCGTCGTGACAATGGATTCGATACCCCCTCGGGCTAGCGCCAACAGGGTGAGAAGTTCTTCATGAGTGAACGGCTCGCCTTCTGCCGTACCCTGCACTTCAATGATGCGACCGTCTTCGGTCATCACCACGTTCATGTCGGTTTCCGCTGCGGAGTCTTCAACGTACTCCAGATCGCAAAGCGCTTCGCCGTTAACAATTCCGACGGAGACGGCGGCAACCATGCCTTTCATTGGATTCTTCTTTAACTTACCGGCGGCAATCAGCTTGTTCAGCGCATCGGCCAACGCCACACATGCACCGGTAATGGAAGCCGTACGTGTACCACCATCGGCCTGTATCACGTCGCAATCCAGCGTAATGGTGAATTCGCCAAGAACCTTCAGGTCAACGGCAGCGCGCAGCGCACGCGCGATCAGACGCTGAATTTCCATGGTACGGCCACCCTGCTTACCCTTTGCGGCTTCACGCGCGTTACGCGTGTGCGTTGCACGTGGAAGCATACCGTATTCGGCAGTGATCCAGCCCTGGCCCTGACCTTTCAGAAAGCGTGGAACACCTTCTTCAATCGAGGCGGTGCACAGCACTTTGGTGTCACCAAATGCAACAAGCACGGAACCTTCAGCGTGTTTTGTATAGTTACGGGTCAGGGTGACGGGGCGCACCTGATTAGCGCTACGGCCTGATGGACGCATGATGTTATCTCCGGCTTGAAACGAACGTGGCTGCGCATTATACGGATTAAACGCGCTTATTCCTATCCTGTGAAAGCCCCGATAGCTATAATCCCCCCATCTCTCCTCTAAAAACGGGAACGTCTATGATCCGCAGTATGACCGCCTACGCCCGGCGTGAAATCAAGGGTAGCTGGGGCAGCGCCACCTGGGAATTGCGCTCGGTAAACCAGCGCTATCTGGAAACTTATTTCCGTATGCCGGAGTAGTTTCGCAGCCTTGAGCCGGTTGTTCGTGAGCGCATCCGCGCTCGTCTGACCCGCGGTAAAGTAGAATGTAACCTGCGTTTCGAGCCGGACGCGAGCGCGCAAGGGGAGCTTATCCTCAACGAAAAACTGGCAAAACAGCTGGTTAATGCGGCGAACTGGGTCAAGATGCAGAGCGACGAAGGTGAAATCAACCCGGTTGATATTCTGCGCTGGCCAGGCGTCATGGCTGCGGGCGAGCAGGATCTGGATGCAATTACCACCGAAGTCCTCGGCGCGCTTGATGGCGCTCTGGACGACTTTATCGTGGCTCGCGAAACCGAAGGTCAGGCGCTAAAAGCGATGATTGAACAACGTCTCGAAGGCGTTAGCACAGAAGTACTGAAAGTTCGTGCGCATATGCCGGAAGTTCTGCAATGGCAGCGTGACCGTCTGGTCGCCAAGCTAGAAGATGCCGAAGTGCAGCTGGAAAATACCCGCCTTGAGCAAGAGCTGGTGCTGATGGCGCAGCGTGTTGACGTTGCTGAAGAGCTGGATCGTCTGGAAGCTCACGTTAAAGAAACGTATAACATTCTGAAGAAAAAAGAAGCTGTCGGTCGCCGCCTTGATTTCATGATGCAAGAGTTCAACCGTGAGTCGAACACGCTGGCCTCTAAATCTATCAATGCCGAAGTGACGAACTCTGCCATCGAGCTGAAAGTTCTTATCGAGCAAATGCGCGAGCAGATTCAAAATATTGAGTAAGCATAAGGGTGATTCTCATGAATCACCCATTATTTTTTTTCATGCATTGCGCACATTAAATTGCCTGCGTAGTGTGGTCACACAAGCATCAAACTCGGTTTTTGCCTAAATATTTCTAAGCCAAATCCTTTCTCCTTAGAAAATCTCAGTCGAGTTTTCCCTTGCTAAAAGCTACCCTTCCGCCGTTTCTTTGGGGGGAATATGCTCTTACACATTCTTTATATAATCGGTATTACGGCCGAAGCCATGACCGGCGCATTAGCGGCTGGACGTCGACGAATGGATACCTTTGGCGTCATTATTATCGCAACCGCTACGGCGTTGGGAGGCGGTTCAGTACGCGACATCCTCCTCGGCCATTACCCGCTAGGCTGGGTCAAAAATCCTGAGTACATCATTATCGTAGCGACAGCCGCGGTATTGACGACTATATTCGCCCCCGTCATGCCCCATCTGCGTCGCTTATTCCTTGTACTTGACGCATTAGGGCTGGTCGTCTTTTCCATTATTGGCGCGCAGATCGCGCTAGATATGGGGGAAGGCCCAATCATCGCCACGATTGCAGCTGTCGTTACCGGCGTTTTTGGCGGCGTGTTACGCGACATGTTCTGCAAACGCATTCCCTTGGTATTTCAGAAAGAGCTGTACGCCGGAGTCTCATTTGCGGCAGCGGTACTTTATATCGCGCTGCAACATTATGTTTCTAATCACGATGTCGTCGTTATCTCTACGCTGATGTTTGGTTTTACGGCCCGTATGCTTGCCCTGCGCCTAAAGCTGGGACTGCCCGTGTTCCATTACAAACACAACGCCCACTGAGTTTAAAATCCTATTATTCGCTGGTCGGCAAGCCATGCAGCCAGCGCCTCTACCTGCGGATGATTGAACCAGCCAACGATTTGCTTCGCTTTTTCATGGCCCACGCCTGGTAATTTCTGCCAGTCGGCTTCATTACGTTGACGCACTGACTGCCACGAATGATCTCCCGTCGTTTTCAAAGTCGTTGTCGGGCCCCCCATCGCTGCTATCCAGCGAATAAAGGGTTGCTCACGCACATGATTGAAACTATGCCACAACTTAAGTCCCCGCGAGGCCGTGAGTCCTGGCGTGGATTGCATCTGCTCTAGTGTTAACGAAAGCCAGGAAAAGATATGTTCAAAATGATGGGTCTGATCAAGCACCTTCCATCCAGACTCCCCTAGGCCCGCAATATCAAGCCCTTGCTTTGAACTTAACCACGTCAGGCGCGCAAAAAATTGTTCCTGGCAATCGGGAGAAGCATAGAAGCAGGTCAGCGAATGAAATTGAGAAGAGGGTGGGCTCGGTTTATGCCGATCTATTCCTCGCCAAACCACCTTGTCCACACGCGGGATCCCCTGACCAGCAAGGCTGACCAATATCTGATCCCCTGGTGCAATATCAAGTGATTGCCACCGCGCAACCGATCCAAGATTCACGCGCTGAACACGTTTGTCATCAAGCTGTAATGGCTCAAGCGTTGCGACAACGGCAATCTTTCCCGTTCGGCCAACGGCAAATTGAATAGCCTTCACCTCAGCCACTTGCGCGACGGGCGAGTACTTCCAGGCCACGACCCAATTTCCATCGCCCGGTAACCAGCGCTCTCCAGCAGGTTCGTTGGCAGATCGCACGACAATACCGTCAGTCACAAACGGCAAGGGGGATTTCAGCCATTCCGCTTTTGCTTGCTCAACCTCATCCACAGAATGGACTGCCCTTGTATAGCGCGCGGTCAAAGCAAAGCCTGCGTCCGTAAGCTTCTTTAACCGCTGCTGCATCGTTGGTGGGCCATCCGGCCATGCCCAGATAAAGAGGCCTAAATTATCGAGGGTGGACTTATCATTCTGACGCATCATGGCCCCAGCCACCTTTGCTCTGGCATTCATGCCGCCCATCTGCTGCTGGATATGTCCCCCGCGCAGTAAAAATAGTTCACCTTGCAAAACGCTGTCGGCAAGCGTGCCCTGCAAGGTTAAGGGGATTGATGGCACAGCTCGAACCCTTGCAGTCCAATCCTCGCCTTTCGCACCATCGCCACGGCTAATAGCCTGTACAAGCTGCCCCTTTCGATAAACAAGCGTCACTGCAACACCATCAACTTTAGGTTGAACCCAGAGGTCTCGATGGACCGCCATCCACTGACTAAGCTCACTTTTGGAGGCCATTTTACGCACGCCGGTATGAGCAAATGGGTGTTTTACCGAACCCGACGCCGCGGGGATATCCTCTGATGGCTCATCGCCAAAGCACCGTTGCCACTGTTTTAGGTGCTCATTGAGCTGATCATAAACTGCATCGCTCACCTCGCTTTTGCCCTCCTGCCAGTAAGCGTCATTCCAGCGGGAAATCTGCGCGCTAAGTCCTGCAATTTCCTGCTGCGCTTTCATAGGCGACCAGACAGGACAGACCGCCACGCCATCACTACACCACAACATCAGCACCAAACTTGCCCATTTCAACATCGTGTTATCTCCCTGTTTTGCAGAGATATAACCCGCCTGCATGTTGCCAGCCACCCGCAAAAAAGGGATGTTCGAGGCATTTTCAGGTTTTTGTTATGTGTTGCAGCAAACAGAGAGTAAATCCGGAAATCGGTGCGCAAAAAACCACAATCCGATGGAAAAAGTGTGACAAAGGCTACGTCACGGAGCGGCTACGTGTATAATAAGCCCGTATGTAGGACTTCATCGCTAACACATACAAAAGACTCTCATGGCTCAAGGTACGCTTTATATTGTTTCTGCCCCAAGTGGGGCGGGTAAATCCAGCCTGATTCAGGCGCTGTTAAAAACCCAACCGTTGTACGATACGCAGGTTTCTATTTCTCACACCACGCGCCAGCCGCGCCCGGGTGAAGTGCACGGTGAACACTATTTCTTTGTCAATCACGACGAATTCAGAACGATGATTGGCAACGAGGCGTTTCTTGAACACGCCGAAGTATTCGGTAACTATTACGGGACTTCGCGCGAAACCATTGAGCAGATTCTGGCAACCGGCGTAAATGTGTTCCTGGATATCGACTGGCAGGGTGCGCAGCAAATTCGCACCAGGATGCCACAGGCACGCAGTATTTTTATTTTACCGCCGTCAAAAGAAGAACTGGATCGCCGCCTTCGTGGCCGTGGCCAGGATAGCGAAGATGTTATCGCAAAACGTATGGCCCAGGCAGTTGCAGAAATGAGCCATTACGCTGAATATGACTACCTTATTGTGAATGATGATTTTGATACCGCTCTTGGCGATCTTAAAACCATTATTCGCGCCGAACGTCTGCGTATGAGCCGCCAGAAGCAGCGACATGACGCATTAATCACCAAACTGTTGGCAGACTGAACCCACATTCAGTATCATGCCCAGTCATTTCTTCATCTGTGGAGCATTCAAAGTATGGCACGCGTAACTGTTCAGGACGCTGTAGAGAAAATTGGTAACCGTTTTGACCTGGTACTGGTCGCCGCGCGTCGCGCTCGTCAGATGCAGTCCGGCGGTAAAGATCCGCTGGTACCAGAAGAAAACGATAAAACCACCGTTATCGCGCTGCGTGAAATCGAAGAAGGTCTGATCAACAACCAGATCCTCGACGTACGTGATCGCCAGGAACAGCAAGAGCAGGAAGCCGCAGAACTGCAGGCCGTAACCGCTATTGCTGAAGGTCGTCGTTAATTAAACCTGCGGGTCGCCCTTGTATCTGTTTGAAAGCCTGAATCAGCTGATTCAACACTACCTGCCAGAAGACCAAATCAAACGTCTTCAGCAGGCGTATCTCGTTGCACGTGACGCTCACGAGGGCCAAACACGTTCAAGCGGTGAACCCTATATCACGCACCCGGTAGCGGTGGCTTGCATTCTGGCCGAGATGAAACTCGACTACGAAACGCTTATGGCCGCGCTGCTGCATGACGTGATCGAAGATACCCCCGCCACCTACCAGGACATGGAACAGCTGTTTGGCAAAAGCGTTGCCGAGCTGGTGGAAGGGGTCTCTAAGCTTGATAAGCTCAAATTCCGCGATAAGAAAGAGGCGCAAGCTGAAAACTTTCGCAAGATGATCATGGCGATGGTGCAGGATATCCGCGTCATCCTCATCAAGCTCGCAGACCGAACCCATAATATGCGCACGCTGGGCTCATTACGCCCGGATAAACGTCGCCGCATTGCCCGCGAAACTCTCGAAATCTATAGCCCGCTGGCGCACCGTCTAGGTATTCATCACATTAAAACTGAGCTTGAAGAGCTGGGTTTTGAAGCGCTGTACCCAAACCGCTATCGTGTGATCAAAGAGGTGGTGAAAGCCGCGCGTGGCAACCGTAAAGAGATGATTCAGAAGATCCTCTCTGAAATCGAAGGACGTTTACAGGAAGCGGGAATACCGTGCCGCGTTAGCGGTCGCGAAAAACACCTGTATTCTATTTATTGCAAGATGGTACTCAAAGAGCAGCGTTTCCATTCGATCATGGATATCTACGCGTTTCGCGTCATCGTTCATGATTCAGACACCTGCTATCGTGTGCTGGGTCAGATGCACAGCCTCTACAAACCGCGTCCGGGTCGCGTCAAAGACTACATCGCCATTCCAAAAGCGAACGGCTATCAATCTTTGCACACCTCGATGATTGGTCCGCACGGTGTGCCGGTTGAAGTGCAAATTCGCACTGAAGACATGGAACAGATGGCGGAAATGGGTGTGGCGGCGCACTGGGCTTATAAAGAACACGGTGAAACCAGCACTACGGCACAAATCCGCGCGCAGCGCTGGATGCAAAGCCTGTTGGAACTGCAACAGAGCGCCGGTAGTTCGTTTGAATTTATCGAGAGCGTTAAATCCGATCTCTTCCCGGATGAGATTTACGTTTTCACGCCAGAAGGACGCATTGTCGAACTGCCTGCTGGCGCAACGCCGGTCGACTTCGCATATGCCGTGCATACCGATATCGGTCATGCCTGCGTTGGCGCTCGCGTCGATCGTCAGCCGTACCCACTGTCACAACCGCTCAGCAGCGGCCAGACCGTCGAAATAATCACGGCACCGGGTGCGCGTCCAAACGCGGCATGGCTGAACTTTGTGGTCAGCTCCAAAGCCCGAGCCAAGATTCGCCAGTTACTGAAAAACCTTAAGCGTGACGATTCCGTCAGCCTCGGACGTCGCTTGCTCAACCATGCGTTGGGCGGTAGCCGTAAACTGGCCGAAATCCCACCAGAGAATATCCAGCGCGAGCTTGAGCGCATGAAGCTTCCTGTGCTTGACGATCTGCTGGCCGAAATCGGTCTTGGCAATGCCATGAGCGTGGTCGTGGCCAAGAACCTGCAACAGGGTGAAGGCTCTACGCTACAACCCTCTTCTCAGGGCCACGGTCATCTGCCAATCAAAGGCGCAGACGGCGTACTGATTACTTTCGCTAAATGTTGCCGACCGATTCCTGGCGACCCGATTATCGCGCACGTCAGTCCTGGAAAGGGCCTGGTCATTCACCACGAATCCTGTCGTAACATTCGCGGCTACCAGAAAGAGCCTGAGAAATTCATGGCGGTGGAGTGGGATAAAGAGACCGAGCAAGAATTTATCACCGAAATTAAGGTCGATATGTTCAACCATCAGGGTGCTCTGGCGAACCTGACAGCGGCAATTAACACAGCTTCTTCTAACATTCATAGCTTGAACACAGAAGAGAAAGATGGCCGCGTTTACAGCGCCTTTATCCGTCTGACCGCCCGTGACCGTGTGCATCTGGCGAACATTATGCGTAAAATTCGCGTTATGCCGGACGTCATTAAAGTCACCCGTAACCGAAACTAGCCTGATGAATGCAAATCGTTATGCGCGTATCTGTGAGATGCTCGCCAGGCGTCAGCCTGACCTGACGGTCTGCATGGAGCAGGTTCATAAACCTCATAACGTCTCTGCTATTGTGCGTACTGCCGATGCCGTGGGCGTGCATGAAGTCCACGCCGTCTGGCCAAACAGCCATCTGCGCACCATGGCCTCCAGCGCCGCAGGCAGCAACAGTTGGGTGACGGTGAAAACCCACCCAACGATTAGCGATGCCATATCTCAGCTAAAAGAGTACGGCATGCAGATTCTGGCCACTCACCTGTCTGATAAAGCCGTTGATTTTCGCGAGATAGATTACACCCGTCCTACCTGCATCCTGATGGGGCAGGAGAAGACGGGGATCACGCCGGAGGCGTTAGATCTGGCGGATCGGGATATCATCATCCCTATGATCGGCATGGTGCAATCGTTGAATGTTTCCGTCGCTTCGGCGTTAATCCTGTATGAAGCCCAGCGTCAGCGCCAGAATGCGGGAATGTACGAACGTAGCAACAGCATGCTGCCAGAAGACGAGCAGCAACGTCTGCTGTTTGAAGGTGGCTATCCGGTGCTGGCTCGCGTCGCGAAACAGAAAAAAATGCCCTACCCTCACGTCAATGCACAAGGCGAGATTGAAGCCGATGCTGCATGGTGGGCCACCATGCAGTCAGCGAAATAACCATGAAAGGCCGCCTGCTGGACGCCATCCCGCTTAATTCACTCACTGGCGTGGGCGCGGCGCAAAGCAGCAAACTGGCTAAAATCGGCCTGCACACCGTACAAGATTTACTCCTGCATCTCCCTTTACGCTACGAAGACCGCACCCAGCTTTACGCCATTGGCGACTTACTCCCTGGCATTTATGCCACCGTCGAAGGCGAGGTCCTGAACTCCACGATCACGTTTGGCGGACGCCGAATGATGACCTGCCAAATCAGCGACGGCTCTGGCATCCTGACAATGCGCTTTTTCAACTTCAGCGCGGCGATGAAAAACAGCCTCGCCAGCGGGCGACGCGTGCTGGCGTACGGCGAAGCAAAACGCGGTAAATTTGGCGCGGAGATGATCCACCCGGAATACCGCGTGCAGGGCGATCTGAGTACACCGGAGTTACAGGAAACGCTGACGCCGGTTTACCCAACCACCGAAGGCATAAAGCAGGCCACGCTGCGTAAGCTTACCGATCAGGCACTAGAGCTGCTCGATACCTGCGCCATTACCGAACTGCTGACACCTGAGCTGGCCCAAGGCTTGATGAGCCTGCCGGAAGCAATACGTACTCTGCACCGTCCTCCACCGACATTACAGCTTGCCGATTTAGAAACCGGGAAGCATCCCGCTCAACGGCGGCTTATCCTTGAAGAATTACTGGCGCATAACCTGAGCATGCTGGCGCTTCGCGCTGGTGCGCAACGTTTTCACGCTCTGGCGTTAAGCGCTCACGATGATTTAAAAGATAAGCTGCTGGCGTCATTACCGTTTAAGCCAACCGGTGCTCAGGCCAGAGTGACGGCAGAAATAGAACATGACCTGGCGCTCGACGTGCCGATGATGCGCCTTGTGCAGGGCGACGTGGGCTCCGGTAAAACGCTGGTGGCCGCGCTTGCCGCGCTGCGTGCCATCGCCCACGGCAAGCAGGTGGCGTTAATGGCGCCAACGGAACTGCTCGCCGAGCAGCACGCTAACAACTTCCGCAGCTGGTTCGAACCGCTGGGCATTGAAGTCGGCTGGCTTGCCGGTAAGCAAAAAGGCAAAGCGCGTCTTGCCCAGCAGGACGCCATTGCCAGCGGCCAGGTGCAAATGGTGGTCGGTACGCACGCCATCTTCCAGGAACAGGTCCAGTTTAATGGCCTGGCATTAGTTATCATCGATGAACAACACCGTTTTGGCGTACACCAGCGCCTGGCGCTGCGTGAAAAAGGCCAGCAACAGGGTTTTCATCCGCACCAGTTGATCATGACCGCAACGCCGATCCCACGCACGCTGGCGATGACCGCCTATGCCGATCTGGATACTTCTACGATTGATGAACTGCCGCCAGGCCGCACGCCTGTTACCACGGTCGCCATTCCGGACACCCGCCGCAGCGAGATTATCGAGCGCGTGCGCAATGCCAGCACTAACGAAAATCGCCAGGCCTATTGGGTCTGTACGCTGATTGAAGAGTCGGACCTGCTGGAAGCACAGGCCGCAGAAGCCACGTGGGAAGAGCTCAAGCTGGCCCTGCCGGAGCTGAACGTCGGGCTGGTACACGGCCGCATGAAGCCTGCTGAAAAACAGGCGGTGATGCAGTCCTTCAAGCAGGGCGAGCTGCATCTGCTGGTCGCCACCACGGTAATTGAAGTGGGCGTAGACGTTCCTAATGCCAGCCTGATGATTATCGAAAACCCAGAACGATTGGGTCTTGCGCAACTCCACCAGCTGCGCGGCCGCGTCGGACGTGGATCGGTGGCCTCCCACTGCGTGCTGCTGTTTAAATCCCCGCTTTCCAAAACCGCACAAATGCGTTTGCAGGTACTGCGCGACAGCAACGACGGCTTTGTCATTGCACAAAAAGATTTGGAGATTCGTGGGCCGGGCGAGCTGCTGGGCACGCGACAAACGGGGAATGCCGAGTTCAAAGTGGCCGACTTAATGCGCGATCAGGCCATGATCCCCGAAGTTCAACGCCTTGCCCGCCACATTCATGAACGCTACCCAGAACAGGCAACAGCGTTAATTGAACGCTGGATGCCGGAAACCGAACGCTATTCCAACGCCTGATCCTCAGGCAAAGATTGGCAACATCAAATAGAGTTTAATCACCAGCGCATTGACGATGTCGATGAAGAACGCGCCAACCATCGGCACCACCAGAAACGCGATATGTGAAGGACCAAAACGCTCGGTAATAGCCTGCATATTCGCGATAGCCGTTGGAGTTGCCCCCAGACCAAAACCGCAATGCCCCGCTGCCAGCACCGCCGCATCGTAATCTTTTCCCATCACACGCCAGGTCACAAAGATCGCATAAAAAGCCATAAACAGCGTCTGCACGGCAAGAATCGCGAGGATAGGGAGTGCGAGCGAAGCCAGTTCCCATAGCTTAAGGCTCATCAACGCCATCGCTAAAAAGAGCGACAGGCACACGTTACCCATTACCGACACCGCGCGCTCAAAGACGCGATAGAAACCCGCCATCGACAGACCGTTGCTCAGCACAACGCCCACGAAGAGTACGCTGACAAACGTCGGCAGTTCGAACGGTGTTCCTGCCAGCCACTGCGCCAAAACCTTACCCACCGTCAGGCAAATGGCAATTAGAGCGATGGATTCAATAAGCACCAGTGAGGAGATGGTGCGCTCAGCGTCCGGTTTCTCAAACGTCGTCGGCGCCTTTTTATCGTCAGGGATCCCTTCCGGTGTGGATGAACGTTTCACCAGATAGCGGGCGACAGGTCCACCAAGCAGCCCGCCCAGCACCAGGCCAAAAGTCGCGCAGGCCATCGCCACTTCCGTGGCGCTCTCGAACCCATAGCGCTCTTCAAAAATCTTGCTCCAGGCCGCGCCCGTTCCATGACCACCCAGCAGAGTAATGGAGCCTGCCAACAGGCCCATCAGCGGATCCAGACCAAGGAGATACGACATGCCGATACCAATCGCGTTTTGCATTACCAGCAGCCCAATCACCACCGCCAGGAAAACGCCCAGTACCTTTCCCCCTGCCCGCAGGCTTGCCAGGTTAGCATTGAGGCCAATCGTCGCAAAGAAGGCCAGCATCAGCGGATCCCTTAGAGACATATCAAAATCGAACTCCAGGTCGATGCTCTTTTTCAGCACCAGCAGTGCCAGCGCCACCACCAGACCGCCCGCGACAGGCTCCGGAATGGTGTATTTCTTCAGGAGCGAGACGCCGTTGACCAGCTTGCGCCCCAGCAAAAGGACAAGCGTTGCGGCAACGAGTGTGGATAACGTATCGAGATAAATCATGCATGGCTCCTTATTACGTACGTTGACGTATTCGCCTGGGCTAATGGCGCTCTCCATGAGCTAAGGACAATAAGTCTAATAAACGTCTCGATCTGGTTATAGTCAACGTCATCAACTAAGAGCGGATTATCTGAATTATTTTCACTGGCAATCGTTTGCTTTTACCATCTGGTCAGATAAAATGCCCGCTTTTCCACCGTGGGATAGCAGCCGATGTCCGTTAACGCCATAGAGTCTCCAGATGCGCAACCGATTGCGCAGGTTCAGCATAATAGTGAATTGATTTATCGCCTTGAAGACCGACCGCCTCTGGCGCAGACGGTATTCGCTGCATCTCAGCACCTGCTGGCGATGTTTGTTGCGGTGATCACTCCAGCCCTGCTGATCTGCCAGGCGCTCGGCTTACCTGCGCAGGATACCCAGCACATCATCAGCATGTCGCTGTTCGCTTCCGGTGTCGCCTCTATAATTCAAATCAAAGCGTGGGGTCCGGTCGGTTCAGGTTTGCTGTCGATTCAGGGCACCAGCTTTAACTTTGTGGCACCGCTTATTATGGGCGGAACGGCGCTGAAAACCGGCGGGGCGGATGTCCCGACGATGATGGCGGCACTGTTCGGCACGTTGATGTTGGCAAGCTGCACCGAAATGGTTATCTCTCGCGTGCTGCACCTGGCGCGCCGGGTGATTACGCCGCTGGTCTCAGGCGTAGTGGTGATGATTATCGGCCTGTCGCTGATTCAGGTTGGCCTGACCTCCATCGGTGGCGGCTATGCGGCAATGAGCGATAACACCTTTGGCGCACCGAAAAACCTGCTGCTGGCAGGCGTGGTGCTGGCGATCATTATTCTGCTTAACCGTCAGCGCAACCCTTACCTGCGTGTAGCCTCACTGGTGATTGCGATGGCAGCCGGCTACCTGATGGCCTGGACGCTGGGCATGCTGCCGGAGAATACCGCGCCGACCAACAGCCCGCTGATCATGGTTCCTACACCGCTGTATTACGGCTTAGGCATTGACTGGAACCTGCTGTTGCCGCTGATGCTGGTCTTTATGATCACCTCGCTCGAAACCATCGGCGATATCACCGCCACCTCTGACGTGTCTGAACAGCCGGTCTCTGGCCCGATATATATGAAGCGTCTGAAGGGCGGTGTGCTGGCAAACGGTCTGAATTCGTTTGTCTCCGCGGTGTTCAACACCTTCCCGAACTCCTGTTTCGGACAGAACAACGGCGTGATTCAGTTGACTGGCGTTGCCAGCCGCTACGTAGGTTTTGTGGTGGCGCTGATGCTGATCGTGCTGGGCTTGTTCCCGGCGGTCAGCGGCTTTGTGCAGCATATTCCTGAGCCGGTGCTCGGCGGCGCTACGCTTGTGATGTTTGGTACCATCGCGGCATCCGGCGTGCGTATCGTCTCTCGCGAGCCCCTGAACCGCCGCGCGATCATGATCATCGCACTGTCACTGGCCGTGGGTCTGGGCGTATCACAGCAGCCGTTGATTTTGCAGTTTGCCCCTGACTGGGTGAAAAATCTGCTCTCCTCCGGCATCGCCGCTGGCGGTATCACGGCTATTGTTCTGAACCTCGTTTTCCCGCCTGAAAAGAACTGATTCACCTTCACGGCAGGCAATCAATGCCTGCCGTGACATCTAAATACACCATTCCCGCCTTGAGCATTGCGCATAAATCGTGCATAACTCCTTTATGTGCGTTTGACGGGATGGAAGACCATGAAATTTATTGGAAAGCTGCTCATCTGGATTTTGATTGCGGTACTTATCGCAATCCTGGCATTTTATATCCTTATTCAGACGCGCTGGGGTGCGGCGCAGGTCAGCAGCTGGATCACGGTCAACACCGATTACGAACTCAACTTTGACCTGATGGATCATCGTTTTTCATCGCCTTCCCACATCCTTCTTGAGAACGTTACTTTTGGTCGAGACGGCCAGCCAGCCACGCTCGTCGCCAAAAAGGTGGATATTGGCCTGAGCAGCCGCCAGATAACCGACCCGCTGCATATGGACACCATCACCCTGGTCGACGGTACGCTTAACCTCTCGCCGCAAACCGCACCGTTGCCCTTCCAGGCCGACCGCCTGCAGTTGAATAACATGGCATTTAATAGTCCCAATACTGAGTGGGATCTGAGCGCGCAAAAAGTGACCGGCGGCGTAAGCCCCTGGCAGCCCGAAGCAGGAAACGTACTCGGCAAAAAAGCGCAGATTCAAATGAGCGCCGGATCGCTAACGCTGAACGGTGTTCCCGCCAGCAACGTGCTCATTCAGGGTGAACTCAACGGCAAAGAAGTGGTGCTGAGCACCATCGGCGCGGACATGGCACGCGGCTCCCTCACCGGCAATGCACGACGCAATGCCGATGGTGGTTGGGTTATCGACAACATGCGCCTGAACGATATCCGTCTACAAAGCGACAAATCGCTGGCCGATTTCTTCGCACCGATCACCACGCTGCCTTCCCTGCAAATTGGTCGGCTGGACGTGACCGATGCGCGTCTGCAAGGCCCGGACTGGGCGGTGACCGATCTTGATTTAAGCCTGCGCAGCCTGACGCTGAGCAAAGGCGACTGGCAGAGCCAGGACGGACGGTTATCCATGAACGCGAGCGAGTTTATCTACGGCTCCTTGCACCTTTTCGACCCTATCTTCAACGCTGAGTTTGCCCCGCAGGGGATCGCGCTGCGCCAGTTCACCTCCCGTTGGGAAGGTGGGATGCTGCGCACGTCGGGTAACTGGCTGCGTAACGGCAAAGCGCTGGTGCTGGACGATGTCGCCGTTGCCGGGTTGGAATACACCTTACCGGAAAACTGGAAAACGCTGTGGATGGATCAACTCCCCGAATGGCTCAATGGCGTCACGCTGAAGAAATTCGGCCTGAGCCGCAACCTGGTGATCGATATCGACCCGACCTTCCCGTGGCAAATCACCTCACTGGACGGTTACGGTGCAAACCTTCAGCTTGCGAAAGACCGCCAGTGGGGCGTATGGGGCGGCAACGCAACGCTTAACGGCGCGGCAGCCACGTTCAACCGCGTGGACGTCCGCCGCCCGTCGATGGCGATTGCGGCAAACGCCTCGACGGTGAATGTGACGGAACTCAGCGCGTTTACCGAGAAGGGGATTCTGGAAGCCACAGCGACCGTATCGCAGCTGCCGCAGCGCCAGACTACCGTCAGCCTGACCGGGCGCGGCGTACCGCTTAACGTGCTACAGCAGTGGGGATGGCCCACGCTATCAATTTCTGGGGACGGCAATATTCAGCTCACCGCCAGCGGCAGCGTGCAGGAAAACGCCCCCCTAAAACCGACGGTAAACGGAAAGTTAAGTGCGGTGAATATGGATAAGCAGCAGGTACAGCAGACAATGACAGGGGGAGTGGTGTCGGTACCCTCACCCCTGCCCTCTCCCTAAAAGGGAGAGGGAGAAAACCATGAGCAAATACTTAGGGTTAGGGTGAGGGGAATCAGAGCTGGATGACCACCTCTTTCCCTTCCGCTTTCACCACCGCGCCCCACTCGCTGCCAGCATGTGAACCGCCTTTCACGCTATTCAGCGTCTGCACATTGCGCAAGCAAAGCGTCCAGTTTCGCGCTTCGCCCTCGCCTTTCACCGTGACAATATCGCCACTGCGCGTTGCCTTCAGCGTAAACGCGACCGTACCGTTGTCCGCAGGCACTTCGCAGACCGCCGTGCGGCCTTCGTCCAGGTTAAACAGCTGGAATGCCGTACCCTCGTTCCACGCATAGTCCGGTTTCTGGCTGTTGTTACCGAGCGCCAGCAGGGTGTTATCACGCACGTATACCGGCAGGCTCTGGAAGTCATGCTGCTGCTTATGCCAGCGACTGCCCTGCACTTCGTCGTTATGCCACAGATGCGTCCAGCGTCCTTCTGGCAGATAAAACTGCACGTCGCCCGCTTCGCTAAACACTGGCGCGACCATCATGGCATCGCCCAGCATGTACTGACGGTCGAGGTAATCGCACGCCGGATCGTCCGGGAACTCCAGCATCATGGCGCGCAGCATCGGCGTACCGAATTCGCGGGCCAGCGCAGCCTGACGATACAGATATGGCATCAACCGGCATTTCAGCTGGGTGAAGTAACGCACCACGTCGCAGGATTCGTCGTCGTACGCCCACGGTACACGATAGGATTTGCTGCCGTGCAGGCGGCTATGGCTTGAGAACAGCCCGAACGCGCACCAGCGTTTGTAGACATCCGCTGGCGCGGTGTTTTCGAACCCGCCGATATCGTGGCTCCAGAAGCCAAAGCCGGACAGGCCAATCGACAGCCCGCCGCGCAGGCTTTCCGCCATGGATTCGTAGTTGGCGTAGCAGTCGCCGCCCCAGTGCACCGGGAACTTCTGCGCACCGACGGACG
This sequence comes from Enterobacter sp. SCRI0065, assembly GCF_059766475.1. Classification (NCBI taxonomy): domain Bacteria; kingdom Pseudomonadati; phylum Pseudomonadota; class Gammaproteobacteria; order Enterobacterales; family Enterobacteriaceae; genus Enterobacter; species Enterobacter sp. SCRI0065. The sequence goes on along the minus strand of NZ_JCBAJB010000008.1, from coordinate 124,091 downwards.
CCGAACGGGCAAACAACACCGCTTCTTCTTCGCCCACCGTCTCTTTCATCACGTCCCACACCAGCTCGTTATAGATGTACGCGTAATGATTGTGCATCTTCTGCGGATCCGAACCGTCATGCCACACCGCATCCGTCGGGATGCGTTCGCCGAAGTCGGTTTTGAAGCAATCCACACCGATATCCACCAGGCCTTTCAGCTTGTCGGCGTACCACTTACAGGCATCGGGATTGGTGAAGTCATAAATCGCCAGTCCCGGCTGCCATTTATCCCACTGCCACACCGACCCATCCGGACGCTTCAGCAGGTAGCCTTTTTCTTTTAGCTCGTTGAATACCGGCGATTTCTGGCCGATATACGGGTTGATCCACACGCAGACCTTCAGCCCTTTGTCCTTCAGGCGGCGAATCATCCCTTCCGGATCCGGGAAGGTGACCGGATCCCACTCAAAGTCGCACCACTGGAAGGCCTTCATCCAGAAGCAGTCGAAGTGGAAGACATGCAGCGGCAGGTCGCGCTCGGCCATGCCGTCGATAAAGCTGTTTACCGTCGCTTCGTCGTAGTTGGTGGTGAACGAGGTGGTGAGCCACAGGCCGAACGACCACGCAGGTGGCAGCGCCGGGCGGCCGGTGAACCGTGTATAACGATTCAAAACATCCTTCGGCGTCGGACCGTCGATCACAAAATATTCCAGATACTCGCCTTCGACGCTAAATTGCACCTTAGAGACTTTCTCGGAACCGACTTCAAAAGAGACGTTCTCTGGATGATTCACCAGCACGCCGTAGCCGCGGTTGGTCAGGTAGAACGGGATATTTTTATACGACTGTTCAGTGCTGGTGCCGCCGTCGCGGTTCCAGGTTTCAACCGTCTGGCCGTTGCGCACCAGCGCGGTAAAGCGCTCGCCCAGTCCATAAACGGTTTCGCCCACGCCCAAATCCAGGCGTTCAAACACATAGTTGCGATCGGCATTACCATCCTGCACGTAGCCATTGTTCTTCAACTGGCTGCCGGTAATGCGCTGCCCGTCGCGCAGGAAATCCAGCGCCCAGAACTCACCTTTGGTGACGCGCACGCTGATGTTGCCGCTTTTCAGCTCGGCAAACTCCGCGTTGTTTTCGATCTGGACGTTCACGTCTTTCAGGACATTCAGCGGATAGTGCGGGCCGTTATTCAGCGCACCCTGGAAGTGCTCGATACGCACGCCAACAATCCCTTCCTGCGGAGCAAACAGGCGCACCGTAAACATCAAGGTGTCCAGCTGCCAGGTGCGTTCGCGCACATCGCGCGGTGCAACGTACACCACCAGGTCATTGCCCTGTTGTTCCACGTCGAAGACCTGGACCGGATAGGTCACGTTCAGACCCGGTTGAATAAGCCAGTTTCCGTCACTGATTTTCATCTTATCGTCCTCTTAGTTCTGTAATTCTTTGCTGACCGGATGGGCATCAAATTCCTGCGCGTTACGGCGCGCGCCCTGTGCCAGCTCGCCCATGATTTTGAGCAGGAACGGCGTTTTCAACGTGTAATAGCGTTTGGCAATGACCGCGCTCAGCAGGTAGCAAGCTGCCGGAACCAGCGTAAAGAGGCCAATGATAATGCTGATGGTGGTACCGTTCTGCGCTTTAGCTGCGGCATCATAGCCGCCACCTGCCAGCATCCAACCGATCATCGCCCCGCCGAGCGCCAGGCCCAGCTTCAGCACAAACAGCGTGCCCGCAAAGCTGATCCCCGTCAGGCGTTTGCCGTTGGTCCACTCGCCGTAGTCAACAGTGTCGGACATCATGACCCACTGAATCGGCGTCACCAGTTGGTGCAGCACGCCGATCACGAAGATAAAGCCGAACATCAACACGTTGGCATTGATTGGAACGAAGAACATCGCCACGCTCAGCACCGCCAGCGCGGCGTTGGTCCACCAGAAGACGCTGACTTTGCATTTCCAGTCGGTGAGCGGCTTGGCCAGTGCGGAGCCGATCAGGTTACCGACGCAGTAGGTAGTCAGGAACACGACGAAGATTTCCGGCGAGCCCATAATCCAGGTGCAGTAGTACATCATCGCGCCGCCGCGCACGCAGACGGCGAGGATGTTAAGAATGGTCAGTACGCCGACGATGCGCCACTGGTCGTTATTCCAGATATCACGCAGGTCTTCACGCATAGAGGTGGTGCTCGGTGGCACCTGGATACGCTCTTTGGTGGTGAAGAAGCAAAACGCCAGCATCAAGAATGCGACCACCGACAGCACGGCGATCCCGCCCTGGAAACCGAACGCTTTGTCATCGCCGCCAATCAGGTTCACCAGCGGCATCATCAGCACCGTGGAGAGCATGCCTCCCGCCGTCGCCAGCACAAAGCGCCAGGACTGTAGGGAGATGCGTTGTTTCGGGTCGTTGGTAATGACGCCGCCGAGCGCGCAGTACGGGATATTCACCACGGTATAGAGCAGAGTCAGCAACGTGTAGGTGATGGCGGCATAAATCATTTTACCGTTCAGACTCAGATCCGGCGTGGTATACGCCAGCACGCAGACGAGACCGAACGGGATGGCACCAAACAGGATCCAAGGACGGAATTTCCCCCAGCGGCTGCGCGTGCGGTCAGCCAGCAACCCCATGCACGGATCGGATATCGCATCCAGCGCGCGCGCCAGCAGGAACATAGTGCCAACAAACCCGGCGGGAATACCGAAAATATCGGTATAGAAAAACATCATATACAACATGACGTTATCAAAAATGATATGGCTGGCGGCATCACCCATGCCGTAGCCAATCTTCTCCTTAATGGACAGTACTTCACTCTTCATTCTTTTTATCCTTGAACGCTGTAGGGGCGCTGAGACCGGTTTCCGTTGTTTTAAACCATATGTGAAGGACCAGGTATTCTGTTTTCTGGTTAATAACTTACGTTTCTTCTTTTTTGTGATCGCGGTAGAACTCACAGGGCCAAAAGCTAACCTGAGGATTTTCTTAGGATTTAACTGAAAGGGGTTAACACAGGTCAAAATAGAGGTGAAAAAAGAGGGCGAGGGGATAGGGTAAATGGTTGAAAGTAGCTATACTGCGGACCGCCTCCATGTAGCAATCGAGGCGCGGAAGATCGTCATCTCCGGTGAGGTGGCTGGATTTCAAATCCAGTTGGGGACGCCAGCGTTCCCGGGCAGGTTCGACTCCTGTGATCTTCCGCCAATTAGCCTCTCCTGAACTCCACTGCCTCAAGTAAATCCCCTATAATACCTGCAATTACTGCTAATTATGTTCTCCCGAGGTTTCTCTCGCTCAAGCACGCGAAAAGCGTGAAGCTGCGAAAAAGTTACTATCTACTGGAAGCGATCCCGGAGAGCTAAAGAAAGCAGAGAAAATCGCTCAAAAACTTAACTACGAAAATACCTTCGAAGCTATTGCCCGTGAATGGCATCAGCTGAGAGCCGATCGTTGGTCATTACGTTATCGCGATAAAATTATTGAGCGGCTCAAATCATCATGCTTACAGGGGTACGAACTCAGGAATTACGTTTTGCCCGCTGGGAGGATATTAATTTTGAAAAGCGGATTTGGGAGATCCTGTAGTGGTCAACTAAAACTGGCCATCGATTTAGAGTTTTTCCAGTATCGGTTTTCCGATTCATTTGGGGGTAACCCACCGTTATAATCATGCGGCCTTAGCGAGCTGTAATACCCGACGATATAGTTTGTGATCGCATGAGCAGCTTCACTAAAGTTTATATAACCTGTCACTGGCACCCACTCGTTTTTCAGACTCCGGAAGAAGCGTTCCATCGGGCTGTTGTCCCAACAGTTTCCACGTCGGCTCATACTCTGCCTGATCCGGCAACGCCACAGTAACTGCCGGCACTGCCTGCTTGTATAGTGGTTACCTTGGTCACTGTGGAACATCACTCCGGCTGGTTTACCGCGAGCTTCCCACGCCATTTCCAGCGCTTGCCTGTCCAGATATACGTCACATCGCCGCACCACACCTGATTAGGTTCTGTCACTGCGAACTGTCGCTCAAGGGTATTCGGAATAACGATGTGTTCATGACCACCACGTTTATATCGGTGGGTAGGCTGCTGACAACTCACCAGACCCAGTTCTTTCATAAGCCTTCCGGCAAGCCAGCGTCCCATTCTGAAGCCTCTCAGGGTTGCCATAATCGCGATACTTCTTGCGCCAGCAGAGCCATGGCTGATGTTATGCAGTTCCAGAACCTGACTGCGTAACACAGCTCGCCTGCCGTCTGGATTTCGGGGCTTTTTTCCCAGTATTTGTAGCTGCTGCGATGAACCCCGAACACGTGGCAAAGTGTGACCACAGGATACTGCGCTCTGAGTTTCCCGATTAACGAGAACTGTTCAGGGAGTCTGACATCAAGAGCGCGGCTGTAGATTCAATCTGTCAACGTAACACCCCTTTCAATTACCTCTTTCGGTGTTTTGAACTTCAGTGTTTTTCTCGGTCTGTTGTTTAGCTGAGCTGCAACCTGATCCAGCTCATGTTGAGTATATTGGGCAAGGCATGTCTTTTTGGGAAAGTACTGACGAATTAGCCCATTAGTGTTCTCGTTTGTTCCCCGCTGCCAGGGACTCTGAGGATCGCAGAATTAAATTAATGCGGGCGGCAACGTTCCCTCTGATTCAAGGAAAGCGTTTTTCGACCCACTAAATTCACGCCGGGTGTAAAAGGTGGCGTCGGAAATGGCTTGCTAACGGCAGAGGATTGACAAAGAGAGAATAAGGGAGAAAAGCGTCGTTAGATTTTGAAAAACCGGGGGTATTTAACACATTCTATCTTTTGCATACCGCGCGAGTAATGCTGTGCCATTATTTTAGGTACCACGCGAACACGGCGGACAAGGAGCCTGGCGTTGAAATTATTAAGATGGTTCAAACGTATTGTTTTATCCCTTGTTTTGTTGGCTATCGGCGCGATGGCTCTACGTCTTTATAACATTCAGCGCGGACCGGACCTGCAACTCTGGCATATCTATGTTCCTCATGAGATGGACGCTGACGAAATAGACAAAGCAGACTGGAACCATTACCTGAAGGTTGAGGATTCTCTTTTCAGAGAAGTTAAATTCAATGTCACGGGCAAGCTGGATGCTCAACAGCAAACGGAACTCAATCGCTATTATTCCGGCAGCCCCATTTATCCTGACAGATTTCAGACTAACTGGAATCGCTCTTACATTATGTTTCCTGATGCCAGACCCAAAGGTGTCGTGGTGATGCTGCATGGTTTAACCGATACCCCGTACAGTCTGCGACATATTGCAGAGAATTATCGTCAGCATGGATATATTGCTGTTGGTATCAGATTACCGGCGCATGGTACGGTCCCTGCAGCCTTGACGAATGTGACATGGCAGGACTGGCTGGCCGCGACGCGCCTTGCCGTCAGAGAAGCCAAAAAGTTAGCGGGTAATGATGTGCCGATGCATATTGTCGGATTTTCCAATGGCGGTGCTCTTGCAGTGAAATACACGCTGGACGCTCTGAATGATCCCCGTCTAGCAAAACCCCAGCGCTTGATCCTGATTTCACCGATGATTGGAATTACGAGTTTCGCGCGTTTTTCAGGTGTTGCGGGCTGGCCATCATTTCTGCCCGCGTTTGCGAAAGCAGCCTGGCTAAACATCATGCCAGAGTTCAATCCGTTTAAATATAATTCATTCCCGACGAATGCCGCCCGGCAGTCTTTCCTGCTGACCAGTGCGCTGCAAACCCAGATTGCGACTGATTCACGAAACAAAAAACTAGACCAGTTACCGCCAATAATGACATTTCAGTCGGCAATGGACTCCACCGTCAGTGCCCGAGCGGTCATTACAGCGTTATATAACCGTTTGCCGGATAACCACAGCGAGGTGGTTTTATTCGATTTGAACCATGCCGTCAGGTTTAATGCGCTATTGAGGAGATCTTCTTACACCGCGCTGTCGAGATTACTCCCGACGCCCCCGCGTCGATACGACACAACAATAATCACGAATGTCACTGCGGGCAGCACAGAGATGGAAATCCGCACGATGCCAGCTGGTCAAACAGAACAGACCGTAGAAAAAATGGGGCTGCGCTATTTGCCGGACGTTTACTCACTCTCCCATGTTGCCCTGCCTTTCCCTCTGACTGACTCCCTGTATGGCCGCTATCCTGAACCACAGAATCAATACGGTATTAGTCTGGGAACCTTTGCCGCGCGTGGTGAACGCGCGGTATTAATCGTCGGACTTGATTCTCTTATGCGCCAGTCTTCAAATCCCTTCTACCCTTATATGATTAAGCGTATCAATGAAGGCATAGATACCCGAACCGGGGAATAATTAGCGAGGTGACACCGTCGTTTGTCCGCCCGCGGATGATATTGCCACCCTTTGTCCGGCGGAGAAGCGGGTTGGCCCCTGGCGTTGCACCACCATAAGCATGCGTCCATCATCCAGACGAATCTCAAGCTCCACGCCCTGGACAAGATTCATGCGCCCTTGTACGCCCTGCCCAGCCATTCCCCCGGCGACAACTCCAGTTGCCGTCGTCAGTCTGCGACCAGAACCTCCGCCTATCGTACTCCCTGCCAGACCTCCGAGAACACCACCGGCCACCGCTCCCAGGGCATTATTTTCATCACCCGCCTGAATTTGCACGGCACGAACGTGAACTAACGTGCCGTAATATACCTGCTGTACACGACCTGCAGTGGAGGCTGAATGAACATCCCCGGAAAGAGTGCTTGTGTTGGTACACCCAACAAGACCTAAGGTAATAATAATCACGCAGTGTCTGAATAACATTTTGCTTTCTCCATTCGATTTAACGGACCAGTGGTCGTTAGCATCACGAATAACTGGACTTTTGTGATCCAGCGCCCCAGACAAGCCCCTGATGGATACGGTAGTCCTGGGTATTGCCGTTGCGCGAATACCACTCTTACTTCAAGCCGTTGTCATTCGTGTAAACAGAATGCGTTCCGACAAACCCAGACAGTACCTTTGAACCTTCTTTATATACTTTTCAGTCAACTATACGTCCTCCTGTGTGCAGATATTTAACAGTAGCCGCGATAGTTCAACCTGACCAGGTTTCAGGACACCGTCACCTGCTCCATGTACTTAAGGGAAGGAATTTTAATAATAATCTCCATTAATATTTCACATTCGTGATTCAATTTAAACTACGATTGCTAGGTGTTTCCTCAAGAAAATTAATTAGTTATTTTTTTGAGAAGCAAGATCGCGATTTTGTTCTAATCCCTTCTGGCAAAGATAAAAGCTCAGTCAGCATTAAAAGTTAGCTGTTCATCAAGTGCTGAAAATCGTTACCCGCAAGCCGTTTCCGTTATCACGTCCTGTTACGAGGCCGTATCAGTGCAGATTCACGCTATTTATATAATTTTCTGGCTTATGGCATTCCCTTTCTATGTTTTCGTCAAAATGGGAAATAGATGTGACCAAAGATAAGAAGGATTATATTTATTTAAAATAACATTATCGATAATAAACAATTATTTAGTTGATGTGTAGGCCAAGCTACTGACCACCAGATATAGCGAAAATTAGTGATTTCTTTGCTAAAAAACAAATGCAGAGACTAAGCTTTTAGTGAACTCCAACGGGGCATTTTTTTTGAAAATTTACACTTAAGTAATACTTAAAAGGAATGACATGGAAAACTCTACTGTAAATAAGCTATCACAATGGTCGCTGGCGGCACTGGTCGTCGGATCCATGGTCGGTGCAGGGATTTTTTCTTTACCAGCTACATTCGGCAGGGCTACTGGCGTATTAGGTGCAATTATTGCATGGTGCATTGCTGGTGGTGGCATGTTAATGCTTGCTTTTGTATTTCAGACGCTTGCTGAACGTAAACCCGATCTTGATTCGGGGGTGTTCATCTATGCAAAGGCGGGCTTTGGTCATTATCTCGGCTTCGCCTCGGCCCTCGGCTTTTGGGCCGGGACATGTATTGGCAACGTCTCTTATTTCGTCTTAATAAAGTCTACTCTGGGCGCTTTTTTCCCTGCATTCGGTGACGGTAATACGCTATTCGCTGTGCTGTTCGCTTCAGCATTGCTGTGGGGATTTCACTTCCTTGTGCTACGAGGCGTAAAAGGTGCCGCCTCGATTAACACTATTGTAACGGTTGCGAAAATAGTCCCCATTATTCTTTTTATCGTCATTTTAATATTTGCCTTTAATAATGAAACCTTTATGCAAAACTTCTGGGGAACACCTCAGGCGCTACCTACAGCCTCTGCGATTGATTTAAACCACCTCGATGAGTTTGGCTATGTCGGTCACGCGGCAACTCATCTGCCACCTGCAGAATCACCGGAGTCATTATTCAACCAGGTGCGCAGCACGATGCTGGTAACAGTATTTGTTTTTCTGGGTATCGAAGGCGCAAGTATTTATTCACGCTATGCAAAAAAACGCAGCCATGTTGGGGTTGCAACTGTCCTTGGGTTTATCGGCGTGCTCTGTCTTCTGGTGATGATCACTATGCTCTCGTACGGCGTGTTATTACGTCCGGATTTAGCCGCATTGCGCCAGCCTTCAATGGCGGGGGTGCTTGAGGCGGTGGTTGGACGATGGGGATCAATATTTATCAGCGTGGGGCTGCTTGTTTCCGTGCTTGGGGCTTATCTCTCCTGGTCACTGCTGGGTGCAGAAGTGCTGTACAGTGCTGCAAAAAGCCAGAGCATGCCGGCCCTGTTTGCCCGGGAAAATGCGAATGCGGTTCCTTACTCCGCAGTATGGCTGACCAATATTACGATTCAGGTCTTCCTTCTGCTCACGTTGCTGAGCGACTATGCGTTCCAGCTTTCACTGGAGCTGACCAGCTCTCTGACGTTAATACCTTATCTGCTCGTCGCTGCATACGGATTAAAGCTCGCCTGGACAAGAGAGAGTTATGAACGCGGGGATTCTAACCGGAAGAAAGATTTAATCATTGCCGCCCTCGCGACGTTTTATTCTTTGTTGATGATCTATGCCGGGGGTATGAAATATTTACTTTTATCGGCCATTATCTACGGCCCGGGCACAATTTTATATTTGCTGGCAAAACGTGAACAAAAGGCGAAAGCATTTACATCTATTGAACTGACTATTTTTGTCGTTGTCATGATTGCAGCGCTGGTTGCGATTTACAGTTTAGCAACCGGTGCAATTACCATCTAACAGAGGAATCAGATATGCCAGATACTATTAATAAAGGCCATGCGCTGGGCGTGCATTCTGAAGTGGGGAAATTGCACAAAGTGATGGTGTGCGCGCCCGGAAAAGCGCATAACCGTCTGACGCCAAGTAATTGCGACGAACTCTTGTTTGATGATGTGCTGTGGGTTGAAAGGGCCAAGCGGGATCATTTTGATTTCATGACTAAAATGCGTGAGAAAGGCGTTGAAGTCGTGGAAATGCATAATCTTCTGGCGGAAACGTTGACACAGCCTGAGGCCAGAAAATGGATTCTGGACCAGCAGATAGTACCTAATGAAGTGTCTCTGGGAATATTGACTGAAACGAGGAGTTTCCTCGACAGCTTAGAGCCGAGGGTGCTGGCTGAAGTGCTTATTGGCGGCCTCTCAACCACTGAGCTGGCTCAACAGGGGTATGCTGACCACGAAGAACTTAAATTAATTCGCGAGGCGGTAGGGATCACCGAGTATCTTTTGCCCCCGCTGCCCAATACGCTCTACACGCGGGACACGACGTGCTGGATTTACGGAGGGGTGACGCTCAACCCGCTGTACTGGCCCGCGCGCCATGAAGAAACCTTGCTCACCACTGCAATCTATCGATTCCATCCTGACTTTGGCAAAGACAAGGTGAAAGTCTGGTGGGGTGACCCGACGGTCCACCACGGTACGGCCACGCTGGAAGGAGGGGATGTGATGCCAATAGGCAATAAAACAGTGCTTATTGGTATGAGCGAGAGGACATCACATCAGGCCATCACGCAGCTGGCCAGTAACCTATTTGCCGATCCAGACTCAGGCGTTGAGAGAGTGATGATTGCCGCCATGCCGAAATTACGCGCGGCAATGCACCTTGATACCGTATTTACCTTCTGCGATCGCGATGTCGTGACATTGTATCCAGCCATCGTCAGTCAAATAAAAACGTTTTCCCTGCGTCCTGACAGCGGGCCTACCGGAATGAAGCTGAGCCGTGACAGCGATAACTTTGTTGAAGCCGTGGCGGGGGCACTGAATCTTAAAAAACTGCGTGTGGTGGAAACAGAAGGTAATGACTATGACACCGAGCGCCAGCAGTGGGATAGCGGAAATAATATGGTCGCACTGTCTCCGGGAGTGGTGATGGCCTATGACCGCAACACCAAAACCAATACGCAGCTGCGTAAAGAGGGTGTTGAAGTGATAGAGATAGTCGGCAGCGAGTTAGGCCGTGGCAGGGGTGGCGGGCACTGTATGACCTGTCCCATTATTCGCGACCCTGTCGATTATTAATGTCGATAAGCGGGAGGCCTTAGCGCCTCCCGCTTATTATTTCCTGGATGTTGATAATTATGTATTCCCAATATAAATAAAAACGGATCATTAACTGGCCTGTAGAAAATGCAACAGGCCAGTTACTAAAGTTGACGGGGATTTAATAGGAAGTAATTATGAATGGTATTTACAAATCAGAACAACAACAGACCCAAAGCACAACACTCGAGCAAAGAGTACTGAAAAACTCAATTTGTTTTACCTTCATTGTTGCAGGGGCAGGTGTTATTTTTGGCTTACTCTGTGGTTCCATGTCAATTGTTTTCGACGGCATGTTTTCGGCGGTGGATGCTGGAATGTGTTCACTGTCGCTTTTAGTTTCCCGGCTTATTGCTCAGCCACTTAGCCGTCGTTTTCAATATGGTTTTTTACACGTGGAACCATTAGTACTGGCGTTTAATGGAAGTATGCTAACCTTATTATGTGTTTATGCATTTATTAATGCTGTTAATGGAATCCTCAAAGGGGGGCGAGAACTTGAATTAGGATGGGCGCTGGCATATGCTATTTCTGTCAGTTCAATTTGTTTTATCATTTACTTTAAGCAACGCAGAATTAATAAAAAACTAAAGTCAGGATTAATATCTCTTGATACCAAAAGCTGGCTAATGTCAGCATGCATCAGTTTGGCACTTTTAGTCGCTTTCTTTTTTTATTGGCTTCTTGAGGGAACAAGATATGAATATCTTAATGCATATACAGATCCTGCTGCTTTAGCAATACTAACATTAATACTTATTCCTGTACCAGTTAAAACAGTTATCTCAGCAGGAAGGGAAATTTTACAAATTACGCCCACAAGCCTGGCTTGTAGGATGGAATCTATAATGGCACAGTTGACCATGGAATACGGTTTCCTGGAACATTCAAACTACGCCACTCGCATTGGGCGAGGTCTTTTTATTGAAATTCATATAGTTATACCTGAGAGCATGGAGCATTATGGCGTTAGGAAATTTGATAATATTCGTGAAAGAATTGCTGTTGCTATTGGTGAAGAAGGGCCACATCGGTGGTTAACCATTTCCTTCACACGAAATCCAAAGTGGCTCTAGTAATGGTCAAAATGAAATAAGTTTTTCCGTGAGGCGATTTAATAATAAAAGCCTACATAAGAGTACGAAAAATATAAAAACAATTATTGAGAATGTTATTTTAAAAATCGCGTCATTAAAATTATAAAATGCATTTACAATGAAGAAGACGCTGTTGTGAACAATGTATATGCCTACCATTGCCGGGCTGATAAATTCGACTAACCTAATAACCAGCCGATTCTTAATTTTGATATTATCAAATACAATAAATAATGCTAAACACAAACACAACAAATGTAAGTGCTCCAACAGAAACCAACCAACGAATCTCACATGAATGTTAATCGATAAATAACGATCAAAAAAGTACAATGAAACCGCGATTGGTATCAGAAATAATTTTGCCGAGATGACTATATTTCTTTTTTTAGTGAACCTCCGACCTTTCGGCTCTCCAAGAATATGTCCAATTACATAGTAGCAAGCCCAAATCCATATTGAATAATAGCTTGAAATATAAATTGGATCGTTATTTCTATCGATGTCACCAAAAACATAAAAGGCATTCAAGCTAAAGATGAGCACAGCAGAAACTAATACTGCAACTTTCCACTTCTTGATGCAGGATAGAATTAATGGATATGAAATGTAAATAATTACCATTCCCAGCAATATACCGTTCTGGAGTATATAGCTCATGTTAACATATGGTGTATTAATGACAGATAAGACCAAATTCCAAAAAATTATAATGAAAATTATTGAACGTATTTTCGAATATAACTCTTTTTTTGATATTTTCTCAACTTCATCTATATAGCCCATTAATAAAAAGAAAAGTGGTTTAGCGATTGTCGAGGTAAAATAGAGGATGCTCATCACGTCATTGCTGATGAAACATTCATATGTACAAAAGTGACTTAGGGAAAAAAAAGTTACAGCAGCAAAACAGCTCAAGCTTTTCAAGGCATTTTGATTGATGCTTTCAAACATTTAGCTACCACCTGTAAATAAAAAGCATATTTTACTTTTAAAGTAATAGTGTAATAGTTGTTAATCTTCAAATTACAGTGATGATCCCAGGTTAAGCCAAAGGGCTTTAGCGTAGCAACCTACTCATTCTTCTTTAAGAAGACGTCCCGGTATTGGTTGCCCATCATACCTTTAGCCTTACTCCGGAACCGCAGGATACTCGCATCGATTGGTGACATAAGATTTCGTTTTCTTCTGACGGCATCGGATAGTGCCAGATGCCCACCACACTGTATGTCTGATTCTGATAACCCTCGTCCTGTTCGGTAGGTAATTCGATCGTATCCGGTACTGGACTCACTGCTGTCCGCTTCGCTAACTGTTTAATTATCTGACGTAGCGACTTTTTTATTGTAAATATCGACGTGGAATGCACCCTGTAGAAATTATATATTTTATTTTCTGCAGCTGCATGGCTCTTAGCTGCGAATTTTTATTTTATCATTGAAGGGTCTTATTAATTGTTCCTAAAATGTTAGTGCTTTGTTTGTAATATAGTCATTTACATTAATTCTTTAATTTATACAATATATATGTAGTTCTGTATAAAACAACTGTTAAGATTTTTCTTAACGAGTAATCTAAGGGAATAAATAATTATCTATTTGAATACTCACAATGACGTGGCACGTGATTTGGTTCGTATATCATCACAGTATCTACTCGTGAGCAACTGACTGTTCATTCAGTATTTATTTCTTAATTCCGACAGAGAAGGTAATTAAATCATGTTGAAACGATACACTTTAGCTTGTGCCGCTTTGATACTGCCTGGTTTAGCCTTTGCATCAGGTAATACTATAACTTTTCAGGGTGAAGTGGCAGCCCAAACATGTTCGATCTCAGTAAATGGTAATGATGCCTCACCGGTAGTGTTATTGCCGACTGTGGGTACCGCTCAGCTTAATGAAGCTGGAAAAGTGGCTGGCGCGACGACCTTTGAAGTGGGCGTCACTGGTTGTACCGCAAGCGAAGACGGTATGAGCTTTTCTACCGTCTTTGTCGGTAATCAGGTAACAGAGTCCGGTAATTTAGGCAATACGGGCACTGCCCAGAATGTTGAATTACAAATCCTCGATACCACTAATACTGAAATTGATTTTACTAATGGTTTTACCGGAAACAGAGATTTGGTTCTGACCTCGGGACAGACCAGCGCAAGTTCAACCTATACTGCACAGTATTTTGCGACAGGCGTTGCCGCACCTGGCAGCGTAATGACAACGATGCAGTATGCTATTTCTTACCTCTAAATTCCAGAGGGCCTGATTAAAGGCCCTATTTTGTGAACTATCAATATCCCTGGTACAAGACCTAATAAAGAGTTAATCATCGGCAGTTTCTACAACACTGACTTATAATCATCATATCCAGAAAATCTTTTTCTCTTGTCAGAACAGGGTATGAGTATGATTGCATTTAAGTCATTGTATTTTATGCGCTTGATTCCCCTCACTCTTCTTGCCTTAATGCCGAGTATTTCCAGCTGGGCTAATGTGACGATGACCGGAACACGCATTATTTACCGTAGTGATGTGCGTTCCGTTGATGTCAATCTGGCAAACAATGCAAATATTCCTTTTGTCGTACAGACATGGTTTGACGCCGGAAATATCAATGATGGCCCGGAAAGTAAAACAAACGTCCCCTTCATGGCAACTCCTGCCTCATTTCGTATCCAGGCCCGGGCCGGGCAGGTTGTGCGTGTATCTCACACGTCCTCGCGTCGTTTACCGGAAGACCGTGAATCCGTTTTCTATTTTAATTTCCAGCAGATCCCACCATCAAATGCTGGCGGTGCTGCCACTGATGGCAGAAATAAAATGTTGGTGGTGTTACGTAACAGGGTGAAATTATTTTATCGCCCTTCACGGCTAGGTAACCTGCCTGCAAATGTTATTTCAACCATAAAAGCCTCTCCTGCGAGAGAAGGCAACCGCATCGGTGTGACACTTACCAATACTTTACCTTTCTACCTCAATGTAAGCCGCATACAGCTAAACGGAACCAGTGGCTCACCGCAGGCCGCTGCCGATATGGTTAATCCATTTGGTAGTCGCACATTTTGGTTTACTCGCGCGACGAGTTCGGGAAATAACACGATTTCGTTGACCGTTATTAACGATCAGGGAGCAGGCATCAGTGGTGACATACCGTTATAAACGGTCCGTTTGCCCTCTAAAAAAGGTCGCATTCTTATTAATACTGGGTACCGGAAGTTATGTTCCGCTTGTACAGGCAGAGGACTACTACTTTGACCCGGAATTATTAAAAGGAGCATCATATGGGCAGGATTTAGCCAGGTTCAATCAGACAGAACCCGCGGTCGAGCCGGGAAAACATATACTGGATGTCTTCGTTAACGGTCAGCTCATTGCAACTGGCGAAACCGTCATGTTCAATGCGGATGATAGCGGCGAGATTTCACCTTGCCTGTCCCCCGAGCTAATGCAAAAAACGGCTATTCGCGTTCAGTCGCAAAAAGTACGTAAATATCCTGAATGTTTACTGCTTTCGGAAACCGGACAAACCGTCTCTGAAGCGCTGGATATGACGACCCTGCGTCTCGATCTGCGTGTACCACAACAGGCTTTATTGCATATACCGCGTGGATATATTCCCGTCTCGGAATGGGACGGCGGCGTACCGGTGATGTATTTGCGTCATAACACCAACTTTACACGGACTGACGATACCCGAAATGACTACAGTTACAACTACCTGTGGAGTGCCGTAAACGCAGGGACAAACGTAGGACTTTGGCAGATTCGTCATCAGGGTAACTTGCGGTATTATGACAGCGATTTAGCCGGTAGCGAATATAAATATAATTCAGTACGTACCTGGGTAGAGCGTCCTCTTCCCGCGATCGATAGCGTGATGGCAATCGGAGAAAGTTACACAAGCAACAGCCTGTTTGGCAGCTTATCGTTTAACGGGATTAAATTAGCTACCGATACCAGAATGTGGCCTCAGAGCCGACGGGGCTTTGCTCCAGAAGTCCGCGGGGTTGCGGCAACCTCGGCTCATGTTGTAATACGTCAGCTCGGGCAAATTATCTATGAGACAGACGTGCCGCCCGGTGCGTTCGTGATCCGTGATTTATACAACACTCGCGACCAGGGCGATCTTCAAGTGACAGTCCTTGAAGCGACGGGTCGCGTGTCGACCTTTACTGTCCCTTATACCTCTGTACCTGACTCCATACGCCCTGGTAACTGGCAGTATGAGTTTGCAGCCGGGAAAGTCAGGGATTTCTCCTCTGTTGATAACCAGTTTGTTGAAGGCGTTATACAACGCGGGATAAGTAATACGCTTACTCTGAACAGCGGTGTCCGTGTCGCTGATGATTACTTTGCGGGCCTAATCGGAACGGTTATCAGCACCAGAGTGGGAGCGTTCGGGTTAAATACCACCTGGTCTCGCGCTGAAATCGTCGGTCAAAGCGAGACAGGGTGGCGTAGTGAGTTAAGTTACAGCCGGAACTTTGATACGGGAACCAGCATTGTCCTGGCGGCCTGGCGTTACTCCACTGCCGGCTTTCGAGACCTGCAGGATGTACTCGGGCAACGTCATCAGTATCAGAACGGTGTGGAGTATTGGTCCGACAATTTAAATCAGAAGAATCGCTTTTCTGCTTCGGTTAATCAGTCGATGGATAGCTGGGGAATGCTTAACTTCACTGCCAGTACCAGCGATTACTATGATAATTCATCGCGGGTAACGCAACTGCAGCTGGGATACAGCAATAGCTGGCGAAGTATCGGTTATAACCTCAATGTTGCGCGTCAGCGTACTGTCATGGACAGGGGACGTTTTTTCAATAGTGTTAATGATGCAGACTTTGATACGACGGGAGACGAGCGTTTTACTGAGACGCTCTTCTCGATGGGAGTCTCTATCCCGTTTGATTTTGGTAAGACAAAAGCCATCGCGTCTCTGGACATGACCCGCACCGGTGATTCCCGTTCCGGCATACTCAATGTCGCGGGGGCGACCGGTGACGACAATCCGCTCAGTTGGTCGGCGTATACGGGGCTGGATAATTATCAACACAGTCATAGTGCGATGACGGCTGGGGGCAGTGTTCAGCAAAATACGTCACTGGGTTCAGTACGCGCCTCTGCCAGCACCGGAGAAGGTTACCGACAATATGGTGTTGGCACTTCCGGTACATTGCTTCTGCATCAGGGGGGGATTACGGCAGGTCCGTATACCAGCGATACATTTGCTCTCATCAATGCGCCAGGTGCGAAGGGGGCTAAGATCCGCAATGGACAGGGTGCGCAAATCAATCGTTTTGGTTACGCGGTTCTCCCGTCTTTGACACCCTATCAGTACAACACCATAACGCTGGACTCGAGCCAAATGGATGACGACACCGAGCTACTGGGAGGCAGCGAAAAAGTCGTCCCATACGCTGGGGCGGTGGCGAAAGTTACGTTCACCACGCTGCGAGGGCAGGCAGTCTTAATCACCACCCAACTGCCGGAGGGAAATTATCCCCCAATGGGGGCCGATGTAGTTGATGTTACGGGTAATAGTAAGGGTATGGTGGGCCAGGGAGGGCAGGTTTATGCACGCATTGCCGAGCAGAGCGGCATTCTGACAATTAAATGGGGAGAATCTATGAATGAGCAGTGTGAGGTGCATTACACCTTACCTTCACGTTCCGGGGAGCGCTTTATACATTTAAATCAGCCCTGTCTGCCTCGGGGGGAAAGATGAGCGTACGTATTTTACAGGTTTCAGGATTGTTAGCGTTATTGATAGTGTGCCATACGTCCTGGGCAGCATGTAGTCGGGTCACGAGTAACAGTACGCTTTCTCAGGCTGCGATAAATGCCGGATATACAGCGACCAGCTGGACCGGAGCCTGTGATACCTGTAACGGCAGGAATATTGGTATCCCAGGTATCATCAGTTTGAGCAGCGGAACATTTCAGCCTTCAGGCACGTTGCTTGCCAGTTCATCCATTAGCTTTTTGAGCCAGGGTGCAACAACGGCTTATACTTCAAATCAGATCTTGTTTCGCTGTGCTGTTGCCGATGCGGATAGCTTATATGAAATGTATGCCACGAACGGAGACAATACCTGGACAGGGATGTATGCCGCGAGTGAAGTAGAGGGGGCTTACTATAGTTATGTGCGTAACGTTGCCGTTCGGCTCACTAATTTGAAAACAGGGGCTTACTTTTCACGTTACTGGCAGGGACGGAAGCTTTCAGAAGAAGACTGGTTCTCCGATGGAACCTATATTTATATTCCAGCCAGTGCGTTTAGCGATGTAATGATGGAAATTTTCCGCATCGACAGCACAACCTATTTCAGTAACTCCTCCAATCGATACACCTATATGTATTCGCAACCCCATGGCTACTCCGTTTTTAAAGGCCCGGGACTGAGCGCAAACATCACGGAAGGTGCTGACTCTGCTTCGAATTATGATGGCTGGTACAATGCATGGCCCGGGGCCTGGAGCCTTTATAGCACTGGCGTAACGTTTGTCCGCGGTGCGACCTGTCGGGTTAATGATTTCCCGAACGTGGTGGCCTTGCCCACCATTACGGCAACGCAATTGAGTCAGGGGGGGATCAGTCAGGCTGGATTTAACGTCACCATTGAATGTGAAACTGGCGCGTTGTCCAGTACCAACCAATCGACAACCAGCGCGGCGAACGTCTCAATGGGATTTTTAGTTAATCAGCCCGGAGCTGTAACCGCGGCCACGTCGTTAGGGTTAGTTACTTCAGGTGGAGGCTTAACCTGGCTACTGGATAATCATTATGGTGCAGGAGCTGGGGAGGCCTCCGGAGTGGGAATACGTATCTATACCGACAGAGGTAGCGCATTGAATTTGCTGCCAGATCTCACTTCTTACGGCACTGGTAATACAAGAGGGTGGTATGCGTTCAGAGATTTAACGACCCTTGTGTCGAGTGGTAATACGGACGTCTATACGGGAAGTTTTAACGCATCGCTTGAAGCAATAAGCCAGCAGTCAGTCACGCCAGGCACAGTGAATGCGCAATTGCAGATTATGGTCAGCTTTCAATAGAGGGATGGAGATGAAATTTGTACCCGCCTTGTTGATTATTTTTGCGTTACTGCCCGTTGCACGGGCGGTGGTTAACGTTGAAGGAACCCGGGTAATCATCCATCAGGGAGAACTCTCAGCATCACTCACGCTCTCGAATTCAGAGAAACAGCCCACGATGGTACAAATATGGAGTGATGATGGCGATCCTCTTACGCCGCCTGAAAAAACGTCCACGCCGCTTATTGCTGTTCCTCCAGTGTTTAGTATGAAACCAGGTGAAGTTCGTGTGGTACAACTTATGCTGACGTCTACAGAGGCTTTATCGAAAAATAGAGAGTCACTATTCTGGTTGAATATTTACCAAATCCCCCCTAATACCGCTGCTGTATCAGGGGCCAGGCAGGTAGTGTTGCCATTGCGTCTGAGGATGAAAGTCTTTATTCGCCCGGAAGGGGTAGATGACCCGGTAGAACAAGACGGTAATAAACTTCGCTTTAGTTTACAGTCAGCGCAAAATGGGCAACGGATGGTGGTCACAAATCCCACACCGTGGCATATGACGTTGACAAATATGAGCTTTATGGGTTCTCGCCTCGGCGGAGTAATGGTGGCACCGGTGTCGAGTGTTAGCATTCCTGTAGAACCTGGAAAGGGGACTCGACCGTTGGAGTACGAACTTATTAACGATCTTGGCACCCGCTGGGTGTACAAAGTGAGAGAGTAAATAATTCGCACTTAATGATACAGTCCACTGTGCTGAAGATAGCTGATGAGTGCATACGCTCCCCCGTTCTCGTGTCGTTCACGATATGTGTCATAATAAACACTGCGCGCAAAGCGCGCAGCACTGATAAACAAAGACCAGCGTAAATGGGTCTCAATTGGGTATCACTGTTTACTCCGGAAGCCCAAGGCCCTTTACTCCCATTTGCTTAATGACCCGCAAATTTTGCTCGTGCAAACGGGTATCACTCTGGTCTTTTTCCTGCCGTCTGTCGGCTTTCTCAACCAGGTAGCAGGTATCTTTACTTATACCTGTTGCCTCACAGTTTTTTAATCGTTCTTCTTCTGTTGTCATCATTGAACATCCTGATATTAAAAAAATAATACCAGCTGAACAAAGTGATAAAATTTTCATTTTTATCCTTATACCAAACGAGTTTGTCTATTGAAAAAAGACCAAGTGTAGAATCAGATATCGTATACCCTACGGGTATTATTTACTTTGTCAATGTACAGTCAATGTCGTCATGCTGGATCGTTTACTAATTATTAATGTTTATAATGAATTTTCTAAGCGTTCTGCGGAAAATGAAATATAGCCCAGTCGCTTCAGTAGGGCATTACCTTTAATGAGAAATTTTTTATTCGCTAAATGCAGTTAACTATCTGTGATATAGAGCATTTTGAGAAGGCATGGAACAGCAGTTGGGGGTGTACATTAATGCGTTAAATTCAACTATTATCATTAAGTGTAAAATAAAGTAACTATAACCATGAGTTATTGTTTTCAGTCTATATGCTTGCTACTTTCTCATTTCAGGAGTTATATTTTTAATTAAGGAAATACATGAAAAAGATGATCGGTATTATTAGTTCGTTACTGTTGATTTCTGGAACTGTAGGGGCAGCTACCCCTACAGCGACTTGTGTGAAGACAGACAATGCTGCAATAGAGGCGCTATTTGATCGCTGGAATGCTTCGCTAAAGACCGGTGATCCGCAGAAAGTGGCTGAAACTTACCTTTCCGATGCCGTATTATTACCAACGGTCTCAAACCAGGTACGCCTGACAGACGCAGAACGTGTAGATTACTTCAAACATTTCCTGGAAAAGAAACCCGTAGGCCACATTGACAGTCGTACTATTCGTATTGGTTGCAATAAAGCCATCGATACCGGAACTTACACATTTACTTTTGCAGATAATTCAAAAGTTTCTGCCCGCTATACTTTCACTTACGCCTGGACCGGTGACGAGTGGAAAATTTCATCGCATCATTCTTCCGCTATGCCTGAGTCCTAATGTTGAACGGGTGGTGGCTGAGGCTACCACCATGAGAATGCCCCCACCTCACGCTATACCCTGCATAACCTCTGATCCTACCCGCGAATAGTAGACTCGGGACGAAGAGCTGACCATCCTCCAAAAGGCCGCGACATACTTCGCGAAGCGCCTGAAATGAAGTATGTCTTTATCGAAAATCATCGAATACCCTTTGTCGGATTGATGAATTATTTTAGCTTTGGCGATCCCACACTTTATGCAGACTCCTACTCAGATAATCTCGACCACGCCTGGCTGTATCTTTATCTGTTTATTAACGTTGCTACGAGCGCGGTCACCGTAGCGATAATCGAGCGGCTGGCTAAAACGGATATTGAATAAATGTAATAACGCTCTCTTACGCAGGGGAGAATTTACCCCGCCACCCGCACCTCCATCACCGCATACACCCCGTCCTTCGGCACCACCACCGTGACGCTCTCTACCGGTATACCCGCCGCAATATGAATATCCTGCAACTGCTGTAGCGTACGGGGGAAGATGGCGTCCCAGCCAATGCAGCGCATCAGAAAATCAATCTGTGGGCTGGTCGTAAGCATGTTTGAGATAATCACTGCCCCACCGGGTTTGACCAGACGCAGGGCGCGTTGTAGGAAGGTAACCGCATCGGCATCGTTGAAGTATTCAAATATCCCCAGCGCATCCACCAGTTCGGCCTGATGTTCACCCAGCTCCAGCAACAGATCGTCATTGCGAATAAAATGACGCACCAGGTGGCGCTTGAGCAACGTAATTTGTTCGCCCACGTTCAGCCCCTGCTGGGCGGCCATGGTTTCAGCCCAACGCAGGGCAACCGGGTCGTCGTCCACCAGCGTGAGATGAACATTCTGCCCGTCCAGCTTCGCAGTGCGCAGCGCTTCCAGCACCGGGATCGCCGCCCCGCTCGCCAGGCTTATCCAGTCGCTTTCGATATCGTTACGAATGTACTTATCCACCAGCGCCGCCAACACCTGCGCGCGGGAGCGCACCCCGATGGCATCGTTGGCGTGGATAAACCACTGGCGGCTTTCGCTGTCCATTTTGGTACCTTCCGGCAGGCGATCTTCCAGCGGATTTTGCACCACAAATAGCGCCAGTGCGCTGGGTACCAACCGAGCGCGCCAGGCTGCCAGCGCCGGACGGGTCCGGAACGCCTGCTCGGAATGGACGTGCTGGGGTATCAGAACAGGAAGTCCGTTGTCGCCGTTTTCAAGCAATGGAGGGATAAGCAGAGGATCGGTTTTTACGGCCAGATTGAGCGCATTGATCTCTCTTGTGGCATCGTCTTTCATCGGCCATCGATCGCTGATATCGGGAAACGACGCGCTGTAAATCGTCATATCGCGGGGCGCATCGCCGCGAAAAGGTTGCCAGTTCATCTCGATATCTCCCGTTCGGCCATAAACGGAAGTCTATTCACGCGCAGCGACATTGCCCTACGAAAAAAGCACGAAATAAATTAGCGTAATGAGTCCACTCGATTAGCTGTTCGTGTAATGAACTCATTCCAGCCTTTCTGGCATAATGTGGCGATGATATCAATTATGCGGAGCTCCCATGCAAAACGGAAACTTAACCCAATCCCCTGCTGGTGAGTTTGTGATCTTTTCCAGCGGCAATGGCAAGCTGCGCATTGAATGTCGATTTGAGCAAGAAACGTTATGGCTTTCGCAAGCATCAATGGCTGAACTTTATCAAGTTACGCCTCAAGCGATTACTCAGCATATCAAAGCAATTTATAACGACATGGAGCTTGAGCAAAATTCAACCTGTAAGGCTTACTTACAAGTTCGACAAGAAGGTAACCGTCAGGTTAGCCGGAGTACCCTTCATTACAGCCTCCCAGTGATACTTGCTGTCGGCTATCGCGTCCGTTCCCCTCAGGGCACGCATTTCCGCCAGTGGGCGACACAAACTCTTCAGGAATTCCTGGTAAAAGGGTTTGTTATGGATGATGAAAGGTTGAAGAATCCACCCGTTGGGTCCTCCATCGTACCTGATTACTTTGACGAAATGCTGGAGCGAATCCGTGATATTCGCGCCAGCGAGCGTCGAGTTTATCTACGGGTAAGAGAGATTTTTGCCTTAGCCGCTGATTATCAACCGTCTCTCAAAGAGACCACGTTATTTTTTAAAACCATTCAAAACAAACTCCATTTTGCCTGTACAGGAAAAACTGCCGCTGAGTTGATCCATTACCGCTCCGATGCCAACCAACCTCATATGGGCCTAACCAGTTTTAAAGGTGATGAGGTGCGTAAATGCGACATCTCAGTAGCCAAGAATTATTTAAACCAGGAAGAGGTAAACGAACTTAATCGCATTGTGAATATGTGGCTAGATTTTGCGGAAGATCAGGCAAAACGCCGCAAGCAAGTTTTTCTGTATGACTGGCAGGAAAAACTCGATCAGTTTTTAGCATTCAATGACCGCGATGTTCTGAAGGGTGCCGGAACAATAAGTAAGAAAATGGCAAACGATAAGGCAGACGCTGAATACTCACGTTTTTCAGAATACCAGCGCCGTTTGAAGGAAGCAGAGGGAGAGAAAGACATTACCGAACTTCTAAAATGGAAAGTGGAATAATCATTGCTCCCCCGATTTGTAGGGGCTCTCGCCCCTCGCCTTTTTACTGCTTCACCCACACCAGCTGTTCCACCTGGAACCCCAGACCACGTGCGATGTTAAGGTAATCCTGCTTGACCGCATCCGGAATGGTCGGCGTACGCGAGAGGATCCACAGGTAGTCTCGGTTCGGGCCGCTGACCAGCGCGTATTTGTAGTCATCGTCCAGGGCAATGACGTTATAACCGCCGTAGAACGGGCCAAAGAACGATACCTTCAGGGCAGCATTGGTTGGCTCGCCGGTGAAGTAGGCTTTCCCTTCGCTCTCGTTCCATTTATTTTTGACCGGATCGTAGCCGCGGTTCAGCACACTGATGCCGTCGTCGCTGCGTTTGCCGTAGGTGGCTGTCACCTGTTCCAGCCCGCGCTCGAAGCGGTTCTCCAGACGAGCAACCTCATACCATTTCCCCAGATAGCGCCCGGCATCAAACCCCGAAATAGGCTGCACGCCTTTCGGTGGCGTAGGGGATTTACAGGCGACCAGCGTCAGTGCAATTGCAACGCCGGTTAAAACGGGCCATAGCTTCATAAGAACTCCTTTCCTGTTTACGATGGATAATAAGTGTAGTGCACTCCGCCGGGGGTTCATTCAGCGAAGGAATATCCGTAGTATATTAAGACTTATCTTTTTCACCGGGCGTCATTCATGTCTTATTCCATCGGCGAGTTTGCCAGACTATGCGGCATCAACGCGACCACCCTGCGGGCGTGGCAGAGCCGCTATGGCCTGCTCAAACCGCTGCGCACTGACGGTGGACACCGCCTGTACAGCGACGACGACGTGCAGCAGGCGTTGAGAATTCTCGACTGGGTGAAAAAAGGCGTACCCATCGGCCAGGTCAAGCCGCTGCTGGAACGTCCCGGCTCGCGACGCACCAACAACTGGGTCACGCTGCAAGAAACGATGCTCCAGCGCCTGAAAGAGGGAAAAATAGAATCCCTGCGCCAGCTTATTTACGATTCGGGTCGCGAATATCCGCGTCCGGAACTCGTGACGGAAGTATTACGCCCACTACGCAGCCATCTGTCGGCGAATATTCCGGCGATGATGACCCTGCGCGAAGTGCTCGACGGCATTATTATTGCCTACACCTCGTTTTGCCTGGAGGGCGATCGTAAAGCACCAGGCGATAATTATATTCTCGCGGGCTGGCAGTTAACCGACCCTTGCGAAATCTGGCTCGAAGCGCTAAAGCGCACCGGGCAAGGCCACCGTATCGATCTGCTTCCGGCCTCGCCTGCGGCGCTGGCACCGGAGATTTTCCCCGAGCGAAAATGGCTGCTGGTGACCGGCGCGAAATTAACCCTGGCGCGCAAAAAACAGATTGAGAAATGGCGCGAACAGGTTAATTACCTCGACGTCATTATCCTATAAAAATAACCGATCCATCAGTTATCACGAAAAGTTGAATATTATTTCGCCCGCAGAGTGCTAAATTTTCCCTGTTATTTCATCTGACAGGACTTCAACGTGAATAAATTATCCAGCCTTATCGTTCTTGCTTCCCTCACCGCGATCCCGGCGGTGTTTGCCGCCCCAGCCGGTACCCTGAGCGTGCACATTCTTAACCAGCAAACCGGGCTGCCGTCACCCGATGTCACCGTGACGCTGGAAAAGCAGCAGCAGAATAGCTGGACGACGCTGGCGAGCGCCAAAACCGATCCAGACGGGCGCATTAAGTCGCTGTATCCGCAGGAGCAAGACATGCAGCCTGGCGTTTACAAGGTGACGTTCAAAACCAGCGACTACTTCCGCAGCCAGAAGCTGGACTCCTTCTTCCCGGAAATCCCAGTGCAGTTCACTGTCACTCGCACTAACGAAAAGCTGCACATTCCTTTGTTACTGAGCCAGTACGGCTACTCTACTTATAAGGGAAGTTGAAAAAACGTAGCGTTTATCACCCCCAGGAACGCCACAAACTAATTGATTATTAAGATAAATATAAATAACCCTCAACAAAACTTACACAAATAAATACGTTTGTGTAAGTTTTGGCTATACTGTTTTTATCGCCACAAAACAGCCAGCCAGAGGTGCTCATCATGAACAACAAACCCGTACTCGGTATCAGTGGGTGCCTGACCGGATTGGCCGTGCGCTTTGACGGCGGTCATAAGCGGATGGACTTTGTGATGGATGCCCTGGCAAAGCGCGTTACGTTCAAACCCGTTTGCCCGGAAATGGCGATAGGCTTGCCTGTTCCCCGTCCCGCGTTGCGCCTGGTCAAAGCACCTGACGGCGACACACTCATGCGTTTTACTCATGCGCCTCATGACGACGTCACTGAAAAAATGACCGATTTTGCCGAGCAGTATTTGCCAGGCGTGGCGAATCTGGACGGCTTTATCGTCTGCGCTAAATCCCCAAGCTGCGGCATGGAGCGCGTACGCCAGTATGATGAAAACGGCAACTCGGGCAGCAAAGAAGGGATTGGCATTTTTACCGCCGCGATACTGGAAGAGTATCCGTGGCTGCCGGTCGAAGAAAATGGACGCCTGTACGATCCGGTGCTGCGTGAAAACTTTATCGCACGCATTTTTGCCCTGCATGAACTGAACGCACTGCGGGCCAACGGCCTGACACGCGGCGCGCTGCTGGCGTTTCACAGCCGCTACAAATTACAGCTGCTGGCGCATCATCAGGCAGGATACCGTGAGATAGGGCCGTTCGTTGCCTCGCTGCACGAGTGGAAAGATCTGGACGCCTTCTTCGAGGTCTATCGCGAAAAGCTGATGGCGATCCTGAAGCAGCCCGCCTCGCGTAAAAATCACACCAACGTGCTGATGCACATTCAGGGCTATTTCCGCGAGAAGCTCAACGCGCGTCAGCGCTCGGAACTGCGCGAGGTCATCCTTAACTATCGCGCAGGCGTATTGCCAATACTCGCCCCGCTCACCCTGCTGAAGCACTATCTGGCGGAGCATCCGGATAAATATTTGCAGACGCAAAACTATTTCGATCCGTATCCTGACGAGCTGGGTCTGCGCCTGGCCATTATCTAAGTTTCAATAACGCGAAGACCCCTAGCCCGAGAGGTCCTTACAAGCACGACTCTTAAGACGACATCCTCACTGTCGTCTTTTTTTTCACCCTCGCCCAAAAATACTGTTAATATATACAGCATATTTTCGCCAGATCAGGTGCGCCGATGATCAAAACTCTGCACATTGAAAACTACCGTTCGATTCGCCAGATGTCGCTAGAGCTGGAACAGCTCAATATCGTTTTCGGGCCGAACGGCACCGGGAAATCAAATATCTACAAGGCGATACACCTGATGCACAGCGCGGCGCAGGGGCTGTTTTCTCAGGCGCTGGCGAACGAAGGCGGCATTTTGAAGGTGTTCTGGGCGGGTAAAACGCGCAGCGTTCGGCTGCGTCGCGTGAACCTGGCGGTAGAAATGGAAACCTATGAATATGAGCTTCAGGTCGGTTTTGTCGAGAAGCTCCCCTATCCCTCTCAGTTCCAGCTGGATCCAGTGATAAAAGAGGAGACGATTTGGCTCAGCGGCCAGCATCGCCGACCCTCTTCACGCCTGATGCAGCGCAAAAACCAGACGGTATTTCTCAATAATATTCATCACGAAAAAGTGACCCACAGCGGCACGCTGTACGAGAACGAATCGGTTTTTGGACAGCTCGGCGAGCCACATCTTTATCCGGAAGTCTCCCAGATGCGCGAATCGCTGCGCAACTGGCGCTTTTACCACGAGTTTTCCGTCTCGTCCGGATCGGCGATGCGCGCGCCGCAGGTGGGCTTTCGCTCGCCGATACTCGCCAGCGACGGTGCAAACCTGGCGGCGGCGTTCCAGACCATTGTCGAGATTGGCGACGAGCTGCTGCTGATGCGCATCCTCGATCAGGCCTTCCCCGGCTGCGTGTTTTACAGCGACAACGCCGACGGGCGCTTTCGGATGATGATGCAACGTGAGGGGTTAAGCAGGCCCCTGGAACCGGCAGAGTTCTCCGACGGCACCCTGCGTTTTCTGTGTCTGGCGGTGGCGCTACTCAGCCCGCGTCCGCCTGCCTTTATCGCCCTTAACGAACCGGAAAACAGCCTGCATCCGCAAATGCTACCTGCTCTGGCCAGCCTCATTGCCGAGGCCAGCCGCTACTCGCAGATTTGGCTCACCAGCCACTCGCCGGAGCTGGCGAATCTGATTGAAAAACACAGATCGTTTTCGCTGTATCAGTTGTCGATGGTGGAAGGGGAAACGCGGATGGAGAAATTGGGCCAATGACAGCAAGTACATCTTTATTCTCTCATCTGAGGATGATGAAGAAAGCAGCTAATTTATGCTACATTAATAAAAGTTATTAACTTTTATTAATTAGAGGTCAGCTATGCATTCTTCTGCAAAACAGACCATCAGCGCCCAGATCCCTGTTGAACTGGCTTTAGCGGTGGAAAAACTGGCTATCGAACTGGATCGTTCAAAAAGCTGGGTTATCAAAGAGGCGTTGATGTTTATGCTCGCTGAACGAGATCGACGTCATGGCGACATACTTGCAGGGCTGGCTGATGTTGATGCGGGACGCGTGGTTCGCCACTCAGAAATTTTGGATTTTGCGGCACGTCTGAAAAAAGAGTAACGAATGGACATCTTCTGGACACGGAAAGCTCAGGACGATCTTGAACGGATATACCGTTTCGCGCAGCAATATAGCCGCCAGCACGCTAACGACGTGATGGACAGACTTATCGCTGGAACAACAAGCCTGGGCGCTTATCCCGGCATGGGGATGGTCCAGGCGCGTTATGAACCTCGCGAAGTCAGGAAAATGCTCTTCGATGAATATGAGGTACATTACGAAATTCGGGACACCACGATTTATATCGTCGATCTCTGGCATACCCGAGAAGACCGCTAATGCCCCGATATCGTTTCATCACCAGCCAGGCACCGCCCCGCCGTTAAAAATTTTCTCCGCCGCTTTCGCCACCTCTGGTGACTGGTACGACTGAATAAATTCCTTCACGTTTTCCGCGTCTTTGTTATCTTCGCGCGTCACCACGATATTCACGTACGGCGAGTTTTTGTCTTCAATAAACACGCTATCGTGCACGGGCGACAGCCCGGTCTGCTGCAGGTAGGTGGTGCTGATAATCGCCACATCGACCTGCGGATCGTCGAGCACACGCGGCAGTTGTGCCCCTTCCAGCTCCATAATTTTCAGGTTTTTAGGGTTTGCGGTAATATCCAGCGCCGTCGGCAGCAGGCCGGTGTCCGGTTTCAGGGTAATCAGCTTTTCGTTTTGTAGCAGGAGCAGCGCGCGGCCAAGGTTGGTCGGATCGTTGGGAATGGCGATCGTGGCACCGTCTTTCAGATCGGCAACCGTTTTGACCTTGCGAGAATAACCCGCCATCGGGAAGACGAAGGTATTGGCGACCGCCACCAGCTTATAGCCGTGGGCTTTGTTATCTTCCGCGAGGAACGGACGATGCTGGAACACGTTAGCATCCAGTTCGCCCTGATTGGTGGCATCGTTCGGCAGCAGTGAGCCGCTAAACCCCACCAGCTCGACCTCCAGACCGTACTTCTCTTTTGCGACCTTTTTCGCGACCTCCGCTACGTCCTGCTCTGCGCCGTTAATCACGCCCACTTTGATATGTTTGGCATCGCTACCGCCCTGGTCACAACCCGCCAGCAGCAGGCCCACGAGAAATAATGCACCGAATCGTAATGTCACCCGTCAGTTCCTTTTGATAAACGTTTTCATGACTATATCGGCAACGACGCGCTACGCTAAAAAACGAAAAAGCATCAACCAGAAGAAAAAGGAATATGCCTTAACGGTGTTTGTTTTCGTGGGCGATGAGCCACGCTTTACGCGCGAGCCCACCGCCGTAACCGGTCATCGAACCGTCCTTGCCAATAATACGATGGCAGGGGATGACTATAGCCACGCGATTGGCACCGTTTGCGCCCGCGACGGCACGCACTGCGGCGGGCCTGTCGATCCGGGTTGCCAGCGCCTGGTAGTGCGACGTCTCGCCGAACGGTACGTCCTGTAAGCCTTGCCAGACGACGCGCTGGAATTCGCTGCCCGGCGTGTCCAGGGTGATGTCGAACTGCTGGCGGGAGCCCGAGAAATACTCACCCATCTCTTTTTCCATCTGTCGCGTATGGCTGTTTTCACCCGCCATAATCCTCGCCTTAAACAGACGCTGTAAGTCGCTGAACTCGGTTTCCAGCATGCGTCTGTCGACAAACTCCAGCAGGCAGATGCCGCGCTCCGTCGCGCACACAAACATGGGTCCGATCGGCGTTGTGAAGCGATGGATCAGAATCACCTGCTGATGCTCGCTCGGTGCATACCCGGTGAGCTTTTTGCAGGTATAGCCAAATCCGCTTAGCGACTCATAACCACTGTCGAACGCCACGTCGGTTGCCGTGCGTCCGCCTTTGAGCTCCTGAAGCGCCACGTTCACCCGCTGCATCCGCTGAAACGCCTGGAACGTCATGCCGTGATGTTGCAAAAACCAGCGACGCACACGTTCCGGGCCGATCGCCTGCTGTCGTAAGTCGGCATCGGTGATGCGGGTTTTGGGACTTTCTCGCACCAGCTTCATGGCTTGTTCGATGTATTCCGGCGCGGTGCAGGCATTCTCCGTTGGGCGACAGACCTTACAGGGACGAAATCCCGCGTCCAGCGCCGATTTGAAGTCATCATAAAAATCGACGTTTTCACGCTTCGGCTTGCGCGCCCGGCAGACTGAGATGCAAAAGACACCCGTGGTTTTTACGCCAACGTAGAATACGCCGGTAAACTCCGACGCGCGGTCGAGCAGCGCCTGATACCAGGCATCGCACTGCGTGCTATCGATGACTTTCATGGCTGAAAACTCCCGCGAAGGATTGCGCGTTCTGAATCGTAAACAGTAAATCCTTTAGCTGCGTTTGTATTGCTGAATGCACAAAATTTCCCATCGAGATGCGACGCACTCCCGAT
The DNA here is from genome assembly GCF_059766475.1 of Enterobacter sp. SCRI0065. NCBI lineage: Bacteria > Pseudomonadati > Pseudomonadota > Gammaproteobacteria > Enterobacterales > Enterobacteriaceae > Enterobacter > Enterobacter sp. SCRI0065. Next base: position 93,844 of record NZ_JCBAJB010000008.1, on the reverse strand, counting down.
GCGGCAAGCGCATCAAAATCAGCAAGATCGGGCATGCACATAACGTTTAACGGCAACCCAACTTCGCGAACGAGGGTTTTGATATCCTCATCCTGGGTCACGCCAGGCACAAAAAAGCCGTCGGCACCGTGAGCCTGATAGCACTGGCCGCGACGCAACGTCTCGTCAAGCGCCTGCGCGTGGTTCATCAAAAAAGCATCGGTGCGAATATTCAGGAACATGTCTGGACAAGCATCACGAACGTCCTCGAGCTTAAGGGCAAAATTGGACACCGCTTCTGCATAACGCTCACCGCGAATAACCCGGCTGTCTTCAAGATTAATGCCCACCACTCCAAGCGTTGCCAGACGCTGAATATTCTCGATAACCCCACGCGTCGTTTCGCTATACCCGGCCTCCAAATCAACGCTCAGGGGTAACATGGTGACCGCGCGAATACGCGTAACGATGAAAAACAGTTCTTCAAACGAGATAGCTTCGCCATCGTCGTAGCCCAGCATGCTGGCAATAGCAGCGCTGGACGTCCCAAGGGCAAGATATCCTGCATCCTGTGCGGCCAGCGCGCTGCTGGCATCCCAGACGTTGGCAATCAGTAACGGTGCGTGTTGATGATGAAGCGCGTTGAAGTTCATGGTGTTCTCCGGTTGTGAGGTGCCGGATGAGTGTGGTGCTTTCCACTTCCCCCTCACAACCGAAAATCGGACGACCATTTTTTAGCGGCTACGGATGCGCATTATCCCGGCGCAGCGGTGTCTCGCGTAAGAACCACGACAGCACAAACGCCAGTACCATTATCCCTGCCGCCATTAAAAATACGGCATGGATCGCGGAGCCAAAGGCATCCAGATAACTCAGGCGTAGGGCATCCGGCAGATTGTGGATCGCCACCGGGTTAAGCTCACGCGGGAGCTCGGCCCCTTCGGGCAGGCGTTCAATCAGGCCCGTTTGCAGAACGTGCGTGAACACCGCGCCGAACAGCGCCACACCAATCGCCCCGCCAATCGAGCGAAACAGCGTGACGCCGGAGGTCGCCACGCCGTACTGGCTGGACGACACGCTATTTTGCACCGCCAGCACCAGCACCTGCATCACCAGCCCAAGCCCCATCCCCAGCACACCGGTGAACAGGTACAGCTTCCAGGTCGGTGAATCAATCATAATGCGCGTCAGCAGCGTCATGCCTATCACCCCAAGCAGGGTGCCGAGAATCGGGAACAGGCGGTATTTTCCGGTACGGCTGATGATCCGTCCGCTAATAATCGAGGTCAGCAACAGGCCACCCATCAGTGGGATCAGCTGGAGCCCTGCCTGCGTCGGTGTGGCGTCTTTGACTACCTGGAGATAGAGCGGCAGGAAGGTCACCGAGCCAAACAGCGACATCCCGATGATAAAGCCGATCAGGCTGCACAGCAGAAAGCTGCGGTCGCGGAACAGTGACAGCGGAATAATCGGCTCCCACGCCAGGCGCTCCTCATAGATAAACCCGGCAATACCCGTCAGGCCAAAGGCCAGGATGCACCACAGCTGCGGATCGTTCCACGGGCGTATTGTGCCGCCTTCGGTGGTAAATAGAATGATGCACAGCAGCGCCATGCTGAGGTAAAACGCCCCGAGAAAGTCGATTTCATGCTTGCTGCGCTTCGCGCTGCTGTGAAACACCGCGCCGATCACCAGCAGCGCAAACAGGCCGAGCGGCAGGTTGATATAAAAAATCCAGCGCCAGGAGGCGTGCTGCACGATAAACCCACCGATGAGCGGCCCAATCACCGTCGCCAGGCCAAACACGCCGCCAAATAATCCCTGATAGCGCCCACGATCCGCAGGCGGGATCACGTCCGCCACTGCCGCCATGCTGATCACCATCAGACCGCCGCCGCCCAGTCCCTGCAAGGCGCGCATCAGCACCAGTTGGGTCATGTTTTGCGCCAGTCCACAGAGCGCAGAACCCACCAGGAAGAGCACTATCGCGATTTGCAGCACGATTTTGCGGCCAAACAGATCGCCAAACTTGCCGTACAGCGGCACGGCAATCGTTGAACTGAGAATATAGGCTGTCACCACCCAGGAGAGCTTATCCAGCCCGCCCAACTCACCGACAATGGTCGGCAGCGCGGTTGACACAATAGTCTGGTCAAGTGCGGATAACAGCATAACCAGCAGCAGCGCGCTGAACAGCAACCGAATTGACGGCGCTTTTTGTCCAGCGGCGGAATGAGTCGTTGAGTCAGACTCCATAAAACACCACTTGAAATTAATTAATGAGATAATTAATATTTATCCAAGTTATGATTCCGGTCAAGAGATCAACACATCATGCCAGCACAAAAAGAACATTCCGAATCCGCGCCACAGGGCCGCCGTCCCGGACGTCCACGCGGTGCAAAGCCTACGGCCACCAGCCGGGAACGGCTGTTGGATATCGCCCTGGATCTCTTTTCCCGCCAGGGCATTGCCCACACGTCGCTCAACGCTATCGCGAAAGAAGCGGGCGTGACCCCAGCGATGCTGCACTACTATTTTAACTCCCGGGAGCAACTGCTCGACGCAATGATCGAGGAGCGTTTTCTGCCGCTGCGCAGCGCGATCGGCGCGATTTTTGATACCCATCCGGACGACCCCGTTAACGCGCTGACGCAAATGGTGGAAACCCTGGCAGAGCTTGCCGGGCAATATCACTGGTTTGCGCCGCTGTGGATGCAGGAGGTGATTGGCGAAATGCCTGTTCTGCGCGCGCATCTGCAAGCCCGCTTTGGGAATGATAAATATCAGACCACGCTGTCTACGCTTGCCCGCTGGCAGGACGAAGGAAAGTTAAACCGCGAGCTTGCGCCGGAGCTGCTCTTTACGACGCTGTTAAGCCTGGTGCTGGTGCCGTTCTCGCGTATGCGCAACGACGAGAGGCTAAAAACCCTCTCGCCGCAGATTATCGTCAGACACGCACTGGCAGTGATTGGCAGCGGGATCGGGGGTTAGAGCGCCTTCGACAGGTAATGCCGCTGCATGCCCTTCAACGGAAAATCGTCCAGCGTCATTTGCAGCCGATAGCCCTGTTTTTCATAAAACGGTCGTGCCTGAAAACTGAAAGTATCGACCAGCGCATGCAGGCAGCCCATGTGCCTGGCCTCTTCTTCCGCAGCCCGCATAATTTGACCGCCAAGCCCGGTGCCCCGCGCGTCGCTGCTGACCCACAGATAATCAATATTCAGCCACTCGCCTTTGCGGTTGCCAATCAGACCGCCGATCATGACACCGCTGTCATCACGTGAATAGACGGCGATATCTCCGCCCACATTGGCAAAGTTAATAAACTGCCGGTTGTGAGATCGTAATCCGCTTAAGAGTTCTTCTTTTTCCTGCGGGGTAATGGTGTTTGTGACGTTTAGCTGCATCGTGTTCTCCTTTTTCTTTAGCGTATTTCGACTATCTCACAGCCGAATGCGACTCTCATCGTCACCCTCGATTAATTTTTCATCGCGTGATGCTGCCCGGCAAAATCTACGGCTACGCTTAAAACGTCTCATACCTGAGATCGATAAAATTCATACTTTCGGCTTGAATCGCAAACGTGAATGTAACGATATATTTCAGAAGACAATGCGTGTTTTTTTCGGGGGTTTTCATGAAAGCTGCACATCTGTTTTGTCTGGTTATTTGTTTGCTTTTCGCCGCCTTCGTCCATGCACAGGACAAGCAGGATCCGGTTAAAGACGAGAAAATTAAGCAAGTCGTCATGCACGATATCAAGAAAGTCTGCTCGCCTCAGAGTAAGCAAACCGATAAGCAATGGCAGGCGACGATCCTGTCATCAGAGGCGAATAAGCTGCTTGTCAAAAATGCCGTACTGGCGATGGAGCGCGACAATCTGGACAACTACTGGGAAGCGGTCGGCAAGGTCGATTGTATGGAGGATTATTAAGCGTGAAGCCTGGGCCTCACGCTTTATTTTTAACGCTTACGCATATCCGGAATAATTAAATCCCCACGCAGAACGTACGAGCCCAGCATCTGCGTTTTTTCAGTTAGCCAGGTCACGATACGCGCAGCCATCGCATCCATCGAATATTCAATCGCTGGAATGGTCGGAATGCCGGGCAGATGCAGCGATCCGGCGAGGCTAAAGACCATAATGTCGTCCGGTACAGATTTGTTAAACGCCTGCAACTGTGGGATCACGCGATGCGCTTCCTGCTCATCGGCCACCAGCAGAGCGTTGAAATTCAACGTGGTGGCGTTATTGAGCAGCTCTTGCAACGCCACGGACGACGATGTGGCGTCCATAAAGACCAGGTTACGATTAAACGGCAGGAAGTTTTTCTCCAGCGCGTGTTTGTAACCCAGCAGCACCTGATCGGCAAAACCGCTGCCCTGCGGCTGGATCAGCGCAATCTGGCGGCGACCCTGGCTGGTCAGGAAATTACAGGCGGTTTCGGCGGCAAAGGCATGATCAAACTGGATGCTGTTGGTATTGTCCGACTCCATGCAGTCGACCAGAATCACGTTTTCCTGTTCGATATTCAGCGGGAAACGCGCGCCAATGACCAGGATGTCGTCGCACAATCCGCAGGAGAGCTCATCAAGGGCGTTCATCACCTCCGCTTTGGTATTGGCAAAGCGCAGAAGCAGATGTTTTTGATGCTGGCTGAGGTGTTTTTCCAGCGCGTAGAGGTAACCGGTGGTCTGGTTAATATTATCCTGCGCACAAATCACGCCAATACAGCCGGTCGACTGACTCAGTAGCGACTGCGCAATAACGTTGGGCCGATAGTTCAGCTCATCCACCGCTTTTAGTACGGCCTCACGGCTGGCTTCCTTAACGCCGCGCGACCCGCTCAACACCCGTGATACCGTGGCTTTTGACACCCCGGCCAGACGCGATACATCGTTGATTGTAGACATCATATTCCCCTGTCAGGACCCACGCAGCCCTGTAATTCCCATTACCGCTTCGGCTCACATTGTAGCCAATCAGGAGTATATCCGTTTCCCTTTTCCATGGAAACCGATTTTCCGTTTCCACTCCATTCGATGCCAAAAAGGTCAAATTTCGTGACGTAAATCTTGTTACGAAGCCCCATAAGTAACGGATCTTGATGGTTGTCACAGTTCTGTCTTTTATAAATGGAAACCGGTTTCCATATGATATCCAATCATCTCCGCAATAACTTTTTACATTTATAGGATGGTTGTCGATGTTCAAGATTATGCTGTGCTGCTCTGCCGGGATGTCCACCAGTCTGCTGGTGAGGAAAATGGTTGAAGTGGCGGAAGAACGCGGTCTACCGGTCAAGATTGATGCGTACGGCGTTTCCGAATTTGATACGCAGTTTCCGCAATACCAGGTGGTGCTTCTCGGACCCCAGGTGAAATACATGTTAAAGACACTCGCAGACAAGGCTGCCACGCAAGGTATTCCGGTTCAGGCTATCGATATGATGGACTACGGTATGCAACGTGGTGATAAGGTTCTGGACTATGCTCTGTCGCTCATTGAAGCGGCACACTAATAAGGTGTTCTCATGAGTTCGTTATATCAATCCATGGTTGCTGTGATTGAGCAGTCCATTACTCCGCTTGCGGCAAAGCTCGGCCAGCAAAAGTACGTGATTGCAATCCGCGACGGCTTTACCGCCGCGCTGCCGTTTATGATCATCGGCTCGTTTATGCTGGTGTTTATCTTCCCGCCGTTCTCCGCGGATACCACCAATAGCTTTGCCCGCGGCTGGCTGGATTTCTCTCAGACCTATCGCGAACAGCTAATGCTGCCGTTTAACCTCAGCATGGGTGTGATGACGTTCTTTATCTCGGTGGGGATTGGCGCGAGCCTTGGCCGCCAGTTTAATCTCGATCCGGTGATGTCCGGCCTGCTGGCGTTTATGGCGTTCCTGCTGGTGGCAGCACCTTATGCTGACGGCAAAATCTCTACCCAGTATCTGTCGGGTCAGGGCATTTTCACCGCACTGATTACCGCTATCTACTCCACCCGCGTGTACGCGTGGCTGAAGGAAAACAAAGTCACGATTCGTCTGCCAAAAGAAGTGCCAACCGGCGTGGCGCGTTCCTTTGAAATCCTGATCCCAGTGTTGGTGGTGATCGGCACGTTGCACCCGCTGAACCTGTTTATCGAAGCGCAAACCGGAATGATTATTCCACAGGCGATTATGCACCTGCTGGAACCGCTGGTTTCTGCGTCTGACTCCCTGCCAGCCATTCTGCTCTCCGTGCTGCTGTGCCAGATCTTCTGGTTCGCAGGCATCCACGGCTCGCTGATTGTGACCGGCATTATGAACCCATTCTGGATGGCAAACCTGTCGGCAAACCAGGCGGCACTGGCGGCGGGTGCGGCGCTCCCGCACGTTTATCTGCAAGGCTTCTGGGATCACTACCTGCTGATTGGCGGCGTAGGCTCGACCCTGCCGCTGGCATTCCTGCTGCTGCGTAGCCGCGTAACGCATCTGCGTACCATTGGCAAAATGGGCGTGGTGCCAAGCTTCTTTAACATCAACGAACCGATTCTGTTCGGCGCGCCGATCATCATGAACCCGATGCTGTTTATTCCGTTCGTGTTCGTTCCGCTCATCAACGCCTGCCTGGCGTATGGCGCGACTAAACTCGGCTGGATTGCCCAGGTTGTCTCTCTGACGCCGTGGACCACACCCGCGCCAATTGGTGCATCGTGGGCCGCCAACTGGGCGCTGAGCCCGGTCGTGATGTGCGTCGTTTGTATGGTGATGTCAGCGCTGATGTATCTGCCGTTCCTGCGCGCTTATGAGCGTTCGTTGCTGAAAAACGAAGAGCAAAAAGCCCAGGCTACCGTGGGTGCCGTTGAAACAGCCAGTCAATAAGTCAAAGAGGAAGCATTATGAAATATTCATTTCCCGATAACTTTTGGTGGGGCAGCGCAAGCTCCGCGCTCCAGACCGAAGGGGAAAGCCAGGGCGGCGGCAAAGGACTGACCACCTGGGATCGCTGGTTCGCCGATGAGCCAAACCGTTTCCACAACGGCGTGGGGCCGCAGGATACCTCCACATTCTGCCAGAACTGGAAAGCGGACATTCAGCTGCTGAAACAGCTGAACCATAACAGCTTTCGGACCTCGATTAGCTGGGCGCGTCTGATCCCCGACGGTGTCGGTGAAGTGAATCCGCAGGCGGTAGATTTTTACAATCAGGTGTTCGACGAGCTGCTTGAGCAGGGTATTACGCCGTTCATCACCCTGTTCCACTTCGACATGCCGATGGCGATGCAGGAGATCGGCGGCTGGGAAAACCGCGAGGTCGTGGCCGCCTATTCCCGTTACGCGCAAATCTGCTTCGAGCTGTTTGGCGATCGCGTGCTGCACTGGTTCACCTTCAACGAGCCGATTGTGCCGGTGGAAGGCGGTTATCTGTACGACTTCCATTATCCGAACGTGGTGGATTTTCGTCGCGCGGCGACCGTGGCGTATCACACTGTATTGGCCCACGCGCAGGCTGTTCGCGCATATCGCGCCGGACATTATGCGGGTGAGATAGGCATTGTGTTGAACTTAACGCCGTCGTATCCACGCTCGCAAAACCCGGCTGATGTCAAAGCCGCTCACCACGCGGACCTGATGTTTAACCGCAGCTTCCTTGATCCGGTGCTGCGCGGAGAATATCCGGATGATTTGGTTGCGTTGTTGAAGTCTTACGATCAGCTTCCTGCCTGTCAGCCGGAAGACAGCGCGCTGATTGCCGAAGGGACAATCGATCTGCTGGGCATTAACTATTATCAGCCGCGTCGCGTGAAGTGCCGCGACAGCGCGGTGAACCCGCAGGCACCGTTTATGCCAGAGTGGTTCTTTGATAACTACGAAATGCCGGGCCGCAAGATGAACCCGTACCGTGGCTGGGAAATTTACGAGCCGGGTATTTACGATATTCTCGTTAACCTGCGCGAAAATTACGGCAACCCACGCTGCTTTATTTCTGAAAATGGTATGGGCGTCGAAAACGAGCAGCGTTTTATTGAAAACGGCCAAATTAACGATCAATACCGTATCGACTTTATTTCTGAACATCTTAAATGGGTGCATAAGGGTATTAGCGAAGGCAGCCGCTGTCTTGGCTACCATATGTGGACATTTATTGATAACTGGTCATGGTGTAATGCGTATAAAAACCGCTACGGCTTTATCCAGCTGGATTTGAAAACACAACAACGCACCATTAAGAAAAGCGGAGAATGGTTTGCCGCCACCTCCTTAAATAACTGTTTTGATAAAGAGTAATTAATGATGATCGCATTAGAAGACGCTGTCATGGAAATCATCGTCAATGCGGGCCAGTCGCGCAGCCTGTGCTTTGAAGCACTGCACGCTGCGCGTCAGGGCAACCTTGACGAAGCCAAAAGTCTGCTGCGCGAAGCCGATGGCTACGCGCGCCAGGCGCACCATATGCAAACCAAGCTCATCGAACAGGACGCGGGCGAAGCCCGCCAGCCGATGACCTTAATAATGGTGCATGCTCAGGACCATTTAATGAACTCACTGCTGGCCCGTGAATTATCGGAAGAGATTATTCACCTCTATCAGAGATAAACTATGGCGAAATAATTATTTAATGTAATACCTCTGTACCTAAATATTAAAATCAACTTGTTCTGATGATAGCGACAGTCTCTGTCAGATCGGAATCGGGTGGTTATTGTCTGAATAAAATTTAAATATATATTGAGATAACCATGAATATGATTAAAAAACTTCCATTAACAATGGCGGTTATCGCCGCGCTTTGCCCAATTTCTGTCCTTGCGCAGGATTTCACCCAGGAGCAAATCGACGCCATTGTGGCCAAAGCGGTGGATAAAGCCCTGGCAGATCGTCAGGCAAAAATGGACGCCGCCGTCGCCAAAAAAGTCGACGTGGTGACGGAGCCGCAAAGCGCGGCGCAGTCTCCGGATCTGGCGATCCCGTTTGGCGTTAAGTTTACCGGCTACGCCCGCTACGGTGCGCACTTCCAGGCTGCCGATCAGAAATACGTGGCGGTGGATGGTTCTTATAACGGCGCGTCCGCGATTGGTCGTCTGGGTAACGAAGGTAACGGCGGTGAATTCCAGCTTTCTAAAGCCTTCAAAGGCGAGAACGGCGCGATCTGGGATATCAACGTGATGATCGACCACTGGGGCGACGAGGTTAACCTCAAAAAAGCCTACGCTGGCGTGACCAACATTATGGCCTCCAACCCGAACGCCTACTTCTGGGCAGGCCGTGATTTCCACCAGCGTCCGCAACAGGGCATCAACGATTACTTCTGGATGAACCACGACGGCCAGGGTGCCGGGGTGAAAAACTTCGACATCGGCGGCGTGCAGTTTGACGTAGCCACCGTGGCGGCAGTGGAATCCTGTAGCCCGGAAGTGATGGAAGATGAAGCTAACCCGTCGCGCATTACCTGTACCGGCGGTTCCGGCACGGGCGACAAAGGCAACTACGCAGCGACCTCTAAAATCCACGGTATGAAGCTCGGCCCAGTGGATCTGGAACTGTACGCCAACTACGGCTTTGACTCAAAAGCCATCGAAAGCGAAGAACGTCTGAACGCCTGGCAGGGCGGCGTGGTGCTGAGCCACACCAACGACAGCGGCGTGAACAAAGTGATCGCGCGTTATTCCGATAACTCGGACAACAGCGTGTTCAACAAAACCGAAGACTTGACCACGGTATACGCCAGCTTCGAAGGGTTGTACAAATTCACCCAGGCCACGCAGGTGGAGTACATCCTCGCCTTCCACGACTATGACAACAGCCGCGACGACACCGATAACCGTAAGAACTACAACGCCATCGTGCGCCCAATGCACTGGTGGAACGACGTACACTCCACCTGGCTGGAAGCAGGCTGGCAGCATGTTGACTACGACAACGGCGGCGACAACAAAGGCTGGAAGCTGACGCTCTCCCAGAACATGTCTATCGCTATGGGGCCTGAGTTCCGTCCGATGCTGCGCTTCTACGTGACCGGCGGCAAGGTAGACAACGAACGCACCGCGCGCGTAAACAATACCAAAGACGAAACGCTCGACGATTTCAACGTCGGCGCAATGTGGGAAGCCTGGTTCTAGTAAGATTTTTTCTCCCTTTCCCACTGAGCTAAAGGATCCCCAGTAATAATCGCTACACGAAACCGTCCCCTCTCCCCGTTGGGGAGAGGGTTAGGGTGAGGGGAACATGCGGCTCAGGAAGTTATTCCGTTCACTTTGAGATCCGTGCTTCTCTATGATGACGGCACCGGTGAACGTGCCATGGCGGCTCAATCGCCGCCGCCCTGGCAACCCGGGCTCCCGGCAAGAAAATCGTCGCTACGCGATGCCTTCGTCTTATTCCCTCCGGCTATCGGGGACGGGCGCTGCAACGTCCCTGTAAATGCGCCCTCGCCGCGCATCCATGCGCGTCGCCCCGGCCTCCAGGAAACGACTCAACGATTTACAGCCGGACCAGGGCATCGCTTCAGGCGCTTCATTTTTATTGTGTCATTTCCATTGCTATTAAAAAAAGAGTGGGGATTCATCCCCCCCGTGGGGGAGGGCCAGGGCATCAGGCCGCACGCTATCATGCTATGCTGTTGACCGAATTAACGACAGCATAGCAGGGGAGAAAATGGGTTCGACAAAAAAAGGGATGCTAAACGTCCTGATCGCCGCCGTTTTATGGGGCAGCTCAGGGGTTTGCGCGCAGTACATCATGGAGAAAAGCCAGATCTCCTCGCCTTATTTAACAATGATCCGCCTGCTGTTCACTGGCGTTATCTTGCTAACGCTCTCCTTCGTTCACGGCGACAAGATTTTCTCGGTCATCAAAAATCGCAAAGACGCCATCAGCCTGCTGATTTTCTCGCTCTTTGGCGCGCTGATCGTGCAGCTCACCTTCCTGGTAACGATTGAAAAATCCAACGCCGCCACCGCTACCGTGCTGCAATTCCTGTCGCCGACAATCATCGTGGCGTGGTTCGCGTTAGTGCGTAAAAAGCGCCCTGGGATATTCGTCTTTGCCGCTATTTTGACATCGCTCATCGGCACATTCCTGCTGGTGACGCACGGCGACCCGACGTCGCTGACGATCTCCCCGGCGGCGCTCGTCTGGGGTATCGCATCGGCCTTTGCCGCCGCGTTTTACACCACCTTTCCTTCCACGCTGATTGCTCGTTACGGTACGCTGCCGATCGTCGGCTGGAGCATGCTGCTGGCAGGACTCATGCTGACGCCGTTCTACGCCGGGCGCGGGACCACGTTCGTGATTGACGGCAGCCTGCTGCTGGCGTTTTTCTATTTAGTGGTGATTGGCACAGCGGTGACGTTCAGCCTGTATCTGAAAGGCGCGCAGATGATCGGTGGTCCAAAGGCAAGTATTTTGAGCTGTGCCGAACCGCTGAGCAGCGCGCTTTTATCTGTGCTGTTGCTAGGCGTGGCGTTTTCTCTGCCGGACTGGCTGGGGACGTTGTTGATTGTGTCTTCGGTGGTGTTGATTTCGATGGATTCGAGAAGGCGTGGGCGGACATCAACGTAGCCTGTTGCCACCTCAAACCGCAGAGAACAGCCCCCTCTCCCATTTGGGGAAAAGGGGGAAACACCTATTTAGCCTTCACCTTCCCCGCCACCAGCAGCGCGGTCAGCAGCATCAGCGTACCGGAAATAATCAGCGGTGAGGTTAGCCCCAAATGGTCCAGAGCAAGGCCGCCCACCGCTGCGCCGCAGGTGTTCGCCAACTGGATAACCGCCACCTGAATTGACCCGGCCTTTTCGGCCTGATCGGCAAGCGTTCGGGTGATCCACGTGGACCAACCTACCGGCACCAGCGCAAAGGCAAAGCCCCAAATAATCGCAATTGCGGAAGCCACCCACTTATCGTTGCCCCAAAAAATCAGCACGGCTGCGCTCACGGCCAACACCAGCGGCGCACCCGCTAACGCAAACTTCAGAGAACGTTTCAGGAACTGCGCCGACAGCGACGTGCCGACAAAGCTGGCGATACCAAAGCTCAGGAGCACCAGCGTCAGGCCATCAACGTCAAAGCCCGACAGGGTGGTGAAGATGGGGCGAATATAGGTAAAGAAGGCGAACTGACCGGCAAAGGCCATAAAGATGGCGGTCATCCCCGCCAGTACGCCAGGGCGTTTTAGCAGGCTGAACATATTCTGTTTGTGATGTGCAGGCTCGCCCGGCAGCGACGGCAGCGCTTTCCACACCCAGAAGATGCACAGAAGGCCCATCACCGCCGCGCCGTTAAACACGTTGCGCCAGCCGATAATCCCGCCGAGGAAGCTGCCCAGCGGTGCGGCGATCACCAGCGCGATAGAAACAGCACCGAAGATAACGGATAGCGCTTTGGGCACCGTACGCGCGGGAACGAGGCGCATGGTCAGCGAGGCTGACATCGCCCAGAATCCGCCAAGGCCAATTCCCAGACAAGCGCGACCCAGCAGCAGCAGGGTAAAGTTTTCGGCGAAGGACACCAGCACGCAGGAGAGCGTCAGCAGCACCGCGAACAGCATTACCACCTTGCGGCGATCGATGGTCCCGATGATCTGCGTGATAAACAGGCTGGCAAACATCGCCACAAAGGCGGTAACGGTCACGGACTGGCCCGCCACCCCTTCGGAAATCCCCAGGTCCTGCGCCATCGGCGTGAGCAGGCTCACCGGCAAAAACTCAACGGTAATCAGACAGGCGACGCAAAACGCCACGGAAAAAACCGCAGACCAGTTCGGGCGCGAGACCTCTTTGGCATGCGGTATGGGCGTGGATTGAATATGTTCTGTCATGACATCACCTGAGGATAAAAACGTGCGGAAAAGTCGCTCAGTTTATCATCATAAGTGTGACCGATTTAACGTTTTGACAACTTTTCTTGCATCGCGGCATTCACCAGCCCAACGATCCACTCCTGATGCCCATTAATCATCGGGTTCGGCACTGCCCGCGCCAGCTGCTGCGCTGGAACGCCTTTCTGCGACTCTTGGGTCAAAATGCGCACGCGGTGACCTGGCAAATCTTCAAACAACCAGGCGTGGATCACATCCAGACGTGAGTTGGCCTCTCCCTCAACCCAGCCATGCCAGGCGATACGCGCCGCTTCGCCGTCTGCTGGCGGCACATATTCCGTCACCTGCGCCTCGACCGGGAAGCCAAAGGTGGTGAAGCGGAAGCGCGCCTTAGCGCTCAGTTGCGGCCCGCTGCCGTCGTGGAAGTGAATATCTTGCGCATTGCTGTAATAACCCGGCCACAGCGCGGTGTCGTTAAGCTGCGCCCAAATCTCTCTGGCCGTCAGCCCGGCGACAATGATTTCGTTGGAAGCAAAATTATCGGTGGTGCCTGGCAGATAGTCGTTCGGCCAGATAATCGCGGATTGTTTCATGGTTCACCTCATCGGTTAGTTGATGAGGTGATGGTGCGCCCGACAGAGGTATAATTCTAATGATGATGTTTTATACTGCTCATCACGGTTCGTGATATCAGTGCAGAAAGAACACGCCCTCTTCCGGCAGAAACAGCTGGTTATAGCGCAGCTGGAAGGCATTCAACTCGTAAGGGTCCGGCTCCATCTCACGCATAAAACCCAGCGTCAGACGAATTTGCGCATCGGTAATCGGGGCGGCAAGCCGCGCTTTGCGCAGCAGGCGATGCCAGGTTTGCATGTTTTCTTCGCTGCCATCGACGATACACACCTGCCAGATCAGTAGCACCTGTGCGGCGTTTTGCAGATGGGCCTCGTCCGGACGCTCAAGGTAGCGGATAAATTCATTGCCTGCGGTTTTGCCAAACTGGTCGATCATCGATTCGAGGGGCACTGGCGTGATACCCAGACGCTCGCTAAGGCGTTTTATCGCGCGGCGAGAATCCGATGTCAGGATGCGAAACCCAACAACAAACACCACCGCAAGGGTCGCCAGCATTATCCAGACCATGAGTTCTCCTTTATTTTAGCCGCTCATGATATCGGGAAATGCGCAGGGCCGACAGCTAACAACGCCATAATAGTGAACCGAAAATAGGTGGAATATCGGTATGAAAGCAAATCTCCGCACGCTGGATCTCAACCTGCTGAAAACGCTCGATGCACTGCTGGACGAGCGCAGCGTCACCCGCGCAGCGTCGCGTCTTTCTCTGACGCAGCCCGCCGTCAGTGGCATGCTCAACCGCCTACGGGATTACTTTGACGACCCGCTGTTTATCCGCGCGCCGCACGGGATAGTGCCAACCACACGTGCGGAAGAACTCACCGCGCCCGTTAAGCGTATTCTGGCGGATATCGACGTGCTGTTGCAGCCCGCCGAGTTTGACCCACTCACCGCAACGCTCACCTTCACCCTTGCCGCGACCGACTATGCCCTGCGCGCGGTAGTCGTCCCTTTTATCGCCGCGCTTAAAGTGCAGGCGCCGGGTATTCGCGTGCGCGTGGTGCCCGTGGGATCCGATCGCCTGGTCAGCCAACTCGAGCGGGGCAGCGTTGACGTGGCACTGATCACTCCGCACACCACGCCTTCCGAACTCCACAGCCGCGCGCTCTACGAGGAACGCTACGTTTGCATGATGCGTGCCGATCATCCGGATGCAGGTAAACCCATAACGTTAGACCGATTTTGCGCGCTGGAGCATGTGCTGGTCTCTTACGAGGGCGAAAGTTTTCGCGGCGTAACGGATGGTGCGTTAGAAAACATTGGCCTGACGCGGTGTGTGGCTTTGTCCGTAAGCAACTTTTTAGTGCTGCCGGACGTGCTGGTGATAAGCGACATGATTGCCGTCGTGCCTTCACGCATAGCGGAAAACCAGACGGGGATGTTTGTCTGCGAGACGCCCGTGACCGTGCCCGGCTTTACCAAAAGCATGGCCTGGCACGGCAGAACGCACCGCAATCCTGCTCAGGCCTGGCTGCGTGGGTTGCTGCTGGAGACCAGTCAGCGGCAGGCATAAAAAAGCCCGGCACTCAGCCGGGCAAAGAACTCACCTGCACACTCAAGCCACTTTTAATCTTTGAATACGTTTTTCACGACGAATCTTACGCTCTTCCAGTACCGCGACCATCGCCATCAGGCAGATACAGGCGATAGCGGCGGCGTCCAGCGCGGCGAAGGTGCCCGCCCAGCCGGTCAGGCCGAAAATAGGCGTGCCGTCGGCGATCATCCCCAAACCCAGCTTGGCGAAGCTGTCGCCGATCAGGTAGGCGAAGGTGCCTTTAATCCCATCGGCAGCGCCGATCGCTTTTTTCGGCACAAATCCAACGGCCGCTACACCGATCAACAGTTGCGGGCCAAACACCAGGAAGCCCAACGCAAACAGCGACATCAGGTAAACGTACTGGTTGCTGGCGTGTTGATACACCCCGAGCGTGGCGATGATCAGCGCCAGCGCGACGCAGGCCACCAGCGCGCGGCGACCGTTCGCCAGATCCGAGAGCCAGCCCCACAGCAGCGTACCGACCAGCGCACCCACTTCAAACAGGGTAAAGCCCTGAATCGCCACCTCTTTGGAAAGCTTCAGTTCCTGGAACGCATACACGGTGGACCACTGGTCAATACCGATGCGCACCACGTACAGGAAGATATTGGAGAAACACAGCAGCCAGATAACCTTGTTCTTCAGCACGTACTCCACGAAGATCTGCCATTTGGTCATCGACTCGTCTTCGGCTTCTTTGTCTTCTTCGCTCAGCTCTTCATCGAACAGCTCTTCCGCTTTACCCAAACCGTAAGATTCCGGGGAGTCGCTGCCGTAGCGCAGGCCGATAAAGCCGACAATCAGCGCGATAATCGACGGGAAGATAAACATGCCGATCACGTGGCCGTCGAACAGAACGTTTGCGCCGAACAGCGCCACCCCTGCCGCACCCGCGCCGCCCAGGTTATGGGAGATGTTCCACATGCCGAGGTAAGAACCGCGCTTGCGACGCGGCGTCCATTTGGTGATCGTGGAATAGCTGCACGACCCGCCGGTACTCTGGAAGAAACCGCTCAGGGCGTAGAAGGCGATCATCATAAACAGGCTGACCGAACCCGTACCCATGCTGGCGCTGAAACCGAGCATACAGATAGCGGAGAGGATCAGCATGAACGGCAGGAACTGCTTGGTGTTTTTGCCGTCCGCATAATAGGAGACCAGCGTTTTCCCCACCCCGTAGGTGATAGAAAAGCCCAGGCCAATCATCCCCAGCTGCGTCATGCTCAGCCCGTAGGTGGTGATCATGTCATTCTGCGCGATGTTAAAGTTCTTGCGAATCAGATACATGGTCAGGTAGCCGATAAAGACCACCAGATAAGACTGCATGAAGGGTTTAAACCACATCTTGCGCCGCACATCGAGCGGCAGATCCAGGGTCGGCTTGCGCACCTGATTGAGGAAGGCCAGCATGGGTATCTCCTGAGCTGATTTTTATACCTGCGAATGGCAGGCATTGTAAAAATCAGCCGGGAGAGACGCCTGAGACAGCGTCCAGGTGGAACCGAGAAAATATCCTAGTTTTGCCCCGCTCGGGATGAAAAGGTGAGGCAGGTCACATCACACTGGCTTCGCGCGGTGCCTGGGCGTTGAGGAATGGCAGCAACAGCAGCGCGGAAATACCCGCCGCGATGGCAATTACCGCAAAAAATCCACTCCAGTGCCAGATATCGATTACCCGCGCCAGTGGCCAGCCAGAAAGCGACGCCCCCAGATAGGCAAATAGCCCGACAAAGCCCGTGGCCGCGCCCGCCGCCTCTTTGTGCGAACACTCTGCCGCCGCCATGCCGATCAGCATCTGCGGGCCAAACACGAAGAAGCCGGTGGTGAAGAAGCATGCCGCCTGCATGACGTAGCTGGCAAACGGCATCAGCCATAGCGAGCCGACGGAGAGCAGTATCCCGGCGGCGAAAATCAGGTTCATCGGGCCACGGTTGCCGTTGAACAACTTGTCCGAGCCCCAACCCGCAACCAGCGCGCCGATAAAACCGCCCAGCTCGAACATCGTCACCGCCGAGTTGGCGGTCACCAGATCCACGCCCAGCGTCTCGGACATATACAAATTACCCCAGTCGTTGATCGCCGCGCGCACCACGTACACCAGCACGTAGCACAGCGACAGCAGCCAGATGTACGGGTTGAGCAGCACGTATTTAGTGAGGATCTCTTTGCGGGTTAACCCCGCGCCCTCCTGCTGTTGGGCGATTTCCATTTCGTCGTGCCGCCAGTCGCCTATCTCCGGTAAACCGACGGTCTGCGGCCTGTCGCGCAAGCGCCAGCAGAGGAACAGCCCGGCGAGGATCGCCAGCCCGCCAGCAATCATCATTCCGGTGCGCCAGCCGTAATGCAGCGCCGCCGCGCCGACCATCATGGGGATTAGCGCCCCGCCGACGTTATGCGCGGTGTTCCAGATTGCCCACCAGCCGCCGCGCTCGTTGCGCGAATACCACGTCGTCAGCAGGCGGGCGCATACCGGTGCGCCCCAGCCCTGGAAAAAGGCGTTCAGCGCCCACAGCAGAGCAAACGCCCACAGCGAGGTGGAAAAGCCGAACAGGATATTCACTACGCCAGTGGCAATCAGCCCGATCCCCATAAAATAGCGGGCGTTGGAGCGGTCGCTGACGATGCCGGAGAAGAACTTCGACAGGCCGTAGGTGATGTAAAACAGCGTCGCCAGCAGACCGATATCGGTGCGCGTCATCACGCCGCTGGCGAGGATTTCCGGGGCGGCGGCGTTGAAACTTTTGCGAGTGAAGTAGAACAGCGCGTAGCCCAGCCAGATAGTCATCAGAATATGGCGACGCCAGTAGCGATAGCGCGCGTCGATTTCTGCTTTGTCGCGAATGGGTTCAGCGTTAGCAGGCGTTTTAAACACGATGACTCCTTAGCGGCAAGCTGACGCTAACGCGCGTGCCGTGAGTACAGGAGATCGCCAGCGTGCCGCCGAGCGCCGTGACCCGCTCGCGCATGCCCGCCAGACCAAAGCCCTGTCCTGTCGATCCCGGCGGCAGGCCGCAGCCGTCGTCTTCGATAACCAGCATCAGTCGCTCGTCCTGTTGCCAGCCCGTCAGCGTGACCGCACTGGCGCTGGCGTGCTTGACGATATTGTTCAGCCCCTCCTGACAAACGCGGAACAGCGTCACGCGCTGGCCCTCGCTCAGCGTTGATTCATCAATGTGCCAGTCGAGGTGGCTAACGATGCCACGGCTTTCCAGCTCCATCTCGCGCATCAGGGAACGCACCGCCTGCTCAAGTGAAAGGTCGTCGAGCTGACGTGGACGCAGCCGCCCGAGCAGGCGGCGCACCGAATCATACACGCCGAGCGAAAGCTGCTCGATATGCGCTCCGCTCTGGATCACCCCACCGTTTTCCGGTGCAAGACGCTGGACGATGCCTGCCTGGGTGCGAATGGCAGTGATGGTCTGGCCGATATCGTCGTGCAGCTCGCGCGCCACTTCCTGGCGCACGCTCTCTTCGGTTTCGACCAGCCGCTCCGCCAGACGCCGGTTGCGCGCCAGCTCGTTTTGCAGCGACTGATTTAGCTCGCGCAGGCGCTGAATACCCGCGCCCAGCAGCAGCCCGGTCAGGCTTTGCGCCAGCAGCGAGAGCAGTAAATCGACGGGATGATCGTGCCAGGTCTGGCTGGCAATTAGTGCAATGGCATTCATCAGGGTGGCGATCAGCGCCCCCTGCCAACCGTAGTGCCACGCCAGCGCGATTATCGGCAGCGCCAGGCAAAACGGCGTAAAGCGCGAGAGTTCAGCAGGCAGGCCAAGCTGCAACCACAGGCTGACCACAAAAAGCAGCAGATACCAGATGAGGTGCCGGGCGCGCCAGTTCACTGGCTGAGAAACCAGTGCAGGCCCCAGCGGTTGCCAGACCGTACTGGTGAGATAGTGCCAGATAACGAGACAAATCGGTGCCAGCGTCAGGCCGCCAGTGAGCGTGAGCAGCAGCGCATTGAGAATGTCTTGTTCACCCATCCACGGCAGCGACTGCAATAACGCAGCCGCAATTAGCGCCGCTCCCTGACGCAGCAGCGTGCGCCAGTCGCGCTGGTGGCGATAGCGGGAAATGAGCGCGACCGGGAGAAGCGTGAGCACGCTTCCGGTCATCAATAAGGGCAGATGCGCCAGCGCCACTTCGTGCGCCAGCCACGTCAGCATGACCCACTCGCTCCCGAGCAGTACGGACCAATAGCCGCGCGGACATTGCAGCATCAGCCCAAGCCGCAGCCCAAACGGGAACAGTAGCACCGCCAGCTCCGGGCGTTCGACCAGATGCAGGCTGATGCTCCACAGGCAAAACCAGGCGGCAGAGAAGATAAAGAAGCTGGCAACCACAGAGACCAGCCGCGAGAAAAACGGGCTCATTGCCAGCCGTCAAACATGCGGCGGGCCAGCTCTACGTCGTTGCTGACGTCGAGTTTTTCCATCAGGTTAGCGCGGTGAACGTGAACGGTTTTGGGCGACAGCCCCAGCTCGACGGCGATTTCTTTTACCGCCATCCCCTGCGCCAGCTTTTCCGCCACCTGCCGCTCGCGTTTGGTCAGCGGGTCCTGCCGTCCGGCGGCGAGCTTAATGGCGATATCCGGGGTTAAATAACAGCCACCTCTGGAGACGGTTCGCACCGCAGAAATCAGCTCATCCGGGCTACAGCGTTTAGAGAGAAACCCCCGCGCGCCTGCGTTAAGCGCCTGTTCCACCAGCGCCGGGCTGTCGTGGACGGAGAGCATAATCGTCGACAGGCCTTTAGGCAGCTGGCTCAGCAGCTCCAGCCCGGAGAGATCGGGCATCGAAATATCGCAAATACACACCTGCACTCCGCGCCCCGGCAGCCCGGCCAGCGCCTCGCGGCCCGAGCCAAATTCAGCGACGACCTGAAAATCCGGCTCCAGACTCAAAAGCTGGGCAAAACCGGAACGGACGATAAGGTGATCGTCGATAAGCGCGATGGTGGTCATGAGGTATTCCTGGCGGATAAAAAACGCGCTTACCTTAACGATAAGCGCGTGGGTGTTCAAGCTATGAGCGTTTTATTCGAAGAAGACGGAAATCTTGTTAAACATGGTCGGATCGGACTGGTTACGCACCACTTTGGTGACGTCCTCCAGCTTGTCGATCTGGGCCATCATCTGTTCAAGACGCTGATCGTCATTCACTAACAGCCAGATGCGGCTGTGCTCGCTGCCCTGAATGGGCAGACAGAGAATGCCTTCAACGTTAAAGGCGCGACGGGCGAATAGCCCGCAGACGTGGGTCATGACGCCAGGGTGGTTGCGAACGGTGAGTTCCAGAATGACGTTATCACAGTGTTTCTGCATGGCTTATTCTCCCACCATTTCTGTATTGGCCGCACCCGGCGGGACCATCGGATAAACTTTTTGTTCAGGGTCGATACGCACGTGGATAAGCGCCGGTCCGGGGCGTGAGATTGCCTCTTGCAACGCCGCTTGCGGATCGGCTTCGGCGTTCAAATCGCAGGCGTGCAGGCCAAAACCGGCAGCAATCTGCATAAAGTTGATCGTTCCCGGATAGGTCGCGGCAAACACACCCTGCTTGTAGAACAGGCTTTGCTGCTGATGCACCAGGCCCAACGCTTCGTTATTCATCAGAATAATTTTCACATCTAACTGGTTTTCGGCCGCAGTGGCCATTTCCTGAATATTCATCATCAGGCTGCCGTCGCCGGAGAAGCAGATGACCTTACGGTCCGGATTGGCCAACGCCGCACCCACTGCCGCAGGCAGGCCAAAGCCCATGGTGCCCAACCCGCCGGAAGTCAGCCACTGGCGAGGACGGTTCAGCGGATAGGCCTGCGCAGTCCACATCTGGTGCTGGCCCACGTCGGTAGAAATAATTGCACTGTCGTCCACGCAGGCGGCCACGGCGTTGATCAGGCCGTAATGGCTCAGCGGATCGCACTCGGTTGGGATAGCGCTCGGGAACTCTTTTTGCAGGTCGGCCACCAACTGACGCCAGTCGGCGCGGTCGGTAGCCTCAGTTTGCGGGATCAACTGCGCCAGCACTTGCGCCACGTCGCCCTGAATCGCCACGTGCGGCTGTTTAATTTTACCCAGCTCAGCGCGATCGATATCCACGTGGATAATTTTGGCATTCGGGCAGAATTGCTCGGTTTTGCCAATCGCCCGGTCATCAAAACGTGCGCCGAGCACGATCAGCAAATCTGCCTCTTGCAGGATGAAGTTGGTGCTGCGCGCGCCGTGCATGCCCAGCATACCTAACGACAGCGGGTGCGCTTTTGGCAGCATGCCCAGCGCCATTAAGGTCATGGTGGTTGGCAGGTTGGCTTTTTCCGCGAACTCGCGCGCGGCATCGGAGGCGTTAATCGCCCCACCGCCCAAATACAGTACCGGGCGTTTGGCCGCGTTAATCATCGCCGCCGCGTCCTTCACGCTGTCTGCGCTGAATTCCGGCGCAGGTGCGCGATCGCCCGGCTCCGGGAAGACGTCGATGTCGATTTCTGCGGTTTGCACGTCCTTAGGAATGTCTATCCACACCGGGCCTGGACGGCCTGACTGGGCAATGCGAAACGCATCACTGATAACCCGTGGTAGGTCGCTGATATCGCGGACTAAGTAGTTATGTTTGGTGATGGGGATAGAGATGCCGTAGGTGTCTACTTCCTGAAATGCGTCGGTGCCGATCATTGAAGAAGGCACCTGGCCGGTAATACAAATCAGCGGAATGGAGTCGAGGCGGGCGTCGGCGATGGCGGTCACCAGGTTGGTCGCGCCCGGCCCGCTACAGGCCATACAAACCGCCGGTTTACCCTGCGTGCGCGCCATGCCCTGAGCGATAAAGCCCGCGCCCTGCTCGTGGCGCGCCAGAACGTGACGGATTTGCGTGCTTTGGCTTAATGCGTCGTACAGCGGCAGAACCGTGCCGCCGGGAATGCCGGAAACCAGCGTGATGCCCTGACGTTCCAGTAAATGAACGATCAGCTGCGCGCCGGTAAAACGCGTCTTGTTGGATGTTGTGCCCGAACTTGCCATGCTCCAGTCCTTTTCTTCTGAGCCGACTTTCCGGGAGGCGTTTAAACTAAAAACCCCGCCCGGTTTGCGCCGGCGGGGTTTTGGATTCGTGTGTTGATCCAGTCCCTACGGCGCGTTGCCGACGACCACCACCACACGTACGACGACCACTGCGGCAGGTTGCGCAGTTTTTAGTAGGGTCGACGTCATCATGGAAGTTGTCATGTAGGACCTGTGTTTGGAATCATTGATTGAATTTATACAAACACAGGTTTTCAGGCGAGACAATGGAAATATTTTCATCCACACAAATTTGCGTCAGGGATCACGTTTCGTTTGTTGGGTGATGAAAAGCGCACGATCGCCGTTTTTATCTCATTCAATGAAAAGCGCAGGCGACACGCCAAATCGAGCAGCCAGTTTTTTTATATGGTTTAAGGTTAGCTGGCGTTGACCGTTGAGCACCTTTGAGACCATTGATTTACTGCCGATTTCATCCTGAAAATCAGACAGATTCAATTTGTACTGATCCATGAGCGTTTTTAAAACCGCAATTCCGGCAGGGACAGATTCCATTTCCTGGCGTAACGCGACAATCGCTGGATGATGCGCTTCGTAGCGGCTAATTCTTGCACACACAATTTCCAGCAACGGGCTGGCGGGCGGCTTGTTCAGAAAACAAAAAACCTCGCCATAGCGAGGTTTTTTTCAGGGATTTGCGGTTGGTTTCCGCAGAACACACTGTGTTACGTCAACGCAAAAAGTATACGCGATCGGCGACGAACGCGCAATTTTAGGCACGGATTTTGACGTAATGGAGTATGGATCGCCTGTCGCATTTTGTCCATAAATACCTGTTCATACATACAGTATTTATCTATACTGATTTTGTTCGCAGTGCGTAAGGGGGCCGCAAGCAGTACACCGGCGCAACGAAGTCCTGGCTGAAACGGGTGGTGCCGTCAGTGCCTTAACCCCCTGAAGTGAGCACACTGTGTTACGTCAATCAAGGTGCTGGCAACAGGCGGCGGAGAGGTACGCCAGCACCGTGCTCCTTTTGACTGAAAGGAGACGCGTATGGGCGCCGTGGATATGGTGATACTTATCCTCAGACTCATTGTTGCGATACTGCAACTGCTTGATGCCGTCCTGAAATACCTGCGGTAGTTCAGGTTCAAGTCGCACCTGAGAGGGGCGGGAAACCGCCCCTCTTTAATAACGCTCGCTGGCAACATTAGTTGCCGATATTGTTTACAAATCCTGCCTTATCTCTTCTTTTCATTCGCCGCACTGATGCTTAAATTGCCATCGCATTGTGGTAGATTCCTCGCGCATTTATGGGAATGTGTAGTCACTTATTCTTTATTTTACTCTTTTAGCAAAAGTATTCAGCGACATGAAAAAGCAAAGGAACGTTAATTTACTGTTGATGCTGGTGTTACTGGTGGCCGTGGGACAGATGGCGCAAACCATCTATATCCCGGCGATTGCGGACATGGCAAAGGAACTCAACGCCCGCGAAGGCGCGGTGCAAAGCGTGATGGCCGCCTATCTGCTGACCTACGGTGTCTCACAGCTGTTTTATGGCCCACTGTCCGACCGCGTCGGGCGTCGGCCAGTGATCCTGGTGGGGATGTCGATTTTCATGGTGGCGACGGTGATTGCCATTACCACCCACAGCCTGACGGTGCTGATCGCCGCCAGCGCGTTACAGGGAATGGGCACCGGAGTCGGCGGAGTGATGGCGCGAACGTTGCCACGCGATATGTATCAAGGCTCGCAGCTTCGCCATGCCAATAGCTTGCTCAACATGGGTATTCTGGTCAGCCCGCTGCTGGCACCGCTGATTGGCGGGGTGCTGGACAGCATCTGGTCCTGGCGCGCGTGTTACGCCTTCCTGCTGGTGCTGTGTATTATCGTCACCTTTAGCATGGCGCGCTGGATGCCCGAAACGCGCCCGACGGGTGCGCCGCGCACAAAGCTTATCGCCAACTACAAAACCTTGTTTGGTCACGGTGCGTTCAACTGTTATTTGCTGATGCTGATTGGCGGTCTGGCGGGCATTGCGGTGTTTGAAGCCTGTTCCGGCGTACTGCTGGGCGCAGGGCTTGGCCTCAGCAGCATGGTGGTGAGCATTCTGTTTATCCTGCCAATCCCGGCGGCGTTCTTCGGCGCGTGGTTTGCCGGACGCCCGAACAAGCGCTTTTCGACGCTGATGTGGCAGTCGGTAGTCAGCTGTTTACTGGCGGGGGTGATGATGTGGATCCCGGGCCTGCTCGGCGTGATGACCGTCTGGACGCTGCTTGTCCCGGCGGCGCTGTTCTTCTTTGGCGCGGGCATGCTGTTCCCGCTGGCGACCAGCGGTGCGATGGAGCCGTTTCCGTTTTTGGCCGGGACCGCTGGCGCGCTGGTTGGCGGCCTGCAAAACATCGGTTCCGGCGTGCTGGCCTGGCTTTCCGCCATGATGCCGCAAACCGGGCAGGCTAGTCTTGGCCTGTTGATGACCCTGATGGGGCTGCTGATTTTACTGTGCTGGCTGCCGCTGGCGTCGCGTGAGCCGCATCACGAGCAGATGGTTTAAGCGCATGTTTGCCCGGCTTCTCGTCGGGCTTTTCACATATCGGCGTCATCATCGCCTGGAGCAATGGTTCCATAGTCGGTCGCCACGCCCCTTCTTCCCCATCATAGAACTGAAAATCCGCGTTAATCGCGTACGGAATTTTCGCCTTTTGCAACTCGCAGGCCATAAAGCTGGCGAACGCGATTTGTGAAGCCGTCGGCGTTAAGTGGATGGATTCACCCACGCCCCAACCGCCCACCCAGCTGACGTGCCCGGTTTTTTGCTGCCAGCGCACTGCCGCGCTAATCCGGCTGCGAATGGACGCTTTTTCCGCCGCCGTGCCGGACGTCCATGGATATTTGGCGTTATTTTTCAGCGGTCCCCACGGGAAAATATGCCACTCCGCAAGAACCGTATTTTGGCTGCGCGCAGGGAGCTTCAGGCTCGATAAATCCTCGGGGGCGGCACGCAGGCGGGGTGCGATGAAGATCATCCGTTCGGCATCAATACCGTGAATAGCTTTGATGGTTTTTTCGTACACGCGATTCAGCGAGGCTGGATTGTGATTCAGCTTGTCTGCTGGCTCGTAAATCAGATCAAACCCCAGCAGCGGCGAGCTTTTATCGAAGTAGTGCGCCACGGCAATCCACCAGTTCACCACCTCTTTTTCGTTATCCGGCTTCGGATCGTTTTTGTATTCATCTGCCTGATAGGCAATGACGGGGATCACGCCATATTGATCGCACGCTTCCACTAGTTTGCGCAGATGTATAAGCCGGGCTTCTGTTGGTTCTCCGGCGACGCGGATGCGCACGTGGGTGAAGCCCTTTGCCCGAAAATCACGGACCACCAGCGGGTCGAACTCGCGTATGCCGCGCTCGGTGCGTGCCCAGTCGACATCAATACCCACGCCGAGCTGCTGCGCATAATGCGCAGCCGTCAGCGGTGGCTCAACGGCAAAAGCCCAGCCTGAAGAGAACACTAGCGCAGCGACCATCAATGGTTTTAACACGGCAAACCTTGCGAGAAATCGAAAGCAATACCCTGTATTTAGCACGCTTTTTCATATTTGGTGTAGCGACAAAGCGTAATAATTCTTCACTTCACCTGGCTTTTGAGCCAGTCGATAAAGGCGTCGATTTTCGGCCACTGCCGCCCGGAAAGCGTCGAGACGTAATAGTGCTGATGGCATTCCAGCGCTTTGTCGCCAAATGGCGCAATAAGCTCACCGCGATCGAGCCGCTTCTGCACCAACCGCCTGCGCCCCATCGCAACGCCAACGTGATTCATGGCAGCAATGACGGCCAAATCGGAACGATCGAAGCCAATGCCCGATGATGGCGGCAGATTCAACGCAAAATGCTGCGCCCAGCTAAACCATTCGTCGGTGCCGGAATCGTTACTCCAGGCCTGGCGGTCGTGCAGCAGTGTGCAGTGACGCAGGTTATCCGGGTTTTTCAGTAATTCATGCTGACGAGCGTATTCCGGTGAGCATACCGGCAGGATCGCCTCGTCCATCAAGAAATGATGAACCTGCTGTGTGGGTGGCATATTGTCGAAGTAGAGCGCCAGATCGATACCCGTTCGCTGCATATTCGGATAATCATTACCGGTGAGAATGGTCAGCGAGATCGACGGATAGCGGCGAGTAAAATCGCCGAGCATCGGCACCAGCCAGCACTGGGCTATCGACGGGCGAGAATAGACCGTCAGCGTGCCGGACAGCGCCTGGTTTTTGATGTCGAGGATCTCCTGATTCAGCGTATCCAGCGATGATTTTAGCGTCCAGTAAACGCGCTTACCTTCCTGTGTCAGCTCCACCTTGCGGTGCGAGCGCACGAACAGCTGAATGCCCAGTTCCTCTTCCAGTAAATTGATGCGATGGCTCACCGCGCTGGGGCTGAGCGATAGCTCATCCGCCGCCAGGGCAAAGGATTCGTGCCGCGCGGCGACTTCGAAGGTGTGCATTTTTGACAGCTGCCAGCCGTTTAACAGCCGATTTCTGGCCTCGTTGACGTCGTTCATTGCCAATTCCTTGTGCTTATTTAGCGTCCAGATTAACCGCTAATGATGAATTAATGTGAACCAAACACGAATTAAGCACGTTTATTAGAGCGACATCACCCATTTGATGCAATCTGGCTCACCTGAAACGCAATTTATATCGTTTGTCAGCCTATGCCGTTTTTTCGTCCAATAGCAGCACATTCTTCATGGGCGAGGTGAGATATGGAATCTCAGGTCTGGGTTGTAGCGACGCTGCTAAGCAGCATCGTGTTAATTGTGTTAACCATCGTAAAACTCAAGTTTCATCCTTTCCTCGCCCTGCTGCTGGCCAGCTTCTTTGTTGGCACCATGATGGGGATGAGCCCGCTGGATATGGTCAACGCCATTGAGAGCGGTATCGGCGGGACGCTTGGCTTCCTGGCTGCGGTGATTGGCCTGGGCACCATTCTTGGCAAAATGATGGAAGTATCCGGTGCAGCGGAACGTATTGGTCTGACGCTACAGCGTTGCCGCTGGTTGTCGACCGACGTGATCATGGTGCTGGTGGGGCTGATTTGCGGTATTACGCTGTTCGTCGAAGTGGGCGTGGTGTTGCTGATCCCGCTGGCTTTCTCCATCGCCAAAAAAACGCAGACCTCGTTGCTGAAACTTGCGATTCCTTTGTGTACCGCATTGATGGCAGTTCACTGCGTGGTTCCGCCGCATCCGGCCGCGTTGTTTGTCACCAACAAGCTGGGCGCAGACGTCGGGACGGTGATCGTGTACGGCCTGCTGGTCGGTCTGGCGGCATCCCTGGTGGGCGGCCCGCTGTTTTTGAAACTGGTTGGTAACCGTCTGCCTTTCAAGCCGGTTCCGGCTGAGTTTTCAGACCTGAAGGTGCGGGAAGAACATACTCTGCCGTCGCTGGGCGCCACGCTGTTTACGATCCTGCTGCCGATTGGCCTGATGCTGGTGAAAACCATCGCCGAGCTGAACATGGCGAAAGAGGGGTCGCTGTATACGCTGCTGGAATTTATCGGCAACCCGATCACCGCAATGTTTATCGCCGTTTTCGTGGCCTATTACCTGCTAGGTTTACGCCAACATATGGGGATGAGCGCGCTGCTCAAACACACCGAGAATGGCTTTGGCTCTATCGCCAATATTCTGTTGATCATCGGCGCGGGCGGTGCGTTTAACGCAATCCTCAAGACCAGCGGTTTAGCCGACACGCTGGCGCTGATTTTGTCCAATATGCATATGCACCCGATTTTGCTGGCCTGGCTGGTAGCGCTGATTCTGCATGCGGCGGTAGGTTCGGCGACGGTGGCGATGATGGGCGCAACGGCCATTGTGGCCCCGATGCTGCCGTTGTATCCCGACGTCAGCCCGGAGATCATTGCCATTGCCATCGGTTCCGGCGCGATTGGCTGCACGATCGTGACGGACTCCCTCTTCTGGCTGGTGAAGCAATACTGCGGCGCAACCCTGAATGAGACCTTCAAATACTATACGACGGCGACATTTATCGCCTCGGTGCTTGCACTTGGCTGCACGTTCCTGCTTTCCTTCATTATCTGAGCGCGAAGAGACGTATTATGGAAAACGCAAAAATCACTGCCTTAACCACACAATTTCCTCTGGTAGAGGACCTGATTGCACTGAAAGAGACCACCTGGTTTAATCCGCGCACCACCACGCTGGCCGAGGGCCTACCCTACGTCGGGCTGACGCAGGCCGACGTCGCCGACGCGCATGCGCGCCTGAATCGCTTTGCGCCTTATCTGGCAAAAGCCTTCCCTGAAACCGCGGCGACGAACGGCATTATTGAATCTGAGGTCGTGGCGATCCCCGCCATGCATAAGCGGCTTGAGAAAGAGTTTGGCACGACGATTAACGGCACCTTGCTGCTGAAAAAAGACAGCCATCTGCCGATTTCCGGCTCCATCAAGGCGCGCGGCGGAATTTATGAGGTGCTGACCCACGCTGAAAAGCTGGCGCTGGAAGCCGGATTACTGTCGCTGACGGACGATTACAGCATTTTGCTGGAACCTCGCTTTAAGGACTTTTTCAGCCAGTACAGCATCGCCGTCGGGTCGACCGGCAACCTGGGGATGTCCATTGGCATTATGAGCGCCCGCGTCGGCTTTAAGGTTACGGTGCATATGTCCGCCGACGCTCGCGAGTGGAAGAAGGCCAAACTGCGCAGCCACGGCGTGCAGGTTGTGGAGTATGAACAGGATTACGGTGTGGCGGTGGAACAGGGCCGTAAGGCGGCAGAAGGCGATCCGAACTGCTTCTTCATCGACGATGAAAATTCCCATACGCTGTTCTTAGGCTATGCGGTGGCGGGCGAGCGCCTGAAGGCACAGTTTGCCGAACAGGGGCGCGTCGTGGACGCAGAACATCCGCTGTATGTCTATCTGCCCTGCGGCGTCGGCGGTGGCCCCGGCGGCGTGGCATTCGGCCTGAAGCTGGCGTTTGGCGATAACGTCCACTGCTTCTTTGCCGAGCCGACGCATTCCCCCTGCATGCTGCTGGGCGTGTACACCGGTTTGCATGACGAAATTGCGGTACAGGATTTGGGTATTGATAACGTGACGGCGGCAGATGGCCTGGCCGTTGGCCGCGCGTCCGGCTTTGTTGGCCGGGCAATGGAGCGCCTGCTCGACGGGTTCTACACCTTAAGCGATCAGAGCATGTACGACATGCTGGGCTGGCTGGCACAGGAAGAAGGCATTCGCCTTGAACCGTCCGCGCTGGCGGGCATGGCCGGACCGGTGCGTGTGGCTACATCAGAGCAGGCAACGCATCTGGTGTGGGCGACCGGCGGCGGCATGGTGCCGGAAGACGAGATGGCGAAATACCTGGCAAAGGGCCGCTTATCGCGTTTGCCTTAACAACGTCATTAGCTCGCTTGCTGAGTGGTTGTTCCGTATCAAATCGCGCATCACTTTCATAAAGGGTGCACTGTATTGATAAAAAGCGAGATAACCGTCGCAAAGCAGGCCGTTATTGGCCGACGTGCATAAGCGTCGGCCAAAGCAACTCTGGCATTTCAGCGATCCGTTGCCCTGATAAACTCGTTCGCCACACCAGGCTTCTAGTGCGTCGTCAAATATCTGCACGGAGAGTTTCCCAATATCTTCCCGGACCCAAATCGCAAAAATCCGGTTGAGAAAATCGCCCCATTGTTCAGCATCAAGCGGCCACCTACACACAGTGGAAGGGACAAAAATAAGCTGTTTGGTGCCCTTCTGGCGCAGCCTGCAATACAGCGCCTCGGGGGTCTGAGCGATGCGACTGTCCACCACAACTCGCGCAGAGTTAACGTGACATCCTGTCATGGGTTATCCTAAAATTTGTTGTAAGTGCGTTACAGCAAACAGTAATGCGAGGGAGAGAACTGCGAGGGAGATCAAGAATTTATCACGCACGGCCTTTGGCTGAATAAAATCATCCCGATTCACATCCATCAGGTTACGGTTACGGGTATAGCGCCAAAGTAACACCGCCACGAACGCCAGCACCCCAATCGAGACCCAGAACGGTAATCCGGAACGGTGCCAGTTATGTTTGATTGCCATCGCGATGAGCGCAGCGTAACCCAGTGATGTGCGAAGCCAGGCCAGAGAAGTGCGCTCCGGTTGCAAACCGGGATCGGCCTGTCGCCGCGCTTTTCGGCTATCCGCCATAGAAAATCAGCCCGATCACCACAACAGCCACTGCCAGCAAAATCGTACTGATCGTCACCAGGCCCCGCGTGTAAGGTAGATCCTCTTTCAGACGCATTGCCTTTTCGTTACGCAGCCAGCGTAGATAGCCGTAAATCGCCAGCGTGCCCGAGAACAGGCATAGCAGCAGCGCCAGCACTTCACGGATCAGCGGCGTGGCAAAATCGGGGGCAAGTTGGTCCAGGCCAATGCCAGCGGCAAGAAAACCCAACGCTGTACGGATCCACGCCAAAAAAGTGCGCTCATTGGCTAACGAAAAGCGGTAATCCGGCGCTTCGCCGAGGTGGGAAATTTTCATCAGGGTTCCTTGTCGTGCCACGGGCAGGCTTCAGCATAGCGTAAATCGACACGTTCAAGGAGACCGGCATCAGAACGATGCCGGTCGCGAGGATTAATGCAGCTCTGGCCAGTAGTCCTTGTTGGCCTCTATCAGGTCATCCAGAATGGCCTTCGCCACCGACGCACTCGGCACGGTTTTCGACAAGGTAATTGCCTGCCAGAGCTTGGTATACGAGCGCTCCTCCCAGGCATCAACCACCAGTTTTTCCACCGCCACCTGCTGGCTCATTAACCCTTTCTGGAAATGCGGGATATCGCCTACGGTTAACGGTTCCGGTCCGTTTTTACCTACCAGGCATGGAATTTCGACCATCGCATCCGCATCAAAGTTATGAATCGCGCCGTTATTCGGCACAATCAACAGCATGCGTTCCTGAGTGTTAAAGGCGATCGCGGTTGCCAGATCGACGATGTACGACGCATGTTCGTCGATTTCCAGCTCACCGGCAGAAGATTTCCCGGCCTCGATGATGGCGCGACAGGAACTGAACACGTGCTTCTCGCGGTGATCCATGACCTCGTTGGCACGGGTGCGTTCCGGGTTGGAGTGCGCGACGACGTAATCCGGGAAGAAGTAATATTTCAGGTACGTGTTCGGCATGGTGTCTGGATCCAGCGCCTGCACGTCTTTCGCCTTGGCAAAGGTGTCGTTCCAGCTCGCTTCGGTATGTGCATCCTCTGATGGCGGTACATAGCCGTTTTTCGCGACGTACTCGCGCAGTTTCGGCATTAGATCGTTACCGTTTAAATCTTCAATCGACGTCCACCAGCCAAAGTGATTCAGGCCGTAGTAGCGCACGCGCATCTCTTTGCGATCCTTCAGGCCAACAATCTGCGCCATACGCCCTTCGATACCGATCGGCATATCGCAGATGTTGAGAATTTTGGCCTGAGGGCGGAGTCGACGGGTGGCTTCTGCCACAATCGCTGCCGGGTTGGAGTAGTTCAGCATCCAGGCGTTCGGGGAGTACTGTTCCATATAATCCACCAGCTCCAGCACACCGCCAATGGAGCGCATCCCGTAGGATATCCCGCCCGGTCCGCAGGTTTCCTGGCCCAGAACGCCGTGGTGCAGCGGGATTTTTTCGTCTTTTTCACGCATCGGGTATTTACCCACGCGGATATGCGCCATCACAAAATCAACGTCGGTAAACGCCGCTTTCGGGTCGGTGGTGTAGCTGAACTCAATATCCGGGGCCTGCTCCTTGAGAATGACTTTACACGCTTCGGCGATAGTTTCCTGACGCGCACCGTCGTTGTCATAGAACTTCAGCGCGCGCAGCGGGAAGCGATCACGGTTCGCCAGCAACATCAGGACGATACCAGGCGTAAAAGTGCTGCCGCCACCTGCGATAACCACTGAGAATTTTTTCATGATACAGCCTCTGTCAGGGTAGATGATTCGATGGTTGATGGAGTTTTCATTAGCGATTCAAGCTGGTCGCGCACCTGCGGGACATGCAGCCCGACGATCACCTGAATGCCGTTGCCTCGACGTACCACACCGTGGGCACCAAGGGCTTTGAAGACGTCGTCACCTTGCGTTTTCGTCATATCGACCAGCGCGATACGCAGCCGGGTGGCGCAGTTGTTGATGCTCTCAATATTGCCCGCCCCGCCCAGAGCCTGTAGATAGCCTGCGGCCTGGCCTGAGGTGGTGTTTGCCGCGACGGTGGTTTGCCCACGAGCCGCCTTATAGTCAGCCTTGCTGTAGAGCTTGATTTCGCTCTCTTCGCGGCCTGGAGTTTTGAGATTGAAGCGCTCGATAAGCGTTTTGAAGACCACGAAGTACAGCGCGGTGAAGCACAGACCGATGCCAATCTGGGTGAACATCATCGAGGCATGGTTGTGGAACATCGGGATCCAGTTTTGCGGTAAGAACTGGTCAAGCAGCCCACCGCCCATGTTGCCCACCACGCCGAAGATATACATCACCGTCGCCATGGTGGCGGCCAGTACGGCGTGAACGGCAAACAGCAGCGGCGAAATAAACAGGAAGGTAAATTCAAGCGGTTCGGTAATGCCCACCAGCATGGCAGTGAGCGTGGCGGGGATCAGTAGCCCGGCGACTTTGACGCGGTTTTCCGCCGAGGCGGTGTACCACAGCGCCAGCGCAATCCCAACCGAACCGAAGACCTTCGAGTTACCGTGCAGCGCAAAACCGCCTTCCGGGAACAGGGTTTTCAGCGGTTCGGTGCTTTGGCTGAACTCCTGCAGGTGTTGTGCCCAGTACACCTGAATGCCACCCTCAACGGCTGCCGGGCCAAAAATAAACGGACCGTAGACGAAGTGATGCAAACCCGTTGGGATCAGAATGCGTTCCAGGAAGGTATAAACCCACACGCCGAGCGCCCCGGCAGAGCGTAAAAATGCCTGTAGAGATTCAATGCCCATCTGCACTTTTGGCCAGCCGAGCAGCGTGAGCCAGGCGCATGGAATCATCACGAAGAAGGCGATGATCACCACAAACGAGGTGCCCTGAAATATGCCAAGAAATACCGGAAGCTGTTTATCGAAATAACGGTTATGAATCGCCGTTACCAGCCCGGAAATAATAATTGCCCCAATAATACTGGTATCGAGCGTTTTGATACCGGCGATCATCGCCAACCCGCTTCCGGCGGTCGGTTCGGCCATAAAGTTCACGCCAAAGAATTGACCCCAGGTCATTCCCATCGCGTTAATAAAATAGTTCCAGGTCAGGAAGCTAATCAGTACCGCAAGGCAGGCCCGGCCTTGCGCCTGTTTTGCCAGACCAATGGGTAACCCGACGGCAAAAATCAGCGGCATATTACGAAATACTGCCCAGCCACCCTCTTCAATAATGTGAACGATTTGGGCAAAGAGATGATCGGGAGCGGTTAAGGCTTCTCCCACAAAAAGCGGATTGCGAAGCATGATGGCGATACCGACCACCATCCCTGCAAAGGGGAATAACAGCACCGGGGTAAACATAGCGCCGCCAAAACGTTGTATTTGACTGAGCATCTTTAAATCCTCATTTAACAACCTGTAGGAGTTGAGGCCTTTATGGTTTTTTGCTGGCCTGAAATCAGCATAAGAATTTGCTCAGGCGTTAACATTGCGTACCGCTGCGATTCGTGATCGCATTCATGGTTTTATTTTGCTCAGTGAGGTCTACTTTTTAACTTAAATATGGACATGTTTGAGCGAAATAACCGTCTAAATGCGAACAGAGAGGTCTACAGGTGATCTACAAATCTATTGCCGACCGATTACGTTTGCGGCTGAATTCATCCGACTACAACATTGGCAGCCCCTTGCCAGGCGAAAAAACGCTGGCGCAAGAGTTTGGCGTGGCGCGCATGACCATTCGTAAAGCCGTTGACCTGCTGGTGGGATGGGGGCTGGTGGTGCGCCGTCACGGCAGCGGAACCTTTGTGGCGAGAAAAGACGTACACCATGAAACCACCAACCTGACGGGGTTAGTGGAAGTCCTGCGCCAGCAGGGAAAAGAGGTGCAGAGCAAGGTGTTGCAGTTTGAAGTGATGCCCGCCCCACCGGCCATTGCCAGCCAGCTGCGGATTCAGATTGATGAGCGGATCTATTTTTCGCGCCGGGTGCGTTACGTCGAGGGTAAGCCGCTGATGCTGGAAGACAGCTTTATGCCGGTGAAGCTGTTTCGCCACCTTTCGCTGGCGCATCTTGAAGGGTCGAAATTTGATTATATCGAGAAGGAGTGCGGGATAACGATCAGCGGCAATATTGAGAGCCTGACACCCGTCTTAGCGGATAAGCAGCTCGCCAGCTATATGAACTTACCTGAACACACGCCGCTGCTGCGGATAACCTCTCTTTCCTATAGCGACAGCGGCGAGTTCCTCAATTATTCCGTGATGTTCCGCAACACCAGCGATTACCAGGTGGACTACCATCTGCGGCGTATCCACCCCGACGAGATATTACCCCATGCCCCAGAACAACACGGCCAGTAGCTGCGGCGTGATAATGCGCAGGAACATCACCAGCGGATAGACCGTAGCGTAAGAGAGCGCCGCCGCACCGCTGGTGGCGTGAAGGTTGTTGGCAAAAGCCAGCGCAGGCGGATCGGTCATCGACCCGGCCAGCATGCCGCAGAGCGTCAGATAGTTCATTTTGGTGAAGATACGCGCCAGAATCCCAACCGTCAGCAGCGGAACCGCCGTGATGACAATGCCGTAACCAATCCAGCTGATGCCCTCACCCTGCGTTAGCGTATCGATAAAATCTCCGCCGGATTTAAGACCCACAACGGACAGGAACAGTACAATCCCCAGTTCGCGTAGCGCCAGGTTCGCGCTGGGCGGCATAAACCAGTACAGCTTACCGATGCAGCCGATACGCCCCAAAATTAGCGCCATAATCAGCGGCCCGCCAGCAAGCCCCAGCTTCAATGCCACCGGAAAGCCCGGCACATACAGCGGAATAGAGCCGAGCAAGACGCCAAGACCAATGCCGATGAACACCGGCAGCATTTGAACCTGCTGTAATTTTTGCTGTGCGTTGCCCACCATATCGGCGACCGCATCGATAGAGGACGGGCGGCCAACCAGGTTGAGGATGTCACCAAACTGTAGGCTGGCATCCGGGCTGGCAACCAGTTCGACGCCCGCGCGATTAAGACGTGAGATCACTACGTCATAACGCTCTTTTACCTGTAGATCGCGGATTTTTTTGCCTAATACCTGCTCGTTGGTGACAACAACGCGTTCAACGCGCATGTCAGTGCCGCGCGTGGAGAGCGAGGTATCAACCTCCTGACCGATGACCAGCTGGGCGCTGTGTAAGTCGCCCGGCTGCCCAACCAGATGCAACAAATCACCAATTTGGATGACCGTCCCCGGCGAGGGAACCATCAGCATATCTCCGCGTTTTAGGCGCGAACAGATGATGCTGATACTGTTCAGGATCGGCACGTCCTGAATTGCCATATTACTGAGGTTCGGGTTTTCGACGCGGATATTAATGGTTTTGATCAGCGCGTGGCCGTTGGTCAGCGTGGATTCATGCTTTTTCGCTTCGTCATCAACGTTAATGCGAAACAGCACGCGCACCAGCCACATGGTAAGCAGAATACCGCAGATGCCAAACGGGTAGGCCATCGCGTAGCTCATGCCCATCTGATCCACGACGTCGGGCGCAATACCGAGATCGCGCAGAATTTGCTGTCCGGCCCCCAATGCAGGCGTATTGGTGACGGCACCGGAAAAGATCCCCAGCACCACCGGAAGCGGTATCGCAAAGAGTTTATGCAGGATGGCCGTGACCAGCCCGCCCATCACCACAATGCCAAGGGCGAAAAGATTGAGCCGTAGCCCGGAGACACGCAGGGAGGCGAAGAAGCCCGGTCCCACCTGAATGCCAATGGTGTACACAAAGAGGATCAGGCCGAATTCCTGAATAAAATGCAGCATTTCAGCGCTGAGCGAGAGCCCAAGCTGGTCGGCAAAGTGGCCGACAAAAATACCGCCGAACAGCACGCCTCCGATACCAAACCCGACACCACGGATTTTGATGTTGCCAATCCACAGCCCAACCACCGCGACCAGGGCCAACACGCTAACGGTTAACGCGATATCACTCATGATCCATTCCCTGTGTATAACCTGAGTTATTACAAGGATTCTCTCAGAGCGCGAGCGGGTTGTATGGGTGATAGCGCACAAAAAAGCCCCGCCGGAGCGGGGCTAAATCTTTTCACCCTCTCCCTGTGGGAGAAGGCCGGGCATCAGCCCTCACAGCGCACAATATTAGCTATCTAGCGCTGGGCGTTCGCTAATGGCGATACGCTGCGGGGCCAGTGCTTCAGGCACGTTTCGGGTGAGATCGATATGCAACAACCCGTTATTGAAGGTCGCGCCGGAAACTTCCATATGGTCAGCCAGGGTAAAGCTCAGGCTAAACGGCTGGATCACCAGCCCCTGATGTAACCACTGCGTTTCAGCTTCTGGTTTGGCTGGCGAACCTTTCACTGTCAGGCGCGTGCCTTCGAGTTGGATATCCAGTTCTTGCTGGCGGAATCCGGCCAGCGCAAGGGTGATGCGGTAATGGTTATCATCACTCTTTTCAATATTGTATGGCGGAAAAGCCTGTTGATCGGGGGTGCTTTGCAACGCGTTAGCCAGTTTGTCAAAGCCGATCCATTGACGCAGCAGGGGTGATAAATCGTAGTTACGCATACTATTTCTCCTTCTGAGAAGCGAGTTAAGCACAGTGTAGTTTTGTGCGCAGTTGTTCCTGCAAATCCTCGCGGATTCACATATGCTCCCTTTCGGCGAGCAGTTTTGGATGGGCCGCGTTAGCGACCCGCTTAATTAGTTAATTTCGATACGACGCGGTTTTTTCTCTTCCGGAATCACACGTTCCAGATCGACAAACAGCAGCCCGTTTACCAGGTTCGCGCCTTTAACATGAATGTTCTCGGCCAGCTGGAATTTGCGCTCAAAGTTGCGCTCAGCAATGCCCTGATAAAGGTAGGTACGCTCTTTTTGCTCTGCCGTATGAGAGCCTTTCACCACCAGCAGGTTGTCCTGTGCGGTGATCTCCAGTTCGCTTTCTGCAAAACCGGCAACAGCAATCGCGATGCGGTAGTGATTTTCGTCTACCAGCTCAACGTTGTAAGGAGGGTAACCGTTACCCTGACCTTGGTTATTTTCTAAGTGGTTGAACAGACGATCAAAACCAATAGCAGAACGGTAAAGCGGAGAAAGATCGAAGTTACGCATAAATAAAAGCTCCTGAAATCAGCGAGTAATATTAGCCTTCCACCATGGACAGGCTGCTGTGCCCACAAACACCCATCAGGCGTGTTCGTTCTCGGGTCACACTCTTAAAATGGGTCTGCTTCCGGTCTTTTCAAGGCTCTTATTGCAAGAATTTTTTGCACTTTACTGGCACTCGCATAGACTGGGACTACAGCACAAAGGGTTAAATTGCGATGGCTGCCACAGAGCGGCGCTATTCAACTATTCATTTCGCACAGGGCTCGCTATAACTCGCTATTGCAGTTATGTCGTGCCATTAACGTTGATTAACACATGATGAAAAATGTTCTGATAAAGCTGACAGCGTTCAGCGTGGTGATTTTACTTAGCGGGTGTTCGAGCGTGATGTCTCACACTGGCGGTAAAGAAGGAACATATCCTGGAACTCGCGCCAGCGCAGAGATGATTTCGGATGACGATACGAACTGGGGAACCAAGTCCCTGGCGGTGCTGGATATGCCATTCACCGCCGTAATGGACACGCTGTTGCTGCCATGGGATCTGTTCCGCACCGATAGCTCGGTGCGTTCACGCGTTGAAAAAAGTGAGAAGCAGAATTTGGCGACGAATTCCGTTATCCCACCGGCAGAAATATCTGCCCCATAATCATTTCTCGGTTTCCGTTACCCAAAGCTGACGGAAACCGCCCGTTTCTTCCATCCAGGCAAGCAAACTTCCGTCTGGAGAGAACACAACCGCATCGCCAGAAGGCGCGTTATCGCGTTCGGGCGTCAAATACGCCACTTTTCCCGTCTGCACATCACAGCAAGCCATTCGATTATCCAGTACAAAACCCAGCATGTCTCCCGAAGGATGCCAGGTAAACGCCGACTGAATATCGCTGCTGTTCCGCGTTAATTGACGCGGTTCGCCACCGTCTGGCGATATTAGCCACAGCTGCACCTTCCCGATATTATCTCGCATCAGGAACGCGATTTGCGTGCCCTGCGGGTTGCTGCGTACCCAATGGCGCGGAATATTAACGAGTCCAGGGTGCGCCCGGCCGTGTGTGAACGTCAGCCGGCGCTGAACCACGCCAGCGGGTGGCGCGGGCAGGGTCTCAGCCGTGCCTTCCAGCGGCGCTTCCCCCGCACGTTTCCAACCCTGTTCATCTTTTGGCAGAGTGACAATAAACAGCTCCGGGATTTTCTCACCGCTTTTGGAAAGCGTATCGCCGATAAACGCCAGTCGGTCGTTGCCAACCCAACCCTCTTCGTAAGCGCGGTTTATCTCATCACTGCCCGGCTGTGGATTCGGTGTCGTACGACTCACCAGCACGCTCCAGAACGTGCCAGCATATTCACGCGGGTGATTCCCCTGCGGCACAACCGGGCCAAACGGTGCAGCGACGCCGACGTTACGCAAATCTAGCGTCGCATCGCGTTCGTGCAGAACATGGTCGTTATAGGTAAAGCTGACAAACTGCCCGTTGGGGCTAAAGACGTGGACATGGCTACCACCGCGCAGCGCACCTGGCGTATAGGGTGCGGTGATGTCCATCGCATCCAGATTGCTGATTTTGCCGTTATGCGCGATTGCACCCTGCCGATGGTGAAAATCATATTGCCAGTTCGCATCCGGGTTTTCTGGGCCGAGAATAAAGACATATTTATCTTGCGCAGGATGAACGGTCACCACGCCCACGTGCGCGCCGTGAACCGAACGATAAATCACCTCCACCTCGCCCGTTACAACATTGACCCGCTCAATGGTCTCACCGGTAAACGATGCACCGGACGGGCGGACATCAAACGCCAGCCAGCGGCTGTCGGCGGTCCAGGTATTGATATTGGTAAGCTGATGATGGCGGGGAGCGAAGGTGATTTGTTTCATGGAGATACCCTGATGCATGGCAATTATTGGCTTAGGTCCTCACCAGTGCGAATTGGAGCGCATTCCCCTGGTAGAATCTGAAAGTGGGGCAAGAAAAGAGTCATTAATTGACGGGCAAATGCATGACGGCATTTGCCCGCATTTTTAATTCAGGACAAACTTTTCAATCGCGTAGGCAACGCCGTCTTCCAGATTAGATTTGGTCACGAAATTGGCGACTTCTTTCACGGAAGGGATCGCGTTTTCCATCGCCACACCCATACCAGCGTATTCGATCATCGCAATGTCGTTTTCCTGATCGCCAAGCGTCATGATCTCTTCAGGCTTAATGCCCAGCGCATCGGCTAACGACTTCACGCCCGTGCCTTTATTCACACGCTTATCAAGGATTTCGAGGAAGTACGGCGCGCTTTTTAGCACGGTGTATTTTTCTTTCACTTCCGCCGGGATGCGGGCGATAGCTTTATCCAGAATCTCAGGCTCATCAATCATCATCACTTTCAGGAACTGAGTGCTCGGGTCCATCTTCTCGGCTTCGCAGAACACCAGCGGAATGGTGGCAACAAAGGATTCATGCACGGTGTAGTAGCTGATATCGCGGTTGGCGGTGTAGAGCGTATTACGATCGAGCGCGTGGAAGTGTGAACCCACTTCGCGGGACAGCTTTTCGAGGTACAGGTAATCGTCATAGCTCAACGCAGTTTGTGCCACGGTGCTGCCATCGGCGGCTTTTTGTACCAGCGCACCGTTATAAGTAATGCAGTAATCACCCGGTTTGTTCATGTGCAGCTCTTTCAGATAGCTGTGCACGCCCGCATACGGACGACCAGTGGTCAGAACCACATTGACGCCTTTTTCGCGGGCAGCGGCGATCGCATTTTTAACGGCAGGAGAGATGGTGTGATCGGGCAGCAGCAATGTGCCGTCCATATCGATTGCAATGAGTTTAATAGCCATGAGATCCCCGATTTAAATGAGTCTGTCTTCATGCTAACGCGATTCCGCACGGAAAACAGTAAAAGAGTCGTGGATAAAGGGGGATGGGGTGTGGAGAGGAGATTCCTCTTTTGTGGGACGTTTTTCCCCTCACCCAAAGGGTGAGGGGGTTTTACAGCTTAGATATCGATATTCGCCGCTTTCAAGGCGTTCTCTTCGATGAAGGCACGACGTGGTTCAACAGCATCGCCCATCAGGGTAGTGAACAGCTGGTCAGCTGCAATCGCATCTCTAACGGTAACGCGCAGCATGCGACGGCTTTCCGGATCCATGGTGGTTTCCCACAGCTGATCCGGGTTCATTTCGCCCAGGCCTTTATAACGCTGAATATACAGACCACGACGAGACTCTTTCACCAGCCACTCCAGCGCCTGCTCGAAGCTGGAAACAGGCTGACGGCGCTCACCACGTTCGATGAAGGCGTCGTCTTCGATCAGACCGCGCAGTTTTTCACCCAGCGTGCACAGACGACGATATTCACCACCGGTCACAAATTCGTGATCCAGAGGGTAATCGGTATCAACACCGTGAGTACGCACGCGAATAATCGGCTCGAACTGATGCAGCTCGGTATTCTCGCGAACATCGAACTTCCACATGCTGCCATGCTGCTCGTTCTCGTTCAGATCGGTAACCAGCTGATTAATCCAGCGGGTTACGGTCTGTTCATCGCTCAGATCGGATTCGGTCAGCGTTGGTTGATAGACCAGCGCCTTCAGCAGCGTGCGCGGGAAGCGACGCTCCATACGGCCAATCATTTTCTGCGTAGCATTGTACTCTGAAACCAGTTTTTCCAGAGGCTCACCCGCCAGCGCCGGAGCGAAGGCATTAGCATGCAAAGAGGCGCCATCCAGAGCGATAGAAATCTGATACTGATCCATCGCTTCATCGTCTTTAATGTACTGTTCCTGCTTGCCTTTCTTCACTTTGTACAGCGGTGGCTGTGCAATGTAGATATGGCCACGCTCAACGATTTCTGGCATCTGACGATAGAAGAAGGTCAGCAGCAGCGTACGGATGTGCGAGCCATCGACGTCCGCATCGGTCATGATAATGATGCTGTGATAGCGCAGCTTATCCGGGTTGTACTCGTCACGGCCAATACCACAACCGAGGGCGGTGATAAGGGTGGCGACTTCCTGAGAAGAGAGCATTTTG
Organism: Enterobacter sp. SCRI0065; assembly: GCF_059766475.1. Classification (NCBI taxonomy): domain Bacteria; kingdom Pseudomonadati; phylum Pseudomonadota; class Gammaproteobacteria; order Enterobacterales; family Enterobacteriaceae; genus Enterobacter; species Enterobacter sp. SCRI0065. The sequence goes on along the minus strand of NZ_JCBAJB010000008.1, from coordinate 52,534 downwards.
TCGAAGCGCGCTTTCTCGACGTTCAGGATTTTACCCTTCAACGGCAGAATCGCCTGGTTCTTACGGTTACGACCCTGCTTCGCAGAACCGCCCGCTGAGTCCCCTTCCACAAGGTACAGTTCGGAACGAGCCGGATCGCGTTCCTGGCAATCAGCCAGTTTACCCGGCAGGCCAGCCAGATCCAGCGCGCCTTTACGGCGTGTCATCTCACGGGCTTTACGCGCCGCTTCACGAGCACGTGCCGCATCGATAATTTTGCCAACCACGATTTTCGCGTCAGACGGGTTTTCCAGCAGGTATTCGCTCAGCAGTTCGTTCATCTGCTGCTCAACGGCGGTTTTCACCTCAGAAGAGACCAGCTTGTCCTTGGTCTGAGAGGAGAATTTCGGATCCGGCACTTTAACGGAAACGACGGCAATCAGGCCTTCACGGGCATCGTCACCGGTAGCACTGACTTTCGCTTTCTTGCTGTAGCCTTCTTTATCCATATAGGCGTTCAGGGTACGGGTCATCGCCGTACGGAAGCCGACAAGGTGGGCCCCGCCATCACGCTGTGGAATGTTGTTGGTAAAGCAGTAGATATTTTCCTGGAAACCATCGTTCCACTGCAGCGCCACTTCTACGCCAATACCGTCTTTTTCGGTGGAGAAATAGAAGATATTTGGGTGAATTGGCGTTTTATTTTTGTTGAGATATTCAACAAACGCCTTAATGCCACCTTCGTAGTGGAAATGATCTTCTTTGCCGTCACGCTTGTCGCGCAGACGGATAGACACGCCGGAGTTCAGGAATGACAGCTCGCGCAGGCGTTTTGCCAGAATTTCATATTCAAATTCGACCACGTTAGAAAACGTCTCGTGGCTCGGCCAGAAACGTACCGTGGTGCCGGTTTTTTCAGTATCGCCGGTCACTGCCAGCGGAGCCTGCGGCACGCCGTGTGCGTAAATCTGATGGTGAGCTTTGCCTTCGCGGTAGATAACCAGTTCCAGCTTCTGCGACAGGGCGTTAACCACGGAAACGCCGACGCCGTGCAGACCACCGGAGACTTTATAGGAGTTATCATCGAACTTACCGCCTGCGTGCAGTACGGTCATGATGACTTCTGCAGCAGACACGCCCTCTTCCGGGTGGATACCGGTCGGGATACCGCGGCCATCATCCTGTACGGAAACGGAGTTATCGCCGTGGATGGTGACGATAATATCTTTACAGTGACCCGCGAGTGCTTCGTCGATAGCGTTATCCACAACCTCGAATACCATGTGGTGCAGACCGGTGCCGTCATCGGTATCGCCGATATACATACCTGGGCGCTTACGCACCGCATCCAGCCCTTTCAGGACTTTGATACTGGAGGAGTCATAAGAATTCGACATCAACGTTTCTCGCTCATTTAATCTTGGGTTAATCCGTTATTTTACCCTTTTCCACGGTGAACATCTTCGAATTTTTGTCCGACATGTCCATTACGTGTTCAGCGCTGATAGCGCTGACGAAAACCTGCGACTGCGTGGCTTTTAAGCGGCTGGCAAGCAGCCCGCGCCGCGCGTCGTCGAGTTCCGAGGCAAAATCATCTATCAGATACAGACAGCGTCGCCCGCTTTCACGGGTCAGAAACTCCCCTTGCGCCAAACGCAGCGCGCACATCAGGAGTTTGAGCTGTCCACGCGACAAGGTATCTTCGACCGGTGCGCCGTCGGCACGAATGCGGAAATCCGCCTTGTGTGGGCCGTGCGCGGTGTAGGTCAGCATGCGGTCGCGCTCGAAGCTTCTCTCCAGCACTTCTGCATAGTCCGTCTCTTTCTCCCAGCCGCGCTGGAAGGAAAAGGTGAGAGAAAATTCAGGTAAAAACTGTTTGCAAGTATCCGCCATATCTTCGGCAATGCCCGCACTGTACTCGGCACGCCAGCGGCTTATTTGTTCCGCCAGGGGGATCAATTCTTTGTCCCACGGGCTCAATTGGCTGTAGCGGGTCACCTGGCGCAACGCCGCGTTGCGTTGCTTAAGCAGTCGTTTGAGATTGCTCCAGGCGTTGAAAAAGCCCGCTTCGTTGTGAAAACATCCCCAATCCAGGAACGCTCTTCTGAATTTAGGCCCGCCGTTGAGTAACGTAAACCCTTCGGGGGTGATGAGCTGCATCGGCATCAGGTGCGCCAGTTCAGCCACCTTGTGGCCGTCGGTGCCGTCAATACGCACCTTACTATCGCCCAGCTTGTCTTTGGTCAGGCCGATCGAAGTTTCACGCTCTGCGCCCTGTAAACGCCCATGCAGGACAAACGACTCCTGTTCATGGCGAATAACGCGACCAATTTGCAAACTGCGAAACGCCCGGCCATGACCGAGCGTATAGATAGCTTCCAGCACGCTGGTTTTGCCGCTGCCGTTTGCGCCAACCAGGAAATTAAAGCCGGGAGATAAAGCGAGATCCGCGCTTTCAATATTGCGAAAGTCGCGGATCAACAGGCGGGTGAGCGACATTACAGTCTCATTGGCATGACAACATAGGCTGCCGACTGTGATGCGGCATCTTCAATCTGTACGCTCGAAACGGAGTCGGTCAGCAGAATGCGTACGTTTTCGCACTTCAGCGCGTTCAGTACATCCAGTACATAGCTGACGTTAAAGCCGATTTCCATCTCGGTACCGGCGTAGGTGACGTCCAGAATTTCTTCTGCCTCTTCCTGCTCCGGGTTGTTGGCGGTGATTTTGATCTGGTTTTCACTCACATACAGACGCACGCCACGGAATTTCTCGTTGGAGAGAATCGCCGCACGAGCAAAGGCCTGTTTGAGGATGTCACAGCCCGCTTCCAGCGTTTTGTCAGGATTCTTCGGCAATACGCGGCGATAATCAGGGAAACGACCATCAACCAGCTTAGAAGTGAAGATGAAATCACCGACGTGAGCGCGAATATTATTGCTGCCGATCTGCACGCGCAGCGGGTTTTCCCCACCGTCGAGCATACGCATCAGCTCAATCACGCCTTTACGCGGCACGATCACCGAATGGTTTGGCAGCGTGACGCCGATAGGCATTGAGCAAACCGCCAGACGGTGCCCGTCTGTAGCGACGGTACGCAGTTCTTCACCTTCAGTTTCGAACAGCATACCGTTTAAGTAATAGCGAACGTCCTGATGCGCCATGGAGAACTGGGTCGCTTCAATCAGACGCTTCATCGTCGCCTGCGGCAGGGTGAATTCGACTTCACTCTGCCAGTCGTCCAGGTTCGGGAAGTCAATCGCAGGCAGCGTGGAGAGCGAGAAACGGCTGCGGCCAGAACGCACAAGCATACGATCGCCTTCCAGCTGAACGGCGATTTCTGCGCCTTCCGGCAGTCCACGGCAAATATCAAAGAGCTTACGCGCCGGTACGGTCGTTGCGCCTGCATCATGCGGCTGAGACAGCGTTACGCGCGCAACCATTTCCATTTCAAGATCGGTACCCGTCAGCGACAGCGTGCCGTCAGCGACCTGCAACAGCAGGTTGCCAAGAATAGGTAGCGTTGGGCGGCCACCTAATGGGCCACTCACCTGTTGCAGCGGTTTTAATAAATGTTCACGTTCAACGGTAAATTTCATAGCGTCACGATGATAGGGTTCTGATTAAATTGGAAAAATCTTCTTTAATGTCGTGGCTTTCTTCACGCAACTGCTCAATCTTACGGCAGGCATGAAGCACGGTCGTATGGTCACGGCCACCAAACGCGTCGCCAATTTCCGGCAGACTGTGGTTGGTGAGCTCTTTTGCCAGCGCCATCGCCATCTGACGTGGACGCGCTACCGAGCGAGAACGTCGCTTGGAAAGCAGGTCCGCAATTTTAATTTTATAATACTCGGCCACCGTCTTCTGAATATTGTCGATGGTGACCAGCTTTTCCTGAAGCGCCAGCAGATCGCGTAGCGCTTCACGCACGAAATCAATAGTAATCGCCCGGCCGGTAAAGTTGGCGTTGGCAATCACGCGATTCAGCGCGCCTTCCAGTTCACGTACGTTCGATCTCAGACGTTTCGCAATAAAGAACGCGACTTCACCCGGCAGGCGAATGTCGTTTTCATCGGCCTTTTTCATCAGGATCGCGACGCGGGTTTCCAGCTCCGGTGGCTCGATCGCCACGGTCAGTCCCCAGCCAAAACGAGATTTCAGACGATCTTCAACGCCGTTGATCTCTTTCGGATAACGATCCGAGGTCAAAATGATCTGTTGATTACCTTCGAGCAAGGCGTTGAAGGTATGGAAAAACTCTTCCTGAGATCGTTCTTTATTAGCAAAGAACTGAATGTCATCGATAAGCAGGGCGTCAACGGAACGGTAGTAGCGTTTAAACTCTTCGATCGCATTGTTTTGCAAGGCTTTAACCATGTCCTGAACGAAGCGCTCGGAGTGCATATACACGACTTTTGCATTGGGCTTACGTGCCACAATGCCGTTACCCACCGCATGCAGCAAGTGCGTTTTACCCAGACCGGTTCCACCGTAGAGGAACAGCGGGTTATAGGCGCCGCCTGGATTATCAGCAACCTGTCGAGCCGCCGCACGCGCCAGCTGGTTAGACTTACCTTCAACGAAGTTATCAAAGGTGTGTTTAACGTTAACGTTAGAGCGATAGGTTGGCTCCGCCGGTGCAGGAACGTTGTCCCAACCAGAGCGAGCAGGCTGAATGATACGCGGTGCGGGAACATGGATTTGCGCGGGAGCCGCAACGTTTACGGTCTCTCTGACCATCTGATTCACCGGCTTTGTGCCGACTTCAAAACGCAGTTGCGGGGCATCCGTTCCGCAAAAATCATTGAGCAATCCATTGATGTTATTTAGGTATTTATCCCTTACCCAATCAAGCACGAAACGGTTTGGCGCATACAAAGCCAGCGTGTTATCGCTCAGTTCCGCCTGCAACGGGCGGATCCACATACTGAATTCTGTGGCTGGTAACTCATCCTGCAATCGGGCAAGACACTGCTGCCAAAGCGAAAGTGACACGGCGGACTCCACTCGAACAATAAAAAGAAAGATACTGAGTATTCGTGATTTTTGACACACGTCGACAAGACCCTGTGCAAAGGGTGACGTGCGAATTGCTATCTGCAATTTTACCCGATCCTGGCTCCCAGGGATCCCGATCAGGACCGCGGATCATAGCCTAAACTGAGCCAGAGATCTTCTGTTTCTCACAGATTCTTCCCGATTTATCCACAGGAAGATCCGAAACCGGGTAAGTGTAATCGATCCTGGCTGGAGCACCCACGATTTGGTCCGCATATTGGAAAAATTAATGAGCAAAGACAATTTTCTGCTTAAATGATCTCATGAAGATCCTGGACGATCCTTGCGCTTTCATTAGGAGGCCGTATAATCCTCCACCCGGCGCGCGATGCTAGACTTCCTGCGTCGGACCGTTGTTCATTTTCCACACGAAAACGTGCGGAAATACGCGGGAAATAAGGAAAGAGAATTGACTCCGGAGTGTACAATTATTACAATCCGGCCTCTTTAATCACCCACGCTGAGGCGTTAGTCGTTCGTTAATCGTTCGGGTATACGCGAAAGTCAGTGAAATTATTCAAGTTTAGGTAGAAATCGCCATGAAACGCACTTTTCAACCGTCTGTACTGAAGCGCAACCGTTCACACGGCTTCCGTGCTCGTATGGCTACTAAAAATGGTCGTCAGGTTCTGGCACGTCGTCGTGCTAAAAGCCGTACTCGTCTGACCGTTTCTAAGTAACAAAGCTAACCCCTGAGTGGTTAAGCTAGCATTTCCCAGGGAGTTACGTTTGTTAACTCCCACTCATTTCACATTCGTCTTCCAGCAGCCATTACGGGCTGGCACGCCGCAAATCACCATCCTCGGCCGCCAAAATTCGCTGGGGCATCCCCGCATCGGTCTCACAGTCGCCAAGAAAAACGTTAAGCGTGCGCATGAACGCAATCGGATTAAACGTCTGACGCGTGAAAGCTTCCGTTTACGTCAACACGAACTCCCCTCTATGGATTTTGTGGTGGTGGCTAAAAAAGGGGTTGCTGACCTCGATAACCGTGCTCTCTCGGAAGCGTTGGAAAAACTATGGCGCCGCCATTGTCGCCTGGCTCGCGGGTCCTGATAGGCCTCATTCGGGTCTATCAGCGCCTAATCAGTCCGCTGCTTGGGCCGCATTGTCGTTTCACTCCAACCTGTTCGAGCTACGGAATTGAGGCATTGCGCAGGTTTGGAGTGATAAAAGGCAGTTGGTTGACGGTGAAGCGCGTATTAAAATGCCACCCTTTACACCCTGGTGGTGACGATCCCGTCCCGCCTGGACCATTTGATACCAGAGAACACTAACGATGGATTCGCAACGCAATCTTTTAGTCATCGCTTTGCTGTTCGTGTCTTTCATGATCTGGCAAGCCTGGGAGCAGGATAAAAATCCTCAGCCTCAAGCCCAACAGACCACGCAGACAACGACCACCGCAGCGGGTAGCGCCGCCGACCAGGGCGTACCAGCCAGTGGTCAGGGGAAACAGATCACGGTTAAAACCGATGTGCTTGAGCTGACTATCAACACCCGTGGTGGTGATATTGAGCAGGCGCTGCTGTTGACCTACCCGAAAGAGCTGAAATCTACCGAGCCATTCCAGTTACTGGAGACAACGCCTGAGTTTATTTATCAGGCACAGAGCGGCCTGACCGGTCGTGATGGCCCGGACAACCCAGCTAACGGCGCTCGTCCGCTGTATAACGTCGATAAAGATACGTTTGTATTGGCTGATGGCCAAAACGAGCTCGCGATCCCGATGACTTATACTGACGCGGCAGGCAACACCTTCACCAAAACCTTCACCCTAAAACGCGGTGAATTTGCGGTGAACGTGGGCTATAACGTGCAGAACACCAGTGAGAAACCGCTGGAAGTGTCTACCTTTGGCCAGCTGAAGCAGTCCATCAATTTGCCTTCTCATCGCGATACCGGAAGCAACAACTTTGCGTTGCATACCTTCCGCGGCGCGGCGTATTCCACTCCGGATACCAAGTATGAGAAATACAAATTCGACACCATCGCCGATAACGAAAACCTGAACGTCAGCGCTAAAGGCGGCTGGGTAGCGATGTTGCAACAGTATTTTGCGACCGCGTGGGTTCCAAACAACGATGGCGTGAATAACTTCTATACGGCGAATTTGGGTAACGGCATTGCCGCTATCGGTTATAAGTCTCAGCCTGTTCTGGTTCAGCCGGGTCAAACCGCTAATCTGGCCAGCACCCTGTGGGTGGGTCCAGAAATTCAGGACAAAATGGCAGCCGTTGCACCGCACCTGGATCTGACCGTAGATTACGGTTGGTTGTGGTTCATCTCTCAGCCGCTGTTTAAGCTGCTGAAGTTCATCCACAGCTTCCTGGGCAACTGGGGCTTCTCGATCATCGTTATCACCTTTATCGTTCGTGGCATCATGTACCCGCTGACTAAAGCGCAGTACACCTCCATGGCGAAGATGCGTATGCTGCAGCCGAAGATTGCGGCAATGCGTGAGCGTCTGGGCGATGATAAGCAGCGTCAAAGCCAGGAAATGATGGCCCTGTATAAAGCTGAGAAAGTGAACCCATTGGGTGGTTGCTTCCCGCTGCTGATTCAGATGCCAATCTTCCTTGCGCTGTACTACATGCTGATGGGCTCTGTTGAGCTGCGCCATGCGCCGTTCGCGCTGTGGATCCATGACTTGTCCGCACAGGACCCGTACTACATCCTGCCGATCCTGATGGGTATCACGATGTTCTTCATTCAGAAGATGTCGCCTACCACTGTGACCGACCCGATGCAGCAGAAGATCATGACCTTTATGCCGGTCATCTTCACCGTCTTCTTCCTGTGGTTCCCGTCAGGTCTGGTGCTGTACTACATCGTCAGCAACCTGGTGACCATCATCCAGCAGCAGCTGATTTACCGTGGTCTGGAAAAACGTGGCCTGCATAGCCGCGAAAAGAAAAAATCCTGATCAGGTCAAATTAAACGCTAAAATAAGGGCGGTCTTGATGACCGCCTTTTTTATTTGTATTAAACGAGACAAACCATGAGCCATAACGACACTATCGTCGCCCAGGCAACCCCACCGGGACGCGGTGGTGTAGGTATTCTGCGTATCTCCGGCCTGAAGGCGCGCGAGGTGGCTGAAGCCGTGCTGGGCAAACTGCCAAAGCCGCGCTATGCCGATTATCTCCCCTTTAAAGATGCAGACGACACCGCACTGGATCAGGGCATCGCGCTGTGGTTCCCCGGACCAAACTCTTTTACCGGCGAAGACGTGCTGGAGCTACAGGGCCATGGCGGGCCGGTTATCCTCGACCTGCTGTTAAAACGTATTCTGACGCTGCCGGGTCTGCGCATCGCCAAGCCGGGCGAGTTCTCCGAGCGCGCATTCCTGAACGACAAGCTCGATTTAGCGCAGGCAGAAGCCATTGCCGACCTGATTGACGCCAGTTCCGAGCAGGCAGCCCGTTCCGCACTGAACTCACTGCAAGGGGCGTTTTCCGCGCGCGTGAATCACCTTGTGGAAGCGCTCACTCACCTGCGTATCTACGTCGAAGCCGCAATCGACTTCCCGGACGAGGAGATAGATTTCCTTTCCGACGGTAAAATCGAAGCGCAGCTGAACACCGTGATGGGCGATCTCGATGCAGTGCGCGCCGAAGCACGCCAGGGCAGCCTGCTGCGTGAAGGGATGAAAGTGGTGATTGCCGGACGTCCTAACGCCGGAAAATCAAGTCTTCTGAACGCACTCGCGGGCCGCGAAGCCGCGATCGTAACCGATATCGCTGGCACCACGCGCGACGTCCTGCGCGAACATATCCATATCGACGGGATGCCGCTGCATATCATTGATACGGCAGGCCTGCGTGATGCAAGCGACGAAGTAGAGCGTATCGGCATTGAACGTGCCTGGCAGGAGATTGAACAGGCCGATCGCGTGCTGTTTATGGTCGACGGCACCACCACCAGCGCGATTGACCCCGCAGATATCTGGCCTGATTTTATCGCCCGCCTGCCGGCCAAATTGCCGATCACGGTGGTACGTAACAAAGCCGATATGACTGGCGAAACGCTGGGTCTGAGCGATGTGAACGGTCACTCACTAATCCGCCTGTCCGCACGCACTGGCGAAGGCATTGATGACCTGCGTAACCATCTCAAACAGAGCATGGGCTTCGAAACCAACATGGAAGGCGGTTTCCTGGCGCGCCGTCGTCACCTGCAGGCGCTTGAAGATGCCGCCAATCACCTCGATCAGGGCAAAGCGCAGCTACTCGGTGCGTGGGCGGGTGAACTGCTGGCAGAAGAGCTGCGTCTGGCGCAGCAGAGCCTGAGCGAAATCACTGGTGAGTTTACTTCTGACGATTTGCTGGGACGGATTTTCTCTAGCTTCTGTATTGGTAAGTAACCTCCTCTGAATAGTGATTTCCTTCCAGGAAATCACTATTGTCCAAATGGCAACTCGCTTCTTCACGCTTCTCCCCCTATGCTTTGCGCCTGCCTGACATGGGGGATTTATGGCGCGTTTTCTGTTTTGTAGTTTTGCACTGGTTCTGCTTTATCCATCGGGCATTGATATGTATCTGGTTGGCCTGCCGCACATCGCGCGCGATTTAGGGGCCAGCGAAGCGCAACTGCATATCGCGTTTTCAGCCTATCTGGCGGGAATGGCGTCATCGATGGTCTTCGCCGGAAAGATAGCTGACAAAGCGGGACGACAGCCCGTTGCCATTACCGGCGCGGTCATTTTTGCCCTCGCGTCGGTACTGTGCTCCCTGGCGCATAACAGCACGCTGTTCCTGACAGGACGCTTTATTCAGGGCATTGGCGCGGGCGGTTGCTACGTGGTGGCATTTGCAATTTTGCGCGATACCTTAAGCGCGCAGCGTCGTGCAAAAGTGCTCTCTATGCTCAACGGGATTACCTGCATTATTCCCGTTCTGGCTCCGGTGATCGGTTATCTGATTATGCTCAGACTGCCGTGGCAAAGCCTGTTCTGGACGATGGCCGCAATGGGCATATTCGTCTTTTTACTGTCTATCCTGGTGCTTCGAGAAACGCATCCTGGCTCTCATCATTCGAGCCATACCGCAACGATCCACCCTACCGAAAAATTGCTTAATCGCTTCTTTATGAGTCGCCTGCTGATTACGACTCTGAGCGTGGCGGTCATTCTGACCTATGTAAACGTTTCCCCTGTTTTGCTGATGGAAATCATGGGGTTCGATCGCGGGCAATATTCGACGGTGATGGCACTCACCGCGATGGTGAGTATGGCCGTCTCGTTTTCTACACCGTTCGCGCTCAACGTCTTTAGTCAGCGCACGCTGATGCTCACTTCTCAGGTGCTGTTCCTGGCCGCTGGGGTCATTCTGGCCACCGCGGGTTCACATGCCATTATGCTGGTCGGCATCACGCTGATTTGCGCCGGTTTCTCGGTGGGCTTTGGCGTGGCGATGAGCCAGGCGCTGGGTCCGTTTTCTCTGCGGGCAGGTGTGGCAAGCTCCGCGCTGGGCATCGCGCAGGTATGCGGGTCGTCATTATGGATTTGGCTGGCTGCCGTTCTCGGTCTTAACGCCCTGAATATGCTGATCGGGATTCTGATTGGCTGTAGCATGCTCTGTATCCTGTTACTGATGGCGGTACGGTCCGCGGCGCACTATGAAGAAGCCCCTCAGCAGTCTCGATCTTAATCTGTTACTGTGCCTGCAGCTTTTGCTGCAGGAGCGCAGCGTCACTAAAGCGGCAAAACGCATGAACGTCACGCCGTCGGCAGTCAGTAAATCGCTGGCGAAGCTTCGCGACTGGTTTGACGATCCGCTATTTGTAAAAACGCCGCTAGGACTCCTTCCCACGCCGTTAACGGTCAGCCTGGAACAAGACCTGACGGACTGGATGCAGATTGGAAATCAGATCCTCGATAAATTCCATCACGACTCTCCTGGCGGCCTCAAATTTGAGTTAGCCGCAGAAACGCCGCTGATGCTGATCCGCTTTAACACGCTGCTTCAACAGGTCAATCAGCGCTATCCGCAGGCTACCGTGCGAATGCGCCACTGGGATTATGATTCGCTGGATGCAATCACGCGTGGCGAGGTCGATCTCGGCTTTACCGGACGGGAAACGCATCCACGCTCCCGGGAGCTGCTGAAGCTCATGCCCTGGTTTATCGATTACGAAATTCTGTTCAGCGACCGTCCTTGCGTCTATTTGCGTGAAGATCATCCGGCCTTACAGGAAGAGTGGAATCTGGAGACATTTTTGCGCTACCCGCACATCAGCATCTTTTGGGAGCGCAGTGATACCTGGGCGCTGGATGAAGTCCTTCGGGAAATGGGACGCGAACGTAACATCGCCCTAAGCCTGCCAGGCTTTGAGCAATCAATGTTTATGGCCGCCCAACCCGGACACGACTATCTGGCAACCGCGCCGCACTACTGCCATCTCTATAATCAACTCCACCAGCGAAAGCTGGTGACCCGCCCCATCCCCATCGACGAAGCGCTGGCCGAAAAGCTCACGGTTCCGTTCACGATGCTCTGGCATAAGCGTAACAGTCACAATCCTAAAATCGTCTGGTTGAAAGAGACGATCAAGGCGCTGTACGGCGATTCCCTGCGTTGAAGGTCCAATTTTTGCCCCTGAAAATGTAAAGTTCAGTGCATAGACTTCTCATACCTCGATTTACCGATTAAAACTGGAGAAGAGTTAAGCGATAATGGTGTAACCGTTTAACCTGTCACTGACCATTATCATGGAGCGAAAAATGGCTACGCATTTTGCAAGAGGGATACTGACAGAAGGACGACTTGTCTCGATCAGGCTCTCCTCAGCCTGTCATAACGAGGCGCGCAAGCTCCCGGAGCATCGTCGATCGCGGTTTTTAGCGTCGAGAGCGCTACTCGCCGAACTGTTATTTATGCTTTACGGTACGAGCGAACTCCCGGAAATGATTACTCAACCTGAAGGCCGACCGGTCTTTGGCGATCCTGAATTACCTCGTTTCTCCATTGCTTATACGGGGAACATCGTCGGCGTTGCGCTGAGCACAGAAGGTGATTGCGGGCTGGATATGGAACTCCAGCGCGCCACTCGCAGTTTTCACGGCCCCCATGCGCACGACACCTATCCTTTATCCAGTAATGAAAAGCTGTGGATTCGCAATCAAAACGATCCTAACGAAGCCAAAGCCCAGCTCATCACCCTGCGTCAGAGCATTCGCAAACTTTCTGGTTGCGCCATGGATGACGCTAATCTTTTGCAGCTTCTACCCGGTTCAGGCCGCCTGCGCGCCTCTAAAGCGACACGGGTTGAAGCGCTGAGCGACGCAGAAGATGTGCTTATCTGGTCGATAGCGGTGACTCCAGCGATTGAGCGACTTAAGCTTTGGGAATTTGACAGCCTGCGTGGTTGGCATAGCCTTCCTGATGTTCCGGCACGCGCCAACGAGCCCGCAGCACGCCTGATAAGATTAACCAGTTTGCCGGTTGAAAAAGCACTTACCCTTAACTGACCCGTCCAGGGCCATCATGATGAAAAGGAGTAATCATGTCTGATACGTTGAAAGTTGTTACGTTACTGGGAAGCCTGCGCAAAGGTTCATTTAACGCGATGGTGGCACGCACGTTGCCAAAAATCGCCCCCGCTGGCATGGACATTTCGGCGCTGCCTTCAATTGGTGAGATTCCGCTATATGACGCGGATATCCAGCAGGAAGACGGTTTCCCGCAGAGCGTGGAAGCGCTTGCAGAGCAGATTCGTCAGGCGGATGGCGTGGTGATTGTCACGCCGGAATATAACTATTCTGTGCCGGGCGGATTGAAAAACGCCATCGACTGGCTTTCTCGCCTGCCGGAGCAGCCGCTTGCCGGTAAGCCGGTTTTAATTCAGACCAGCTCAATGGGTGCTATCGGCGGCGCGCGCTGTCAGTATCACCTGCGCCAAATCCTGGTATTTTTGGATTCGATGGTGATGAACAAGCCGGAATTTATGGGCGGTGTGATTCAGAATAAAGTGGATACGCAGACGGGCGAAGTGGTCGATCAAAGCACGCTGGATCATCTGACCGGTCAGCTGACCGCGTTTGGGGATTATATTAAGCGGGTGAAAGCGTAGGCCGGAGCGGCCTGTTGCCCTCTCCCCGTGGGAGAGGGAACGCAATACGTAGCATCTTAGTGTGCGTCGATAAACACAATCTTCAGCACAAACAGCAGCGCCACCACAATCACGCAGGGGCTGAGTTCGCGGAAACGACCGGTACCGATCTTCATGATGCAGTAAGAGATAAAGCCCAGCGCGATGCCTTCTGTAATCGAGAAGCTAAACGGCATCATCACCGCAGTAATAAACGCTGGAACCGCTTCGGTTAAATCTTCCCACTTCACGCGCGCCAGGCTCGACGTCATCAGCACGCCGACATAAATCAGTGCACCGGCTGCCGCATAAGGTGGAACCATCCCCGCCAGCGGTGACAGGAAAATCACCAGCAGGAACAGCAGACCAACCACTACCGCCGTCAGACCGGTACGGCCACCCACAGAAACGCCGGAAGACGATTCAATGTATGCGGTAACGGAAGAGGTCCCGATGAAGGCACCCGCTACGGACGATACGCTATCCACGTACAGCGCCTGCTTCATGCGCGGGAACTTACCTTTCTCATCCGCCAGACCGGCTTTGTCGGTCACGCCAATCAGCGTACCGGAGGAGTCGAACAGGTTGACCAGCATGAAGGAGAAAATCACACCCGCCAGGCCCAGATTGAACGAACCGGCCAGATCGACGTGACCAATTACGGTCGACACGCTCGGCGGCACGGAGACAATGCCGTGGTATTGCACATCGCCCAACATCCAGCCTAACAGCGTGGTCACCACGATAGAGACCAGTACGGCGGCGTGAATATTGCGGGACGCCAGAATCGCGATGATAAAGAAGCCCAGTACGCCCAGCAGAACGCTGTGCGACGTGAGGTTACCAATGCTCACCAGCGTGTCCGGGTTGGCGACGATAACGCCCGCATTTTTCAGACCCATCATGCCGATAAACAGGCCGATACCGCTGGTAATGCCCACACGCAGGCTCACAGGGATATTGGCAATCATCCAGTAACGGACGCGGAAAATGGTCAGCAGCAGCAGGCCCACAGCGCCCCAGAAGATCGCGCCCATGCCGACTTGCCACGGCAGGCCCATCGCCTGAACCACAACAAAAGCAAAGAAAGCGTTCAGACCCATCGCCGGAGCCAGTGCGACCGGCAGGTTAGCGAACACACCCATCAGGATACTGCCGAGGGCAGCGATCAGGCAGGTGGTGACAAAGACGGCGCTGGTATCCATGCCAGCAACGCCCAGAATTTGCGGGTTAACAAAAACGATGTACACCATCGTCAGGAAGGTGGTGAAACCGGCAATCACTTCGGTGCGTGCCGTCGTGCCGTGCTCGCGCAGTTTGAACACGCGCTCAAGCAAACCCTTGCCAGCAGGCTGGGTAGTGTGTTGTTGACTCATCATCAATTTCCGAACAAGGAGGGAAAATTCGTCGCTATCCTATACCAAAATGCGACAATAGGGGCGGTTACGAGATACTTTTTTTCATTGATTTTGCTTATACGGCAACGATTGCGTCTCGTCATTATGCATCACGTAAACGTTAAACTTGTTAAAAGGGAAAAGCATGTCCGGAATTGAAGCGGTATTTTTCGACTGCGACGGTACGCTGGTCGACAGTGAGGTCATTTGTTCTCGCGCGTATGTCAGCATGTTCCAGGAATTCGGCATTTCGCTCGATCTCGAAGAGATTTTTAAGCGCTTTAAGGGCGTGAAGCTTTACGAGATTATCGACATCATTAACGCCGAGCATGGCGTCAGTCTCGCTAAAGCGGACTTAGAACCTGTTTACCGCGCCGAGGTCGCACGCCTTTTCGACTCGGAGCTGGAGGTCATTGCAGGCGCGAATGCGCTGCTGGACTCCATGGCGGTGCCAATGTGCGTGGTATCTAACGGACCGGTCAGCAAAATGCAGCATTCACTCGGCAAGCTTGAGATGTTGCACCATTTCCCGGAAAAATTGTTCAGCGGCTATGACATCCAGCGCTGGAAGCCGGATCCGGCTCTGATGTTCCATGCCGCAAAAGCGATGAACGTGAACGTGGAAAACTGCATTCTGGTGGATGATTCCAGCGCGGGCGCGCTGTCAGGTATTGATGCGGGTATGGAAGTGTTCTATTTCTGCGCCGATCCGCACAACAAACCGATTAAGCATCCTAAAGTGACGACGTTTACCGATCTGGCAGAATTACCTGGATTGTGGAAAGCGCGCGGGTGGGATATTACGCGTTAAGTTGAAGTATGGCGGGTAGCGTTAGCGCCACCCGCCACAAACATTACTCTTTCGGATCTTTACCTGCCAGCAGCTTATCCAGCTCATCGCCGCCTACGTGACGGAAATCTTGCCCTTTCACGAAGTAGAAGATGTATTCACAAATGTTCTGACAACGGTCACCGATACGCTCAATAGAGCGTGCGCAGAACAGCGCGGTCAGCACGCTTGGAATGGTGCGCGGATCTTCCATCATGTAGGTCATCAGTTGACGCACGATGCCTTCATATTCCTGGTCGACCTTTTTGTCTTCGCGGTAGATACGGATTGCTTCATCCAGATCCATACGCGCAAAGGCATCGAGCACATCATGCAGCATTTGCACGGTGTGACGTCCCAGCGACTCCAGGCTCACTAGCAGCGGCTGATGCTGATGAGAGAATTTCTCCAGCGCCGTGCGGCAGATTTTATCGGCAACGTCGCCAATACGTTCAAGCTCAGCAATCGTTTTGATGATCGCCATTACCAGACGCAGGTCGCTCGCCGTTGGCTGGCGTTTAGCAATGATGCGCACACAGGCTTCATCGATAGCGACTTCCATCATATTGACGTTTTTGTCGCCTTCCACCACGCGCTTCGCCAGCTCGCTGTCCTGATTGTGCATCGCGGTAATCGCATCAGAAAGCTGCTGCTCCACCATGCCACCCATGGTCATCACCTGGGTGCGGATGCTTTCCAGCTCTGCGTTGAACTGGCCGGAAATGTGTTTATTAAGATTGAGGTTGTCCATGGTTTCTCCACATGCACTAAGGCAAATCAACCGTAGCGGCCAGTAATATAATCTTCGGTTTGCTTCTTCGCAGGCTTGGTGAACAGATCGTCGGTGTTGCTGAACTCAATCAATTCGCCCAGGTACATAAACGCCGTATGGTCGGAACAACGTGCAGCCTGCTGCATGTTGTGGGTCACGATCACGACGGTATAATCCTGCTTCAGCTCGGTGATCAGCTCTTCAATACGACCGGTTGAGATCGGATCCAGTGCAGAACACGGCTCATCCAGCAGCAACACTTCCGGGCGAATCGCGATACCGCGAGCAATGCACAGACGCTGCTGCTGACCACCAGAGAGAGAATATCCGCTCTGATGCAGTTTATCTTTGGTTTCGTTCCAGAGTGCGGCCTTGGTCAAAGCCCACTGCACGCGCTCATCCATATCCGTCCGAGACAGCTTTTCAAACAGGCGCACGCCAAACGCGATGTTGTCGTAAATCGACATCGGGAACGGCGTCGGCTTCTGGAAGACCATGCCGACTTTGGCACGCAACAGAGCGATATCCTGGGTGTTGGTGAGAATGTTGTCACCGTCGAGCAGGATTTCGCCTTCCGCACGCTGCTCCGGATAGAGCGAGTACATTTTGTTAAAGGTGCGCAGCAGGGTGGACTTGCCACAACCTGACGGACCGATAAATGCCGTAACCTGGTTCTTCGCAATATCCAGATTAATGTTCTTCAGTGCATGGAATTTACCGTAGTAGAAGTTCAAATCACGAACCAGAATCTTACCCGGTGCTGTATCAACCATACTCATTGACTCATTTCCTCATTCGGCGCCGCATAGTGCCGCGCCGTAAAAATTAACCGTGTTTCTGTTTCGCGAAGATGACGCGCGCCAGAATGTTCAGCAACAGTACGCACAGGGTAATAATCAGTACCCCAGCCCAGGCCAGCTGCTGCCATTCAGCAAACGGGCTCATCGCAAACTTAAAGATAGTGACCGGCAGGTTGGCAATCGGCTGCATCATATCCGTGCTCCAGAACTGATTGGAAAGCGACGTAAACAGCAGCGGTGCGGTTTCACCCGCGATACGTGCAATCGCCAGCAGGATGCCGGTCATGATCCCGGAGACCGACGCTTTCAGCGTAATCGCAGAGATCATCTTCCATTTCGGCGTGCCCAGCGCGTAGGCTGCCTCACGCAGGCTGTCCGGAACCAGCTTCAGCATGTTCTCAGTGGTACGGATAACGATAGGCACTTGCAGCAGCGCCAGCGCGATGACGCCCGCCCAGCCGGAGAAGTGCTCCATCTGTGCCACAACAACGGTGTAGACGAACAAACCGACCACGATAGACGGTGCGGAAAGCAGAATGTCGTTAATAAAACGAATCACTTCGGCAAGCCAGGATTTACGGCCATACTCGGCCAGGTAGATCCCCGCCATAATGCCGAGCGGGGTTCCTACTACCGTCGCCCACAGGATCAGCAGGCCGCTGCCCGCCAGGGCGTTCGCCAGGCCACCACCCGCCGTGTTTGGCGGCGGTGTCATTTCGGTAAACAGCGCAATCGACATACCATCGATACCGCGTGTGACCGTTGAGAACAGGATCCAGACCAGCCAGAACAGACCGAACGCCATGGTCGCCATGGAGAGCGTCAGCGCTAAGCGGTTTTTAAAGCGGCGGCGCGCCTGCATTTTGCGGCGGGATTCAGCCAGATCGGTGGTGTTTTGCATTTCGAGAGTTGCCATTAGCGTGCCCCCTCATTTTTTGCCAGACGCATTACCATCACCTTCGAAATCGCCAGTACGATAAAGGTGATGACGAACAGAATCAGACCCAGCTCCATCAACGCGGCTACGTGCAAGCCCGATTCCGCTTCGGCGAATTCGTTTGCCAGCGCGGAGGTAATGCTGTTACCCGGCATGAACAGCGAGATGCTGTCGAGCTGGTAGGTGTTACCGATGATAAAGGTCACCGCCATGGTTTCACCCAGCGCGCGCCCCAGACCCAGCATCACGCCACCGATCACACCATTTTTGGTGAACGGCAGGACGATGCGCCAAATCACTTCCCAGGTGGTGCAGCCGATGCCGTAAGCCGACTCTTTCATCATCACCGGGGTTTGTTCGAAAACATCGCGCATGACCGCCGCAATGTACGGAATAATCATGATGGCAAGGATCACGCCCGCAGCCAGAATACCGATACCGAACGCCGGACCCGCGAACAGCGCGCCAACAAACGGGATAGTCGACAGGACGTTGCCCACCGGCTCCTGGAAGTATTTCGCAAACAGCGGGGCGAAGATAAACAGACCCCACATGCCGTAAACGATACTGGGAATGGCTGCCAGCAGTTCAATCGCAATACCCAGTGGACGTCTCAACCAGTTTGGTGCCAGTTCGGTCAGAAACAGAGCGATACCAAAACTCACCGGAACCGCAATCAGCAGGGCGATAAAAGACGTGACCAGCGTGCCGTAGATCGGCACCAGCGCACCGTAGATATCGTTCGGCGCATCCCACTCTTTCGTCCAGAGGAAGGCAAAACCGAATTTCTGAATGCTTGGCCAGGAGGAGATAACCAGGGACACGATAATGCCGCCCAGCAGCAATAGCACAATCAGCGCAGCCAGTCTTACCAGCGCGCTGAATATCTTGTCACCATTTTTGCCCGGAGGGCTAAATGCAGGCTTGGTTGCAGCCATAAATTACTCTTCTGTTAAACGTGTTTACGAAATCAGCGGATAAGCGCGAGCGCCATCCGCCATTTTCGTCAGAATGCTAAATTAATACAATGATTTACCGCTGCTGTCTTTCACGTTGGTTTTCCATGCAGCACGAATCTGCTCAACCACGCTTTCCGGCAGGCTGGCGTAATCCAGGTCGTTAGCCTGTTTACCACCGTTTTTGTATGCCCAGTCGAAGAACTTCAGCACTTCAGCACCCTGCTCAGGTTTCTTCTGATCTTTGTGCACCAGAATGAAGGTGGTGGAGGTGATTGGCCACGCCTCGTCACCTTTCTGGTTAGTCAGATCCTGTGCGAAGGATTTGCTCCAGTCAGCGCCTTTAGCCGCGTTCGCGAAGTTCTCTTCGGTCGGGCTAACCGGCTTGCCGTCAGCAGAAATCAGCTTGGTGTAGGCCAGGTTGTTCTGCTTAGCGTAAGCGTATTCTACGTAGCCGATGGAGCCTGGTAGACGCTGTACGAATGCGGCGATACCGTCGTTACCTTTACCGCCCAGACCGGTCGGCCAGTTAACGGTTGAGCCAGAACCGACTTTGGATTTCCACTCTTCGTTGACTTTTGCCAGGTAGCTGGTGAAGACGAAGGAGGTACCAGAACCGTCAGCACGACGAACCACTGCGATGTTCTGCGATGGCAGTTTAACGCCAGGGTTCAGTTTGGTGATGGCTTCATCATCCCACTTCTTAATTTTGCCGAGGTAGATATCACCGAGGGTTTTGCCATCCAGCACCAGCTCGCCAGATTTCAGACCCGGGATATTCACGGCCAGCACAACACCGCCGATCACGGTTGGGAACTGGAACAGGCCTTCCTGAGCCAGTTTGTCATCTGACAGAGGAGCATCAGAAGCACCGAAATCAACGGTATTAGCTGTAATTTGTTTAACGCCACCGGAGGAGCCAATGCCCTGATAGTTAACCTTGTTACCGGTTTCTTTATTATAGGTATCTGCCCATTTGGCATATACCGGTGCAGGGAAGGTTGCACCAGCGCCCGTCAGACTTGCTGCTGCGAACACAGAGAACGCGCTCATTGATAAGGTCGCGGCGACAACAGTTGCGACAGTGGTACGCATAACTTTCATAATGTCTCCTGCAAGGATTTCGTAAATCATTGTTTAGTGGCTACGATGAGCAAAATAGGACAAACAGGTGACAGATAAATGTACGAATTATGACAGTTTTATGACAAGAGAAATTGCACTTAAAAAACAAACAAATAAATGATATTAATCATAATGATAGCCATCTATATGGCAGTGGGTTTATAGAAATATTTTATTTATGTGACACTACAAAAAGTAGCTGAAGATGACAGATTGTCATAAATAAATGCGCAAATGCGTTGATTGCAGTACGACAGAAAAGTAAAAAAAGCTCCACCCAATGGTGGAGCCTTAGGAAGGATTATTCTACGGTAACAGACTTCGCCAGGTTACGCGGCTGGTCAACGTCGGTGCCTTTAATCAGCGCAACGTGATAGGCCAGCAACTGGAGTGGAACGGTATAGAAGATTGGCGCAATCACCTCTTCAACGTGCGGCATCTCGATGATGTGCATGTTGTCGTTGCTGATAAAACCGGCGTCACGATCGGCAAAGACGTACAGCTGGCCGCCACGGGCGCGCACTTCTTCAATGTTGGATTTCAGTTTTTCCAGCAGTTCGTTATTCGGTGCCACCACAATAACCGGCATATCCGCATCTATCAGCGCCAGCGGGCCGTGTTTCAGCTCACCTGCCGCGTAGGCTTCTGCGTGGATATAAGAGATCTCTTTCAGCTTCAGCGCGCCTTCAAGCGCAATCGGGAACTGATCGCCACGGCCCAGGAACAGCGCGTGATGTTTGTCTGAGAAATCTTCAGCCAGCGCTTCGATGCGTTTGTCCTGAGACAGCATCTGCTCAATGCGGCTCGGCAGGGCTTGCAGACCGTGAACGATATCGTGCTCAATAGAAGCATCCTGGCCTTTCAGACGCGCCAGTTTAGCCACCAGCATTAGCAGAACCGTCAGCTGCGTGGTGAATGCTTTCGTCGATGCCACGCCAATTTCCGTTCCCGCTTTAGTCATCAGCGCCAGATCGGACTCACGTACCAGAGAAGAACCCGGCACGTTACAGATGGCCAGAGAACCGAGGTACCCCAGCTCTTTAGAGAGTCGCAGTGCCGCCAGGGTATCCGCCGTTTCACCGGACTGGGAAAGGGTGATCATCAGGCTGTTGCGACGTACTGCTGATTTGCGATAGCGGAATTCCGAGGCAATTTCGACATCGCACGGTACGCCAGCCAGCGCTTCAAACCAGTAACGCGATACCATACCGGAGTTGTAAGAGGTGCCACAGGCCACAATCTGAATATGCTCAACCTTAGCGAGCATTTCATTCGCGTTTGCGCCCAGCTCGCTCAGATCCACTTCACCGTGAGTAATTCGGCCAATCAGCGTGTTTTTGATAGCGTTCGGCTGCTCGTAAATCTCTTTCTGCATGTAGTGACGGTAAGCGCCTTTGTCGCCAGCGTCGTATTGCAGGTTAGATTCGATCTCCTGACGCTTAACCGGCGCACCAGACTTATCAAAGACCGTCACGCTACGACGAGTGACTTCGGCGATATCACCCTCTTCCAGGAAGATAAAGCGACGGGTCACAGGCAGCAGAGCCAGCTGATCGGAGGCGATAAAGTTTTCACCCATGCCCATACCGATAACCATCGGGCTGCCGGAGCGTGCTGCCAGAAGGGTGCTTGGATCGCGAGAATCCATAATCACCGTACCGTATGCGCCACGCAGCTGAGGGATTGCGCGCAGCACTGCTTCACGCAGCGTGCCGCCCTGCTCTAGCTCCCAGTGCACGAGGTGAGCAATCACTTCGGTATCGGTTTCAGAAACGAAGGTATAACCGCGCGCTTTCAGCTCTTCGCGCAGCGGTTCGTGGTTTTCGATAATGCCGTTATGCACTACCACGATGTGTTCAGACACATGCGGGTGAGCGTTCCCTTCAGAGGGTTCGCCGTGCGTTGCCCAGCGGGTATGGGCAATACCGGTTCCGCCATGCAGCGGTGTATCTTCCGCAGCTTGCGCCAGCATTTGCACTTTACCCAGGCGGCGCAGACGGGTCATGTGACCTTCTGCATCAACAACTGCCAGACCAGCAGAGTCGTAACCACGGTATTCCAGACGACGTAACCCTTCGATAAGGATTTCAGCAATATCACGCTGCGCAACTGCGCCAACAATTCCACACATAGTTAGATTTCCTGTTAATGGCGTTATGCCATGCGTTGTCGCTGACCTGTATTTACCCTTTACGGGTGCCCCGAGCCTTGTAGAGAGTGGGGTTATATTTTTAGTACTGCTTTTGGGAGGAGGATTATATTATCCCCTCACCCCGGCCCTCCCCCCAAAGGGGCGAGGAGTAAATCTGTTACTTTATTTTTACCGGACGCTGCCAGCCTGGCTTCTGAACCTGCGGCACGCGGCTGATCACCAGCTCGTTATCTGCCACATCGCGCGTCACGGTTGTGCCTGCGGCGATGGTGGCACCGTTGCCGATAGTCACCGGAGCCACTAGCTGGCTGTCGGAGCCGACAAACACATCATCGCCAATGATAGTTTTGAATTTGTTCGCGCCATCGTAGTTACAGGTGATGGTGCCTGCGCCGATATTCACGTTATCGCCAATTTCCGCGTCACCCAGGTAGGTCAGATGACCCGCTTTTGAGCCTTTACCCAGACGCGCTTTTTTCATTTCGACGAAGTTACCGACATGCGCGCCTTCCAGCAGTTCCGCACCAGGGCGCAGACGCGCGAACGGACCGATAGTACAGGCCGCTTGCAGATGTGCATCTTCCACCACGCTGTACGGGCTAATTTCACAATCATCACCGATGACGCTGTTTTTGATAACACAACCGGTACCAATCTTGACGCGATCGCCAAGCTGAACGTTGCCTTCAATAATAACGTTAGTGTCAATTTCAACATCGCGCCCGTGAGACAGGGTACCGCGCAGATCGAAACGCGCAGGATCGCGCAGCATGACGCCAGCCAACAGCAGTTTCTCTGCTTGCTCGGCCTGGTAAATACGCTCGAGGCGTGAAAGCTGAAGACGATTATTCACCCCGTCGGTTTCGCTAATACGCGCCGGATGGACGGCGGCAATCTCGCGACCTTCCTGGTACGCCATCGCAATGATGTCGGTGATGTAATATTCGCCCTGAGCATTATTGTTGTTCAACTTCGACAGCCAGCGTTTTATATCTGCGCCGTTGGCAATCAGGATACCGGTGTTGATCTCCTGAATCCGGCGTTGTTCCTCGCTGGCATCTTTATGCTCAACGATGCCGGTGACGTTTCCGTTTTCACGGGTAATGCGGCCATAGCCAGTCGGATCGTCCAGCTCCACGGTTAACAAACCGATGCCACCCTGCGGCTTGGCATCACGCAGGCGGGTCAATGTTTCAACGGAGATCAACGGCACGTCGCCGTAAAGCATCAGGATATCTTCGTCATCGGCAAAGAACGGCGCGGCCTGTTGCATCGCGTGGCCTGTTCCCAGCTGTTCAGCCTGAAGCACCCAGTTGAGCTTGTCATCACGCAGCGTCTGTTTTAGCAGATCGCCACCGTGGCCATAGACCATATGAACCTGGCGAGCGCCTAAATCATTTGCTGCATCAATAACATGCTTCACCATCGGCTTTCCTGCCAACGTGTGCAGCACTTTAGGAAGATCGGAATACATGCGGGTACCTTTGCCAGCGGCAAGGATGACCACGCTCATCGTATTATTCAACATACGCGTCCTGACTGTAATTTGAGTGAGAAGTAGAACCCTTTGACGTTGAAAATTCTACATATTTTGCGCCATAAAATGAACTGCTGATAAAACGTTCAACATCTGCCTTTAACGGCTATTTGAGGATACTTTTAAGGGCAGAGTAAATCACTTTTCTTCTGGAAAATAGCCTTCTTGCGTTAAGTCGCCAGCCCACACAACAGGTTAGCTATTTATTCGCCTAAAAAATAAAGATCGCTTAAAAGCAAAACACTGTTTTAATTATTCAATATTGTGACAACCAAAAAAGAAACAACGTTTCATCTTGATGATAATGGCGCTCAATTATCAATCAGGAGAATAAGATGAACTATAAAATACCTCTGGCCTTAATGATGTGTAGCGCATTCGTCGTCAACGCGGCAGAACAGCAGCAAGTCTGGAAAGCGATCGCCTTTGGGCAATCAACGGACGTCAATTTTTCCTCAAACGTGTTGCCAGAAAAAATTGGCGTAAACGATGTCACGATTGACGGGAAAACACTGACAACTCACGACGAAGCCGATCTGACAAAGCCAATCACGCTTGAAAGCCGAGGCGGCAAAATTGCTAATTCGCACGACGGGCTGACCTTCTTTTATACTCAATTGCCCACCAGTCAGAACTTCGTATTACAAGCCACAGTCCGGGTGGACCAGTTTGGCCCGGAAAACGGCGCAAAACCAGCAGCCCAGGAAGGCGCTGGTTTGCTGGTACGTGACGTCATTGGCGTACCTCGGCAGCAGCCTTTGAAAGAAGGTTATGAAGAATTCCCTGCGGCCTCAAATCTGGTGATGAATGCGATTATGACCCAGGATAAAAAGGATAATCTGCGGGTAAAAATGCAGACCATCACTCGCGAAGGTATTTCCAGCCCGTGGGGTAACGCCGGCGCAGCTATCAAAAAGCAGAGCTATAAGGAAGAGGTGGACCTTAGTCAGACTCAGGAATTCCGCCTAAGACTGCAAAGGACCAACGACGGATTTACTACCGCCTGGGCTCCCGTTGGAAGTGATGCGTGGGTAAGCCAGAGTGTGCCTCGCGCCGACCTCATATCCGTGCAAAATCACGACCAATATTACGTAGGGTTCTTTGCCTCTCGTAACGCCAAAATCACGGTAACCGATGCTTCGCTCGTCCTGTCTCCGGCAAAAACGGTTGCCGCCAGCCCCTGGAAGGCAAAAGCATTGCCAGCCGTGGTGCAAGTGATCTCAGCAAGCAAAAGTACGACTAAAGCATACCAGGTGCAGGCACGGGCTAACTACGATGGCGTGTTCAGTCTGCGACAAAATGAAGTGGTGATCGGTAATGACAAATCCGTCAAAGCGGGTGAAATGTATTCCGTACCTACGACACTCGACGATAACAACGTCTTTAGCATGACCTTTACTCCCACTAGCAGCGATCCTGTTCAGCAGGAATTTACCGTCGAGAAAGTGGTTGGCTTAACGGCCACGACGTTGCATGTCTCCCCCGAGGGGAAAGCGGATGGGAAAGGGACTCTCGCCTCTCCACTGGATTTAACCACTGCTTTGAGCCTGCTCGCGCCTGGAGGAAAAATCATTCTCGCGCCCGGAAATTATCCTCGCAGCGACATTCCCCTTTCTGCCAGCGGTAATGCGCAGCAGATAAAAACGCTGCAAGCAGATGGAAAAGCCGTGGTGCATGGGTTGCTGCTGGATGCCAGCTACTGGCATATCAAAGGTATCGACATTACCGGAAAGAGCCTGCGCATACAGGGAAGCCATAACGTGATTGAAGATGTTACGGCTTATCGCAATGACGATACGGGGATCCAGATTTCATCCCCGGATAACGTTGGTCGCCCGCTGTGGGCAAGCTATAACCAGGTGATTAACTCTGAATCCTATGCCAATGAAGATCCCGGCAAGATTAATGCCGATGGATTTGCCGTGAAGATGCGCGTCGGAGAGGGGAATCGTCTTGATAAATGCTATTCCCACGACAATATCGACGACGGATTTGACCTGTTTAACAAAATTGAAGACGGCGCGAATGGCGTAGTGGTGATCGAGAATTCAATCGCTCGCAATAATACCAGCAACGGATTCAAACTGGGTGGAGAAGGCCAGCCCGTGGCGCACGAGGTACGCAACAGTAAAGCCATTGGCAATCATCTGGATGGGTTTACCGACAACTTCAATCCTGGGGCGCTGGTGGTGGCTAATAACGTCGCGATAGACAACCAACGTTTCAACTTTATCTTCCGGCCAAGCCCGTATGGCGATGCCTCTACACAGGGTTTCTTTACGGGGAATAAATCGGTGCGTACGCAACCCGGGAAGTATGACGATGCGGTAGTCGGCAACGTTGATGCGACGAATTATTTTATCGAGAAGGGTAAAAGCGTGAACAGCAGCGGGGAAGTGCTGCCTGATGGCGCTTCGCTTATCACACAACGGTAAGCGTGGCGCCACTCGGCATTCAGCGGATTACAGGTTGAACGTACCGAAAGAAACGTTCATGTTGCTGAAGAGAGCGATGACTTTGTTGATCAGTTTCATAATAGTGTCCTGATTTTATCGGAGTTAGTTATGTGACTTACATCACAAAACCAAGTCTACACTTCAAAAATTAACCGATCAACATTTTTGTGAGCTTTATCACAAAATAATAAAACACCTTTTCAGTTTCATTTTTAGTAAAACGCAGGCATAAAAAAGCCAGTCTGAAACCAGACTGGCTTTTGTGCTTTTCAAGCCGGTGTTACATCGCTTTTTTGGTCAACTCGATAACGCGTAACTTCGCGATCGCTTTGGCCAGTTCAGCAGACGCCTGTGCGTAATCCACGTCGCCATGAGAGCTTTTAATGTGCTCTTCTGCTTTACGCTTCGCTTCCAGAGCTCGTGCTTCGTCGAGATCCTGGCCACGGATAGCGGTATCAGCAAGAACGGTCACACTACCAGGCTGCACTTCAATCATGCCGCCGGACAGATAGATAAACTCTTCATGACCGAACTGTTTTACGATGCGGATCATACCAGGCTTAATGGCGGTGAGCAGCGGTGCGTGCCCTGGGAAAATACCCAGTTCACCTTCACTACCCGTTACCTGGATTTTTTCGACCAGACCAGAGAACATTTGTTGCTCTGCGCTGACGACGTCCAGGTGGTAAGTCATTGCCATATCACCCTCCGATTAAGGCGTTAAAGTTTTTTGGCTTTTTCCACGGCTTCGTCGATGGAACCAACCATGTAGAACGCCTGCTCCGGCAGGTGATCGTATTCGCCTTCCATGATGCCTTTAAAGCCACGGATGGTGTCCTTCAGGGAAACGTATTTACCCGGAGAACCGGTGAATACTTCCGCTACGAAGAATGGCTGGGACAGGAAGCGCTGAATCTTACGAGCACGTGCTACCACCAGTTTATCTTCTTCAGACAGTTCATCCATACCAAGGATAGCGATGATGTCTTTCAGTTCCTGGTAACGTTGCAGCAGGGACTGTACGCCACGCGCGGTGTCGTAGTGTTCCTGACCAACAACCAGTGGATCCAGCTGACGGCTGGTGGAATCCAGCGGGTCAACGGCCGGGTAGATACCCAGAGACGCGATCTGACGGCTCAGTACCACGGTTGCATCTAAGTGAGCAAAGGTGGTGGCTGGAGATGGGTCAGTCAAGTCATCCGCAGGTACGTATACCGCCTGAACGGAGGTGATAGAACCGGTTTTGGTAGAAGTGATACGTTCCTGAAGAACGCCCATCTCTTCTGCCAGTGTCGGCTGATAACCTACCGCTGAAGGCATACGACCCAGCAGAGCAGAAACTTCTGTACCGGCCAGGGTGTAACGATAGATGTTATCAACGAACAGCAGTACGTCACGACCTTCGTCACGGAACTTCTCAGCCATGGTCAGACCGGTCAGCGCAACACGCAGACGGTTTCCCGGTGGCTCGTTCATCTGGCCGTAAACCAAGGATACTTTATCCAGAACGTTGGAGTCGGTCATTTCGTGGTAGAAGTCGTTACCCTCACGAGTACGCTCACCCACGCCTGCAAACACGGAGTAACCGGAGTGCTCGATCGCGATGTTACGGATCAGCTCCATCATGTTTACTGTTTTACCCACACCCGCACCACCGAACAGACCAACTTTACCGCCCTTAGCGAACGGACACATCAGGTCGATAACTTTGATGCCGGTTTCCAGCAGTTCCTGAGAGCTTGACAGCTCTTCGTAGGAAGGTGCTGCACGGTGGATAGCCCAACGATCTTCTTCACCGATGTCGCCTTTCATGTCGATTGGTTGACCCAATACGTTCATGATACGACCCAGTGTTGCTTTACCTACTGGGACTTCGATTGGGTGCTCGAGGTCTTTAACTTCCAGACCACGACGCAGACCGTCGGAAGAACCCATGGCGATAGTACGCACAATACCACCACCGAGCTGCTGCTGAACTTCCAGCACCAGACTCTCGTTACCATTCTGAACCTCAAGAGCATCGTACACGCGCGGTACGGCATCCTGAGGGAATTCGACGTCAACCACGGCGCCGATTACCTGGACAATTTTTCCAGTAGCCATCTTGAATCCTCTACGAATTAACCTGGTTATACCGCGGATGCACCACCGACGATTTCGGTGAGTTCCTGAGTAATGCTGGCCTGACGAGCTTTGTTGTATACCAACTGCAGCTCTTTAATCAGGCTGCCGCCATTGTCGGTCGCGGCTTTCATCGCCACCATACGTGCGGCCTGCTCGCTGGCCAGGTTTTCTACCACACCCTGATAAACCTGAGATTCAACGTAACGGCGCAGCAGGGTATCCAGCAGCGGTTTCGGATCGGGTTCATACAGGTAATCCCAGGATTTGTGCTTCAGCTCGCCGTCTTCTGATGCCGGTAAAGGCAGCAGTTGAGTGAGCGTAG
This sequence comes from Enterobacter sp. SCRI0065, assembly GCF_059766475.1. Taxonomy (NCBI): domain Bacteria; kingdom Pseudomonadati; phylum Pseudomonadota; class Gammaproteobacteria; order Enterobacterales; family Enterobacteriaceae; genus Enterobacter; species Enterobacter sp. SCRI0065. Next base: position 23,996 of record NZ_JCBAJB010000008.1, on the reverse strand, counting down.
GAACCTGAGACATGGTATTAATAAATTTGTTGCTGACAACGTACAGCCTGTCCAGACGGCCTTCATCATAGGCCTGCAACATCACTTTAACCGGGCCGATCAGTTCGGACAGGGAAGGGTTATCACCCATACCGGTCACCTGAGCAACAATGTTGCCGCCCACGGAATTAAAGAAAGATACGCCTTTCGAGCCGATCATCGCGATATCGCTCTGAACGCCTTTATCGGACCATACTTTCATATCCGCCAGCAGTTTTTTGAACAGGTTAATGTTCAAGCCACCGCACAGACCACGGTCGGTAGACACCACCAGGTAGCCCACGCGCTTAACGTCGCGTTCTTCCAGGTAAGGATGCTTGTATTCCAGATTACCGTTCGCAAGGTGACCAATCACTTTGCGCATGGTATCTGCATAAGGACGGCTGGCCGCCATGCGATCCTGCGATTTACGCATTTTGGAAGCGGCGACCATTTCCATCGCTTTAGTGATCTTCTGCGTATTCTGGACGCTTGCGATCTTACTACGTATCTCTTTTGCGCCGGCCATGAGCTTCTCCTCAATGCCTTGCGGTCTGTCCTAAGACAGACCGCCGGACGTTACCAGGACTGGGTTGCTTTGAAGGAATCGAGGATGCTTTTCAGCTTGCCCTCGATTTCATCGTTATAGCCACCGGACTGGTTGATCTCTTGCATCAACGGAGCGTGATCACGGTCAACGTAAGCCAGCAGAGCGGCTTCGAAGCTACCGATTTTCGCCAGTTCAACATCTTCGAGGTAACCGCGTTCAGCTGCGAACAGCACCAGGCCCTGTTGTGCAACAGACATTGGGGCATACTGTTTCTGCTTCAGCAGCTCGGTCACTTTCTGACCATGGCTCAGCTGTTTACGGGTTGCTTCATCCAGATCGGATGCGAACTGAGAGAACGCAGCCAGTTCACGATACTGTGCCAGCGCGGTACGAATACCACCGGACAGTTTCTTGATGATCTTGGTCTGAGCAGCACCACCAACACGGGATACGGAGATACCCGGGTTAACCGCAGGACGAATACCGGAGTTAAACAGGTTGGTTTCCAGGAAGATCTGACCATCGGTAATCGAAATTACGTTGGTCGGAACGAACGCAGAAACGTCACCCGCTTGGGTTTCGATAATCGGCAGAGCAGTCAGGGAACCGGTTTTACCTTTCACTTCACCTTTGGTGAAGTTCTCAACGTATTCCGCGTTAACACGGGATGCGCGCTCCAACAGACGGGAGTGGAGATAAAACACGTCGCCCGGGAATGCTTCACGTCCAGGTGGACGACGCAGCAGCAGGGAAACCTGACGGTAAGCAACAGCCTGTTTAGACAGGTCATCGTATACGATCAACGCATCTTCACCGCGGTCACGGAAGTATTCGCCCATTGCGCAACCGGCGTATGGAGCCAGGTATTGCAGTGCAGCGGATTCAGAAGCAGTCGCTACCACAACGATGGTGTTAGACAACGCGCCGTGCTCTTCCAGTTTACGAACCACGTTAGAAATGGTGGACGCTTTCTGGCCGATGGCCACGTACACACATTTAATACCGGAGTCACGCTGGTTGATGATCGCATCGATTGCCATCGCGGTTTTACCGGTCTGACGGTCACCGATGATCAGTTCACGCTGGCCACGACCGATTGGGATCATGGCATCAACGGATTTATAACCAGTCTGCACTGGCTGATCAACGGACTGACGTTCGATAACGCCCGGTGCGATAACTTCGATTGGCGAGAAGCCATCGTTATCGACTGGACCTTTACCGTCGATTGGTGCACCCAGGGTGTTCACCACGCGACCCAGCAGGCCACGGCCAACTGGAACTTCCAGGATACGGCCAGTACATTTGACTTTCATGCCTTCGGCAAGGTCAGCGTACGGACCCATCACAACTGCACCTACGGAGTCGCGCTCCAGGTTCAGTGCGATAGCGTAACGGTTACCCGGCAGGGAAATCATCTCACCCTGCATACAATCGGCCAGGCCGTGGATGCGGATAACACCGTCACTTACAGAAACAATAGTACCTTCGTTATGAGCTTCGCTCACAACACTAAACTGAGCAATGCGCTGCTTGATCAGTTCGCTGATTTCGGTGGAATTCAGTTGCATGCTCCAGTCCCCTTAAGACTGCAAGACGTCTGAAAGGCGTTGCAGACGGCCGCGTACGCTGCCGTCAATGACCATATCACCCGCTCGGATGATTACGCCCGCCATAACAGACTTATCGATTTTGCAATTCAGCTTAACTTTGCGTGACAGACGTTTTTCCATCGCGGCAGTGATCTTCGCAAGCTGTTCTTCACTCAGTTCGTTCGCCGAGGTGACATCCACTTCGGCGGTAGCTTCACTGAGAGCACGTAAGTGCTCGAACTGCTCAAGAACATCAGGGAGCACGCGTAGACGACCATTTTCAGCCATAACCTTAATCAGGTTTTGACCATTGGCATCTAGCTGCTCGCCACAAATGGCGATAAACGAAGCAGCCAATGTTTCTGGTGCCAAAGCACCTGAAAGCATCTCAGCCATTTGCTCGTTTTTCGTTACCTCAGCGGCAAACGCCAGCATATCCTGCCAGCGGTCAACACTTTGGTGTTCGACAGCAAAGTCAAAAGCTGCTTTGGCGTAGGGGCGAGCTACCGTAACAAATTCAGACATCAGCCCCTCCCTCCTTACAGTTCAGCGACAAGTTTGTCCACGATATCGCTGTTAGCAGCAACATCCACGGAACGTTCGATGATCTTCTCGGCGCCAGCAACAGCCAGAATCGCAACCTGCTTACGCAGTTCTTCACGAGCACGTTTACGCTCAGCATCAATTTCTGACTGAGCTTGTGCAACGATCTTAGTGCGTTCCTGTTCTGCTTCAGCTTTCGCGTCGTCCAGGATCTGAGAACGGCGTTTGTTAGCCTGTTCAATGATCACCTGAGCTTCAGCTTTCGCTTTTTTCAGCTGGTCTGTCGCGTTGGCCTGTGCAAGGTCCAAATCTTTCTTAGCGCGTTCTGCAGAAGCCAGACCGTCAGCAATTTCTTTCTGACGTTTCTCGATGGCTGCCATTAAAGGCGGCCATACATACTTCATGCAGAACCAGACAAAGAGAATAAACGCGATGGCCTGGCCGAGGATTGTTGCGTTCATGTTCACAGCACAATACCTCTTAAATTTCTGTGGCTTGGGGTTTTAAAAAACTTACTACGCGACAGCAAACATCACGTACAGACCCAGACCAACAGCGATCATTGGGATTGCATCCACCAGACCCATAACGATAAAGAACTGTGTACGCAGCAGAGGAATCAGATCCGGTTGACGCGCAGCGCCTTCCAGGAATTTGCCCCCGAGGATGCCGATACCGATCGCAGCACCGATAGCCGCCAGACCCATCATCACAGCGGCAGCCATGTACAGCAGATCCATATTCAGGTTTTCCATGACAGTCTCCAGTTTGTTTCAATAAAAACGTAGTAGTGTTGGTAAAAAATCAGTGCTCTTCAGACGCCATCGACAGATAGACGATCGTCAGAACCATGAAGATAAAGGCTTGCAGCGTAATGATCAGGATGTGGAAAATGGCCCAAGGCACATTCAGAATCCACTGTGACCACCACGGCAGAAGACCCGCGATCAGAATGAAAATCAGCTCACCCGCATACATGTTACCGAACAGTCGCAGACCAAGAGAAACTGGTTTGGACAGCAGGCTTACGCCCTCCAGAATCAGGTTGACCGGAATGAACGCCCAGTGATTGAACGGCTGCAAGGTAAGCTCTTTCACGAAGCCGCTTACGCCTTTCATTTTGATGCTGTAGAAAAGAATCAGGATGAATACGCCCAACGCCATGGACAGGGTGATGTTTACGTCAGCAGACGGAACCACACGCAGTGCAGGCAGGCCGAGCACATGCTCGCCGATATACGGCAGCAGGTCGATAGGCAGAAGGTCCATCATGTTCATCAGGAAGACCCAGACGAAGACAGTCAGTGCCAGGGGAGCAATCAGCTTGCTCTTACCGTGGTACATGTCTTTGACGCTGCCATGAACAAATCCGATGACCATTTCGATGGCCGTCTGGAATTTTCCTGGAACACCGCTGGTCGCTTTTTTAGCAACGCTGCGGAATACGGCCAGGAACAACAGACCCAAAGCCACCGAGAAGAACATTGAGTCAATGTTGATCGTCCAGAAGGTGGCCGGGGGGTTATACGGATCCACCAGCGAGAATGTACGCAGATCCATCTGAAGGTTCATCAGATGGTGACCTATGTAATCCTGCGGCGTCATATTTTCTGAAGCCATGATGCCTTTTACCCTTTGTTGTTGATTACAGCTGGCGCCAGAACTTGTACCACCAGCACCAAAACCCACGTCACGATCAGCGGCAAAAATACCACTTTCAAAACAGCCAGCGCCACCACCAGGAAGGCAAAGGTCAGCAACACCTTACACACTTCACCAAGAGCGAAGGACCAGGCCACGCGGCCTTTGGCGGGTGTATGCGCCTGATGACGCCAGGCAAAAATCATAAATAACATGTTTGGCAAAACCACTGCCAATCCACCGCAAACAGCGGAGATGCCCCAGAAGGGGTCTTTGAGGCTGAACAGCAGTCCACTTGCTATCACTGCCAACAACTGTATGAACAGAAGCTTACGAGCAACGTTTCTACTCAAGAGCGACACAGACATCACGTTTAACTCCTGCTCCCTTCGAGGTATGTCGCGTGTCGTATAAAACGTTCTTTAAGGCTCAGAGTCAAGCATCAAAAAGCGGTCAAATTATACGGTGCGCCCCCGTGAATTCAAACAATAAGTAGCGAAAAGGTGAATAAATGTTTAAATATTTTTCCCCAGCGCTATTTTTTAACTTTTCCTCAAAGAGTGAGTCGCGTTGCAATACTGCAAAACGCGCGCAAACGTTGATGATAAAGCGTGCACGAGATCACAAAATACGTATTTACGATAAGGGCATATTTATCAAATCAATAAATCGCTTTGTTTCATCTTTATGATATTAAAGACTAATTACAGCAACTTTTCTCAAAACAACCCTATCCACAACAAAAACGTTTTATTGACATTTTTAATAAAAATTTAACATCTGCATCTTGTTGCTGATTTCGACTTTTAGCAGGCTGATATTTTCGTGGTTGACTAAATTTCGAGTAATGGGCTCCGAATAAGTTAACCCTAAGAAAACCCCCGGTAACAACAAGGTTAAATCACCTTAGTTGACAATCCGTTTCTCATGACCTGTTTTAACACTCTAAGAACAGCACAAATTCCACATTTTTTATTCATTTTTTAAAAACTAGTTTGCTTAATCACCACCAAATGACGCTCACCATCCAGTTGTGGAACCCGTAGTTTCTCAATGAACTCTACGCTATATCCATCAGGCAGTTGGGCGATTTCATCTTCCGGAAGCTGACCCTTCAGGGCGTAGAAACGTCCCGTTTTACCTGGCAGGTGGTGACACCAATTGACCATGTCGGTCATTGACGCGAAAGCACGACTGATCACACCGTCAAAAGGCGGTTCTGCCGGAAAATCCTCTACCCTACTCTGCACCGGTTCAATATTGCCGAGCTTCAGCTCGTGTTGTACCTGACGCAAGAAACGAATCCGTTTACCCAGGCTATCCAGCAGCGTGAAATGGCACTCAGGGCGTACGATGGAGAGCGGAACACCCGGCAGACCAGGACCTGTCCCGACATCGATAAAACGTTCGCCATGAAGATGCGGCGCAACCACGATGCTATCGAGAATATGGCGGATCAGCATCTCGTTGGGATCGCGTACTGAGGTGAGGTTATACGCTTTGTTCCATTTGTTCAGCATATCGACATACGCCACCAGCTGATTTTTCTGGTGATCGGTGAGCGAAATACCGGCTTCGTCAAGCAGACGAGAAAGTTTGTTGAGCACAGTGATTACCTGTTGAGATGGGTGCAGGCCCGATAATAAACACGTTTTATCGGGCCAACTATCAAATACTTAAGCGCTGCGGCGCAGCATACCCTGTTTTTTCAGCCACACCAGCAGAATGGAAATTGCTGCTGGCGTGATGCCAGAAATACGTGACGCCTGACCGATGGATGAAGGTTTGTGATCGTTCAGCTTTGCGATGACCTCGTTGGATAAGCCGTTCACCAGTCGATAATCTAGCGTAGCCGGTAACAGCGTATTCTCATTGCGCTGTTGTTTTTCAATTTCATCCTGCTGACGCGCGATGTAACCTTCGTACTTCACCTGAATTTCGACCTGCTCAGCAGCCTCTGCGTCGTCCAGACCCGGCGCGAACGGCGTCATCTGTACCAGATTTTCGTAAGTCATCTCCGGGCGACGTAACAAATCCTCACCGCTTGCTTCTCGTGAGAGCGGCGCAGTTAAGTGAGCGTTTACTTGAGCAATTGAATGGGTAGTAGGGTTAACCCAGGTTGACTTCAGACGCTGACGCTCGCTTTCGATACGTTCCAGCTTTTCGTTGAAACGTGCCCAACGCTGGTCATCAACCAGACCCAGCTCACGACCCATCTCAGTCAGTCGTAGATCGGCGTTGTCTTCACGCAGCATCAGACGGTATTCCGCCCGAGAAGTGAACATACGGTACGGCTCTTTTGTACCCATGGTACTGAGGTCGTCGACCAGTACGCCCAGGTAGGCCTGATCGCGACGTGGTGCCCAGCCCTCTTTTTCCGCTGAGAAGCGAGCAGCGTTCAGACCGGCGAGTAGACCTTGCGCAGCAGCTTCTTCGTAGCCTGTCGTGCCGTTAATTTGACCCGCAAAGAACAGACCCTCGATGAATTTGCTTTCCAGAGTTGGTTTGAGATCGCGTGGGTCGAAGAAATCGTACTCAATGGCGTAGCCGGGACGAACAATTTTTGCGTTCTCCATGCCCTGCATTGAACGTACAATTTGCATCTGAACATCGAACGGCAGGCTGGTGGAGATGCCATTCGGATAAATTTCGTTAGAGGTCAGGCCTTCTGGCTCCAGGAAGATCTGGTGCTGGTTACGATCGGCAAAACGCATGACCTTGTCTTCGATCGACGGGCAATAACGCGGACCGATCCCTTCGATCACCCCAGCATACATCGGGCTGCGATCGAGGTTATTGCGGATCACCTCATGGGTTTTCTCGTTGGTATACGTGATGTAACACGGTACCTGCTGCGGATGTTGGGAAACATTGCCCATGAACGAGAAGACCGGCAGCGGAGTGTCGCCATGCTGTTTTGCCAGCACGCTGAAATCAATCGTACGCGCATCGATACGCGGTGGCGTACCGGTTTTCAGGCGACTCACACGAAGAGGCAATTCACGCAAACGACGAGACAGCGAAATGGATGGCGGATCGCCTGCACGGCCACCGCTGTAATTATCGAGACCAATGTGGATCTTGCCATCGAGGAAGGTACCCACTGTCAGCACAACCGATTTGGCGCGGAATTTCAGCCCCATTTGGGTCACTGCGCCGACGACGCGATCGTTCTCAACGATAAGATCTTCTACCGCCTGCTGGAAGATCATCAGGTTCGGTTGGTTTTCCAGCGCAGTGCGTACGGCCTGGCGGTACAACACGCGGTCTGCCTGAGCTCGAGTGGCACGAACGGCTGGCCCTTTGCTCGCGTTTAGTATCCTAAACTGAATGCCGGCATGATCGATCGCTGTGGCCATTAAGCCGCCCAGCGCATCGACTTCTTTTACCAGGTGTCCTTTCCCAATGCCGCCAATCGCCGGATTACAGGACATTTGTCCCAGCGTGTCGATATTGTGTGTCAAAAGCAGAGTCTGTTGACCCATACGCGCTGCGGCCATCGCGGCCTCAGTGCCTGCATGACCCCCGCCAATGATGATGACGTCAAAAGGATCCTGATAAAACATGCTTTCCTGCCTTGCGTAAAGCGGTTTGATAATGGATTTAAGCCCGGGCCGTGGATTCTACTCAAGTTTAGTCTTTCGAGAAAGCATTGGGATCTTGGCTATTAAAAAGAAGATCTTCTTATTTAGAGATCTGTTTTACTATGATCTCTTATTAGGATCGCCGACTTCTGTGGATAAGCGGGATCTCATAATAAAGATCATGAGGTTAGAAAGGATCGTTTGCTGTGAATGATCGGTGATCCTGGACAGTATAAGCTGGGGTTAGATCGACCAGTTATCCACAGCTCAAAAAGAACACAAGAGTTATTCTTTGGATAACTACCGCTTAACCCAAGGTTTTAACCAGACTTATCCACATCTGATCGCACGATCTTTAATCGTTTTTGAGTAAATTTATCCATTTACTCACCCATTCTTCGGCTGGATCTTCCGGAATGTCGTGATCGAGGATGTTGATCTTCAGCGTTTCGCCTATCTGTTTTGCCCCACAAGACGCGATCGCGGCTTCGACTTTCTCTATAGCACCGCAAAAGGTGTCATATTCGCGGCTGCCAATACCTATTGCACCAAAGCGCACGTTTGCAAGGCTCGGCTGTTGTTCCTGCAGTTCGTCATAAAGCGGTTGCAGGTTGTCCGGAATGTCCCCAGCGCCGTGAGTAGAGGTGATCAGCAGCCAGATCCCATCGGTTGGGAGATCTTCCAGCAACGGTCCATGCAGCGTTTCGGTTGAAAACCCAGCGTCTTCGAGCTTTTCCGCCAGGTGCTCTGCTACATATTCCGCACCGCCAAGAGTACTGCCACTGATAAGAGTAATGTCTGCCATGATCGCTCGCTCATATATAGAGAGGATCATTGTACGCTGTGAGCGAGCTGGGATCTACCTGTGGAAAATGTGGTAATTAAATAGCGACGTTAAGGGCGGATGGTACGCATGATGGGGTTCTGCAGGGAGATCAGCGTCTCGGTGGACTGAATTTCATCAATTGTTTGGATCTTGTTGATAAGTACCTGTTGCAGGGCGTCGATCGATCGGCACATCACCTTAATAAAGATGCTGTAGTGGCCGGTCGTGTAATAGGCCTCAGTGACTTCTTCCAGGCTCTCTAACCTTGCCAGTGCCGAAGGGTAATCTTTTGCACTTTTGAGAATAATGCCAATAAAGCAGCACACGTCGTAACCCAGCTGCTTAGGACTGACGTCAATCCGCGCGCCGGTAATGATTCCCGCCTGCTTCATTTTCTCTACACGCACGTGAATGGTGCCGGGGCTGACGCCAAATTGTTTGGCCAGTTCGGCATAAGCGGTACGGGCATTGGCCATTAATGCCTCCAGGATGCCGCGGTCCAGATTGTCGATTTGATAATTTTCCATAGCTTTTTCTTATGTAGATTAGTGAGTCGTTCTATTTTAGCGTCATATTTTGTTGAATCAAAAGTGAAGCAGGCTTTTTGTTGCTGGATTATTGAATTGGCACCCGTTTCTGTTGCTTAATCAATACCAACAGGACGCAGGAGTAATAAAAATGAAAACCGCTTACATCGCAAAACAACGCCAGATCAGTTTCGTTAAATCCCATTTTTCACGTCAGCTGGAAGAGAAGCTGGGTCTGATTGAAGTACAGGCACCGATCCTCAGCCGTGTAGGTGATGGGACGCAGGACAACCTGTCTGGTTGCGAAAAAGCGGTACAGGTGAAAGTGAAAACACTGCCAGAGGCCCAGTTCGAAGTGGTTCACTCACTGGCAAAGTGGAAGCGCCAAACCCTGGGACAACACGACTTCAGCGCAGGCGAAGGGCTTTACACGCACATGAAAGCCCTCCGCCCCGATGAAGACCGCCTGACACCGATTCACTCTGTATACGTTGACCAGTGGGACTGGGAGCGCGTCATGGGTGATGGCGAGCGTCATGTGGGGACACTGAAATCTACGGTAGAGGCGATCTATGCCGGCATCAAATCAACCGAAGAAGCAGTAAGCAAAGCGTTCGGACTGGCACCGTTCCTGCCAGAAACGATCCACTTTGTTCATAGCCAGGATCTGCTGAGCCGTTTCCCGGATCTGGATGCCAAAGGCCGCGAGCGAGCGATCGCTAAAGAGCTGGGCGCCGTGTTCCTGATCGGTATCGGCGGCAAACTGTCCGATGGTAAACGTCACGATGTACGCGCCCCGGATTATGATGACTGGAGCACGGCGGGTGAAAGCGAATTGGCAGGATTGAACGGCGACATTTTGGTGTGGAACCCGATTCTGGAGGACGCGTTTGAACTGTCTTCTATGGGGATCCGCGTGGATGCAGAGGCGCTGAAACGTCAGCTTTCCGTTACCGGTGATGAAGATCGCCTGAAGCTGGAGTGGCATCAGGCACTGCTGCGCGGTGAAATGCCGCAGACGATTGGCGGTGGTATCGGTCAGTCTCGTTTGACCATGCTATTGCTGCAACTGTCCCATATCGGCCAGGTTCAGTGTGGCGTATGGCCGCAGCAGGTCCGTGCAAGCGTTGATGCTCTGCTTTAATTAACGTTTCCATCGCCTGATAAGACGACTCCGTAACCCGGTATCAAAGCGCCAGATATGATCGAAGATGCGCATGATGCCGGGTTTTCCATGTGCGGACATGGCGACCGCGTGAAACCGATGCTGGTGAACTCGCTGTAACTCCTTCACTTTATTGACCACGTCATCCGGTAGTCGCTGGGCAATAAAATCTGAAATGACGACTGCATCCGCGTCGTACCAGTCACCGCCCTGCATACGTTCTATGATGGAGCGAAAACAGCTGGCGATATCCGTGCCGCCGCGAAAGCGCTGGCTTAAAAAGCGAATTGCCTGCTCGATACCCTGTTTCCCCGTCAGTTCGTAGCCTATCACTTCGCTGGAAAACAACATGATAAAGCATCGGCGGCGGTCAGCGAGCGCGACGCGCATCAGCGCCAGGCAGAAGGCTTTAGCACATTGCTCGTTGAAACCACCCATCGAACCTGATGTATCGACACAGACGATAAACGGCCCGCGTGGCTGCTCATCAAAATCCTGATGGATAACCGGGCGTTGGCTGATTTTTTCTCGCCAGGATTCCCCATGCAGTCGATAAGTCAGAAGCTGTTTTTCCACCAGCCGACGGTAAAACTCATACTCCAGTTCAGTCATACCCAGCGTAGCCAGTTCGGTGGGCAACAGGCGCAAAATATCATCGCTTTGCTGTAAACCATCGACCTGTTCCGGCACGGTTGCCGGTTCTCGCACCAGGGTGCGAAAGGTTTCCATCGGTGCGTCTTTCTTTGGCACCGACTTCGCTTCTCGCGAACGACCAAGCTGTTCAGCAAGTTGCATGAGTTCGGGCTGCTGCGTCAGAAAATCACCGTATTTCACGATCAACTGATAGTCGCCGCGTTTGAACTCCCCGGCGCTCATGTCCCACAGACGACCTGCCGCATTTTCATTTTCAACCAGCACCTGCTCAAGCTGGCCGCTTAACGTCATCCTCTCCTGAACTTCGCTGAGCAACTGTTCGCGTTCCTCTTCCAGAAGTTGTTGATTGAGAGAAGTGGCCTGCACCACCAGGCTGAGCCGCCAGCGTTGTAAAAACAAAGTATGTAGGGCAGAGGTAAAGGTGGCGTTGTCCGAGACCAGCTTGCGGGCCTGACTGGCATACGGGGAATGTACTTTATCGAGCAGCGTCAGGATCTGCGGCAACTGTACGATAAATTGTGGAGTAGAGAGCCGCTGGCATTCCTGGTAGCCGCTCACCTCTTCGGTCAGTTCGGGTGGGACCTCCGTTTCTTTTAATCTTCTGCGCAAGCTATCTCGCCAGCGCGGAAGATCATCGGTCACGGCTTTTTTGATACGAGGAAACTTTTCAAAGAAAGCCGCCAGTTGCGGAGAAGCCAGAAGAGTAATGACGACTTCTTCGATGAGTCCTTCTTCACCAACGGCCAACATCATGTTGAGCGTATCCAGCGTTAGCATTGACGCGCCTGTTTGATCTGCGCGCTGACATCCTGCAGGCTGGCTTCGATACGACCTAGCCAGTCGCTATGAATAAACAGACATTTTTGCTGATCGCTAAAGCGCGTATGCTGCTGATGCCATTCGGTATCCAGCGCTTCCAACTGCTGTTTTATCTCTTCCGGCACGCTGTCCGCGGCATTTCCCGGCAGCGCAAGGCGCGATCCCTGCAAACTCACATCGCGGATAACCAAATGCAAACTGGTATCCACTTCTATATTCAGAACTTGCGCAAAGCCGATACCGTTTAACTTACCGCGGATCTCGCCGCTTTTATCCAGCCATACCGCCAGCGCTTCGCGCTCAACGGTAATATGAACGACCTGCATATCGTGTAGCTTAAGCGGCTGCTGGAGTAATAACGTCAGTGATGTCTCAGTCAAATCGGCGGGTAATTCATAATGCGGCTTGCGCGCGAACATGCCTCCGAGACGACTCACTTTTAACGCGGTTTTGTCACTTTGCTGCTGTTGGAGCTGGATTCGCCGCTGGGTGATAGTTCCCAATCGGTTGAGCATAGCCTGCTGCTCCCAGGCGTGTCCGGTCATCAATACATCAAGCTGCTGCTGCATCAGGTTCATGCCTTCCGCGTCGTGCCACAGGCAGTCTTTCAGCAAAATAAGATCGATAGGCGCAACGGAATCACGTCCGCTGAATAACGCGCTGGCCTGCAGCAGTCGAATCGCTTTTTTCCAGCGTCTGTCGGATACATAAGGGGCGGAAGGCACTAAATCCAACTGCTGACGTAGCATGTAGATCAGCTCGAATACCGCATCAGGCAATTTGATTTTGCCGATATCCTGCTGCCACTGTTGGTACTCTTCATCTGTTACCTGTAGTGAAGGGGCAACCGGGTTTTCGTTTTCATCCTGTTGGCTTATCAGCAGGGATCGGAAATTCCCTTTATCCTGCACTTTATCCAGCCACAGGCGGATGAGCATGCGGTCATATAACGCTTCCAGGCTACCGTCTGCTTCCGGTAATTCGTTGGAGGCAGCCACCAGCAGTCGCATCGGGATTTTTTCTTCAAACGCGCCGTTACGAAAACGACGTTCGTTGATCGCCGTCAGCAGCGTATTCAGAATCGCCGGGCCGGCTTTCCATATCTCATCAAGAAAAACGATTTCAGCTTCGGGAAGGTAACCGGCCGTCAAACGTTGATAGCGGCCTTCATCTTTTAAGGCCTGAATAGAAAGCGGACCGAAAACCTCTTCCGGCGTGGAAAATCGCGTCATCAGATATTCGAAAGCGCGCGCATTCTGGAAGGCAAATTTAAGCCTTCTGGCTATCAGGCTTTTTGCGATGCCGGGAGGCCCCAGCAAGAAAACGCTTTCGCCGCTCAACGCTGCCAGCAAACACAAGCGAATAGCATGGCCACGCTCGTAAAGGCCTTTCTCCAGCGCGCTGCTGAGACGGGAAATTCTTTCTGCTAATAAATGTGAGTGAGCCATAATTGTTTTGCGTCCTTTCACCGTCATCGCGGCTATTTGAAGCGAGTATAGACGTTTCGGCATGGGCTGGTAATAGACTGAAGTGCGGCGCTATTTTCTTTGCGCTACATTAACGCGGTTGCATTTAAGGATACGATCTTGCGATTAATCGTGCATACTGTGCGCCTTTTTGTGGGCCAAGGGACTAAGCACACATTTGTTATATAACGAAAAGACTAGTCTATGAGCACTGATAATAAGCAATCATTACGCGCTATAACGCTTGCGGCAATTGGGGTTGTGTACGGTGATATCGGCACCAGCCCGCTTTATACGCTTCGCGAATGTCTGTCCGGTCAGTTTGGATTTGGTGTTGAACGTGACGCCGTTTTTGGCTTTTTGTCACTTATCTTTTGGCTGCTGATTCTGGTGGTTTCCTTAAAGTATCTCTCTTTCGTCATGCGCGCGGACAACGCCGGTGAAGGGGGGATCCTGACGCTAATGTCTCTGGCAGGGCGCAACACGTCTGCCAAAATGACGTCATTCCTGGTGATTATCGGCTTAATTGGCGGCAGCTTCTTCTATGGTGAAGTAGTGATCACGCCGGCTATCTCGGTTCTATCGGCGATAGAGGGGCTTGAGATTATCGCCCCGCAGCTGGATACATGGGTGGTTCCGCTCGCGATTATTGTTCTCACCCTGCTGTTTGCGATTCAGAAGCATGGTACCGGGCTGGTCGGTAAGCTATTCGCCCCTATTATGCTGACCTGGTTCCTGGTTCTGGCAGCGCTGGGGTTGCGCAGCATTATTGCCAATCCGGAAGTGCTGCAAGCGCTGAACCCGATCTGGGCCGTTAACTTCTTCCTGGAATACAAAACCGTATCGTTTGTGGCATTGGGCGCGGTCGTGCTTTCTATTACCGGTGTCGAAGCGCTATACGCGGATATGGGCCACTTTGGCAAGCTGCCGATTCGAATCGCGTGGTTTACCGTGGTGCTGCCTTCTCTGGTGCTGAACTACTTTGGCCAGGGGGCGCTGCTGCTGAAACACCCCGAGGCTATCAAAAACCCGTTCTTCCTGCTGGCGCCAGACTGGGCGCTGGTACCGATGCTGATCCTCGCTACCCTGGCGACGGTAATCGCCTCTCAGGCGGTCATTTCTGGCGTGTTCTCCCTGACCCGTCAGGCGGTACGTTTGGGCTATCTGTCTCCGATGCGTATTATTCATACCTCGGAAATGGAATCCGGGCAGATCTACATTCCTTTCATTAACTGGCTGCTCTACTTTGCCGTGGTGATTGTGATTGTCAGCTTTGAACATTCCAGCAACCTGGCGGCGGCGTACGGTATTGCGGTAACGGGCACCATGGTGTTGACGTCGATTTTGTCCACCACCGTCGCGTACCGGAACTGGCACTGGAACAAATTCCTGGTGGCGCTGATTCTGGTCGGATTACTGTGTATTGATGTGCCATTGTTCTCAGCGAACCTGGATAAGATTGTCTCCGGCGGCTGGCTGCCACTGACGCTGGGTCTGGTGATGTTCATTGTGATGACCACCTGGAAGAGCGAACGCTTCCGCCTGCTGCGTCGGATGCATGAACACGGTAATTCCCTTGAAGCGATGATTGCCTCACTGGAAAAATCTCCGCCGGTTCGCGTGCCGGGTACCGCGGTCTATATGTCTCGCGCCCAAAAGGTCATTCCGTTTGCGCTGATGCATAACCTCAAGCACAACAAAGTGCTGCACGAGCGGGTGATCCTTCTGACGCTGAGGACCGAAGATGCGCCGTATGTGCATAACGTTCGTCGCGTGCAGATTGAGCAGCTTTCTCCTACCTTCTGGCGCGTGGTGGCAAGCTACGGCTGGCGTGAAACGCCAAACGTAGAAGAGGTGTTCCATCGCTGTGGTCTGGAAGGGTTAAGCTGTCGAATGATGGAAACGTCGTTCTTCATGTCGCACGAGTCGCTTATCGTTGGCAAACGTCCGTGGTATCTGCGTCTTCGTGGGAAGCTGTATCTCATCCTACAGCGCAACGCCCTGCGCGCGCCTGACCAGTTCGAGATCCCGCCTAACCGCGTGATTGAGCTGGGTACGCAGGTCGAGATTTAATTGATTGTGCCGCCTGATGCCTTCTCCCACGGGAGAGGGCGCAAACCTAAAAAACGGTAACCAATGGGTTACCGTTTTGCATTTACCTTCTCTACATTTCACTTAGCGAAACGTTTCGACGCCGATCACAAATCTGTTACGTCATGATGGTTTTCTGAACACTCTTGCAGCTACACTCTTTTCAGCGAAACGTTTCGCTAGTGGAGCAAGAAAATGAAGAAAGGCACGGTACTCAATTCTGAAATCTCATCGGTTATCTCCCGTCTTGGACATACCGATACGCTGGTGGTTTGCGATGCAGGCTTACCGGTTCCGCGCAGCACAACTCGTATTGATATGGCATTAACGCAGGGCGTTCCTTCGTTTATGCAGGTACTGGGTGTGGTAACGGCGGAGATGCAGGTTGAAACGGCCATTCTCGCGACGGAAATCAAACAACATAATCCGCAACTCCACGAAACGTTGCTCGGACACATAGAGCAGCTGCAACAACACCAGGGAAACACCATAGAAATTCGTTACACAACGCACGAGCAGTTCAAACAACAAACCGCAGACAGTCAGGCGGTGATTCGCAGCGGGGAATGCTCCCCGTATGCGAATATCATTCTCTGTGCTGGCGTCACGTTCTGAGGCCATCATGGACGCATTATTGCAACTCAAAGGGATCGATAAGTCGTTCCCGGGCGTAAAAGCCCTCTCCGGCGCGGCAATCAACGTATACCCCGGGCGCGTGATGGCGCTGGTGGGTGAAAACGGCGCAGGCAAATCCACCATGATGAAAGTCATGACCGGAATATATGCTCGCGACGCCGGTTCGCTGCTGTGGCTGGGGAAAGAAACCACCTTCAACGGTCCAAAATCGTCTCAGGAAGCTGGCATCGGCATTATCCATCAGGAGTTAAACCTGATCCCGCAGCTGAGCATTGCGGAAAACATTTTCCTGGGGCGTGAATTTGTTGGCCGCTTTGGCAAAATCGACTGGAAAACGATGTATGCCGAAGCTGACAAGCTGCTGGCCCGGCTGAATCTGCGCTTTAAAAGCGATCGTCTGGTTGGCGATTTGTCTATCGGCGATCAGCAGATGGTGGAAATCGCCAAGGTGTTGAGCTTCGAGTCAAAGGTCATCGTCATGGATGAACCGACCGATGCGCTGACCGATACCGAAACCGAATCATTGTTCCGTGCGATCCGCGAGCTGAAATCGCAGGGGCGCGGGATTGTCTATATCTCCCACCGTATGAAAGAGATCTTCGAGATTTGCGATGACGTTACCGTGTTCCGCGACGGGCAATTTATTGCCGAGCGTGAGGTGGCGACGCTTACGGAAGATTCGCTCATTGAAATGATGGTGGGGCGCAAGCTTGAAGATCAATATCCGCGCCTGGATAAATCACCGGGTGAAATCCGCCTGAAGGTCGATAACCTGTGTGGTCCGGGCGTCAATAACGTCTCCTTCACCTTACGTCAGGGCGAAATCCTGGGCGTGGCGGGTTTGATGGGGGCGGGTCGTACCGAACTGATGAAAGTGCTGTACGGTGCGTTGCCGAGAACCAGCGGTTACGTCACGCTCAACGGTCATGAAGTGGTCACCCGCTCTCCGCAGGATGGGCTGGCAAACGGCATCGTCTATATCTCTGAAGATCGTAAGCGTGATGGTTTAGTGCTGGGCATGTCGGTGAAAGAGAACATGTCGCTGACGGCGCTGCGCTATTTCAGCCGCAACGGCGGTGGGATTAAGCATAAGGACGAACAGCAGGCCGTTAGCGATTTCATCCGCCTCTTTAATGTGAAAACGCCTTCCATGGAGCAGGCGATTGGTCTGCTTTCCGGCGGCAATCAACAAAAAGTGGCGATTGCACGTGGCCTGATGACGCGTCCAAAAGTCTTGATCCTCGATGAACCCACCCGTGGTGTGGACGTCGGTGCCAAGAAAGAAATTTATCAGCTCATCAACCAATTTAAGGCTGACGGCCTGAGCATCATTCTGGTCTCCTCTGAGATGCCAGAAGTATTAGGCATGAGCGATCGCATTATCGTTATGCATGAAGGGCATCTCGGCGGTGAATTCACTCGCGAGCAGGCCACCCAGGAAGTTCTGATGGCTGCCGCTGTGGGCAAGCTTAATCGCGTGAATCAGGAGTAAGAAGATGACTACCCAGGCTGTTTCTGGTCGCCGCTATTTCACAAAGGCATGGCTGTTGGAACAAAAATCGCTGATTGCGCTTCTGGTGCTAATTGCAGTGGTTTCGACCATGAGCCCGAACTTTTTTACCGTCAATAACCTGTTCAACATTCTTCAGCAGACCTCCGTGAACGCCATTATGGCAGTTGGGATGACGCTGGTAATTTTGACCTCGGGTATCGATCTGTCCGTCGGTTCCCTGCTGGCGCTCACCGGCGCGGTTGCGGCTTCGATTGTAGGGATCGAAGTTAACGCGCTGGTGGCCGTTGCAGCTGCGCTGGCATTAGGTGCGGCAATTGGTGCCGTGACCGGTGTGATTGTGGCAAAAGGGCGTGTGCAGGCATTTATCGCGACGTTAGTGATGATGCTGCTACTGCGCGGTGTCACCATGGTCTACACCAACGGTAGCCCGGTCAACACGGGCTTTACTGACAATGCGGATGTGTTTGGCTGGTTCGGTATTGGCCGTCCGCTGGGTATCCCGACGCCGGTGTGGATCATGGGTATCGTGTTCCTGGCCGCGTGGTACATGCTGCATCACACCCGTTTGGGTCGCTATATTTATGCGCTGGGCGGTAATGAGGCGGCAACGCGTCTGTCCGGCATCAGCGTGAACAAAGTCAAAATTATCGTTTATTCGCTGTGCGGCCTGTTGGCATCACTGGCGGGCATTATTGAAGTGGCACGTCTTTCTTCTGCACAACCGACGGCGGGTACAGGTTACGAGCTGGATGCGATTGCGGCGGTAGTGTTGGGGGGGACGAGTCTGGCGGGTGGTAAAGGTCGCATTGTTGGGACCTTGATCGGCGCACTGATTCTCGGCTTCCTGAATAATGGTTTGAATTTATTAGGTGTTTCCTCCTATTACCAGATGATCGTTAAAGCGGTGGTGATTTTGCTGGCGGTACTGGTAGACAACAAAAAACAGTAACTGACGACACTACAGGACATCTTTGATATGAACATGAAAAAACTGGCTACCCTGGTTTCAGCTGTAGCGCTGAGCGCTACTGTGAGTGCTAACGCAATGGCGAAAGATACCATCGCGCTGGTCGTCTCCACGCTGAACAACCCGTTCTTCGTCTCCCTGAAGGATGGCGCGCAGAAAGAAGCGGATAAACTGGGTTACAACCTGGTGATTCTGGATTCACAGAACAACCCAGCAAAAGAGCTGGCAAACGTTCAGGACTTGACCGTTCGCGGCACCAAAATTCTGTTAATTAATCCAACGGATTCTGACGCTGTTGGCAATGCCGTGAAGATGGCAAACCAGGCGAAAATCCCGGTCATCACGCTGGACCGCCAGGCTTCTAAAGGCGAAGTGGTGAGCCACATTGCTTCTGATAACGTGCTGGGCGGTAAAATCGCGGGTGACTACATCGCGAAGAAAGCCGGTGAAGGTGCGAAAGTTATCGAACTGCAGGGTATTGCCGGAACTTCCGCAGCGCGCGAGCGTGGCGAAGGCTTCCAGCAGGCTGTTGCGGCGCACAAATTTAACGTTCTGGCCAGCCAGCCCGCAGATTTCGACCGCACTAAAGGTCTGAACGTAATGCAGAACCTGCTGACCGCACATCCTGACGTGCAGGCGGTATTCGCTCAGAACGATGAAATGGCACTGGGCGCACTGCGTGCGCTGCAAACTGCGGGTAAATCCGACGTGATGGTTGTTGGTTTTGACGGCACACCAGATGGTGAAAAAGCGGTCAATGATGGCAAACTGTCTGCGACTATCGCTCAGTTGCCAGAGCAGATCGGTGCAACCGGCGTTGAAACTGCAGATAAAGTGCTGAAGGGCGAAAAGGTTCAGGCTAAATATCCGGTTGACCTGAAGCTGGTCATCAAGCAGTAATAGTCGACTCAGGCAGTCGCTGGTTGCCTGAGGGACAAAATATAAAGAAAAGTGTGGCATACGCCACCGGGTCATACCGGTGGCGATCTTTACTGGATCCCCAAACATGAAAACCGCAGGCAACCTCGTCGTCCTTGGCAGTATTAATGCCGATCACATTCTTAACCTTGAAACTTTCCCGACGCCTGGCGAAACCGTCACCGGTCATCAATACCAGGTGGCATTCGGCGGCAAAGGCGCAAACCAGGCCGTCGCTGCCGGACGCAGTGGGGCAAATATCGCCTTTATCGCCTGTACGGGAAGTGACGATACCGGTGAGCGCGTTCGTAAACAGCTGGTCAGTGACAATATCGATATTGCGCCAGTGAGCGTGGTAGAAGGCGAATCAACCGGCGTGGCGCTGATATTCGTCAATGCCGAAGGTGAGAATGTTATCGGTATTCACGCGGGAGCAAACGCGGCACTGAATATTGAACGTGTCGATGCCCAGCGCAACCTTATTGCGAATGCCGAAGCCCTGCTGATGCAGCTGGAATCTCCGGTAGAAAGCGTTCTGGCTGCAGCCAAAATTGCGCATGAAAATCATACGTGTGTTGTACTTAATCCGGCTCCTGCCCGTGTATTATCAGACGAGTTGTTGGGGCTGGTGGACATTATTACGCCTAATGAAACCGAAGCTGAAAAGCTCACGGGGATTCGCGTCGAAAACGATGACGATGCCGCGCGTGCAGCCAAGGTCCTGCATGACAAAGGTATCGATACCGTCATCATCACGTTGGGTAGCCGCGGTGTATGGGTGAGCGCCAACGGTGAAGGTCGTCGTGTTCCGGGCTTTAAGGTCAAAGCGATTGATACTATTGCGGCGGGGGATACTTTCAACGGTGCGCTGGTAACAGCACTGCTGGAAGGCAAGCCCATGAATGATGCCATTCGTTTTGCACATGCCGCTGCTGCTATTGCGGTTACACGCAAAGGTGCTCAGCCCTCAGTTCCATGGCGCAAAGAGATTGATGAATTTTTGAGTCAGCAGGGGTAACGCTTGGCCACAATGAAAGATGTCGCCCGCGTGGCGGGCGTTTCTACCTCGACGGTTTCTCACGTCATTAATAACGATCGGTTTGTGAGTGACGCGATACGTGAGAAAGTCGACGCGGCAATAAAAGACCTTAACTACGCTCCTTCGGCGCTGGCACGCAGCCTCAAGCTTAATCAGACGCATACCATCGGTATGCTGATCACCGCCAGTACCAACCCCTTCTATTCAGAACTTGTGCGCGGCGTTGAGCGCAGCTGTTTTGAGCGCGGTTATAGCCTGGTGCTGTGTAATACAGAAGGTGATGAGCAACGCATGAATCGTAATCTCGAAACGCTTATGCAAAAACGCGTCGATGGATTGCTTTTGCTTTGCACAGAAACACACCAGCCATCAAAAGAGATCATGCAGCGCTATCCTTCTGTTCCGACCGTCATGATGGACTGGGCCCCGTTTGATGGCACCAGCGATCTGATTCAGGATAACTCGTTGCTTGGTGGCGATATGGCGACGCAGCACCTCATCGACAAAGGCTACCGCCGCATCGCCTGCATTACAGGACCGCTGGATAAAACGCCGGCGCGCCTTCGTCAGGAAGGGTATCTCGCGGCCATGGATCGTGCTGGCCTGCCTGTGCATGATGGCTATCAAATTACCGCTGATTTTGAATTTAACGGTGGTTTCGAAGCTATGCAAAAACTGCTGACGCAAGCGCTGCGCCCGCAGGCGGTATTTATCGGTAACGATGCGATGGCATTTGGTGCTTATCAGGCCTTATATCAGGCTGGTTTATGCGTCCCGCAAGATATGGCCATTATCGGCTACGACGATATTGAACTCGCGCGCTTCATGACGCCACCGCTCACCACGATTCATCAACCTAAAGATGAGCTGGGCGAGTTGGCAATCGACGTGTTGATTCATCGGATGGCGCAACCCGCACTACAGCAGCAGCGTTTGCAACTTACTCCTGTTCTGATTGAACGCGGTTCGGTTTCGGCTGGTGGCGATCTTTAATCAGGTTTCGACCGTCTTTCGGTTTCAGCAGCATAAATACCAGCGCGGAGACTACCGTAATTGCCCCCATGGTAATAAATGTGTAGTGGAATTGTTCGACGGTGTTCGTGCCTTCCATACCTTCATAAACGCGTAGCACCGCTGCGCTCACCGCAACACCTAAACTGATCGAAAGCTGTTGGGTGACGGCCAGAACGCTGTTCCCCCCGCTGGCGTTTTCATCCGTCAGGTCAGCCAGACTAATGGTGTTCATGGATGTGAATTGAATCGACATCGCCATTCCTAATATAAAGAGTGGCAAAATCAGCATCCAGACCGGTAGGGCGGAGGACTGCAAAGAGAACTGCGCAATCATCGCACCGATGAATACCGTGATTCCAACCAGCGTCTTACGATAGCCGAGCCCACGCAGAATTTTCGTGACCATCGATTTCGCCAGAATGGAGCCAACCGCGGTGGGTGCCATCATGATTCCGGCGATTAATGCCGGATAACCAAATCCTACCTGCAACATCAGCGGCATCAAAAACGGGACGCAGCCGGTGCCAAGCCGCGAGGCGATATTCCCGGCAATCCCAACCGAGAAGGTTCGGGTTTTGAACAATAAGAGTGAAATGAGCGGCGTGGGGTGACGACGTGCATGACGTATATATAGAAGAAAAAGAAGAACGCTGGTCGCGATAATCAATAATGCCATCCAGGTTGCGACGATCCTCTCACCGAATAACTCCATGCCGATGGAGAACATCACCAGGCTCACGCCGAACAGAAAAAATCCCCCCATATCGAAACTGCGCCTTGGCGTGGTGAAGTTCGGCATATATTTACGGGCATAGCACAGACCAGCAACGCCAATCGGGATGTTAATCAGGAATATCCAGTGCCAACTGGCCCAGGTGACTAATACCCCACCCAGTACCGGGCCGAGAATAGGGCCGACCAGTCCGGGCATCGTGACAAAATTGAGGACAGGCAACAGTTCGCTGCGCGGATAGGCCCGCAACAGCGCAAGGCGCGCCACCGGCATCATCATTGCGCCACCGATACCCTGCAATACACGAAACATAACGAGTTCAGTTAATGATGTCGAAAGCGCGCAGGCCAGTGAACCCAACGTAAATAGCGTGACGGCAAGCATAAACACTCGACGTGTACCGAAGCGGTCAGCCAGCCAACCGCTAACCGGGATCAGCATCGCGACAGTTAACGTATAGCTGATGATGGCGGACTGCATCGCAAGCGGGGAACGGTTGAGGCTTTCGGCAATAGCCGGTAAAGCGGTATTCAGAATGGTGGCATCTAGCGCTTGCATAAAGAAAGCCATCGCCGCAATCCATGGCAGCCCGGCCATACTACGCGCTTTTTTCTCGGTCATTCTTTTTCCTGCTGAAGGTTCGGGGCAGCCAGTAGCGCCTGGCACGCCTTCATCGCGCGTTGGCCGTCGCCATCCTGAATTGCATCCACAATGGCCCGGTGCTGATCCAGTTTGACCACTTCATTCTGAGTAATAGAAGTAAAGTAGGTGTGATAGACAGAATGGAACAGGGATGCAAATGAGGTCAGGAAGGGATTACCACTCATGTGATAGATATGTTCATGCCATGCCATATCGACTTCAATCCAGCGCTCGCGGTTAAAATGCTTCTTCAGGAAGGTCATTTCCTCCATCAAGGTATTCAACTGCGCTTTTTGTTCTGCGCTCCCCAACATAGCGGCGAGTAAACACGCCTGAGGTTCAAGGCTGCTTCGCATCACCAGAAAATGGTCGATGACTTGATGGAAGTTCTCTTCGGTCATCCACCATGAAAGCAATTCTTGATCGAGGAAGTTCCAGTTACCCTGGGGCATGACTCGCGTGCCAATGCGCGGTCGTGGCAAAACCATGCCTTTCGCGGTTAAGGTTTTTACCGCTTCACGAACGGCGGTACGGCTTACCCCAAACTGTTCGCCCAATTCCATTTCACCTGGCAGAATGCTTCCGGGAGCATATTTTCCCACCAGAATCCGCTGAGCCAGCTTTTCTGCTAACACATAAGATAGGTTTTTTTGTGCTGCCAGCTGTTGTGCGCTTAAGGGCATAACTCATATTCCTTATTTGTTCATGCTGTTAAGTATGCCATCTGGAATGTGATTGTGGCTGCAAATACACCAAATAGAGCAATTAGTAGCTTGATAAAGACGGTTTTGGTGAAAAAAAACACGGTTGGAAATTATTTCTTATTTTCCTCTTGCCACCTCAGAATAACTCCCTATAATGCGCCTCCACTGACACGGAACAACGGCTTACAGGCCGCCGGGTTAGCGGGGTTCAGAGATGAACACCAACGGAGAAAAGCGAAAATAAACGCTTGACTCTGAATGAGGAAAACGTATTATACGGGACCTCGCAACGGTGAGCGAAAGCCGCGTTGCACTGCTCTTTAACAATTTATCAGACAATCTGTGTGGGCACTC
>NZ_JCBAJB010000081.1:0-208 GCF_059766475.1 Enterobacter sp. SCRI0065 | reverse complement strand
TTTCCGGTGCAGCCTGAGCGCTGCGCCAGCGTTCGGACAGTGTGCAGATCGTGATGGCCGGTGACACGCTGGCGCGTGACCGTTTGCCCTTCGCGCAGGATGCCGCTGCCGTGGTGATGGCGGGGCGCACTGCTGCGCAGATGCCCCCTGATTTCCGGTGCAGCCTGAGCGCTGCGCCAGCGTTCGGGCAGTGTGCAGATCGTGATGG
>NZ_JCBAJB010000080.1:0-210 GCF_059766475.1 Enterobacter sp. SCRI0065 | reverse complement strand
AGATCGTGATGGCCGGTGACACGCTGGCGCGTGACTGTTTGCCCTTCGTGCAGGATGCCGCTGCCGTGGTGATGGCGGGGCGCACTGCTGCGCAGATGCCCCCTGATTTCCGGTGCAGCCTGAGCGCCGCGCCTGCATTCGGGCAGTGTGCAGATCGTGATGGCCGGTGACACGCTGGCGCGTGACTGTTTGCCCTTCGCGCAGGATGCC
>NZ_JCBAJB010000007.1:0-245822 GCF_059766475.1 Enterobacter sp. SCRI0065 | reverse complement strand
CGCTGACGCTGACGCTGACGATAGATGATGAATGGAAATAGGCTAAATCAACGCGGGTTCTGGTAAAATAGCGTACAAACTGGTCGGGAGGATGCCCGGCTTGAGCATCAACTCATAGTCAGTACAGGTGAAATCGTGGAGAAGGCCGTCGTCCCACCGGAAAAAAAACAGTACCAGGAGATTGGCGAGGATTTGCGCGCGCAAATTATCCAGGGGCACTATCCCGTTGGCTCACGTTTGCCGCCTGAGCGTAATATTGCTGAGACCTACGGTGTCAGTCGCACCATCGTGCGTGAAGCCTTGCTGATGCTGGAGCTTCAGGGGACGGTTGATATTCGCCAGGGTTCTGGCGTCTACGTGATGCGTATTCCTGAAGAACATGAAAACGAAGAAGAACGATTTTTAAATAGTGACGTGGGCCCGTTTGAAATTTTACAGGCGCGGCAACTGCTCGAAAGCAATATCGCCGCCTTTGCCGCCAGGATGGCAACGCGCGCAGATATCGACAATCTTCGCCGCATCATTGAGCAAGAGCAGCGCGCTATCGCTGCCAATGACAATAGCCAGGACAACAACAAGATGTTTCATCTGGTGCTGGCCGGTGCCACGCAAAACCAGATGCTGCTGGCAACCGTCGAAAGTGTCTGGCATCACATGGACAGCAGCCCGCTGTGGCAGCAGTTCAACGTGCATATCGCCAGCCGCGCTTACCGTCTGAAATGGCTGGGCGACAGGCAAACGATTCTGGCGGCGCTGCGGCGGCGCGACGTGATGGGCGCATGGCAGGCGATGTGGCAACATCTGGAAAATATCAAAAAGAGCCTGCTGGAGTTATCCGACGAAGATGCGCCAGATTTTGACGGCTATCTCTTTGAGTCAGTTCCCATTTTCCAGGGAAAACTGGTGTGAATATTCTGCCTCTTTACGAGGTGCCTGAGCACGCGGAGCAGGTGACTGACTGGCTTTGGCAAGCATTTGGCGAGGGCGTACCGCGCGAGTTTTTCAGCAGCGTGATTGCCCATAGCCAGAAGCCCGGCGCGTTGCCGTTAACCTTTGTTGCGGTCGATAATGACCGTTTACTGGGTACCGTGGGGTTGTGGCGTTGCGACTTGATCACGCGCCAGGACCTCTATCCGTGGCTGGCAGCACTGTATGTCGATGAGGCCGCGCGCGGAAAAGGGCTGGCGAGTCAACTACAGGATTGCGTTAAAGATTACGCCGTTCACGCCGGATATTCCGAGCTTCACCTCTGGTCTGCCTGCCGCGATTTTTACGAGCGCTACGGCTGGCATTACATCGGTGATGGGCTGGAATACCCGAACAAAACGGTGCATCTGTATCGCTATTCGTTGACGGGTTCTGCTGGTGTCACGACGGAATGACGACGGACTAGCGTTGGGCTAAATAAATGCGTGATATCTGGCGGCTGGCGTTTATCTGCCAGTGCGAGAGCCAGTTCCGCGGCCTGCGTTGCCATCGTCACAATCGGATAACGTACGGTCGTCAGACGTGGACGCACGTAGCGTGAGACCAGCACATCATCGAAGCCGATCAACGAAATCTCTTCTGGCACATCAATCCCGTTATCGTTAAGCACACCCATCGCGCCAGCGGCCATTGAGTCGTTATAACAGGCAACGGCGGTAAAATTGCGTCCCCGTCCCAGCAGCTCTGTCATCGCCTGTTCGCCACCGCTTTCATCCGGCTCAGCAAAAGTGACCAGACGATCGTTGCAGGGGAGACCGTGTTCACGAAGCGCATCGTAATAGCCCCGCAGGCGGTCCTCGGCGTCGGAAATCTGGTGGTTGGAACACAAATAGCCAATTCGGGTATGACCCTGCTGAATCAGGTGGCGTGTGGCAAGCCAGGCTCCATAACGGTCATCCAGCGCGACGCAACGCTTTTCGTAGCCCGGAATAATACGGTTGATCAGGACCATACCTGGAATTTGTTTCATCAGGTGCAGCAGCTCTGAATCCGGCAGGACTTTGGCATGTACCACGAGTGCCGCGCAGCGATGGCGGATGAGCTGTTCAATGGCCTGACGTTCTTTTTGTTCGTTATGGTAGCCATTTCCAATCAGCAGGAAATTACCCGTTTGATAAGCAACCTGTTCGACCGCTTTAACCATGGCTCCGAAGAACGGATCCGAGACGTCCCCGACGACCAGACCTACTGTTTCTGTTGATTGCTGGGCAAGCGCGCGAGCGTTGGCGTTGGGATGATAATTCAGGCTTTCCATTGCGCTTTGTACCGCCTGGCGTGAAGCATCGCTGGCCTTCGGCGAGTGATTAATCACGCGTGAGACGGTAGCGACGGAAACACCGGCCAGACGGGCCACATCCTTAATTGTCGCCATTTAATACCTTCTTGTGGGGGTAAGCGTTTACACACGCAGTAGTGTTGCGGAAAAGCATGATGCATTCAAGGCCTGCGCGACATCACACTTCGCAAACGTGATGCAACCCATGGGAAATGAGTGTAATCGTTACACGGTTAAGCGTGTCAGAATAATGTCAAACGGAACCTTTAGTTACACTTTGCGGCAGGCTGTTGCGATTGTCCGCTGGTGAAGAAATAGTGCGGATTGATAAAGTCGAGATCCCAGAGGTATTGATAGGTGGAATCAGCTCCGGTTGATTAACACGATTTACACCAACCTGCGTTTATACGCAGGTTTTTTTTGCCCGAAACATCAACCTGTAACAGCATCCGATAATATTAACACCTGGTTGCACTTAGGCTCATTCGCTTGCGTTTTCCTGCTGGCGAAGCGGAATGCCAGCAGCCACAATCAAGATCCCAGAGGTATTGATTGGTGAGAATTCTTTGTACGGTTTCGTACTCATCTCTTGCACCAACCTGCGCGGATGCGCAGGTTTTTTTTCGTCCAGATTAAGCTGTCGCCCCTCCAGCACTTCTCGTGTAATCTGCCACAATTTAGCGTAACCCTAAAAACTGACAGACAAAGGAAGTTGAAATGCTACTTGGGTTTTTCCGTGCCTTATTCCGTATCCTCTTTCGTATCCGCGTCACTGGTGATACACAATCACTTTTTGGTGAGCGCGTCCTTATCACGCCAAACCATGTTTCCTTTATCGATGGCATCCTGCTGGCGCTTTTTCTGCCCGGTCGCCCGGTTTTTGCGGTTTACAGCTCGATCAGCCAAAAGTGGTTTATGCGCCGGCTTGCGCCGCTGATTGACTTTGTTCCTCTCGATCCTACCAAACCCATGATGATCAAACATCTGGTGCGCCTGATTGAACAGGGTCGCCCGGTGGTCATTTTCCCGGAAGGGCGTATTTCGGTCACCGGTTCACTGATGAAAATCTACGACGGTGCTGCCTTTGTGGCTGCAAAATCAAAAGCGACCGTTATACCGCTGCGTATCGAGGGAGCGGAGCTGACGTATTTCAGCAGACTGAAAGGGCTGGTTAAACAGCGTCTGTTCCCGCAGATAACGCTGCATCTTCTGCCGCCGACAACGTTGCCGATGCCAGATGCGCCCCGCGCGCGCGATCGCCGTAAGATGGCGGGTGAAATGCTGCATCAAATCATGATGGAAGCCCGCATGGCCGTGCGTCCACGTGAAACGCTGTATGAAGCGTTACTTTCGGCGCTGGACCGCTATGGTGCCCGAAAAAACTGCGTAGAGGACATTAACTTCACGCCGGACACGTATCGTAAACTGCTAACCAAGACGCTTTTTGTCGGGCGAATTCTTGAAAAATATAGCCAAAAGGGTGAAAAAATTGGCCTGATGCTGCCCAACGCGGCGATCAGTGCAGCGGTGATATTTGGTGCCGTTTCCCGGGCACGAATTCCGGCAATGATGAACTACACGGCGGGCGTGAAAGGGTTGACCAGCGCGATTACGGCGGCTGAGATCAAAACGGTATTTACCTCTCGCCAGTTCCTCGACAAAGGCAAACTCTGGCATCTGCCAGAACAGCTCACGCAGGTACGCTGGGTCTTCCTGGAAGATCTCAAGGCGGATGTCACCACCGCCGACAAACTGTGGATATTCGCGCATTTGCTGGCACCTCGCCTGGCACAGGTGAAACAGCAGCCTGAAGAGGCTGCCATTGTCCTTTTCACCTCGGGTTCTGAAGGTCATCCGAAGGGCGTGGTTCACAGCCATAAAAGTATCCTGGCGAACGTAGAGCAGATTAAAACGATTGCTGACTTCACGGCCAAAGATCGCTTTATGTCGGCGCTGCCGTTATTCCACTCATTTGGACTGACGGTGGGGCTTTTCACTCCACTGTTCACGGGGGCGGAGGTGTTCCTCTATCCAAGCCCTCTCCATTACCGCGTAGTGCCTGAACTGGTTTATGACCGCAATTGCACGGTACTTTTCGGGACATCAACCTTCCTTGGAAACTATGCGCGTTTTGCCAATTCTTATGATTTTTTCCGCATTCGCTATGTCGTGGCGGGGGCAGAAAAACTACAGGACAGCACCCGCCAGATCTGGCAGGACAAGTTTGGCCTGCGCATTCTGGAAGGCTACGGCGTAACCGAGTGCGCGCCGGTTGTGTCTATCAATGTGCCTATGGCCGCGAAGCCGGGTACGGTAGGCCGTATTCTGCCTGGAATGGATGCGCGTTTGCTGCAAGTACCTGGCATTGATGAAGGCGGTCGCTTGCAGTTAAAAGGACCGAATATCATGAACGGCTACCTGCGCGTTGAAAACCCTGGCGTCCTTGAAGCACCAACGGCGGAGAATGCACAAGGGGATATCGAAACCGGCTGGTATGACACCGGCGATATTGTTCGTTTTGACGAGCACGGCTTTGTGCAAATTCAGGGGCGAGCAAAACGCTTTGCGAAGATTGCGGGCGAGATGGTATCGCTGGAGATGGTGGAGCAGCTGGCGACGGCGGTATCCCCGGAAAAAATGCATGCCACGGCGATTAAAAGTGATGCCAGCAAAGGTGAAGCGCTGGTGCTCTTTACCACCGATAGTGAGCTCAAGCGTGATGTGTTACTTCAGCACGCACGTGAACAGGGGATCCCTGAGCTGGCCGTTCCGCGGGATATTCGCTATCTGAAACAGTTACCGGTGTTGGGCAGCGGCAAGCCCGATTTTGTCACGCTCAAAGGTATGGTTGAACAGGCGGAACAGCAGAATGCATAAGTCAGTGCGCACGAACAACTCAATCTGGTCGAAAGGGATGATGGCAGTCACCGCCGCGCAGTTTTTGTCTGCGTTCGCGGATAATGCACTGCTGTTTGCCACGCTGGCGTTATTGAAGGCCGAGTTTTACCCGGACTGGAGCCAGCCGATTCTGCAGATGGTGTTTGTGGGCGCTTACATCGTTTTTGCCCCGTTTGTCGGACAGGTTGCAGATAGCTTCCCGAAAGGCCGGGTAATGATGTTTGCCAACGGCCTGAAGCTGTTGGGGGCTGCCAGCATTTGCCTGGGGATTAATCCTTTCATCGGTTACACGCTGGTGGGGATTGGTGCAGCGGCCTACTCTCCGGCGAAGTACGGCATTTTGGGCGAACTGACGACCGGTGACAAACTGGTCAAAGCCAACGGCCTGATGGAATCGTCGACGATTGCCGCTATCCTGCTGGGCTCGGTTGCAGGAGGTGTACTGGCAGACTGGCATGTGCTGGCGGCGCTGGGCGTTTGCGCGGCGTTTTACGCCGGCGCAGTGGTTGCCAACCTGTTCATACCAACATTGCCTGTGGCTCGCCCAGGTCAGTCCTGGCGTTTTAAACCAATGACGGCCAGCTTCTTTAATGCCTGCCGTGTACTGTGGCACAACGGTGAAACTCGCTTCTCCCTGATGGGTACCAGCATGTTCTGGGGCGCGGGCGTGACGCTGCGTTTTTTGTTGGTGCTTTGGGTGCCGGTGGCGCTCGGGATTAGCGACAACGCCACACCAACCTACCTCAATGCGATGGTAGCGGTAGGGATTGTTGTGGGGGCGGGTATCGCGGCGAAGCTCGTCACGCTGGAAACTGTCGCCCGCTGTATGCCTGCCGGGATCCTGATTGGCGTAGGCGTTTTGTTCTTCGCGCTGCAGCATGCGCTACTCCCCGCTTACATGCTGTTAATTCTGATTGGTATTCTTGGTGGGTTCTTCGTCGTGCCGCTGAATGCCTTGCTGCAAGAGCGCGGTAAACAAACGGTAGGAGCAGGGAATGCAATAGCCGTTCAGAATCTGGGTGAAAACACCGCGATGCTGCTGATGCTTGGGCTTTACTCGTTGGCGGTGAAGGCGGGTATTCCTATTGTCGGGATCGGGGTGGGGTTTGGCGCATTGTTTGCGTTGGCGATTACCGGTTTGTGGATGTGGCAACGTCGCCGCTAGCTGAATTGCCCGGCGAGCGCCGGGCAACCATCATTACGGTGCCGGATAGGTATAAACCTGATGCACCGCTTCAATCTCCGCTAACACCTCTTCACTCAATTCAAGATGGAAGCTCTCAACGTTGGTTTTCAACTGTTCCATGGTTGTTGCACCCAGCAGAGTACTGGCCACGAAAGGCTGACGGCGCACAAAAGCTAACGCCATTTGCGCTGGATCCAGGCCGTGTCGTTTCGCAATATCGACATAGGCCGCAACCGCTTTCTGGGTTTGTTCACCACTATAGCGAGTAAAACGGCTAAACAAGGTATTACGTGCGCCCGCAGGCTTCGCGCCGTTCAGGTATTTACCCGTCAACGTACCAAAGCCCAGGCAGGAATAGGCCAGCAGCTCGACACCTTCATACTGGGTCACTTCAGCCAGACCGACTTCGTAGCTACGGTTAACCAGGCTATAGGGATTCTGAATGGTCACAATGCGTGGCAAATCGTGTTTATCCGCCAGATGCAGGTAACGCATCACACCAAACGCCGTCTCGTTAGACACGCCGATATAGCGAATCTTCCCCGCGCGCTGGCACTCGGTCAGGGCTTCCAGTGTCTCAAGCAACGTGACAACCGGTGCGCTATCGCTCCAGCTATAGCCTAGTTTGCCAAAGCAGTTGGTCGGACGTTGCGGCCAGTGAACCTGATATAAATCGAGATAGTCGGTCTGCAACCGTTTAAGGCTGGCATCCAGGGCTTCACGGATATTCTTGCGATCCAGGATCTGATTAGGACGAATGCCGCTATCGTTGTTGCGGGAAGGGCCGCTGACTTTTGAGGCCACAACCAACTTTTCTCGTTGACCGCTTTTTGCCAACCAGTTACCGACGTAGGTTTCGGTTAATCCTTGAGTTTCCGGGCGTGGAGGTACTGGATACATTTCAGCGACATCAATCAGGTTTATCCCCTGGCTGACGGCGTAATCAAGTTGCGCATGGGCATCGGCTTCGCTGTTTTGTTCACTGAATGTCATCGTGCCCAACCCCAGTTGGCTTATCTCCAGAGTGCTGTGGGGGATACGGTGATAATGCATAGCCGGCTTCCTTTAGGGTGACATGTGGAAAGCGTCAGGAACTCCCCGACGAAGGAATATAAACATGGCAGAGGGGAAGCAAAAGGGGAAGGAAAAAATCAAAAAGGCCAGCAAGCGACTGACCTTTATCTGTTTATCGTTCGATAATTTGCGAAACTTCGTCGCGATTAATCTGCATCTTATTACCCTGCTGATCGCTGTAGCTCACAAGCCCAGTATCATCGTCAACTTCGGGTTTGCCGTCTGTCAGGATCATTCGGCCATCTTTTGTCGCCATGACGTAATCACTACTGCATCCTGAAACCGCAAACGCTAAACCGACCGCTGAGATTATCACTGCCCATTTTTTCATCGTTATCTTCCTCATCTGGCTCGTATCAAATCATAGTCTAGTAATAACCCGATAATGCGTTTCAGAAAAGCGGGGAAATCTTAAAAACTAAGCGTTTTTGTTTGATTCGTCGCAAAGTTTGCATAAAAACGTCATTTTTAGAAAAAATGGCGTGCCAGCAGGGCACCGGTGAAGTTCTTTTTCAAATAGAAGCCGCGCGGAAGCGTCAGGATAGGTTCGCCCTGAGCGCCAATGGCTTCGGTGAGTGCTTTACTATTGGCGGCTTTAGGACGTAGCTGCATCACTTCGCCATGGCGCGCCGTAATACGCTCAACCTGGCCAAGTACAATCATATCCATCAACTCTTCCCAGTCCTGACTGAGTTGTCGGTCTTCTTCTTCATTGGGACTCCACAAAAGCGGCGCACCAACGCGACGCTGCGCAAGCGGGATGACTCGCTCGCCTTCGATAGGCATCCACAGCACTCGCTTCAGTTTGTGACGTACATGACTCGTTTCCCAGGTGACGCCCGTATTGCCCGTTAAAGGGGCGACGCAGACAAACGTGGTTTCGAGCGGCTTGCCCTGACGATCGATAGGGATCGTTTTTAACTCAACGCCGAGCGCGGCAAAATCCTGTTCTGGTTTGCTACCGGCATTCGCGCCCAGCCACATCTCCAGCAGTACGCCAATCCAGCCTTTATCCCGCTTCAGATCGTTGGGCACTGGCAAACCTGCCATGGTGGCCAGATCGCCGAGCGTATAACCCGCGACGCGTTGTGCCTGTATCAGTAACTGCTCTTCGGTTGCAGGGGGAGAGGTCAATGGAACGAGCGGAAGCATCACTTTCAGCCTTTGGTTAAAAAATGAACCAGGAATGTACACCTTGTGGATAGAGTTTAACTATTTCTGAACTCATATGACAGGCACATGATTTTTATAATCTTTTATCGGCGATTTTCGATTTTAACTCGCATGGAAAAACAGTTGTTCAAAACTGGTCACTGACAATGAACAGGATCTTACACCCTGTTATCCACAGAAAAGTGGGATAACTGGGCATAACCCCGACTACTGTTTCGATTTACAGCCTTGACGTGCGACGAAAATCGAATTTTCACACAAATTGTGACTAACTTATTGGCACAATCTGTGGGTAAAACCGACGCTGTTCGATCTTTCATCAGCTCGAAGATCTACAGTGTGATGATCATCACGTTATGGCTTGTCTCTTGGTGAGATTTCAATGTAACATTATGAAAAATAGAATATTATTTTTGCTCGCTGTCACTCGGATAATTCTGGTGCAAAATGTTGTCCATCGGTAATTCCATACTTCTTCACAACTATATCCACAGAAAAAGTGAATAAAATTCCCCTCTGTGCTGCTCATCTGTTTATAACTTGAGTAAAAATTGTGAGTTATTCAAATGTTATTCGACCACAGCCCTGTAAGAGAGTGGTTTACCGCCTCACAGGAGTGTGAAACAATCATTTATATATAAGGTTTAGTTTGAGGTAGTCCGGTGATTGATGACGATGGCTACCGCCCGAACGTAGGTATCGTAATTTGTAATCGTCAGGGCCAGGTTATGTGGGCAAGGCGATATGGTCAGCACTCGTGGCAGTTCCCGCAGGGCGGGATCAACCCAGGAGAGTCCCCAGAACAAGCGATGTATCGGGAGCTGTTCGAAGAAGTCGGCTTAAGCCGAAAAGATGTTCGCATCCTGGCTTCGACCCGCAACTGGTTGCGTTACAAGTTACCGAAACGTTTGGTGCGTTGGGACACAAAGCCGGTTTGTATCGGCCAGAAACAGAAGTGGTTTCTTCTGCAATTGGTAAGCAACGACTCGGAAATCAATATGGAAACCAGCAGTACGCCAGAATTTGATGGCTGGCGCTGGGTGAGCTACTGGTATCCCGTTCGTCAGGTCGTGTCATTTAAGCGCGACGTTTACCGTAGGGTGATGAAAGAGTTTGCAAGTGTTGTGATAGCGCTTCAGGAGGCTCCTCCTAAGCCGCAGAGCACACCTGCCTGGCGACGTAAAAGAGGTTAAGCTACGCAAATCATGCTCACCCGCCTGCGAGAAATAGTCGAGAAGGTGGCCAGTGCTCCGCGTCTGAATGAGGCGCTGAATATTCTGGTCACTGACATCTGTCTTGCGATGGAAACCGAAGTTTGTTCGGTGTATCTGGCCGACCATGACCGGCGTTGTTATTATCTGATGGCGACCCGCGGGTTGAAAAAACCGCGCGGCCGTACCGTCACGCTTGCGTTTGATGAAGGTATCGTTGGCCTGGTAGGGCGTCTGGCGGAGCCTATCAACCTTGCCGATGCGCAAAAACATCCAAGCTTTAAATACATCCCATCCGTTAAGGAAGAGCGTTTTCGCGCTTTTCTCGGTGTGCCGATCATCCAGCGTCGTCAGTTGCTGGGCGTGCTGGTGGTACAGCAGCGTGAGCTGCGTCAGTTTGATGAAAGCGAAGAATCTTTTCTTGTTACGCTAGCCACCCAAATGGCCGCCATTCTTTCGCAGTCTCAATTAGCCGCGCTGTTCGGACAGTACCGACACACGCGTATTCGTGCGCTACCCGCGTCGCCGGGCGTTGCCATTGCCGAAGGGTGGATGGACGCTACGCTGCCGCTGATGGAGCAAGTATACGAAGCGTCAACCTTAGATGCCGTCCTTGAGCGCGAGCGCCTGACCAGTGCTCTTGAAGAGGCGGCGAATGAATTTCGTCGTTACAGCAAGCGTTTTTCTGCAGGCGCACAAAAAGAAACTGCCGCGATTTTCGACCTCTATTCGCATCTGCTTTCCGATGCGCGCCTGCGCAGGGAGCTTTTTGCGGAGGTGGACAAAGGTTCGGTAGCCGAGTGGGCGGTAAAAAAAGTTATCGAGAAGTTTGCCGAGCAGTTTGCGGCCTTGACCGATGGCTATCTGAAAGAGCGCGCGGGAGACTTGCGAAGCCTTGGCCAGCGCCTGCTCTTCCACCTTGACGATACCAATCAGGGTGAAAACGCGTGGCCGAAGCGA
This sequence comes from Enterobacter sp. SCRI0065, assembly GCF_059766475.1. Classification (NCBI taxonomy): domain Bacteria; kingdom Pseudomonadati; phylum Pseudomonadota; class Gammaproteobacteria; order Enterobacterales; family Enterobacteriaceae; genus Enterobacter; species Enterobacter sp. SCRI0065. The sequence goes on along the minus strand of NZ_JCBAJB010000007.1, from coordinate 235,057 downwards.
TTTGTGCTGGTGGCTGATGAGCTCTCTGCCACAACGCTTGCCGAATTGCCGCAGGACAGGCTCGCGGGTGTTGTGGTGCGTGATGGTGCTGCCAACTCCCATGCGGCTATTATGGTGCGTGCGCTGGGTATTCCCACCGTAATGGGGGCAGATATTCAGCCGTCGGTACTGCAACGACGTACGCTAGTCGTGGACGGTTACCGCGGTGAGTTATTGGTCGATCCTGAGCCTGTGCTATTGCAGGAATACCAGCGTCTCATCAGCGAAGAAAACGAATTAAGTAAACTGGCGGAAGACGACGTCAATCTGCCTGCACAGTTGAAAAGCGGCGAGCGAATCAAAGTGATGCTCAATGCTGGCTTAAGTCCGGCGCACGAAGAAAAGCTCGGTAGCCGGATAGACGGTATTGGCCTGTACCGTACCGAAATCCCGTTTATGCTACAAAGTGGCTTCCCTTCAGAAGAAGAGCAGGTCTCGCAGTATCAGGGCATGTTACAGATGTTTAACGATAAACCTGTGACGCTGCGAACGCTCGACGTGGGGGCAGATAAACAACTGCCGTACATGCCAATCAGTGAAGAAAATCCCTGCCTGGGCTGGCGCGGGATCCGTATTACGCTCGATCAGCCTGAGATCTTTTTGATCCAGGTGCGAGCCATGCTGCGTGCAAATGCGGCGACCGGCAACCTCAGTATTTTACTGCCGATGATCACAAGCCTCGATGAGATCGACGAAGCGCGCCGTCTTATCGAACGTGCAGGGCGTGAAGTTGAAGAGATGATCGGCTATGCCATCCCTAAACCGCGTTTGGGCGTGATGCTTGAAGTGCCTTCGATGCTCTTTATGTTGCAACAGTTGGCAAATCGCGTCGATTTTATCTCTGTCGGGACTAACGATTTAACCCAATACATTTTGGCGGTTGATCGTAACAATACGCGCGTCGCTAGCATTTACGACAGCCTGCATCCTGCGATGTTAAGAGCACTGGCGATGATTGCCCGTGAAGCAGAGCAGTACGGCATCGACCTGCGCTTATGTGGCGAAATGGCCGGAGATTCGATGTGTGTCGCCATTCTGATTGGTCTGGGATTCCGCCACTTATCCATGAACGGACGCTCGGTAGCGCGCGTCAAATACCTGTTACGCCATATCGAAATTGAAGAGGCCCAGGATTTGGCAAAACGCAGTCTCGAAGCGCAGTTGGCGACGGAAGTTCGCCATCAGGTGGCTGCCTTTATGGAACGCCGTGGTATGGGCGGCTTAATTCGCGGTGGGCGTTAACCTGTCCTCTTCATTGAAGAGGGCAACAGTCCACACGATAGCCCTATACACATCTTTTACATCTCAACCGCATCCTACCAGTCTCCCTTATGCTATGATTCGCCACTTTGGCGCGTCGGTTAACGCCGCACGCAATTCTCTACCGCTGTCCACTTTCAGCGGAATAACAAGAACTTGTGGTGACAGATGAACAGTGGTTATCTGCATTTTCCGGAATTTGATCCGGTCATTTTCTCTATCGGACCCGTTGCGCTTCATTGGTACGGTCTGATGTATCTGGTAGGTTTCATTTTTGCCATGTGGCTCGCTGGCCGTCGCGCCGGTCGTCCAGGCAGTGGATGGACCAAAAATGAAGTAGAAAATCTGCTTTACGCGGGCTTCCTCGGTGTATTCCTGGGCGGGCGTATCGGCTATGTCCTGTTCTACAATTTCCCAACCTTTATCAGCGATCCGCTCTATCTTTTCCGCGTCTGGGACGGGGGGATGTCCTTCCATGGCGGTCTGATTGGCGTGATTTTGGTGATGGTGATTTTTGCCAAACGCACCAAGCGCAACTTCTTCCAGGTTGCTGATTTCATGGCTCCGTTGATCCCGTTTGGTCTCGGTGCCGGCCGCCTTGGTAACTTTATCAATGGCGAGCTGTGGGGCCGTGTCGATCCGAGCGTGCCTTACACGATGCTCTTCCCGGCATCTCGTGCTGAAGATATCGCACTGCTGCCATCGCATCCGGAATGGCAGTCTATTTTCGACACCTACGGCGTATTGCCGCGCCATATGTCTCAGCTCTATGAGCTGGCGCTGGAAGGTGTAGTGCTCTTTATCATTCTGAATATCTTTATCCGCAAACCGCGCCCAATGGGCTCCGTATCCGGACTGTTCCTGATTGGCTATGGCGCATTCCGTATCATCGTTGAATTCTTCCGCCAGCCGGACGCACAGTTCACCGGCGAGTGGGTACAGTACATCAGCATGGGGCAGATTCTCTCCATCCCGATGATTGTCGCGGGTATCATCATGATGATTTGGGCGTATCGTCGTCCACAGCAACAGCTCTCCTGAGGAACCATGAAACAGTATCTTGAATTGATGAAAAAAGTGCTCGACGAGGGCACGCCGAAAAACGACCGTACCGGCACCGGCACGATCTCTATTTTTGGCCACCAGATGCGCTTCAATCTGCAAGAAGGCTTCCCACTGGTGACGACGAAGCGCTGCCATTTGCGCTCGATCATTCATGAACTGCTCTGGTTCCTGCAAGGCGATACAAACGTTGCTTATTTACGTGAAAACAACGTGTCGATCTGGGATGAATGGGCGGACGAAAACGGTAATTTAGGGCCGGTGTATGGTAAGCAGTGGCGCGCATGGCCAACGCCAGATGGCCGCCATATCGATCAGATCACCACCGTGTTGAACCAGTTGAAAAACGATCCGGATTCGCGCCGCATTATCGTCTCAGCCTGGAACGTTGGCGAACTGGATAAAATGGCGCTGGCCCCTTGCCACGCTTTCTTCCAGTTCTATGTTGCTGATGGCAAGCTCTCCTGTCAGCTTTACCAGCGTTCATGCGACGTGTTTCTCGGCCTGCCGTTTAACATCGCCAGCTATGCGCTGCTGGTACATATGATGGCCCAGCAGTGTAATCTTGAAGTGGGTGACTTTGTCTGGACGGGGGGTGATACCCATCTTTACAGCAACCACATGGATCAGACGCATCTCCAGCTCTCTCGCGAGCCGCGCGCACTGCCAAAACTGGTCATTAAGCGTAAACCGGAATCTATCTTCGACTATCGCTTCGATGATTTTGAGATTGAAGGCTACGACCCGCATCCGGGGATCAAAGCGCCTGTGGCTATCTAACAGCATTAATCCTCACACAACCGGCGCTCCTCAGCGCCGGTTTTTTTTATCTTCATTTTACTTTTACGAGCCGCGTTCCCGTATTACTGCAACGCCCTGCAATGGATAACATTTACCGGATAACGCCTCGTAACCTTTTCATTACCCGTTAGTTATTTATCCTTTATCCCTTCACACTGCCGGCATGAAAAATCAACGCGGCTTTACGCTTATTGAAACCATGGTTGCCCTCTCGCTCGTTGTCATTTTGAGCGCGACGGGGCTTTATGGCTGGCAAAACTGGCAGCAACAGCAACGGTTATGGCAAACCGCAAGCCAGGTTCGTGATTATCTGGTGTGGCTAAGAAATGACGCGAACGGGCATAACCGGGACCATGTCATCACGTTCAAACAGGAGGGTGAAAGCGGATGTCTACTGACTGCTGAAGTGCCTGATTGCCAAACTAACAGTCTCTTTGTCCTTAAACCCAGGTGGCCAGGGATAGCGATTACAGAAGTGACTCCTTCACTGGCGTTTTATGGATTAAGAGACACAGCCTGGGCTGGGCGTATCCGTATTCACAGCAGCGCAGGCGAGTGGTTGGTCATTGTTTCGAACGGTGCGCGTATCAGAATGTGTAACAGCACTGCAGGTGGGGTTTGTTGATGAATCAACGTGGTTTTTCGCTGACTGAAGTGCTCATTGCTATAGCCATAAGCAGCATTTTACTGCTCAGCACCGCGCGTTTTCTGCCAGGACTCCAGCGAGCCATCTTAATGCAGGAAGGGCAACAAGAGTTGCAGGATGAAGTCTGGTTACGGCTTGATGCAATAGGCAAACAGCTCCAGCGAGCGGGGTATTGTGCTGGAACCTGCGAAGGGCAGGCGCTGATGATAGGTAAGGGGGGAAGCTGTGTGATCGTGCAGTGGGATGCAAACAGTAACGGTCGATGGGAAACCTCACCTCAATCGGTGGCCGAACAAACTGGATTTCGTCTGGAGGCGGGAGTGCTTGAAACCCAGCGTGGTGCTACCGGTTGCGAGGGAAAAGGCTGGGAAAAGTTAACCGACCCGGAAAATATGACAATAAAGCAGTTTACCGTGACGAAAACGCCTCGCACTGGATTTGCGCCCGACCTTAGCATCGAGATTGTCGCTTCGCGGACCGGGCTGCATTCAGGTTCATTTCGGGCGACTCATCAAACGTTGGGCTTTAACCTGTGATGCGCCAGCGAGGAATGTCTTCGCTTGCCCTCGTCCTGCTGATACTTATTTTGGGTAGCCTGATGCTGACGGGACTGAATCAGCAGCTCGATGCCTTTACGGCCATTGTTGGCAGTGAAAGCCAGCAGATAAGACGGCAAGCCATCGTTCAATCAGCGTTAGAGTGGGGACGAGTTCAATCCTGGCAGATCCAGCCTGACGTCCAGTGTAAACAGGATAAACAGTGGAAGGTTTGTCTGCGCTTATTTGATGTAGGCCGCGCGTTGTTAGTTGCAGGCAGTGGTGACCTGTTATTGTGGCGGGGAGGAGTAGTTCAGGATGGAAAGGTTCTGTTTTCACCGCATGGCTGGAGCGATTTCTGTCCTGTTAAGGAGGGGCGACTGTGTCAGCTACCCTAGCCCGGCAAAGAGGATTTAGCATGGTGGAGGTTATGCTGGCGATGGTGCTGCTGGTCATGATTGTGACTGCGCTATCTGGATACCATCGGGCTTTAGCAAACCGCTTTGCACTTTTCAATCAGTATCGCCAGGTGTGGCACTATGCCTGGAACCAGGCGCAATTATCAACATTGAGTTTGCCTGACGGATGGCGGGTAAACCGAATGCAGACAACACAGGCCGGATGTGTCAGCATCACGGTCACTATTATTTCCCCTCTGGGTCGGCAGGGTCAGATGACACGCCTGCATTGCCCGGTCAGCCAGTAGTCGGGAGCGTTTATGCTAAGGGTTTACCACTCAAATCGTCTGGATGTGCTGGAAGCGCTGATGGAATTTATCGTCGATCGCGAGCGCCTTGACGATCCTTTTGAGCCAGAAATGGTGCTGGTGCAAAGTACCGGCATGGCGCAGTGGCTACAAATGTCCCTTTCGCAAAAATTCGGCATCGCGGCAAATATCGATTTCCCTCTTCCTGCGAGCTTTATCTGGGAGATGTTTGTCCGTGTACTGCCAGAAATCCCGAAGCAAAGCGCGTTTAACAAGCAAAGCATGAGCTGGAAACTCATGTCATTGTTGCCAGAGATGCTGGAGCGGGATGAATTCATCATGCTGCGACATTATCTGAACGACGACATGGACAAGCGGAAACTGTTCCAGCTGGCTTCACGCACTGCCGACCTTTACGATCAATATTTAGTTTATCGCTCTGAATGGCTGCTCAAGTGGGAGGCAGGCGAGCTCGTCGCCGATCTGCCGGAAGCGCAAATCTGGCAGGCGCCACTTTGGAAAGCACTGGTAGAACACACCGAAAAACTCGGTCAGCCCCAATGGCATCGTGCCAATTTATACGATCGCTTTATATCGTCGCTAGAAACCGCTTCCGAGCCACCAGTGGGTTTACCATCGCGCGTATTTATTTGCGGCATTTCAGCCTTACCGCCGGTGTATCTGAAAGCGTTAGAAGCATTAGGTAAGCATATTGATATCTATATCCTTTTTACCAACCCATGTCGCCATTACTGGGGGGATATTCAGGATTCACGCTGGCTTGCCCGCCTGGTGACTCGCCAGAGACGTCGAATTTTTGAAGACCGTACTATTCCGCTCTTCAAGGACAGCGATAATGCGGCCCAACTTTTTGACGAAGAGGGCATTCAGAATCTGCCAAACCCGCTGCTGGCGTCCTGGGGGAAATTGGGTCGCGATTATATTCATATGCTATCTGATATTTCTTCTTCAGGTGAAGGCGATGTTGATGCTTTTGTCGATATCACCCCAGACAGCCTGCTGCATAACGTTCAGCTGGATATTCTCGATCTTGAAGATCGCGCTATTGCGGGGGTGACGGCCGACGAGTTTGCTCATAGTGATAAGAAGCGCAAACTGGCTCCTGACGATCGAAGTGTCACTGTCCACGTTTGTCACAGTCCGCAACGTGAAGTCGAAGTTCTTCACGACAGGCTACTGGCGATGTTACAGGACGATCCTGAACTGACTCCGCGAGATATCGTGGTGATGGTGGCGGATATCGACAGCTACAGTCCATTTATTCAAGCGGTGTTTGGCAGCGCCTCGGGAGACCGTTATCTGCCGTACGCGGTGTCTGACCGACGGGCGCGTCAGTCGCATCCGGCCTTGCAGGCCATTATCAGTCTGCTTTCGCTGCCGGATAGCCGCTTCATTTCTGAAGACGTGCTGGCGTTGCTGGATGTTCCGGTACTGGCGGCGCGTTTCGATATTGATGAAGAAGGGCTGCGCTATTTACGCCAGTGGGTGAACGAATCGGGCGTTCGTTGGGGCATCGACGATGACAACGTTCAGGAGTTCGATCTCCCTGCGACAGGTCAGCATACCTGGCAGTTTGGCCTGACGCGTATGCTGCTTGGTTATGCTATGGAAAGTCATCAGGGCGAATGGAACGACGTTCTGCCTTACGATGAATCTACAGGCCTGATTGCCGAGCTGGTAGGGCATCTTGCCTCGCTGCTAATGAAGCTAAACCACTGGCGTCACGAGCTGATGCAGGCTCGACCTCTGGAAGCATGGCTGCCGGTATGCCGCGCAATGCTGGGTGATTTCTTCCTGCCGGACAGAGAAACCGAAGCCGCAATGGCGCTTATCGAGCAGCAATGGCAAGCGATTATTGAAGAAGGCGTTTCCTCACATTATGAGGAAGCTATTCCTTTATCGCTGCTGCGTGATGAGCTTACGCAGCGCCTGGATCAGGAGCGTATCAGCCAGCGATTCCTTGCCGGGCCAATCAATATTTGCACCCTAATGCCAATGCGTTCGATCCCTTTTAAAGTTGTCTGCCTGTTGGGAATGAATGACGGCGTCTATCCGCGAGCGCTAGCGCCATTGGGCTTTGATCTCATGAGCCAGAAGCCAAAGCGTGGCGATCGTAGCCGACGTGACGATGACCGCTACCTTTTCCTGGAGGCGCTCATTTCTGCACAGGATAAGCTCTATATCAGCTATATCGGTCGATCAATTCAGGACAATAGCGAGCGCTTTCCTTCGGTGCTGGTGCAGGAACTTTTGGATTACATTGGGCAAAGCCACTATTTACCGGGAGATGCACAGCTCAACTGTGACGACAGCGAACAGCGGGTCAAAGCGCATATAACCCATTTACACAGTCGTATGCCGTTTGACCCGGCAAATTACGTCAATGACGAACAGCAAAGCTACGCTCGCGAATGGCTGCCCGCAGCGAAGAAAGAAGGAACGGCCCAGACTGACTTTATTCAGCCGCTTGCGCCGCTCCCCATTGAACCGCTTAATTTTGAGCAATTGCAGCGGTTTTGGGCCCATCCGGTACGGGCATTCTTCCAGCAACGTTTACAGGTTAGCTTCCGTTCTGAAGAGAGTGAAATCCCTGATGCCGAACCTTTTACTCTTGAAGGCTTGAGCCGGTATCAGCTGAACAATCAGTTGATTAATGCTCTGGTTGAACAAGACGATGCGCAGATGCTTTTTCGGCGTTATCGGGCGGCCGGGCAGTTGCCGTACGGCGCGTTCGGAGAGATCGCCTGGGATGCTCAGTGCCAGGAAATGCAGGCACTGGCGGAGCGCGTGAATGACTGCCGTCAGCCGGGTAAAAGTCTGGAAATTGATCTCAACTGCCATGGCGTACAGCTGACGGGCTGGCTTCAGCACGTCCAGCCCGACGGGCTTTTGCGTTGGCGTCCAGCAATGCTGAGTGTTTCACAAGGTTTGCAACTCTGGCTCGAACATCTTGTCTACAGTGCTAGCGGAAATGAGGGTGAAAGCCGGTTGTTTGTTCGCAAGGAGGGTGAATGGCGATTCCCTGCGATGTCTTCCGGGCAGGCATCAGATTACTTAGCGTTGTTCATTGATGGCTACCGGAAGGGAATGACTCAGCCACTGATGCTGCTCCCAGAAAGTGGGGGCGCATGGATAAAAGCCTGTTATGACGTGCAGAATGATGCCATGTTAACGGATGAAGTCTCGGTACAAAAAGCGCGTGCTAAGTTTTTGCAGGCGTATGAAGGGAACATGATGGTGCGCGGCGAAGGTGAAGATGTTTGGTATCAGCGCTTATGGCGAACGTTAGAACCACAATACTTCGACGCAATCACGGAAGAAGCGCAACGCTACCTGTTACCGTTGTTCAGATTTAATCAGTCCTGATGATTGTATAAAAATTGCGCAGCAGTAGGCGTTCATTTATTATGCCCATCTTGTCACGGACTGATGTATCAACAGAAAGAGATGCTGGCACGTCCAGCACGCAGTTTGTTAATGATGTAGCCGTGATAAAGAGGTAGTGAATGCCAGGCAGCACCTTGTTGAAAGCGTTTGTATTGTTTGTCGCCCTTTGGGCTCCCCTCACTCAGGCAGACACCGGTTGGCAACCCGTTCAGGAAACAATCCGTAAGAGCGAAAAAGACACCCGTCAGTATCAGGCCATTCGCCTTGATAACGGTATGACCGTGCTGCTGGTTTCCGATCCGCAGGCGGTTAAATCCCTTTCTGCGCTGGTGGTGCCGGTTGGCTCACTGGAAGATCCAGATTCACATCTTGGCCTTGCGCACTATCTTGAGCATATGACACTGATGGGTTCTAAAAAGTACCCACAGCCGGATAGCCTCTCTGAATTCCTGAAAATGCATGGCGGTAGCCACAACGCCAGCACGGCACCGTATCGCACGGCGTTTTATCTCGAAGTCGAAAACGACGCGCTGGAAGGGGCCGTTGACCGTCTGGCCGATGCTATTGCCTCGCCTTTGCTGGGTAAAAAATACGCCGATCGTGAGCGTAATGCGGTGAATGCCGAATTGACGATGGCGCGTACACGAGACGGCATGCGCATGGCGCAGGTCAGCGCCGAAACTATCAACCCGGCGCACCCAGGCTCACGTTTTTCAGGTGGTAATCTGGAAACGTTGAGCGATAAACCGAACAACCCGGTCCTAGATGCTCTGCATGCATTTCGGGATAAATACTATTCCGCTAACTTAATGAAGGCGGTTATCTACAGCAACAAGCCGCTGCCTGACCTGGCGAGGATTGCCGCGCAAACCTATGGTCGCGTACCCAATAAAAACATCGAAAGGCCGCAGATTACGGTTCCGTTGGTCACTGATGAACAAAAAGGCGTCATCATTCATTATGTTCCTGCAATGCCTCGCAAGGTGTTGCGCGTAGAATTCCGTATTGAAAACAATACGGCGCAGTTCCGCAGCAAAACGGATGAACTGGTTACCTACCTTATCGGCAATCGTAGCCCGGATACGCTTTCAGACTGGCTGCAAAAACAAGGGCTGGTAGAAGGGATCCGCGCTGACTCCGATCCAGTAGTAAACGGCAACAGCGGCGTGTTGGCGATTTCTGCAACCCTAACCGATAAAGGCCTCGCGCATCGTGATGAAGTTGTCGCGGCTATCTTCAGCTATCTGTCGCTGCTGCGCGAAAAGGGCGTGGATAAGCGTTACTTTGATGAACTGGCGCATGTGCTGGATCTCGACTTCCGTTATCCGTCCATTACGCGCGATATGGATTATGTCGAATGGCTGGCCGATACCATGATCCGCGTTCCGGTGGAGCATACCCTGGATGCGGTTAACATCGCCGACCAGTATGACGCAGAAGCCATCAAGGCGCGTCTGGCGATGATGACCCCGCAAAATGCTCGTATCTGGTACATCAGCCCGAAAGAGCCGCACAACAAAACCGCCTATTTCGTCGACGCCCCTTATCAGGTTGACAAGATCGGCGAGAAAACCTTTGCAGCCTGGCAGAAAAAAGCGGGTGAAATTAGCCTGAAGTTGCCGGAGTTAAACCCCTACATACCTGATGACTTCACGTTGGTTAAGCCTGCAAAGGACTACCCGCATCCAGAACTGATCGTTAACGAACCAACGCTTCGCGTGGTTTATACGCCGAGCCGCTATTTTGCTAGCGAGCCCAAGGCTGATGTGAGTGTCATTCTGCGTAATCCGCAGGCTATGGACAGCGCTAAGAATCAGGTGATATTCGCGCTGAACGATTATCTGGCAGGGATCGCGTTGGATCAGCTCAGCAATCAGGCTGCGGTGGGAGGGATCAGTTTCTCGACCAATGCCAACAATGGGCTGATGGTGAATGCTAACGGTTATACCCAGCGTTTGCCGCAGTTGTTCCAGGCATTGCTGGAAGGATACTTTAGCTATACCCCGACGGAAGAACAGCTTGAGCAGGCTAAATCCTGGTATGCCCAAATGATGGATTCGGCGGAGAAGGGCAAAGCTTTTGACCAGGCGATTATGCCTGTGCAGATGCTGTCGCAAATCCCCTATTTCCAACGTGAAACGCGTCGTGCATTGCTGCCATCTATTTCGCTGAAAGAGGTGATGGATTACCGCACCGCGCTGAAAACCAACTCCCGTCCCGAGTTTCTGATTGTCGGTAATATGAGCGAAGAGCAGGCAAAGACGCTTGCGCAGAATGTTCGCACCCAACTGGGCGCGCACGGTAATGAGTGGTGTCGTAATCAGGATGTGCTGGTTGAAAAGCAGCAGAATGTCATCTTTGAAAAAGCAGGTAGCAGCACCGATTCCGCACTCGCTGCAGTCTTTGTTCCTACCGGTTATGACGAGTTTGCCAGTTCTGCCTACAGCGCGGTATTAGGGCAAATTATCCAGCCGTGGTTCTACAACCAATTGCGCACCGAAGAGCAGCTTGGCTATGCGGTATTTGCGTTCTCAATGAACGTGGGTCGCCAGTGGGGCCTGGGATTCCTGCTGCAAAGTAGTGACAAGCAGCCCGCTTTCCTTTGGAGGCGTTATCAGGCCTTCTTCCCGCAAGCAGAAGAAAAACTGCGAGCGATGAAGCCAGAAGAGTTCGCCCAAATCCAGCAGGCGGTTATTGCCCAGGTGTTGCAGGCTCCGCAAACGTTAGGTGAAGAAGCGTCGCAGCTCAGCAAAGATTTTGACAGAGGTAATCTGGCGTTCGATTCGCGTGATAAAGTAGTGGCTGAGATAAAACAGCTGACACCTCAAAAGGTTGCCGATTTCTTCCACCAGGCGGTGGTGAAGCCGCAAGGCATGGCATGCTTATCCCAGGTTTCCGGCAGCCAGAATGGAAAAGCGGACTATGTTAATCCGCAGGGCTGGAAGGTGTGGGAGAGCGTCAGCGCATTGCAACAAACTATGCCCTGGAGCAAGAAAGAATGACCGATACCGTTGAGTCCCTTGATCCCTTACGTTTACCTCTTCAGGGTGAACGATTGATTGAAGCCTCAGCGGGAACGGGAAAAACCTTTACTATTGCCGCGCTTTACCTGCGTCTGCTGTTAGGTCTTGGCGGTAATACCGCTTTTCCACGACCGCTGAGCGTGGAAGAGCTGCTGGTGGTGACCTTCACCGAGGCCGCGACGGCAGAGCTGCGTGGCCGTATCCGAACAAACATTCATGAACTGCGTATTGCCTGTTTGCGTCAAACTACAAATGACCCGCTTTATGCCCGTCTTCTTGAAGAGATAGCCGATAAACAACAAGCCGCACAGTGGTTGCTGCTTGCTGAGCGTCAAATGGATGAAGCTGCGGTCTTTACCATTCACGGTTTCTGTCAGCGCATGTTGAGTCTGAATGCGTTCGAATCAGGCATGCTCTTTGAGCAACAGCTTATCGAAGATGAATCCGAGCTTCGCTATCAGGCGTGTGCGGATTTCTGGCGTCGCCACTGTTATCCGCTTTCGCGCGATATCGCTGAAGCAGTACATGCATTGTGGAAAGGCCCAGAAGCACTGCTGCGTGCCATCGATCGTTATTTACAGGGTGAAGCGCCCGTTATCAAATCACCGCCTCCGGCGGACGAAACGCTGGCGTCTCGTCATGAAAAAATCGTCTCGCTGATTGTCGCCCTGAAGCAAAAATGGTGTGAATCGGTTGGCGATATTGACGCGATTATCGAAAGCTCCGGTATCGACAGACGCAAGTTCAACCGGGGCAATCAGGCAAAATGGATTGAAAAAATCACAGCCTGGGCGCAGGAAGAGACGCGCGGCTATCAGTTGCCTGATGCACTGGAAAAATTCTCTCAGCGTTTTCTGACAGAACGTACCAAAGCGGACGGGATCGTCCCTGAACATCCGCTGTTTATCGCTATCGAGACACTGCTAGCCGAGCCCCTTACGCTTAACGATTTAATGATTACCCGCGCGATGGCGGAGATACGTGAAACGGTTGCACGCGAGAAGCGTCGTCGCGGCGAACTTGGGTTTGACGATATGCTCAGCCGTCTGGATGAAGCCCTTAGAAGTGAAAGCGGCGAAGCGCTTGCTGCTGCTATTCGCACCCGTTTCCCGGTGGCGATGATTGATGAATTCCAGGACACCGATCCGCAACAGTACCGCATTTTTCGTCGTATCTGGCGTCAGCAACCTGATACCGCATTGCTGCTGATTGGCGACCCTAAGCAGGCGATTTATGCTTTCCGTGGTGCAGACATCTTCACCTACATGAAAGCGCGCAGCGAAGTGGAAGCTCACTACACGCTGGATACCAACTGGCGCTCAGCGCCCGGTATGGTGGCAAGCGTGAATGCGCTTTTTGAGCGCATGGACAATGCCTTTATGTTCCGGGAGATTCCTTTTCATCCGGTAAAGTCAGCGGCGAGAAATGCCTCCCTTCGCTTTGAGTTTAAAGGTATCGACCAGCCCGCCATGAATTTTTGCCTGATGGAAGGTGAGGGCTGCGGTGTTGCTGACTACCAGAACGCCATGGCTCAGCACTGCGCCGCGCAAATTCGTGACTGGCTCAGCGCAGGTGTGAGCGGAGAGGCCGTACTGTGGAAAGAGAAAACGTCTCGGCCAGTCAGGGCGTCGGATATTACCGTTCTGGTACGCAGTCGACAGGAGGCATCACTGGTACGTGATGCGCTTACGGTCCTCAATATTCCTTCGGTTTATCTTTCTAATCGCGACAGCGTATTCGACACATTGGAAGCGCAGGAGATGCTCTGGCTGCTCCAGGCCGTGTTGACGCCAGAACGTGAAAGCACGCTGCGAAGCGCGCTGGCGAGTTCAATGCTGGGTCTTAATGCGCTTGATATCGATGCGTTGAATAACGATGAAAATCAATGGGATGAAGCGGTAGAGGAATTTGCCTACTATCGTGAGCGTTGGCAAAAGCGTGGTGTGATGACGATGCTGCGCGAGCTCATCACACGGCGTCAGATTGCCGAAAATATGCTGGCAACACCCGGTGGTGAGCGGCGTCTTACGGACATTTTGCATATCAGCGAGCTATTACAAGAAGCGGGATCGCAACTGGAAAGCGAACATGCGCTGGTACGCTGGCTATCGCAACACCTTGCCGATCCTAATAGCAATGCAGCAAGCCAGCAGATGCGGCTGGAAAGCGATAAGCATCTGGTTCAGATAGTCACCATCCATAAGTCGAAAGGGCTGGAGTATTCGCTGGTGTGGTTGCCGTTTATCGCCAATTATCGTGCGCAGGATCAGGCGTTTTATCACGATCGCGTGTCGTTTGAACCGGTTCTCGATCTCAGCCAGGCGCAGACGAGTATTGAACTTGCCGAGGCCGAGCGCCTGGCAGAAGATTTACGCCTGCTGTACGTCGCATTGACTCGCTCCATCTGGCATTGCAGTCTGGGTGTGGCCCCGATTTTCCGCCGTCGTGGAGAGAAGTCCGGCGAGACTGATTTCCATCACAGCGCATTAGGACGGCTGATTCAACAGGGGGAGCCAACAGACGCTCTCGGGCTTCGCCAGCGTCTTGAAGCGTTGTGCGATGACAACATCGCGCTAACGGTGCCTGGCCAACCGGATAATGCTCGCTGGCAAATGCCAGAGCAACCTGCTCCGGAACTCGACGCGCGACAAATCACGCGAACCCTCGTTGATGACTGGCGCGTTACCAGCTATTCCGGCTTACAGCAGCATGGCCAGACGTTTGCGCAAGACCTCATGCCGCGACTGGATGTAGACGCTTCAGGCGTCGGTGAAGTGCTTGAACAACCCGCACTGACGCCGCATCAGTTTCCGCGTGGCGCATCGCCAGGCACATTTCTACATAGCCTTTTTGAAACGCTTGATTTCACCCAGCCAGTATCAGAGGAATGGGTGTTGGAGATGCTGCAAAAAGGAGGCTACGCGGAGCACTGGCAACCCGTGATGACGCAGTGGATTGCGTCTGTTTTGCAGGTGCCATTAATGGAAGAGGGCGTTTCGCTGAGCCAGCTTACTGCCAAAGACAAACAGGTCGAGATGGAGTTTTATCTACCGATTTCCGGGCCGCTTACGGCTGATGCTCTTGATACCATTATTCGCGAACACGATCCGCTTTCGAAAGACTGCCCGCCGCTCAACTTCCGCCAGGTAAGCGGCATGTTGAAAGGCTTTATCGATCTGGTGTTCCGTCATGAAGGCCGCTATTACCTGCTCGATTACAAGTCCAACTGGCTGGGCGAAAACAGCGAGGCCTATACCCAGCAAGCGATGGCCGCAGCGATGCAGTCGCACCGTTACGACCTACAGTATCAGCTGTATACGCTGGCGCTGCACCGCTATCTGCGTCATCGCATTGCTGACTACACCTACGAAAAATGTTTCGGTGGTGTGATTTATCTCTTTTTACGCGGCGTTGATGTGAATAAACCAGGCTCCGGGATCTTTACCACCCGTCCTGACGGCGAGCTGATTGATAAAATGGACCGGCTTTTCGCCGCAAGCACAGAGGAGGTGGTTCAATGACGATGCAAAAGTTATTGCTTGAGGCCGTAGAGCAGCGCGTGCTTCGCCAGCTCGACGTGCAGTTTGCCATGATGGTAGCAGGTCACGATCGGCCCGCCGTCATGCTAGCGGCAGCTATCCTGAGTAAAGACGCAGGGGATGGGCATGTTTGTTTGCCGCTCTCGCGCCTTGTCGTCGACGACAAAACGTCGGCACCGCTTCAGGCATGTTTTGCAATGCTGGGTGAGACGGTCGACTGGCAAGATACGTTGCTAGAATCAGCTGCCGTAAGCACCGGAGACGCGGCAACGCCCTTAATTCTCAGTGCCGGGCGGTTATATCTTAACCGTATGTGGCGCTATGAACTTGCCATTGCTCGTTTCTTCAACGAAGCCAATCAGCCGTTGCAGTATGACGCTAAGCAATTACAACACACTCTGGATACCTTATTTGCTTCTACTGAATCGGTGAACTGGCAAAAAGTGGCCGCCGCAGTGGCGCTGACGCGACGGATTTCGGTGATTTCCGGCGGCCCTGGGACAGGTAAAACGACCACGGTGGCTAAATTACTCGCGGCGCTTATTCAGATGGCAGGTGAGCAAAAATGCCGTATCCGTCTGGCGGCTCCGACGGGTAAAGCGGCAGCGCGTCTTACCCAGTCGCTGGGCGGCACTTTACACTCTCTCCCACTTACTGACGCGCAGCGGCAACGCTTCCCGAATGAAGCCAGCACGCTGCACCGTTTGCTCGGCGCGCAGCCGGGCAGTCAGCGCCTGCGTTACCACGCGGGTAATCCGCTACATCTTGACGTCCTGGTGGTGGATGAAGCCTCCATGATCGACCTGACCATGATGTCGCGCCTGATTGATGCATTGCCGCCGCACGCCCGGGTTATTTTCCTGGGCGATCGCGATCAACTGGCCTCGGTGGAGGCCGGAGCAGTGCTGGGGGATATTTGTCATTATGCCAGCGTCGGCTATACCACACCGCGGGCGAAGGAGTTAGCGCAGCTCACCAATGCCCCTATTGAAGGTGAACCGAGTCTGGTTGCCGGGGCATTGCGCGACAGTTTATGTCTACTGCAAAAAAGCTACCGTTTTGGCAGTGACTCCGGAATTGGCCAGCTTGCGGCGGCGGTCAATCGTGGCGATCGTCAGGCTATCAGGGCCGTGTTTAGCGGGTCTTTCAGCGATATAGAGAAAAAACAGCTGCAAACCGGCGAAGAGTATCTGGCTATGCTAGATGATGCCTTGCTGGGATATCAGCGTTATCTGACCTGTGTGCAGCAGCAGGAAAGCCCGGAAGTGGTTATTGCCGCCTTTGGCGAATACCAGCTGTTGTGCGCGCTACGAGAAGGCCCGTTTGGCGTAGCGGGGTTGAATGAGCGTCTGGAGCAAGTGCTCGTTCAGAAACGTAAAATTACCCGCCAGCAGCACTCGCGCTGGTACGAGGGACGTCCGGTAATGATCTCCCGCAATGACAGCGCGCTTGGGCTGTTTAACGGTGATATCGGAATTGCTCTCGATCGTGGGCAGGGGCTACGCGTGTGGTTTCAGATGCCTGATGGCAGCGTGAAGTCGGTGCAGCCTAGCCGTCTTCCTGAGCACGAAACGGCGTGGGCGATGACGGTGCATAAATCGCAGGGTTCAGAGTTTGATCATGCGGCACTTATTCTCCCCGCGCAGATGTCGCCGGTTGTTACGCGCGAGCTGGTTTATACCGCTATTACGCGCGCGCGCAAACGGCTGTCGCTGTATGCCGACGATCGGGTGTTGGCGCAGGCCGTCACCACCCGTACGGAGCGCCGCAGCGGATTAAGCGCGATTTTCGAAGCACTTTAACAGTGCGGTTGGGGATTAGCCCAGGTCGGCCATGAGTACCTTTGAGCGGCGCTGATAGTTGTACATCTCTTTTTTACTTTCCGGCAGCAAGTCGATGTCTACCGGCGTGAATCCGCGTTCCTGGAACCAGTGGATGCTGCGCGTCGTCAGCACAAACAGTTTGCTCAGGCCAATCTGTCTTGCCTGAGCGGCAATGCGCTCCAGCAGAACCTCTCCGCGCGACGAGCTGCGATAATCTGGATGCACTGCTACGCAGGCCATCTCACCGATTTTTTCTTCCGGGAAAGGATAAAGCGCCGCGCAGGCGATGGTGAGGTTGTCGCGTTGAATAATGGTAAATTTGTCGATTTCCATTTCCAACTGCTCACGCGAACGGCGAACCAAAATGCCTTGTTGCTCCAGCGGGCGAATCAATTCCAGAATACCGCCGATATCATTGATGGTGGCGCGACGAATTTGCTCTGCGCTTTCCATCACAATCTGGGTGCCGATACCATCGCGAGAGAACAGCTCTTGCAGCAGCGCGCCATCTTCCTGATAACTAATTAGATGGCTGCGACGCACGCCGCTACGGCACGCTTTAACCGCCCCCCGCAGGAAACGCACCGTACCAGAGTGATAATCGCCTTGCTGCTCCAGCGTTTCTACACGTGCCTGTGCTTCGTTTGGGAACAGTTCGGAAACGATATCGCCGGACTCGTTAAACACACCCTGAGAGGAGCAAAAACCGATCATCTTCTCTGCTTTCAGCTTAATGGCCAACTGGGTGGCGACTTCTTCAGAGGTGAGGTTAAAGCTTTCCCCGGTAACGGAAACCGCGACCGGCCCCATCAGAACGATTGCCCCGTTATCCAACTGACGATGAATGGCTTCTTCGTCGATACGACGGATACGCCCGCTGTGGCAGTAATCGATCCCATCGTCCACGCCCAGCGGCTGTGAGATGATAAAATTGCCGCTCACCACATTAATATGCGCGCCCTGCAACGGGGTATTGTTGAGGCTCATCGACAACCGCGCCGTGATATCGAGCTGGAGCAGGCCAGCGGCTTGCTTAACCAGTTCAAGGGTTTTGGCATCGGTGACGCGGGTGTGCTTGTGATAGAGAGGTTCATGATGGTGTGTCGCGAGGTTAGCATCAATTTGCGGACGCGCACCGTACACCACAACCAGACGAATGCCTAGGCTGTGCAACAAGCCGATATCGTTGACAATACTGGAAAAGTTCTCATGCTCAATGGCTTCGCCACCCAGCATGATGACAAACGTTTTTCCGCGATGGGTATTAATATAGGGGACAGAATGACGAAATCCCTGGACCAACTCGGTTCTACGTTCCTTTACCACGGCACAACCCTCAATGAATGTTTATTCGTATTTTCTGTATTTTTATTCGATTATTGCCGTGTGCGCAAGCCTAAATTATTGTTGAACCATAGAAATGATTAAGTCATACGTGCGTTAATGCATGATTGTTTACCCTTTTATTGATGACAGGTTATGCGTCATTCGTTAAAGTTTTCGGTCAATTTGGGCATTTTGTGTATGAATTTGATTTCTTGCTCGGGAGAGGCATGTCGGGATCCAAAACAAAAATAAGTCGTCGCCGCTTGTTACAAGGCGCTGGAGCGATGTGGTTGCTCAGCGTTAGTCAGGTTGCGCTTGCTGCCGTCAGCCAGGTTGTGGCGGTACGCGTCTGGCCGTCTTCGACTTATACACGCGTGACCGTAGAGTCCAACCAGGTGCTGAAATATAAGCAGTTTGCACTCAGCAATCCTGAGCGTGTGGTGGTGGATATCGAAGGGGTTAATTTGAATTCCGTGCTCAAAGGCATGGGAGCACAGATTCGCGGTGACGATCCTTACATTAAATCAGCCCGCGTGGGACAGTTTGATCCACAAACCGTGCGTATGGTCTTCGAGCTTAAACAGAACGTGAAGCCGCAGCTTTTCGCCCTTGCGCCAGTGGCTGGGTTTAAAGAGCGTCTGGTGATGGATCTTTACCCAGCCAACGCGACGGACATTCAGGATCCACTGCTTGCGCTACTTGAAGATTACAACAAAGGCGATCTGGAAAAGCAGGTTCCGCCTGCACAAAGTGGTCCGAAGCCGGGTAAGGCAGGGCGCGATCGTCCGATAGTGATCATGCTCGATCCGGGGCACGGCGGTGAAGACTCCGGCGCGGTAGGCAAATATCACACGCGCGAAAAAGACGTAGTGCTGCAAATTGGCCGACGGCTGAAAGCGCTGATCGACAAAGAAGGCAATATGCGCGCGTATATGACGCGAAATGAGGACGTGTTTATTCCGCTCAAAGTCCGCGTTGCTAAAGCGCAGAAACAGCGAGCTGACCTTTTTGTCTCCATTCATGCGGACGCCTTTACCAGCCGGCAGCCCAGCGGTTCGTCGGTGTTTGCGCTCTCAACTAAAGGCGCAACCAGCACCGCCGCGCGGCTATTGGCAGATTCGCAAAACGCCTCTGACCTTATCGGGGGCGTCAGTAAAAGCGGTGACCGTTATGTCGATCACACCCTGTTCGATATGGTGCAGTCATTAACCATTACCGACAGCCTGAAGTTTGGTAAAGCGGTGCTGGGCAAGCTTGGTAACGTGAATAAGCTGCATAAAAACAGCGTTGAACAGGCTGGGTTTGCAGTGTTGAAAGCCCCGGATATTCCTTCAATCCTCGTCGAAACTGCGTTCATCAGTAACGTAGAAGAAGAACGGAAACTCAAAACAGCGAAATTCCAACAGGAAGTGGCAGAATCTATTTTGGCAGGGATAAAGGCGTATTTCTCAGACGGCGCGACGTTAGCGAGACTGGGATAGTGTTTACAAGCCGGGTCACGCCCGGCGCATTCACAAATGACAGATACAAAAAAACACCCAAAAGGGTGCTTAATGTTTTAAGAAGAATTGGTTGCGGGGGCCAGATTTGAACTGACGACCTTCGGGTTATGAGCCCGACGAGCTACCGGGCTGCTCCACCCCGCGTCCGTCTTTACTCTTCATCGAGTAATCTTCTTACTGCTTTCAAACTACTGCATAGTTGGTTGCGGGGGCCAGATTTGAACTGACGACCTTCGGGTTATGAGCCCGACGAGCTACCAGGCTGCTCCACCCCGCGTCCGGTTTTACTCTTCCATCGAGTAAACGCTTTAATTATACATTGTACTGCTTAATTGGTTGCGGGGGCCAGATTTGAACTGACGACCTTCGGGTTATGAGCCCGACGAGCTACCAGGCTGCTCCACCCCGCGTCCGTGGATGCGCACTATACTCGGATGACTTTTTGATGCAACCCTTTTTCACATAAAAAACTAAAATAGTATATGAATTGAACGACATCGCGACATCTGGCCTATTTATTGCGCAAAATTGGCTTTAGGTGATGTGATCACATTTCAATAGCCCTGGCGGTTTGTTATCTTCATCACGAAGATAAAGGGCAACTACAAGACGAGATATAATGAAAGGACGTTGGGCGAAGTATCTAATGACGGGCGCAATGGTAGCGATGCTTGCGGCCTGCTCCTCTAAACCGACCGATCGGGGTCAGCAATATAAAGATGGGAAATTCACCCAGCCTTTCTCTTTAGTTAACCAGCCAGATGCGGTGGGTGCGCCAATCAACGCAGGTGACTTTGCCGAGCAGGTCAGTCAGATCCGCACCGCGTCACCTCGTCTATACGGCTCGCAGAACAGCGTGTATAACGCCGTCCAGGACTGGCTGCGTGCCGGGGGCGATACACGGACCATGCGTCAGTACGGTATAGATGCATGGCAGATGGAAGGTGCCGATAACTACGGCAACGTTCAGTTTACCGGTTACTACACGCCGGTCGTTCAGGCGCGGCACACTCGCCAGGGCGAGTTCCAGTATCCAATCTACCGCATGCCGCCGAAACGGGGTCGTTTGCCGTCTCGCGCTGACATCTATTCAGGCGCGTTAAACGAAACTTACGTGCTGGCCTACAGCAACTCTCTGATGGACAACTTCATCATGGACGTACAGGGCAGCGGCTATATTGATTTTGGTGATGGTTCACCGCTTAACTTCTTTAGCTACTCTGGCAAGAACGGCCACGCCTACCGCAGTATCGGTAAGGTGCTTATCGATCGTGGTGAAGTAAAGAAAGAAGATATGTCGATGCAGGCTATTCGCGAATGGGGTGAAAAGCACAGCGAAGCCGACGTGCGTGAGCTGCTGGAGCAGAACCCGTCGTTCGTCTTCTTTAAACCGCAAAACTATGCGCCAGTGAAAGGTGCGAGCGCAGTGCCGCTGATTGGCCGTGCGTCGGTCGCCTCGGATCGTTCTATTATTCCGGCAGGTACCACGCTGTTGGCTGAAGTGCCGCAGCTAGATAATAACGGTAAGTTCAGCGGTCAGTACGAATTACGCCTGATGGTCGCTCTGGATGTTGGTGGCGCGATTAAAGGTCAGCACTTTGATATTTACCAGGGCGTTGGTCCGGATGCCGGGCATCGTGCGGGCTGGTATAACCACTATGGTCGCGTATGGGTCCTGAAACCAGCGCCCGGTGCTGGCAACGTTTTCAGCGGCTAATTGTGGTAATATCGAACACATAGCTATCCTTCTTCTCCTGACTGGAGAGGGGCAGGGTGAGGGTGAAACCTCACCCTTTTTACATCTGAGGTCTTATGTCTGTGGTAATCAGCGATGCCTGGCGTCAACGCTTTGGCGGCACGGCACGTTTATATGGTGAAAAAGCCCTGCAACTGTTCGCGGAGTCGCACGTTTGTGTGGTTGGCATTGGCGGGGTCGGTTCATGGGCGGCAGAAGCGTTGGCCCGTACCGGCATTGGCGCGATCACCTTGATCGATATGGATGATGTCTGCGTCACAAATACCAATCGTCAGATCCATGCGCTGCGCGATAGCGTAGGGCTGGCTAAGTCAGAAGTGATGGCTGAACGTATTCGCCTGATCAATCCAGAGTGTCGCGTCACGGTGATTGATGATTTCGTGACCGCGGATAACGTCGCGGAATATATGAGCGCGGGCTTTAGCTATGTCATTGACGCTATCGATAGCGTGCGGCCAAAAGCCGCGCTGATTGCTTACTGTCGACGCTACAAGGTTCCGTTGGTGACAACAGGCGGCGCAGGTGGACAGATCGATCCCACACAAATCCAGGTGACCGATCTGGCGAAAACCATTCAGGATCCACTGGCTGCCAAACTGCGTGAAAGGCTGAAGAGCGATTTCAACGTGGTGAAAAACAGTAAAGGAAAGCTGGGCGTAGACTGCGTATTTTCAACAGAAGCGCTGGTGTATCCGCAGGCCGATGGCTCGGTCTGCGCAATGAAAAGCACGGCGGAAGGCCCCAAGCGGATGGATTGCGCATCCGGTTTTGGTGCGGCGACAATGGTCACCGCAACCTTTGGTTTTATCGCGGTTTCGCACGCGCTTAAGAAAATGTTGGCAAAAGCCAGTCGTCAGGCTTGAGTTTGTCGCGCAGCGTTGAGTACTGCTTCGCTAAGCGCAGTCAATCCCTGGCTGCGTGAAGCGCTCAACTGGCCGCGTAAACCCAGTTCCTCAAACAGGGCCAGGGGATCGCCTGCCAGCAGTTGCTCTGCGCTTTTACCTTCGACTGCCGTCAACAATACGGCCAGCAGGCCGCGAACAATACGCCCCTCGCTGTCGCCAAAGAAATGCAGCTTATCCCCTGAAGATGCGACCCCAAGCCAGACACGGTTTTCACAGCCGGCAATCTCTTTGGCCTGCGCCTTAAGCTCGTCAGAAAGAGCCGGGAGCTTTTTGCCCAGCATAATCAGCTGGCGGTATTTATCTTCCCACTGCGTGAGCGGAAGAAAGGTTTGCCGCAACGTCTCTTCAGTAATCGTGCTGCCGAAAGGATGCCCGGCTAAAGCGGAACTCGTCATTAATCCACCAGTAATTCAAGAGCGCGATCGATAGCTGCAACGAGCGCTTCTACATCGCGTTGAGTGTTGTACGGTGCGAAAGACGCGCGAAGCGTCCCGCTTACGCCCAGTGCCGCCAGAAGAGGCTGCGCGCAGTGTTGTCCCCCGCGCAGTGCGATACCGTACTCTGCCAGCAGCGTCACGAGGTCGCTGTGATGAACGTCCTTAAAGTCAAATGCCAGAAGGCTTGAGTCTTGAACCCGATAGGATCGAAAACCGGGGCGTTCTTTCAGTTCTTCTTCGGCAAGCGTCGCTAGACCACGACTCCAGCATTCGGCCTGGCTGAGATCAGTTTCAGCCAGCCATTCCAGCGCGGCGCTCAATCCAATTACACCCGCCACGTTTGGCGTTCCCGCCTCAAGGCGATAAGGAATTTCCTGCGTTTTAAACCCATCAAAAGTCACTTCGGTGATCATCTTGCCACCACCTAACCACGGGCTCATTTGCGCCAGCAGTTCCGGTTTGCCGTAAAGCGCACCGATTCCGGTTGGTCCGTAAAGTTTGTGACCTGAAAAGGCGTAAAAGTCGATATCAAGCTTCTGTACATCAGCCGGGAAATGCACCACGCCCTGAGCACCGTCCACCATTACGATCGCATTATGGGCGTGAGCAATCTCAATAGCTCGGGCCAGATCGGGGCAGCCGCCCGTCACGTTAGACATTTGCCCCAGCGCCAGAATCCGACTGCGCGGTGTGATGAGCTCAGCGAGTTGTGCGATATCGGGCAGAAGATCGCTACCCAGTGGGAGTTTTACAACGCGCGCCCCGGTTTGTTCCGCCACCATCAGCCACGGCACCAGATTCGCATGATGCTCTGCTTCGCTGACAATAATCTCATCACCGGGTTGCAGGCGCGGACGCGCATAGCACTGAGCGACCATATTAATCGCCTCGGTGGTGCCGCGCGTCCAGACAATGCTTTTTCCGCTTTCGGCGTTCAGCAGGCGGGCAACCTGATCGCGGGCGGCCTCGTAACGTGCTGTCAATTGCTGGGCTTGTGCAAACTGGCTGCGATGGACATTACCTGCGCTGAGGCTATAAAACTGCTGAGTCGCCTCGATAACGGCCAGCGGTTTTAACGCTGTTGCAGCACTATCAAGATAGACACCGGCATCGGCCAGCGCCGGAAACTGTGCGCTAAAGTGCGCAGGGCTAAAAGCGTTCATGGAATTCCTCATCTAATCACTGGATCGTCGCGCAATTTTCACAAGAGGGCAAGGCAGTTGATCTCTATCGGAATTGTCTGCTTATCCTGGCAGTTCCCTGGAAGCAGGTTATGCTGAATAGTGTTAGGCATAAGCATAAGCCTGTTACTAATTGAGATTTAAATAGCATTAATTGCTAAAGGAGATAAATCATGAATAAGACTGCCGCAATCCTTTCTGCCTGTGTGATGACTTTTGCTCTGAGCGCGTGTTCTGGTAATAACTACGTTATGCACACCAATGATGGTCGAACCATCGTGTCGGATGGCAAACCAAAAACCGACAATGAGACTGGAATGATTTCGTATAAAGATGCGAATGGTAACAAGCAGCAGATTAACCGTTCAGATGTGAAAGAGATGGTAGAGCTGAATAAGTAACGGAAATTTAGGCAAAAAAAAGCACCGCAAATAGGCGGTGCTACATTAATCACTATGGACAGACAGGGTAAATGTACAGGAAGTGAAAAAAGGGTAGCTTTGCTACCATGATCTGAATAGCAGACCAATTGCAAACACAACAACACAACATCACAACCGTAAGCCAAAAGCCCTTCAGAACACGCATTCCAAAAAACTTTTCGTTCCGGCTCAGGAAGTGCCGCCACTATAGGTATTTGCTGGTAGTTCCTCAACGGACAAATTATAATGGCTCAGATTAAAAAAACTAATAGGTTAAACGTTGTTTCCTATATGTTAAATTCCTTTAACATCTAAGCCCTATAACCATGTCGAAGCGATTACCACCTCTCAATGCATTACGTGTTTTTGATGCCGCAGCGCGTCATCTCAGCTTCACTCGCGCAGCCGATGAGCTATTTGTGACGCAGGCCGCAGTAAGTCATCAAATCAAGTCACTGGAGGATTTCCTGGGCCTCAAGCTGTTTCGTCGCCGCAACCGTTCCCTGCTTTTAACGGAAGAAGGCCAGAGCTATTTTCAGGATATCAAAGATATTTTTTCCCAACTGACCGAAGCCACTCGTAAACTTCAGGCGCGAAGTGCTAAGGGTGCGTTGACGGTAAGTTTATTACCCAGTTTTGCCATTCAATGGCTGGTGCCAAGGCTCTCAAGCTTTAACTCAGCTTATCCGGGAATTGACGTTCGGATTCAGGCTGTGGACCGCCAGGAAGATAAGCTCGCGGATGATGTAGATGTGGCTATTTTTTATGGCCGAGGTAACTGGCCGGGCTTGCGCGTTGAAAAATTATACGCAGAATATCTTTTACCGGTGTGCTCACCATTATTGCTTACCGGCGACAAAGCGTTGAAAACGCCTGCTGATTTGGCGCAACATACGCTTTTACATGATGCGTCTCGCCGTGACTGGCAAACTTATACCCGCCAATTAGGTCTTAACCATATAAATGTGCAGCATGGCCCCATCTTTAGCCACAGCGCGATGGTGTTACAGGCTGCGATTCACGGACAGGGCGTGGCGTTAGCGAATAACGTCATGGCCCAGTCCGAAATTGAGGCAGGCCGTCTGGTTTGTCCATTTAATGATGTTCTGGTCAGCAAGAATGCATTTTATCTGGTTTGTCATGACAGTCAGGCAGAACTGGGTAAAATAGCCGCCTTCCGGCAGTGGATACTGGTGAAGGCGGCACATGAGCAAGAAAAATTCCGTTTTCGCTATGAGTAAAAACTTCTTTTGTGTGCCGGGCACGCATAACTTTAGGACAGAAACATGACCAGCCGTTTCATGCTGATTTTTGCCGCAGTCAGTGGCTTTATTTTTGTCGCACTGGGCGCTTTTGGCGCCCACGTGTTAAGTAAGTCCTTAGGGGTTGTCGAGATGGGCTGGATCCAGACCGGCCTTGAATATCAAGCGTTTCATACGCTGGCAATCTTTGGGCTTGCGGTAGCGATGCAGCGTCGAATTAGCATCTGGTTTTACTGGAGCAGCGTCTTCATGGCGCTAGGAACCGTGCTTTTCAGTGGCAGTTTGTACTGCCTCGCACTGTCGCATTTACGCCTGTGGGCGTTCGTTACACCGGTTGGCGGCTTTAGCTTCCTGGCCGGTTGGGTATTGATGTTTGTCGGAGCTATCCGTCTGAAACGCAAGGGCGTTGTTCATGAATAAGGTTGTTTTATATTGTCGCCCGGGGTTTGAGAAAGAGTGCGCCGCGGAAATTACGGATAAAGCTGCACGTCGGGAAGTGTTCGGCTTCGCGCGTGTCAAAGAGAACGCGGGCTATGTCGTGTTCGAATGCTATCAGCCCGAAGAGGCCGATAAGCTGGTGCGTGAGCTTCCGTTCAGCTCAATGATCTTTGCTCGCCAGATGTTTGTAGCGGGTGAACTGCTGCGCGACTTGCCGCCAGAAGATCGTATTTCTCCTATCTCTGGCATGCTGCAAGGTGTTGTAGAGAAGGGCGGGGATTTGCGCGTCGAAGTGGCGGACACTAACGAAAGCAAAGAGCTGATGAAGTTTTGCCGCAAGTTAACCGTTCCACTGCGTGCTGCTCTGCGTGAAGTGGGCGTGTTGACGAACTACGAGACAACAAAACGTCCTGTCGTGCATGTCTTCTTTATTGCTCCCGGCTGTTGCTACACGGGTTATTCCTACTCCAATAACAACTCACCGTTTTATATGGGGATTCCGCGTCTGAAATTCCCTTCCGATGCGCCAAGCCGTTCCACGCTGAAACTGGAAGAGGCGTTCCACGTCTTTATCCCAGCAGACGAATGGGATGAGCGCCTGGCGAACGGGATGTATGCGGTCGATCTCGGGGCGTGTCCCGGCGGTTGGACCTACCAGCTGGTGAAGCGCAACATGTGGGTATCTTCTGTCGACAACGGCCCAATGGCGCAGAGCTTGATGGATACCGGACAGGTGACCTGGCTGCGTGAAGACGGATTCCGTTATCGTCCGACCCGCAACAACATTACCTGGATGGTGTGCGATATGGTTGAGAAGCCAGCAAAAGTGGCCGCACTGATGGCGACATGGCTGGTTAACGGCTGGTGCCGTGAGACCATTTTCAACCTCAAGCTGCCAATGAAAAAACGCTACGAAGAGGTGTCTCAAAACCTGGCGTATATTCAGGAGCAGCTGAGCGCGCAGGGCATTAACGCAGAAATTCAGGCGCGTCAGCTTTACCACGACCGTGAAGAAGTGACGGTGCATGTCCGTCGCTGGTGGGCGGCAGTAGGTGGGCGTCGGGACGAGCGATAACACCGGCAAGGCTCCCGGGCTTGAAACCCGGGGGCTATTTCACCACCATGTGCGCATCAGAAATGATATGCGTCACGTCATCCAGATGCCCAATTGCGGCTTCGCCTGAACGATCAAACTTGCTTTTATCAATCAGTAATAGCGATTGCGAAGCGCGCTTAAGCAGCAGCGATTTAAAATCGGCATTGACCGCATTCGAGTCCCAGAGTGCGCCGTTGCTGTCGATGCCTTCACAAGAAAAAATAAACAGGTCAATCTCCAGCGATTTAAGCTGTGAAACCGGCGATGAGCTGACGTAGCAACCATATTTGCGCTGTAAGGTGCCGCCAGAACAGGTCAATTGAATCTGTTCGCGTTTGCTCAACTCCTGGCAGATCGGTTGGCTGTTTGTGAAAACGTGAAGGTCGATATCGGGAAGCTGGCGCGCCAGATGCCAACAGGTCGAGCTGGCATCGAGCGCGATAACCATGCCTTCTTCTATCCAGGCCAGCGCTTCTCGGGCGATATCCGCTTTGTGAGCAAAGTGGCTTTTGCGACGGATATGAAATGGGTCGCCACTATCCTGATTTTCGCGATGAATATATTTAGCGCGCCCGTGGTTACGCAGCACTTTGCCCAGTGCCTGTAGTTCGCTGAGATCGCGGCGAACCGTCTCTTTACTGACGTTAAGCTCTACGGACAATGCTTCCGTCGTCAGGCTTTTATGATTGATCAGCAGGTCTATGATGGCTTGCTGGCGCGCCGCTTTCATCTCTTGTCACTCCATCATTCGGCGACGGCCCACGTTATGCGGGCGTACCGGCACGAGATTACGGCGTTACCCCTTTTTTTAAAAGAATATTCCCGTACTTCGCGCGCTCTCCTGTGATAACGATCGCAAAGGCTTTTTGTGCGCGCTCGTAGAAATCGAAGCGGCCAATACGCGTGATTTCCGGGCAGGGCGTTTGCAGGGAAAGCGCATCGCGGTAGCGAGTTTCAACATCGGGATCGAGCGAGTCGCCTTCCACTGCGGCCATCATGATCAGCGCTGGGGCATACGCGTCGAGTTCAAACAGTGGGATGATGGCGCGTAGCAAGTCGCTCACCTGTAGACCGTCGGCGCGGATCGCTTTTGGCCCCATGCTGTGTGCCGGGAAATGGGCATCAGAAAAAATGATTTCGTCTCCATGACCCATTTCTGACAGCACTTTCAGCAGGTCAGGGGATATCAACGGTGAAATAGTCTTTAGCATCTCATGCGCCCTCGAAAAGTTCGGGTTCGGTTTGTGGGTAGAAATAGCGGTACTGGTAGCTGACCTGCGCTCTTGCTGCTTCCGGGCTGGTAAATTCGCCAACACCATACCAACCAAACATTGCCGCGCCAGCGACGGTGGTTTCGGCGTCATCTAACACCTTTATGGGAATATCGAGCATATTGGCTTTGATCTGGTTCCACAGAATGTTGCGGCTACCGCCGCCGACCAGCAGCAGTTCTGTCGCGTGGAAATGGCCGATTTTTTCCAGCGTGTGTAGATTACGCCGCAGTTGTTCCGTTAAGCCTTCCAGGGCAGCGTGGTAAAAATGGCCGCGGGTGGTATTGAGCGTCACCCCTTGCCAGCCAGCATTCTGGCAGGTGAGCAGATCGCACTGCATCTTCACGCCTTCGGCACCTGCGGGCAGTAAACGAGCCTCATTAATGAGCGTTTGCCAGGGGGTATCTGCCGTCCAGAGTAGTTTACGTACCCATTCGAGTACGCCAGAAGCGAGCCACTGCATGCCGGGGTTATAGCGATCTTTCTGGCTGTCCAGCTCGCAGGTAGAACCCGCGTAGTGGCTGAGTAACGAGGTGTCGACCTGCGCGCTACGCACCATCAGGATCTCCCATGTCCCGGATGAGAGGACCGGTTCATCCTGTCCGGCACCTGCGCCAAACAGCGCAAACTGAGTGTCATGCCCCGCAGAAATAACCGGTATGTCTGTCGCAAGCCCTAGCAGCGTCGCGGCGTCAGGTTGCAGTGTACCAATTTGCTCTCCGGCTTCTACCAGACGCGGGAACAGGCGGCGAGGTAGTCCGGTTGCCTGTAGTATTTCCGCGCTGAAATCCCGATTATGGATATCCAGCATTTGGCTCGTACCTGCCATGGTGATATCGGTGGTGAATTCCCCGGTAAGGCGCTGATTGAGCAAGGAAGATATAAACAGCCAGGCGTGGGCCTGTTCCAGCATCTGTGGATGATTTTCTTTCAACCACACCAGCTTGTAGAGGGTATTGAAAGTGAAGGCACCAACGCCAGAAAGGGTCTGGAGCTGCTCCGGGGCGATATAACGGCGAATGTTTTCCATCACTGCCGCGGTGCGCGGGCATTTCCAGCTAATGATCGGGTAAAGCAAACGACCTGATTCATCGACCAGCGCACCGTCCACGCCAAACGTCGTCACAGTGATGCCGCGGACTCGACAGGCCGAGAGTTCAGTCGATAGTATCTGGCAGCAATCAGCGAAGCGTCGCAGAATGGCGTCGAGCGACCATTGGTGCCAGGCATCGTTTTCAGCGACAACCTCGCTCGCATTGGCCGTTGCGGCGCGGGCAACAATCTTGCCTTGTCGGTCAACGGCAATTGCCCGAACGTTGGTTGCACCGCAGTCGAGGACCAGGATGACATCTTTTTTCATAATCTCTCCTGCAAAATACGTGCGCCCTCCCGGTGAGAGGAGGGCGCAATGCATTAACGCTTATACAGTGGGCCGTAGTTCTGGCAGGCACGGTAATCTTGACCTTCGCTATCCATACCGTGTGCCGCCCAGGAAGATGGACGATAGATTTTCTCCTCCTCTACGTTGTGCATGCAGACGGGAATGCGCAGCATTGAGGCAAGCGTAATAAAGTCGGCACCGACGTGACCGATAGTGAGCACACCATGATTAGCTCCCCAGTTCGCCATCACCGAATAAACATCGGCGAATGACCCCTTGCCGGTGAGGCGTGGCGCAAACCAGGTCGTAGGCCAGGTAGAGTTGGTGCGGGCATCAAGCCGATCGTGCACCTCTTTCGGCAGGTCCACGCTCCAGCCTTCGGCTATTTGCAGTACCGGGCCGAGTCCTTTAATCATATTCACGCGTGTCATGGTGAACGGCACGCCGCCTTCTGTCAGGAAGCGAGAAGAAAAACCGCCGCCACGGAAATATTCATGGATAGCTGGACACCACTCGGTTGCTGCCAGGCAGGCATCCGCCTCTTGCTGACTAATATCCCAATGCGGCTTGATGGTCGGCTGGCCTTCGCTGTCTCGCTGTTTGCAGGAGCCGTCCAGCGCTGCCGAGCCGGAGTTAATAAGGTGGATAATGCCATGCTCTGCCAGACCGGTAAGCGGTTTGCCCGTCACGCGTTCTACCGCTTCCGGCGACCAATAGGTTCGCACGTCGGCAAACACCTGCGCAGTGCCGGTTAACTGATGGCCCATCAGCATTGCCACGCCGTTTAAACTATCGTTCTCGGTGGCGACAACAAAGGGTTCACGCACGCCGTTCCAGTCAAAGGAGCTATTAAGCAGCGCTTCGGCGGTATCACCGTTAGGGTATTGATCGGTCCAGTGGCGCTGGCCCTGGAAGCCCGCTGCGATGGCGTTGTAGCCCAAGGACTCTTCCACCAGCCCTTTTTCTGCCAGCACTTTGTTGCCTTGCATCATGTCGCGGATACACATAGCCATCAGCAGGCTTTCTTTCAGCACTGCGCGGCTTTGCGCTTCACTCCGTTTATATTGCGGTGCGTTCTGGTCTTCGCCGTAGCGGAAGTTTTTATCCGCCCACGCCAGTGCCATTTCCAGCTCGGTTTCGTCATAGATTTTCTGGTCGATACGGCGGCGCAGTTCGGTCATGTCCACCGCTTGTACCTTCATGCCCAGCCAGGACTCGAAGAAATTGTGATCGACAATCGAGCCTGCGATCCCCATCGATACGCCGCCGACGGAGAGATAGCTTTTACCTTTCATGCTGGCCACCGCTAATCCTGCGCGCGTAAAACGCAGCAGTTTTTCTTCGACGTCAGCAGGAATAGATGTGTCATCGGCATCCTGAACGTTGTGGCCGTAGATGGAGAACGCCGGTATGCCTTTCTGGCTGTGAGCTGCCAGCGCGGCAGCAAGATAAACCGCCCCCGGACGCTCGGTGCCGTTGAATCCCCAGATGGCTTTCGGGCGCATTGGATCCATGTCGATTGTTTCACTGCCGTAGCACCAGCAGGGAGTGACGGTGAGGGTGACGCCCACGTTCTGGCGGCTAAATTTTTCTTCGCAGGCGGCTGATTCGGCCATTCCTGCGATACAGCTATCTGCAATAACACACTCAATTTGTGCGCCGCATGCGTGACGCAGTTTTTCGCTAATCAGCGCGGCGGTGGCTTTCGCCATGTTCATGGTTTGCTCTTCCAGTGACTCACGAACGCCCATACGGCGGCCATCAATAACCGGGCGAATGCCTATCTTCGGTAAGCCGATCTTTTTCATTACAAATTCCTCACGTTATTGGGATAAATGTTCAGTTCATTTCCGGTTGTGAACGGAAGCGGGCAAAAATAAAGATGATGGCGAAGCACAGGGCTGGGACGATTTCAGCCGTTGGGATATTGCCTGCGGCATCGCTGACGAATCCCATAATTGGCGTGACGATGCCGCCACCAATAATGGTCATGACAATAAAGGACGAGCCGTATTTGGTGTCTTGCCCCAGGTTTTTAATGCCCAGAGAGAAAATGGTGGGGTACTGAATCGACATAAACGCGCTGCATACCGTCAAGGCCAGCAGGCCGACGTGGCCGCCGCTTACCGCAGAGATAAAGCACAGGACCATGGCAAGTAAGGCATAAAATGCCAGAACCTTATGCGGAGCAAAGCGGCTGATAAGCCAGGTGCCGGTAAAGCGGCCAATGAAGAAGCACACCATGGTTCCGGTCAAATAGTTGGCGGCAAAGCCGGGCGTCATCCCTGGGATCTCTTCAATCGCGTACCGAATCAAATAGCTCCAGCATGCTGTTTGCGCGCCGACGTAGCAAAACTGCGCGAGTACCGCCCAACGCCAGTGGCGGACGCGCACCAGGCGAGAAAATGACGCCATAAAAGTGCTCTGCGAGGCGTCGCTATGATCGTCGCTTTGTAGAGATGGGAATTTAGTGAATGCGATCAGCAGGGCCACCAGGAGCACGACCGCTACGATTATCATATAAGGCGTTTGTACTGATAATACCAGGCTGTGTTTATAGGCACTCAATTGCTCTGGTGCCATTTTATCCAGCACTTCTGGAGAATGATGCGGCACGTTAGATAAAATAAGGCTTTGCCCAAATACAACGGCAATAATGGCACCAAAAGAGTTAAATGTTTGTGCCAGATTAAGTCGGAAATGTCCGCCACTTTCTGGACCTAAAACCGTCACGAAAGGGTTGGCTGCGGTTTCAAGGCAACCAAGCCCTGCCGCAATAATAAAAAGACCAATCAAAAAGAGGGTGTAGTTCATTACCTCAGCAGCAGGCCAGAATAACGCCGCGCCAAGAGCATACAAAAATAACCCACAAATAATCCCTGCTTTATAACTTAACTTTTTCATCAAAATTCCAGCAGGGATAGGGATGACGAAATAACCAAAATAAAATGCGGACTGGATAAGTCCAGCCTGGAAGTTTGTTAACGTGAACGCCTGCTGGAATTGAGGTAATAAAATGTCATTGAGGTTGTTGGCGACAGCCCATAGAAAAAATAATGAACAGAGTAAGGCAAATGGAATGATGTAGCTCCTACTATGCTGCGCGTTATCCGTTGTGCGATAGCTCTGCGTTTGTATCGTTGTGTTTCCCATAGCATCCTCATTGGTTCAAAAGCGTATGCAACAGCTTGTTGGGGGGCGGTGTATCTCTCAGCGGACCGCAAATTTATGTGAGCTCAGATGACGCGCCAGGTAATAAAATGAACATGACGAGTGAACTCATGAATTCATTTTCAAATAAAAATCGTCGTTTAATATGATGGGAGTCACACTTGGTGCTGAGTTGTCGTATTTCTGTGATTTTTATCACTTTAATTATTGGAAAAACATGACCGTTTGAGAATGTAAAATCGCAAAACCACAGTAGCAATGACCGAATGAATTTTTAAGGTTGCAAACGGGCATGTTTTACAGAAGGACATAATAAATGCCCGATTTTAAAAATATTATTAAGAACGGGCATTATACCGTTAAATAAATCCCATGAGCTTACTCTTTAATGGACTCATTCATTGATGCGCATCACAAAATAGGGCGGTGTAAATTCTCATGAACTTATTCAGGATGATGATAATCGGTAAATATTCAGCAGAACCCGCTATCAGGCTGGCTCGTGGTTTTGCTGTCGCGTTTTGAATTATTGAATGAGGTAAAAAAATGGAAAGAAACAAACTGGCTCGACAGATTATCAACACCTGTCTGGAAATGACGCGCCTGGGATTGAATCAGGGAACTGCGGGTAACGTCAGTGTGCGGTATCAGGGCGGGATGTTGATTACGCCGACAGGTATTCCTTATGAAAAACTGACTGAATCGCATATTGTCTTTATTGATGCCGATGGCCAGCATGAGCAAAACAAATTGCCCTCCAGTGAGTGGCGTTTCCATATGGCCGCCTACCAGGCTCGTCCTGATGCTCATGCGGTGGTTCACAACCATTCGGTGCATTCCACTGCGGTTTCGATTTTGAACCGCCCGATTCCGGCGATCCATTACATGATTGCCGCGGCAGGCGGGAACTCCATCCCCTGTGCCCCCTATGCCACTTTCGGCACACGCGAGCTCTCCGGGCATGTGGCGATCGCGCTGAAAAACCGAAAAGCAACCCTGTTGCAGCATCACGGACTGATTGCCTGCGAAGAGAATCTGGAAAAGGCACTCTGGCTGGCACATGAAGTGGAGGTCCTGGCACAACTTTATCTCAGCACTTTAGCGATCACCGACCCTGTACCGACCCTCAATGATGACGAGATCGCCATTGTACTGGAGAAATTCAAGACCTATGGCCTGCGTATAGAAGAGTGATTTTGCAGTTTAAACAGGAGATGAGTTATGGCGAACAGAATGATCCTCAATGAAACGGCGTGGTTTGGCCGGGGGGCGATAAATGCGTTAACCGATGAGGTGAAACGTCGTGGTTACCGCAAGGCATTAATTGTGACTGATACGACTCTGGTGCAGTGCGGCATCGTGGAGAAAGTCACTCGCCTGCTGGAGAATACTGGGCTAGCCTGGGAGATGTTTACCGGCGTGATCCCCAATCCGACGATTGCCGTCGTGCAGGCGGGGCTGCGTGCTTTTCAACAAAGTGGGGCAGATTACCTGATAGCTATCGGCGGTGGTTCCCCGCAGGATACCTGCAAAGCGATCGGTATTATTGTTAAGAACCCAGAGTTCGCGGATGTGCGCAGTCTTGAAGGGCTGTCCCCGACGCGTAACCCCTGCGTGCCCATTCTGGCCGTACCAACAACGGCTGGTACCGCAGCGGAAGTGACAATAAACTACGTCATTACTGATGAAGAAAACCGGCGCAAATTTGTCTGTGTTGATCCGCATGACATCCCGCAGGTCGCATTTATTGATGCCGATATGATGGATGGCATGCCGCCTGCGCTTAAAGCCGCCACCGGGGTGGATGCGTTAACTCATGCTATCGAAGGTTATATCACGCGCGGTGCCTGGGCTCTGACGGATGCGTTACATATCAAGGCGATTGAGATAGTCGCGGGATCGTTGCGAGGATCTGTCGCAGGGCAACCATCTGCTGGAGAGGCGATGGCGCTAGGGCAATATGTTGCAGGTATGGGATTCTCTAACGTCGGGCTCGGTTTAGTTCACGGAATGGCACATCCGCTGGGGGCGTTTTACAACACGCCGCACGGTGTAGCCAACGCTATCCTGTTACCGCATGTGATGCACTATAACGCCAGTGCGACCGGCGAGAAGTATCGCGATATTGCGCGAGTGATGGGGCAGAAAGTAGAGGGCATGAGCCTCGAAGAAGCCCGTCTGGCAGCGGTTGATGCGGTCTTTGCGTTGAACCGTGATGTGGGGATCCCGGTACACTTACGCGACGTCGGCGTACGCAAAGAGGATATTCCTTTGCTGGCACAGGCGGCGCTAGAGGATGTTTGTACCGGCGGTAATCCGCGCGAGGCAACCCTGGCTGACATTAGTGAGTTGTACCATACGGCCTGGT
The DNA here is from genome assembly GCF_059766475.1 of Enterobacter sp. SCRI0065. NCBI lineage: Bacteria > Pseudomonadati > Pseudomonadota > Gammaproteobacteria > Enterobacterales > Enterobacteriaceae > Enterobacter > Enterobacter sp. SCRI0065. Next base: position 199,698 of record NZ_JCBAJB010000007.1, on the reverse strand, counting down.
AGTGGGCGTAAGGGCGATGGTGCATCGCCCTTACTTAGTATTAATGACCTGCCCAGCGCAGCTGCTGCAAATTGCCATCGAGCTGCAAATCAGTCTGCAATCGCGCCACGTCCCGACAAATAAACGCCATCTCTTTATGCGCTTCCAGCTTCTTGCGCCATTTCTCTGGCACATCTTCAAGATGGGCATAAATCCCTTCGAGATCCTGAAAATCCGTCAGTAACTGTGCGGCGCTTTTTGGGCCAATGCCCGCAACGCCCGGTATTTTTGAGCTGCTGATTCCGGCAAGGCCCCAGTAATCGGGAAGCTGCTGCGGCGACACGCCAAACTCGCTGGCAATAAAAGGAGCATCAAGCCAGCGTTTCTGGAAGTAGTCGCGAATACGAATAGTCGGTGAAAGTAGCTGGCAATAGCCTTTGTCGGTCGAGACGATAGTGGCCTGATGTCCGGCTCCTGCCACTTTTAACGCCAGCGTCGCGGCCAGATCGTCCGCTTCATTTCCGTGAGCACCCCAGCAGGGTACGCCGCGTTGCTCAAAGGCCGCACGAATGGCGGGCATTTCGCTGTGCAGATCGTCAGGCATTGGCGCGCGCCCGGCTTTGTAATCTGGTAATCGCTGGTGACGCCAACCGGTATTGCGCGCTTCATCGTCGAATACGGCGACGACGTGGGTTGGCGTGCTGTGGCGGATAAGCTGTTCCAGCGCGTGCAAACAGGTGTCTTTGCACGGCGTGCCTTGTACCGCATGTATGCGGCGAATGAGATTTAGCGCGTCAACAATCAGCAAATGAACAGCCACAGACATTCTCCCTTTTATCCAGTCGATTAAGGGTAACACTGCAAACAGATGGAAACTACGAAAGGCGAGAATAACGGGAAGGTGCCTCGCAGAAACGAGGCACCTTTATGACTTAATCGCAGGTGACAATCTTCATCGCCAGGCCGCCGCGAGAGGTTTCGCGGTATTTGGCGTTCATGTCTTTACCCGTTTCGTACATGGTCTCGATAACTTTATCGAGGCATACGCGCGGCTCACTGGTACGGCGCAGCGCCATACGTGAAGCGTTGACCGCTTTTACGGAGGCAATCGCGTTACGTTCAATACATGGCACCTGAACCTGTCCGGCGACGGGATCGCAGGTCAGCCCAAGGTTGTGCTCCATGCCGATTTCTGCCGCGATGCAAACCTGCGTCGGGCTACCGCCCAGCAGCTCGGTAAGCCCCGCCGCTGCCATTGAGCAGGCCACGCCCACTTCGCCCTGACAACCGACTTCCGCACCCGAAATCGAGGCGTTCATCTTGTACAAAGAGCCGATAGTGCTGGTAACCAGCAGATAACGAGCCAGTGAGTTGGCATTCACTTCACGGATAAACTTATCGTAATACGCAAGTACCGCCGGAACGATACCGCATGCGCCGTTGGTCGGTGCGGTGACGACACGCCCGCCAGCAGCGTTTTCTTCGTTGACCGCCAGCGCAAACATGTTGATCCAGTCGACCACGGCCATCGGATCGGTGGTGGTTTTGTCGGTGCTGACCAGCATACGACGCAGCGCAGCCGCACGGCGCGGAACGCGCAGTTTGCCCGGCAATACGCCCTCTGTCGTGATACCGCGCTCGATACCGCCACGCATCACGTCCCAGACGTTGTTAAAGTGCTGTTCCAGCTCTTCTTTGGTGTGCAACGCCAGTTCGTTTTTCATCATCAGGCCAGAGAGGGATAAACCTGTTTCCTGGCAGTGACGCTGTAAATCCGCCGCATTTTTATACGGATAAGGCACCGCAACCGATGAATCATTCGGCTGACCAAAGTGATCTTCGTCGACGATAAAGCCGCCGCCGATGGAGTAATAGGTTTGGCTGTAAATAGCCTTTTCACCTGCCAGCGCGGTAATTCGCATACCGTTCTCGTGCAGGGAGAGGTTGTCGGCATGGAAATTCATGCACTTATCAACCGGGAATTCTACTTCATGCTCGCCGTTCGCCAGGAGCAGACGACCATGGGTGTTAACGTCCTGAATAAAACCAGGGATTGCATCAATATCTACGGTATCCGGCAGGTTCCCCGCCAGTCCCATAATGATGGCGATGTCGGTGTGGTGACCTTTGCCCGTTAAGGAAAGGGACCCGTAAACATCAACGACCACGCGAGTTACGTCGTGAAGAATGCCGCGTGCAATCAAGTCATCCGTGAATTGTTTACCGGCTTTCATTGGTCCGACAGTGTGAGAGCTGGAAGGACCAATACCGATTTTAAAGATATCGAATACGCTAATCATGATGCGTCCATTGCTATCAGTCAGAGAGGATTGCGCTGCCCTTAAGGCAGCGCAGTAGGTATTAGCTGAACAGAGAGAAGAAAATCGCGGAGATGGCAATCAGACCCATAATCACAACGAACACGTTGCTGATATGGCCGCTGTATTTACGCATCGCCGGTACTTTCTGAATCGCGTACATCGGCATCAGGAACAGAATCATCGCGATAATCGGGCCGCCCAGGGTTTCGATCATGCCGAGAATGCTCGGGTTCATGGTCGCGACCGCCCAGGTGGTCACCAGCATGAACAGGGCAGTGATTTTGTTCAGCTTGTTGATTTCGATGCTCTTACCTTTGCCGCGCAGAGATTTAATCACCATACCGTTGAAGCCTTCACGTGCGCCCAGGTAGTGGCCGAGGAAGGATTTGGTAATCGCGATAATCGCGATGATGGGTGCCATCCACGCAATCAGCGGCGCGTTAAAGTGGTTCGCCAGGTAAGACAGAATCGAGATGTTCTGGGCTTTCGCTGCTGCCAGGTCCGCCGGGGACAGGCTCAGTACACAGCTGAACACGAAGAACATAACGGTAATAACCATCATGATGTGAGCACGTGCCAGGATGCTGGAGCACTTCTTCTCTGCGCCCTGACCGTATTCTTCGCGCTTCGCTACGGCAAAGGAGGAGATAATCGGGGAGTGGTTGAAGGAGAATACCATGACCGGAATCGCCAGCCACAGAGTCATCCACAGGCCGTTGCCGGTTGCCGATGCGCTGCTAAAGGACAGCGTTTCCAGTGCGGCGCTGTTCCACTGTGGGATCAGGTAGCAGGCCAGAATCATGAGCGCAATCACGAACGGGAATACCAGAATACTCATCGCCTTAACGATCATCTGCTCGCCGAAACGTACGATGGTCATCATGCCGATAATCAGAATCAGCGACAGGATCGCGCGCGGTGGCGGCGTCATGTGCAGCTGGTGCGTCATAAAGCTTTCAACGGTGTTGGTGATAGCCACGCTATACACCAGCAGAATCGGGTAAATCGCGAAGAAGTAGAGCAGGGTAATCAGTTTACCTGCGCCGATACCAAAGTGTTCTTCAACGACTTCAGTGATGTCTTCGCCCGGGTTTTTACCTGACAGCACAAAACGGGTCAGACCGCGGTGTGCAAAGTAGGTCATCGGGAAAGCAATAATCGCCATGATGATCAGCGGAATCAGACCGCCAACACCTGCGTTAATAGGAAGGAACAGTACACCAGCGCCGATTGCTGTGCCGTAAAGGCCAAGCATCCACATGGTATCCGTTTTACGCCATCCACTTCGGGATTCTGTCGAAGCAATGGTGCTGGTTTGAGTGGTTTCCATCTGTATCTCCTGGAGGAACAATTTGTCAGGCTTTTTAGTCAATTCCGATGAAAAATGGCCTGGCTGTAATATGAAATTCGTTCAATGACGGTTTTTTTATAATTTATGCCCGTAACTATTGGCGGGCGGAAAGATACATTTTAGTTATGAATCTATCAGTGATCCCGATCCCAAATGCAATAATCCACTTATGATGTGGACATTTTTAGGCCAAAAAACTGTTAATAAAACATCAAAGCGAATTTACGGGCGCGAAGGCTACCATTAACGACATATGGCAGGATAGCTTAGGCTCCGAGATACGTGTGATTGGCTGTAAAGATTGGGTTTTTTAGTTTTTTCTGACGGTTAATTTCGATTAAGACTGATAAATCACGGCTGAAAAATGAAGGTAATCGTTTGCGTATTCGTTGAGAATGTAAATGAGATAAGTGATACCTATGTTTTTAACGATAAAAATAGAAAAAGCCGGGAGTACCCGGCTTGAGGAAGATGTAGACGAATATTCTGCTATGCGCAGATCTCGTAACAAGGAATATAGGCCGAGCCAGGCAACTTCATACGATGCTGAGCAACGAAGCCCTGAAGCAGATCGTCCATGCGGCGCATCATGTCGCTGTCACCGTGGATTTTATACGGGCCAAACTCTTCAATTGCCCGGATCCCCACCTCTTTTACGTTACCGGCAACGATGCCCGAGAACGCGCGACGCAGATCGGCGGCCAGAACTTCCACCGGCTGATCCGGATACAGTTTGAGGTTCGCCATGTTTTCATGCGACGGCTCGAATGGCATCTGTAGATCTGGCGCAATACGAATCGACCAGTTAAAGCTGTAGGCATCACCGGTGTCTCGACGATTTTCTTTCACCAGCGGCATCGCTTTTTTCATCTGACGCGCCACTTCTGCCGCATCGTCAATGATGATGCGATAGTGGCTTCGTGCCGCCTCGCCCAGCGTATGCACAATAAACTCGTCCAGCACGCGGAAGTAATCTGCGCTCTCTTTAGGCCCGGTAAGGATCAGCGGCAATACCTGATTTTTGTTAGCCGGATTCATCAGAATGCCCAGCAGATAGAGCAGCTCTTCTGCCGTACCCACGCCGCCCGGGAAGATAATAATCCCGTGTGCGATACGGACAAACGCTTCGAGGCGCTTTTCAATATCCGGCATGATGATCAGTTCGTTGACCAACGGGTTAGGTGGCTCAGCCGCAATAATGGACGGTTCGGTCATGCCGATAAAACGTCCTTCTTTATAACGCTGCTGCGCGTGACCGACCGCTGCGCCTTTCATTGGGGCTTCCATCGCGCCCGGCCCGCAGCCGGTACAGATGTTCAGTTCGCGCAAGCCCAACTGAGTACCTACGCGTCGAGCGTAGAGATATTCAGTTTCATTAATGGAGTGACCGCCCCAACAAACGACCATGTTTGGTGCTTCGCCCACGTGCAGGGCACGAGCGTTACGCAGAATAGAGAACACCAGGTTGGTCATGTGAACGGAGCTTTCCAGATTCAGGTGCTGGAAACGACCGGCGTTGTGAATTTGTCCGTTAACAAACAGGATATCGCGCAGGACGGCGAACAGGTTGGCCTGCAATGAGCGAATGATGCGCCCATCGACAAAGGCCTCTTCCGGCGGGTTAATCACTTCGAGTTTTACGCCACGTTCGCGGCGTAACACGTTGATATCAAAGCTTTCGAAACGAGACAGCAGTTCTTTGCTGTTATCGGTCAGACTTCCGGAGTTCAGGACGGCAAGTGAACAATTGCGAAACAGTTGATAAAGGTCGCTGCTGGCCGTGCGTTTAAGCATGTCCACTTCCAACTGCGACAACATATCCATTGAGCCGAGAGGGCTAATATGTGTAATCAAGTGAGCTCCTTATGGGACGAAGATCTTCTTTCCCTGTTGATTACAATAGCCCTGGCTTATGACGTTTCACAACCTCAAGCGCGGAATACAGTACGCATATTGTGAAAATATTTACTTTACTGGCGTACCAGACGCCCGATTGCAGGAACAAAATCGGTATTGGTGCGCCATGGGTTGATATCCAGCCCGCCGCGACGGGTGTATCGCGCATAAACGCTCAGTTTCTCAGGCTGGCAGAACCGCTGAATATCATTGAAGATTCGCTCGACACACTGCTCGTGAAACTCATTATGATGACGGAATGACACCAGATAGCGCAGTAGCTTCTCCCGGTCAATTTTCGGCCCACGATACTGAATCTGGACCGAACCCCAGTCGGGCTGGTGGGTGATCAGACAGTTGGATTTCAGCAAATGACTGACCAGCGTTTCTTCCACCACTTTATTCTCAGTGGCGTTTTCGAGGTAATCGGTGCTGAATTCGTAGTTGTCGATCTCGATATCCTGGTCGTCAATGCAGGTGCCGTGGAAGTGGGCAATTGGCTGGCCTTCCAGTTCGTCGACACGATAGAGCGCCACGGTGACGTGACCTTGCGCGCAGGCGCTGAGATCGCGTTGTAGCGTGTGCTGAACCGCTTCCCAGGAGTCGAAGCGAGTTTGGTTGAAGCTGTTCAGATACAGCTTAAAGCTTTTCGACTCCACCAGATTGACGCTGGAATAATCCAGCTCGACGTGGCCGACCGCCACCTGTGGCAAACCACGGGCATTCAGCCAGGAGAGTTCGTAAAGCGTCCAGATATCGCCGCCCACAAAGGGCAGGGCATCTGCACGTAATCCCAATGGATCGCGGTTTAAGCTGCGCGGGACGCCTTGCAATAGGCTGGCGTCATAGATGTCGCGGTAATGAGTCGTTTTGCCCAGCGTTAAACCCGTTAACGCCTGATGATTTTCGTAAGACATGTTTCGTTGCCACTTTGCAGGTACACTAATAGCTCAAGTTTATCCTGTCTGACGCAAAGAGAGAAATCGGTGGATATTGAGACTGCAAATGCCCTGAAGGCATTCACTACACGCTACTGCGAGGCATGGCATCAAAAACACGATACGTGGCCGCAAAGCGAAGAGTTATACGGCGTGCCTTCACCCTGCATTATCACCACCCTGGATGACACCATTATCTGGCAGCCGCAGCCGTTCACCGCAGAGCAAAATGTAAATGCGGTTGAGCGCGCAATGGACCTCGTGGTACAACCTGCCGTTCATTCGTTTTACACCACACAGTTAGCCGGGGATATGCGCGCGCGCTTCGATAACGAAACGCTGACGTTGCTGCAAACCTGGAGCGAAGATGACTTCCAGCGGGTTCAGGAGAATCTGATTGGACATCTGGTGATGCAAAAACGTTTGAAGCTTGCACCGACGCTTTTTATCGCCACGCTGGAGAGTGAACTGGATGTTATCTCCGTCTGTAACCTGAATGGTGAAGTGATCAAAGAGACCATCGGTACCCGCAAACGCGACATTCTCGCCCCCTCACTTGCGGAATTCCTCAACCGACTTGAGCCAGTTCTGTAATCCAAAGTGCTACTGTGTTTGTGAGAGATCTCTTACAAGGTTTGTGAGAGATCGCCGTATTAAGTCGTAATATACTCACCGATTAATTTTAGTAACTTTATTTATTTCAGTGGCTTATAACTTTATTTCTGCTTTTACACACGCTGTCGCCTCGCTGTGAGCCTTGTTGCATGGGTTGTAAGACGAAGCGGAATAGGGGATTCTATATAGGTCGACAGGACGCCGACACAAGAAACGAACATCAGGATGATGACGTTTCTTACTCAGGATACGTCAGAATGGCGCTGCAGGAAGGCTTCAGGATGAAGCAAAACGGATAACGCAGGATGCGTAAGGGACACCTCCAGGAAGGAGAATGAGAGCCGGTCAGGATGGTCGGTGGGTCAGGAAGGCCAGGACGTTTCAGGATGAAACATTCACATCAGGATGGTGTGAGCAGGATGCAGCAGGTTTATGGATGACCAGGTCTCAGGGCCAGAGGAAAAGTTGTCACGGATGAGCAGGGAGCACAAATTGTAGCTGGAATGCTGCGAAACGAACCGGGAGCACTGTTTTATACAGTGCTCCCTTTTTTTATTTCTACCTTCCGCAATGCTATGCTTCGCGCCATTCCGTTTTTCAGTTGAGGTTTATATGACGCATCACGATAGCGTTCGTGCTCAGTTGCACGCCATCGAAGCAATATTGCGCGAACATCAGCTGTGGCAGGACATGGCTCCTGCGCCAGCGGCCTTCGAAAGCACACAACCATTTTGCCTGGATACCCTCGAACCGTTTGAATGGCTCCAGTGGATATTACTGCCACGTATGCATGCGTTGCTGGATGGCGGTCATCCGCTGCCGCACGATTTTGCCATCGCGCCTTATTATGAAATGGCGCTTGATGCGGCTCATCCCGTTCGTGACGTGGTGCTAATCGAGCTGCAACGACTGGACGTGCTGTTTGCTGGTGGCAAGGCATGACTATTGAGATCTTGTATCAGGATGAATGGCTGGTGGCGGTCAATAAACCGTCTGGCTGGTTGGTTCACCGAAGCTGGTTGGATCGCGATGAAAAAGTGGTGGTGATGCAAACCGTACGCGACCAGATTGGCCAGCACGTTTTTACCGTTCACCGCCTGGACAGACCAACTTCTGGCGTATTGCTGATGGGCTTGTCCAGTGAGGCCGGGCGGTTGTTATCGCAGCAGTTCGAGCAGCATCAAATTCAAAAGCGTTATCACGCCATTGTGCGCGGCTGGCTGATGGATGAAGCAACGCTTGATTATCCGCTGGTGGAAGAGTTGGATAAAATCGCCGACAAGTTTGCCCGTGAAAATAAAGACCCTCAGCCTGCGGTCACCGATTACCGCGGTCTGGCTACCGTCGAAATGCCTATAGCGACGGGCAAATTCCCGACGACGCGCTATGGTCTGGTGGAGCTTGAGCCTAAAACCGGACGCAAGCATCAACTGCGTCGCCATCTTTCGCATCTGCGTCACCCTATTATTGGTGACAGCAAGCACGGCGATCTGCGCCAGAACCGGAGCGCGGCAGAACATTTTGGCTGCAATCGACTTATGCTGCACGCAAGCCAGCTTAGCCTCACGCACCCTTTTACCGGTGAGCCGCTCGTCATATCCGCAGGTCTGGACGACGTGTGGATGCAGGCGCTGTCACACTTTGGCTGGGTGGGACAACTCCCCAAAAATGAAAGGGTTGAGTTTACGCCTGGCAACGTTCAGGATGAACAGCAACAGTGATAATGAAGGAAGTGAAACATGGCTGAAGTTGGAATTTTTGTCGGCACAATGTATGGCAACTCACTGCTGGTCGCAGAAGAAGCTGAAGCGATCCTGGCAGGGATGGGGCACAAGGCGAAAGTCTATGAAGATCCCGAACTGGCTGACTGGTTAAAGTACAAAGATCAGTATGCACTGGTGGTGACGTCAACAACCGGGCAGGGCGATCTTCCTGATAGTATTCTGCCACTGTTTCAGGGCATCAAAGATAACCTTGGCTTCCAGCCGGATGTCCATTATGGAATTATCGCCCTGGGCGACAGCAGCTACCCCAATTTCTGTGGTGGCGGTAAGCAGTTCGACGCCCTGTTGCAGGAGCAAAGCGCTCAGCGAGTGGGGGATATGTTACTGATCGATGCCGGTGAGCATCCTGAGCCAGAAAGCCAGTCTAACCCGTGGGTTGAGAACTGGGCCACACTCCTCAAATAATACAATGCCCGGTAAGGCGAAGCCGCCACTGGGCATAAAATCACCCATTCCGTGAAGTACCTTCCACTCAGTTGGGCTTATGCCCCAAACAACTTCCTGACCCTCTCTCAATATTGTGTTGTTGCACGGTGAGAGGGCTAGTGCCCCTTACATATACTTTTCATGCCAGTTAAAAAATGCAGTTAGTCAGACTAAAACGACATCAAGTCGTACCAAAACTGCAAAAACACTAACCTCTCATTCTGATTACCCTACAGGTTGTGCTGTTCAGAATGAACCTAGCGAAAAGCTATGATTCAGGAGTGCAACAATGAGTACATTAAGCCACGCGGCGAGCAGCGCTGAGAAGCGCACAAATGCTCGCTACTGGATAGTGGTGATGCTGTTTATCGTCACATCCTTCAACTATGGCGACCGCGCGACGCTGTCGATTGCCGGCTCGGAAATGGCAAAAGACATTGGTCTCGATCCGGTTGGTATGGGGTATGTCTTCTCCGCGTTTTCATGGGCCTATGTGATTGGCCAAATACCCGGCGGTTGGCTGCTTGACCGCTTCGGCTCGAAACGCGTTTACTTCTGGTCCATCTTTATCTGGTCCATGTTTACCCTCCTGCAAGGCTTTGTCGATATCTTCAATGGTTTCGGCATTATCGTTGCGCTTTTCACCTTACGTTTTCTGGTGGGATTGGCGGAAGCACCCTCCTTCCCGGGCAATAGCCGCATCGTCGCAGCCTGGTTCCCGGCACAGGAAAGGGGCACGGCGGTGGCGATATTTAACTCCGCACAATATTTTGCCACGGTTATTTTTGCGCCCATCATGGGTTGGCTGACGCATGAAGTAGGCTGGTCGCACGTCTTCTTCTTTATGGGTGGCCTTGGGATCATCATTAGCTTTGTGTGGCTGAAAGTGATCCACGAACCCAATCAACATCCTGGCGTTAACAAGAAAGAACTGGAGTACATTGCCGAAGGTGGCGCGCTGATCAACATGGATCAGAAAAGCACAAAAGAAAAAGTGCCGTTTAGCCAGAAGTGGGGGCAGATCAAGCAGCTTGTCGGTTCGCGCATGATGATCGGTATCTACCTTGGGCAGTACTGCATTAACGCTCTTACCTACTTCTTTATTACCTGGTTTCCGGTCTATCTGGTGCAGGCGCGCGGGATGTCGATCCTCAAAGCAGGGTTTATTGCCTCCATTCCCGCAGTGTGTGGATTTATCGGCGGGGTGCTCGGCGGTGTGATTTCGGACTGGCTGATGCGTCGGACTGGCTCGCTGAATATCGCACGTAAAACGCCCATTGTGGTAGGGATGCTGCTCTCCATGTCGATGGTGTTCTGTAACTACGTGAATGTGGAGTGGATGATTGTCGGCTTTATGGCGATGGCCTTCTTTGGTAAAGGGATTGGTGCGCTGGGCTGGGCGGTGATGGCAGATACCGCACCGAAAGAGATCAGTGGGCTTAGCGGTGGTCTGTTCAATATGTTCGGTAATATTTCCGGTATTGTCACCCCGATTGCGATTGGCTATATCGTCGGCACCACAGGCTCGTTTAACGGCGCACTGATCTACGTGGGTGTCCACGCGCTGGTGGCGGTGTTGAGCTACCTGGTGCTGGTGGGCGACATTAAACGCGTTGAGCTGAAACCCGTCGCGGGGCAGGCATGATGAATACTCAATCAAGCCCCGTCATTACTGACATGCAAGTCATTCCGGTCGCCGGGCATGACAGCATGCTCCTCAATATTGGTGGCGCACACAGTGCGTATTTCACCCGTAATATCGTGGTCCTCACCGATAGCGCCGGTAATACCGGCGTAGGTGAAGCCCCTGGCGGCGAAGTGATTTTACAGACTCTGCTCGATGCTGTTCCAATGGTGATTGGGCAGGAAATCGCTCGCCTGAATAAGGTGGTTCAGCGTGTACATAAAGGCAATCAGGCCGCCGATTTCGATACGTTTGGCAACGGGGCCTGGACTTTTGAACTGCGCGTCAACGCCGTCGCCGCGCTGGAGGCAGCCCTTCTCGATCTGCTGGGCAAGACGCTCAACGTCCCGGTGTGTGAACTGTTAGGCCCAGGCAAGCAGCGTGATGCCGTCACGGTCCTCGGTTATCTTTTCTACGTGGGTGACCGCACTAAAACCGATCTCCCGTATCTGGAATATACTTCGGGCAGTCACGACTGGTATCACTTGCGCCATCAGGAAGCGCTCACCCGCGAGGCGGTAGTGCAGCTGGCGGAAGCCGCGCAGGATCGCTACGGGTTTAAAGATTTCAAACTCAAGGGTGGCGTACTACCGGGCGAGCAGGAGATCGACAGCGTCCGCGCATTGATAAAACGTTTTCCGGATGCGCGTATTACCGTTGATCCCAACGGCGCGTGGCTGCTGGATGAAGCCATTGCGCTGTGCAAAGGTCTCAACGGCGTGCTGACCTACGCGGAAGATCCGTGTGGTGCCGAGCAAGGTTTTTCCGGGCGTGAAGTGATGGCAGAGTTTCGTCGCGCCACGGGTCTGCCGGTGGCGACCAACATGATTGCGACGAACTGGCGCGAAATGGGCCACGCGGTGATGCTGAATTCGGTGGATATTCCGCTGGCGGATCCGCACTTCTGGACGCTCTCCGGTGCGGTGCGTGTTGCGCAGCTTTGCGACGACTGGGGTTTAACCTGGGGCTGCCATTCGAATAACCACTTTGATATCTCTCTGGCGATGTTTACCCACGTTGGTGCTGCGGCTCCAGGTACGCCGACCGCCATTGATACCCACTGGATCTGGCAGGAGGGCGATGCGCGCCTGACCAAAAACCCGCTTGAGATTAAAGACGGTAAAATTACCGTACCGGATGCACCGGGATTAGGCGTTGAGCTGGACTGGGATCAGGTCCACAAGGCGCATGAACTCTACAAGAAACTGCCGGGTGGTGCGCGCAATGACGCAGGCCCAATGCAATATCTTGTTCCCGGCTGGACCTTTGACCGCAAACGCCCGGCGTTCGGTCGCCACTAATCAAAAGGATTGAATAATGAACACTTTTTCTACTCCTGTCGTAACGTCTATGCAGATTGTCCCGGTTGCGGGCCACGACAGCATGCTGATGAACCTGAGCGGTGCCCACGCCCCGTTCTTTACCCGCAACATTGTCATTATTAAAGACAACTCCGGACATACCGGCGTGGGTGAAATTCCCGGCGGCGAGAAGATCCGCAAAACGCTGGAAGACGCGACGGCGTTAGTGGTGGGTAAAACGCTGGGCGAGTACAAAAACGTCTTAAATGTGGTGAGAAGTACCTTTGCCGATCGTGATGCGAGCGGGCGTGGGCTGCAAACATTTGATCTGCGCACCACTATCCATGTGGTGACGGGAATTGAGGCCGCGATGCTGGATCTGCTCGGTCAGCATTTGGGGGTGAATGTCGCCTCGCTGCTCGGCGAGGGCCAGCAGCGCAGCGAAGTGGAAATGCTGGGTTATCTGTTTTTCGTGGGCGATCGCAAACTTACGCCGCTGGCGTATCAGAGCCAGCCGGATGAGAAATGCGACTGGTATCGCTTGCGTCACGATGAAGCGATGACCCCTGATGCGGTGGTTCGACTGGCGGAAGCCGCATATGACAAGTACGGTTTTAACGATTTCAAACTGAAGGGCGGCGTGCTGGCCGGTGAAGAAGAGGCTAAGTCGATTGAAGCGCTGGCGAAACGCTTCCCGCAGGCGCGCGTGACGCTCGATCCAAACGGTGCCTGGTCGCTCGATGAAGCCATCAAAATTGGCAAGCGGCTGAAAGGCGTGCTGGCGTACGCCGAAGATCCGTGCGGTGCTGAGCAAGGGTTCTCTGGTCGTGAAGTGATGGCCGAGTTCCGTCGTGCGACAGGATTGCCAACCGCCACCAATATGATTGCCACCGACTGGCGTCAGATGGGGCATACGCTTTCGTTGCAATCGGTGGATATTCCGCTGGCCGACCCGCACTTCTGGACCATGCAAGGTTCAGTGCGCGTGGCGCAGATGTGTCATGAATTCGGGCTGACCTGGGGCTCACATTCCAATAACCATTTCGATATTTCTCTGGCGATGTTCACTCACGTTGCGGCTGCAGCGCCAGGTAATATCACCGCTATTGATACACACTGGATTTGGCAGGAGGGGAATCAGCGCCTGACGAAACGGCCATTCGACATTAAAGGTGGGATGGTGCAGGTACCGACCACGCCAGGCCTGGGTGTCGAACTGGATATGGATCAGCTGATAAAAGCCCACGAGCTATACCAGAAGCACGGTCTGGGTGCGCGTGATGATGCGATGGCAATGCAGTATCTGATTCCTGACTGGACGTTCGACAATAAACGTCCGTGCATGGTACGCTAAACGAATTGGGACCGCTCCCATGGGCGGTCATTTGCTTAGTGAATGATGACCACAGCCAACATGCGTAAGGATGCTAAATGAAAATAGTGATCGCACCGGACTCGTATAAGGAAAGTTTGAGTGCTCTTGAAGTCGCCACGGCGATAGAGCAAGGGTTTCGCGAAATCTGGCCTGATGCGGATTACGTAAAACTCCCGGTAGCGGACGGTGGTGAAGGGACTGTCGAAGCCATGGTCGCGGCGACCGCTGGCCGAATGGTGCATGTTGATGTGACGGGCCCGCTTGGGGTGAGCGTTCAGGCCTTTTATGGGCTATCGGGTGACGAACGATCGGCATTTATTGAAATGGCGGCAGCGAGCGGTCTGGAACTGGTGAAACCCGCGCAGCGAAACCCACTCACCACAACGTCCTGGGGAACCGGGGAGCTGATAAGCCATGCTCTGGATGCGGGAGTGAAGCACATTATCATCGGCATCGGTGGGAGTGCGACGAATGACGGCGGAGCCGGAATGGTACAGGCGCTGGGGGCGAAGCTGCTCACCAGTGAGGGAAAGCCTATCGGGCAGGGCGGCGGTGAACTTGACCGCCTGGCACGCATTGATATCAGCGGGCTGGATAAAAGACTGGCTGACTGTCGCATTGAGGTCGCCTGCGACGTCACCAATCCGCTAACCGGAGAAGAGGGCGCATCGGCGGTATTTGGCCCACAGAAGGGCGCAACGCCGGAGATGATTGAACGACTGGACAAGTCGCTTGCGCATTACGCTCAGGTTATTGCTCATGATTTAGATATGGACGTGCTCAACCTTTCGGGTGGCGGTGCTGCGGGTGGAATGGGCGCGGCGCTGTATGCGTTTTGCGGCGCTCAACTGCGTCAGGGCATTGAGATAGTGACCGACGCTCTGCAACTGGATAAGCAGGTTGCCGATGCTGATTTAGTGATTACTGGCGAAGGGCGTATCGACAGCCAAACGATTCATGGAAAAGTCCCCGTTGGCGTGGCGAGGGTCGCCAAACGCTTTAACAAACCGGTTATCGGGATTGCGGGCAGTCTCACGGCCGACGTTGGCGTGGTACATGAACACGGTGTGGATGCAGTATTCAGCGTGATTTATACCGTCTGCACCTTAGAAGAGGCGCTGGAAAATGCCGAAGAAAACGTGCGACTGGCGGCAAGGAATATCGCGGCCACGCTGAAGGTCGGAATGGGGATGTAACATCCCCTCATCCTGTTATCCGAGAATTTTCCTCGCTTCGCGGGTCACGTTATCCATCTCATCCAGCAGCTCAAGAAATTCCGGCTCCAGCTCCGATTCAGGTGTGCCGGAACGCAGCTGCTGCTCCAGCAAATGGCAGAGGCTCTTCAGGCGCGGTACGCCGCTGTAGCCGCAGCTACCGTGCAGCTTATGAATGGCATCAACCAGTTCTTCCGGATTCTCGCCCACCAGCTGTTCTTCCACTTTGTTGCGGATCTCAGGCAGGAAGCCGATGAGCATTTGCAGCATTTCCCGCGCCAAATCGGGTTTCCCTGCCGCCTGACGCAGCGCGAGCTGCCAGTCTAGTGTGGCATTAGGATTGATTGTTATCTCGGCAGGTTTGGGGGGCGCGAGGTAGTTTGCGGCTGCGATGCCGGGTTTATAGCGTATCAACAAGCTATGAAGCTTTTCTTCGTCGATCGGTTTCGCCAGATAATCATTCATTCCAGCACCGAGGAGTTTTTCTTTCTGCCCGGCCATGGCGTGCGCTGTCACGGCTATCACCGGTGTCTGCTGCTGGTGGGGAAGCTGGCGAATCAGCTCACAGGCGCGAATGCCATCCATACCTGGCATCTGAATATCCATCAGAATCAGGTCAAACTGCATTTGTTTCGCTTTTTCAAGTGCCTGCTCACCGCCGTCGCACAGCTCAACGTGTTGCACGTGATCGTCCAGCAATACACCGATGAGCTTCAGGTTTGCCGGGTTGTCATCCACGGCCATAACGCTCATCGGCAATTTATGGTCGTCGTTAACTGTCGGCAGCGCAGGATGATTAATGCGGCAATATTCGGTCAATGCAGGCAGCAGACGCGTTGCGGTAAGTGGTTTCAACAGACAGGCGGCAGCACCGTCATTTTTCAGCTCTTCGGCATTAATTTGGGCATGACACGGCAGGGCTAACAGCAGGTAATCGGTCATCGAGGCGGCTTTCGCCAGGCGCTCCTGCTGCATCGTTAGCTCACCGGTGAACGTCACCGGAATTCCCATCAACAGAATATCGTAATGATCGACGGCCAGCGCAGAAAACGTCGGGCTGTAGATAACGTCCAGCGGCGTCGTACCCAACACATCCAGAGTGCTTTGAGCCGCAGCAGCGTTGGGTTCGATATAGGCCAGGCGTTTACCTCGCAGGCAATGGGTCGCCGGGCCTTCGATTATCACGTTCGGATTGAGATCGAGGTTGATATGGAACCAGAACGTTGACCCGCGATTTGGCTGGCTATGGAAGGAGATATCGCCGCCCATCTCTTTCACCAGTTTCTGCGTAATCACCAGCCCCAGCCCGGTTCCGCCGTGACGACGTGAAATGCTGGCATCCGCCTGCCGGAACGCCTGGAATAATCGCGACTGGTCGCGTTCCGGGATGCCAATACCGGTATCGCGGATTTGTTATTACTGATCGCTCGTCGTTCAACCAGCACGTCGATATTGCCGCTTTCCGTAAACTTAATAGCATTCCCGACCAGATTCGTGATCACCTGCTGCAAACGCAGCGGGTCGCCGATGACGTTATCCGGCACGTCATTCTTAATGTTGAGCGTCAGCTCTAAACCTTTGTCGTGCGAAGAGTGTGCTAACAGCGTGACGATTTCGTCCAGCGTGCTGCGTAGCGGGAATGGAATACTTTCAAGGATAAGTTTACCGGCCTCCAGCTTCGAGAAATCAAGCACGTCATTGATGATTGCCAGCAGGTTGTTGGCGGAACGTTCGATGGTATGCAGGTGATCGCGCTGGGTCGGGTTGAGTTCGGATTTCAGCGTCAGACGGGTAAAACCAATCACGCCGTTGAGCGGGGTGCGCAGCTCGTGAGACATATTGGCGAGAAACTCGGACTTAATGCGCGCTGCTTCCTGGGCGCGTTTTTTCGCCAAATCCAGCTCGACGTTCTGAATCTCCATTTGCTCCAGCGTTTCTCGCAAGTCGGAGGTCGCCTGATCGACGTTATGCTGCATCTCTTCATGATAGGCCGCAAGCGACATAGCCATCGAGTTAATGCCGTTTTTCAGCATATCCAGCTCACCGAGCATGAACCCTTCAACGCGGCTATCGAGTTGCCCACGACGAATACGATCGACGGTATTCACCATGTTACGAATCGGCCCCGTCACGTCGCGCATTAATCGCCAGCCAAAAATAAGCGCGATGCCAATACAAAACAGCATCATCACGCTGGAAATGAAAATTTCTTTGTACTGCTGTAGCCGCACCGACTTGAGATCCAGTTCGAGCGCCACATACCCCAACATATTATTGCTGGCCTTGGCATCTGAGATAGCTGACTCATCGGGTGAATAGCTTTCCGATACAATCGGTGTGCGGAGGATCATAATATCGCCCCGGCGAAGTACGCTGAGATGGCGCGGAATAGGCGACCCTTCCGGTATTTTAAGTTCGCTGGGATCAAGGTGGAAATTTGAGGTCACGAACAGCCGGTTGTGTTCGTCATAGACCGAAATCGCCCGCACGATCTCCGAATGACGGCGGTGCAGGACGCTTATCAATTGACCAAGCGACTCACGATTTTGCAGGTTCATACCGTATTCGCTTGAGACGGCAAGCGGCTCAATGATGCTGGCTCCGGCATCTTCCAGCTGTTGCTGCAAGTCGTTGTAACGGTGCACAACGAAGAAGATGCTCAGCAACAAACCGATTAAAACGGTTGGGGCAAGGATCAAAATCATCATGCGCGCACGCAGGCTGTAGTTGGTCATGGAGTTCCGTTATGGGACAATTAGGGTCATTATGTTTATTTGAGACAATTCTCGGCAATGGCGCAATTCTACTCTGCAAAGCGACGCGTGACGACGCGTCAGATCATAACTGTTAATGCCATAGACCTGGATTCGTTTGGTCAGGGCGTAGCGCGTCATCACGGCAAAACGTTGTTTGTTCCCGGATTATTACCGAATGAACGCGCCGAAGTCACCCTGACGGAAGATAAAAGCAAGTATGCACGTGGTCAGGTCAAACGTCGTCTTAATGATAGTCCCGATCGCGTTTCGCCACGCTGCCCGCATTTTGGCGTGTGCGGCGGGTGTCAGCAACAGCACGCGAGCGTTGCTCTACAACAGAGCAGTAAAAGCGCATCTCTGGCACGAATGATTAAGCATGACGTCAACGAAATTATCGCAGGTGAATCCTGGGGCTATCGTCGTCGCGCCCGTCTTAGCCTGAACTATCAGCCAAAAGCACAGCATCTGGAGATGGGATTTCGAAAAGCAGGCTCCAGTGACATCGTTGAGGTGAAGCAATGCCCTATTTTGGCGCCCCATCTTGAGGCATTACTGCCGCAGGTACGTGAATGTCTCTCTGAATTACAGGGCGTGCGTGCGCTCGGACATGTGGAGCTGGTGCTTGCCGATCACGGGCCGCTGATGGTGTTACGTCACACTGCGCCGCTTTCTGTAAAAGATCGTGAAAAACTGGAACGCTTTTCGCATTCTCACGAGCTGGCTCTGTTCCTGGCACCGCAAAGCGAGATACTTGAACAGGTTACCGGTGAGACGCCCTGGTATTCGTCCGACGGGCTACGCTTAACGTTCAGTCCACGCGACTTTATCCAGGTGAACGACGGTGTGAACCAGCAGATGGTCGCTAAAGCGATGGCATGGCTCGATGTTAAGCCCGATGACCGGGTGCTGGATCTGTTCTGTGGCATGGGGAATTTTACTCTGCCGCTGGCGCAACGCGCAGCATGCGTTGTGGGCGTTGAAGGCGTCGAGGCGCTGGTCGAGAAGGGCCAAAAAAATGCGCTTCAGAACGGATTGCAGAATGTCACCTTCTTCCATGAAAATCTGGAAGAGGATGTCACGCAGCAACCCTGGGCGTCGCAAGGTTTTGATAAAATTTTGCTCGATCCTGCGCGCGCGGGTGCGCCAGGCGTAATGCAGCATATAATTAAACTCGCGCCAAAACGCGTGGTCTATGTTTCCTGTAACCCCGCGACGTTAGCGCGGGACAGTGAAGCGTTATTAAGTGCGGGTTACCAGATTCAGCGTCTGGCAATGCTTGATATGTTCCCGCACACTGGGCATCTGGAATCAATGGTGTTGTTTGAGCTCTAGTGATTAGTTTCGGCTTGTCGAATTCGACAGGCCCTTGTCCCTAAAGGAGAGGACGATGGTTGCGGTAAGAAGTGCACATCTCAATAAAGCTGGTGAGTTTGACCCACAAAAATGGATCGTAAGTCTGGGGATTTCCAGCCAGCAGTCGTGTGAACGCTTAACCGAAACCTGGGCCTATTGTCTGCGTACCACGCAAGGTCACGCTGACGCCGATTTGCTGTTATGGCGCGGCGTAGAGATGGTCGAAATCCTCTCGATGCTCAATATGGATATCGAAACGCTCCAGGCCGCACTGCTGTTCCCACTGGCGGATGCCGAAGTGGTGAGCGAGGACGTCCTGCGTGAGAGCGTGGGTAACTCTGTCGTTGAGCTGATCCACGGCGTGCGCGATATGGCGGCTATTCGTCAGCTTAAAGCGGCCCACACTGACTCCGTCTCTTCTGAGCAGGTCGATAACGTTCGCCGCATGTTGCTGGCAATGGTCGACGATTTCCGCTGCGTGGTCATTAAGCTTGCTGAGCGCGTGGCGCATCTGCGCGAAGTGAAAGACGCGCCAGAAGATGAACGCGTGCTGGCGGCAAAAGAGTGCACCAATATTTATGCGCCGCTGGCGAACCGCTTAGGTATCGGGCAACTGAAATGGGAGCTGGAAGATTACTGCTTCCGCTATCTGCATCCTGACGAATACAAACGCATTGCCAAACTCCTGCACGAGCGTCGCATCGACAGGGAGCATTACATCGACGAATTTGTCGGTGGACTGCGCAAGGCGATGAAAGAAGAAAACGTACGTGCCGAAGTGTATGGCCGTCCGAAACACATCTACAGCATCTGGCGCAAAATGCAGAAAAAACAGCTCGCCTTTGACGAGCTGTTTGACGTGCGCGCGGTGCGTATCGTGGCCGACCGTTTACAGGATTGCTACGCCGCTTTGGGGATAGTGCATACTCACTTCCGCCATTTGCCGGATGAGTTCGACGATTATGTCGCGAACCCGAAACCGAACGGCTATCAGTCGATTCACACCGTGGTGCTGGGCCCTGGCGGTAAAACGGTCGAGATTCAAATTCGTACCAAACAGATGCACGAGGATGCCGAGCTTGGCGTGGCCGCGCACTGGAAGTACAAAGAAGGTCCGTCCAGCGGCACGCGTACGGGCCATGAAGATCGCATTGCCTGGCTGCGTAAGCTTATCGCCTGGCAGGAAGAGATGGCCGACTCGGGCGAATTGCTCGACGAAGTGCGCAGCCAGGTCTTTGACGACCGGGTGTATGTCTTTACGCCAAAAGGGGACGTGGTCGACCTGCCGACCGGTTCCACGCCGCTCGACTTTGCCTACCACATCCACAGCGATGTCGGACACCGCTGCATCGGCGCAAAAATTGGTGGGCGTATCGTGCCGTTTACCTACCAGTTGCAGATGGGCGACCAGATTGAAATCATCACTCAGAAGCAGCCAAACCCAAGCCGCGATTGGCTAAACCCAAATCTGGGTTACGTTACTACCAGCCGTGGACGCTCCAAAATCCACGCCTGGTTCCGTAAGCAGGATCGTGACAAAAACATTATTGCGGGTCGTCAGATTCTGGATGACGAACTGGAACATATTGGCATTAGCCTGAAAGAAGCTGAAAAGCAGTTGCTTCCGCGTTACAACTTCAACGAGTTGGATGAACTGCTGGCGGCCATTGGTGGTGGCGATATTCGCATCAACCAGATGGTTAATTTCCTGCAGGCGCAGTTCAATAAGCCAAGCGCAGCAGAACAAGATGCCGCCGCGCTGAAACAGCTTCAGCAGAAAACCCATGCTCCGCAGCAGCGCAGTAAAGATAATGGCCGGGTGGTGGTCGAAGGTGTTGGCAATCTGATGCACCATATCGCCCGCTGCTGCCAGCCGATTCCTGGCGATGACATTGTTGGCTTCATCACCCAAGGACGGGGTATTTCGATTCACCGTTCCGACTGTGACCAGTTAGCCGAGCTGCAATCCCATGCGCCCGAGCGCATCGTGGATGCCGTCTGGGGGGAAAGCTATTCCGCTGGTTATTCGCTAGTGGTTCGCGTCACCGCCAACGACCGCAGCGGCTTGCTTCGTGATATCACCACCATTCTTGCCAACGAGAAGGTCAACGTATTGGGGGTCGCCAGCCGTAGCGATACCCGCGAGCAGCTTGCCACCATCGATATGACTATCGAAATCTACAACCTGCAGGTGCTGGGCCTTGTGCTTGGCAAGCTGAACCAGGTACCAGATGTGATTGACGCCCGTCGTCTGCACGGCGGTTAACTGCACTTTTTTTGTAAACCGGGTAAGGCGCACGCCGCCCGGTTTGATTCTTTAATGGAAATGATCATGACCCAAATTGACCGCCTGCTTGGCATAATGAAACGCCTGCGAGACCCGGAAAACGGCTGTCCGTGGGACAAAGAGCAGACTTTCGCGACCATCGCGCCTTACACCCTGGAAGAAACTTACGAAGTGCTGGATGCGATTTCTCGCGAGGATTTCGACGATCTGCGCGGTGAGTTGGGTGACTTGCTGTTTCAGGTGGTGTTCTACGCACAAATGGCACAGGAAGAAGAACGTTTCAATTTCGACGATATCTGTGCGGCCATCAGCGACAAACTTGAGCGCCGTCATCCCCATATCTTTGGTGATGCAACCGCCAGCAACAGCACAGAAGTGCTGGCGCGTTGGGAACAAATCAAAACCTCTGAACGTGCCGAAAAGTCGCAGCATTCCGCTCTCGACGATATTCCGTTGAATCTGCCTGCGCTAATGCGTGCGCATAAAATCCAGAAGCGTTGTTCAACCGTCGGTTTTGACTGGACCTCGCTCGGCCCGGTGCTGGATAAAGTGCACGAAGAGATCGATGAAGTGATGCACGAAGCAAAGCAAGCGGTGGTGGATGAGGCCAGGCTGGAAGAGGAGATGGGCGATTTACTTTTCGCAACGGTGAACCTGTCTCGTCATTTAGGGGTAAAAGCCGAGACTGCCCTGCAAAAAGCGAACCTGAAATTCGAGCGACGCTTTCGCGAAGTTGAGCGTATTGTCGCCGCTCGTGGTCTGGAGATGACCGGCGTTGACCTCGATTTGATGGAAGAAGTCTGGCAGGAAGTAAAACGCCAGGAATATGATCTCTAACGGATTTTCGCGATCAAGCGCAATTTGTGTGATTTTTTAAATGACAAGCGCTTGATTTGCGTCAAAAACAATTACCCAAAAGGGGCTATTTTCTCACTCCCTATGTTTGTCAAAGCCTGAGGCAGGAGACGGAGAATGAAAGTTTGTGGCACTCGCCGTGTTCGGGTATACTACTTTCCCGTCTTGGTTATTCCATCATTCCAACCTAACTTCTCAGGTTCAGCATGACAACGAACTATATTTTTGTAACCGGCGGGGTTGTATCCTCTCTGGGTAAAGGCATTGCCGCAGCCTCTCTCGCGGCCATTCTTGAAGCCCGTGGCCTCAATGTGACCATGATGAAATTGGATCCGTACATCAACGTCGATCCAGGCACCATGAGCCCAATCCAGCACGGCGAAGTGTTCGTTACTGAAGACGGCGCTGAAACCGATTTGGACTTAGGCCACTACGAGCGCTTCATTCGCACCAAAATGAGCCGTCGTAATAACTTCACTACGGGTCGTATCTACTCTGACGTTCTGCGTAAAGAGCGCCGTGGCGACTACTTAGGCGCAACCGTTCAGGTAATCCCTCATATCACCAATGCAATCAAAGAGCGCATCGTTGCCGGTGGCGAAGGCCACGACGTGGTGCTGGTTGAAATTGGCGGTACTGTTGGTGATATCGAATCTCTGCCATTCCTGGAAGCGATTCGTCAGTTGGCAGTAGATATTGGTCGTGAACACGCGCTGTTTATGCACCTGACGCTGGTGCCTTACATGGCCGCTGCCGGTGAAGTGAAAACCAAACCGACTCAGCACTCCGTGAAAGAACTGCTTTCTATCGGTATCCAGCCGGATATCCTGATTTGCCGTTCCGATCGTGCCGTTCCAGCGAACGAACGTGCGAAAATTGCATTGTTCTGTAACGTTGCTGAAAAGGCTGTGATTTCTCTGAAAGACGTCGATTCCATTTATAAAATTCCAGGTATGTTGAAATCACAGGGTCTGGACGATTATATTTGTAAACGATTCAGCTTGAACTGTCCGGAAGCTAATCTGTCAGAATGGGAACAGGTTATCTACGAAGAAGCGAATCCGGCAGGCGAAGTGACTATCGGTATGGTTGGCAAGTATATTGAACTGCCAGATGCTTATAAGTCCGTTATCGAAGCGCTGAAACACGGCGGCCTGAAGAACCGCGTCACCGTTAACATCAAGCTGATTGATTCGCAGGATGTCGAAACGCGCGGTGTCGAAATTCTGAAAGATCTGGATGCTATTCTTATCCCTGGCGGCTTCGGCTACCGCGGCGTAGAAGGCAAGATTGCTACCGCAC
Organism: Enterobacter sp. SCRI0065; assembly: GCF_059766475.1. NCBI lineage: Bacteria > Pseudomonadati > Pseudomonadota > Gammaproteobacteria > Enterobacterales > Enterobacteriaceae > Enterobacter > Enterobacter sp. SCRI0065. Next base: position 176,261 of record NZ_JCBAJB010000007.1, on the reverse strand, counting down.
GCTATGCGCGTGAAAATAATATTCCTTACCTTGGCATTTGCCTGGGTATGCAGGTTGCGTTGATTGAGTTTGCTCGTAACGTCGTCGGTATGGAAAACGCAAACTCTACGGAATTTGTGCCAGACTGTAAGTACCCTGTTGTGGCGCTTATCACCGAATGGCGTGATGAAGACGGTAACGTCGAAGTCCGTACTGAGAAGAGCGATCTGGGTGGCACGATGCGTCTTGGTGCTCAGGCTTGTCAGGTTTCTGACGACAGTCTGGTTCGCAAGATGTATGGCTCAACGACCATCACCGAGCGCCATCGTCACCGCTACGAAGTCAACAATATGCTGTTGAAACAAATTGAAGCTGCAGGTCTGCGTATTGCGGGCCGTTCCGGGGACGATCAGTTAGTCGAGATCATTGAAGTGCCAAACCATCCTTGGTTCGTCGCTTGCCAATTCCACCCGGAATTTACTTCAACGCCGCGTGATGGGCATCCGCTGTTCGCAGGCTTTGTGAAAGCCGCCAGCGATTTCCAAAAGCGTCAGGCGAAGTAAAAAAGTTAGAACGACAACGCGTACCTTGAGTACGCGTTGTTTGTCTGGAGTTTTAGTTTAACTTGTACTGAGGAAAATCTAATGTCCAAAATCGTTAAAGTCATCGGTCGTGAAATCATCGACTCCCGTGGTAACCCTACCGTTGAAGCTGAAGTTCACCTTGAAGGTGGTTTCGTCGGTATGGCAGCTGCGCCGTCAGGTGCTTCTACTGGTTCCCGCGAAGCGTTGGAACTGCGCGATGGCGACAAATCCCGTTACATGGGCAAAGGCGTAACCAAAGCTGTTGGCGCGGTTAATGGCCCAATCGCTCAGGCTGTTCTTGGCAAAGATGCCAAAGACCAGGCTGGCATCGACAAGATCATGATCGATCTGGACGGTACTGAAAACAAATCTAACTTCGGTGCGAACGCTATCCTGGCGGTTTCCCTGGCTGCTGCTAAAGCTGCTGCGGCTTCTAAAGGTCAGGCGCTGTACGAACACATCGCTGAACTGAACGGCACCCCAGGCAAATACTCCATGCCGGTTCCAATGATGAACATCATCAACGGTGGCGAGCACGCGGACAACAACGTTGATATTCAGGAATTCATGATTCAGCCAGTTGGCGCGAAATCCCTGAAAGAAGCGGTTCGTATGGGTTCTGAAGTGTTCCATAACCTGGCTAAAGTTCTGAAAGCTAAAGGTATGAGCACTGCAGTTGGTGACGAAGGTGGCTATGCGCCTAACCTGGGTTCCAACGCAGAAGCACTGGCTGTTATCGCTGAAGCAGTGAAAGCAGCAGGCTACGAGCTGGGCACCGACATCACTCTGGCGATGGACTGTGCAGCATCTGAATTCTACAAAGACGGTAAATACGTTCTGGCTGGCGAAGGCAACAAAGCGTTCACCTCTGAAGAATTCACTCACTTCCTGGAAGACCTGACCAAACAGTATCCAATCGTCTCTATCGAAGACGGTCTGGACGAATCTGACTGGGACGGTTTTGCATACCAGACTAAAGTTCTGGGCGACAAAATCCAGCTGGTTGGTGACGATCTGTTCGTAACCAACACCAAGATCCTGAAAGAAGGTATCGACAAAGGCATCGTTAACTCCATCCTGATCAAATTCAACCAGATCGGTTCTCTGACCGAAACACTGGCTGCGATCAAAATGGCGAAAGACGCTGGCTACACTGCCGTTATCTCTCACCGTTCAGGCGAAACTGAAGACGCTACCATCGCTGACCTGGCTGTTGGTACCGCTGCTGGACAGATCAAAACGGGTTCTATGAGCCGTTCTGACCGCGTTGCTAAATACAACCAGCTGATTCGTATCGAAGAAGCATTGGGTGAAAAAGCGCCGTACAACGGTCGTAAAGAGATCAAAGGTCAGTAATCTGAACCTTCGCTCTTAAGAAAAAACCCGCTTCGGCGGGTTTTTTTATGGCTGAATTACAGTAACAGCGGAAGGGTAGCGCTCGCCGTTTGCTGGCTAGCATCACCGTACTGTGCATCCAACGAAATTAAGCCCATCGCCAGCAGTTCCACCAGCAACATCACGCCGACTTTGGCATTTAGCGCGCCTGCGCTTAGCGGTCCTTCAGGTTTTGCCGCTACCAGCAGCACATCACTCAAGGACGTCAGCGGGCTACGCGGCGTATTGCTCAGCGCCAGCACTCGCGCGCCACGTTTGCGCGCGAGCTTCACCACGTGGAGCAAATCGCGTGTTGAACCAGAGCTTGATATAGCGATAACCAAATCGTCAGACGTTAAGGTCGTTGCATTCATCGAAGCCCGATGCATGTCGCTGAATAACTGGGCGGTTTTACCCAGTCGAAGCAGCTTATAGTGCAGGTAATCGCCCAACGTGGCGCTGGCTGCAACGCCATAAATTGACACCGAACGTGCCTGATGGAGCACTTCGACGGCTTTTAGCAGGACATTTCTGTCCAGCAAACGCGCTGTATCCCGAAGCGCCAGTACGGACTCTTCGACGACTTCATCAATCTCATCGCCTTTCTTGCCCGGCGCTTGTTCACGCTGAACGTCCAGTGCCAGTGCCATTTTGAATTCGGTATAGCCTTTACATCCCAGGGTGCGACATAGCCGCGTCACGCTCGCTTCGCTGGTTTCGCTCTCACGAGCCAGTTCAGTGATGGTCAGGTAGAGCACCTTCGCCGGATCGTTTAATACAAACTCTCCCAGTTTTTGCTGCGTTGGGCTGTACCCAGAGACGCCCTGACGCAGCCTCAGCAGCAGATTTTCATTTTCTGACATGCAAGATCCTTAATGCGTTTCTCTGCTGGCTAGTGTGGGGGAAAGCGGGGGAGAGATGCCAGTCATTTTAAAAAAGTATGATCGACTTCCGTTTTATTGGTGATAATTTTCACTTTATTAATTTAATGTGGTAAAAATTTTCATCAAATGGCAGGGGAGTGAAAAAAATGATGCAAATGTTTAGTGGTGCCTCATCAGGGGCGTGGTTTGAAAAGGCGCAGCGGTTCGGCAAATCGTTCATGTTACCGATAGCTGTACTGCCTGCTGCTGGTTTGTTGCTGGGGATTGGCGGTGCGCTATCGAATCCCAATACGTTAACGGCCTACCCGTTTTTGGATATCGGCTGGCTCCAGGCTATTTTCACTATCATGAGCAGTGCGGGTTCGATTGTCTTTGCCAACCTCTCGGTGCTCTTTGCCGTTGGGGTGGCGGTCGGCCTGGCGAAAACCGATAAAGGCACGGCGGGTCTTGCGGCGTTGCTCGCTTTTCTGGTGATGAACGCCACCATCAATGCCTTGCTCATTCTGACCGGCACGCTGGCACTGGAAAACCCGGGGGCCGTGGGGCAGGGGATGACGCTGGGCATTCAGACTCTCGAAACGGGCGTCTTTGGCGGCGTGGTGATGGGTCTTGTCACCTGCACGCTGCATCACCGCTTCAATAAAATCGCGCTGCCGCAGTTTTTGGGCTTTTTTGGTGGCTCACGATTTGTACCGATTATTAGCTCCTTCGCGGCCATTCTGGTCGGTGCTGCGATGACGGTGGTATGGCCGCATTTCCAGAAACTCATCTTTGGTCTTGGCGGCCTGGTGGATGCAACGGGATATCTCGGCACGCTGCTGTACGGTTTTATTCTGCGCATGCTCGGCCCGTTCGGCCTTCACCACATTTTCTATCTGCCATTCTGGACGACGGCGCTGGGCGGTAGCGAGATCGTCAACGGGCATCTGGTTGAAGGTACGCAGCGTATTTTCTTCGCACAGTTAGCTGACCCGAATACCCAACAGTTTTATATCGGCACCTCGCGGTTTATGTCCGGGCGCTTTATTACCATGATGTTCGGCCTGCTTGGTGCGTGTCTGGCGATGTACCACACCGCCAAACCAGAGAATAAAAAGCGCGTGGCGGGCTTGTTACTGTCGGCAGCGCTCACCTCTTTCCTGACCGGAATTACCGAACCGATTGAGTTTTCATTCTTGTTCGTCGCGCCAGTGTTATACGTCATCCACGCCTTCTTCGACGGGCTGGCGTTCATGATTGCCCATATTTTGCATATCACCATCGGGCAGACGTTTTCTGGCGGCTTTATCGACTTCATTCTGTTTGGTGTCCTGCAGGGCGAGGCTAAAACCCACTGGATGTATGTCCCGCTGGTCGGCGTTCCATGGTTCTTCCTCTACTACTTCACCTTCCGTTTCATGATTAACCGTTTTGGCTACGCCACCCCAGGGCGCGAGAAGGAAACCATTGTTGAAAGCACGCTCCCACAAAGTGAGCGGGCGGCGGCAGTGATCGCGGGTCTTGGCGGCAAAGACAATCTTGAAGAAGTGGACTGCTGCGCAACGCGTTTACGTGTGACGGTGAAGGACGGCGGTAAGGTTAATGAAGCCGCTTTGAAAGCGACCGGCGCGCGTGGCGTGATTGTTCGCGGTAACGGTGTCCAGGTTATTTACGGCCCACATGTGACCATCATTAAAAACGAAGTTGAAGAGAGTTTATCGTAATGAAAACGGTTCTGGATAATCTGAAAGGCAAGTTAGTCGTCTCCTGTCAGGCGCTGGAAAACGAACCTTTGCATAGCCCCTTTATCATGTCGCGGATGGCGCTGGCGGCTGAGCAGGGCGGCGCGGTAGCGATCCGTGCCAATAGCGTGGTGGATATTGCCGCGATTAAACAGCAGGTATCCCTGCCGGTTATTGGCATCATTAAGCGCGATTACCCGGACAGCGAGGTGTTTATCACTGCCACCCTACGGGAAGTGGATGAACTGATGACGGTCGCACCTGAAATCATTGCCCTGGACGCCACCGATCGTCCACGCCCTGGCGGACAGGCGCTACCGGCGCTGGTTGAGCAAATCCGCGCGCGATATCCGTCGATTCTGCTGATGGCTGATATCGCGACGGTCGAGGAAGCGAAGACGGCACAGGGGCTTGGGTTTGACTGTGTCGGTACCACGCTTTATGGCTACACCAAAGCAACGTCTGGCCGAACGCTTCCGGAAAATGACTGCGAATTTTTGCGTGATGTTGTTGCTGCGGTCAGCATTCCGGTGGTGGCAGAGGGCAATGTCGACACGCCCGAGCGTGCGGCGGGATGCCTGGCGCTGGGTGCACATACGGTGGTCGTGGGCGGTGCCATTACGCGTCCTCAGCAGATTACCACGCGGTTTGTGGCGGCGATTGAGACACACAGCACCGATGGGGCATGATACTTGGGCGGGGATCTGCGATAATTAAGCATTATCCCCAAATCGAGATGACTATGCAGTACCCGATTAACGAGATGTTCCAGACCCTGCAAGGCGAGGGTTACTTCACTGGCGTTCCTGCTATTTTTATTCGTTTACAGGGATGCCCGGTTGGCTGTGCCTGGTGTGATACCAAACATACGTGGGATAAGCTTGCAGATCGGGAAGTATCGCTGTTTAGCATTCTTGCCAAAACCAAAGAGAGCGATAAATGGGGGGCCGGTAACGCCGAAGATCTTCTGGCGATTATTGGCCGTCAGGGATGGACCGCACGTCACGTGGTGATCACGGGTGGTGAGCCCTGCATTCACGATCTCACGTCGCTGACCGATTTGCTCGAAAAGAACGGCTACAGTTGCCAGATTGAAACCAGCGGTACCCACGAGGTACGTTGTTCGCATTCCACCTGGGTGACCGTATCGCCTAAAGTGAATATGCGCGGCGGTTACGATGTGCTGTCACAGGCGCTGGAACGTGCCGACGAAATCAAGCATCCGGTTGGCCGCATGCGCGATATCGAAGCGCTGGATGAACTGCTGGCGACCCTGACCGATGATAAGCAGCGCATCATTGCGTTGCAGCCGATCAGTCAGAAAGATGACGCGACGCGTCTGTGCATTGAAACCTGCATTGCCCGTAACTGGCGCTTATCAATGCAGACGCATAAGTATCTGAACATTGCTTAAAAAAATCCCGGTGAAGTAACCGGGATTTTTTTTACTCTCCGCGATACACGCAGCCTGCGGTACACGTCTCTTTGATCATCACCGAGCTTAACAGCGGCACCAGTGGTTTCATCTGATCCCAGATCCATTTTGCCAGCACTTCGCTGGTTGGGTTTTCCAGGCCTGGAATATCATTCAGATAGTAGTGATCAAGACGATCGTACGTCGGCTTAAATGCCGCCTTCAGTTCGGAGAAGTCCATAATCCAGCCAGTATGTGGATCGACTTCACCGGTAATCTCAAGACGCACCATAAATGAGTGTCCATGCAGACGACCACATTTATGTCCTTGCGGTACATGCGGAAGGTGATGGGCGGCTTCGAAGATGAAATCTTTAAACAGTGTGGTGGACATCATGTGCTCTCAGTAGTGCGGAAAAAACCGCCGCATAGTACCGGAAAGCACATTTTTTATCATTAACTAAAACGGCCTTCTATTGACCCGCTCGGGTGATGCAATAATTCTTCAAAATATAGTGATAATATTCAGTTGGTTACCTTATCGGTTTTGTTGTTAAGAACCATGACTAAAACAGGTTAGTTCTTTTGGTTATTTATTATTTCCATCCCTTCTTTAATTGTTATTATCCCCGCCGTTAACCTTATCTTCAGTTTGGGTTTTTGCTTAAATCCGCTTTGCTACTGGAACAATACGACGCATGACAACACAGGCCCCACCCTCGAATTTGCTACCGCTAAACCCGGAGCAACTGGCGCGCCTTCAGGCGGCTACCACTGATTTTTCACCCACCCAGCTTGCCTGGGTTTCCGGTTATTTCTGGGGCATGCTTAATCAGCAACCTGGCGCTGTGGTTGCTGCGCCGACTGCCGCCGTTGAAATCCCTGCCATTACCCTTATCTCCGCTTCGCAAACCGGCAACGCCCGTCGCGTGGCGGAAGCACTGCGTGACGATCTGCTCGCTGCCAAACTGAACGTGAACCTGGTGAACGCCGGGGATTATAAATTTAAGCAAATCGCGTCAGAAAAGCTGGTTGTTGTGGTGGCTTCAACGCAGGGCGAAGGCGAACCGGCAGAAGAAGCCGTCGCGTTGCATAAGTTCCTGTTCTCGAAAAAAGCGCCGAAACTCGACGGTACTGCATTTGCGGTGTTTGGCCTTGGTGACACATCCTATGAATTCTTCTGCCAGTCCGGTAAAGATTTCGACAGCAAGCTTTCGGAACTCGGCGCTGAACGTCTGCTCGATCGCGTTGATGCGGATGTGGAATACCAGCCTGCGGCAGCGGAATGGCGCGCGCGTATTGTCGATGTCCTGAAGGCGCGTGTGCCTAAAGATACCCCTGCGCAGGCGGCGATCAGCGCGTCGGGCGCGGTAAATGAAGTCTCTACCAGCCCTTACACCAAAGAAGCCCCGCTGGTCGCAAGCCTGTCGGTTAACCAAAAAATCACCGGGCGTGACTCTGAAAAAGACGTTCGTCATATCGAAATCGACCTGGGCGATTCTGGTCTTCGCTACCAGCCGGGCGATGCGCTTGGCGTGTGGTATCAGAACGATCCTGCCCTGGTGAAAGAGCTGGTCGAGCTTTTATGGCTGAAGGGTAATGAATCGGTCACCGTTGACGGCAAAACGCTGCCGCTCTCTGAAGCGTTGCAGTGGCATTTTGAGCTGACCGTGAATACCGCCAACATCGTAGAAAACTACGCCACGCTGACCCGCAGTGATTCTCTGCTGCCGCTCGTGGGCGACAAGGCTAAATTGCAGCACTACGCGGCGACCACGCCAATTGTCGATATGGTGCGCTTCTCTCCGGCACAGTTGGACGCCGATGCCTTAATCGGTCTACTGCGTCCGTTAACACCGCGTCTCTATTCCATTGCCTCGTCTCAGGCCGAAGTAGAAAGTGAAGTGCACATCACCGTCGGTGCTGTGCGTTACGAAATCGAAGGTCGTGCGCGGGCGGGCGGGGCTTCAAGTTTCCTTGCCGATCGCATTGAAGAAGAGGGCGAAGTTCGCGTCTTTATCGAGCACAACGACAACTTCCGCCTGCCAACCAACCCGGAAACGCCGGTCATCATGATTGGTCCGGGTACCGGTATTGCGCCGTTCCGCGCCTTTATGCAGCAACGCGCAGCAGACGAAGCGCCGGGCAAAAACTGGCTTTTCTTTGGCAATCCGCACTTTACGGAAGATTTCCTTTACCAGGTGGAGTGGCAACGCTACGTCAAAGAGGGCGTACTGAGCCGCATCGATCTGGCCTGGTCTCGCGACCAAAAACAAAAAATATACGTACAAGACAAACTGCGCGAACAGGGCGCAGAGCTGTGGGCGTGGATCAATAACGGTGCCCACCTTTATGTCTGCGGCGACGCCAATCGCATGGCGAAAGACGTTGAGCAGGCTTTGCTGGAAGTGATTGCCGAATTCGGTGGTATGGATATCGAATCGGCGGATGAATTTTTAAGTGAGCTGCGCGTAGAGCGCCGTTATCAGCGAGATGTCTACTAATGAGCGAAAAATATCCAGGCCCTTTGGTGGTCGAAGGCAAACTGACTGATGCCGAGCGCATGAAGGTTGACAGCAACTACCTGCGCGGCACCATTGCAGAAGATTTGAATGACAGCCTGACCGGCGGTTTTAAAGGCGACAACTTCCTGCTGATCCGTTTTCACGGTATGTACCAGCAGGACGATCGCGATATTCGCGCAGAGCGTGCTGAACAAAAGCTGGAGCCGCGTCATGCGATGCTGTTGCGCTGTCGTCTGCCTGGTGGCGTGATTACCACCAAACAGTGGCAGGCGATTGATAAGTTCGCTCATGACAATACGATTTACGGCAGCATCCGTTTGACCAACCGTCAGACCTTCCAGTTCCACGGCATTCTGAAGAAGAACGTGAAGCCAGTACACCAGATGCTGCATTCCGTTGGGCTGGACGCGCTGGCGACCGCCAACGACATGAACCGTAACGTGCTGTGTACCTCTAACCCGTTCGAGTCCGAACTGCACGCTGAAGCCTACGAATGGGCGAAGAAGATCTCTGAACATCTGCTGCCGCGCACCCGCGCCTATGCGGAGATCTGGCTCGATCAGGAAAAAGTCGCGACCACGGACGAAGAACCGATCCTGGGTCAGACCTACCTGCCGCGTAAGTTTAAAACCACGGTAGTGATCCCGCCGCAGAACGATATCGATCTGCACGCCAACGACATGAACTTTGTGGCCATTGCGGAAAACGGCAAGCTGGTGGGCTTTAACCTGCTGGTCGGTGGCGGTTTGTCCATCGAGCACGGTAATAAGAAAACCTTCGCCCGTACGGCGAGCGAGTTTGGCTATCTGCCGCTGGAACACACCCTGGCGGTTGCTGAGGCTGTTGTGACCACCCAGCGCGACTGGGGCAACCGTACCGATCGTAAAAACGCTAAAACCAAATACACGCTGGAGCGCGTGGGCGTGGAGACGTTCAAAGAAGAAGTGGAACGTCGCGCAGGCATTAAGTTTGAACCGATTCGCCCGTATGAATTCACCGGTCGCGGCGATCGCACTGGTTGGGTGAAAGGTATCGACAATAAATGGCATCTGACGCTGTTTATCGAAAACGGTCGTATTCTGGATTATCCGGGCCGTCCGCTGAAAACGGGCCTGCTGGAAATTGCTAAGATTCATAAAGGCGAGTTCCGCATTACCGCAAACCAGAACCTGATTATCGCTGGCGTGCCGGACAGCCAGAAAGCGAAGATCGAGAAGCTGGCGCGCGAACACACGTTGATGGAGGCGGTAAAACCGCAGCGTGAAAACTCCATGGCCTGCGTGTCCTTCCCGACCTGTCCGCTGGCGATGGCGGAAGCCGAGCGTTTCCTGCCGTCCTTCACCGATAAGGTGGAAGCGGTGCTGGAAAAACACGGCATTCCAGATGAACACATCGTCATGCGCGTCACCGGTTGCCCGAACGGCTGTGGTCGTGCGTTGCTGGCGGAACTGGGGCTGGTGGGTAAAGCGCCGGGTCGTTACAACGTGCATCTTGGTGGCAATCGCAGCGGCACACGCATTCCGCGTATGTATCGCGAAAACATTACTGAACCTGAAATTCTCGATTCAATTGACGAGCTTGTCGGGCGTTGGGCGAAAGAGCGCGAAGCGGGTGAAGGCTTCGGTGATTTTACGGTGCGTGCGGGGATTGTTCGCCCGGTGCTCGATCCCGCCCGGGATTTCTGGGAATAACCACGAGGGGTAGTTATGTCCGTACTCGATCTAAACGCGCTTAACGATTTACCGAAAGTCGATCGCATTCTGGCGCTGGCGGAAACCAACGCTACGTTAGAGAAGCTGGATGCTGAAGGACGTGTAGCATGGGCGCTGGAAAACCTGCCCGGTGACTATGTGCTCTCGTCGAGCTTTGGTATTCAGGCTGCGGTCAGTTTGCATCTGGTGAATAAGATCCGCCCGGATATTCCGGTGATCCTCACCGATACCGGCTACCTGTTTCCGGAAACCTACCAGTTTATCGACGAGCTAACGGACAAGCTCAAGCTGAACCTCAAAGTCTACCGCGCGCCACAAAGCGCGGCCTGGCAGGAGGCGCGCTACGGCAAACTGTGGGAGCAGGGCGTTGAGGGCATTGAGAAATACAATGACATCAACAAAGTCGAACCGATGAATCGCGCGCTGAGCGAACTAAACGCTAAGACCTGGTTTGCAGGCCTGCGCCGCGAGCAGTCGGGCAGTCGGGCGAGCTTACCGGTGCTGGGCATTCAGCGCGGCGTGTTCAAAGTGTTGCCGATTATCGACTGGGATAACCGTACCGTTTATCAGTACCTGCAACAGCACGGGCTGAAATACCATCCGCTGTGGGATCAGGGTTATCTGTCGGTAGGGGACACTCATACCACCCGTAAATGGGAACCGGGGATGGCGGAAGAAGAAACGCGGTTCTTTGGGCTCAAGCGCGAGTGCGGTTTGCACGAAGGGTAATGCACTTCCCTAACCCTCTCCCCAAAGGGGAGAGGGGATCGTATGGCGCCGCCTTTTACTATACTTTCCCCGCTTTCGCCAGTTCCTTCACCAGCGGCAGCAAGACCTTCACGACATCACGGCTTCGGCGTTCAATTCGTTGTGGCAACGCGCGATCAATGTGCTCCTGATTATCCAGCCTCACATCATGCCAGCTAGTCCCATTCGGGAACGCTTTCGATTTACTGCGTTGCTGATACCCATCGCGCTTGCCCAGCGTCCAGTTAGTGGCTTCGATGTACAGCACCGGAATACCGGCTTTATCGAAGGTTTCACCGTCATTGCAGCAGCCTGTGCCTTTAGGATAATCGGGGTTACGCCCAGGATTGATCGCCGCCTGAACACCATGCTGACGAGCAATGGCCAGCGCGCGATCTCGCGTTAACTTACGTACCGCAGCGGGCGTGTTTTTGCCGCTGTTAAAATAGAGTTTGTCACCCACGATCAGATTATCGAGATTAATCACAAGCAGGGTATTTTTCTTTTCTGCTTCACTCATGCGCTTGAGAACATTCTCAGAACCGAGTTTGCCTTGCTCTTCACCGCTGGTGGCAATAAAACGTATATCGTACTGAGTGGGAATATTTTTGAATCGCTCAGCCAGTTCAAGCATGACGCCTAAACCCGCCGCGTTATCATCCATTCCCTGAAGGGTCAGACCGCCGAGATTATTATCGGTGTCCGCATCGCTCATTGGTGCGAAGGTATCCAGATGCGCCATGATAATTATTTGCTGTGCGGCTTTGCCTTCGTGTGCCGCGATGACGGTGCTTCCGGTCACGTTGTGCCAGTTTTTCACGTTGTCGCGAGAGGTATAGAGGTAGCGGCTGTGGAAGGTGCGGATATCACTCTGATAACCCATATCGGCAAACTGCTGGCGAAGATAGTCTGCGGAAAGCATCTCGGCTGGCGTGCCGGTCATTCGGCCAGGGAAGACCGTCGCAATATGGCGCGCCTGCATATTGGCGATTTCACCTAAAGGTTGCTCTTTTGCCTGAGCCGGAAGGATAAAGCAAACGCCGAGCGCCAGGACAGCGATACGGTGGCGCATTGCGGAAAACATAGTGAGTCCTTAAAAACAGAGCATAATTTTAACCCGCCTAGTATGAAACTGTGATCGGTCTTACACAATTTCATTTGCTCTTAAATACCCGATATTTCGCATGTTAAGCACTTTTTGATATTTGCTTTTCCATGCCGTTATTCCATTGAGTAACTACTCATTCCAATTCGTAATTTCATTCGCTCTACGCTCGCCCCTATAGTCCCACTATTCCTGTTTGTTAGTGAGGTGTCACATCGCGAACATCTCGCCAAAAATGCCCCCATGCCCGCCCTCAATGTGGCGGGAGAATAAGGAACGGTTATGGACCAAAAACGACTTACCCACCTGCGGCAACTCGAAGCAGAAAGCATTCATATCATCCGCGAGGTGGCTGCCGAATTTTCTAACCCTGTGATGATGTACTCCATCGGGAAAGACTCCAGCGTGATGCTGCATCTGGCGCGTAAAGCGTTTTACCCAGGTACGTTGCCATTCCCGCTGTTGCACGTCGATACCGGCTGGAAATTCCGCGAGATGTATGAATTCCGCGATCGTACTGCGAAGGCATACGGCTGCGAGCTGCTGGTGCATAAAAACCCGGAAGGGGTGGCGATGGGCATTAACCCGTTCGTACATGGCAGCGGTAAGCATACTGACATTATGAAAACCGAAGGGTTGAAGCAGGCGCTGAACAAGTACGGCTTTGACGCCGCGTTTGGTGGCGCGCGTCGGGACGAAGAAAAATCTCGCGCGAAAGAGCGTATTTACTCCTTCCGCGATCGCTTCCACCGCTGGGACCCAAAAAACCAGCGTCCTGAGCTGTGGCACAACTACAACGGCCAGATTAACAAAGGCGAAAGCATCCGCGTTTTCCCGCTCTCCAACTGGACCGAGCTGGATATCTGGCAGTACATCTATCTCGAAAATATCGACATTGTTCCACTGTATCTGGCGGCAGAACGCCCGGTGCTGGAGCGTGACGGCATGTTGATGATGATCGACGACGATCGCATTGACTTGCAACCGGGTGAGGTCATCAAAAAACAGATGGTGCGTTTCCGTACTCTGGGCTGCTGGCCGCTCACCGGCGCGGTGGAATCTACTGCGCAGACGCTGCCGGAGATCATCGAAGAGATGCTGGTCTCCACCACCAGCGAGCGACAGGGGCGGGTGATCGACCGCGATCAGGCAGGCTCGATGGAGCTGAAGAAACGCCAGGGTTATTTCTAAGGAGCCGCCATGAACACCACTATTGCACAACAAATTGCTGATGAAGGCGGCGTCGAAGCTTATCTGCACGCCCAGCAGCACAAAAGCTTGCTGCGTTTTCTGACCTGCGGCAGCGTCGATGACGGTAAAAGCACGCTTATCGGCCGTCTGTTGCACGACACGCGCCAGATTTACGAAGACCAGCTCTCTTCCTTGCATAACGACAGCAAGCGTCACGGTACGCAGGGCGAAAAACTCGATCTGGCGTTGCTGGTGGACGGCCTACAGGCCGAGCGCGAACAGGGCATTACTATCGACGTGGCGTACCGCTATTTCTCCACCGAGAAGCGTAAGTTTATTATTGCCGATACCCCAGGCCATGAGCAGTACACCCGCAACATGGCAACCGGTGCCTCGACCTGCGAGCTGGCGATCCTGTTGATGGATGCGCGCAAAGGTGTACTGGATCAAACGCGTCGCCACAGCTTTATCTCCACGCTGTTGGGGATAAAGCATCTGGTCGTTGCGGTCAATAAAATGGATCTGGTGAACTTCAGCGAAGACGCCTTCGAAGCGATTCGCCAGAGCTACCTGACCTTTGCCGAGCAACTCCCGGGTAATTTGGATATCCGCTTCGTACCGCTTTCGGCGCTGGAGGGCGATAATGTCGCTTCTCAGAGTGCGAACATGCCGTGGTACAGCGGCCCAACGCTGCTCGAAGTGCTGGAAACGGTAGAAATTCAGCGCGTGGTAGAACGTCAGCCGATGCGTTTCCCGGTGCAGTATGTGAATCGCCCGAACCTCGATTTCCGGGGTTTCTCCGGCACAATTGCCTCTGGCGTTGTGAAGGTGGGACAGCGCATTAAGGTGCTGCCGTCCGGCGTGGAATCAGCCATTACCCGCATTGTCACCTTTGACGGCGACCTCCAGGAAGCGGGCGCTGGTGAGGCGGTCACGCTGGTGCTGAAAGACGAAATCGATATCAGCCGTGGCGATTTGCTGCTTGATGCCCAGGAGAGTGTGCCAGCCGTACAAAGCGCCTCGCTGGACGTAGTGTGGATGGCGGAACAACCGCTGACCGCCGGTCAGAGCTACGACATTAAAGTTGCGGGTAAGAAAACCCGTGCCCGTGTAGACGGCGTTCAGTATCAGGTGGACATCAACAATCTGGCCCAGCATAGCGTCAATGAACTGCCGCTGAACGGCATCGGTCTGGTGGATTTCACCTTTGACGAACCGCTGGTGCTGGACAGATATCAGCAAAATCCAGTGACCGGTGGCCTTATCTTTATCGACAGACTGACCAACGTCACCGTGGGCGCTGGCATGGTGCGAGAACCGCACGAACAGAAAACGGCCGTCGCGTCTGAATTCAGCGCGTTTGAGCTGGAACTGAATGCACTGGTTCGCAAGCACTTCCCGCACTGGGGCGCGCGCGATCTGCTGGGAGGCAAGTAATGGCTCAGCACGATGAGAACGTCGTCTGGCATCCTCATCCGGTCACGGTCGCTCAGCGCGAGCAACTCCACGGTCACCGTGGGGTTGTGCTGTGGTTTACCGGGCTTTCTGGCTCGGGTAAATCTACCGTTGCCGGGGCGCTGGAAGAGGCGTTGCATCAGCAGGGCGTCAGTACGTATCTGCTGGATGGCGATAATGTACGTCATGGCCTGTGCAGCGATCTGGGTTTTAGCGATGACGATCGCAAAGAAAACATTCGCCGCGTAGGTGAAGTCGCCAGCCTGATGGCCGATGCGGGTCTGATGGTGCTGACTGCTTTTATCTCACCGCACCGCGCTGAGCGTCAGATGGTGCGCGAACGCGTCGGTAATGACCGTTTTATCGAAGTGTTTATTGATACGCCACTGGCGGTGTGCGAAACGCGTGACCCGAAAGGGCTGTATAAAAAGGCGCGAGCCGGAGAGCTGAAGAATTTCACCGGAATCGACGCCGTTTACGAAGCGCCTGAATCGGCTGAAATTCATCTTGATGGTCAACAATTGGTAACAAATTTAGTAAGCCAATTATTAGACCTGCTCCGACAGGACGATATTATCAGATCCTGAGACGGTATCGGATATGAAGGTATCCGGTAGTCATCGGCCACAGGATTCGCTATGCGCAACAGTCAGAACTACATTATCACCGGGTCGGAAACGTTATCGACCAATGACGAAACGACCTGGTCACTCCCTGGGGCCGCGGTCGGCTTCGTCTCGTGGTTGCTGGCGCTCGGTATTCCTTTTCTGATCTATGGCCGCAACACGCTATTTTTCTTCCTCTACACCTGGCCTTTCTTCCTCGCGTTGATGCCTGTGGCTGTCGTGGTCGGCATTGCGCTGCATTCGTTGCTCAATGGCAGGCTGCTTTACAGCACGATTACCACCATTGCCACCGTTGTTGTGATATTTGGCCTGCTGTTTTTCTGGTTGATGGGCTAAGTTCATACATAATTGAAACCCCAGAGTAGAGTCCAGCGGAAAGTTATGGGATGATGATGCCGATTTTCAGGGGGCTGGATGGGTAAATTAACGCTACTGTTGCTGGCTTTGCTGGTCTGGCTTCAGTATTCGCTGTGGTTCGGTAAGAATGGTCTTCACGACTACGGTCGTGTTAACGACGATGTCACGGCACAGCAAGCAACGAATGCAAAACTTAAAGCGCGAAACGATCAACTCTTTGCCGAAATTGACGACCTCAATGGCGGCCAGGAAGCGATTGAGGAACGCGCACGCAATGAACTTAGTATGACTAAACCGGGCGAAACCTTTTATCGTCTGGTGCCGGATGCGTCTAAACGCAACCAGGGCTCAGCACAAAATAATCGATAATCAGGCCCAGGATTACGACATGGCAGTGACTTTTTCGAATGTATGCGCCGTGGTACCGGCCGCAGGCTTTGGTCGGCGCATGCAGACAGAGTGTCCGAAACAATACCTCTCAATTGGCGATAAAACGATCCTTGAACACTCCGTGGCGGCGCTTCTGGCGAACCCACGGGTGACGCGTGTCGTTATCGCTATCAGTCCTGGCGATGCCCGCTTTGCCGCATTACCGCTTGCTCATCATCCGCAGATTACCGTCGTTGATGGTGGTTCAGAGCGTGCTGATTCGGTGCTGGCGGGTATTCGTGCCGCGGGTGATGCGCAGTGGGTGCTGGTGCACGATGCCGCGCGTCCGTGTTTGCATCAGGGCGATCTTGCGCGATTATTAGCTATTAGTGAAACCAGTCGTGTCGGTGGCATTCTGGCGACGCCAGTGCGCGACACCATGAAACGCGCAGAGCCCGGACTGCATAACATTGCCCATACCGTAGAACGCGTAGACTTATGGCACGCGCTCACGCCACAATTTTTCCCCCGCGAACTGCTCCACGACTGCTTAACCCGTGCGCTCAACGAAGGCGCTACCATCACTGACGAAGCGTCGGCGCTGGAATATTGCGGTTTCCATCCTGAGCTTGTGGAAGGGCGCGCTGATAATATCAAAGTGACGCGCCCGGAAGATTTACAGCTCGCGGAATTTTATCTTACCCGTACGACCCATCAGGAGAACGCATAATGCGAATTGGACATGGTTTTGACGTACACGCCTTTGGTGGCGTAGGCCCGATTATCATTGGCGGCGTGCGCATTCCCTTTGAGAAGGGGCTGCTGGCTCACTCTGATGGCGATGTTGCCCTACATGCCTTAACGGACGCCTTGCTTGGCGCAGCGGCTCTTGGCGATATCGGCAAACTGTTCCCGGATACCGATCCCGCCTTTAAGGGCGCGGACAGCCGCGAACTGCTGCGCGAAGCCTGGCGACGTATTCAGGCTAAAGGTTTTACCCTGGGTAACGTGGATGTCACTATTATTGCGCAAGCACCGAAAATGCTGCCGCACATCCCGCAGATGCGCGTGTTTATTGCAGAGGATTTGGGCTGCCATATGGACGATGTGAACGTCAAAGCCACCACCACCGAGAAGCTTGGCTTTACCGGGCGTGGTGAAGGCATCGCCTGTGAAGCGGTGGCGCTGCTGGTAAAGGCGGTCAAATGATAGCGTTTGATGAGCTGACCTATTTGCACGGTAAACCGAAGGCTACGGGGCAGTTAAAAGCCAATCCCGAAGATTTTGTGGTGGTGGAAGATTTGGGTTTCGAGCCGGATGGTGAGGGCGAGCACGTTCTGGTTAAAATCCTCAAAAGCGGCTGCAACACTCGATTTGTGGCTGATGCACTGGCAAAATTCCTGAAGATTCATGCTCGTGAAGTCAGCTTTGCTGGGCAGAAAGACAAACATGCGGTCACCGAACAGTGGCTGTGTGCCCGAGTGCCTGGCAATGTTATGCCTGATTTAAGCAAATTTGAGCTTGAGGGCTGTAAGGTACTTGAGTACGCCCGCCATAAGCGCAAGCTGCGCCTGGGGGCTTTGAAAGGTAACGCTTTTACGCTGATTTTGCGTCAAGTGACAAATCGTGACGACGTAGAACAGCGTCTGGCGGCGATTAACGAACAAGGCGTGCCGAACTACTTCGGTTCGCAGCGTTTTGGTATTGGCGGCAGTAATCTGCTGGGTGCGCTGCGCTGGGCGCAAAGTGGTGCGCCCGTGCGCGACAGGAATAAACGCAGTTTTTGGTTGTCGGCAGCCCGCAGCGCGTTGTTTAATCAGATTGTGAGCGAACGACTGAAAAAAACGGACGCTAATCAAGTTGTTGTCGGCGATGCGCTACAATTAGCGGGACGCGGCAGCTGGTTTGTGGCAACAGCCGAAGAAATGACCGATCTGCAAACGCGTGT
Organism: Enterobacter sp. SCRI0065; assembly: GCF_059766475.1. NCBI lineage: Bacteria > Pseudomonadati > Pseudomonadota > Gammaproteobacteria > Enterobacterales > Enterobacteriaceae > Enterobacter > Enterobacter sp. SCRI0065. The sequence continues at coordinate 158,270 of NZ_JCBAJB010000007.1, read as the reverse complement.
CGATGACAAAACGCTGCTGATCACCGCCGCCCTCCCCGGTACGGGAGAGTGGGGCCCGCAGGGTCAAGCGCTTGAATCTGAACAAGCGGCCGTTGCGGATGCAACAGAATTACAAACATTGCTGGTGCGGGAAAAAGTCGAAGCGGCACGCCGCGCGATGCTGCTCTACCCGCAACAGCTTAGCTGGAACTGGTGGGACGACGTCACCGTCGAGTTACGCTTCTGGCTACCGGCAGGTAGCTTTGCCACCAGCGTTGTCAGGGAACTTATCAACACTTCGGGTGACTATGCGAATATTGCTGAGTAACGATGATGGGATCCATGCGCCTGGTATTCAGACGCTGGCTAGACACCTGCGCGAATTTGCCGAGGTGCAGGTCGTTGCTCCCGATCGCAACCGCAGCGGGGCGTCCAACTCGTTAACCCTGGAGTCGTCACTTCGTACTTTTACGCTCGATAATGGCGATATCTCGGTACAGATGGGCACGCCGACCGACTGCGTGTTTCTGGGCGTCAACGCACTGATGCGTCCGCGACCGGATGTCGTGGTGTCAGGTATTAATGCGGGCCCTAATCTTGGCGATGATGTGATTTATTCTGGCACCGTGGCAGCGGCAATGGAGGGACGCCATCTGGGGTTCCCTGCGCTGGCGGTTTCGCTAAACGGGCATAAGCATTACGACACGGCAGCGGCGGTGACCTGTTCTATTCTCCGTGCGTTAGGCCGTGAGCCCCTTCGCACCGGGCGTATTCTGAATATCAACGTGCCCGATCTCCCACTTGACGAGATCAAAGGCATTCGCGTGACGCGTTGCGGTAGCCGCCATCCGGCAGACCAGGTGATCCCGCAGCAGGATCCGCGCGGCAACACGCTTTACTGGATTGGTCCACCTGGCGAACAATGTGACGCCGGCCCGGATACTGATTTTGCAGCCGTGGATGAGGGGTATGTTTCCGTCACGCCACTGCACGTAGATTTAACCGCGTATAACGCGCAAGATGTGGTGTCAGGCTGGCTGGAACGCGCCGGAGTGAACACGCAATGGTAAGTAAACGTGTACAAGCTCTTCTGAACCAATTACGCACTCAAGGCATCGCCGACGAGCGTGTGCTGGAGGCTATCTCGCAGGTACCTCGTGAGAAATTTGTGGATGAGGCGTTTGAACACAAAGCGTGGGAAAACGTAGCGTTACCGATAGGTCAGGGTCAGACGATTTCGCAGCCTTATATGGTTGCGCGCATGACGGAACTGCTTGAACTTACCCCGGAATCTCGGGTGCTGGAGATTGGCACCGGTTCGGGGTATCAGACTGCCATTCTGGCGCATCTGGTGCATCATGTGTGCTCGGTTGAGCGCATCAAGGGTTTGCAGTGGCAGGCGCGTCGCCGTCTTAAGCAGCTTGATTTACACAATGTTTCGACACGTCATGGTGATGGATGGCAGGGCTGGCAAGCACGAGCCCCGTTTGACGCCATTATCGTGACCGCAGCACCGCTTGAGATCCCAGCCGCACTTTTATCGCAGCTGGACGACGGCGGCATTCTCGTTTTGCCCGTGGGCGATGAACAGCAGCTACTAAAGCGTGTTCGTCGGCGGGGCGGCGAGTTCATCATCGATACCGTAGAAGCCGTACGCTTTGTGCCTCTCGTTAAGGGAGAACTGGCCTGAGACTCGGAATTTTCCAGGGTTATTCGGAAAAATTCAGCGTATGGTGAGGCGCAATCCGTTCGTGCCATTACGGTTATTATTAAGTCACTGGTAGTTAACACATTCCTGGGGGATAAATGAGCGCGGGAAGCCCAAAATTCACCATCAGCCGTGTCGCGGCATTGTCACTGGTTTCGCTTTGGTTAGCAGGCTGTTCAAATTCTAATAACGCCCCTGCTCCGGTGAGTTCTGTCGGCGGTAACAGCGGTTCGGGTAATACTTCCAGTGGAATGTTGATCACGCCTCCACCCAAAATGGGTACGGCTACGGCGCAACAAACTCCGCAGATTCAACCGGTTCAGCACCCCGTGGCGCAGCCGACTCAGATTCAGTCAGCGCCGCAACCTGTACAGACTGAAAATGGACGTATAGTTTATAACCGCAAGTATGGGAACATTCCTAAAGGGAGCTATACCGGCGGCAGCACTTATACCGTTCAGCGCGGAGACACGCTGTTCTATATCGCCTGGATTACCGGGAACGATTTCCGTGACCTTGCACAGCGTAATAACGTTCAGGCCCCGTATGGCCTGGAAGTGGGCCAATCGCTCCAGGTCGGTAATGCGACCGGTACGCCATTGACGCCTGGCAACTCGGTTTCAGCGGCAGATGTGACTGCGCAAAATAACAGCGTTAAACCTGCACAAAATTCAAGCGCAGTGGTTGCTTCACAACCGACAATTACGTATTCTGAAGACTCAGGTGAACAGAGTGCTAACAAAATGTTGCCGAATAATAAGGCGTCTGCGACTGTCGTCACAGCACCGACTACGGCACCTGTGGTTAGCTCTACCGTACCGACTGCCAGCAGTGTTTCTTCCAGTGCGCCTATCTCGACCTGGCGCTGGCCAACTGACGGCAAGGTATTCGAGAACTTCTCTTCCTCCGAGGGGGGAAATAAAGGGATCGATATCGCAGGGAGTAAAGGCCAGGCTATCGTCGCGACCGCAGATGGACGCGTTGTATATGCCGGTAACGCTCTGCGCGGTTACGGTAATCTTATTATCATAAAACATAACGATGATTACCTGAGTGCCTACGCCCATAACGATACGATGCTGGTCCGGGAACAACAAGAAATCAAGGCGGGGCAGAAAATAGCTACCATGGGTAGCTCCGGCACCAGTTCTACACGCTTGCATTTTGAAATTCGTTACAAGGGGAAATCCGTAAACCCGCTGCAGTATTTGCCGCAGCGATAATTTGGCGAGACACATTTTTTCGGGGTGTTTCGTCCAGGGATCACGGGTAGGAGCAACCTTATGAGTCAGAATACGCTGAAAGTTCATGATTTAAATGAAGATGCGGAATTTGATGAGAACGGAAATGAGTCTTTTGATGAAAAAGCCTTAGTTGAAGAGGAACCCAGTGATAACGATCTAGCTGAAGAAGAGCTGTTATCGCAGGGCGCCACACAGCGTGTGCTTGACGCGACTCAGCTTTACCTTGGGGAGATTGGTTATTCCCCACTGTTAACAGCCGAAGAAGAAGTTTATTTCGCGCGTCGTGCATTGCGTGGAGATGTAGCCTCACGCCGCCGCATGATTGAGAGTAACTTGCGTTTGGTTGTGAAAATTGCCCGTCGTTATAGCAATCGTGGTCTGGCACTGCTGGACCTGATTGAAGAGGGCAACTTAGGCCTGATCCGCGCGGTAGAGAAGTTTGACCCTGAACGTGGGTTCCGCTTCTCCACATACGCGACGTGGTGGATTCGTCAGACCATCGAACGGGCGATTATGAATCAAACCCGTACGATCCGCTTGCCAATTCACATCGTCAAAGAGTTGAATGTTTATCTGCGTACGGCGCGTGAACTGTCCCATAAACTGGACCACGAGCCGAGTGCAGAAGAGATTGCTGAGCAACTGGACAAACCGGTTGATGACGTAAGCCGTATGCTGCGTCTCAACGAGCGCATTACCTCGGTTGACACCCCACTGGGTGGCGATTCCGAAAAAGCGCTGCTGGACATCCTGGCCGATGAAAAAGACAACGGCCCGGAAGACACCACGCAGGACGATGACATGAAACAAAGCATCGTCAAATGGCTGTTCGAACTGAACGCTAAACAGCGTGAAGTGCTGGCACGTCGTTTCGGTTTATTGGGGTATGAAGCTGCAACACTGGAAGATGTCGGTCGTGAAATTGGCCTGACTCGTGAACGTGTTCGTCAGATTCAGGTTGAAGGTTTGCGTCGCCTGCGTGAAATCCTGCAGGGACAAGGGCTGAATATCGAAGCGCTGTTCCGCGAGTAATCATCATTTCATCAAAAAAGGCCAGTCGAGAGACTGGCCTTTTCCTTTTGTGCGCTACGCCTGCGCGGTCTCGTGCAGGTGACGCCACAGGATTTTATCCCGGTGCTGCTTCAGGACGACCGTCGACCAGCGAACGGTTGTGAGTTTGCCTGGTATGCTCTGCGTTTCCCGATAGCGAAGCACCGCGCCTTCTGACCACTCCGCAATGTGTTCAATGCGATCGACGACAATATGCAGTCCTGAACGACTGCCGCGCTGGGCCTGAAAAATCGCGCTCAGGGTTGGGTAATCCAGACACGCTCCGGTTGGCGTTATCATCGTAAAATCTTCGCAAAAATGCGCCATCAGCGAACGAAGATCGCCCTGACCCTGACCTAGCCAGCTTTCGATGGCGACGTGCGCCGTCATGATTTCATCTGTGAAACGGTTCATGGTTGTTCCTTATGAAGGTAAGAAAGGATCTGCGGAGTGTTCAGGCGCAGCGCGCCGATTGCCGGTAGCAGGGTGATAACGCTCGCGGTCATAAACGTCCATTGCCAGGCAGCAGGCGACGGAAGTACGCTTTGCAGCGTACTTAGCAGCAGCGCCAGAAACGAAGTGCCAACAAGAAAGCTGAGCTGGCGATTCATATTCCATAAGGCGCTGGCGTCGGGCATGTCGCGATGAGCTACGGTGAGGAACGCGCTGCTTTGCGCACTGCTGCTACACAGGCTCCCACCTGCGCCCATCAGGGCAAAGAGGGCGACGAGCATGGCTTCTGACGCAGCCGGGGTAATGGTGGTCAGAAGCTCGATCCCGGTGGCCTGAAGCAGGCAACCGATGACGATAAGCGGGCGTGGACCAACGCGGTTGTAGTATTTTCCGGTGACGGTAATCGCGATAAAAGAGGCCAGCGACCAGGGGATCATCAGCGCGCCCGTCGCCGCTGGTGACAGATGTGCAATGCTCTGAAGATAAAACATCCCCACTATGCTTACCCCGATAAACATTCCCGGTACGCACAGATAAACCATCATCGAAAAACGCAGCAGTGGATTGGCCAGCAGGGGCAGATGCAGCCATCGGCGGGGCCCCGGCTCGCTGGCTTCGTTTTTGAGCCACAGGCATGCCAGCAGTAGCGCAAGCGCCGCGACGGGAAGCGTGGCAAAAAAGATCCAGCGCCAGCTCAGCGACTGGACCAGTATCCCACCCAGCCCCGGCGAGCAGGCTGGCGCGAGAAGCGCTACCAGCATCACCACCGACGAAAGTCTGGCACGCTCGTGCGGTTTAAACTGCTGCCAGGTGAGCGCCTGTCCAACCGGAATTAACAAGCCTCCACCGATGCCCTGAATGACGCGCCAGGCGATCAACTGACCGAGCGATCCAGACAATCCGGCCGCCAGCGCGGCGACGCTAAACAGTAGAAGCGACACGATAATCACCCGCCGTGCGCCAAGATAGCGCGTCAGCGGAGCGCTAAAAGGGATGACCAGTGTCAGTCCGGCGATGTAGCCATTGCTGGTCCAGGCCAGTGCCGACACGGAGGCGTTCAGGGCAACCGACATCGCCGGAAAGGCGACGCTGGCGATAAACATATTGATAAGATCCAAAAAAAATCCCAGCAGATAAACCACGGCGACCTTGTTGCGATACGTCATTTTTATTCTCCGTTAAGGACCGTAATGTATCTGTGCAACAAAGACGAATAAACGCGCGGGCAGGCGATATACTGTCAAAATAATTTTGACAGTGGTGGCGAGCAGATGCTGAATTTGCAACGAATGACGTTTTTTGTGGCAGTAGTGGAGGCGGGCAGTTTCACCGCGGCGGCCGCAACCTTAGGACAGACGAAGGCGGTGGTGAGCTTTAACGTCCGCCAGCTTGAAAACGAGCTGGGAGTGACGCTGCTGCTGCGTTCGACACGTCGGCTGACGCTCACCGAGGCGGGCAGCGTCTTCTATCAGCGCGGCGTAGCGCTGCTGAAGTCGGCAGAACGTCTGCACGATGAGGTTCGGGCAAGCCATGCGGGGTTAAGCGGTGAACTGCGTATAACCTCAACGCCGGAATACGGGGCGCAGGTTGTGGTTCCCGCGCTGGCGGAGTTCAGCCGAATGCACTCTGGGCTGCGCGTGCGCCACGTTGCGTCTTCGCATCATGCCGATTTAATTTCAGAACGTTTTGACGTGGCGATAAGGCTCGGGACGCTGGCCGATTCCCGCTATCACGCGGCACGAATTTCTCAATTTGCCATTTTGCCCGTGGCAGCCCCCAAGTGGCTGGCGGAAAACCCGATAGACTCACTGGATGCCCTCGCAAAAGCGGACTGGATCGTTCATGACCGGCTGCCAGCACCGCTGCGCTGGCAGGTAGAAAATGCCGTTGGGGAGCGCACCACGCTGGAGATAACGCAGCCCGCCCGCTTATTTGCTGACAGCGCACAGGCGCTAATGGCGTTTGCGCTCGCCGGAAGCGGAGTGGCATTGCTGCCTGAATGGCAGGTGCAGTCAACTCTGACGCAGGGGCGTCTGGTCCGTATTTTGCCTGAGTATACTTTTGCCGCACAGGGTGTTTTTGCGGTTTATCCTGATGCGAAGCACGTTCCGGCCAAAGTGCGCACGTTTATCGATTTTCTGCGCGCGAAGATGGGATAGATCTCGCGGTATGCTGACGTAGGCGGGACACGCTAACTATGCCCCTCTGCCATTAACTGGAAGAGGGGCATGATTTTTACACCAGACTCTTCAACCGATAAATCCACTCCAGCGCCTGACGTGGCGTCAGGGAATCCGGGTCGAGATTTTCCAGGGCTTCAACCGCAGGAGACGTTTCTTCTGCTGGCACCAGTAACGACATTTGCGTGCCGTCAACCTGTGTCGCCGCAGCGTTTGGCGACAGGCTTTCTAGTTCGCGCAGCTTCTGGCGCGCGCGTTTGATAACCTCTTTTGGCACGCCAGCCAGTGCGGCAACGGCCAGTCCGTAACTTTTACTAGCGGCACCATCCTGCACGGTATGCATGAAGGCGATGGTATCGCCGTGCTCCAGTGCATCGAGATGGACGTTCGCCACGCCATCCATTTTTTCGGGAAGTTGGGTTAGCTCGAAATAGTGGGTTGCGAACAGGGTCAGCGATTTGATTCTGTTCGCCAGGCTTTCGGCACACGCCCACGCCAGTGACAGTCCATCATACGTGGAGGTTCCGCGGCCAATCTCATCCATTAACACCAGGCTATTTTCCGTGGCGTTGTGCAAAATATTGGCCGTTTCGGTCATCTCGACCATAAAGGTCGAGCGCCCACTTGCCAGGTCATCTGCGGCACCGACGCGAGTAAAGATGCGATCGATCGGGCCGATTTCAACCTGCTGTGCCGGAACGTAGCTGCCGATGTACGCCAGCAGGGCAATCAGCGCCGTCTGGCGCATGTAGGTACTTTTACCGCCCATGTTGGGGCCGGTAATAATCAGCATACGGCGCTGTGGCGACAGGCTCAGCGGGTTGGCGATAAACGGATCGCGCAGAACCTGCTCCACAACCGGGTGGCGACCTTCAGTAATGCGGATCCCCGGCTTATCGATAAAGGTCGGGCAACGGTAGTTTAACGTATCAGCACGCTCTGCCAGGTTCACCAGCACATCCAGCTCGGCCAGCGCGCTTGCGCTCAACTGCATCTCGGCCAGATGTGGCATCAGCATGTCAAACAGCTCTTCGTACAGCTGTTTTTCCAGCGCCAGCGCTTTCCCTTTGGAGGTGAGGACCTTGTCTTCGTACTCCTTAAGTTCAGGGATGATGTAGCGCTCGGCGTTTTTCAGCGTTTGACGACGCACATAGTGAATAGGGGCGTGGTGGCTCTGACCGCGGCTAATTTGAATGTAATAGCCATGGATAGCGTTATAGCCCACTTTCAGCGTATCGAGGCCCAGGCGCTCGCGTTCACGAATTTCCAGTTTATCGAGGTAATCCGTTGCCCCGTCGGCTAGCGCACGCCATTCGTCCAGCTCTTCGTTATAGCCTGGCGCAATCACGCCACCATCGCGTACCAGTACCGGTGGCCCTTCGACAACTGCGCGCTCCAGCAGCTCGCGCAGTTCGGTGAATTCACCCATGGTTTCGCGCAGTTTCTGCACCGGCGCGCTATCGACTTCGGCCAATTGCGCACGCAGTTCCGGCAACTGCTGGAAGGCATGGCGCATACGCGCCAGATCGCGTGGACGCGCCGTACGCAGGGCGAGACGTGCCAGAATACGCTCCAGATCGCCGACCTGACGCAGCACGGGCTGCAACTCAGTATAACGATCTTGCAAGGCACCGATAGTTTGCTGGCGGCTGACCAGCACGGCGGTATCGCGAACCGGCATATGCAGCCAGCGTTTAAGCATGCGGCTACCCATCGGCGTGACGGTACTGTCGAGCACGGAAGCGAGGGTATTTTCTACGCCACCCGACAGGTTCTGCGTGATCTCAAGATTACGACGTGTGGCGGCATCCATGATGATGCTGTCCTGCTGGCGTTCCATGGTGATGGAGCGGATATGCGGCAGGGTGGTGCGTTGAGTATCTTTTACGTATTGCAGCAGGCACCCGGCAGCACACAGGCCGCGCGGGGCATTTTCAACGCCAAAGCCCACCAGATCGCGCGTGCCGAATTGCAGATTAAGCTGCTGGCGCGCGGTATCAATTTCAAATTCCCACAGCGGGCGACGGCGCAGACCGCGACGGCCTTCAATTAACGCCGTCTCGGCGAAGTCTTCTGCGTAAAGCAGTTCCGCAGGATTGGTGCGCTGTAGCTCCGCTGCCATGGTTTCACGGTCAGCGGGTTCACTCAGGCGAAAACGCCCGGAGCTGATATCCAGCGTGGCATAGCCGTAACCTTTGCTGTCCTGCCAGATGGCAGCCAGCAGGTTATCCTGACGCTCCTGTAACAGGGCTTCATCGCTGATGGTGCCCGGCGTGACGATGCGAACGACTTTGCGTTCAACCGGGCCTTTTGAGGTCGCCGGGTCGCCAATTTGCTCGCAAATGGCTACCGACTCACCCTGGTTAACCAACTTCGCCAGATAGTTTTCAACGGCGTGATGCGGGATGCCTGCCATCGGGATAGGTTCGCCCGCCGACGCGCCGCGTTTGGTCAACGAGATGTCGAGCAGTTGCGATGCGCGTTTCGCATCGTCATAAAAGAGTTCGTAAAAATCGCCCATACGATAGAACAGCAGAATTTCAGGATGCTGAGCTTTGAGCTTCAGGTACTGCTGCATCATTGGTGTGTGCGAATCTAAATTCTTATTGTCAATCATAGACATAATTTACTTATTCCATTGAATTTAAAGTTAATTGTGATTTTAGTTATTATCATTAAGTATCACGTTGTCTCATAAGAAATCACCAAAACCCGCTTGTAAGTGTAGGTCAAAGTGTAGGTTGTTATGTAGGTTATGGTATAATTGTACTCAATAAACGCACAACCTACACTTGGTAAGAAAAGCTGTATTTTAGCCTAATTAAGTCAAGTGGTTAGCCATAAAATGGATCTTATATGACGGATAAATCAGCAGGCAAACCTTTGTCATCCAAAGCTATCGAAATGATGAAGCCCACGGACAAAAACAAAGCCGATACGGGTGAAAACCGGGGCTTGCGTGTGACTTGCGGCGCTTCTGGAATCAAGTCCTTTTTCTACCGCTATACTAGCCCAGTGACCAATAAGCTGTCACAGGTAAAAATTGGATGCTTCCCGCAAACCTCGCTTGCAATGGCCCGCATGAAGTTGCAAGAACTCAAACTGATCAGAAGTGAAGGGCGCTGCCCTGCGTCTGAACTGAAAGATGAAAAAAAACGATTATTAGAAGAGAGTCAAAAACCGAAAGCGGCAGTGCTGACAGTTGAAGGGTTGGTTGAGCTGTACCTGACTGAACGGATAGAAGACCGTAAAAGTAATGACGGAAAAATCATTCCAGGAGCGCGTGAAAAGAAAGGGCAAAAGGAGGTGCGGCGTACATTGGAAAATGATGCAGTTGCCAAACTAGGTGCGCGTGTTGCAGCAGAAATCACCCGTAAAGATATCGTCGAACTGGTTAATGGAGTCATTGAACGCGGGGCCAAAGTTCAGGCAGGAAATCTGTTGCGTGAACTATCTTCTGCCTATGAATTTGCAATTGGCTTAGGGCGCTTCGATGACAACTTTGCTAACCCAGCACTGTTAGCTAAATCCAGTCTACGCCAGACCAACATCAAACTGACCTGTGAACGCGGCACTCGAATTCTGAGTGAGAAAGAATTAGCTAAATTCCTCCATTGGCTTCCTGGCTCAGCTTATACGCCAACGATCAAAAACGTGTTGCGGCTGACGCTCTGGACTGGGTGCCGAACAGGTGAAATCTGCAACATGGCCTGGGAGGATGTTGATCTCGATAAGGGCACTATACATCTGCGAGAAACCAAGACTGGGGTAGAGCGTTATGTCCAGTTATCCGATCAGGCTATCGACTTCCTTAAAGTTTTACGTCTCAATTCTGATAAATATTTATTCTCTTCCCAGGCTACCAAAAAGCCAATTCAACAGAAGTACCTGACCGAAAATTCATGGCGTTTACGTGAAAGCGGTCAAATGCTTGATATACCTCATTGGACGCCCCACGACCTACGGCGTACTGTGCGAACAGGGCTGTCGCGCTTGCAATGCCCAAATGAAGTTGCAGAGGCTGTGCTGGGTCATACACGGGGTGGTGTGGAGGGAATTTATAACTTGTATAAGTATGATGCTGAGTGCAGGAAGTGGTTGCAGGTGTGGGCGGATTACTTGGATAAATTGCTTTAGACTACTGATTAGATGTTGAACCATGATATTGCTGCTATGGTATTGATTTATATCATTTTGTGAGAATTAATTTTTATTTGTACTCATAGGTGTACTCATTTTCGAGTTGGCTCGCATTCGTAATGCGAAGGTCGTAGGTTCGACTTCTATTGTCGGTACCATATTTTATCGTAAAATCAGCAAGTTATCGTTGCAGTGTTTTGCTTTATTCTGCATTAATGTGCAGTTTTGAGCGTTGTAGGTGTGGCAGAATTGTGGCAACAAGAATTGTCTAACTTAGTACAACAAAGCAAAAGCTAGTATAAGTTTAATTGTATGGCATTCGGTAATTCAAAGATCAACGTATTGTTTTTAAAGGTTTTTTTCGGAGTTGTCTTTTTATTAGATTAATTGAAGTTTCTCGGAAGAAAGCGTAAACTATAGGTGCTCTTTAGCGTATTGTGGATTTACCCTATGACTGGCTAAATCTAGTTGGGCGTTGCGCCAAACTCTAATTTATTGATTACATTTACAGTTGCGGAACAAACTTTTTGAGCCGCAATCCAGTAGGTTGCGGATCAAAAAGTTTGTTCCGCGGCTACAAGTAAAGAGCCTAGATCTCGGGATGAACAGGGAAGTAATAGCCCTTGTTCATCTCTTGATACTAGTTACTGACTGGTAAACGGAACAAGCTGGTAATGAGCATCGACTTTGAAACGACACTTAAAAAAGCTTATCCTGATTTTGAGGCACTTTTAAAATCTAGACCAGCGACGCACTACAAAGTATACAAAATCCCAAAGCGTACAGTTGGCTACCGTATCATAGCTCAACCTACGTCAAGAGTAAAAGCAATACAAAGGGATATAATTGAAACACTCAAACAACATGCTCATATTCACGATGCAGCCACAGCGTATGTTAATGGGAAGAATATATTAAATAACGCTAAGATACATCAAAACTCAGTTTATTTATTAAAGCTGGACTTAGTCAATTTTTTTAATAAAATAACGCCGGAGTTTTTATTTAAGGCATTAGCTAGACAAAAGCTAGATATTTCAGACACCAATAAGAATTTATTAAAACAATTTTGTTTTTGGAATAGAACAAAAAGAAAAAATGGTGCATTAGTTTTAAGTGTAGGAGCACCAAGCTCTCCTTTTATATCGAATATTGTTATGAGAAGCTTCGATGAGGAGATAAGCTCTTTTTGCTTATCAAATAAGATAAATTATTCAAGATATGCTGATGATTTAACTTTTTCAACAAATGAAAGAGATGTTTTAGGATTGGCACATCAAAAGGTAAAATCAACTTTACTTCATTTTTTTGGCCCACGAATTATAATTAACAATAACAAAATTGTATATTCATCAAAAGCTCATAACCGTCATGTCACTGGAGTAACTTTAACTAATAATAATAAATTATCAATAGGAAGGGAAAGAAAAAGATACATTACTTCCTTAGTATTCAAGTTTAAAGAAGGCAAGCTTTCTAGTGTTGATACTAATCACCTTAGAGGCTTAATCGGTTTTGCTCATAATATTGAGCCTACTTTCATTGAAAGACTTGAAAAAAAATATGGAAAATCAACAATTGAGTCAATCAAGAAATACTCTGAAGGCGGATGAAATGGAACAGAACTTACCGAGTAGAATAACTAAATTAATTAAAAAATCGGAAAATGGTGATTTTGCTACTTCTTATCAGCTTTATAAGATATTTGGCTCAAATGAGTACGGAGTTGAGCCAGATGAAAAAATGTCTAATTATTTTAAAGAGTTATCAGCAAAGCAGCTAGAGGGCGGTCAACTGAGAGTTGCTGATATTCGTTTGGAAAACTATAAAGGGTTTGAGTCCCTTATAATGAATTTTTCACTGAAAAAAAACTCAACAATTTTAGTAGGGAATAATGGCTGTGGGAAGTCGACGATTCTCGATGCAATTCAGAAGGGAATGACACATCTCTCCTCAAGACTATCTACTCGCTCACATAATGGCGATAGTATTGAAAAGCATGAGTTAAAAAAAGGTCAAAACTATGCTTCGATCGTAATAAATTACGACTATATGGGAGTACCTTTCCCTATGACCATAGCTATGACAGAACCTGGTTATGAGGATAGAGCAAAAAGTAACTATAGCGGGATTAATGAATTAGGTAATATTTTCAAAACAGCCAATTCAATAAATAAAAACACTTTATTTCCTTTAATTGCAATGTATACAGTTGAAAGAGCTAATGACGTTTCAACCAAAGATATTGAGAATTCAGCAGAAATTAAAGAAGCTCAAATTTGGGATAAATTCAAAGCATATAATAAGAGCTTGACAGGAAGGGCTGATTTTAAATTATTCTTTAGATGGTTTAAAGAACTTATAGAAATTGAAAATTCTGATAATGCTGATATAACAGCATTAAGAGCAGAAATACGAGCTAAAGAAAAGGACTTAGACAATCCATTATTAAAAGCTCTACTAGCAGAAAATAAGGATTCTCAGACTACTAAAAAGTTGCTAGAAGATCACAACAATACTTTGAAGGTTTTAAAGGATAAATTAAATAGCTATTATTCAATCAATAGTAAAACATTACATACTGTTGAAGATGCAATTTATTCTTTCCTGCCGGGATTTAGTAACCTTAAGCTTCAAAGAGCTCCTCTTGATCTGATTGTGGACAAAGAGAACATTTCTTTAAGTGTTTTGCAATTATCGCAAGGTGAAAAATCCATTCTAGCTCTAATTGCTGATATTGCTCGTAGATTGACACTATTAAATCCAAATAGCGTCAATCCATTAAATGGCACTGGAGTTGTGTTAATTGATGAAATAGATCTGCACTTACACCCGTCATGGCAGCAAAATATTATTCCGCGGCTTGAAAAAACTTTTAAAAATATTCAGTTTATAGTTACAACTCATAGTCCTCAGGTTTGTCATACTATTGATAGTCAAAATATATGGTTATTAAAGAATGGCCAAAAGTTTAAGGCACCTAAAGGAGTTCGAGGGGCCATATCTTCTTGGGTATTGGAGAATTTGTTTGAGGTTGCTCAAAGGCCGCCAGATGATAAGTACACGAAACTCTTAAAAGAATATAAAGATTTAGTATATTCAGAAGAATATGCTAGCGATTACACAAGAAAGCTAGGTGCTACTTTATCCCAACATTTCGGTCCGGATGATGAAACCTTAGTAGAGTTAAAGCTTGAAATTGAAAAAAGAATTTGGGAGGATGACTTTGAAAAGGATCAATAAAACTCAGGAGGATCAATTCTTTATCAACTTCAAAGCTCAGAATCCAAATGGAACTTGGGATGATTTTAGGAATCATGAACAAGGTGTTTTGTATAAGAGGCTCAAGCAACACATTTGCAATGATCAAATGTACCTTTGTGCGTATTGTGAGATAGATTTAGATTGTGAAAATGAACATGAAATAAAAGTGGAGCATTTCAAATCTAAATCTGGTTCACTTCCAGGTGGCATTAACTGGCATTTAGAATGGTCTAATCTCCTAGCTGTATGTCTTGGTGGTACAAACGAAGGTGATGATTATCAATTACCAGTGAACCTTAGTTGCGATTCATATAAATCTCATTATGAAGACAAAAATAAAGTCATTGATAAAGACTGGACAGGGAAAATTCTCCTTCCCCTCACGCTTCCAAATTCGCACAATTTATTTGTTTTTGACAAAGGTACAGGTAAATTGCTACCTAATGAGTCATACTGTAATAGCATTAGTATAGATGGGAATCCTGCTGCAGAAACACTAGGCATTGTTAATAAAACAATAGAGGTTTTAAATTTAAATTGTAGCAGGCTAAATAACGCCAGAATGAAATTGCTATTTCTCTTCAATAAGTGTGCACGAGAAAAAGATTTAAGAAAAATGCATAATTTACTGATGCAATGGAGTCAAGGTGAACCTAAGTTTTTTCAGATGACACGAGATATAATTATTCGTGAAAGCAAAATTTGCCAAGGATTATTGGACGGAACGATACGATATTAATAACGGGAAATTTCACATGCGCAGGTCTCATCTTTTTAATCGTTCTGAATAACAATGAATAAAATATTCTGTGCATGATATTAATCTCGTAAATTAATATATTTAGAGTATGCCCAATCATTATAATTATTACGTAGGTTCCACCATAAACAAACATCGGTATTAAATATAGCTGATAGAAATAAATATTCTTTCTCTGTTAGTGAAGATTCATTTTTCAGAATGTCAATCATTCTTTTATAAGAAACATTCATTTTATTAGATAATTTATATGCTAACATTGCTAATGGCTTTAAAAACTCTAATGACAGCATTTATCGTAGGTTATAGGTGTAGCACTTTTCGTCTTAATTGCAAGGTTGCGGGCGATGTTCAGCTCTTTGTAGATGCACTTGCTTCTGGTCATATATCGGCAAGTGTTCAGGAAGTATTGTGGTATTAGTTCCCTGAGAGTAACTGCACTTTACATGCTATGAGCGGTTTTTTATCAGTTTCACTGGCCGCTGATATAGCTGTGACCCTACATTTCCCTGGCAATTTAGATGTAATGATGAAGGGAGTGTCAATTGGCAGAGCTACATCTTTTTTCGCTGTCTTAAGTTCGAGGAACCAACATAATGTGGCAGCAGCGATAATGGTAACAATAACAGCTAAGACCTTTTTCATGGAATATCCTTTTGGGTTAAAATATTAATTACATC
Organism: Enterobacter sp. SCRI0065; assembly: GCF_059766475.1. Taxonomy (NCBI): domain Bacteria; kingdom Pseudomonadati; phylum Pseudomonadota; class Gammaproteobacteria; order Enterobacterales; family Enterobacteriaceae; genus Enterobacter; species Enterobacter sp. SCRI0065. The sequence continues at coordinate 142,812 of NZ_JCBAJB010000007.1, read as the reverse complement.
ACCCAAAAGGAACCCTGATGTTAACTTGATTATAAGCCAGATACGTTTATATAAAATTGCCCATTACTATCATCCGTTTTCTGGATGTTATAGGTTATCGGTATCTCGTTTGTTTTTGGAAGTTTTGATTCATCATCCAACATAGTCATTTGCAGATTGGCAGAACATTGATAAACGTCTACGGATGAGTCATGTTTAACTGTCCTGATATTGATGACTTTTAACATGAGGCTATCTGTATGCTTTGGCACCATGCCGGATAGTTGTGAGTTTCTGAGTTGGTCGAATTGTTTATTGATCTGCTTCTGTGCAATGTCAATTACAAGGTTCTTAGCTTCTTCGCTATTACATTTTGGTGTACTATCTCCGCAGCCGACTAGCAAGCCAGCAGATATAAATAATAAAACCAATCTTGATTTCATTTTATCAATCCTTGTTAAAAATGTTTTTTTTAGAATGTTCACTTTCCAGGCGTATGCGTTCAACTATTCGTGCAGCGCGGTTATAGCCCACACGGAAGTGAAGTTGTACGGTTTTGACGTTAATTTCCGTTAACCCTTCCTGAATAATTAGCCGAAGTGTTTTGTTGTAAAGCGCTGCATCCATTTTATTGCTAAGATCATCCCGCTCTTGTCTACCCATTGTCCTTCTCTCAGTTTCTCCGTGCTACTTCTTCCGGTAAATCCCATCCATCGCTCCCACGGCAGTCATACCGCAATAACCTTCACATCCCTTGGTCATTACCGCAATTTTACCGTTGCTCTGTTCAGTGATAACCGCGACGCATTGGCTGGACGTATCGTTATAAAGCCAGCGATGTTTCTGGTTTTTCCCGGCACCAATAGATTGCGCTGAGCCTTCCATATTGCAGATACCAGAAGCATCCTTACTTGCTGCATTAATACTGAATTCCACATCTTTCCCGCCTGCTGTCATGGTTAAGGCACCGTTTGGTTTGACGTACTCTGCGGCGGTTGCCATTGCTGATGTACTCAACAGAAGGGTGGCCAAAATGACGATTTTCATGATTTATTCCTTGTCATTTAATACGAATGTTTTTAGTGATTTTCCCGAATGTCAGCGGTCTGCGTTTTTCAACATAAAAATAGGCTACATTGAACGCCGACTTTTTATGATTGCCCTTGCCAAGAGAAGGCCAGTCGCGGAAAGCATCAATCTGGCCTTCTGAATAGGGAGTGGTAGAGAAGTCGAACAGTACGAGCAATGCTTTGCCGTCATACTTCATCAATTTCTTCATTTCAGTGCTATTAACCGTGGCGGATACCGTTGATTTGGCTGCGGTGGGTTTACGGACGGCGAACTCAACAGCCACATCATCAATGACAAAGTCGATATAGCCGTTCCCCGTAATGGAGCCAGGGAGCTTTCCTTGCACTTCTGGCGAAACATCATCAGAGAAACAGCCTAAAAGGTAGCAACGAACCAGTGGTAGAAGTTCCCTTTCACTACACTCATTTAAGCGTAGTGTTTTTACAAACTCAGTGCGGTAAAGGGAATGAAAGAAGTACTCAAAGCTTTTCGTTACCGAAGTGATGGTGGTAGCCATGGCTAATCCTTGCCAGAGTGTATTGAAGGTTGTTTATCAAAATAACGGCTGGGCCATATCTCCTCGGGCACCATGCCCAACGCCGCTGCTATCAACCGTTCGGCCTTCGGATAGTGCTGACTAAAGGCATTATTCAGTGTACGGGAGCCTAATCCCTGATCGCGGGATAACTGCGCCAGGCTTAATCCACGCTTGTGTAGTGCAGCCACAATGTCGGCCCTGTGCCAGTCCTTAGCCCTTCCTTTAGTTCGCTTTTTTTGCGATGCTACGTGGTTATTCACAGTGTTAACCCCTCTGTATCAGTACAGGGATATTAAATGCGAATAAAAGGAACTTATCAAGTTCTCTTTGTGGTTTTTTTGGGTTCCTTCTTTTAACGTATTGATATTCTGGATTAAGTTTATGAAAAATATTTTGGGCGTTTCATCTACTACTTTTGAGAATGAAAGTGACAGTGAACAATGGCTTTCGGCACAGGCATTCGTTGGATTAGCGGGAATGCCGGGTACGGCTAAGGGCTGCCGCCTGCGTCTTGAGAAGCTGGCAGTATTGCACCCTGAAATCAAAAGAAAGAGAACCGGGCACAAGGGCTTTGAGTACAATATTCGCGCTGCGGGAATGTCGCTGAAAAGTGAGCGGGCAGAGCAAGCCACTCAATATGTCGTTTCTCCGTATGGTACTGACGAACAGCTTAATCTCTGGGTTCAGTTGTTCAAGACGATGAAGCCCCATTCCCGTGACCGCTTGTTGAAGCAGGCACTTGAACAGGTGGCTGACGATCTTGCGTTAACCCAGCCAGCTTTGCCAACAGAAGTGATTTCACTGGCGCATCAGTTACTGACGTTTTCGGTGGAGCAGCGTAAACAATTGCTGGAGGCTATTTCGAAGTAATTTCGTGCTGAAACTATTATTTCCCTGAGTTGCTTCCTTCCTTTCTAATTTACATAGCAATAGTTTCTTTGTGAAACTATTTGCTCGTTATATATTGGTTTGATATAATGCCATTAGTGGAAAGTGTTATTATTAGCAGCTAGTCAGTCATGCAAGTTATCATTTAATTAATTGTTCGCTTAATAGTAATCTTTCACAGGAGTGGTAACTGTATTTAAAGAACACTAGCCTGACTATTTTTTATTTAGGCTTGATTTATTTAACGATTATATTAAATGAAGCTAATTATTTACCAGTCAAATAACGTATGAGATTGAAATGAACAAAATACATCAGGAAGGGCTTGCTATGCCCGTCGCCCAGGAATTAATAAATATTATATTAAATGAGGTGGGAAGCCCTCCACCGCATAAAACTCGAATTATAGCCGTCAGTTTGTTATTTAAAGACCTGAGTTACAGCGCTGAAAAGGGTGGTTACCATCCTGTCGAAATACGGCTTATTTCACACAGTGATGAATGGTGTTTTGATTACATTACTGATTACAGTTATATGGGGACAGTATACCCCGAACTGGAAAAGGAAATTGATATCAGCTGGAGTCAGCAATACGTCTTTTTGGCTCATGTGGGTGACCTGTCTCTTAACGCCGGAAGGGAGCTGTTTGAACTCTGGCAATCCAACTTTATTCAATATCACGCCATGAACGTCTACGCCATTACCGTTCTCTGGGAAAGCTAATCCCTCTGCACTAACCATAACTATTTATGAGGAATTATCTGTGACTGATAACAGAGGGATACGTGCGTCTCAACAGGGCGAACTGGATTGTCTTTGCGGTGCTTATTGTGTGGTGAATATGCTGAGCTGGCTGTATGACGGCAGGGTGAAACGACGCCCGTTAATGAACCGGCTTATTCAGGTTTATCAGCAGCGCTGGCCTTTGCATGAATGGCTGACTGAAGGGATTGAAGAAGACCGTTTAGACTGGCTGATGGCGCAGGTGTTGCAGAAAGGGCATTACAGCCGCCAGTTCCCGGCTCAAATCACCAGACCCTTTGCCGGGAAGCGGGGATTATCAGACGGGCGGCTTTTCAGGGAAATGCAGCGGTTTCTGGACGTCACTGACCATTCTCGCCTGATTATGCTCAGCGACCAGTTTCACTGGTCCCTTCTGGTCAAAATGGATGAAGAAACGCTCTATTTCTTCGACAGCAATGGGCGAAACACCATGCCCTGTAAAGCCTTTTCCCTGCGTACTGGCGTAACCCGCCGCCAGCTGTTTCCCGGTGCCATTTACTTCATTGAACGGGAGTTCTGAAATGACCATGTTTACCCAACGTGAAACCCGTATCCTTGACCAGGCGCAAGACATTATCAGCCGGTACTACCAGCGTGGGGTTCAACTCTGTTCCCCTGATGATGTTCGACGGTGCGTAATGGTTGAGCTGGCACCGCTTGAGCATGAAGAGTTTGGCATCATCCTGCTCGATAATCAGAATCAGCTGCTGCATCGCGAAATACTATTCAGGGGCACATTAAACACGGTCAACGTTCACCCCCGCGAAGTTATCAAACGTGTGCTGAAACATAACGCTGCCGCAGCCATCCTTGTCCACAACCACCCCAGCGGCGAGCCTGAACCCAGCCGTTGCGATATCCAGTTGACCAAAAAGCTTCAGGAACTACTGGAAATGCTGGATGTGCGGTTGCTTGACCACTTTATCGTGGCAGGGGCTGAAACAGTGTCAATGGCTGAACGGGGGCTGGTGTGATGCTGAAAGTTACTTGGTTTAATGTACGTTATCACGGTTACATATGAGCAGGGCAGTGTTACGTCAGGTCGTGCCTATGGTACAAACCACCGTGTTCGATGCGTATATTGGCGGTCTGGCACCATCGGGGCGGCGGGGTATCACCAGCCTGTTAGACCGCAGCGCAGGCATACTTAAACGCGGTGCGGATGCAGATAACTATCCCTGGGAACAACTAAACTACGCCGCTGTCGCTAAAGTACGTGCGGCACTGCTGGATTATGGTTACGCCGTGTCGTCGGTCAACATGGCGCTGTCAGCACTCCGGAGCATGGCGCAGACGGCCTTTAATCTCAATTGCATGGATGCCGAAACGCTGGCCCGTATCCGGTCAGTTAAGCGCGTCAGCGGCGATATCCAGCGTAAGGGAAGGGCGTTAGACAAGTCGGAAATCCGGGCACTGATTCAGGCTGCAAAACAGCATCCGCAACCGGTACGGCGCTGCCGTGATGTCGCTATTGTGCTGACGCTTTGTGGAACAGGCCTGCGGGCAGGGGAACTGGTTAAACTTGAGCGTCGGGACTATGACAACGGCATCCTGACAGTGAGGCAAGGGAAGGGGCGTAAATACCGTGAAATTCACGTGGCTGATACAGTAAACAAAGCTATCCGTGCATGGTTGAAAGTCAGCTCAAAAGAAACTGAAAACGCACTCTTCAGCCGTATTCAGCGTAACGGTAAGGCCGCCAGCAAGCTGCTGACTACGACCGGGTTAACAGGTATCCTGGCTGAGTTACAGCAGTCGTCAGGTATAGCGCGTTTTACTCCGCATGATATGCGGCGCACCTTCATTACCCGCTTACTGGAGCAGGGCGTGGATATCAACACCGTACGCCAGTTGGCAGGCCACAGCGACATATCCACGACAACTCGCTATGACTATCGTGATGAAGACATGAAAGTGAATGCTAGCAAGCGTTTTAAGTGCTGGTAGAGCATTTTTACCTGGATTTAGGAGGTTCTTTTTTTGATGTTCGGCTGACATTATTTCAATGCTGCTTAAGGAAAAACTTATTTCAATTCTCGTTTATTGTTCTTTTCAATCAATTCGCACACAGTGGCGATATCCAGTAAGTTTTCAATGTCATCAATATCCCATTTTGCCACTGTTTTGTTGATGTAACGATTAGGATTTAGAACTGCTTTTAGAGGCGTATAATCATTGTTCGTCATAAACGATGCTACGGAACGCAACATGCTTCTACTTCCCTCGGTTCCCCGCAAACTTGCATGCCTAAAAGCAACGATCTGATGAAGCCGATAGATCTCGTGGCTTAACGGACTATTGGCGGCGTGTACTGCAATCTCTGCAGTATCATGTTGTTTACTCAAAACGTGTTCATAGTAGTAGTTGATGCAACAGCTCAGTACATCAGCAATACCTTCGGTATCCTTATACCTTTTTCCTTCCTGAACGTAATGGTGCCCGTACTGATGTAGATACAACTCGGCAAGCTTTCTTTCAACGTCAAAGCCAAAATACAGCTTGAATTGTTTCAAACCGGACTTCCTTCTACTTTCCTCTTTGTTTCTCTTTCCAATGGTGTTTGGGCTGGGATCAATAACCATATTTCCAATGATTTTGCGAGGTTTATCCATTATAGCTCCGTATGCTTTTTGTTCAGTATGAGGCTCATAGTACTTTCGCACAAAAATCATTGATAGTGAACGTTAAGTGTACATTATGAGCCTCATTATTTCGGTGTTTTTAGCCTGGCGTTACCTAAGACACGGTGTTCTTCGGCTTTTAAAAGCTTAAAAGCTGCAATGTAAATGGCGTAGCTCCTGAAACAGCTCAAAGGAGCACAAGCATGAACACCAACCGTATTCTCCGCAAAAAAGAAGTTCTTAACCTGACCGGGATCTCGTCCGCGACGTTGTACCGGCTCATATCCAAAGGAGACTTTCCAAAATCTAAAAAACTGACTGGTGATAGCGGTCGGGCTGTGGGCTGGGGAGCAAATGAAATTCAAAACTGGATTCTGTCACGCGGAATTAGCGATACACAGTGATCTGTAAGCCTCGTACAACCCCTGACATACCAACCATATAACCAGTAACAGTGATGATACCTGCATATGAAGGGGGATCACTGTTACTGCTATGAGCTATCGGAGCAGAATATGATGCAACAATTTAATCGTGAACGGGTGACATCTTTACGTGGCAAAGTTCCTCTGGGCGTGAATAGTGCAGGCCAGTCTGTATGCGGAGGGTTAGATAAACTAGCTTGGGTCACGGACATGCATGGCTGGAAGAAAAATCTTGAACTCAAACAGCGGTTGCTTGGTCTTGTCTCGGGCGGTGACTACCTGATAAAAGTTCGTCCTGCTGGCAAGGATGAGTGCGGTGGACATTATCGCAGTGTGGTAGAAATACGACTGGAAGGTAAAACTCGTAAACACCCTATAATGCTGGTGATTTACTTTGATCCCACGAGTGACAAACGTGGTTTTCAGCGTACAGAAATCAGTCCCCAGCACTATTCTTCTGAGCAGATAACGGATTTATTCGTGTGGCTGGGGAAGGAAGGGCGTATTGGTAAGTATCTGTACTGGGGATTGCGCAATGCATGGATAACAACTATTCATTACGCGCTGGATGTAGTGGGAATGAAGATCCATGACTATTTGATTGGGTTAGCTTGTGTCCGAAGAGGGAAGTTTAATGACTTACATGGGGAACAAGAAGGATTACGGCTGGGCTCTAGGACCGTTGTAGCATCCATCTACGAAAAGGTTGATGCGCCGGAAATAAGTACAGAGAAAAGATATGAACAAGCGCTGCTTACGTTTGAGGAAAAACAGTTCCGCCGCTTCCTGCGTCTTGAGCTACGTTTGTCCCCTGGCAAGCAAAAGCTCATGCTAAGTAATCTACTAAAGATGGATAATCTGGTATCTAAACTCGCATTTTATGACCGCAATGCGTTGATAGATCCTGGACTTGAACCTGACTTTGCCCGATTACTCGGTGAGTATGTTCCTTATCCAGTTGCCCGAGCTGATTACAAGCCATCTGAGATGCTGAATGGTAAGCGCGTCAGCCCAACGAAAGATGCTGCTGACAAGCGCGTTGATAAACTCATGAAGCAGTACCTTATAGAGTTGTTTGATTCAGAGAGTATATGGACTCTGTTACCGCTAGTGGTGGAGAAGCTTGGAATTCTGGCGCAACCGCAATACTGGCAATTTGAGCACCGGCAGAAGTGGCTTCAATCGCGTCTGAAGAAGGGATAATGTTGGCAGGGCAGGGATGCCGTTTGTTTTCATGTTATAGCAATTGCGGAAATGTTAAATCAGAAACCTGAAAAATGAAGGTTTTAAACCGCCTATCGTTACCAGACTTTGGTGTGACAGACCGCCTAACTACCGGTGTCATTCTGTGTCAGATTCGCGCCTCGTACAATGGTAAGGGTAAACCGGCGATGACTTTCCCTGACTCTGACAATTGCAAGATTCGGCAGTTTGAGCAAAGTCGAGGTATCAAAAGATGAAAATTCAGGAAATAACATGTGTCTACAACCGCTATTGAATATTATCGGGGTGGAGTTGCACCGCTTAATAACCGGTAGCGTTTTACGTATCCGCTAATCCCATTCTGGCTGAGCTGATATTTATTCGCTACTTTCTTCTACAAGGTATATAGCAGTGTGTAATATGCTCTATATACACTCTATACTTATATTATTGTATATATGCTATTACATACTATAGCCATTATCCAGTATCAGCTATCATGAGGCTCCAGCCTCCAATATTATCATCTAATAATAACCATCTGAACCTTGTTGGGTTCACGCGTAATTTTGAGTAATTCAGTTGTAAATAAATGGGGTCAGAGCATGGTGCTTTGATCTCTATATACAGGTGAATTATGAAACCCTACATTACGCATAACAATATCCTTGTGACGGATTCAACGCTGGATTATTTCAAAGAAGTTGTTTTCAGTATTCCTTATAATGGTGTGCCAAGCCTAAAGCGTCCATTTTATCGTAATATAGCAGTATTCCTTCAGCATGTTATTTGTGTCGCTACCTGTAGTCGTAAGAACAAGAAAAAAGCAAAGATTAAGGCGAATAAAAAATGGTCTTATTCTGTGCCAGTACCATTTGAGCTGGGACGGAAGAAACTTCCCGGAGTATTTAAGAAAAGTGGGCCAGCCTATGAGCGTGCAATGGAGGCGCTGGCAATCGCAGGAATTATCAAACTAACCGGCTATTCCAATGCTCAAAGTTCTTGCCGGGAATATGCTGTTTCTCAACGTTTCCTGCGTAAGTTGTTTGGCAACGACCGCGAGGCATACCTTAGCCGTCAGGATCGTTACCATTATCTGACTGACATTTTCACCAAGCGTAAAAGCTACTCATTTGATGAACTGATCGGCGTTGCGATCGACCGTGGGCAGCATGCTAAACACAAGCAATCTAAACGCGATATCCCTAACGCAGCCTTCAGGGAGCTGGTTGTGAGAGTATGGGACAACCTTGAGCCGCTAGAAATCAATCTGGATGCATTGCTGGATTACTATAATGAGAATCCCACGAAGAAGAACAATGTATTCATTTTCAACTTCCTGTCGCGACTGGCTGAAACGGGCGTGGATCTGGTGAAAGAATCACCGTTAACGGTTTCTTACAGGCAATCTTATAAAACTGCGCATATCGGTGGGAGATCTTTTGAGGTTGGTACAGGTTTTCAGAGCTTGCCATCAGGTATTAAGTGGGCTTGCCTGGGACGTGGGCATAATTATGACATCAAGGGATGCCAGCTTGAGATACTACGACATGAGCTGTTGAGTATTGGCATTTCGGCCAAGTCGCTGGAGGTGCTCGAAACCAAATATATCTGTCGGGAATTGCGTGTTGTGGAAGAACTGGTGAAGCAATTCAGGTTTTCCAGCGTATTCAATGTCGGGTTTGTCACGCTATCACTAAAATCCAGCACCAGACGCTTGCTGAATCGCAAGTTAGGCCTGACAGAGGCAAAGCGAGTGCTAAAACGCTGGAAGCGTTTTTTAGCCCCTCTACGACGTGATTTAGCCGTACTGTTGGATAGTTACGAAGCTACAGCGAAAACCAATCGCTACGGTAAATGCGTTACCAATGCGGTAGGACAGCCATTCAACATGACCTATAAAGATGTGGTAGCGCGTAAACGCTGGAAGTCAGATGTCATGCGCCGAAAGTTGCTGTCTCATATGCTTCAGGGCTTAGAGAGTAAGGCGGTGTATGACTATGTCGCGAATCACAATTGCGTATGTGCACTGGAGCACGATGGTTTTGTTTCATACCGGGAAGTTACTGATTGGGACCACCCATATCTTATGATAGAGAAAAAGCATTAGAGGAGGTAATGTCGTTTACCGTGAGGGATATTGGTCCGCTTTGAGCGAGAAGCGGAAGTTCGCATTTGTCATGGTCATCGGGGAGCAGAAGGAAGGTCATACACGTCAAGCTGATTACCTCAAGCACAGCACCCAAGAGGCTGAATGTGACGACACCATGGGGTGTTGCCGGATCGATGACCTGAATAAAAAAGAGATAAAAAAGATAGAATTAGGTTTTGTAATATTTTTCTGCAGGTGCTCAGCCGTCACCGGCTTCCCCAGCAGCAACTCGCAGAGGTTGATGCAATCATCGATTCCATCGATCCCCGTTTTAAGCCGAGCCGCTCCGATGTAGTTCGCGCATTTATTGCACAGGGTACGCGCAAGACAACGGGCTGCCGTTAATTTTCCAGGGGTATCCGGACACAGAAGACTTTGCGCGGCAGATCGAGATGTGGTCGCTGCTTAACTGGATTGATATCGGGGAAGGCTGCGCTCGTATCAGCGATTTAGATCTGCGCTGCAATGAGGACCTGACGGGCAAGTACGCCGTCATGCTTGAGGTTTACCAAAATATCCGCATTAATCAGAGGTTAGATCTGGAAGGTCTAGAACGGATGGTAAAAAGCCGTCAGTTCTACATGCCCAGAATCCAGTGAAAGCCCTGGCAGGGGCTTTTTTGTCACTGCCCCATCTGTGTCTGGCCGGACTTCCATTTCCGGATGGCCTATTCCCCCACATCCAGCCGTTAGGTCAGTTGCACGTCGGTCCTGGGGCGCAGCCCACGGACCAAGACGCAATCGTGCACCGTGGGTGGATTCCGGTGTTCAGTGCTGACCCGCGGTAGCCTTTGAACTGTCCGGATTCGATCCTCTTGAGGAGGCACTGCATCATCAGCACTAATCATTGTGACGAACGCCTGTCAGGACTGGGGGATAGCTGGTACGCGGTGCTGCAGGCGGCGGGCTTCTTCGCGCTCGAGGTACTCGCGCCCTTTTTGCATCATTTCCTCCGTCGGCTCAGGCAAGTTTTCGAAACATTCTTTAAATCGATTACCGATCGATTTCAGCGAAACACTATCGGTCAGGGCTGTTTTCAGGTTGATGTAAACCAGACGGGAAAGGGGTTTGGTCAGCTCTTTATCTTCCATAAAACGCTTGAAGATCCACAGATAGATATCAACCAGCTCAAGCCCTGCGCTTTGGGTTCCGGATTGAAAGACCAGAGGCTTCTCAGGCATGTTCTTCATGTCCATCACCGGAAGTCCTGGCCCCAGCTCCCACGGCTGGGCACGGATCTGAAGATAAAAGACGCTTAGCTCACGCTGGGTTGTGTTGAACTGCGATTGCTGGTCAACAATGATACTGGCCTTACGGTTGGGGGCACCTAGGCGGTTACAAATCCCATGAAGGACTGACTGGAACCCAATCATGTTGGGCATGATCTGAAGTTTTTCTTTATTGGTTTTGCAGTTATAGCCGAGCTCACCAAAGTTGGCCATCGCCCAGGACAGTGCATCGGTAACAATTTCAATGAAACGTGGATCACCCAGTGTATCTACACGTGAAAGCAGCACACTACAGACTTCACAAAACAGTGTGGCAGAACGTTCATCATGAGCCTCGAGGCGGGCACGCCAGGCTTTTTCCGCAAGTGCATCATCAAACAGATAGGCCAGATTCAGCAGAAGCGGATAGCGCAGTGGAGTCCAGTAGGCCGTCCAGGGTACCACCGGATTCATGCCTTGGTCGAACACCTGGTCGAAGAATGAAATAATGGCGTGATCGCGCTTCACCACCTGCCAGATATCAAAACGGATGCGGTGCTTCTTCTGCAGGACCAGCAGTGTATCTACTACGTCACCCAGACGATGCATGCCCAGTTCGGCGGCATGAAGGCGCGTCACGCCCAATTTTTTTCGCAGCGCAGCGAGTGCCGATTCAGCCAACTTGTCAAGGTCGTCTGGCGAAGAGAGTACGCCGTAAGAGAGTACGGGCTGAGTTTGGTCAAAAAGGTTCGGGCCGGTATGGCCTGTTTCATCCACATAAAAATGCATAAAAAAATATCCTTAATCGGGCAAGAGGAAGCAAAACGGCAAAATTCAAGTGAATGTAAAACTATCCTGCAACTGACTGCAAGTGATCTGCTTATGACAGAAATCGGATCTGATGAGGGAGCTAAAGCAAAATGAGAGATTGTGTAGTTATCTTTGCGTGATAAATAATGGTGTAGCATATTTACTACATGATTTTATGGTGGCATATTATTACTACACAAAAAAGAGGAAACATGATGGCAGCCATAAATATCAAGATCGAGGGTGAACTCAAGAAAAGCGGTGACGACGTTCTGGGGGAGCTGGGCCTGAACGCCACACAGTATATTATTCTCTGTTGGCAGTATCTTGCCCAGCATCACCGGCTCCCTTTCATGGTCGATACCCGGATCTTCACGGCCGCCGATCTCACGCTCGCCCTCGCCACCCAGTTTGACGATGCCCTTAACCAACTGCATAAAATCCGCGATATCCTGCAATCCGGAAACTCCGCCTTTACTGAACTCTCCGTTGCGAAGATGTCGCTCTCCCGTCAGGCCGCAGAAATACAGCAGAGCAGCTGGCGACTGGAAACCTTGCCGGAAGATAGCCATCCTTCTGCCGCTGCGCGCCGGATGCTGCCTCGGGTTAACTATCACCTTACAGGATGTGACTTTGCGCTGTCGGATTTACCGGCGGAACTACCGCTGCCCACCCGGGTGATAAATGCCTTTGAGATCTCCCTGAAGGCGTACGAAACAGAGTTTGACCGACTGCAGTCTGTACTGCGTGATACCGGCCTGCTGGTGCGCCCGGAGCCTGCGCGTGAATTTGTTTACCGTGACGAGAACGTCACGGTATCAGTCATACAGCCGGATGACTATCCGCAAGACGCTTGGATCGTGCGGATGCAGGCCCGGTCCCTGGCACATGAAAATGTCTTGGAGAATGCCGGTCTGGCGTTCCCCTGTCTGGAGAGTAGGGTATTTTTGCCAGGTAGCGTGTACGGGAAAGCCATCAGAAACTCGCAGACCGGAAAGTATGAGATGGGATTTCGTTTCCTCGGTGGTATAAGTGAATTTCATATGTACGCCATGGGACACGAAGAGGGAGACAATTCCACTCCGCCTGAGCAGGCCGCCGCCAGCCTAGCCGTTACGGTGGACACCTACTTAGTCGTGTTGCGCCATGAAATGGCTGGCAAAATTAATCCGGGAGAGAAAACATGAATAATAACTTCAGTATTGCAGAGTAAGGGGTACAGCAGTACACGGATTTCGTTTACTGAGACGCCGTTCCGGTAAACACAATTAAGAAGTACAAACTTCAAGGGAGCAGTATGTTGAATAAAGTTTCACAAATTAATTTGGCCAAAATCCTTGCTGATAAATTTAACGAAGGTGACTGGCGGGAGCTGTTTGCTGTTACAGAATGTGAAGATGTTCCGGAAGGGCTGAATCAATTCTACCGGCATGTTCACTGGGACAACCCTGAGCTGAAAGGGGTGGCCATCTCTGCCATAGAAAGCACACTGGCCAGGGACGCTGATAACCTTTCTAAAATCTGGGCGCTGGATAATGTTCAACGATTTATCAGCAATGCCAATACTGAGTTATTCAATGAAGTAAAGGACATTGTTAATCAGAATGGGCAAAGAAATGTTTCCGCAGCGCCAGTGAAAAATGTGAACGAAAACATTTACCAGGCCTTAGAAGATGCGGAAGTGTTGCTTCAGAAAAATGGACCACACAGGGCATATGATCGTGTCCATACAGCTCTTCATGCTTCATTAAGACAAATGTGTGCAAACCATGGAATTGCGACCAATAGTACAAATAATAATGTTCCAGGCTTACTTTCCCTGATAACTGCACATCTCAAGGCGTTGCCGGATGATGGAAGAAATGAAGATGTATTTAAAATGTTGAAGTCATCTGCCGCAATACTTCATGGAATCAATAACCTACGCAATAATTACAGTATGGCCCATCCTACTGAAACTTTGCTTAATGAAGCCGATGCGCGTTTTGCCATAAATCTGGTTCGTTCCATTATGACTTATATTGATGAATTGCTTTAATTTTAATAAAAATATGAGGCTCACAGCGAACAGATAGAGCATCAACGAAGAAGTGAAATACGGCCAGAATGTCGAACTCTGGCCGTACTCTTATTGTTTAACAATTGATGATCACCTGTGTAAGCTTTAAATAAACTTCTTTACTGACTAAACGCCTGCTGAATTTCTTGGCGCAGTATCGTAAACGCATAAGGATCAAAGCGGTTGGCTACCAGCCGGCTGGGGTCAGTGGGAACATCAAAGGTATCCTCAGACTTCATGTCATTGTTATAGGAAAACAGGATGCTACCCGGATTAAATATATGGAAATAAGTAACACCTAACTCAAAAGCAGGTTGGGAGGAATAAATCTCAAACTGCTGTGTTTTATTGTTATAAGCAACCATATAAATATTATAATTCTCTTTCTTAAAGAATTCTGCCAGTAACTCAATGGTGTTGCGGGCATTTTGTGCTATCCCATTAGCATTAGGTCCCTGGGCGTTGTGTTCCCTTAACTCGGCCAAAGCATATTGAGCACCGCAAAATATGCTTGCCAAAAATTTCTTACGTTTCATCATATTGCCTCTGGTTAAATCCCTTCTGGGACTGTAAAGAGTTCCGTCAACAATGATCCAGTCATCGTTAACCCATTTTGTAACTTGTTGAGGAGTAACACTCATACTTTTAGCAAAAGCAGATTTATTCCCGTCAAAGAAAAGATCGATATGTTCAGAAAGCTTCATAACTAACCTGTTTGACTGTTTCAACAACAACACCATAATCATTTTTTGATTATAGATCAACTAAAATTGATTATGTCTTTCGTTCAGTTCCGGAACTGGGGGGGCGGATCTGCGGAGAAGATGAGAGAGATTGATGCAGGACAGGTACTAATTAAGGAGGATTGTTGCAATATCTGGATTATTGTCTTTTGAGAAGATAAAAGTGACGATTACTGCTCAACGTGGAAAAACGATCCTGCTGGCGAATCAGCCACGAAGTGGTACTCATCATTTTAACCCTGAACGACCGTCCTGACCGCTGACATCGTGTCCGATCATTAAAGTTTGCTTTGTGCCACAGCAGACATTGATAACATTGAGATATGCCAATTTATGGGGAGCAGGCCAGCATTGCTTGTAAGAATCAAGCTACTCTCGATAAACAAAAATGTCGAAAGCTATAAGCATCTGGCATTCACTGTTTACATATACTATAGGTTGAATTGTAGGTTTTAAATATAATTAATAAAATATCTTTATTAATCAGTAATAACACCCCAATGCATCATTGGGGTATGTGCGTTTAAATTATCGATTGTGCTCATGGAGTTATGATGTCCATTTCATTGAAATTGTTGCGCTTTGAGCGACCAAATGGCCGTGAGTTCCTTCTATTGTCGCATGAAAAAATGGCGTGGCGCAGCAAAATGTCGTGTCTTTACGTCGCTTCTTCATCCATCAGCACAATGAGTAATTTGCCGTGCTCCACGACGACGCTGACCTGTGAATTTGTCTTAAAACCCGCCTTTTCGAGCCAGTCGCCTTTTAGGCTCAGCGCAGCATGAACGCTATAGCGTGTCGGAATTTTGGTTTTTCGGTCTTCATGGCGCTTTCTAAAATAGCCGACTTTGAGGTGACGTTGCGGTTGAATCAGGGTGATTTCAGACATACAGGCTCCGGTAGGATGGTGTGCGATACGGGATTAAAAACACCTGTATAAAATGCCAGTAAAAAGGAGCGTTCACAAATGTATTACTGGAAGCCACCTTCAGAAAACAGAATGCAAAAAATGAAATCGGGCTGGAATGCAGCTTTTAAAAAGGTATTATCAATGCATCTTATCAGTCGGTAACTTCTCATGTCTGGAAAACGTATCTCTCGCGAAAAAGAGACCCTCCGAAGGATGATTGCGCTGTATGAAAAGCAGTGTCCGCAAGCCTTGCAGGAAGAAGGACATTATCAGGCGCTTAACGCTTATGCTGAAAAACGTCTGGATAAATGCGTGTTTGGCGAAGAGAAACCGGCCTGTAAGCAGTGTCCGGTACACTGCTACCAGCCGATAAAACGCGAAGAGATGAAGCAGGTGATGCGCTGGGCAGGGCCACGGATGTTATGGCGACACCCCATTTTGACCATTCGCCATCTCATTGATGATCGCCGTCCGGTGCCGGAGCTGCCGGAGAAATATCGCCCGAAAAAGTAGACGCTAGGTGCGCATTGGCTTGCAAATCCACACCATGGCGATCGCGCTGCACAGCGGGAAAATGGCCAGCTGTAGCCACGGATACATCGCCTCTTTAGAAGGCACCAGGGCTGCATCAAGCTGGCTGCCAAACAGTAAATTACCCGCCAGTACTGCGCAACCTCCGGCGGTAGCAAGCGCACCGTAATGCGCGCCTAACGTCGATTCCTGTGCAAACCACGGGATCAGATCTTTCGCAGCCGGCACGAGCAGCATCTGCCCGAGCGTTAATAACGTGACAAAGCAGGCTGCGGGTAACAGGCGCAACCAGCCCTGCGCCGGTTCAGCGGAGGCGAAAAGCGCCACGCTAACAAACGACGCCGAAATTATCACAAAACCGGCGGGTAATATTCTCGTCGCCCCCACGCGCCGGGCGTACCGCGCAAGCGGAAGTTGAAGCACAATAATCAGCAGCGAAGCCAGCATAAACAGCGGGCCGAGATCCTTTTCGCTCCCGCCAGCACGCTGAATTTCAACGGGCAGTGCCAGATAGAGCTGGTTATAGCTTAAGAGCCATGAGCTGTAGGCAATAATAAAGGCGACAAAACGCGGCTGACGAAACGTGGTCCACCACGGCGTAATATTAAGCGTCTGCTTATGTGTTTGCGTGGGCGGCAGGCAGAAAAACAACACCATCAGCGCCACCACAAATACGCCCGCACCGGCCAGCGCAACCTGGCGAAACCCTAGCCCTGTCAACAATGCGCCTGCCACGGGGCCGAGTACCGCGCCCAGTTCACCGCATACCGCAAACAGAGCAAACCATTCGGCGCGGCTGCGCTTGCCCTGTGCTTCGCTTTGGGTTCCGGCCTTTGCCAGCAACGCTTCAATCGATGGGGAGAACAGCGCACCACCGATTCCGGTCAGACATGCCCCTATGATAATCGGCCATAGCGTTTGCCCAAACGCCAGCAGCAGATAGCCTGCAACGCGGACAATACAGCCGCTGAGGATCACCACGCGGGCGCCGTATCGGTCAGAAAGCGCGCCACCAACAATAAACATGCCTTGTTGTGAAAACGTTCGCAGCCCCAGTACCAGCCCGATCAGCCCGCCCGAGAGCATCATGTCATCGCGTAAAAAGATCGCCAGAAAGGGCACGACGGCGTAGAAGCCGATATTGAAGACAAACTGGCTACCCAGTAGAACAGGCGGCCAAAGCCGTGTGGCGGGCCGCAAGAGAAACAAAGACATAAATAACCTGGCGTTAAGCGATGTAATGAATGTGTTTTTTACCGTGATAAGGCGAGGCTTCGATTCTTGTTTCGACGCGGAATACGTCCCACAGCAACGCTTCGGTGAGAATATCCTGCGGCGATCCCGTGGCGACAACCTGGCCCTGCTGCATCACGATGAGCGCATCGCAAAACATAGACGCATGGTTAAGGTCGTGGATAGCCACAATGCTGGTCACCGGCAGTTCGCTGATAAGCTTCATGAGCTGAATCTGATGGTGAATATCCAGGTGGTTGGTGGGTTCGTCCAGCAGGATTTCAGTAGGCGTTTGCGCAAGCGCACGGGCGATATGCACGCGCTGACGCTCGCCGCCGGATAAGCTCAGCCAGCCCTGTTCGCTGCGGTTGAGCATATCCACGCGTTCAAGCGCCGCATTGACGATGCCATCATCCTGCGCGCTCCAGTTGGAAAACGGAGAATGGTGCGGAATGCGCCCCAGCTTCACCACGTCGCGAACGCGCATATTGGCGTCGGTCATGCCGTGCTGTTCGACAAAGGCCACTCGTCGTGCCAGCTGCTTTTTGGCCATCTGGCTAATGTTCTGACCGTCCAGCGACACGGTGCCGGAATACGGACGACGTAACCCGGCAAGGACGCGCAGCAGCGAGGATTTACCTGAACCGTTGGGGCCAAGCAGCCCGACGGTTTGGCCCTGGGAGACGCTGAGCGAAACCTCGTTAACGATGACCTTTTTCCCTACCTTCCAGGTAATGTTTTCAGCGGTGATGCTCATCACTTATTCCTTGAACGGTAGATAATAAGAGCGAAGAACGGCACGCCGACCAGCGCGGTGACAACGCCGACGGGCAGGCTTTGCGGTGCAATCAGTAACCGGGACGCGATGTCTGCCAGCACCATCAGGATGGCACCCGCCAGCGCGCTGGCAATGAGCAGCGTGCGATGCAGTGGCCCAAAGAAGAAGCGCATGATATGCGGAACCACCAGCCCTACGAATCCGATTGACCCAGCCATGCTGACGATGGTGGCGGTAATCAGCGCCGTGGTGGTAAACAGAATCAGCCGCACCCACGGAACGGCAATCCCTAATGACGCGGCAGCATCATCGCCAAAGGTAAAGGCATCCAGCGCACGCGAGTAATAAAGGCAGACCGCAAGACCTATCAGCACGACCACCAGCACCAGCTGGAATTCAGGCCACCGCACGCCGCTAAAGCTCCCCAGCAGCCAGAACATCACATCCCGAGCCTGCTGCGCGCTGGCAGAGGTGCTGATCGTGTACGCGGTGATGGCGTTGAAAAGCTGTGAGGCAGCGACGCCGGCCAGAATCGTGCGTTCATTGCCGCCGCGCGCGCCGTTGGTAAGGAATGCGACAAAGGCAAAGGCGGCGAAAGCGCCCGCAAAGGCACCCGCAGACAATGAAACAGCGCCGGTTCCGATCCCCATCACCACCACCGATACCGCACCGGTGGAGGCACCCGCAGAC
The DNA here is from genome assembly GCF_059766475.1 of Enterobacter sp. SCRI0065. Classification (NCBI taxonomy): domain Bacteria; kingdom Pseudomonadati; phylum Pseudomonadota; class Gammaproteobacteria; order Enterobacterales; family Enterobacteriaceae; genus Enterobacter; species Enterobacter sp. SCRI0065. The sequence goes on along the minus strand of NZ_JCBAJB010000007.1, from coordinate 124,191 downwards.
ACGCCGAGTACGTAGGGTTCCGCCAGCGCATTTTTGAGCAGGCTTTGCAGCACAGCACCGCAGATCGCCAGCCCCGCGCCGCAGCAGGCGGCTACCAGCGCACGGCTAAGGCGAAAATCCCATATCACGCTTTCATAAATGCGGCTGAGCGGGACGTTGGTCAGCCCCAGCTTATTGCCGATAGCGTAAAACACACTCTCCAAAGGAATGGAAAGCTCGCCCACGCTGACGCCGGTCGCAATCACCAGCATCAGTACGGCAATAGCCACAAAACACGATGCGCTTAAAAACCAACCCTGCCGCGCTTGCGTGACCACTGCTGTCATTTATCCAGCCCTAATTTTCTGAGCTGTTCGCCAATTTGCTCCGCGCCATAGATGGTGCGAATAGTCGGATTCATCGCCTGACCGTCCATGATCACGATATGACCTTTTTTGACGGCATCCAGTTGGCTGACGGCGGGATCGGTTTTGAGGAATTTAATCTTTTCCTGCGCGTTATCCAGCGCCCAGCGGTTACGGTCGAGGCTGGAAACCACAATCACATCCGGGTTTGCCGCGATGATGCTTTCCCAGCCGACGGTCGGCCATTCTGTTTCTGAGGTAATGGCGTTGTGGCCGCCCAGCACGTTCGCGATAAAGCCAGACGCGCTGTTCTTGCCGCCTACGTAAGCGTCAGCAGAAGGAGAGGCGCTGGAGAACCAGAATACGAAGGAGAGGTCTTTTTTATTTTTACCAAACTCCTGACGCAAATCGGCTTCGCGCTTTTTGAAGTCGGCAATTAAGGCCTGACCGCGGTCTTCGACGTTGAAAATTTTGGCAAAATCTTCAATTTCTTTATACAGGAAGGTCATGTCCCACAGCTTTTGACGGCTGCCGTACATATCACCAATGTCTTTTTTGGTCGCGCACATACCAGGGGACATATAGCTGTTCACGCCAACGGTCGCGAGATCCTCGCGTTTTGCGACTTTGCTTTCAGGCCCTAGCAGGAGCGGTAGCTGTGCAGGGACAAAATCAGGGTTTTGCGCGAGGATCGATTCCAGCGTCGGGATTTCCACCGTCAACGTTTTAATTTTGGCATTTTGATTGGCCAACTGCGGCAGCACTTTGGTCGGCCAAAAGGCGCTAGCGGTGACCTTATCCTGCAACCCTAACAGCAGCAGAATTTCGACGGTGTTTTGTCCCAGGGCAACCACGCGCTCAGGGGCTTTAGTGAATGTTTCTTTGTACCCACAGTTCTCGATGGTCAAAGGATAAGTGGTGGCAAACGCGGAGCCCGCCGTTGCGAACACCATTCCCAATGCGCAGATGACCTTTTTCATGAAACGCTATCCTTCATTAAAATTATTATGCGTAAGCCTGATTTTTGATTTGTAATGCAAATGAAACTCATTATTGAGGCGGGGTTTTATACAATGCAATATATATCGTGTCAATGAATGATAATAACGCATTGTTATTAAATGGATTTTGCAAGGGAGACATGCCGCGCAGCGCGCGGCATAGGGATCAGGCGAGCAGTTCTTTATCAATTCCGAGGCGTTTCATGCGGGAAAGCAGCGTCGTACGTTTCAATCCTAATCGCTGCGCGGCACCTTTCGGCCCGGCGACCACGCCGTTAGTTTCTTTCAGCACGCGGATAATCAGCTGATATTCGTCTTCACCTTCCTGCGCCACTTCCGCCACAGGCATGGTCGGCTCCGGCATCATGATTTCAGGCAGAGACAGCTGCAATACGCTACCGCGCGTCAGCAGAACCGCGCGCTCAATTACGTTTTCCAGTTCGCGCACGTTGCCAGGCCACTCCATCGCGGAAAGCGTTCGCAGCGTCTCTGCGGGAATGCTGTCGATATTGCGCCCCATTCGGCGGGCGATTTTGGCGGTGAAGGCTTTGACCAGCAGAGGGATATCTTCCGGACGCTCGCGAAGGGGCGGCAGTAAAATAGGGAAGACGTTAAGACGATAATAGAGATCGCTGCGGAAATCGCGATCGGCCACCATCTGCTTGAGGTCGCGATTGGTGGCGGCGATAAGACGCACGTCGGTGCGAATGAGCTTGTTGCTGCCCAGGCGCTCAAACTCTTGTTCCTGCAATACGCGCAGCAGCTTGGGCTGAAGCTCGACCGGCATATCGCCGACTTCATCAAGGAATAACGAACTTTTATCCGCCAGTTCAAAGCGGCCGATACGCTGGCTGCTGGCACCGGTAAACGCGCCGCGTTCATGGCCAAACAGATCGCTTTCCAGCAATCCAGCAGGCATTGCCGCGCAGTTCATCTTCACCATGCGGCGGCTGTTGCGGTTGCTCAGGTTGTGAATGGCACGGGCAATCAGCTCTTTGCCGGTGCCGGTTTCGCCGAGGATCAGCACCGTGCTGTCGCTTTGCGCCACCATCTCGACCTGTTTCAGGACGCTGTACATCGCGTCGCTGCGGCCAATGATTTCACCGAATTCGCTTTCGACGTTATTGAGCTGCTCGGTCAACGCCAGGTTCTCGTCCACCAGCCGCTCCTTCAGACGATGGATCTCCTGGTAGGCCAGCGCGTTATCAAGCGCAATGGCGATTCGCTCCGCGATTTGGCGCAGCAGCTTAAGGTTTGTTGTGGTGAAGACCTGTTCTTCACACTGCGCCAGCTTTAACACCCCGAGCATGGTATTGCCGGACATCAGCGGCAGCAGGCACAGCGTCTGAATTTGGTTGCCCCAGGTTTTGAAAAGCATGCGCTCGTAAGGCGCCAGTTCATCGCGCTCGTTAAGGTTGAGCAGCAACATCTCTTTGCTTTTGAAAACGCGCTCAGAAAGCGTTCCCGTTTCGTCCACTTCGCTCTGTTCATGCGCCGGATGCGTTTCATCCAGATAGTGCGTGGAGTGGATGGTCAGTTTGCCCTTGCTGTGACCGCGCAGCACGATGCTGATCGCGTCAATATTAAAGTAATGATGGATCTCTTTGGCGACTTCGCTCACCAGTTCATCCATGTCCAGTCTGGACAACACCGCGTTGGTGATGGCGACCAGAATACGAAAGTTATCGCGCTCGCGGCTCAGCAGATCGTAATCGACATTGTTGGTCACGCGGCTTTGAATTTGCTCTACAACTACCCCAACAATCTGGGTAAAGGTGTGCAGACGTTCGTACTCAGCTTCACTCCAGGGCTGGTCAGTATCGCGAATAAATTCACAACCGCCGAAAATACGCCCCTCGGCCGCCAGCGGCAGCAGACAATAATGGCCAAACGGCTGATACAAATTGCTCTTTGCCAGCATCGGCCAGGCCTGCTGAAACTCTTCGTAATTACAATGCAGCGCATCAGGACGCGAAAGAATACGGCGAACCGGGCCATTTGCCAGTACGGTTTCATCCTCGTACTCGTACGCTTTCCCGTTTTCACGCAGGGCAACATATCTGGCGCGATGATGCACGCCGTGCCACAGCACGATAGCCGCGCTATCCGCAAGGGCAGACTGCCTGACCAGTTGCGTCAGCGTTTCGCAAAGCGAGCCCAGATCGGGCTGCTGTAAAAGTGTACGCGTGATATCAAAAAGACCCTGCTGTCCAAGATCGCTCATCGGTGTATACGACATATTGCTTCCACAGAAACTGGCAAAAAAATAAGAGTGCTGACCGCTTTTGGCGCGGTTCTAGCAAATTCGGGGTAACGGTTCAGCGTGGGGGAGATCCAACGTGCGTTTCACGCCGTAAAGTCCAGTCAGGCGCACCCCTTTGCGCTCAACCACTTCACCAATAATAGCCGCGTTCTGGCCCAGCGGATGGGAGCGCAGTTGCGCCAGTACGGCGTCTGCTGCCGAACGTTCGACGCCGATTAACAGTTTGCCTTCGTTAGCAAAGTTAAGTGGATCGAGACCGAGTAACTCGCAGAGGCCGCGTACCGCAGGTTTGACCGGCAGACTCTGCTCCAGTAGCTCAATGCCACATCCGCTGGCAGCGGCAAACTCGTGGGCAACCGCATTCACGCCACCGCGCGTGGCGTCGCGCAGGGCCTTCACCCCCGGAAGCGGACGCAGCGTCTGGATGAGCGGCGTCAGGACCGCGCAGTCGCTGATCAATTCCCCATCCAGCCCCAGACCTTCACGCAGATTCAGAATCGTCGCCCCGTGACAGCCCAGCGTGCCGCTGACAATCAGCACATCGCCAACCGCCAGCTGCTGCGCGCCCCAGTGGATATCCGAGGGGATCGCGCCCATTCCGGCCGTGTTGATAAACAGTTTGTCTGCCGCGCCGCGCTGCACCACTTTGGTGTCGCCGGTCACGATGGCAATGCCCGCTTCGCGCGCGGTGTGCGCCATACTGTTGACTACGGCGCTCAGCGTCTCCATGGGTAAACCCTCTTCCAGGATAAACCCGCAGGAAAGATAACGCGGAACCGCGCCGCTGACCGCGACGTCGTTTGCCGTGCCGCACACCGCCAGCTTGCCAATATCACCGCCGGGGAAAAACAGCGGATCGATAACGTAGCTGTCGGTGGAAAAGGCCAGCCTGTCGCCTTGCGAGGTCAGTGTCGCCAGCTCGATGCGCGCCTGATCTTCCTGCTGCGCCAGCCACGGATTGGCGAAGGCTTCCATAAACAGCTCGCCGATCAGCGTTTGCATCGCCTGGCCGCCGCTGCCGTGCGCCATTTCAACCCTGTTCATGCTTCACACTCCTGATTGCGATACTGATACCATGCGGCGCAGGCCCCTTCGGAAGAGACCATCAGCGCGCCAAACGCGGTTTGCGGATTACAGGTCTTGCCGAATAACGGACAGTGATGCGGTTTGCATTTGCCGGTCAGTACCTCTCCGCAGCGGGCGCGTGGGTCATCGCACACCTGTTGTGGCTGCGGGCGAAAATGCGCTTCGGCGTCGAATTCGCGATACGCGGGCGTCAGATGCACGCCAGATTCGGCAATCAATCCCAGACCACGCCATTCGCTATCACCCTCGACGGCAAAAACGTCGGCGATAGCCTGCTGCGCTAACGCATTGCCCGCATCTGGCACAACGCGACGGTATTGATTCTCCACCGAGCTCAGGGCTGCTATTTTCTGCTCAACCAGCATGGTTACGCCTTGCAGTAGATCAAGAGGTTCGAAACCAGCGACCACTAATGGACGATGATACTCCGCCGTGATAAAGCCGTAGGCCTCGGTACCGATCACCATGCTGACGTGGCCCGGTGCCAGAAACGCATCAATGCCGTTATCGGGTTCTTCCAGCAGGCTGCGCAGCGTGGGGATGAGCGTAATGTGCTGACAGAAAAAGTAAAAGTTGCTGAGTTTGCGGGCTTTGGCCTGCTGTAGCGTGATGGCCGTCGCGGGCATGGTGGTTTCAAACCCAAGGCCAAAGAACACCACGTTGCGCGCCGGATTCTCTGCCGCCAGCCTGAGCGCATCCAGCGGTGAATAGACGATACGCACGTCCGCGCCGCGCGCTCTGGCCTGTAAAAGCGAGCCGTTTTTTCCTGGCACCCGCATCGCATCGCCAAAGGTGCAGAAAATGACGTCGGGCTGGCTGGCAATCTCAATACAATTGTCGATACGGCCCATCGGGAGGACGCACACCGGACAGCCCGGACCGTGGATAAACTCAATATTCTCCGGCAGCAGTTGGTCGAGGCCAAACTTGAAGATGGCGTGCGTGTGCCCGCCGCAGACTTCCATAATGCGCAGCGGGCGCGCGGCGGTGTAATCCAGCCGTTTCGCGCGCGTCTTGAGATGCTCAATCAGCTGCATCACCTGTTCCGGCGCGCGATATTCATCAACGTAGCGCATCAGTTATCGCTCCTCGCCGTACAGCAGCGCGCCCACGTCCGGCTCGACCTCAAACATGTTCTGTAGCGCAGCCAGCGTGTCGCGGGCTTCGTCCTCATCAATCATGCTCATCGCAAAGCCCACGTGGACCAATACCCACTGGCCGAGACGCGAGGCACCCGTGTCGTCCAGGCTCCCGACCAGCGTCAAATCGACGTCGCGCAGCACGCCACAGACTTCCACTTTGGCCTGATTGCCGTCGATGGAGTGAATTTGCCCTGGGACGCCTATGCACATCGTTCGTTCTCCAGCCAGCTCAGCCAGCTTTCCATGCCGTCACCTTTTGTGGCGGACACCAGCAGGATCTCAATATCCGGGTTCACTTCGCGAGCGTAGGCCAGGCATTTATCCACATCGAAATTCAAATACGGCAGCAGGTCGATTTTGTTGAGCAGCATCAGCGAGGCGGCGGCGAACATGTGTGGATATTTGAGCGGCTTGTCTTCGCCTTCGGTGACGGACAGCACGGCCACCTTATGGCGCTCGCCCAAATCGAAGCTTGCCGGACACACCAGATTGCCGACGTTTTCAATAAACAGGATGCCGTTATCGGCAAGCGGCAGTCGTGGTGCGGCGTCGGCAATCATCTGCGCATCCAAATGACAGCCCTTGCCGGTATTGACCTGAATGGCGGGCGTGCCGGTTTCGCGAATACGCGCCGCATCGTTGACCGTCTGCTGATCGCCTTCGATCACCGCGCAGGAAACGCTGCCGTTCAGGCGTTTTAGCGTCTCGGTCAGCAGGGTGGTTTTGCCGGAACCGGGGCTGGACACCAGGTTCAATACCAGCTGCTGGCGCGTGGCAAAACGCGCGCGGTTGCGGGCGGCGAGCTGGTTGTTTTTGTCCAGCACGTTGATTTCAACTTCCAGCATTTTGCGCTGGCTGATGCCCGGCGCATGCGTGCCCGCTTCGCCATGGCCGTAATGCAGGTCGCCCTCGGTTGAACGGAGCGGGGCAAACGTAACGCCGGTAATGGTCGCGGCCTGGCGTAATGCCGGAGAAAAAGGCGCAGAGCGAAACGCAGAGTGGGGGCGATGCTCGTCGCCTTCGATATACAGGTTGCCTTCGGCGCAACCGCAGGTGCTACACATGATTTACTCCTGGTCTATTTCGAGGCGCTGAATTTGCAAGCCGTCATCCGCCACGATGCGCAGGCCGAGGCTCTGGCACTGCGGGCAGCTTCTCACCTTTGATGACAGCAGCGTGACGTACTGCTGGCAGTGTTCACACCAGCACTCAGCCTGCTGTTCTTCTATATGCAGCTGGCAGCCTTCCGCCACCGTGTCGCGGCACACCAGCTCAAAGCAAAAGGTGAGGGCGCTGGTTTCGACGCAGGAAAATGCCCCAACTTTTAGCCACACGCCGGTCACGCGCTTTGCGTTGTGCTGCTTTGCCTGTTGCTCGATAAGTTCGAGCGCTCGCTGGCAGAGGGTGATTTCGTGCATGACGCCTCCTCAATGATTTGCCCCATTAATGCAATAACGATGCCAGCTTCATTTTGCTTAGGGCGTGACGGTGTCGGCGCTGACGACATGACACGTCGACACGCTGTCATTGACAGTGCCTGTATTGCTAAATCGCTTTTATATCAATGGGATAAAAGCTGGCACAAAACCTGCTTAACAGGCGCTATCTCCATTAACTGGATATTTAAGATGACTATTTGGGAAATAAGCGAAAAGGCGGATTACATTGCGCAGCGCCATCAATCACTGCAGGAGCAATGGCAGCATTACTGTAATTCACTGGTTCAGGGGATCACCCTGTCAAAAGCGCGTCTGCATCACGCCATGAGCTGCGCGGCACAAGAGGATTTGTGCTTCGTACTGTTTGGGCACTTTATGATTTACGTCACCCTTGCGGACACCTTCAACAGCCACACCATTGAGTACTACGTCGAGACGAAAGAAGGTGAAAGGCAGCTGATTGCCCAGGCACAGTTAATGGCTGACGGCATGGTTGACGGTCACGTCAGCAATCGCGATCGCCAGCAGGTGCTGGAACACTACCTGGAAAAAATCGCGCCGGTTTATCACAACCTCTATGCGGCGGTTGAGCACGATTTGCCGGTGGATTTGAAGGCGTTGGTGAGCGAAACGCGCGCCGTGTGATGTTTACGTGTCGAGAAGTGTCGATGCGGCACGTTTTTCGTCAAAAATGACTATGTCCTGAGGACTCCCCCGGTGAACCGTTTTGTAATTGCTGACTCGACGGTCTGCATTGGCTGTCATACCTGTGAAGCGGCGTGTTCGGAAACACACCGCCTGCACGGGCTACAGTCGATGCCGCGTTTGAAAGTCATGCGTAATGAGAAAGAGTCTGCCCCGCAGCTCTGCCACCATTGTGAAGATGCCCCCTGCGCGGGCGTTTGTCCTGTGAATGCCATCACCCGCATTGAAGGTGCGGTGCAGCTAAACGAAAGCCTGTGCGTGAGCTGCAAACTTTGCGGCATCGCCTGTCCGTTTGGTGCTATTGAGTTTTCTGGCAGCCGTTCACTGCATATTCCTGCGAATGCCAATTCGCCAAAAGCGCCTCCTGCACCACCGGCACCGGCGCGCGTCAGCACGCTGTTGGACTGGGTGCCGGGCATCCGTGCCGTGGCGGTGAAGTGCGATTTGTGCAGCTTCGATGAACAAGGCCCGGCCTGTGTGCGCACGTGTCCAACCAAGGCGCTGATCTTAGTGAATATCCGCGATATTGCTCGCAGCAGCAAACGCAAACGCGAGCTGACCGTGAATGCCGACTTTGGCGATCTTTCGCTGTTTCAGACGCAAAACGAGGGGGCGAAATGAACGCTGTCGCTTTGATTAACAGCGCCATAGCGTGCTTTACGATCGCGGCTGTTTTGGCACTTATTTTCGCATTTTCCAGGCCGCTAAGCGGCTGGATAGCCGGGCTGGGTGGCGCGGCGGGAAGTGTACTCACCGCGGTCGCGGGTTTTTCTACGCTAACCAGTGGGATCTCGGTTAATGCCGTGATACCGGTTGTGCACCACAGCATGGCGATTACGCCGCTCAATGCCATCTGGCTGATAACCTTTGGCCTATGTGGCCTGTTTATCAGTCTGTTCAATATCGACTGGCATCGTCACCCGCAGGCCAAAGCGAACGGTCTGCTGGTGAACCTGCTGATGGCGACGGCGGTTTGCACCGTGCTCGCCAGCAATTTAGGTGCGCTGGTGGTGATGGCCGAAATCATGGCGCTCTGCGGCGTGTTCCTCACGGGATGCACGCAGTCCGGTAAGCTGTGGTTCGCGCTGGGTCGGCTCGGCACGTTGCTGCTGGCGCTGGCCTGCTGGTTGACGTGGCAACGCTATGGCACGCTGGATCTGGCACTGATTAACGCTCGCTCGCAACTGCTGCCGTTGGGGGCGGATATCTGGCTGCTGGGCGTGGTTGGCTTCGGCCTGCTGGCGGGGATTATTCCTCTGCACGGCTGGGTGCCACAGGCGCATGCTAACGCCTCTGCACCTGCGGCCGCGCTGTTCTCAACCGTGGTGATGAAGGTTGGCCTGTTCGGTATCCTGATGCTCTCACTGATGGGCGGGCAGCCGCCGCTGTGGTGGGGCGTGGTGCTGCTGCTCGCCGGGATGGTCACGGCGTTCGTCGGTGGGCTGTATGCACTGATGGAGCACAACATTCAGCGTCTGCTGGCGTACCACACCCTGGAAAACATCGGCATTATTCTGCTCGGCCTGGGGGCGGGTATCACCGGTCTGGCGCTGAATCAGCCTGCGCTGATCGCCGCCGGGTTTATCGGCGGTCTGTATCATCTGATCAACCACAGCCTGTTTAAAAGCACGCTGTTTCTCGGCGCGGGCAGCGTCTGGTTCCGTACCGGCCATCGCGATATCGAGAAGCTTGGCGGTATCGGTAAAAAGATGCCGGTTATCTCGCTCGCCATGCTGGTGGGGTTAATGGCAATGGCCGCGCTGCCGCCGCTGAACGGCTTCGCTGGTGAATGGGTCATTTACCAGTCCTTCTTTGCGCTCGGCCAGAGCGACGTATTTATCGCACGTCTGCTCGGCCCGCTGCTGGCGGTAGGCTTAGCGATTACCGGCGCGCTGGCGGTGATGTGTATGGCGAAAGTCTATGGCGTCACGTTCCTCGGTGCGCCGCGCACCAAAGAGGCGGAACAGGCCTGCTGTGCGCCGTTCCTGATGGCGGCAAGCGTAGTGCTGCTGGCGCTGTGCTGCATTGTCGGCGGCGTTGCCGCACCGTGGCTCATTCCGCTGCTCGGCAGTGCGATCCCGCTGCCGCTGGTCACCGCACACACTACCGTTTCCCAACCGATGATGGCGCTGCTGCTAATTGCCGCGCCGCTGCTGCCGTTCGTGCTGATGCTGTTCTTCAAACGCGATCGCCTGCCTGCCCGCTCGCGCGGGGCGGCCTGGGCGTGCGGGTATGAACATGAGCAAGCGATGGTCATTACCGCTCACGGCTTTGCGATGCCGGTGAAAGAGAACTTTTCTGCGGTGCTGAAGCTGCGAGAAAAACTGAATCCGGTGAGCTGGATCCCCGGTTGGCAAAGTGCTGCCGTACCTGCGCTGTGCCGCCGTCTGGCGGTCATTGAGCTGGCGGTGTTGGTGGTGATTGTGATTTCACGAGGAGCCTGACATGAGTCTGTTACTGGCATTACTTCAGGCGCTGGTGTTATTCGCCGTTGCGCCGCTGCTGTCCGGCATTACGCGCGTGGCGCGCGCTCGGATGCATAACCGTCGCGGGCCTGGCGTGCTCCAGGAATATCGCGATCTGTTCAAGCTGATGGGGCGTCAAAGCATTGCGCCCGACGCGGCGGGCTGGGTCTTTCGTCTGACGCCGTTTGTCATGGTTGGCGTGATGTTGACTATCGCCACTGCGCTGCCGGTGGTAACGGTGGGGTCTCCGCTACCGGTGCTGGGCGATCTGATAACCCTCATCTATCTGTTTGCCATCGCGCGCTTCTTCTTTGCCATTGCAGGGCTGGATACCGGCAGCCCGTTTACCGGTATTGGGGCCAGCCGCGAGGCGATGCTCGGCGTGCTGGTTGAGCCAATCCTGCTGCTGGGATTATGGGTCGCCGCGCAGGTAGCGGGATCGACCCACATTAGCGTGATCACCGACACCCTTTACCACTGGCCTGCTGCCCGCAGTATTCCGCTGATTCTGGCGCTGTGCGCCTGCGCATTTGCCACCTTTATCGAAATGGGCAAGCTGCCGTTCGATCTGGCAGAAGCGGAGCAAGAGCTCCAGGAAGGCCCGCTGACCGAATACAGCGGCTACGGCTTTGCGGTGCTCAAGTGGGGCATCAGCCTCAAACAGCTGGTGGTCTTGCAGATGTTTGTCGGCGTCTTTTTCCCGTGGGGACAAATGACCCACTTCTCCGTCGGCGCTCTGCTGCTGGCGGTAGTGATTGCCGCGCTCAAGCTGGTCGTGGGAGTCCTGATTATCGCCCTGTTTGAAAACAGCATGGCGCGACTGCGTTTTGTTGCTACCTCACGCATTACCTGGGCCGGTTTTGGGTTTGCCTTTTTAGCCTTCGTCTCCTTGCTGGTGGCGTGATTTAAGAGAGTTTTTATGTCTGAAGAAAAGAAAGGTCAGCAGTATCTCGCCGCATTGCATCAGGCTTTCCCGGGTGTGGTGCTCGAAGAATCCTGGCAGACCAAAGACCAGATAACGGTCACCATCAAGGTGAACTATCTGCCGGAAGTGGTGGAGTTTCTTTACTACCAGCAGGGCGGTTGGCTGTCGGTGCTGTTCGGCAATGACGAGCGTCAACTGTGCGGTAACTACGCGGTCTATTACGTGATGTCGATGGAGCAGGGCGAGAAATGCTGGCTCACCGTGCGCGTCGAGGTTGACCCCAATAAACCAGAATATCCGTCCGTCACGCCGCGCGTACCGGCTGCCGTTTGGGGCGAGCGAGAAGTGCGCGACATGTACGGCCTGGTGCCGGTGGGCCTGCCGGACGAGCGTCGTCTGGTGCTGCCGGATGACTGGCCGGACGAACTCTATCCGCTGCGCAAAGACAGCATGGACTATCGCCAGCGTCCTGCACCGACGACCGACAGTGAAACGTACGAGTTCATCAACGAACTGGGCAGCAAAAAGAACAACGTGGTGCCGATTGGCCCGCTGCACGTCACCTCCGATGAACCGGGACACTTCCGCCTGTTTGTCGACGGCGAGAATATTATCGATGCAGATTACCGCCTGTTCTACGTCCATCGCGGCATGGAAAAGTTGGCAGAAACCCGCATGGGCTATAACGAAGTGACGTTCCTGTCCGATCGCGTGTGCGGCATCTGCGGCTTTGCCCACAGTACCGCCTACACCACCTCGGTTGAAAACGGCATGGGGATCGTGGTGCCGGAGCGCGCGCAGATGATCCGCGCCATCCTGCTGGAGGTGGAACGTCTGCATTCGCACCTGCTCAACCTGGGGCTGGCCTGTCACTTTGTCGGCTTTGATTCCGGCTTTATGCAGTTCTTCCGCGTGCGTGAAGCCTCGATGAAAATGGCCGAGATCCTGACCGGGGCGCGCAAAACCTACGGACTGAATCTGATCGGCGGGATTCGTCGCGATCTGCTGAAAGACGACATGATCCAGACCCGTCTGCTGGCCCAGCAGATGCGCCGCGACGTGCAGGAACTGGTGGATATGCTGCTGAGCACGCCAAATATCGAACAGCGTACCGTGGGCATTGGCCGCCTCGACCCGCAAATCGCCCGCGACTTCAGCAACGTCGGTCCGATGGTGCGCGCCAGCGGCCACGCCCGTGACACCCGCACCGATCACCCGTTTGTCGGCTACGGTCTGCTGCCGATGACCATTCATATCGAACAGGGCTGCGACGTGATCTCCCGACTGAAGGTGCGCATTAACGAAGTCTTTACCGCGCTGAACATGATCGATTTTGGTCTGGATAACCTGCCGGGCGGCCCGCTGATGGTAGAAGGCTTTACCTATATTCCAAACCGTTTTGCGCTGGGCTTTGCCGAAGCGCCGCGCGGGGATGATATCCACTGGAGCATGACCGGCGACAACCAGAAGCTGTACCGCTGGCGCTGTCGTGCCGCGACCTACGCCAACTGGCCGACCCTGCGCTACATGCTGCGCGGTAATACCGTTTCTGATGCGCCGCTGATCATCGGCAGCCTGGATCCTTGCTACTCCTGCACCGACCGCATGACGGTGGTTGATGTGCGTAAGAAGAAAAGCAAGGTCGTGGCGTACAAAGAGCTTGAACGCTACAGCATCGAGCGCAAGAACTCGCCGCTGAAATAAGGATTTGTCATGTTTACCTTTATTAAAAAAGTGATCAAAACCGGCACGGTGACCAGCAGCTATCCGCTGGAGCCGATGCCGGTAGATAAAAACTTTCGCGGCAAGCCGGAACATAACCCGCAGCAGTGCATCGGCTGTGCGGCCTGCGTCAACGCCTGCCCGTCGAACGCCCTGACGGTAGAAACCTGTCTGGCGACCAACGAACTTGCCTGGCAGTTCAACCTCGGGCGCTGCATCTTTTGCGGCCGCTGCGAAGAGGTCTGCCCGACGGCGGCGATTAAGCTGTCGCAGGAATACGAACTGGCCGTGTGGAAGAAAGAAGATTTCCTGCAACAGTCGCGCTTTGCGCTCTGTCATTGCCGCGTTTGCCAGCGTCCTTTCGCCGTGCAAAAAGAGATCGACTACGCCATCGCGCTACTGAAGCACAACGGTGACGCCCGCGCGGAGCATCACCGCGAAAGCTTTGAAACCTGCCCGGACTGCAAGCGTCAGAAATGCCTGCTGCCGTCCGACCGCATTGATTTAACACGTCACATGAAAGAGGCCAGCTGATGAGCCATTTACTCGGCCCGCGCGACGATAACGGCATTCCGGTGCCGATGACGGTGGATGAATCCATCGCCAATATGAAAGCGTCGCTGCTGAAAAAAATCAAACGCTCGGCCTACGTCTACCGCGTGGACTGCGGCGGCTGCAACGGCTGCGAAATTGAAATCTTCGCCACCCTGTCGCCGCTGTTCGACGCCGAGCGTTTTGGCATCAAAGTGGTGCCGTCACCGCGTCATGCTGACATCCTGCTGTTTACCGGTGCCATGACTCGCGCGATGCGATCGCCTGCGCTGCGCGCCTGGCAGTCCGCGCCCGACCCAAAAATCTGTATCTCCTATGGTGCCTGCGGCAATAGCGGCGGGATCTTCCATGACCTGTACTGCGTGTGGGGCGGCACCGACAAAATTGTGCCGGTTGACGTTTATATTCCGGGCTGCCCGCCAACGCCTGCCGCCACGCTGTACGGTTTTGCGATGGCGCTCGGCCTGCTGGAGCAGAAAATCCACGCCCGCGAACCGGGTGAAATCGACAATCAGCCTGCGACAATTTTGCATCCGGATATGGTGCAGCCGCTGCGCGTGAAGGTCGATCGCATGGCGCGCAAATTAGCGGGCTATCGCTATGGTCGCCAGATTGCCGATGACTATCTGCGCCTGCTGAGCCAGGGCGAGCATCAGGTTTCTCGCTGGCTGGAGGCGGAAAACGATCCGCGCCTGAACGAGATTGTCGCCAACCTGAATTCTGTCGTCGACGAGGCGCGTATCCGATGAGCGAAAAGGTGGTGTTCAGTCAGCTGAGCCGTAAGTTTATCGACGAAAACGACGCCACGCCCGATGCCGCGCAGCAGGTCGTGTATTACAGCCTGGCGATCGGTCACCACCTGGGGGTGATCGACTGCCTGGAAGCCGCGCTGAGCTGTCCGTGGCAGGAGTATCTCGCCTGGATTGGCACGCTGGAGGCGGAAAGCACCGCGCGGCGCAAGATGGAAGGCGTGCCGAAGTATGGCGAAATCGTCATCGACATCAACCATATCGCGATGCTGGCGAATGCCTTTGACGCGGCGTTAGTCCGGCAAACCCCAGAACAGCAGGCGTGGAGCAAAACCGTGCTCGGCATGCTGCATGATATTCACCAGGAGAGCGCCATCTACCTGATGGTGAGGAGATTACGTGACTGACGTTTTACTGTGTGTCGGCAACAGCATGATGGGCGACGACGGCGCGGGTCCGCTACTGGCGGAAATGTGCGCCGCCGCACCGCAAGGGAAGTGGGTGGTGATCGACGGCGGCAGCGCGCCAGAAAACGACGTGGTCGCTATCCGCGAACTGCACCCGGATCGTTTGTTGATCGTCGACGCCACCGATATGGGGTTAAACCCCGGCGAGATCCGTCTGATCGACCCGGACGACATTGCTGAAATGTTTATGATGACGACGCATAACATGCCGCTGAATTACCTGGTCGATCAGATTAAAGACGACGTGGGCGAAGTGCTGTTTTTGGGCATTCAGCCGGATATCGTTGGGTTTTATTACCCAATGACGCCACCGATTAAGGCGGCGGTTGAAGTGGTGTATGGACGGTTGGCGGGGTGGGTTGGGGACGGAGGATTTCAACCCCTCTCCATCGAGTGAAAACCGCACTGGACAGTCCCCTCTCCCCAATGGGGAGAGGGTTAGGGTGAGGGGCTACGCCAGATCCGCCCCGTTACTCGCAATCACCTTCTTATACCACCAGAACGATTTCTTTCGAATGCGATCCAGCGAGCCGTTGCCTGCATCGTCACGATCGACATAAACAAATCCATAGCGTTTGCTCATTTCGCCCGTCGATGCCGCCACCAGGTCGATGCAGCCCCAGGAGGTGTAGCCGATCAGCGGCACGCCGTCTTCAATGGCATCGCCCATGGCGCGGATGTGTTCGCGCAGGTAGCTGATGCGATAATCGTCGTTAATCTCGCCGTTGGCATCCAATTCGTCCTTCGCGCCGAGGCCGTTTTCCACCAGGAACAGCGGTTTCTGGTAACGGTCGTACATCATGTTCATGGTGATGCGCAGGCCCAGCGGGTCGATGCCCCAACCCCACGCGCTCACTTCGATGTGCGGGTTACGCAGCGATTTCACGATGTTCGCCGCGCTGGTGTTATTGGCATTCATATCCGCCGAGGCGCAGCGTGAGGCGTAATAGCTGAACGACACAAAATCGACGGTGTTTTTCAGAAGTTGATCGTCGCCTGGGTCTTTAACAATCACCACCCCTTTTTCGCGGAACACGCGGGCGGAGTAAGCGGGGTAACTGCCGCGCGCCTGCACGTCGATAAAGAACAGGTTTTCGCGGTCTTTTTCCAGCGCCATCCACACGTCTTCTGGCTTGCAGGAGTAGGGGTAAAAATTACCGCCGGCCAGCATACAGCCGACCTGGTTTTCCGGGTTCACCTCGTGGGCGATTTTGGTCGCCAGCGCGCTCGCCACCAGCTCGTGGTGCGCGGCCTGATATTTCACCTGATCTTTGTTTTCGCCTTCCTCAAACACCAGACCGGCCCCGGAGAACGGGCTGTGCAGCATGATGTTGATCTCGTTGAAGGTCAGCCAGTATTTCACCAGACCGTTGAATTCTTCAAAGCAGGTGCGGGCGTAGCGAGCAAAGAAATCAACCATTTTGCGGTTGCGCCAGGAGCCGTATTCGGTCACCAGATGCATCGGCACGTCAAAATGGCACAGCGTGACCAGTGGCTCGATATTGTACTTTTTGCACTCCTCGAACACTGCGCGATAAAAAGCAATGCCCTCCTGATTCGGCAGCGGCTCGTCGCCGTTCGGGTAGAGGCGACTCCAGGCGATAGAGGTGCGGAACACCGTAAAGCCCATTTCCGCCATCAGGGCGATGTCTTCTTTGTAGCGATGGTAAAAATCAATCGCCTCGTGGCTTGGATAAAACTCGTCGTCGCGCAGCGCAAAACGTTTTTCCTGACCGACCTTCACCGCCAGGCGATTAGCGCCATGGGGAATCATATCGACCGTGGTCAGCCCTTTGCCGCCTTCGCGGTACGCGCCTTCACTCTGGTTGGCGGCAAGTGCGCCGCCCCATAAAAATCCTTCTGGAAAAACAGACATTTTTACCTCGTTATTCATTTATACGCGTGCTTCTTGTGACTGAGCCGGCGCGGTTTGCAGGGCGCGGGCTTTCTCTGCATCGTCTTCGACCGGGATATCCTCAAAGCCGAGGAGCAGGGTCAGAACAAACGAAAGCACCACCGCCAGTGCCATCACAGCAAATACCCATACGATGGTCATTGGGTTGGCCGGGTCAAAGAACTGCACGCTGGTAAACAGGCCCGGCGCCGCCATCGAATGGCTGGCAAGACCGGCAATGCCGGCGACCGCGCCGCAGATAAAGCCGCTGATCAGGCTCGCAATCAGCGGGCGCTTCAGGCGTATTGCCACGCCGTACAGGGCTGGCTCAGAAATCCCGGCCATGATGGCCGACGCCGCCGCAGCTAACGCGGTCTGGCGCAGTTCCGGGTTTTTCGTTTTCCACGCTACCGCCAGCGATGAACCGCCGAGGGACAGGTTAGCGCCAATTTCTGACGGCATCACCATCCCTTCTTTGCCGGTTTCAGCAATGGTTTGAATGATAGTCGGGGTAAATACGCGGTGCATCCCGGTCATGACCAGCAGCGGCCACAGTGCGCCCATGATGGCGACGGACAGCCAGCCGAGATAGCCGTGAATGGTATAAACCAACGCGGAGATGGCACTACCGATCCAGATCCCGATCGGCCCAATCAGTACGATGGCGAGCGGGGCGGCAATCAGCACGATCAGCATCGGTTTCAGGAAGTTTTTGGTCACCGCCGGGGTAATTTTATCGACCCACACTTCGATGTACGACAGGCACCAGGTCATGACCAGCGCCGGGATAACCGTATAGGTGTACTTCACCGCCGTCACCGGAATAAACGCGAACTCAACGTGCTCGCCCTGCGCGGCTTTCGCCATTAGCTCGATAAAGCTCGGGTGAACCAGCACGCCCGCGATCGCAATCGCCAGCGAGACGTTGGTTTTGAATTTAATCGCCGCCGACGCCGCCACCATCAGCGGCAGGAAGAAGAACGCACCGTCGCCGATAACGGTCAGAATGGTGAGCGTCGGTGCGCCTTTAGGCAGCACGCCGGTCATCTCAAGGATCATCGCCAGCAGCTTCACCATCGAGCCACCGATGATCGCCGGGATCAGCGGGGACATGGTGCCGATGAGCGCATCGAGTATCCCGGCTCCCACGCGGCGTAAGGTGAGCTTTTGCGGACCTTGCGGCTGAGCGGGCTGGAGTTTGGCCGGAAGCAGGTTCACCACTTCGCGATAAGCCTGCGACACGGTGTTGCCGATGATCACCTGGCACTGGTTGTCGTTACGCACCACGCCGAGCACGCCGTTGATATTTTTAAGCGTTGCCCCGTCCACTTTGTTTTCGTCATGCAGAACGAAACGCAGACGCGTCATGCAGTGGGTCACGGCAGCAATGTTGTCTTTGCCGCCGAGTGCGCTGACAACATCGTTCGCCAGCGCAGCGTAGTTTTTGGCCATCGGAAGTGATCCTGTTGTTATTGTGTGAATACGTAGGAAACCGGTTCCACATAATCATCATGAGTTTCTTCGCATGAAACAAGATGGCTCATTGTGCATTTTTTACATTCGTGAACTTGATCACCCTGATGGGGTGAAAGCGTGATATCGCCGCTGCGACAATTTTCCTGCGGTGCAGTACACTGCGGCACATCGGTTTTGGACGGAAGAATAAAATGACCACGATGCTGGAAGTGGCGCAGCGCGCAGGGGTGTCGAAAGCAACGGTTTCTCGGGTACTGTCGGGGAATGGCTACGTCAGCCAGGAGACCAAAGACCGGGTATTTCAGGCCATTGAAGAGAGCGGTTATCGCCCGAATTTGCTGGCGAGAAACCTGGCCACGAAACGCACGCAAACACTGGGACTGGTGGTGACCAACACTCTGTATCACGGCGTCTATTTCAGCGAACTGCTGTTCCATGCCGCGCGCATGACCGAAGAGCGAGGGCGGCAGTTAATTCTGGCGGACGGTAAACACAGCGCCGATGAAGAGCGTGAGGCGATCCAGTATCTGCTGGATATGCGCTGTGACGCGATAATCATCTATCCGCGCTTCCTGAGCGTTGATGAGATGGACGAAATTATTCAGAAACACGAGCAGCCGATTATGGTGCTCAACCGCCGCCTGCGTAAAAACAGCAGCCACTGCGTCTGGTCCGATCATAAAGCGTCGTGTCAGGCGGCGGTGTCGCAGCTAATCGACATGGGGCATCGCGACATCGCGTTTATTACCGGCTCGCTGGATTCACCCACCGGAATCGAACGTCTTTCTGGCTACAAAGATGCCCTCGCGCAGCACCATATTCCGCTGCGTGAGGCGCTGATCGCCGACGGTAAATGGAACCCGGAGAGCGGTGCCGCGGGCGTTTCGACGCTGCTTACCCGGGGTGAGACATTTACCGCGCTGGTGGCGAGCAATGACGATATGGCGATTGGCGCGATGAAACAGTTGCATGACAGCGGGATTGCCACGCCGGGCGAGGTGTCGGTTATTGGTTTCGATGATGTGGCGATTGCGCCGTATATCATCCCATCGCTCTCCAGCGTGCGGATCCCGGTGACCGAGATGATCAAAGAGACCATCAGCCGCCTGATTTTTATGCTCGACGGCGGAGAGTTTACGTTGCAACAAACCTTCTCTGGTGAACTGATTTTGCGGGATTCCGTCATTGCCGGACCGCACGTCTGACATTGACAATAGTCATCGTCACTTGTGACGATGACACTCTGACGGCTCTGACATTATCAGTTAAATCAGTCAATTAAAACATGGCACGGTTTATGTATGTCTCGCCTCATGAATGTCATGCTGGAGAAGCAAATGAACCGTTTTATGATGGCAGATGCCAGTAAGTGTATTGGCTGCCGTACCTGCGAAGTGGCTTGCGTCGTGTCGCATCAGGCGCAGCAGGACTGCGCGTCACTTACCCCTGAATCTTTCCTGCCGCGTATTCACGTGATTAAAGGCGTAAACATCTCCACGGCGGCCATCTGCCGTCAGTGCGAAGATGCGCCGTGCGCGAACGTTTGTCCAAACGGTGCCATCAACCGTGAAAACGGCTTTGTGCATGTGATGCAGGAGCGCTGCATTGGCTGTAAAACCTGCGTGGTGGCCTGTCCGTACGGCGCGATGGAAGTGGTCGTACGCCCGGTCATTCGTCAAAGCGGCATGGGCCTGAAAGTGCGTGCCGATAAGGCTGAGGCCAACAAATGCGATTTGTGCCATCACCTCGAATCCGGTCCGGCGTGTATGGAAGCCTGCCCGACGAACGCTCTGGTCTGTGTGGATCGCAATAAACTCGAACAGATGAGCGCGGAAAAACGCCGTCGTGCGGCGTTCGATACCACTTCTTCTATGTTGTTCTGATTATGGTCGGCGGGGTTCAGCTGCGGGTGCGTGGCAAAGTGCAGGGGGTGGGTTTTCGCCCGTTCGTCTGGCAACTGGCGAATCAGCTACATCTGTGCGGTGACGTCTGTAACGACGGTGCTGGCGTGCTGGTCCGGTTGACGGGCGATGCGGTCGCCTTCACTGAACAGCTTATGCAACACTGCCCCCCGCTGGCGCGTATCGACGAGGTTGAGGCGCAGCCGTATACGTGGTCGCATTTGCCCGACGATTTTACCATCAGGCACAGCGCGGGTGGCGCAATGGCGACCCAAATTGTGCCCGATGCGGCCACCTGTCCTGCATGCCTGGCTGAAATGCGCGACCCCCGCGAGCGCCGCTATCGCTATCCGTTTATCAACTGTACCCACTGCGGCCCGCGTTTTACCATTATCCGCGCCATGCCTTACGATCGCCCTGATACGTCAATGGCTCCGTTCGCGCTGTGCGCGCCGTGCGAGCACGAATATCGCCATCCGGCGGACAGACGCTTTCACGCCCAACCGGTCGCCTGCCCGGACTGTGGGCCTGAGCTGGAATGGCGCGCGGGTGAGGTGCGCCATCGTCGGGACGCCGCGCTGGCCGCGGCGGTTGCGATGCTCAACGCGGGTGGGATTGTCGCCGTTAAGGGGCTGGGTGGTTTTCATCTGGTCTGTGATGCGCGCAATGTCCAGGCCATCGCGCGGCTGCGTGAGCGCAAGCATCGCCCGGCAAAACCGCTGGCGGTGATGATAGCGAACGACTCCTGTTTACCTGCGCCGATTCAGGCATTATTACGCTCCCCGGCAGCCCCCATCGTGCTGACGCCAAAATGTTATCTCCCCGATCTGCCGCTGGAGATTGCGCCGGGTCTGGATGCCGTGGGCGTGATGCTGGCATCGAATCCATTGCAGCATTTGCTGATGGATGACATGGCCTGTCCGCTGGTGATGACTTCCGGCAACCTCAGCGGTAAACCGCCAGCGATGAATAACGACCAGGCGATGGATGACCTGCGTGAAATTGCCGACGGTTTTCTGCTACACAACCGTGAAATCGTGCAGCGAATGGATGATTCCGTCGTTGATGAAAGGGGCACGATGCTGCGTCGGGCGCGGGGCTACGTACCCGACATCATTGCCTTGCCCGCAGGTTTTCACGGTATTCCCCCCATTCTGGCGCTCGGTGCCGACATGAAAAACACGTTCTGCCTGCTACGCGACGGGCAGGCGGTGATGAGCCAGCACTTTGGCGATCTCAGCGACGAAGGCGTCGAGAGCCAGTGGCGCGGCGCGCTTGCCGTTATGCAGCAGATGTACGACTTCCGGCCTGAGCAGCTCGCGTGTGATGCGCATCCGGGCTATCGCAGCGTGCAGTGGGCAAACCAGATGACGCTACCAAACCAGACGGTCTTACATCACCACGCCCACGCAGCGGCATGCCTGGCGGAAAACGGCTGGCTGCTGGATGCAGGTGATGCGGTTGCGCTTGTCCTGGACGGTATCGGGATGGGGGAAAACGGCGCGCTGTGGGGCGGCGAATGTCTGCGTGTGAACTATCTTGAGTGCCAGCATCTCGGCGGGTTGCCTGCTGTGGCGCTGCCCGGCGGCGATAGGGCAGCGATACAGCCGTGGCGTAACTTGCTCGCACACTGCCTGGCGTTTGTCCCGGACTGGCTATCGCGGCCCGAGACTCGCATGGTGCAACAGCAAAACTGGCCGCTGCTGGTAACGGCGATCGCGCGGGGACTCAACGCGCCGCTGGCCTCCTCCTGCGGAAGACTGTTCGACGCCGTGGCCTGTGCGCTGAACCTGGCGCCAGAGACGCAAAGCTACGAGGGCGAAGCCGCCTGTAAGCTGGAAGCGCTCGCAAGGCAGTGCAACGGGGTAAGCCATCCGGTCACGCTTCCCGTGGAAAACGGCAAGCTCGACCTTGCCACATTCTGGAATCAATGGCTTGACTGGCAGGCTGAACCCAACGCGCGTGCGTGGGTATTTCATGATGTGCTGGCAAGAGGACTGGCAGAGTTGATGCGCTATCACGCTCGGCGTTTAGGGCTATCAACGTTGTGCTTTAGCGGTGGGGTCCTGCACAACCGTCTGCTGCGCGCCCGGCTGGAGCTTTATCTCGCTGATTTTACATTGCTTTTCCCCTCCCGGTTGCCAGCAGGCGACGGGGGTATTGCCTTCGGTCAGGCCGTCATTGCGGCGGCCAGACAGGCAGTGACTGAGGGTTACACGGGTAATGATTTCAGCAGGGCGAAAGCCTCCTTCATGCGATCTTCGCTGACCATAAAAGCGCGCAACTGACCGTCGCTGTCGGACCCGCGCGCCACCATGCCTTGTGGCTCAATGGCTATGTGCCAGTTCAAATCCTGACGCTGGGTTTCACCGGCGAGATGCAGCGGTAGTTCCGGCGTTTTCACCTTTACCAGCATGGCGGGCAGCTTCAGCGGCGCGCTGGCACCGAGCAGGTTTTTCGCCAGATACAGGGCGCTTAACTGGATCGGCTGTAGGAACGGAAGCACCTGACCGTTAATTTCGGCGCAGTCGCCGAGTGCGTAAATATCCGGCTGGGAGGTTTGCAGATAGCTATTTACCTGCACGCCACGCTGCGTGTCGGCCCCGGCACGCTGTGCCAGTGCGGTTTCCGGGCGCAGACCTGTTGCGGCCACCACCACATCCACTTCAACGCTGCGGTTACCGTCAAGTCGGGCCACAATGCCGCTCTCCGTTTTCGTCAGGCTGTGCAGTTGCGCTTTCAGCAGCAAATGTACGCCCATATCGGTCAGTCGATGCTGTAAGCGACTGCTCACTTCGGCGGGCATCAGCGCAGAGAGAATGCTTGCCGCGCAGTCGACGAGGGTGACGGCTTTGCCTGCGCGACAAAAGTCCATCGCCAATTCGGTGCCAATCAGGCCGCCGCCGACAATCATCACCCGCTGTGCATCGCGAAGTGCGGTCTCGCTGGCGCGATACTCCTGCTGGCTGTTGAGCGTTAACATCAGCTCGCGGCCCTCGACTGGCGGCACAAAAGCTGATGCGCCCGTCGCCAGCACCAGTTTGTCGTACTGCCACGTCTTATCTTTGGCTTTTACCAGGTGTGCGGTGGCGTCGATATCGGTGACCCAGGTATGCGGCAACAGGCGCAGGTTGAACTGCTCGGCAAACTCCCCCGCCGTCTGGCGGGTGAGGTCGTCTGCGCGCTGGCTCTGGCTTATCACATGGCTTAAGTCCGGTTTGTTGTACTCATCCATGCTGTCTGCGGCGATAAGCGTCAGGGGGACATTTGCATCCTGTTTGCGGATATTTTTTACCAGTTGGCGGGCGGCAAAGCCCGAGCCGATAATGATGATTCCGTGGCTCATTTTGCCTCCGAAGCCAGTTCGTCAAAGACGTCTTTTCCAAGTGAACATTCCGGGCAGAGGAAGTTATCCGGTACGTCGCTCCACGGGGTGCCTGGTGCGACGTCCTGCAACGGCTCACCCAGTTCAGGATCGTAAATCCACTGACAGACGCTGCACTGCATGCATGGGCCAAGAGCGGCGGCAGTCGCGGCGGCGCAGGCGCAATCTTCCTGTTGTTGAGTCGGTTTCACCGTTGCTTCTGGCAGCGGAGCGAGCGCCCACTGACGTGCAATATCGCGGCCGTGCTGACGGCAGATTTCCAGGGCATCAACGTCCGGGCGCCATTTGGCCTTCAGGCTCATCGACATTTCAAAACCGGCATCCTGCAAACGAGTTGAGAGACGATCGACCGCGCCGCCGCTCCAGCCGTGTGAACCAAAAGCGCTGGCGCGTTTATTGCGAAAGCGCAGGCCGGTTATCTCCTCCACCAGACCGGCGATTTTCGGCATCATCACATTGTTCATGGTGGAAGTGCCGACCAGCACGCCTTTGGAGCGGAAGACGTTGGTCAGGATTTCGTTTTTATCGCTGCGCGCCACGTTGAAAATTTTCACCGCCACGTTCGGATCAACTTCGTTAATGCCCTGCGCGATGGCATCCGCCATCATACGGGTGTTGTTAGACATGGTGTCGTAGAACAGGGTGATGCGATCTTCCTGGTAATCGGCGGCCCATTTCAGATACAGCTCAACGATTTGGGTTGGGTTTTCCCGCCACACCACGCCGTGAGAGGTGGCAATCATATCCACCGGCAGGTTGAAGCCGAGGATTTCGGTAATTTTTGGCGTTACCAGACGGCTGAACGGCGTCAGGATGTTGGCGTAATAGCGCTGGCACTGTTCGAACAGCTCGGTTTGATCCACTTCATCGTTAAACAGGCGCTCGTCGCAGTAATGCTGACCGAAGGCGTCGTTGCTGAACAGCACCGCGTCGCCGGTCATGTAGGTCATCATGCTGTCTGGCCAGTGCAGCATGGGCGTTTCAACGAAGAGCAGCTGTTTGCCGTTGCCGAGATCCAACGTGTCGCCGGTTTTCACGGTGTGGAAATTCCACTCAGGATGATGGTGATGGCCGTTGATGGAGTCGATGGCGTTGGTGGTGCAATAAATTGGCGTGTTCGGAATGTAAGACATCAGCTCGGTCAGCGCACCGGCGTGGTCTTCTTCCGCGTGGTTAATGATGATGTAGTCGATGGCGTCGAGGTCGATTTCATTACGCAGGTTCTGCACGAACTCGCGGCTGAATTTATGATCGACCGTATCGATAAGAACATTTTTGCCTTCACGGATGAGATAGCTGTTGTAGCTGCTGCCACGCAGCGTTTTGTATTCGGTACCGTGAAAATCACGGACTTCCCAGTCACGTTGGCCAACCCAATGAATGTTATTTTTAACCAGAATAGACATAGCAACCTCAAATTAATACGCTGTTTTTAAAATAGATGAATTGCCTATATCAAGTTGCGTGCCAGTTTTGTAACGTATTGATTTAAATATTTTATGTAAATTGTCATCCGTAATGGTTAGTCGATTTGACTATCTTTTTTACAGTCATTATGACAATGTAAATAGTCAAAATGACCGTGAGAAAAACATGAGCTTTTCCGTAGACGTACTGGCGAAGATCGCCATTGAATTGCAGACCGGTATCGGCCACCAGGACCGTTTTCAGCGGCTGATTTCAACGTTGCGCCACGTGCTGGATTGCGATGCGTCGGCGCTGCTGCGTTATGAGGGGCGACAGTTCATTCCGCTGGCGATCGACGGATTAGCCCAGGACGTGCTGGGGCGTCGCTTTACCCTTGAGGGGCATCCGCGTCTGGAGACTATCGCTCGTGCGGGCGACGTGGTGCGCTTCCCGGCGGACAGCGATTTACCCGATCCTTACGACGGCCTGATCCCAGGTCAGGAAAGCCTGAAAGTACACGCCTGTATCGGCCTGCCGCTGTTTGCCGGGCAAAACCTGATTGGCGCGTTGACGCTCGACGGTCTGATGCCGGACCAGTTCGACAGCTTTAGCGACGAAGCGCTACGCCTGATTGCTGCGCTGGCCTCCGGTGCGCTGAACAATGCGCTGCTGATAGAGCAACTCGAAAGCCAGAACATAATGCCAGGAAGCCCGGTCGCGTTTGAGCCGGTGGCCCATACCGAGATGATCGGCCTGTCACCGGGGCTGCTACAGCTTAAAAAAGAGATTGAAATTGTCGCTGCTTCCGATCTCAACGTGCTGATTTTTGGTGAAACCGGAACGGGCAAAGAGCTGGTGGCGAAGTCGATTCATGAAAACTCCCCGCGCGCGGTCAATCCTCTGGTCTATCTGAACTGTGCAGCGCTGCCGGAAAGCGTCGCCGAGAGCGAGCTGTTTGGTCATGTGAAAGGGGCCTTTACCGGTGCCATCAGCAATCGCAGCGGCAAGTTCGAAATGGCCGATAACGGCACATTGTTCCTCGATGAAATCGGTGAGCTGTCGCTGGCACTACAGGCCAAACTACTGCGCGTGTTGCAGTACGGCGATATCCAGCGTGTCGGCGACGATCGTAGCCTGCGGGTGGACGTGCGCGTGCTGGCGGCGACCAACCGCGATCTGCGTGAAGAGGTGCTGGCCGGGAATTTTCGCGCTGATTTGTTCCATCGCTTGAGCGTGTTCCCACTGACGGTCCCACCGCTGCGCGAACGTGGCGAAGATGTGGTGTTGCTGGCGGGCTATTTTTGCGAGCAGTGCCGGTTAAAAATGGGGTTGTCGCGGGTGGTGCTCAGCCCCGGCGCGTGCAGGCATCTCCTGAGCTACGGCTGGCCGGGCAACGTGCGCGAGCTGGAACATGCGATTCACCGCGCAGCGGTGCTGGCGCGAGCGGCGCGTTCCAGCGATGAGATAGTGATCCACGCTCGCCATTTTGCTCTGCATGATGAAGCAACGCCTGCGGTGACGCAGGACGCGCCGGTAATGACCAATGAAAATTTACGCGAAGCCACAGAGGAGTTTCAACGCGGGATGATTACCCGTGCGCTGGAGCAAAACGGGCATAATTGGGCGGCCTGTGCGCGAGTGCTGGAAACCGACGTCGCCAACCTGCATCGGCTGGCGAAACGCCTGGGATTGAAAAGCTAGATAATACCGGCCTGGTAGAAGTCCTGCAGGTTGATAGCCCCGCAAAGTTTGCCGCTGTCGTCCACGACCGGCGCGGCAGTGATTTTGCGCTTCATCAGGATCTCTTTTGCTTCAACGGCGCGGCTTTCGGCGTTCAGCGTCTGGCCGCCCTGAGTCATCGCCTCGCTGACGATGCTTTCCAGCGTGCCGCCACCCACCAGCCAGCGGCGTAAGTCGCCGTCGGTGAAGACACCTTTCACTAATCCGTTTTCATCGCAGACGGCGACCAGCCCCAGCCCGGTACGGCTAAGCTCCAGCATCGCATCCATCACGCTGGTGTCGAGCTTAACCTGCGGAATGGCATCGTCGGTGCGCATCAGGTGGTGGACTTTATTCAGCAGCCGCGCGCCCAGCGCCCCCGCCGGATGCGAGCGGGCAAAATCTTCTTCGTTGAACCCACGTGCCTGCATGACCGCCATCGCCAGCGCGTCACCCATCATCAGGGTATTGACGGTGCTGGAGGTCGGCGCAAGGTGCATTGGACAGGCTTCGCGCTCGACGGAAATATCGAGCGTGGCTTTTGCCGCCAGCGCCAGCGGCGAGCGGGATTTACCGGTCATCGCCAGCAGGGCGACGGATTTTTCCTGCAGGCGCGGGACGATCAGATCAAGTTCTTTTGCCGAACCGGAGTAAGAGATAAACAGCATCACATCACGGCTCTCTATCATCCCGAGGTCGCCATGCAGCGCCTCTGCGGCATGGACAAAGAAGGCCGGTGTGCCGGTGCTGGCAAGCGTGGCGGCAATCTTTTTGCCGATATGCCCGGATTTACCGATCCCGGCCACGATCACTTTGCCTTCGCACTGAATAATGGTGTTTGCCGCGCGAATAAAATCATCGCCGAGACGATCCGGCAGGCGGCTGGCTTCTTGCAGTTCCAGCATCAGCGTCTGCCGAGCGGCGTTTAATAGAAAATCACTCATTTTTATCTCCGGTTACGATCACGTCGATTCCATTCTCTTCCAGCGCTTTTTTGAACGCCGGATCGATTCCTGCATCGGTAATCAGCTTGTCGACGGTGCTGAGACTACAGACGATATTCGGGCTTTTGCGGCCAAACTTTGATGAGTCTGCCATCAGAATGACTTCACGTGCGGCATTACACATCGCGTTGCTGACGCTAAACACCTCGTTAAAGGTCGTGACACCCGCGTTCAGATCGATTCCGTCGGTGCCCATAAACAGTTTATCAAAGCTGAAATGCTCAAAGGCATTCTCCGCCAGCTGGCCGTGAAACGACGCCGATTTTTTACGGAATGTGCCGCCTGGCATCAGGATAGTTTGTTCGTTGTCGAATTCGGACAGGGCGTTCACGATATGCAGGCTGTTGGTCATCACCGTGATGTTATTAAAGCGACTGAGCAAGGGGATCATTTGCAGCACGGTACTGCCCGCGTCCAGAATGATCGAGTCGCCATCGTGGATAAACTGCACCGCGGCTTCGGCAATCAGCGCCTTCTGATGGGTATTGATCAGCGTTTTATGATCGATAGGCGGATCGGCTTCGTCTTTGTTGAGCACCACGCCGCCGTAGGTTCGGATTACCGCTCCGGCGTTTTCAAGCAGGACGAGATCTTTTCGAATCGTCGTGCCGGTGGTGTCAAAGTAGTGGGCCAGTTCTTCCACCGAGCATTTACCCTGCTTTTGCAGATGCTCCAGAATGGCCGCCTGCCGCTGACGGGGTTTCATAGGCGTTGAGTTCCTTAAGTTGCGAAATGATAATTTCGCAAGCTTATAGCTTTCACACCGAAATTATCCATGTTTCAATTTAAGCGCTAATGATAGTGCATTCTGACAGGGTGAATCATGGGGAAAGATCACATCAGGCTTTAATTCCTGCAGGGGGATGCCGTCGATTGCTGTAATTTTCACCGGTCGGGCGAAGATAGTCAGCCCGCGCATCATCAGCGAATCACAGACGTTATTGTTATCGTCAAGCGCAATGGCGATGACCACACGCGGTTTAAAGCGCCCGCCAGAACGCCCGACGCCGACGCGTCCTTTCTGACATAACGCGTCAAAGGCGCGGTTGAACTGATGAATTTGCCAGCCGCCAAATGCCAGCTGGCAAATCCAGGCGATGGCGGCGAAAGTGATGAGTGCGGTGACCATGTGAGCTCCTTATTTTGTGCCCCCTCTCCCCAAAGGGGTGAGGGGACAAAACCGCGCGATCAGAACATCACCTGACCACCCGTGACGTTAATCGACTGTCCGGTGCAGTAAGACGCTTTCGGACTGGCGTAAAACAGCAGCATGTTCAACACGTCCTGGTAGTCGCAGCCGCGCTTCAGCGGCACTTTATCGGTGTAATACTGTTCTACTTCGTCCGGGTTAATGCCGAGCTTAGCGGCGTACTGCGGCAATAAAGACTGGAACATCGGCGATTTCAGCAGGTTGCCCAGCATCAGCGAATGCACGGTAATGCCGTATTCCGCCAAATCCAGCGCCAGCGACTGCGTTAGCCCCACGCCGCCAAACTTGGCCGCACTGTAGCCGGAATTGTGCTTGCTGCCGACTTTGCCCGATTTCGAGTTGATCTGAATAATGCGGCCCTGAACGCCGTCGCGGATCATCAAGCGGGAGAATTCGCGGGCGCAGAGGAAATAGCCCACCAGATTCACCTGCAATGAACGGTCGAAATCGCCCAGCGCGAAGTCGCTGATAAACGCCGCTTTGGCGATGCCCGCGCTGTAGACCAGCAGATCGGCGCGGCCAAAAATCTCATCCACGCCGCGCCCGAGCGCCATCACGCTCTGCTCGCTGGTGGCATCGGCACCAAATCCGTAAGCCATCCCCTCACCAAATTCTGTGTTGATGGTGTCCGCGACACGAGCCGCTTTTTCACTTTGAATATCAACAACCGCCACGCGATAACCTTCTGCGGCAAGCCCACGGCAGAGAAATTCCCCTAAGGTTTGTCCTCCACCAATGACAACGGCAACCTGATTCATATTTCTCTCCTTCGTTACGCAACAAATTTAAAAACGCATCCGGCATGGACCGCTTCAGGGACGGTTCCGGCGACGTGTACGGTGCCGGGGTATTCCGCTTCGGTCTGGCCGTCAAAGCGCAGGGTGATATGTCCCAATTCGCGAAGATTTTGTTCGGCCACATCGCCGACGGCGGTCACTGGGTAGCTCGTCTCGCCAAGCTCCAGCTGGCTGCCCGGCCTGAGTTCGCCTTTCAGCTCGCCGTGGCAGTGAATAAAACAAAACTCTTCGATATCCGCAGGCGCGCCCTCACGGAAGGTAATCAGCATCTGGTCGCTGAGCGCGTCGGGGGCGCTCTGACCAATGCGGGTAATGGTGGTCTGGTAAATCACGGTCATCGCGAGAACCTCTTATTGATAAACGTTTATTGGTAAATAAAGCCTGAGACAAACCAGGCGATCAACACGGTTGGCGCACCGGTCAGGAAACGGCTAACCAGTACGGAAGGCACGCCGACGCGAACGGTGTCCTGGCGCGCTTCGGCAAGCGACAGGCCAACCGGGATGAAATCGCAGGCCGCCTGCGCGTTAATAGCAAACAGGGCGGGCAGGGCGAGATGCGGGGGGATATGCCCCAGCCCAATCTGGACGCCAATCAGCACGCCGATGACCTGCGCAATGACCGCGCCCGGACCGAGGAAAGGCGACAGCAGTGGGAAGGAGCAGATTAACGCCAGCGTGACCAGACCTAGCGGATGGCTTGCCAGAGGAGCAAGACCGTGGGCAATCCAGTCGCCAAGGCCAGAGGCCATAATGATGCCGATAAGCGCCGAGACAAACGCCATAAACGGCAGGATGGTTTTCAGCACCGTATCAATGGTGTCGCGCCCGGACTGGAAAAGCACCGCAACGGCAGAGCCCATCCCCATCCCGACTTTTGCCAGCAGTCCGTCGCTTTGCTCGGTGATCTTCTTGCTGGTATCGTATTCGCGCGGTTCCGCTTTGGTGGCGGCTTTATGCGGCGCGGGTGCGCCATCTATTAAGGTGATGTTGTCTTCTTTCACGCCGGAAACATAAATGTCATCGAGGATGTATTGTGCCAGCGGCCCGGATTTGCCCGTCGAGTGAATATTGACGGTGGGGATCCGGCGCTTGGGGTAAATGCCACAGCGCAACGTCCCGCCGCAGTCGATAACCGCGACACCGATTTCTGACTCCGGTGGCTCACCTTCCTTGAAGCCATCGACCGCTTCCCAGCCGGTTAAATCCCGCAGCTTATCGACAATCGCCGGGCGAGTGCCTGCGGTGATATAGACAATCTTTTTGCCTTCAACGGCGTCCAGTTCCAGCGGGCCACCCCAGCCGCCCATGCCTTTTTCAATCCGAATACGGGTCATGCTGTCGCTCCTGAAAGTTTGACGTTTTGTTCAAGCTGAATACCCATTTTCTTCTCGAAAATGGAGGTGGTGAGATCGGTCACCCAGCCGCGGAAGAAGTTCGTCACCAGGCCAACCAACAGGTAGCTCACCGCCAGTGGTCCCAGCGGCAGGCCGAGGGTGGTCAGGCCGCTGGCGATACCCAGATAGACAAACAGCTCGCCGGGATTGATATGCGGGAACAGTCCGTTCATCGAGTGACAGCTGTAGGAGGCGGCGGCGTAGTAGCTTGGTTTGTATTTTTCCGGCATAAAGCGCCCGAGGCTTAACGTCATCGGGTTACAGAATACGAAGGTTCCGATGCATGGCAGCACCAGGTAGCGGGAAACCGGGTTACCGGCGCAACGCCCGGCGAAACGTTCGATTCGCTTCTGGCCGATGAAATTAATCAGCGCGTTCATGATCACTAAAAGGCTAATCAGCAGCGGAAGAATACCGGTCACCATCCCGGTAAAGACTTCACCGCCTTTTTGAAACAGCCCGATAAACCATTCGGCACCGTGGGTAATGATTTCTATCATTGTTTTCTCCTGTAGGTTTTTTGCTCTTATCTGATGGCGTCTAATAATAATCACTTTGAAAGGTTTTAAAGTGTTAATTAGATCTCACAATGAAAGAAAAATGGATCAATTTGAAAGTTTATTGATGTGGTCAATGATTTTCAGCACGACAGAGGGCGAATTTACCCTGGGGTGAGTAAAGATTTTGCCTACCGCTTCTGAAGCACTTCCTTGAGGTGTGAAGGATGCTTTACCATACTTGCCACTTATCGAATTTGTTTAAATGGATGTCTCATGGTCAAGCGTCGTTACGCAGCGCTCATTCCTGCGCTGGTTATGCTTGCTGCCTGCAGCAGCAAACCGAAAACAGAGGAAGTTCAACAAACGGCTGGTGCGCCTTCAGGCGGTTTTCTGCTTGAGCCGCAGCACAACGTGATGCAGATGGGCGGTGATTTCGCCAATAACCCCGCCGCTGAGCAGTTCATCGATAAGATGGTGAGCAAGCACGGTTTCAACAGGCAGCAGCTGCACGAGATTCTGTCGCAGGCAAAACGCCTGGACTATGTGTTGCGCCTGATGGATCGTCAGGCCCCGACTGCGCAGGCACCCACCGGGCCAAACGGGGCGTGGCTGCGCTACCGCAAACAGTTTATTACGCCGGATAACGTGCAAAACGGCGTTGCGTTCTGGAATCAATACGAAGATGCGCTGAACCGCGCATGGCAGGTTTACGGTGTACCGCCGGAAATTATCGTTGGCATTATTGGCGTGGAAACCCGCTGGGGCCGCGTGATGGGCAAAACCCGCATTCTTGATGCGCTGGCGACGCTCTCCTTTAACTATCCGCGTCGCGCCGAGTATTTCTCGTCCGAACTGGAAACCTTCCTGCTGATGGCGCGAAACGAGCAGGACGATCCGCTCGATCTGAAAGGGTCATTCGCCGGAGCAATGGGTTACGGCCAGTTTATGCCGTCGTCCTACAAAGAATACGCCGTGGACTTTAACGGCGACGGACATATCAACCTGTGGGATCCGGTCGATGCCATCGGCAGCGTGGCAAACTACTTTAAAGCGCACGGCTGGGTGAAAGGCGAGCCGGTCGCCGTGGAGGCCAACGGCCAGGCACCTGGGCTGGAAAACGGCTTTAAAACCAAATACACGGTATCGCAACTGGCAGCGGCAGGCTTAGCGCCAATGCAGCCGCTGGGCAATAACCAGCAGGTTAGTCTGCTGCGTCTGGATATCGGAACGGGTTATCAGTACTGGTATGGTTTGCCGAACTTCTACACCATCACCCGCTATAACCACAGCACACATTACGCGATGGCGGTATGGCAGCTCGGCCAGGCCGTAGCGCTGGCGCGCGTCCCGGCGGCGTCACCGTTTAGTCAGTAAGCTTTAGCCCCTCTTTCCTGTCGGGAAGAGGGGCGTTCTTCCCTCAGTCATATTTCGACGTATTCCTGCCATCACTCTCTCATTTACATCTTTCGCTTATCTCGATATTGTTATGTTATAACATATTTGATGGTGTCACGATGTCCTCTTCACTTTTCTCGCTATCGGCGCTTAACCGGTTGTTCTTCGCCACGGCGCTGGTCTTACTGATCGGTCTTGCCGTGCGCTGGGCGGTACGCTTGCCATGATTGAGCTGCAACATCTGGTGGCGGGATATGACCGTCAACCTGTTACCCAGGCGCTAAATGGCGTGATTGAACGCGGCAGCATGACGGCGGTTATTGGTGCAAACGGCTGTGGTAAATCGACGCTGCTGAAAACGCTCGCCGGATTTATTCCTCCGGTGAGCGGTTCGTTTCGCTGGCAGGAAAAACGCCCGGTTATCGGTTGGCTGGCGCAACGGCACTCGTTAGAAACACAGTTTCCCTTGACCGTGCAGGATGTGGTGAGCATGGGTTGCTGGCCTGCGCTCTCGCTGCTGGCTGGATTTCGTCGCGAAACGCGTATGCGCATCGCAGAGGCTCTGGAACGCGTAGGGATGGGACCCATGGCCAAATGGACCATTGATGAACTCTCGGGCGGTCAGTTTCAGCGCATGCTATTTGCCAGAGTGCTGGTCCAAAATGCGCCGCTGGTGATGCTGGATGAACCCTTTACCGGTGTGGATGAAGCAACCTGCAACGTGCTGATGGAACTGATGCTGGATATGTATTTACACGGGCAAACCGTGCTGGCGGTGTTGCACGACAGCGAGCGCGTGGCGCGTCATTTTCCGCAGACGTTACGTCTCGACACTGGCGTCCCTCTCCGGGAAAGCGAACGGGTGAGGGTGGCATGATCTGGCATCTCTTTTTCCAGCCGTTTATCGAATACGGTTTTATGCGCCGCGCGCTGGTGGTGTGCCTGGCGCTCTCTGTCAGCACCACCATGCTGGGCGTTTTTTTGCTGCTTAGACGCATGAGCCTGATGGGCGATGCCTTGTCGCACGCCATATTGCCCGGCGTGGCCGTGGGGTATTTGCTTAGCGGGATGTCTCTGTTGGCGATGAGTGTTGGCGGATTTATTGCCGGGATAATCGTCGCGCTGGTGGCGGGGCTGGTGAGTCGTCGCACGCCGCTTAAAGAGGATGCAAGCTTCGCGGGGCTCTATCTTGGATCGCTGGCGCTGGGCGTCACGCTGGTTTCCCTTCGCGGCTCGAACGTCGATCTTCTGCATCTTCTTTTTGGCTCTATTCTGGCGGTGGATACCGACGCTGCGCTGTTTGTGGCGGGGGTGTGTGCCTTCACGCTATTGATGCTCGCCATTTTCTATCGCGGACTGGTCACCGAAGCCTTCGATACCGCGTGGTTGCAGGTCAATTCACGCTGGCTACCTGCGCTATTGCATGGGCTATTTTTGGCGCTACTGGTGCTGAATCTCGTTGCGGGATTCCAGGTGCTCGGCACGCTAATGGCCGTCGGTTTAATGATGCTACCCGCCGTGGCCGCGCGCTGTTGGGCGCGCACGCTGCCTGGGCTTTTACTCTTCGCCGGTATCAGCGGAGTATTTTGCGCCTGGTTTGGTTTAAGCCTTTCGTGGGCAGCAAGCTTGCCTGCCGGGCCTTCTATTGTGCTAACCGCCAGCGCGTTATTTCTGTTTTCGGTTTTATGCGGCTCTCGCAGCAGGCTGCGAGGGCTTTTTTAATGCAAGGGGAAAAGATGAAACGTACAAAATTCATGATGGCGCTGGTGCTGGGTCTGCTTTCTCAGGGCGCGATGGCTAAAACGCTAAATGTGGTGACCAGTTTTTCTATCTTGGGTGATATCACCCAGGAGGTGGGGGGCAGTCATGTCAACGTAACCACGCTTGTTGGGCCAGATGGCGATCCGCACACCTTTGAACCCTCACCAAAAGACAGCGCGGCGCTAAGCAAAGCAGATGTCGTGGTGGTTAACGGCCTGGGACTTGAAGGATGGCTTGACCGTCTGGTAAAGGCTTCGGGCTTTAAAGGTACGCTGGTGATCGCCTCAACGGGAGTGAAAACGCATGCGCTTGAGGAGGATGGAAAAACCGTTACCGATCCCCATGCCTGGAACAGCGCAGCCAACGGTGCGCAGTACGCGCAAAATATTCTCAACGGCCTGGTGAAAGCCGATCCGAAGGACCAGGTCGCGCTGGAAGCAACGGCTCAGCCGTATATCGCGCAGCTTACACAGCTGGATAGCTGGGCGAAATCACAGTTCAGCCAGATCCCTCGTGAGAAACGTAAAGTGCTGACCAGCCACGACGCGTTTGGCTATTTTAGCCGCGCCTACGATGTGACCTTTATGGCACCGCAAGGACTCTCGTCCGAGAGCGAGGCTAGCGCTGCGCAAGTGGCCGAAATCATCAACCAGATTAAAGCCGATGGCGTGAAAACCTGGTTTATGGAAAACCAGCTCGACCCGCGTCTGGTGAAGCAAATTGCAAATGCCACGGGCGCGAAGCCAGGCGGAGAACTTTACCCTGAAGCGTTGTCGGCAAAAGGCGGTGTGGCCGATACCTACGCCAAAGCATTTCGCCACAACGTCAAGACAATGGTGGACAGCATGAAGTAACCCTCCTTTAAAGCCGATGCGTTTGCCTCGGCTTTTTCTGAAGACGCCTCGTAAAACCTGAACCCCGCCCCCACATCTCGCCAGAAAGTGCTACATTGTGCTGCATGTTTTTCAGGAGCCTAAAGCGATGATGACTGACCATGAATTGATGCAGTTGAGTGAAGTGGTAGGCCTGGCGTTAAAGCAGCGCGGCGCGACGCTCACGACGGCAGAATCCTGTACCGGTGGTTGGGTGGCGAAAGTCATTACCGATATAGCGGGTAGCTCCGCGTGGTTTGAACGCGGCTTTGTGACTTATAGCAACGAAGCCAAAGCGCAGATGATTGGCGTGCGTGAACCCACGCTTGAGCAGCACGGTGCGGTCAGTGAACCGGTGGTAGTTGAAATGGCCATCGGCGCGCTTAAAGCGGCCCAGGCAGATTATGCGATTTCCGTCAGCGGTATTGCCGGGCCGGATGGCGGCAGCGATGTGAAGCCCGTAGGCACAGTCTGGTTTGGATTTGCCACGGCGCGAGGCGAGGGGATTACCCGCCGCGAGTGCTTTAGCGGCGATCGCGAAAGCGTGCGTCGTCAGGCGACGGAATATGCGTTAAAAACGCTCTGGCAACAATTTCTACAAAACACTTGATACTGTATGACCATACAGTATAATTGCACTAACAGAACAGTTTTCACCTCCCGGTAAATACGTAAGCGGATTGCCGGCATGACAGGAGTAATAATGGCTATCGACGAAAACAAACAGAAAGCGTTGGCGGCAGCGCTGGGCCAGATCGAAAAGCAATTCGGTAAAGGCTCCATCATGCGCTTGGGTGAAGACCGTTCCATGGACGTGGAAACTATCTCCACCGGTTCGCTTTCTCTGGATATCGCATTGGGCGCGGGTGGCTTGCCAATGGGGCGTGTCGTAGAAATCTACGGACCAGAATCCTCAGGCAAAACCACGCTGACCCTGCAAGTTATTGCATCAGCACAACGTGAAGGTAAAACCTGTGCGTTTATCGATGCTGAACACGCGCTGGATCCTGTCTATGCTCGCAAGCTGGGTGTTGATATCGACAACCTGCTGTGTTCTCAGCCGGACACCGGTGAACAGGCGCTGGAGATTTGTGACGCGCTGGCACGTTCTGGTGCGGTTGACGTTATCGTCGTCGACTCCGTTGCGGCACTGACGCCGAAAGCAGAAATCGAAGGCGAAATCGGCGACTCTCACATGGGCCTCGCGGCACGTATGATGAGCCAGGCTATGCGTAAGCTGGCCGGTAACCTGAAGCAGTCCAACACTCTGCTGATCTTCATCAACCAGATTCGTATGAAAATTGGTGTGATGTTCGGTAACCCAGAAACCACGACGGGTGGTAACGCGCTGAAATTCTACGCGTCTGTTCGTCTGGATATCCGCCGTATCGGCGCGGTGAAAGATGGCGATAACGTCATCGGTAGTGAAACCCGCGTGAAGGTCGTGAAGAATAAAATCGCAGCACCGTTCAAACAGGCTGAATTCCAGATTCTTTACGGCGAAGGTATTAACTTCTTCGGTGAAGTCGTCGATCTGGGCGTGAAAGAGAAGCTGATTGAAAAAGCGGGCGCATGGTACAGCTACAACGGCGATAAGATTGGTCAGGGTAAAGCGAATGCTATCTCCTGGCTGAAAGACAACCCGGTAGCAGCGAAAGAAATTGAGAAGAAAGTGCGTGAGCTGCTTCTCAGCAATCAGGATTCCAAGCCTGACTTCGTGGTTGACGCTGCGGATGCTGAAGAAACCAACCCAGATTTCTAATCATCTGGTGTAAAAACAAGGGCTGCGATTGCGGCCCTTTTTGCATTTGTCATACAGCAGGTTTTTTATGAGTGAACCGAATCCCCGTCGTCCTGCCTATGCCCGCTTATTGGATCGCGCAGTGCGTATTCTTGGCGTGCGTGACCACAGTGAACAGGAGCTGCGTCGCAAACTGGCTGCGCCCGTGATGAGCAAAAACGGACCAGAAGCGATCGATGCCACGGCGGAAGACTACGATCGTGTTATTGCCTGGTGTTACGAGCACAGTTACCTTGATGACAGCCGTTTTGTCTCGCGCTTTATCGCCAGCCGTAGCCGCAAAGGGTACGGTCCCGCGCGTATTCGCCAGGAGCTAAATCAGAAAGGTATTGCCCGAGAGGCGACCGAGCAGGCGATGCGTGAATGCGATATCGACTGGAGCGAAGTGGCTCACGAACAAGCCATGAGAAAGTACGGCGAACCCCTGCCGCGTGAATTTTCAGAAAAAGTCAAAATCCAACGTTTTTTGCTCTACCGCGGCTTCCTCATGGAAGATATTCAGGATATCTGGCGTAATTTTGCAGATTGAACGCATGCGGGATTTTACTTCCCTCCAAAGAAAACTTATCTTATTCCCACTTTTTCCAATATCTGGTCTGTCCAGGCAACAACAGGTACAGGCTGGTTATGACATTTCGCTAGCTTGATTTCAGGATAATTATGAGCAAGAGCACCGCTGAGATCCGTCAGGCGTTTCTCGATTTTTTCCATAGTAAAGGACACCAGGTTGTTGCCAGCAGCTCCCTGGTACCAAACAACGACCCGACTTTACTGTTTACCAACGCCGGGATGAACCAGTTCAAAGATGTTTTCCTTGGTCTCGACAAGCGTAATTATTCCCGCGCTACCACCTCGCAGCGTTGCGTACGTGCGGGCGGTAAACATAACGATCTGGAAAACGTCGGTTACACCGCGCGCCACCACACTTTCTTTGAAATGCTGGGTAACTTCAGCTTCGGCGACTATTTCAAACACGATGCGATTCAATACGCGTGGGAACTGCTGACCGGTGAAAACTGGTTCAACCTGCCGAAAGAGCGTCTGTGGGTTACCGTTTACGAAACCGATGATGAAGCTTACGAAATCTGGGAAAAAGAAGTAGGTATCCCGCGTGAGCGTATTATCCGCATCGGCGATAACAAAGGCGCGGCATATGCGTCTGATAACTTCTGGCAGATGGGTGACACCGGTCCTTGCGGTCCTTGTACCGAGATCTTCTACGATCATGGCGACCATATATGGGGCGGACCTCCGGGTACTGCAGAAGAAGACGGCGATCGTTACATTGAGATCTGGAACATCGTCTTCATGCAGTTTAACCGTCAGATTGACGGCACCATGGAACCGTTGCCTAAACCGTCCGTGGATACCGGTATGGGTCTGGAGCGTATCGCCGCTGTTCTGCAGCACGTGAACTCCAACTATGATATCGACTTGTTCAGCACGCTGATTAAGTCTGTTGCTGAAGTTACCGGTGCAACCGATCTGAGCAACAAATCACTGCGCGTTATCGCAGACCACATTCGTTCTTGTGCCTTCCTGATTGCTGATGGTGTCACGCCGTCGAATGAAAACCGTGGCTATGTGCTGCGTCGTATCATTCGCCGTGCCGTTCGTCATGGCAACATGTTGGGCGCGAAAGACACCTTCTTCTACAAGCTGGTGGGGCCACTGGTTGGCGTCATGGGTGATGCGGGCGAAGAGCTGAAACGTCAGCAGGCGCAGGTTGAGCAGGTTCTGAAAACCGAAGAAGAGCAGTTTGCACGTACTCTGGAGCGCGGTCTGGCGCTGTTGGACGACGAACTCTCTAAGCTGACCGGCGATACGCTGGATGGCGAAACCGCTTTCCGTCTGTACGATACCTACGGCTTCCCGGTTGACC
The DNA here is from genome assembly GCF_059766475.1 of Enterobacter sp. SCRI0065. Lineage (NCBI taxonomy): Bacteria > Pseudomonadati > Pseudomonadota > Gammaproteobacteria > Enterobacterales > Enterobacteriaceae > Enterobacter > Enterobacter sp. SCRI0065. The sequence goes on along the minus strand of NZ_JCBAJB010000007.1, from coordinate 84,931 downwards.
TGACGGCAGACGTTTGCCGCGAGCGTGACATTAAAGTAGATGAAGCGGGCTTTGAAGCCGCCATGGAAGAACAGCGTCGTCGTGCGCGTGAGTCCAGCGGCTTTGGTGCTGACTACAATGCGATGATTCGCGTAGATAGCGCATCTGAATTCAAAGGTTACGACAGCCTGGAACTGAACGCGAAAGTGACGGCACTGTTTGTTGACGGTAAAGCCGTAGACAGCATTAGTGCAGGTCAGGACGCGGTTGTCGTTCTCGACAAAACGCCGTTCTACGCGGAATCCGGTGGTCAGGTTGGCGATAAAGGCGAGCTGAAAGGTAACGGCTTTAGCTTCGACGTCAACGACACCCAAAAATACGGTCAGGCTATCGGTCACAACGGCAAGCTGGCATCCGGCGCGCTGAAAGTGGGCGAGGGCGTTCAGGCTATCGTTGACGAAGCACGCCGTGCGCGTATTCGTCTGAACCACTCTGCAACGCACCTGATGCACGCCGCTCTGCGCGATGTACTGGGAACGCATGTTGCGCAGAAAGGTTCTTTGGTTAACGACAAAATCCTGCGTTTCGACTTCTCTCACTTCGAAGCAATGAAACCGTCTGAAATCCGTGCGGTAGAAGATATGGTTAACGCGCAGATCCGTCGTAACTTGCCTATCGAAACCAACATCATGGATCTTGAGGCGGCACGAGCCAAAGGCGCAATGGCGCTGTTTGGCGAGAAATATGACGAACGTGTTCGTGTGCTGAGCATGGGCGATTTCTCTACCGAGCTGTGCGGCGGGACTCATGCGTCCCGTACCGGTGATATTGGTCTGTTCCGCATTGTTTCTGAATCCGGAACGGCGGCAGGGGTGCGTCGTATCGAAGCCGTAACGGGTGAAGGTGCGATTGCCAGCCTGCATGCTGAAAGCGATCAACTGCATGATATTGCTCAGCTGTTGAAGGGCGACAGCCACAATCTGGGCGAGAAAGTCCGTAGTGCGCTGGAGCGTAGTCGTCAGTTGGAAAAAGAACTGCAGCAGCTTAAAGAGCAGGCGGCGGTTCAGGAGAGTGCAAATCTCTCCAGTAAAGCAGTTGATATCAAAGGTGTTAAACTGCTGGTCAGCGAACTGGCAGGTGTTGAGCCTAAGATGCTTCGTACCATGGTCGATGATCTGAAGAACCAGCTTGGTTCGACAGTTATCGTGCTGGCGACAGCGTTCGAAGGTAAGGTTTCTCTGATTGCGGGCGTCTCTAAGGATGTGACTGACCGCGTTAAAGCAGGGGAACTGATTGGTATGGTCGCTCAGCAGGTCGGCGGCAAAGGTGGCGGTCGTCCGGACATGGCGCAAGCCGGTGGTACGGATGTAGCGGCGCTTCCAGCAGCATTAGCCAGCGTTGAAAGCTGGGTAAGCACTAAACTGTAATAATTACAAAGCGTAAACAGACGCCATGACATCATCGTTATGGCGTTCTGGTACTACGCTATCGATAACGATAAAGTCAGGTTGAGTTTGTGTATATCGGCTAAACTTACGTTTAACAGAATGTGATGCCGTGACTGCTTACACATTACGTGTTTGTCATCGCTTACTTTTTGGCGTTATATGATGGATAATGCCGGGATACAAGAGACCCGACTCTTTTAATCTTTCAAGGAGCAAAGAATGCTGATTCTGACTCGTCGAGTTGGTGAGACCCTCATGATTGGGGATGAGGTCACCGTGACAGTTTTAGGGGTGAAGGGCAACCAGGTACGTATTGGTGTTAATGCTCCTAAAGAAGTCTCTGTCCATCGTGAAGAGATCTACCAGCGTATCCAGGCTGAAAAATCCCAGCAGTCCAGTTACTGATATTATCGCGTCTCGCCTCCCGGCGAGACGCAACCCTCCCGCTATTCTTCCTGCTAAAAGTTACCGTTCGATTTCAATTGCTCCCTTTTTAACCTTCATCAGAATCTTATCTCAAGCAAAATCCACCTTCGCTCCAGTAGAACGTTGTCTTTACGCCTGCAAAATCCGTTTATAAAACACCCTCTTTGTGGGTTTTACATGCGAATTGCCTGTGATTTGTGCAAACGATAAATGTCTGAGGAAAATTGTTTGACTTATAAGTCCCAGAAAGTAATATATGCGCCACGCAGCGACGAGAAGCTCTTAACGAGTTACTCGAAGCACTCGCAAGAGGCGTTGTGTGGTGAGGTGGCCGAGAGGCTGAAGGCGCTCCCCTGCTAAGGGAGTATGCGGTCAAAAGCTGCATCCGGGGTTCGAATCCCCGCCTCACCGCCATTTTGCATCCGTAGCTCAGCTGGATAGAGTACTCGGCTACGAACCGAGCGGTCGGAGGTTCGAATCCTCCCGGATGCACCATCTTCTTTGAGATAACAGTGGCATTGTTATTTCACGGTCTGCGAAATTAGCCCGCACAACCAGAGAAGATAACGTTGCTTTAGCAACGGCCAGTAGGGTGAGGCGCAGCCGAGTCATTCTCCCGGATGCACCATCTATTACTTCATATTGCTTTAGAAGTGATATGAGTATCCAGCAGTACAGTAGTAAATCCTGATGCATCCGTAGCTCAGCTGGATAGAGTACTCGGCTACGAACCGAGCGGTCGGAGGTTCGAATCCTCCCGGATGCACCATTTACTATTTCTGAAAGCAATAACCTGATGCATCCGTAGCTCAGCTGGATAGAGTACTCGGCTACGAACCGAGCGGTCGGAGGTTCGAATCCTCCCGGATGCACCATCTACAATTTCTAAAAGCATTACCCTGATGCATCCGTAGCTCAGCTGGATAGAGTACTCGGCTACGAACCGAGCGGTCGGAGGTTCGAATCCTCCCGGATGCACCATATTCTCCAGGATAACAGCAATACTGTTATTTTATTGTCTGCGAGTTAATCGCAAGCACCATCTCTCCTTGTTATCCCCTCTACGTTTTTTTCTTCAGCATCCCCAATCTCAACCCAAGCAGAATCAGCGACAAAAATCCCTGTTTACGTTAAAGTAATGCTTTGTTAATTCTTTGACGAGAGCGCGATGTACGCACAGTATGACGGTCTGATCTTCGATATGGACGGCACTATCCTCGATACCGAACCCACACATCGTAAAGCCTGGGATGATGTTCTTAGCCGTTACGGTATGCGTTTCGATTTACAGGCCATGGTGGCGCTCAATGGTTCTCCTACCTGGCGTATCGCCCAGGCAGTGATCGAGCTCAATAATGCCGATCTTGACCCACATCACTTAGCCCGTGAAAAAACCGACGCCGTTAAAGCGATGCTCTTAGATACCGTCCGTCCGCTCCCACTGATCGAAGTTGTCAAAGAGTGGCATGGTCGCCGTCCTATGTCTGTCGGCACCGGTAGCGAAAGCGCGGTGGCGGAGGCGTTGCTCAACCATCTTGGCCTGCGTCACTATTTCTCTGCGGTTGTTGCCGCCGATCATGTCAAAAATCATAAGCCAGCACCGGATACCTTTCTGCTGTGCGCTGAATTGATGGGCGTTCCGGCGAATAAATGCGTGGTGTTTGAGGATGCGGACTTTGGTATTCAGGCTGCGCGTGACGCTGGAATGGATGCGGTGGATGTTCGCTTACTGTGAGTGACCTGCTGTCGCTCGCGTCGTTGTTTGCCAGCAGTTTTCTCAGCGCCACGCTTTTACCGGGTAACTCCGAGGTGGTGCTGGTAGCGATGCTGCTGTCTGGCGTCAGTCAGCCCTGGCTATTGGTATTAATAGCAACAATGGGTAATAGCATTGGAGGCCTGACTAACGTTATTCTTGGTCGTTTCTTTCCGCTACGTGAAAAATCACGCTGGCAGGAAAAGGCAGCAGGCTGGCTGAAACGCTATGGTGCTGCCACGCTTTTACTAAGCTGGATGCCTGTAATAGGCGATTTGCTGTGTCTGCTGGCGGGATGGATGCGCATCTCCTGGGGGCCGGTGCTCTTTTTTTTATGCCTTGGCAAGGCGTTGCGCTATGTCCTCGTGGCACTGGCAACCCTGGAAGGCATGACGTGGTGGCACTAATTGGTGGAATGAATAAGCGACCTTCAATCGTCAACCATTACAATTATGCTGAATAACTCTTATTTGACAGGCGGGAGGTCAATTTGATCCCGGACGTATCACAGGCGCTAGCCTGGCTGGAAAAGCACCCTCAGGCTCTGAAGGGTATTCAGCGTGGTCTTGAGCGCGAAACGCTGCGCGTTAACGAAGATGGTAGCCTGGCGACAACCGGCCATCCAGAGGCGTTAGGCTCGGCGTTGACACATAAATGGATCACGACCGATTTCGCAGAAGCATTACTGGAGTTCATCACTCCGGTGGATGGCGATATTAACCATATGCTCACGCTGATGCGCGATGTCCACCGCTTTACCGCCCGCCAGTTGGGTGATGAGCGCATGTGGCCGCTCAGCATGCCTTGCTATATCGAGCAAGGGCAGGATATTGAGCTGGCACAGTACGGCACGTCGAACATTGGTCGGCTAAAAACGCTGTATCGTGAAGGCTTAAAAAACCGCTATGGCGCGTTGATGCAGACCATCTCCGGTGTCCATTACAACTTCTCTTTGCCCATGGCGTTCTGGCAGGCGAAGTGCGGTGAGACAGATAAAGAAGCGATCTCTGCGGGCTACTTCCGCCTGATTCGCAACTACTACCGCTTTGGCTGGGTGATTCCGTATCTCTTCGGCGCTTCTCCTGCGATTTGTTCCTCGTTCCTGCAGGGCAAGCCAACCACGTTACCCTTTGAGAAAACCGACTGCGGCATGTATTACCTGCCGTACGCGACCTCTCTGCGCCTGAGTGATCTGGGTTATACCAATAAGTCGCAAAGCAATCTCGGTATTACGTTTAACGAATTGCACGAGTATGTGGCAGGATTAAAGCGAGCGATCAAAACGCCGTCTGAAGACTACGAAAAAATCGGTCTCGAAAAAGACGGCAAGCGCCTGCAAATCAACAGCAACGTTCTGCAAATTGAAAACGAACTGTATGCGCCGATTCGTCCAAAACGTGTCACCCGCAGCGGCGAAGCACCGTCGGATGCGCTGGAGCGCGGCGGCATTGAGTATATCGAAGTGCGTTCGCTGGATATCAACCCGTTCTCGCCTATTGGCGTCGACGAGCAGCAGATACGTTTCCTCGACCTGTTTATGGTCTGGTGCGTACTGGCGGATGCGCCAGAGATGAGCGCTGACGAGTTACTTTGCACCCGTACTAACTGGAACCGCGTGATCCTCGAAGGGCGCAAGCCTGGCCTGACGTTGGGCATCGGCTGCGAAACGGCGCAATTCCCGCTGGCAAAAGTGGGCAAAGATCTGTTCCGCGACCTCAAACGCGTAGCTCAAACGATGGACAGCCTCTACGGCGGCGAGGAATATCAAAAAGTCTGCGACCAGCTGGTCGAAAGTTTTGATAACCCGGAACTGACATTCTCAGCGCGTATTCTGCGTTCTATGATTGATCAGGGTATTGGTGGAACAGGCCGTTCGCTTGCCGCACAGTATCGTGAAATGTTGCAGCAGGAGCCGCTGGAAGTCTTAAGCGAAGAGGATTTCATTGCCGAGCGTGAAGCATCTGTTGCGCGCCAGCGTGAAGTCGAAGCTGCAGATACCGAGTCGTTCGACGCCTTTCTGGCGAAACACGACTGACAGAAAAGAAAAAGGCCACAGTAATGTGGCCAAAATAACATCTCTGAATCAGGGATGATGATAACAAATGCGCGTCTTTCATATAGTCAGACGCGGCTTTGAACAAAGAGTTCATTTTATTTTAAAAAAAATCACTATCGGAGGTGACGTATGCCGTTATTAGATAGCTTCACTGTCGACCATACCCGTATGGAAGCACCTGCTGTACGTGTTGCGAAGACCATGCATACCCCGCACGGCGACACGATCACCGTATTCGACCTGCGTTTCTGCGTACCGAATAAAGAAGTGATGCCGGAGAAGGGCATACATACGCTGGAGCACCTGTTTGCAGGTTTCATGCGCGATCACCTTAACGGTAACGGTGTTGAGATTATTGATATCTCCCCGATGGGTTGCCGTACCGGTTTCTACATGAGCCTGATCGGTCAGCCGGACGAAACTCGCGTAGCGGATGCCTGGAAAGCGGCAATGACCGACGTGCTGAAAGTAAAAGAGCAGAACCAAATTCCTGAGTTGAACGTTTACCAGTGCGGCACCTATGAGATGCACTCTCTGGAAGAAGCACAGGATATCGCGCGTCACATTATCGAGCGTGACGTTCGCGTAAACAGCAACGAAGAGCTGGCCCTGCCGAAAGAAACGTTGAAAGAACTGCACATCTAGTGCGCTTCACCCTCTCCTTAGGGAGAGGGTCGTCAATCCTATGTCCACTACCTTAACGTTCTCCTTTACTCAGCGCCCTTTGGTTCCCTTTGCCCATGATTACGCTCATGGCGACAGCGAGCCCTGGCACCAGCACGACTGTGCCCAGCTGTTGCATAGTCTGAGCGGTGTCGTTCGGGTTGATACGGCTGCGGGTTGTTGGGTCGTTCCCCCTGGGCGCGGTGTCTGGCTACCGGCGGGTACACGGCATGCCATTCGTATTACCGGCAACGTCGCGGCGCGCACCCTGTTTATTGATCCGCTGGCTCGCGCCGATCTGCCCGCATCATGCCAGATCGTGCAGATCTCACCGCTACTGCGCGAGCTGATCGTTGCCTCACTCAATCTCCCGGAGTCATACGCCCCCGGCAGCCGCGATGAACGCGTCTACGAGCTGATCCTTGATGAAATCCGCACCATGCCGATACTGCCGTTTAATCTTCCTGAGCCGCAGAGCGAGCTGTTACGCCAGCTGTGCGATCGTATCCGCCAGGCGCCAGGAGAAAGCTGGAGCAGCATGCAGGCGGCTGCGCAGGTCAACATGAGCGAGCGCACCCTCAACCGCCATTTTCAGCAGCAGACGGGTTTACGTTTTGCGGAGTGGGTGAGAAGGGCGCGGTTAATGGAGGCATTGTTACGGCTGGCGCAGGGGCAGCCGGTGCTGCGCGTGGCGCTGGACCTGGGATACGGCAGCCACAGCGCGTTTACGGCGATGTTTCGCCGGGTGATGGGGATCTCACCCAGCGACTATTTCAAAGACGATTAGCCGACGGCGTTGAACAGCGCCTGAATAGACGCGCGCGCCACGTCACTATCAATTCCTACGCCCCATCGACTCGTTCCGTCCTGGAACAGGCAGCGAATATAGGTCACCGATCGACTGTCGCTGCGTTCGCCCAGCGAATGTTCATGATAATCCTTAATGACAAACGGCGTATCCAGCCAGCGGCTTAACCCACTGGCAGCAGCGGAAAGCAAACCGTTGCCATGACCCTCAAGCTCACGAGTACCACCGCCGGTAGCCACGATGGCGCTCAAACGTAACTGACCATCCTGCTGGCTCTCACTGCGGTACGTTTGCAAGGCAAAGCGTGGGGAAGGAACCAGCCCGTAACGCTGACGGAAGAGCTGCCACAGCGCATTCTGCGTCATCTCTTTGCCTCCGCTGTCGGCCTCTTGTTGTACGTGCTGGCTAAAATCCTGCTGAAGTGCGCGCGGTAGCTTCAGGCCGTGATTCTGTTCAATGAGCCACGCGCTGCCGCTTTTACCCGACTGGCTGTTCACGCGGATGACGGCTTCATAGGAACAGCCAATATCCTGAGGATCGACCGGCAAATAAGGCATCTCCCAGCGCTCGTCAGGCTGGCGGGCATCAAATCCTTTCTTAATGGCATCCTGATGCGAACCGGAGAACGCCGTATAAGCCAGACGTCCCGCCCACGGGTGACGCGGATGTACTGGCAGCTGATTACAGCTTTCGACCACTTCCACGACCTTACTCATATCGCTGAAATCCAGATTCGGGCTGATGCCCTGGCTATATAAGTTCATGGCAAGCGTCACCAGACACACGTTGCCGGTGCGCTCACCGTTGCCAAATAAACAGCCTTCGACGCGATCGGCGCCCGCCATCACCGCCAGTTCCGCGCTCGCCACGCCAGTCCCGCGATCGTTATGCGGATGCACGCTAATACACACCTCACTGCGACGGCTAAAGTGGCGGCAAAAATTCTCAATCTGGTCGGCATAGACGTTGGGCGTACTGACTTCGACGGTGGCCGGTAGGTTAATAATCATCGGGCGTTCAGCACACGGCTGCCAGATTTCGGCTACGGCTTCGCAAATCTCCAGTGCGAATTCTGGTTCGGTAAAACAGAAGGTTTCGGGGGAATACTCATACTGCCAGCGCGTCTGTGGGTTCTCTTCACAAAGCTTGCGGATCAGGCGCGTTGAGCGGGTTGCCAGCTCAACAATCTGCGCTTTTTCCATGCCAAATACCAGGCGGCGAAACAGCGGGGCGGTGGCGTTATACAGATGGACGGTTGCCTGTTTTGCGCCGTGCAGCGCATCAAAGGTGCGAAGTATTAAATCTTCCCGCGCCTGGGTTAACACCTGAATAGTGACATCATCGGGAATGCGACGTTCTTCGATAAGCTGGCGAACAAAATTGAAATCAGTCTGCGAGGCCGACGGGAAGGCCACTTCAATCTCTTTAAAACCGCAGCTCAGCAATAATGCCCAGAATTGCAGCTTACGCGCGCTGTCCATCGGTTCGGCCAGCGCCTGATTACCATCGCGTAAATCGGTTGAAAGCCAGCGTGGAGCCTGAGTGATTGACTGCTCCGGCCAGCGGCGATCGGGCAGGGAAATAGGGGGGTAAGGCTGATATTTTTGTGCGGGATGGTTCAGCATGATGTGCGCTCCTGTTGTCTTTTCACTATCGTGAAGCGATTTCAGGAGCGCTGCTTTATCAGTACTGACAGACGCTATCGTAAAATGGACAACGACTCGCTAGTGCGCGCCACCGCCGCCGCCACCTGCACCAAACGGCGGCTTCGCTAACCACACCAGTCCGAGCAACAGGATAAAGATCCCCGCCGACACCCAGAAAATCTCGTTGGCGGAGATAATCAGGCCCTGATTGGTGATCTGCTGGGCAATCCAGCCGGAAGCTTGCTGCTCCGTCATTCCCATCCCTTCAAGCTGGCTGTACATCTGCTGGGCGTTCGGGTTGAACACGTTCACCGATTCAGTCAACTGCGCATGGTGCAACGATTCCCGGCTGGTCCATAGCGTGGTGGTAATCGATGTTCCGATTGAGCCCGCCAGCGTTCGGGTAAAGTTCGACAGGCTCGATGCCGCCGCCATACGCTCAGGCGGCAAGCCGGAAAGCGTGATGGTGGTCAGCGGCATAAAGAAGCACGCCACGGCAAAGCCCTGAATAAACTGCGGCCACGCGGACGCGCCAAAGTCCATCCCCGGTTCGAACGTATACGCGCGCCAGTAGAAGCACACCGCGTACATGATAAAGCTGAATGTCACCAGCCTGCGCATGTCGAGCTTGTGGGCGAAGCGACCGATAATCGGCGACAGCAGGACCGGAATCAACCCGACCGGCGCCGAGGCCAGACCGGCCCAGGTGGCGGTGTAGCCATATACCTCCTGCAACAGCTGCGGCAGCAGAACAATCGCGCCGAAGTAGAGCATGTAGGCGAGGCTAATACACAGACAGCCTATCGTGAAGTTTCGCGACTTAAAGAGCGACAAATCGACTATCGGGTTATCGTCCGTTAGCTCCCAGACAATCAGGAAGCTGATGGCCACCACTGCCACCACGGTCAGGACGATAATTTCTTGTGAGGCAAACCAGTCCAGCTCTTTACCGCGGTCCAGCATGATTTGCAGGCTACCAATACCGAGCACCAGCAGCGCCAATCCCACGCCATCAATGCGTCGCTGTTCGGTCCGCGTTTCACGTCCGCGCAGCGTTTGCAGCGTCAACATGACAACCACAGCACCGATCGGTACGTTGATAAAGAAGATCCAGCCCCAGTGGTAGTTATCGCTGATAAAACCACCCAGAATCGGTCCACAAATCGGCGCGACAATCACGGTCATCGACCATAATGCCAGGGCGATAGCTCGTTTGGCTGGTGGGTAGTTGTTCAGCAGCAAGCTCTGCGACAGCGGAATCAGCGGCCCGGCCACAATCCCCTGAATCACGCGGAAGAAGATAAGCATCGTCAGGCTGCTGGACATGCCGCACGCCCATGAGGCAATAACGAACAGGACCGTTGACCACATGAACAGCTTCACTTCACCGACGCGCTTTGCCAGCCAGCCGGTGATTGGAATCGAGATCGCGTTAGCCACCCCGAACGAGGTAATAACCCATGTCCCCTGGCTCAGCGATGAGCCCAGGTTCCCGGCGATAGTGGGGATGGCCACGTTTGCGATGGTTGAGTCCAGCACCTGCATGAAGGTCGCCAGCGACAGCGCAATGGTCATAATAACCAGCTGCGCGCCTTCCAACGGCTTTTGCGGTTTTTGCTGTTGCATAACGCTCACCTTAGGATTAACCGGCGTTCGCTTTCACGATGTCGTCGATCAGCTTGTTGACGGGATCAAGGTTAATTTCGCGGGCGTTACTTTCATAAGCCGGATTGGTACGCACCTGATTTGCCAACATTTGACCTTCGCGGTCTGCGGTATCAACGGTCACCAGCGTGGACAACCCAATACGCAGCGGGTGATCGGCAAGCTGTTTCTCGTCGAGCTCAATACGCACGGGTAAACGTTGAACCACTTTGATCCAGTTACCGGTAGCGTTTTGTGCAGGCAGCAGGGAGAACGCGCTGCCGGTTCCCATATCCAGACCAACAACTTTGCCGGTGTATTTTACATCGTCGCCATAAATATCACTCACCACAGTGGCGGTCTGGCCGATGCGCATATGGGCAAGCTGCGTCTCTTTAAAGTTCGCATCCACCCACAGGTTGCTGGCCGGAACCACCGCCATCAACGGCGTAGTTTGGCTAATCTGTGCGCCAGGTTGCACGGAACGGCGGGATACGTAACCGGTCATTGGGCTGACGATTTTGGTACGTTGCAGGGCAAGCCAGGCGTTACGCACTTCGGTCGCAGCCTGTTTTACGGCAGGCTGATCTTCCAGGCTGGAGCCCAGAATCATTGCCTGATTGGCGTTGTACTGTTGAATCGCCACGTCAAGCTGCGCCTGCGCGCTGGCAACCGCATCACGCGAGTGTTGCAACTCTTCACGGCCAATCAGATTGGCGGTGCCGAGCGGTACGCGACGATTAAGATCGCTTTGCGCCTGCGCCAGTGCGGTTTTTTGAACATCGATACTCGCCTGCAATTGCTTGCTGTTGATCATCGACTGACGGGTTTGACGGACGCTGGACGCCAGCTCGGTCTGCGCTTTTTCAAACGCCTGCTGGGCATCGGTCGGATCGAGCGTGACCAGCACGTCCCCTTTTTGCACAAAGTCGGTATTGTCAGCCCAGACTTTCGTCACGCTGCCCGACACCTGCGCCATAATCTGAACCTGGTTCCCTGCCACGTACGCATCATCTGTCTCCTCAACATGACGCAGTACTAAAAACCAATAAATCCCATATGCCACAGCAATAAAAATAAAGAGCAAGGTCAGCACAAGAAGGGCACCTTTACGTTTGCCTTTCTTGTTAGCTGGTTGCTGCGGGAGTGTATTCTCCGCATTTGCGCTCATTGTTGTTCTCCACGATCTTCTTATTTTCACATCGGCTGAGCCGACCTGTTGTCAGAAAGGCCAGCAGTGTTACGTGCTGGCCTGTCAGTTTTCTTATTAAATCTGGATGGTTGAGCGTGTCGTCGCGTTAGCTGAGTGCCTCAAGAATAACGCCTTCTTCATCCATCTTATCCAGACGGGTGAGAAGTTTACGAGTGATTTGCTCAAGCTGGTCGCGCTCGGAAGTGCTCAGTGCAGACCAGAGTTGGTGCAGACAGTTATGCTGAGGTGGAAGCACCCCGCGCAGGAATTCGTGACCTTTGTCGGTCAATTGCAGATGCAAGCAACGGCGATCGTTGTCGCTTTCACGGCGTTCAATCCAGCCGCGTTTTTCCAGCTCATCGGCGATACGGGTCGCATTGGTGCGGGATGAACCCAGCGCGCAACTCAGTTCGGATGGCTGAATGCTGTGATCTTCCTGAGACTCCAGGGTGATTAACGCCATAAACAACGTCTCGTTAATCCCTTGAGCTTTCAGCATCTTATTGCGGTTATCCAGCAGTTTGCCTTGCATGTGCATGCACAAACGAGTCAGCAGGATCTCCTGGTATGGGAAGTCCTCGTAACGACTGGCGCGAAATTTAAGCATTTGTTCAATGGGGGTAAACGAACTATCCATTTGGGTATGACCTCATTAATTACAGTCGATATAGTAACGACAGTGACAAATAATGTAAATGAATTATTTGTGCGGTTATATCCGCTGGGTTGATATCACTGTCAGAAAGTGCCGGGTGAATCCGTAACCCGGTAGGCACAAAAACGGTGGGGTATGAACCCATGAAAGACGGGATGCGGCGACGGGGATTAGCTAACAGGTCTGAACTATTCATACTGGAAGTTAATATGTCACCCACATTAAAATTGATGGAATATATGATTACGCTAACCTTAACAGACTGCGGGGCGGCTTAACACCCTAAGAGACCCCGCAGTAGGGTAAAGGTTAGTTTATTGCTTCCTGACGATGATAACCGCGCCACCAGACCAGCAGATTCAGCACCGCCATCACCGTTCCTGCCAGACACACGCCGCTCCAGCCCGCATGCTGCCACGCCGAGGCGGAAATCAACGAACCCGCCGCGCCGCCGATAAAGTAACTGGTCATGTAGCCTGCGGTCAGGCGGTTACGCGCCTCGGGTTGTACGCGATAGATAACGGTCTGGTTAGTGATATGCACGCCCTGCACGGTGAGGTCTAGCACCAGAATACCGACGATCAACGCCAGCACAGAAACCTGTCCATACCAGACAGCCGCCCAGGAAAGCAGCAATAGCACCAGTCCTGCGCTCGTCGTCAGATGAGATTTACCTTTATCGGCATACCCACCCGCCGGACGCGCACCCAATGCGCCCGCCGCGCCCGCCAGACCAAACAGACCAATCATCCCCTCGGAATAATTAAACGGCGGAGAGGCTAGCAGAAACGCCATTGACGTCCACAAAATGCTGAAATTGGCGAAGGTGAAACAGCCAAGAAGTGCGCGGGTACGTAGCAGTTTATCCTGCGTGAACAGGCTGAAAACCGAACCAAGAAGCTGCGGATAATTTAGGTGGTTTTCCTGTTTTACTTTTGGCAGTCCACGCCACAGCGCCAGCGCCATAAAGACCATTAAAACGGAAGCCACCCAGTAAACGGTACGCCACCCGCCAATGCTTGCCAGCAGTCCGGCCACCGTTCGGGCCAGCAGAATACCCAGCAGCAGGCCGCTCATAATAGTGCCGACCACTTTGCCGCGTTTTTCCGGGGCGGCGAGCGTGGCCGCCAGCGGAACCAGTATTTGTGCCACAACCGAGAACAGTCCGGTCAGCGCGGTGCCCAGGATCATCATTCCCAGTGACTGGCTGGAGGCGGTAATCAGCATCCCGCCTGCGGCAAGCAGCGTCATCACGACAATCAGCCGGCGACGTTCGAACATATCGCCCAAGGGCACCAGGAACAGCAGGCCAGCCGCATAGCCAAGCTGTGCGGCAGTGACGATAAAGCCTGCTGAACTGGCAGAGAGTGAAAACGCGCGTGCGATGGTTTCAAGCAGAGGCTGGGCGTAATAGTTACTGGCAACGGCAAGGCCGGTAGCCACAGACATTAACAGGATCAGTGCCGGGCTAAGCCCTTGAGAAGTTTTCGTCATTAGGTTCTGGAATCATTAGTTGAGTGATTATATTTCCGGAAATCAATAATAACGGATGATTGCGAACGGTGGGGAATTGTTGCGTGGTGGTTTGTGCGGTTTATACCCCTCACCCCAAAGGGGAGAGGGTGAGGGGTAAGGTTGTGTTTTTTACTTCTGCGCAGCCAGCGCCTCTTTCACCCAGCCGTCAAACTGCTGCTGGTGGGCTTTGATCCAGCCGTCAACGTGACCCTGGACATCGGCTTCTGACGATTTGCCTGCATGCATCATGGCGTTCTGTGCGTTGATATCCGCCAGCGGCAGTTTTATCACCGAGAACAGCTTCGCTGCGGCTGGGTTTTTCTCAGCCCAGACTTTGTTGGCAACGATGTGCATGGTGTTCACCGGGAAACCATAGTTCATGCCGTTTGGCAGCTTGGTGTCGATATCTTTCTGCTCGCCCGGAAGCGAGGAGAACGGCACCTGCAACCACACCACGTCTTTGCCAGGCTTCATCACATCGCTCACCCAGTACGGTGTCCAGGTGTAATAGATAATCGGCTTGCCTTCTTTGAAGCGCGCGATGGTATCCGCCATCATGGCCGAGTAATTCCCGTGGCTCACGTCGACGGTTTTTTCCAGATCAAACGCTTTGTTCTGATGATTAATTACCGCTTCACAACCCCAGCCTGGCGAGCAGCCCATCATGTCGGCTTTGCCGTCACCGTTGGTGTCGAACAGTTTAGCGATCTTAGGATCCTTCAACTGCTCAATGTTGGTGATGTGGTACTGGTCGGCGGTTTTTTTGTCGATCAGGTAACCCTGGGCGGCACCGGTCACGAACGTCCCTTCACGGTAGAATTTCTTGTCGCCGCCCGCGGCGGTATACATATCATCATGCAGCGGCTGCCAGTTCACGGCGGTAAACGTCGCATCGCCAGACGCGATGGAGGTATAACCCACGTTGTAATCGACTTCGCTTGGCTTATTCACCGTATAGCCCAGCTTTTCCAGCGCACGGCTGACAATCATCGTCTGGAAAGACTCTTCAGAGATGGTGCTCTGAATAGGTTGTACGGTAATGCCTTTACCCGGCAGTTCAGCGGCGAACGTGCTGGTGGAGACAAGGGTGGCAAACGCTGTGGCAAAAAGTACGGAATGTCGCATCGTTGTTCCTTATTTAATGAAAGGGCGGGTGATTAACCCGACCGGGCCGGTGGTGTACCAGCGACGGTTGCCGCGACTGCGAGAATCGCGACCGACAGCCTGCGTCAGGCGGTCAAGAATGATGGCGAGGATAACAATCCCTACGCCGCCCACGGTGGCAAGCCCCATATCGAGACGGCCAATGCCGCGCAGTACCATCTGGCCAAGCCCGCCAACGGCGATCATCGAGGCGATCACTACCATGGAGAGGGCGAGCATCAGCGTCTGATTAACTCCCGCCATAATGGTGGGCATGGCCAGCGGTAGCTGGACTTTGAACAGCATCTGTCGCGGGCTTGCGCCAAACGAGCGGGATGCTTCGATCAAATCGGCAGGCACCTGATTAATGCCCAGAATTGTCAGACGAATAATCGGCGGCAGGGCGAAGATAATGGTCACCACCACGCCCGGTACGTTGCCGATACCGAACAGCATGACGATAGGGACCAGGTAAACAAACGCCGGGGTGGTTTGCATCGCATCCAACAGTGGCCGAATAATCTTCGCGGCCTTAGGGCTGCGCGCCAGCCAAATCCCCATCGGCAGACCAATCACCACGCAGAACAGCAGGGCGGTCAGCACCAGCGCCAGGGTTATCATCGCCTGTGACCACGCGCCGATAGCGCCAATCAGAATCAGCGAAATAAGCGTCGCGATGCCCATCCCCGCGCTGCCAAACTGCCAGGCGATCAGGGCAAATAGCACGATCGCCACTGGCGCAGGCATACCCAGCATCATCTGCTGGAAGCCATTAAGGATGTAATCCACCGGCACGCGAATGCCCTGGAACACGGGGCGGAAGTGGGTCACCACCCAGTCGATGCCTTCGGTCACCCAGCTATCCAGCGGGATCAGCGTTTTATGGAACGGGTCCATAATATTGAAATGCTCAGGTGCGGGTGCCGGCGCGCTGTTCAGCCAGTCTGCGGCACCGCCGCCGTCTGCCGGTGCCGGCGTTGAGCCCCACGCGTCTGCGGATTGTGCGGCGCTATCCGCCGCCTCTGTGGTTCCCCACGGATTAGATTGATCAGCCATTGTTTGTCCCCTCGCGATCTAAAGCCTGCAGCAGCATGCGTTTTGAAATGATGCCGACGTACTGTTGTTCTTCCCCAATAACCGGTACCGCGCACGGTGCCTGGCCCACGTGAGAAAGCAACTCGCTGAGCGGCGTTTCGGCGTCCACGGCAAGCGGAGCGTCGATTAACGCCGCATCGATTCCCTGATTTTCGCTTAATGCGGTTTTCAGTGAGTCGATGGAGACAATGCCAACATATTTGTTACCGCGTTCAATCACATAGCCGTATTCGCGGTCTTCATCCTGTAACAGCTTCAACGCCGAGCGCGGGCCAAAGCCCGGCGTGCGGCGAATAATGCCGTTCAGCGCACGACGGGCAATATCCTTTGCGCTAAATACCTGGCTAATATCCACGCCACGGAAGAAGGTGCGCACATAATCATTTGCGGGATTATTCAGAATTTCATCCGGCGTACCGACCTGGACCACTTCACCGTTTTGCATAATGGCAATGCGATCGCCAATACGCATGGCTTCATCAAGATCGTGAGAAATAAAGACCACGGTACGCTGATGTTTCGCCTGCAGTTTTACCAGTTCATCCTGCATCTCGGTACGAATTAATGGATCGAGCGCTGAGAAGGCTTCATCCATTAATAAAATATCGGGATTGATGGCTAATGCGCGCGCTAATCCGACACGCTGGCGCATACCGCCAGAGAGTTCATCGGGATAACCGTGGGCATAATTTTCAAGGCCAACCTGACGCAGGGCGTCCAGCGCTTTTTCCTGGCGTTCAACGGCAGGGATTCCCGCTAATTCCATACCGAAGGCGGTATTATCGAGTACCGTCATATGTGGCATTAGCGCGAATGACTGAAAGACCATCGCAATCTTTTTCCTGCGCACTTCACGGAGTTCAGCATCGGATATTTTGGCAATATCTACGCCATCAATCAGTACCTGTCCGCGAGTGGGTTCAATCAGGCGATTGAGAAGGCGAACCATGGTCGATTTACCCGAGCCGGATAATCCCATGATGACGAAAATCTCGCCTTCTTCAATGGCCAGACTGGCGTCTTTAACGCCAAGCGATAGCCCCGTTTTTTCCAGGATTTGTTCTTTCGAAAGTCCTTTTTCGATATATTTGAAAGCACGCTGTGGATGCTCGCCAAATACTTTATAGAGATTCTTAACTTCTAATTTAATTGCCATGCAATAGACTATTTCCTGTTATTTATTTGAGTCGATATGATTACCAGTGGAAATAATTACCAGGCAATACCCTAACATACTGAGAATCTGAGACAACCCTGAGCCCGCTGAGGGCGCGAATTCTGCCGTAAGCGAAACGGCTGAATTTCCCATGAGATAAGGGCTGAGCGCCAGTTGAATTTTTCTGATATTTTTTGTCAATGCATAGCGGAATATCACCTGAATCGGAATAATTCAGGTGAATATGAAGAGATAATGACAGTGTAGTTGCTGGCGAAATAAAAACCGATGCTTTTAGGATTTATAGTAAATTAACGATCGCTATATTACTGATCAAAAATCCCAATCCGCGTCCTCGGTTTCCACCGCTTTTCCCATGACATACGATGACCCAGACCCCGAAAAGAAGTCGTGATTTTCGTCGGCATTCGGTGAAAGCGCCGCCAGAATCGCCGGATTCACTTGCGCCATTTCCGGCGGGAACAGCGCTTCGTAACCGAGGTTCATCAGCGCCTTATTGGCGTTATAGCAAAGGAACGCCTGCACATCCTCTTCCCAGCCCGTTCCGGCATAGAGTTCGGCGGTGTAAGCCAGTTCGTTATCATAAAGATCCATCAGCAAATCGAGCGCAAAACCTTTCAGCTCATCGCGCTTTTCTTCACTGATTTTTTCCAGTCCTTTTTGATATTTATAGCCAATGTAATACCCGTGAACCGCTTCATCGCGAATGATCAGTCGAATCAAATCGGCGGTATTCGTCAGCTTGCCACGGCTCGACCAGTACATCGGCAGCCAGAACCCTGAATAGAAGAGGAACGATTCCAGAAACACGCTGGCGATTTTCTTCTTCAACGGCTCATCGGCGTGATAATACTCCAGCACCAGCTGCGCCTTACGTTGCAGCGATTCTGACTCTTCACTCCATAAATAGGCCGCGTCCACGTCTTTGGTCTGACACAGCGTTGAAAAAATCGAGCTGTAAGACCGGGCGTGTACTGCCTCCATAAAGCTGATATTCGACATCACCGCCTCTTCATGCGGCGTCAGTGCATCGGCCATCAGCGCCGGTGCGCCTACGGTATTCTGGATCGTGTCCAGCAGAGTTAACCCGGTAAAGACGCGGATTGTCAGCTGCTGCTCGGCGTGGCTCAGCGTTTGCCACGCCGGGATATCATTCGACAGCGGCACTTTTTCAGGCAGCCAAAAGTTGCTGGTCAGGCGGTTCCAGACCTCCAGATCTTTATCGTCCTGAATCTTGTTCCAGTTAACGGCGCTGACTCGCGACAGTTTCATTCTTGCTCCTTACAGCGCGCAGGACACGCAGCCTTCGATTTCGGTGCCTTCCAGCGCAAGCTGGCGCAGGCGAATGTAATACAGCGTCTTAATGCCTTTTTTCCAGGCGTAAATCTGCGCCCTGTTGATATCGCGCGTGGTGGCGGTATCGGGGAAAAACAGCGTCAAAGACAACCCTTGATCCACATGCTTTGTGGCCTCAGCGTAGGTATCGATGATTTTCTCAGGCCCGATTTCATACGCATCCTGATACATCGCCAGGTTCTCGTTGGTCATAAACGGGGCAGGGTAGTAAACGCGGCCGGTTTTGCCTTCCTTGCGGATTTCGATTTTCGAGACGATCGGGTGAATGCTCGACGTCGCGTGATTAATGTAGGAGATCGATCCGGTCGGCGGCACCGCCTGCAGATTCTGGTTATAGATGCCGTAGCGCATCACGTCGTCGCACAGCTGCTGCCACATCTCAAACGTCGGCAACCTAATACCGGCACGGGCAAACAGCGCGCGCACCTTCTCGGTTTTGGGTTGCCAGTCGCCTTGCAGATACTGGCTAAAATACTCGCCGCTCGCATAACGAGAATGCTCAAACCCTGCGAATCGCTGGTTGCGCTCACGCGCCAGCATCATCGAGGTGTTCAGCGCGTGCCAGGTAATGGTGTAGAAATAGAGGTTGGTAAAGTCCAGTCCTTCCGCGCTGCCGTACGCGATACCTTCGCGCGCCAGATAGCCGTGCAGGTTCATCTGACCGAGTCCTATGGCGTGCGAGGCGGCGTTACCCGCTTCAATCGACGGCACGCTGCGGATATGGCTCATATCAGACACCGCCGTTAGCCCGCGGATCGCGGTTTCCACCGTGCGGCCAAAATCGGGCGAATCCATGGTGTGGGCAATATTCAGCGAGCCCAGGTTGCAGGAGATATCTTTCCCGGTATCGGCATAATCCAGGTTTTCGTCATAGGTCGACGCGCTGTTGACCTGCAAAATCTCCGAGCACAGGTTACTCATGTTGATGCGCCCGGCGATCGGGTTGACGCGGTTCACCGTGTCTTCATACATGATGTACGGATAGCCGGATTCAAACTGGATCTCGGCCAGAGTCTGGAAGAAATCGCGGGCGCTGATGTACTTTTTACGCACGCGATCGTCGGCGACCAGTTCATCGTACAACTCGCTGATGGCCACATCGCCAAAAGGTTTTCCGTAAAGGCGCTCGATATCATAAGGTGAGAACAACGCCATTTGTGCGTTTTCTTTCGCAAGCTGGAAGGTGATATCCGGGATGACTACGCCGAGCGACAGCGTTTTGATGCGAATTTTTTCATCGGCATTTTCGCGCTTGGTATCAAGAAAACGCAGGATATCCGGGTGATGCGCATGGAGATACACCGCGCCCGCGCCCTGACGAGCGCCAAGCTGGTTCGCGTAGGAAAACGCATCTTCCAGCATTTTCATCACCGGGATCACCCCCGAAGACTGGTTCTCTATACGCTTGATCGGCGCGCCGGACTCGCGCAGATTCGAAAGCAAAAACGCCACGCCGCCGCCGCGTTTTGATAATTGCAGGGCAGAGTTCACCGCGCGACCAATCGACTCCATATTGTCTTCAATACGCAGCAGGAAGCAGGAAACCAGCTCGCCACGCTGCGCTTTACCGCAGTTCAGAAACGTGGGCGTCGCAGGCTGAAAACGGGCGGAGAGCATCTCATCCGTCAGCCGCTGCGCCAGATTTTCATCGCCCTGCGCCAGGGTCAATGCCACCATGCAAACCCGGTCTTCAAAGCTCTCGAGATAGCGTTTGCCGTCGAAGGTTTTTAGCGTGTAGCTGGTGTAATACTTCCACGCGCCGAGGAAGGTTTTGAAACGAAAACCGCTGGCATGTGCCTGTTCAAATAGCGTCACAATAAAATCGCGATCGTAGCGAGCCAGCACGCGCTCTTCGTAATACCCTTCCTTTACGAGGGTGTCGAGGCGTTCATTTTGGCTGGCAAAGGTCAGGGTATTGGGGCGCACATGGGTCGCGAAAAAAGCGTCCACTGCCTCGCTGTCTTTACCAAACTGGATACGCCCCTCGCTGTCGTACAGGTTGAGCATGGCGTTAAGCGCATGATAGTCCATCGATCCCTGAATCACGCGTTCTGCGGTTGTCGTTGCCAAAATTCGTTCACTCCTTTACGCACGTTTTCTACGTCCTGCTGTGTCCCCATCAGTTCGAAGCGATAGAGATACGGCACGCCGCACTTTTGAGAAATAACATCCCCGGCCCGGCAAAAAGCTTCGCCAAAGTTGCGATTGCCTGCTGCGATCACCCCGCGAATCAGCGCGCGATTGTGCGGGTCGTTAAGAAAGCGGATGGCCTGACGCGGCACCGCACCTGCCGTTCCGCCGCCGCCATAGCTGGGGACCACCAGAACATAAGGTTCGTCTACCTGAATACGCTCGCGCTCGTTAAGTGGAATGCGCACGGCGGGCAGCCCAACGCGCTCGATAAAGCGGAGCGTGTTCTCCGAGCTGCTGGAAAAGTAGACGAGCGTACTCACGCGCTGGCGGCCTGAGCATGCAGACGGTTAATCATGTCCGGGCGAAAGCCAGACCAGCGGGTTTCCCCGGCGAACACGACCGGCAGTTGTCGGAAGCCTTGTTCTCGCAGCGTGTCGGCGGCATCGGGAACCAGATCCACATTCACCATCTCAAAGGCCACGCCGCGACTTTCCATTGCGCGTTTCGTGGCGTGGCATTGTACGCAGTTGTTACGAGTGTAAATAATAATGCTCATGATTCGTATTTCCATTTAGAATGAGAGTACGACGCGAGTCGGCGCGTCAAATTGTGGGTGTTAAGCTAAAAGGAATACTAGATGTAGTTGATAAAAGTTTCAACCATACAACATATGGGAATTTGTGCGGAGTGTGGCTATGCTGACGAATGCCTTGCGGAGGAGCACGCTGTACGGGGTTTCTGGTGATTGACTGCCCAAAAAAATAAAACCCCCGCTCGCAGAAGCGAACGAGGGTCACATAACAGCGCGTGGGGGATTATTTACGCAGGGTCAGTAGCGCCCCGACAAAAATACCCACGGCGGCAACAGTACCAACAGCACACCAGGGTTTTTCACGGATGAAGGTGTTAGCACAGCCGATAGCATCACAGGCTGCTTGCGAAGTACGCGAGCGACCGTTCATTCTGGCGCGGGTTTCACGTAGCAAAGACTGAGCCTTACGTCTGGCGACATCCGCCTCATCCTTCGCATCAGAACCCCAGGACTTCAGTACCTCTTCAAGCGTGTCGGCTAATTGGCTGACATCATTACGAATATCCAGGGCGTCGTCATTAATATCGTTTCGGTTCGGTCTGTTAAACATACGATCCTCCATAATTTGTGTTCACATTCAGTTTAGCCCAGGATTTTAATATCTGAAGCTCATTGCGACATATCGTGGCGTTTATGGATTTATCTGAAAGCGTTGCCAATACTGAATACGGTAAGGTTGCCGCCGCAGGAAAAGATAACGAGGAAAGAATATGTATTTACGACCCGATGAGGTGGCGCGCGTTCTTGAAAAAGCGGGATTTACCATGGATGCCGTGACGCAAAAAGCCTATGGCTATCGCCGAGGTGAGAATTATGTTTATGTAAACCGCGAAGCGAGAATGGGGCGCACCGCGCTGATTATTCACCCCACGCTTAAAGACAGAAGTTTGCCGTATGCCGATCCTGCAACCGATATTAAAACCTGCGATCACTACCAGGAATTTCCGCTCTATTTAGCGGGTGAAAACCATCAACATTACGGAATACCGCACGGTTTCAGCTCTCGCATGGCGCTTGAACGTTTTCTGACGGGCTTGTTCGGCGAACCGCAACCGCAATAAACAGGCGACTGGCGGCGGCCAGTCGCGTTGCATTACGCTTTGGCCTGGCCGTAAGCGCTGACTTTAAACAGGCGGCGGCAGTAATCAAGAAAGTAGCCGTATACCACTCCCATCAACATCGATACCACTATATTTGAACTGACCGCGGCGGCAATCTGATGCCAGTCCGCACCCACGGTCAGCAAAATCGCCACGTATACCGGGGACTGAAACGTCACGTAAGCCAGCACATCAGCGAGGCTTTTGAGCCAGCCTGACGGGCTAACACGACGCGCCACGCGCATCACGGCATCGCGGTAAAAGCCATAAGGCCAGGCAATCAGAATATTGACCGGAATCGCCACCAGACGAGAAGAAAGGGACTGCTCGAAAGACATTCCTGACAGGAAAATCTCGATCAGCATGTTCACAACAGAACAGTAAACCACCATCGCAAAAGTGTCTGCCACCGCGTGACGCAGGCGAGACTGTGGTGAGAACATGTCCAAACTCCTTGAGAAAAACACAATATAGTCGGTTTGCCCGCTGCTTCTAGTGCATTAGGTTGGTTTATTTGACGTGTATAGGGTATATCTCTGGTTTGAAGCGCGCAATGAGTGATAAATTTTTATTTAATGGCGTTTTGTCCATAAAACTCTCTAAAGGTGAGTGTTTTCTGTGCGCTTCGTTATTTTCTGTTTCATGATAGTTAATGTGCTTTTAAATCAATGTATTGGGCTGATTGGTTGGCTGCTCACCAGTGTTAGTGCGAATAGTGGCGGGTGGTACTTCTTTTATATATTACGGCAAGGCTCTTTTAGGAATTGATTGAGATGGCGCAATGGTAAAAATCTATGAATGTAAATAACGTTAACGATATTTAATTAAATATATCATCAATATCCTCAATAAATGTCTGGAAGGAATGGCGCTGGATATTTAAAGTAAAGTGGATTACCATAATGCATTAATGATTTTTTCATCCACTCTAAAAGGTCTTCAGTAATATGTCTTCAATGTTACAAAATCTTAATAATATCCGTACCCTTCGCGCCATGGCGCGTGATTTTTCCGTTGAAGTGCTTGAAGAAATGCTGGAAAAATTCAGAATCGTTACTGAAGAAAAACGTAATGAGCAGGGTGAATTGCAGCAGCAACAAGCCGAACAGCAGGAGAAAATTACTGCACTGCTGGAGCGTATGAAAGCTGACGGTATTTCTCCGGAAGACCTGTTAGGCAAAGATGTTCTTAAAGGCACCAGCCAGGCGCAAAAACGTAAAGCACGTGAAGCAAAATATCGTTTTACTGACGTGAACGGCGAAGAAAAAACCTGGACCGGTCAGGGTCGTACGCCAAAGCCAATCGCCAACGCGCTGGCCAATGGCAAAACACTGGACGATTTCTTGATCTAAGAGTTATATCGCCGGGCGGTATTGCTCCGCCCGGAATATCAGCAAACGCCGAAATCGCCGTCTTCTTTATACAGCGTCACGTCCGCTGCCTTTAGCGTGAACTTCTCTCCCTGCTCATTACCCGCCTGCACCGCGACGATTTGATCGTCATGCACTTCAATAACTTTCAGCTTTGGGCCGCCCATACGCGGTTGCACAAGATCGCCAACAGAAAACATAGTTACCTCCTCGTTGTGGTTTACTTAACCTTATCCCACGCACCGTGATGGGTACAGTTGTTATGCGCCCGTACTCCTTAATCGCCAGGTAAAGCCGATGTAAAGAGGGTAAAAGCGCGTAAAAGCGCACGAGGGGAATGGCGTAGCGCGCTAAACTCGCTACGCTTAGAGATAAATCTCTTTTTTTACAATTACCTGTTTAGCTTGCATGGAGAATGTATGGGTTTCTGGCGTGTGGTTTTCACGATTATTTTACCGCCTTTGGGCGTGCTGCTCGGTAAAGGTTTTGGCTGGGCGTTTATCCTCAATATTGTCCTGACGCTTCTGGGTTATATCCCTGGTCTGATTCACGCCTTCTGGGTGCAAACGCGTAACTAATCGCATCAGGTCCGCCACAATAAATCATCGTAAATTCCGGTTAATATTCCCGCTGGGCCAAACTGCTGTTTGATCCAGCGGGTAACCTGACCGGTCGCCGCATGCTGTGTTGCCAGCAGCATGCGGGAATCCTGGCGCGGATTATTAATCCGGCGCGTCACCAGTAATCCCTCTGTCACCGCTTCTCGGGCCATATGTTCGGGTAAAAAGCCAATGCCTTCGCCTAAAATCTGACACTGACATTTGGTGTTAAAATCGGGTACCAGAATTGCCTCCTGACCGTGTAACAACCATCCCACTTTTTTATTAATGGTATGCGCTGTGTCCTCGACCATGATATTGGGATAAAGGCGAAGCTGACTTTCGGCGATAGGTTCCGGTGTAAAGGCCAGGGGATGTTCAGGGGCAATTGCAAATACCCAACGAACGGCCCCAATTTCCGTGTAATCAATACCGCCGCCATCCAGCAAGGTGTCTGGTGCGCCAATCGCAATATTGGCCTGGTTGTTAATGATCGAATCCCAGACGCCGTTATACACCTCTGTCGTCACCGTAATCTGACAGGTAGGAAATTGCTTTTTCAGCACCTGAAGCAGCCGCGCCGTGTGGCGTGGCGTATATAAAAGCTGATTAATGCAAATCCGCACCCGCGCTTCGATCCCCTGCGAAATGGTATCAATCCCGCGCTTAATGGCATAAAAGTCGTTCAGCAAATCGGTGGCCTTACGATAAAAGTAAGATCCTGATTCGGTAAGCTCAATGCTGCGTGTATTACGCACAAACAGCACCACGTCGAGCCCGGTTTCCATCCGCTTGATGGTGTAGCTGATGGCGGACGTCGTCACCCCAAGCTCGGCGGCGGCTTTGCTAAAACTGCCAAAGCGTGCCGCCGTGGTGAACGCCAGAAGGTTCTCTTCAGTAAAGATAGAATTCATATCACCGCTCCAGGTAGCCATCAGTTTTGAACATATTTTAACAACGCGGCTACAACTCATTTGAAGCCGGTCACAGTTCTGATATTTTGCTGAGAGCCGCGATATTCAAGGCTTCGTAAGCCATAAGCATAATGCAGGTTGGGGCGTTAAAAAGCGGTAAAACATAAGAAAAAGGTTGCACAGACGCACGTTTTGACCGAACTGTTGAATTTACATCAACAATGAATTGACTGTCGATGAATCATTTTTAAGCGGATTCTTTTATGGATCGGCTGTTGCTATTCTCAAGTCATCAGTAATGGAAACATCAGGAGTTTGAATATGTCTGAACATGCACTCGTCACTGAATTTCTGCTGGCGGCAGAACAGGGCAACGCCGAGGCGTTGGCGGCCTGTCTGGAGAAAGGCGTCGATATCAACGTCACCAATCGTCAAAAAAGAACCGCCATTATTATTGCCAGCCTGAATAAGCATTATCCGTGCGTTGAATTACTCATTTCCGCCGGAGCGGATATTGATAAGCAGGATCAAACCTGTTTTAACCCTTTCCTGATTAGCTGCCTGACTAACGATCTCACCCTGCTGCGCATTGTATTGCCTGCCAATCCGGATCTCGATCGTCTGTCCCGATTTGGCGGCGTTGGTATTACGCCAGCCAGCGAAAAAGGTCACGTGGAGATTGTGCGCGAGCTGCTGACGCGCACGGACATCAACGTCAACCACACCAATTTCGTCGGCTGGACGCCGCTTTTGGAGGCCATCGTCTTAAACGACGGCGGCGCAAAACAGCAGGAGATCGTCAAGCTGCTGCTCGACCACGGCGCGAATCCGCACATGACTGACAAATACGGCAAATCACCGCTCGAACTGGCGCGCGAAAAAGACTACCACCCGATCGCCGACCTTCTGCTGGCCGCAGGCGCGTAATACTTTCGGCAAGCCGCATCGGGCTTGCCTGATATAAAAAATATCCCTTTTACCATCATGCCTTAAACATGATGACAGCCCCCTTTTGCCCGCATTCGGGAGGAAATAATGCCCATTAAAATCGTCATAAAGAAAAATACCTATTTTGATTCTGTTTCGCTTATGTCCGTTTCGACAAAGGCCAATAAATTACCCGGCGTTGAACAGGCGTTTGTGGCCATGGCGACCGAAATGAACAAAGGCGTGCTGAAAAATCTCGGCTTATTAACGCCGGAATTGCAGGAAGCCAAAAATGGCGACCTGATGATAGTGATTAAAGGCGAGGCCGCCAGTGACGAAACCCTGGCGGCAATCGAAGCCTTGTTCACTCGCAAAGCGCACGCGGGCTCACACGAATCGCGCTACGCCACTCTGGCCAGCGCCAAAACGCATCGTCCCGACAGCAACCTGGCGGTTATCTCGGTCAACGGCACCTTTGCTGCCCGCGAAGCCCGTCAGGCGCTGGAAAACGATCTCAATGTGATGCTCTTTTCCGACAACGTTTCGCTGGAAGATGAGCTGGCACTCAAGCAGCTGGCGCACAAAAAAGGGCTACTGATGATGGGGCCGGACTGCGGCACCGCCATCATTAACGGCGCGGCGCTGTGCTTTGGCAACGCGGTCCGTCGTGGGCCGATTGGCATTGTCGGCGCGTCCGGGACCGGCAGCCAGGAGCTGAGCGCACGTATTCACGAGTTCGGCGGCGGTATCTCCCAGCTTATTGGCACCGGTGGGCGCGATCTCAGCGAGAAAATCGGCGGCCTGATGATGCTCGATGCCATCGACATGCTTGAAGCCGACGACGCCACCGAGGTCATTGTGCTGATCTCCAAACCGCCCGCGCCGTCTGTGGCTGAAAAAGTGCTGGCCCGTGCGCGCACCTGCCGTAAACCGGTCGTGGTCTGCTTCCTGGGTCGCAACGAACCGCCTGCTGACGAAGACGGCCTGCGTTTCGCCCGCGCCACCAAAGAAGCCGCGCTGAAAGCGGTACTTCTTACCGGCATCAAAAAAGAGTCGCTTGATCTGCATCCGCTTAACTGGCCGCTGATCGAAGAGGTCCGCGCTCGCCTGACGCCGCAGCAGAAGTACATCCGCGGCCTGTTCTGCGGTGGCACGCTGTGCGACGAAGCGATGTTCGCGGCGCTGGAAAAATTCGATGACGTTTACAGCAACATTCAGCCAGACCCTACGAAACGGTTGGCCGACATTAACGTCAGCCAGGCCCACACCTTCCTCGACTTTGGCGATGACGATTTCACCAATGGCAAACCGCACCCGATGATCGACCCGACCAATCGCATCAGCCGTCTGCTGCAAGAGGCGCGCGATCCTGAGGTGGGCGTGATTGTGATGGATTTCGTGCTCGGCTTCGGCTCGCATGAAGACCCGGTCGGCGTGATGATCGACGCCATTAAAGAGGCGCAGGCGATTGCAAAGGCAGACAACCGTCCGCTGGAAATTCTCGGCTACGTGCTGGGCACCGATCTCGATACCCCGTCGCTCGCGCAGCAGTGTCAGTTGCTCACCGATGCGGGCGTTATCTGGGCCAGCAGCAGTACCAATACCGGATTACTGGCGCGTGAATTCGTCTGCAAAGGAGAGAAAGCCTGATGAAAACCTTATTTAACCAGCCGCTAAACGTCATTAACGTCGGCATCGCCATGTTCAGCGACGATTTGAAAAAGCAGCACGTTCCGGTCACCCAACTGGACTGGACCCCGCCGGGGCAGGGCAACATGCAGGTGGTCGACGCGCTGGACCAGCTGGCGTTAGCGCCGCTGGCAGAGAAAATTGCCGCCGCTAACAAAATAGCACTGGAGCGCATTATTCAGTCTCATCCGGTGCTGGTGGGCTATGACCAGGCCATCAACGTGGTGCCAGGCATGACGCGCACCACCATTCTGCATGCTGGCCCACCGGTCGCTTGGGAAAACATGTGCGGGGCAATGAAGGGGGCGGTAACCGGTGCGCTGGTGTTCGAAGGGCTGGCGAACGATCTGGATGAGGCCGACAGGCTGGCGGCATCCGGCAAAATCACCTTCTCGCCGTGTCACGAGCACGACTGCGTGGGGTCGATGGCAGGCGTCACGTCCGCCTCGATGTTTATGCATATCGTCGAAAACAAAACCTACGGCAACCGCGCCTTCACCAACCTCAGCGAGCAGATGGCGAAGATCCTGCGCATGGGGGCCAACGACCAGAGCGTGATCGACCGTCTGAACTGGATGCGCGATGTGCTCGGCCCGATGCTGCGCGACGCCATGAAGATTATCGGTGAAATCGACCTGCGCCTGATGCTGGCGCAAGCGCTGCACATGGGCGACGAATGCCACAACCGCAACAATGCAGGCACCACGCTGCTGATTCAGGCGCTGACGCCGGGATTGATTCAGGCGGGCTATCCGGTTGAGCAGCAGCGCCAGGTATTTGAGTTTGTCGCCAGCAGCGACTACTTCTCCGGCCCGACGTGGATGGCGATGTGCAAAGCCGCGCTGGACGCTGCCCACGGCATTGAGTACAGCACCGTCGTCACCACCATGGCGCGCAACGGCTACGAATTTGGCCTGCGCATTTCCGGCCTGCCGGGGCAGTGGTTCACCGGCCCGGCGCAGCAGGTGATTGGCCCGATGTTTGCAGGCTACAAGCCGGAAGATTCAGGTCTGGATATCGGCGACAGCGCGATCACTGAAACCTATGGCATCGGCGGTTTTGCGATGGCGACGGCTCCGGCGATCGTGGCGCTGGTGGGCGGCACGGTGGATGAAGCCATCGACTTCTCGCGTCAGATGCGCGAAATCACCCTCGGCGAAAACCCTAACGTCACCATCCCGCTGCTGTCGTTTATGGGCATCCCGTCGGCCATTGATATCACCAAAGTGGTGGGCAGCGGCATTTTGCCGGTGATCAATACCGCCATTGCCCATAAGGACGCGGGTATCGGCATGATTGGGGCGGGCATCGTTCACCCGCCGTTTAGCTGTTTTGAAAAGGCGCTGTTGACCTTCCGCGATCGCTACTTCCTATAAGGTAAGCATCCATGAAAAGCATGAAACTGGAGTGGAAAAGAGGTGACTGGGCGGCGTACTTCGGGTTGATGACTAATAACCTGACCAACCTGCTGACCATGATGGGGCTGCTTATTTTTGTCGTCGGCATCCCGAAAGAGATTGTGTATGGACGTATTGCGCCGGCCTTCGGGCTGGCGGTGCTGGTGGCGAGCGTATGCTACACCTGGTTTGGCCTGCAAATGGCGCGTCAGACCGGGCGTAGCGACGTCACCGCGCTGCCGTCTGGCCCTAGCGCGCCGTCGATATTTACGGTGACCTTCCTGGTGCTGATGCCGGTGTATCAGCAAACCGGCGACGCCGACTTTGCCATCCAGATTGGCCTGGTGTGGTGCTTTGTTGAAGCGATGATCCTGGCGGGCGGCTCGTTCCTCGGCGAAACCATCCGCAAGATGATCCCGCGTACCGTGCTGTTGTCGTGCCTGTCAGGTCTTGGCCTGCTGCTGCTGGCGATGAACCCGATGCTACAGGCGTTCGAAGCGCCAACCGTATCGTTCATCGTGCTGCTACTGATCTTTATCAACTGGTTCGGTAAGAAACCGATCTTCGCCCGCATTCCCACCGGTTTACTGCTGCTGATTGCCGGTACGGCGCTGGCGTGGATCTCCGGTCTGCAAAGCCCGGAAGCGATTAAGGCGTCGATGTCGTCGTTCGGCTTTAACCCGCCGGAAGTCCACGTTGACAGCTTTATGCAGGGCCTGCCGCACGCGCTGCCGTATCTGGCCTCAGCGGTACCGCTGGGTCTTGCGAACTACATCTTTGACCTCGAAAACATCGAAAGCGCCCACGCGGCGGGCGATCCCTACCCGACGCGCAAGGTGATGTTAGCGAACGGCCTGGCATCAATGCTCGGCTGCCTGATGGGCAACCCTTTCCCGGTGACGGTTTACGTCGGCCACGCGGGCTGGAAGGCGATGGGTGCCAGCATCGGATATACGCTGGCCTCCGGCGTCACGATGTTCATCGTGCCGCTGTTTGGGCTGGGGGCATTTATGCTCGCCATCATTCCGATGACCGCCATCGTGCCGATTCTGGTGTTTATCGGCGTCGTCACCGCCAATCAGGTGGTGAGGGAAACGCCCAAAGTGGAGGTCCCCGTCATCTTTATCTGCCTGTTCCCGTGGATCGCCAACTGGGCGCTCACCATGATGAACAGCGTGATGGGGGCGGCGGGGACCAACGCGGCGAAAATTGGCACCGACGTGCTGCACAGCAAAGGGATTTATTACGAAGGGTTGATGCATCTGGGCAACGGTGCACCGCTCGCCAGCATGCTCTGGGGCTGTATCGCGATTTTCGCCATTAACAATAAACCGCTGCGCGGGGCGATTGCCGCCGCCGTCGGTGCGCTGCTGGCCCTGTTCGGCGTGATCCACGCCCCAGTAGTGGGGTTCGCGGAAGGCAGCTCGCTGACGTTTGTTACGGCCTACCTGATGATGAGCGGCATGTTTGTGATGAAGCACGTTCTCGATAGCCGTGAAGTGGCACGTGCGGGAACTGACGGCTCTATCCTCAAGGAATACACATGAAAGATCTCATGGTCGTCGCCATCGGCGGCAACAGCATTATCAAAGACAACGCCAGTCAGTCGATTGAACATCAGTCGCAGGCGGTCAAAGCGGTCGCGGAATCGGTACTGGAAATGCTGGCCTCCGATTATGACATCGTCCTGACCCACGGCAACGGCCCGCAGGTGGGGCTGGATCTGCGTCGGGCAGAGATCGCCCACGAGCGCGAAGGGCTGCCGCTAACCCCGCTCGCCAACTGTGTGGCGGATACCCAGGGCGGGATCGGCTATCTGATCCAACAGGCGCTGAACAACCGCCTGGCCGCGCGCGGCGAACAAAAGGCGGTCACGGTGGTCACCCAGGTTGAGGTGGATAAAAACGATCCTGGCTTTACCCATCCCACCAAGCCGATCGGTGCGTTCTTTAGTGACGTTCAGCGTGATGACCTACAACGTGCCCACCCTGACTGGCATTTTGTTGAAGACTCAGGCCGGGGCTACCGCCGCGTGGTGGCCTCACCCCAGCCGCTGCGCATTGTCGAGGCGGACGCGATCAAAACGCTGACCCAAAAAGGCTTTGTGGTGATCGGCGCGGGCGGCGGGGGAATTCCGGTGATCCGCTCAGAAAACGGCGATTATCAGAGCGTAGATGCGGTGATTGATAAAGATCTCTCCACCGCACTGCTGGCACGTGAGATCCACGCTGACGTGCTGGTGATCACCACCGGCGTTGAGAAAGTGTGCGTCAACTTTGGCAAGCCGAACCAGCTGGCGCTGGACACGGTGAACGTGGCGCAGATGACGCGCTACAAGGAGGAGGGGCATTTCCCGGCGGGCAGCATGTTGCCCAAAATCGTTGCCTCACTGGAGTTTCTTCGCCATGGCGGCAAACGGGTCATCATTACCTCGCCAGACTGCCTGCCTGCGGCACTGCGCGGTGAAACCGGCACCCACATCGTGAACGCATAATAATAAGGAAGATAAGATGAAAGAGAATAAAAGCCGCCGGGAGTTTATTAGCCAGAGCGGCAAAATGGTCACCGCCTGCGCGCTGTTTGGTGCGACCGGTTCCGTCGCGTATGCTGCTGATTCCGCAAAGCCAACCTGCGAGACGGGCAAATCGATGAACATCACCGCAAAACACTACTATCTGGATAACGTTCTGCTGGAAGCAGGCTTCCAGTTTGATAATAACGTGGCCACTAGCACCCGCACCGAGCTGAAAACGCTGGAGATCAACGACGGTAAAATCGTCGCGCTGGGTGATAATAAAGCCCACGCCGACGCCACGCTGCCCCATTACGACGCGGGCGGCAAGCTGATGCTGCCGGCGATGCGCGACATGCACATCCATCTGGATAAAACGTTTTACGGCGGCCCGTGGCGCTCGCTCAACCGCCCGGCAGGCACCACGATTCAGGATATGATCCGCCTGGAACATAAGCTGTTGCCTGAGCTGCAACCCTACACGCAGGCGCGCGCGGAGGCGCTTATCGACCTGATTCAGTCGAAAGGATCCACGATCGCGCGCAGCCACTGCAATATTGAACCGACCTCCGGCCTGAAGAATCTGGAAAATTTGCAGGCGGTGCTGGCGCGCCGCAAGGCGGGATTTGACTGCGAGATCGTGGCGTTCCCGCAGCACGGCCTGCTGCTATCGAAATCCGAACCGCTGATGCGTGAAGCGATGCAAGCCGGGGCGCACTACGTCGGCGGGTTAGACCCCACCAACGTTGACGCGGCGATGGAAAAATCTCTGGATACGATGTTCCAGATTGCGCTGGATTACGACAAGGGCGTGGATATTCACCTGCACGAAACCAGCCCGGCGGGCGTGGCGGCGGTGAATTATATGGTCGAAACCGTCGAGAAAACGCCGGAGCTGAAGGGCAAGCTCACCATCAGCCACGGCTTTGCGCTGGCGATGCTCAACGAACAGCAGGTCGATGAGATCGCCACCCGCATGGCCGCGCAACGTATCACCATCGCCTCCACCGTGCCGATTGGCACGATGCACATGCCGCTCAAGCAGCTGCGCGACAAGGGCGTGTTTGTGATGACGGGCACCGACAGCGTGATCGACCACTGGTCGCCATACGGTCTGGGCGACATGCTGGAAAAAGCCAACCTGTATGCCCAGCTCTATATCCGTCCAAACGAACAAACCCTTTCCCGCTCGCTGGGGATCGCCACCGGCGACGTGCTGCCATTGAATGATAAAGGCGAGCGCGTCTGGCCGAAAGCGCAGGACGAGGCCAGCTTTGTGCTGGTGGATGCCTCTTGCTCCGCCGAAGCCGTGGCGCGTATCTCGCCGCGCACTGCCACGTTCCATAAGGGGAATCTGGTTTGGGGTACGGTGGGCTGACAGGTTTTTTCCCTCTCGCCGGACCGTACATGGGGAGAGGGTGAGGGGAACATACGGCTGCGGAGGTCATTCCGTTCACTTTATGTTCCTTGCTTCTCTTTAACGACAATACTCGTGAACGTGCCATGGCGGCTCAATCGCCGCCGCCCTGGCAACCCGGGCTCCCGGCAAGAAAATCGCCGCTTCGCGGTACCCTCGTCTTATGACTTACGACTATCGGGTACGGGCGCTGTAACGTCCCTGTAAATGCGCCCTCGCCGCGCATCCATGCGCGTCGCCCCGGCCTTCAGTCAACAACTCGGCGATTTACAGCCGGACCAGGTCATTGCTGTAGGTCTGATATTTGGATGGCGACATTGTCATGGCGATGGAACCAAAAATTACTGGGGATCCTTCAGCCTTTGAGGAGCGCGCAGGGTGAGGGGTATACTCTTAAGCACATTCTTATAGAGGGATCGGTAATGGCGCAAAATATCTACGATAACCCGGCCTTTTTCGAAGGCTATGCGCAGCTTCCACGTTCGGTGCAAGGGCTGGACGGTGCGCCGGAGTGGCCCGTGCTGAAGGCCATGCTGCCGGATCTGACCGGTAAATCGGTGATTGATTTAGGTTGCGGCTACGGCTGGTTTTGCCGCAGCGCGCGCGAGCTGGGGGCGGCGCGGGTGACGGGCGTGGACATCTCCGAGAAAATGCTCGCGCGTGCCAGCGAACTGACGGACGATCCGGCGATTGACTATCAGCGCAGCGATCTGGAGTCTTTGGCGCTTGCGCAAAGCAGCCTCGATCTGGTTTACAGTTCGTTGGCGCTGCATTACCTGCCTGAACTCGACACGCTTTTTGGCAACATCGAGCGTGCGCTTAAGCCCGGTGGGAGCCTGGTCTTTTCGATGGAACATCCCATCTACACCTGCGCGTCGCGTCAGGGCTGGCTCACCGACGATAACGGCGAGCGCTTCTGGGGCGTGAATCAGTATCAGGACGAGGGCAAGCGGATCAGCAACTGGCTGGCGGACGGGGTGGTGAAATATCACCGCACGCTCGGCACCACGCTTAACGCGCTGATCAAAGCCGGGCTGACCCTTCAGGAAGTCAATGAATGGGGACCAACGCAGGCGCAGATTGACGCCTGGCCTGCGCTTGCCGAAGAGGCTGAGCGTCCGATGCTGGTGCTCATCTCCGCTCGTAAGGCTTAATAACCCACCTTGTAGACCCGCCCAGTTTGCACACCCTCGACGCTGCGGCGATAGGCCAGCGCGACGGTGGCGGCGGGGACGCTTTCAAAGCCCGGGAAGAATCCGTCGTAGGCAACGGCGGATTCGGTCAGCACCGTGGGGCTAACCAGATTGATGCGTATCCCGCGCGACAGTTCACAGGCGGCGGCGCGGACAAACCCTTCCAGCGCGGCGTTGACCGTGGTGGCATTCACGCCCTGTGCTATCGGCTCGTGAGCCACGATGCCGCTTATCAAGGTAATCGATCCCCCTTCATTCAGGTAGTGCTGTCCGGTCAGCGCCAGACGCACCTGACCCAGCAGTTTGTCCTGCAATCCCTGGTTGAAGTCGCTGTCCTTCATGGTTGCCAGCGGGCCAAAGTGAAGGCTACCGCTTGCGGAGACAATCGCATCGACCGGCCCAATTTTTTCGAACAGCGCCTGAACGCTCTCCTGCGAGGTGATGTCAACGCGTTCATCACCCTGCGTGCGACCCACGCGGATCACCTCATGATGACGGCTTAGCTCTTTGGTCACTGCGCGGCCGACCGTACCGCTGGCACCGATAATAACGATTTTCATAGCAGACTCCTTCAGGTTGTGAGTCTTCATTCTTTAATAAATCGAAAGTCGGATAAACTGGGCTAAAGTTAGAAGATTGCTAATCAGGGGTTTGCAATATGGATAAGCTTCGCGGCATGGAGACCTTTATCGCCGTGGTCGAATGCGGCAGTTTTACCGCTGCGGCGATGCGACTGGAGATGTCCGCTGTGATGGTGGGCAAGTACATTGCGCTGCTGGAAACTCAGTTAGGCACGCGCCTGCTGGAGCGCAATACCCGCCGCCAAAGCCTGACCGATGCTGGCCGCGTATTCTTCGAAGAGGCGAAGCGGGTGCTGGAGCAGGTTTCGATTGCGGAAAGCGCAGTGGAGAGGCTGCGCGCGACGCCTGCCGGGACGCTGCGGGTCAGCGCGCCGACCTCATTTGGCGGCTGCGTAATCGCCCCGCTGACGGCGACTTTTTTACGGCGCTATCCGGACGTTCGCGTCGAGCTGGATCTCACCAACCGAAGGGTGGACCTGGTGGATGAGGGCGTCGATCTGGCGATCCGCATTGGTGATATTCACAATGACTACCTGGTGGCGAAATATCTCTGCCCGTACCGGATGGTGATCTGCGCCTCACCGGACTATTTAGCGCATCACGGCACGCCGCTTACGCCTGCCGACCTTGTTGATCACCTTTGCCTGTCGCACACCGTCTGGACCGCGCGCAACGAATGGCGTCTGCCTGGCGTGGAAGGGGAGGTGCGCTGGAAGCGTGATGCGATTTTGCGCTGTAACGACGGCTACGGATTACGCATGGCGGCGATGGGCGGTGCGGGATTATTGCTCCAGCCCGAAGTGCTGGTGGCAGAGGCGTTGGCTGATGGAAGATTAGTGCGCGTGCTGGAAAACTTTACGCCTGAACTCAGGCCGGTACATTTGCTCTGGCGGCAGGATTTGCGTCCGTTGCCGAAGCTGACTGAGTTTGTGGCGCATATATTGAAGGGGGTTCCTTCAATCCTCTCTCCTTTTTAGAGTGGCTTGATAATGTGTACTCTCTCCTCGAACAGGAGAGAGTACACATATCAAACAAAACTAGAAGCGATAACCCACACCGACGTTCCAGCCGTTGATGGAGTGGTTGCCCTGCAGGTCTGCGTTGGTGCCTTCATAACCGACGTTGATCGCCAGTTCAGCGGTTGGGTTAAACTGCACGCCCGCGCCGTAAGCGAAGGAGGTCGATTTCTCAGACGTGCTGTCATGCTGGGTGTAATTATCACCCGCGTTCACCCATTTAGTATCAACGTCAGCTTTGGTGTGTGCCAGGCCGCCCAGCGCATACAAAGAAACATATTCATTGATGCGGTAAGCCGGACCGGCCATCAGAGAATAATATTTCACGTCGATGCTGTTTTTAACGGAATCAGAGTCAACATAATAACGCTGATCGTCATCACCGCTCATATAGGTGAAAGAGCCGATAACGCTCAGCGGCGCATCCCACTCGTAACGATATTGTACGTTCACGCCGCGAATATTTTTAAAGTCCTCAACTTTGCTCTGCGCATAGCCAACAGAAACAGTTTGGTTATCCGCCAGAGCAGCGCCGCTAGTCAGGCTCGCCGCGACTAATACCGCCAGAGATATTTTTTTCATTTTCCGTAATCCTTTTTACCAATCTTATCGTGAGATATTACCGGATATATCCGGCAAAGATGTCATGGATATTCCATGCCAAATCCAGCGCTGAAATTGTTGGTTTTTTTGGCTCACGATGAAATGGGGAATAATCCTAAAGGCCAGATTATTCCTGGTATTTGCCTCCCCTATATTGGTAGGGGAGGGCGTGGTTTTAGTTAGGGCATAAGCCTGTCGGCGCTTTCAATGGCCCACACTGAGAGAAATCATATATTTTATATCCCTTCGCGCTCATGCAATCCTGAATCTTATTGGTCCTTGCGATGAACTGTTCGTTCGTTTCACCGGGATAACTGCCGTTCAGCGACCATAGCGGGTCATCAAGATTTGCACGAGGATTAACCCCACAGGCATATAAATCCGCCTTACGTTGCTGCACGTTCGTTTTACCCGAAGCGTCAGGCTTCTGGAATAGCTGGATCCAGGGAACATATTTATAATTGGAGGAATCCATGTCGGCAACGACACAGCCCGATAACACCCAAACGCTTACTAAAACCATCAGTGCTTTCACGTTATTTCCTTTCTTAATGGGTGGCAAAAATAAATTCTAATAATTCAGGCGACGCTATTTCACTTAATGCAAACGGCGCGGCCTGAGGTATTGCGGCATAGGTCCAGCCCTCAGCGGCCATTTTTGCTAACGCTGAACGGTCGCGGGATGTGTTTCCGGTCTCGTCATAGAATCCCGGCACTTGACCGCCGATATAATCGTGTGTGCCAGCAAATCCTTCAACAAGGGTATCGAAGAAATCCCCTCTGAGCGTGCCTGGCGCATACGTAAGTTTGCCAAAGAGACCCGTATCGCCCTGGAGTCCACCCGTGAACCCATACAGACCCGCTGAACTATCATCCTTAAGAATGGATACCAGCGTCGGGAACTGCTTGTTGCCGGTGTACTGTACCCGGCCCTGAGCGTCGTAATCCAGTACCGGGACATTGTTCGCATCGCGAATAACATTGCCGCCAGCATCCACTTTCGTTTTACAACGGCCATTATCCGCGCCACAAATAATATCCAGCCCAACCCTTACCCCACCGAGCTTGAGTCCATCGTAAGCGCTGCTTTCGGCAGACACATTGCTCAGCGTTGGTCCACCCGCTATATCGACGATACCCGGTGAAAGGAGTGAGTTTTTCGCCGTTTCTTCACGCAGTTTTGTGGCAGCCAGCACCAACGTTCCTTGTGTCACGGCGGCTTCCGGCGAACCGGCAACAATGCCGACCAGCGTCTGAAGGAATCGGCGCTGATACTGTAGCTTGTAGATCTCATCCAGAGCGGCATTTTGCTTCACGGTGTCGCCAGATTTGATTGCCTGCTGGAGCGCTTCCCGCGCTGCGGCCTGCTGGTCATTCAGCAGATCGCCAATCTGACGATTTGCATTCTCTTTGAAATCACGCGTGACGCTCACCTGCAGGTTCAACTCTTTGAACACGTCGTCCTTGTCGAAGTTGTTTTCCAGCCTGCCGGAGTTGGCTGCGGCGGTTTCAGTCGTGATATCGGTCTTCACGCCCTCGATGGCCTGCTGCTGCCCGTCCGGGCGAGTGATGGTGATATTGTCGGTATTGATCCCGCTGCGGGTAGTGGAGCTATCGCTACCGCTGTCGTGGCCGATGCCGAAAGTGACGTTTTTATCCAGCGAAGCATAGCCTGTCGCCAACTGGGTATTGCCGTTTTCATCGGTCACGGTTTTGCTGCTTTGCGGCGCGGCGTCTTTCCCCAGCCCCATGTCAGTATTCATACTCATTGAGCCGCCAATGCCAAAGCCGCTGCCTTCATAATCTGAATGATTATTCAGGTCGCGCCAGCTCAGCGTGCCGGTGCTGAACTGGTTATTACCCGCCCGCTCCGCGCTTTCGCTGGAGGTAATCAGCCCGCCGGTCAGGTCGGTGTGGTCCTTCACGTTGATGTGATAGCCATCGGCTCCGGCAAACACGCCGGACTGTTCCTGCACCGAGGCGTAATCCGCATCCACCTTCGACTGGCTGTAATTCCCGGAGGCGGCAAAGCCGAAGCCCACCGTCACCTGGCCGCCGACGTTCATCTGCTTGCCCTTGTACTTCATGGTGTCCTGTAGGCTTTCGATGTTCAGGTTTTCTGCGGTGATATCGACTCCTTTACCCAGCAGTTGCCCACCGCGCAGCGTGGTATCGCCGCCGCTGATAATGCTGGTCTGGCTCTCCATATCGCCGACGTGGCTGTTGCGCCAGGAGACTTCATCTCCGTTGCCGTAACCTTTGCCTTTGTTGGCTCCGGCGGTCACGCCAAAGGAGGCACCGCCCTGTCCGTAGCTGACCGCCACGCCTGCGTTCCAGCCGCTGGAGTTGTTATCGGTGCGCTCGTGGCGCTCCTGCTGTGCGGCCACGATATTCACGTCGTTATCGGCAAACAGCGTGGTGCCTTGCTTGCCGCTCACGTCGGAGCCCACAATATTGATATCCGACTGCTCGCCACCTGTGGCTACCACGACGGCGCGTTTTCCAGCATTCACCTTGCTCGCCAGCGCCGAGGTGCTTTCCGTCGTTTCGGTATTGGTTTGTTTGCTCTGCCCGTAGGTCAGCGACACGCTGACGTTCTGCGCCATCGACTGCGCACCGTCGGCCATCAGACCCTGTGCGGCGTTCATCATGGTGCTCGCGGCCCGGGCGCTATCCCACGCAGCGTTGGCGGCGGCCAGCATATTGACGCGATTGTCGTTGCTCTCGCCGACCTTCTGCGTGGAGTTCAGGACGCTTTGCAGCGCCGACACCACCGGCACATTAACGGCCAGGGTAAAGCCTTTTTGCTCGACGGTGTGTTTGTACTGCGAGGCATAGGTATTTTCTGCCGCCTCAATGGTGACGTTTTTGCCCTGAATGCCGACGTTGCCGTTCGGGGAGGAGACCGAGCTGCCGGTCTGGCGATACGCATTCCCCGCCATCAGCACCGTGTCGCCCTGCAAACTACCGACCATCGCGCCTTGACCGGAGAGCGCCTGGCTCGCCTGATCGGTGGTCTCTTCCCGCGAGCCGACGGTAAAGCCAATGCCGCCAGAGCTAAGCAGGCCGGATTTTTTCTCCTGCTTAAGATGCGATTCATCGTTGCGCCCGCCCATGCTGGTCAGCGTCAGGTCGTTGCCCGCCTTCAGGGCCACATCGCCGGTGCCGACCACGCTGCTGCCCGCCACGGTCAGGTTATTCCCGGCGGCGATCTGCACCGAATCGGCGCTCAGCTCGCTGCCCTGAACGGTCTGGCGATCGACCGTATCGCGGGTGGTGCGGGTGGTTTTCGACAGCCAGCCGTTGCCGCCGACCACTTTGTGCCGCTCGTCGAGCTGGCTTTCGTTGAGCACACCTTCGATATTCACATCGTGTTTCGCCCCCAGCGCCAGCGCGCCGTCGGAGGTCATCGTTGCTCCACGGGCATTAATGTCGTTACCCGCCGCCAGCGTCACGCCGCCGGTACCGATAACGGCGCTGCCGTTGTTATCCACGCTGCGCTGTTTAAGCGAGTTGTCTTTATCCCAGACCAGATTATCGCTGCGGGAAGTGGTGACGGTGTTGAGGTTCACGTCGCGCCCGGCGACCAGCTGCGCTTTGCCGTTATCACCGCTGGCGATGACCTGCGCCCCGGCCAGGGTAATATCCCGACCCGACTGCAATGCCAGCTTGCCGTCCGTACCCTGCACGTAAATCCCAGATACGCTGTCGATGGTGGTGCGGGTGAAGCTGTTTTCGCCGTTGACGCTCTGCGCGCTAGTGGTCGTGCTGGTGACGTTAATATCGCGTCCCGCGCTTGCCAGCACGCTATTGTCACCGACAATCGCGCCGTTCACGTTATTGATGTCGTTTCGCGCATTCAGGCTGACGTCTGCCGCCTGAATCGTACCGGCCTGGTTGGTGATGTTGTCAGCGTCCAACTGGAGCACTTCACGCCCGGCAATGGTTCCGCGGTTGAACAGATCGCCGTTAAGCTTCATCGACACGTTGTTCCCGGCAATCAGCGCACCGGAGCCGTCAATGTCACCCGGCTTCACTTTGGCATAGACCTGCGGAACAAGAACCGTCTGCATCGAACCGTTTGGCATTTTGACCTGGGTATTGACCAGCCAGACGATATCGCCAGTCAGCAACGCCATCTGTTCTGGGGTCAACGCCACGCCCAGTTTTAACGCGTACTCCTTGCCGAAGGTGATGCCTTTGTCCATCAGCGACTTAAACTGATCTTCGTCGTTGCTATAGCCGTCGAGGTAGCGCTGCCCGGTGATGCCGATAACCTGCTCGCGCACCAGGCGCTGCTCGTAGTAACCGTCGCCCAGACGTTTCAGGGTGTTGTCGCCATTCTCGGTGAAGGCGTTTTGCATGTAGTCGCTGCCGAGCCACTGGCGCTCGTTGGTAAAGCGCGGATCGGTTTCTACCAGATACGGCACGTCCGCTGACGGGTTCACCGTAAACAGGCTGTTGTCCGGCAGGGTAGTATTCGCACCGATAATGCGGATCGTGCCGTCCGCCGGGGTCACTTCAAACTGCTGACCCGCAGGCGGCGTGACCGGTTCGTTCGGATTAACAGTTTGCTGCGTCGGTGCCGTGACGCCCGCCGTCTGGCCGATCGCCACGTTGGTGCCCTGCAATACCAGCGGCGTAATCGCGAGGTTGCTGCCTTCTACGCTGCCGTTGCTCACCAGTTGGCCGGGTTTTAAGGCAATGCCCTGAATGACGGTCGGCGGCGTGTAGGCGGTGGTGCGGCGGCCTTGCTCATCGTCACCTTTGTGACGAATACGGTAGTAGTGCGTGACGTTACCCACGTCAGTGGTGTGGCGCACGCCGGGAACGTCATCGTTCAGCACGCTGCGCATCGCATCGGTCGACAGCGTGCCGCCTGCCACAATCTGGCTCTTGTCGTTAAATAGCGTATCGCCTGCCAACGTCAGATTGCCGCCCGCGAGGATCTTCGCCGGATCGCTCTCTTTAATGCGCGTCTCTTCAATCGTGCGGGTGTAATTGTACTGGTTAAAGTCGTCATTCCCACCCCATGGGCGGTCCGGCGTGCTGAGGTTGCGCAGGCCATCGGAAGAGTTGCCATTTACCACAACGCCTTCGTCACCTGCCTTCCAGCGGTCGGTCGAGCCAGAGTGCTGATACTCGGTCAGTGGGTCTTGCGACACGGTCACTATTTCGGTGGAGAAACGATCGTTGATGTTATTAATTTGCCCGGCGTCAATCGTCATATTGCCAGCCGATTCGATGGTCGAACTGTGGTTATTGATGACGACCGCGCGCCCCGTTGCCGCGCCGTTGTCATCCAGCGCGCCGCCAATCAGCATATCGCCCGCGCTATAAATCAGGGCGTGGTCGACGTTGTTCAGCGTCTGCACGCCTACATCCACACGCTCGCGCCCGGCCAGCGTGGCCGCTGTGCCGTTTTCCGCCAGGTTGTTAAAGGTGATGGCGTTAACGCCTACCGCATCGCCGTAGATCCGCCCGGTGCCGATGTTAGTCAGCGTGTCGGTGTTAATACGGGTGCGGATACCGTCAATCAGGCCGGTGTTGAGCACCGTACCGGAAGCGGTCAGCGTGTTGGTGCCGGCGTTGATTTCGCCGCTCGCCACGTTGGTCAGGTTCGCGCTTTGCACGTTCAGCGCGGAGCCTGCCAGCAGCTTGCCGCTGTTGGTGATATCCGCAGGCGTCGTAAGCGTGAAATTACCGTTGGCAATCATCGCACCGCTGTTGTTGATGCCCTGCGCGCTGTGCAAATCCATATCGCCCAGCGACAGAATCTGGCCGCTGCCGTCGAGGGTGTCAGCATTCAGCGTCAGCTTTTCTCCGGCCTTAAGGGTGCCGCCCTGGTTAATCAGGTTCAGACTGCTGCCGTTCAAATTCAGCACGCCCGTTGATGCCAGCGCGCCGCCGCTGTTATTCACTACGCCGTTATTCTGGACGGTGAGATCGGTACTCGCCAGCAGGCTGCCGTTCTGGTTATCAAGCGTCTGGGTGTTCAGTGCGACGCGTTGGCCTTCCAGCCCCTGGTTTTCACCGAGCGTGTTCTGGTTAACGAAGTTAACCGCGTTCAGCGTCACCGCTTGCCCACCGCGAATCAGCCCGGAAACGTTATCCACCACGCCTTGGGCGCTGTCGAGCAGCAGGTCGCCGACCGACTGAATCTGGCCGCCGCTGTTTTGCAGGTTATTGGCGTGCAGCGAGGTGGTGGACTCGCCAATCACCCGCCCGCTGCTGCGGTTATCTATCGCGTTTGCCGCGATATCCGCAGACGCTTTAGCCGCCAGCGTACCCGACTGGTTATTCAGCGTATCGGCAGAGAGATTCAGCGCACCCTGGCTGTTGAGCGTGCCAGCGGTATTGTCCAGGCCGACGGCGGTGACGCTGATACCGTTACCCTGCACCAGCCCGCTCTGGTTATTCAGTTGATGCGTGGCCAGCGCGATGCCGTCGGCGGCCACCAGCTGTCCGGCCGTGTTGTTCAGCGTGCTGCCGGTGAAGGCAAGGCTGTTCCCGGCAAAGGTCACGCCATCGGTGTTATCCAGCGTGCCGCCGTTGAGCGTCATTGCCCCGCCGGATTTGAGCGCGCCGCCCTGGTTGAGGAGCGTGGCGAATCGGGCGTTTAGCGCACTTTCCGAACCGAGCTGCCCGCCGCGGTTATCCACATCGCTGCCGTTCAGGTCGAGCTGTCCGGCACTCGCTATAAATCCGCTTTGGTTATCCAGCGCGCCGCTTTCAATCTCAAGCGCGCCGTGGGAGAGCAGGGAGCCAGACTGGTTGTTAAGGCTGCCGCCGTTGAGCGAAAGCGAAGCGCGGTCAGCGACGATCACCCCGTGAGCGTTGTTCAGCCCGGTGGAGGCGATACGCTGCGCTTTTGCCGCTTCGATGCGCCCGCTGGCGTTATTGATGGTGGCTGCACTCTGGAGGTCGCCATCGCCTGCGGCTGCCGAAATCAGCCCTTGTTCATTGTTCAGACTCTCGGCGTTGATGCGCGTGTTGCCCGCCACGGCAACGATCTGCCCTTTGGCGTTATTCAGCGACTGGGCTTTAAGCGTCACGCCCTGCGCGGCGGCAATTTGCCCCTGCTGATTATCCAGCGTGCCCGGGAGACTGACCGCCAGCGCGCCGCTGCCGGTCTGGATGATTTTGCCTTTCTGGTTGGACATATCATGGGCGTTGATGCTCAGCGCATCGGCGTTGAGTGAGCCGCCGTTGTTGTTCAGGAGTGCGCCGCTGCGAACGGTCAATTCGCGGGCGTTCACCTGAGCGCTGGCGGTGGTGAGATCGCCCGCGCCACCGTCAAGCTCCACGCGTTTACCCTGTGTCTGACTTGCGCTGACGTCCACACCCTGACCGCGAGCGGTGAGATTCCCGCCTGCCAGCGTTTGCCCGTGGGCGCTGAGTTGCCCGCTGGTGCTTAACTGCAAATCGCCCGCGCCAGCCAGTTTACCGTCGTTTTTGACCCCGGCAGCCAGCACGCTTTTTTTGTCGCTGGTAAGCGTCGCGGCGTTGACCTTCACGTTGTTGCCCGCCGTCAGCACGCCACTGTTGTTAAACTCGCCTGCGGTCTGAACGGTGGCGTTTTCACTGGCCCGCGTGAGGCCGCTGTTCTCAATACGACCGTCGGCGCTGAGCGTTACGCTCCCGGCCTGTGCGCCAATCGCACCGGCATTA
Organism: Enterobacter sp. SCRI0065; assembly: GCF_059766475.1. Taxonomy (NCBI): domain Bacteria; kingdom Pseudomonadati; phylum Pseudomonadota; class Gammaproteobacteria; order Enterobacterales; family Enterobacteriaceae; genus Enterobacter; species Enterobacter sp. SCRI0065. The sequence continues at coordinate 40,661 of NZ_JCBAJB010000007.1, read as the reverse complement.
CGTACCCCGACGCCGCGCTCGGTGCCGACCATGCGGATTTTACCGGCGTACATCCCGCCGAGGCTTGAGACATCCACCGCCAGCTGCGGGCGAGTGGTGGCGTCCTCGGTGCCTTTTTCAATCTTCTGGTGGGCGGCATCCACCTTATTGCGCCCGGTGGTGACCTTCAGATCCTTCGCCCACAGCCCGGCGTTGACCTTGACCGACCGGGCGATGATGTCGGTATAGTCTGCGCCAGAGGTGTCCATGCCCGCGCCGTCGACCACCACTTCACCGCGCTCGACGTTAAACCCGGTCAGATTACCGTTGTTCATCTGCGCCTGACCGGTGGTCAGCGTGGCGCGGTTGGCGTTGATAAAGCCGCAGCCGCTACAGGTAATGCCCGACGGGTTGGCGATCACCACCTGCGCTTTTTGTCCGGCGACTTCAATCATGCCGTTCAGCTTGCTCGGATCGCGCGAGCTGACTTCGTTCAGAATGACCCTGGCTTCGCCTTTGGCAAGCCACGGGTTGCCCGCCACCATACCGCCCAGCTGGGTCTGCACGTTGTTGTGGGCATTATTGAGGATCGCGCCTTTCTGATTGACATCGAATTGGGTGTAGTTATTGCGCGATACGCCCCCTTTCGACGGCGTCTGAATATTGACCTGTGGCGTACCGTTGGCGCTTTTCACCACCGTTGGTTGCTGGTTTTTTGGTGCGCCCGCGTTGGCAACAATGTTGGCCTGCGCGGTCTGTACCGCCCCCATCGCCAGCCACAGACTAAAGCTCAGGGCGCTGACCTTGCCGATAAGCCGCGTGTGTTGATGTCCGATGCCGGAAGCGGGGGAAGAACCCGCCCGGCCTGAGCGGGCGATATCCGCCACCACCATCAGCATGCCGCGCGCTTTATTGAAGACGATACGGTACAGGTTCTTATTCATGGTTCGTTCCTTTAAACACTTCCGGCAGGTTGACGGCCAGCGGGTGGGCCAGCTGCCATGCTCTTGCCTGTTCAGCACTGACGCGATCGCCGTGGAGCATCATCACGCGTTTGCCAAGCTGTTCACCCCGGTGGTATAGGGCGCGGACGCAGTGGTCCGGGAAAATATCGCGACGCATTAAGGCGCTCATCGCGGCGGTATGACCAAACGGGGCGATCCAGTCGCAGCACCACATCCGGTCGCCGCTGTCCCAGTCCTCTTCTTTCATCTCAATGGAGGGCCGGGTGAGATAGCGGGCTTCCGATTCCAGGTTGAGCCACGCCCAACTGAGGAAAAAAACAGGACGCCCGTCTTCCACCACCAGCACGTACTGGCGGCGTTTGATAATTGGCAGCAGCAGCGTGGGTAGCGCGTGCAGCGGCGCATCGCGATGCATGGCCGAATGCATCCACAGCCAGACGGTCGCGCCGAGCACTTCGGCCTCGCTCTCTTCACCGCCGAGGATCAGCGGCGCTTTAATGTCGTAATCGCCCACGCGCATTACCAGCTCCAGTTCAGGTTGAACCCAAGGGTGACGGAACTGGTTTCAAACCCGTCCGGCTTCGAGAAAGGGGTACCGGCAAACAGGTCGTAGCCGGTGTTGAACGCGCTGCCGCGCAGGCCCACCACGCCGCCCGACAAATGCTTGCCAATCAGATAATCCGAGGTATAACCGCCCACTTCGCCGTAGTCCGCGCCAAGGTAAAGCTCCTGATTTGGAACCGGCGTGCTCCAGGCCAGATCGTTACGCACGTACCAGCCGTGGCTCGCGGTCAACGTGCGTTCGCCGTCAAAGCCGCGTACCGTCCAGCGGTTGCCAATCGAGAATTGATCCTGCGGCGTCAGCGGGGTATTGCTGATCTGGCGCAGGTACTGCACGTTGTAGCGGAAGTGTTGCGAGCCTAGCTCAAACGGCAGGTCGAGCTGGGCGTTAAGTTGGGTAATTTTGCTAAGCGCTGTGGCATCACCAAAGGTCTCCTCCGGTGCGGGCTGTGCGCCAAACCAGCGGGTGCCGCGCTGATAGCTAATCCCTGCGTCCACCGTCGCCTGGCCGATATAGTGGCGATGCTGTAATCCCACGCGCCAGCCTGCGGTTTGACGGCGCTGAACGCCGACCTCGGTGTCATCGATATAGTTACGGGTTTCGCGCGCCAGCACGTCATAGGTGAAGGTGGTTTTCTGCGTGCCGCTGCGGTGCAGCACGCGGCTGAGTTGAACGTCGAGGTTTTTACTTTTCCCGCTATAGCGATAATCGCCGTTCAGCCCCGCGACCGTCTGGTGATAATCGTAATCGCTGCCGGTCACGCCCAGCATCCAGTAGCCGAACGGCACGGAGTAATGGGCGGTGTAGTTTTTGCTGCCTTTACCGTTTTTGTCGTTCAGATCGTGGCTGGCAGAAACGTACAGCAGATCGCTTAGCGAAAACGGATTATCCAGCGACAGGGTGACGCCGCCCTGATAACGCCCGGTGGTTTCGGTTCCGGCATCGTCCAGCGACAGCCCCAGACGCCACATTTTGGACTGTTTACGGGTAATCACCACGTCGCTCTCGCCGGGCTTTTCGCCGGGTAAGATCTCCATGTTGGCTTCCACGGTCGGCAGACGCTGTAAATTCTCCAGCCCCTGTTCGATATCGCGCAGATCCAGCAAATTACCCTCGTGCGCCGGGAAAGCGCTGTAAAGCTGAATATAGTCGTCGCTCTCAGGCGTGAGCGTCACGTGACGCACATAGCCCGGCACAATCGTCAGCTTGAGCGTGCCGCTTTTCAAATCCTGCGACGGGGCCAGCACGCGGGTGGTGATCCAGCCATGATCGACCAGCCGGTTTTGCAAAGTGCTCATTAACAGGTTGATGCCTTTCCCGCCCAGACAGCGACCCTGTGCCTGATCGGCAATTCGCTGTAGCGGCAGCCAGTGGGGAAGGGCTTCTTGTCCGCTAAGCTCGATACGGTTAATCGCAAAGCACGGGGATTCAATCGGGAAGGCGATTTTGCCAAAGCTCGAAGCGGGCTCAGACAGGCGAACGTCGGGCACCGGGGGGGTGAGCTGTTGCTCCAGCGCCCGCTGACGTTGTTGCTGAATAATAAATTGATTTTCGGGTTCTGCGGCATGGGCAGATAGCATTAAAGACAGGCCAGTGGCTGTCGATATTATTATGGCGTGAGCGTGTCGGATAATCATGAGCGATTCCGTGCTGTGTAAGCAAAATGGAGCCAATGTGAATTTGTGTAAGATTGTTTAAATAATGGCGAGGGAATGAAAGGGGGATTAATCCTAAAGACAGGCGTAGTCAGGGAATGGTCATCCCTAATTCTGGTAGGTTTAGTTTAAGGTGGGAAATAATAAGCGGTGCGGAGCAAATAACAGAGGATATATGTGCTCCACACCTTGAGTGTTGCGCGGGCTATTTCTGTAGACGATCGACTCGGACAATCGGTGGGGTCATTTTCTTATCCAGACTGCCGTTAATGCTGACCATATGATCGGGCTTGACCTCACGTCCATCAAATACCGATTTCGGAATAACGGTCTCAATTTTCCCGGTTTTATCGCGGAAGGTATATTTATCGCCATCTGGATTATCAATCAAATTTCCGCGCAGCGAGATGGTGGCCCCATCGTGCATCTCTTTTGCCTGTTCGACGGTCATGATGCGGGCATCCTCGGTACCGCGATAGCCGTCGTCCAGCGCATGTGGCGGCGGTGGTGCTTCACCTTTTTGCAGTCCTCCGCTGTCGTCGGCCCATGCGGTCGGGAGCAACAGACAACAAAAAAGGGGCGCAAGGGATAATTTCATTCTGACCTCCATAAACGGTAAATCCTGACATATTATTAAGTCTGGTTGCTATTCTTTATTCTGGCAAACGGGATGAGTCTTAAAAGGATTTATTTCCATAAAATCAGCCGGATGTTGGCAATATAAACGAAGCGGGTGAGGGCATAAATGACGCGGGCAAAAGGTGAGGTTGAGAAATTACCGGGCGTCAAAGAGAGTCGCTTTGCGCTCAATTTTGAATCCGGGTTTCAGACGATAGGCTTTGGCGTATTGCTGTGTATTATTTTTGCCGCCCTGATTGGCTTGTTTTCGAACGGCTATTTTAGCACGGCGCAAAAAAGCAATCCGACCCGGACGCTAACCGTTGACTACGAACGCTTTGGCAGATTACAAACCGAATTCAAACTGCATTTTACCGTTCCCGCGCAGAGTGCTGGCCGCTATATCGTGAGCCTCGGCGGAGACTTCAACGAGAACTTTCAGCAAGGCAGCCTCTCGCCGCAGCCTGACAGCATGTACAGCCGAGGGAAAACGCTCTATCTGGTTTATAACGATGTCAAAACACACGGCGATTTCTCGGTGTGGATGTTTGTCACGCCCATCAAATCGGGAAAGTCAGAAAATTCGATCAGCGTAAATAGCGGGCCGGAAATGACCTTCTGGCAGTTTATTTATCCCTAGGAGAACGTTATGGAGATGGTATTCCGCGCGTTAGCGATCTACCTCATTTTGCTGGTGGTGTTTAAGATTGCCGGTCGGCGCGCCTTATTACAGATGACCAGCTTTGATTTAATCCTGCTGCTGATCATCAGCGAAGCCACGCAGCAGGCGCTGCTAGGCAATGACTTTTCCGTGACGGGCGCGATGCTGACTATCGTCACGCTGGTGGTGGTCGATATTCTTTTTGGCATGATGAAAAAGTATGTGTCGGGTGCTGAGTCCCTTCTTGATGGCTCCCCGGTTATTCTGGTTGAAAAAGGGATGCCGCTTTCTGACAAGCTCAAAAAAGTGGATGTTTCCTGCGACGACATCTTAGTGGCTGCGCGGCAAAATCACGGCATAACTGAGTTCAGTAAAATCAAATACGCCATTCTGGAGAGTAACGGTCATATCTCCATTATTCCCGTTGAAAGTGAGTAAATGATGAGAAGAAGCCGTTGACTGGCGGATGATAATGCCCCGCCGAAGACGGGGCATTGAGGCGTCGAGATGCCTGATTAATTACGCTACTTTTTAGCTTCGACGCCAGAGGCGCTGGAACGCAGCAGAAATTGTTCTGTGGTCGTGGGGATATGGCGAATCAGCCAGTCGGCCATTGCCTGCTCCTCGGCGAGAATCGATTCGAGTGCCGGGACCGAGGCGGTATCACCAGCCTTTTTCGCTGCCGCCACCAGGGTGGTGTAACAAGCAATCTCAAACTGCTCGAACACGTAACCGCTGATGGAACCTTTAACGATCTCATCGGAGGGGAACATGCCGCCGATGGACTGCCCCAGCGCAGCCATTTTGCTCATCGAATCTTTTAAGACGGAGCGGGAAATATCATTTCTATCCAGGATCTCTTCCAGCACGACGATTTGGTTTTTCGTCTCGCTGACGTGCTGCTCAACACGCGCGCGCAGATCGGGATAGTTTTCAATACGGCTGACCATTGACTCAAGCATCGATTCGGCTTGCTTTTCCATCGCATGCGCATCGCGTAGCCAGTCATGGTAATGTTCTACGTGATTCATATTTATCGTCCTCTGGTTGCGTCGAATTATGCCTGGGCTTTCTGATTGATAGTATTAACGGCTAAATCGGTCAGTTTACTGTCGGTTGATTTCTCTTCTTCCAGCGTTTCCGTTAATAGCTTGACCGCTTTCTTATAGCCGAGCTGCTGCGCTAATGTGGCGAGGGTGCCATAACTGGCAATTTCGTAGTGTTCTACTTTTTGCGCTGCGGCGATTAATGCGGCATCGCGAACTTCATTTTTTTCGGTACTCTCAATCACTTCATTCGCTTCTTCAATTAAACCTTCCATCGCCACGCATTTCATGCGTTTAATTTTAAGGTTTTTTTCCTGCTCAACGATCTGATCGATACGTTCAATTTGCCCGTGCGTTTCTTCAAGGTGAGCTTTAAACGCAGCGCTTAGTTTTTCACTTGATGCTTCGCGAGATAATTTCGCCAGTGCGCGGGTTAACTGTTTTTCTGCGCTATAGGTGTCGGAAAGGAGATGAATAAAGACATCTTCCAGAGTTTTCATATTCATATATATTCCTCACTAAGCATTGAACTCAATACTGCGAGCCCGTAGACCCGCAGTTCGTTCTTAAATTTCGTCAAAAAGTTAAGAATTATCAGGAGTTGTCAGATTTACGGCCACCACCGTGGCTGTTCTGACCTCCTTTCTTACCTGCTTCGGAGGCACGCTGCGGATCGTTTTTGAAGTTCCCTCCGCTTTGTTGACCACCTTTTTTACCGGCTTCTGATGCTTTATCACGGTCTGCAGCGAAATTACCGGAACCACCACGATGCTCTGCCATATCTCAACCCTCTTGTTGCGTTTATGTCAGGAAGATACGTATCTGTCATCACGTATCCGTTGTCGTTCAGGAATTAAATTTAGCGTATTAAGGAATATCGTCAAATGTTGCATTTGACGATATTTTGTGGCCCTCTTCAGAATATTAATGGTCGGCTGCGCTTCGCTTTAAAAAATAATCATCGCGTAACGTGCTAACTTCGTTAGTAAGTTCTTGTTGGCCTTCTTTCCAAAAGGAGGGGCCCGCTTCGATACCTTTCCAGGCCAGATTTGACGCGGCTCTTTACCTTTATTTACGAATGCGACTCACCTTCATAGTGGGGTTTAAGCACACCGCTTGTCGGATTAGTCTTAATTTAAAATGTTGGCTGGTTTAGTCGTCGGATATATTATGTGGAAGATATTGACTGGCGTAGAAATATAATTAAAGGTCGGTGTTGCGTAACCGGATGGCGCACAAGCATATTGTTCACCGCCGCCAGTTTAGCATCTAAAAAAGATGATCACAGAGGCTGAGTTGTGCTAATAAGAAGGGGAACATCATAATAAATAAGGTATTGAAAAGCATGTCCGTACATAAGCTCGCCAGCAGCGCACAGGGGCTGCAATCTTCAGCCATTCGTGAACTCTTAAAGCACAGTAAAATGGCAGGCGTCATTTCACTTGGCGGGGGTATCCCCAACCCGGACCTTTTCGATCGCGAAGGACTACAGATGGCAGCAGATGCCGTCTTATCCCAACATTTTGGCGAAGCATTCCAGTATGGTCTGACGGAAGGGTTCCCTGAACTCCGTGAAGGTATTCAGCAGATTTCCGCTGCTCGCGGCATCACCTGTAGTGCGGACGACGTCGTGATTACATCCGGTTCGCAACAGTCACTGGATGTGCTGGCGCGCGCCTTAATTAACCCCGGCGATATCGTCGTGGTTGAACGTCCGACCTATCTGGCCGCGTTACAGGTATTTGGCCTGGCGCAGGCGCAGTTCGAATCTGTTGGCACCGACGGCGATGGCATGATCGTCGATGAGCTCGAAACGCTGGTGGCAAATAAGCCCATTAAAGCCGTCTATATTGTGCCGACCTTTGGCAATCCTGGCGGCGTGACGCTATCGGAAGCACGCCGTAAACAGTTGGTGGAACTCTCGAAGCGCTATGACTTTGTCATTATCGAAGACGACCCGTACAGCGAAATTAATTATACCGATGAGGTTTTCCGCCCGTTGATTGCCCATGCGAAAGCGATCGGCAATGAAGAGAACGTGGTGTACACCTCCACTTTCTCTAAAATTCTGGCTCCGGGTACGCGCGTGGGTTGGGTGATTGTGCCCGAGTGGCTCAAGCGCGCAGTGGTTAACCTCAAGCAAACCACCGATCTGCATACCAGTACGCTGTCGCAGCTGATGACCAGCGAATACCTGAAAACGGGGCGTTTACCGACGCAAATTACGATGATCCGCGAGGCGTATCGCCAAAAATACCAGGTGTTTGCGAGCGAACTGGAAGCCGAGCTAGGTGACGTGATGACGTTCCACAAGCCGAAAGGTGGCATGTTCTTGTGGGCGAAAATGAACAACGGTATTAATACCACTCGCTGGCTCGAAAAGACGCTCAGCAACGGCGTCGTGTTTGTACCGGGTGAGTTTTTCTACTGCAATGAACCTGACCACACCACGCTGCGAATGTCGTTTGTGACGCCGACGGATGAACAGCTGAAAGAAGCGGTAAGACGTTTGAAAATATCGCTTTAATTATCATGAAAACGGGCACCGGATACGTGTGGGTGCCCTTCAATCAATGCGCAGGATCATAACTCCCGTCATTAGTTTTTTATCTTCCGAAACTTACATTTTACGATACAATTTATAATTTACTGATATACAACGATTTTGTATCAGTTCCGCACGTTATGTATCGTCCCTACTCGGATAACTCTTACACTGATTGCCTATATTCCTATTTGCATCTCGTATTGTTTGAACTGAATAATGTCCTAAAGAAAAGGCCCGTCGCAAAACAATTTTTGCCAGAGTTTACTTTTCAACCTATTAGCAGGCGCTATTTCGTAAATGTAATACAGGGACGGTATAAGGTTACGGAAAATTATGATTTGTATATCTGACAATGCCTGGTTCAAGCTGGGGTTAGGCGAAATAATTAAAAATCGCACCGATCGTCCATATGAGGTTTTATTTTTAACTTTCCAGAAGGCGAGAAGTACGTTGGGCGAGATAGCATCGAATGTGCCAATGACGTTGGTTGTTGATTATGTAAGCGCGGATTACAGTTTTTTACTCTTGCTACTGAAACTGAAAAGGCTGAACAGATACAACAATGTTCTGGTCGTAACAAAAAATGAACGCATCGTCGATATTACCGAAAATATTCTCCTTGATTCCGCTGCCGATTGTTTAATAGACAGCCGTGAATCTCGTCAGAAGTTGAATGATTTTTTAGCAAAAGGCAGTGCGGGTCAAATCGTATCAAAATCGATTACCAACAAGACTTGGGCGATGATCAAAAAAAATGAATATCTGACACACCGCGAGATTGATATGTTTCCTTTTATTATTGCCGGAAAGGGAAATAAGGAAATCTCTCGCGAGGTCGATCTCAGTGAGAAAATGGTCAGTATTCACCGTCGTAATATCTATTCAAAACTGCATGTTGGAAATTTGACCGGGTTATATCACTATTTCACTGCAGGACTAAAAACGCATTAGGAAGAATGCTGAGATAACGAAATAAAAATTATTATACTTACACACAGAAGGAGCTGTATATGAAACTGAAACCACTTTGCCTGGCAATTGCTGTTATGGGTTTATCCTCATCTTATGCTTTAGCGGCGGATGGGACCTTAAAGTTTGAGGGTACAATCGAAAATTCTTCGTGCCAGGTATCTGGGGCCGATAAGACGATTACCGTTAAAATGGGGAATGTCTCGACGGGGGTATTTGCTGCCGGAAAGGAAGGGCCTTCCGTACCCTTCGATATTACCCTGACGAATTGCAATGCCGGTACTTATTATCTGGTATTAGAAGGGTTGAACACCGATAACACCTTGCTTCTCGACACCGGAGGAGCAAAGGGTGTCGGCATTGATATTAAAGACAGCGGGGGTAAGAAGCTCAAGCTGACTAATGAGCTGGTTTTAGAAAATGGCGTAGTAGAAGGTGAAGGGGGAGGCCAGGATATCACCTTTAACCTCAGCGCTAACTACCATGCTCTGGGCACGGTTGAAGCCGGCAAAGCCAACGCAACGGCAACCTTTACCGTTGTACGTAAATAAATATCATCAGGCCTGAAAAAGGCCTGAATTTATTTGGTGGCGATATGAAGTTACTCATTACCCTGCTTATTTTGCTGTACTCGTCCTGCGCATGCTCAGCTATTCAGATTGAGCGTTCTCGCGTCATTTACTCCGGTGACCATAAATCAGCAGCCCTGGAAATACATAACGAATCAAAAGACAATTATATTGTGCAGTCGTGGCTGGATGATGACGCCGGGAAAAGTGAAAAAACAATGGTCGTCACGCCGCCGCTGCTTAAACTGTTGCCTGACCAGTCGGCTACATTACGTTTTGTTTATTCCGGATCTGGCCTGCCGGCAGACAGGGAAAGCGTCATTTGGATTAACGTGCAGGAAATCCCCCCACGAGCAAAAGAGCCAAATGTCATGCAACTGGCAGTGCGTACTCGCCTGAAACTTTTTTATCGACCGGTAGCGTTACGTACCACGCTAAAAGAGGAAGTGCAGAAGCTGAAAATTAACGCGTTGCACGATGGGATAGTGATTAATAATAATGGGCCGATGCATATTAGCCTGGGCCAGTTGACGATTCGTAACGCTTCCGGGAAAGAACAGACGATATCCGCGCCGATGATCTCTCCTTTTAGCCAGGCGAATATTCCTTTCCCGAAAGGATCGCGCGTGGTGAGCCTCACTTATATCAACGATTATGGTGGAGTAGAGAACCTCAATCTCTAATAACGCATTGCGAAATGAATATAATGTCAAGGAATGAACATTATGCGATATTTATGGATAAATTCCTGCGGATTCGCGGCATTACTCCTGTCTGTTGCGGAGTGCGCCGCCGAAAGCGAATTTAATACTTCCTTTTTTCACGGTCTGGATAAAGAGACCATTAACGATATTATCGACCCCGACTCTGGAATATTGCCGGGAAGCTATAAGGTAGACGTTTATGTTAATCACCTTTTGGTTGAGCAGCGCGATATCGAATTTCTCCGTGACGAAAAAAGCGGAAGGATGCAGCCTTGTCTGGGTTCAGTACAACTCAAAGCCTGGGCGGTGAATCTGGATGAAAAAGTCAGTGACACCTGTTTTGACATAGCCCAACGCTTTCCCGGCGCTTCTGTGCAATATGATATGACAATACATCGTCTGGATATTCAGGTGCCGCAAAAGTACATGAATACACAACCCCGGGGGACGTTACCTGCTACGTTATATGACGATGGTATCAACGCGGCATTTGTGAATTATAATCTGGTCGCTAATGACATCAGCAGCAATGATCAACGGGACCAATACGCTTATCTTTACCTGAACAATGGCATTAATCTTGGCGCCTGGCGGTTTCGTCATGTTTCAAATTTAACCAAGCAAAGTGGCGAAGGGCACCGCTGGCAAAATGTTTCTTCATGGGCTGAAACCGCGCTGCCATCGTTACAAAGTCGGCTTGTCATCGGACAAACCAGCACTGGCACGATCCTGTTTGATAGTATTCCCTACCGCGGCGTTCAGATTGCTTCCGATCAGATGATGCGTGCTTCCAGCCAGGCGCAATATGCCCCCGTCGTGCGCGGTGTTGCACAGAGCAATGCTCGAGTCGAAGTGCGTCAAAATAAATATCTGATCTATTCCACGAACGTTCCACCGGGTCCCTTTGAGTTTAACGACATTGTTCCGTCTACCCGAAGTGGGGATCTTTACGTCACGATTATTGAAGCTGATGGGCGACATAACAATCTGGTGATCCCCTACACCGTTTTGCCCAACATGGTGCGTTATGGGCAGTGGAACGTCGAGATTGCCGCCGGGAAGTACCATGATGGTGCACAGGGATATGCGCCCGCATTTTCGGAGGGGCAAGTTTCGTATGGGGCAGGCGATACGACGACGCTTTTCGGCGGCGTGCTTGCGGCTGAAAATTATCGAACGGCGGGATTGGGTTTAGGAAAAAACATGGGTTCACTCGGCGCTATGTCGGTTGATCTGTCGTTATCGGATACCCATCTGGCACGGGGTACACGTCAGCAGGGTGCAAGCGCGCGTTTTTTATTTGCGAAATCGTTCCTGGATTCCAAAACTGATTTTCAGGTGGCGGGCTATCGCTATTCCTCCTCGGGTTATTACGATTTTCAGCAAATGGTCCAGGAACATCGCCGCTGGGATGATGGACACTACAAAACGTACTACTGGGATGAAGACGATCAAAGCGATTTGCAGTGGGACATTAGCCCACCCGAAGTGAGCTACGCGCCCGTTTACGCCACCAAAAAAGCGCGATGGGACGCCACCATTAACCAGTCGTTAGGCGACTCCAGCCAGTTTTATCTGAACTTCAGTAAACAAAACTACTGGCAAAGCAAAAGTTCAGATACCACCGTTCAGGCAGGTCTTACCTCACGCACAGGAGAAGTGACGTGGAGCCTTTATTATCAGAACGCTCGCAACCACTATACGTCGAATGACAGCAGCATAAATTTACGCCTGTCGGTGCCGCTGAGCATTGGGCGTTACCCGGCGAATGCGACGGCAGATATCAATACGGATCGCGAAGGGAATACTTCATCGTCAATGGGATTGTCCGGTTCGCTAATGGACGATCGTCGCCTGAGCTACAGCGTTCAACTGGAGCAGAGCAGGGCCGAACGCACTTCCGGCGACCTTGGCCTGGGCTATGCAGGGCAGAGTGGCAATCTTTGGTTGGGATATTCCGATGCAGAAGATGTCCGCCAGCGTAGCGTCAATCTTTCAGGAGGGGTAGTGGCGCACCGTGGGGGCGTCACGCTATCACAGCCGTTAGGGTCGACATTTGCCCTGGTTGAAGCCTCGGATGCGCGAGGCGTTGGGCTGGGCAATCAACCTGGCGTGAGCATTGATAGGTTCGGCTATGCCATCGTGCCGAATGCTATCCCGTATCGCATTAACACCGTGTCGTTGAACACGCGAGAGTTGCCGGACGGCCTTGAGATACCTGTTGCATCCTTGAATACCGTACCGACTCGTGGAGCAGTCACCCGCGTGTACTTCGATACTTATTACGGCGAAAGCCTGCTGATCCACAGCCGTTTGGCTGATAACGATTATCCGCCCGTTGGCGCTCAGGCATTTAGCCGTGGGGGGCGCAGTAATGGGATTGTCGGCACTCAGGGCGATATTTTCGTCTCCGGCGTCGTACGGGGCGAAACGCTGTCCATTCGCTGGGGTGATGCTTTAGATCAACAATGCCAGATTATTCTTCCTCCGCGTGAGGGCAAGCCAGGTACGGGTTACAGCGAAATAGACGCTATTTGTCGATAAGGAATCGAAAAATGTATTACCCTGGACGGTATTATTTATGCTTACTCATTGTGATGTTTTTCGGATTGTTTTCTACCGTTGCTTCGGCATTGACGTGTAAAGCGCAAGGCTCAGTCAGTACGTCAGTGAATATCGGTACCGTTTTAAAAGCGTCGATTGGAGAATTTGGCTCAAATAACAAAATTTGGGTATCAGAACCCATTACCGCAACCTTTACCTGTACTGATACGGATAGTTTTCCGCAGGGCGAGAATGCTTATCTTTGGCTCGATCCCAAAGATGTGATTAAAAACGTTCATCAATCGCTGGAGGTGGGCATTACCGTCAGGAATGTGGATTATATTTTGAAAAAGGGGAGTAAGGTGGAAATAGGTCCTGGCACCGTCTGTAATAAGAACGCGAAAGGCGAATGTACAAAACCCGCGTTACCACAGACATTTACGCTAACCTATCAGGTGTATATTAAAACGACGGGTCAACAGGCGGCTGATAGTGGTAAGGTCATGGGAAGTGCATCCCTGTCGTTATTTCAGGTGGATGGCGTAGGAGGGCTTCGCGGAAGCAGTGGAGGCACAGACGGTAATTTTAATCTTTATATCACCGGTCTCGATAATATTACCTTTCTGGCCTGTAAGCCCAAGGTCACGCTGAGTCCGGAAAAACTCCATTTCGGCACCATGAGTTCGCGCCAGGCCATGCCGGGACGTATTCAGAAAACAATGCCGTTCAGCGTGCTGGTGGACTTATCCGAGAAGGGAAGCGGTAAAACCTGTACGGGTGAGACGCTGATGCTGACAATAAGCTCAACCAATTTCGTCAAAGACGGCAGTATTATTATGCCGACCAAAGACGGTGGCTTCGGGTTTATTATCTCTGAAAATGACAGCCTTCAGCCTCGCATTGCAATGAATACTCCGCAGAAGCTCGACATGATTAGCGGGGATCTTGTCCGGCATGACTATTTCGCTGGATTTATCTGGACGACCCACTCCCCTGCACTGGGCAACTACTCGGCCACGGCAACGATGACCGTAACGTTCAAATAAAAAGACGATGTGAAAAGCAAAGCAGGTTGCTACGACGCAAGCCAACGATCAGCGCCTTTGCGATACTTTCTGGCGGGCTATTTGCCGGGGTGTTTATTGGCAAATTTACCCGCTACGTTCGTGTTTACCTTTCCGGAACGCCGCAGCGGGCCGGATGACTCTTTGAGGCACATCGCTATAGCCACCCTTTTTGGGTAAAGGTCATGCGGGTTGCTTCGTTCAAATCAAGCCCACCTAAAGATTCAGGTTTGACCCAGGCTACCTCCTGAAATTCTTCATTAAAAGTCACATCGCGGTTATCGCTGATGCAGTCGAAGATCAGGTAAATCATATAAATCTGTTCGGTGGTGCCATCGGCGTAGGTTTTTACGCGGGTATCGTCACGAAAAGCCCACGGCTTCACTTTGGTAATGTTTAACGCATCGCCTAATTCTTCGCAGATTTCACGGCGCAACGCTTGTTCCATTGTTTCGCCTGACTCCATTCCGCCGCCGGACAGCGCCCACTGGCCGGGGAACACGCCACGGTCCGATGCCATTTTGCACAGCAGAATAGCGCCGTCGTTGTGGATGATGGGACAGACGATGGTACGTTGACGCATGTTAGCTCCCTGATGGTGTTAGGTGGATTTCCTGAATGGAAGAGTCAGTCATTATGCCACGTCTGGCTGGCCCGGTTTTCTTTTCGCCAGGATTTCAGCCGCAGTTTTGATACGGCTCAAATCATCCTGAGTGCGCGCGTTTGACTGAACTTCCCAGATATCGACGTTCTGTTGCAGATTAAGCCAAAACTCGGTGGTGGTATCGAACGCCTTCGCCAGCCTGACGGCCATGTCGGCGGTCAATTTGCGGTTATTGTTCACCAGCGCGCTAATGGTGTTGCGATGGACGTTAAGCATATCCGCCAGATCGGCGATTTTCAGATTCAGTGGTTCAAGATACTCATATTGCAACACATCGCCTGGCGTTGTGGGTTTGCGCGTTGCCTGTTGAAGTGCCATAAGTGATGCCTCATTTGTGTAGCGTGTATTTGTGTGGGGAGAGGTAGAGGTCTTGCGCTTTACCGTCTACCCATCTAAACACCAGCCGATATTGCCTGTTTACGCGTATCGAAGAAAAACCTGACAGTGGAGGATTTAACGCCTCAAACATATTGCCAGGCGGCGATCGCAAGTCTCTATAAGACGTTGCGGCGTTGATAGTATCCAGCTTTCTTGCAAGGGCAGCCTCAATGCTTGCGGGGATAACATTGTTGGATTTCCCATACAGAAAAAACTCCTCAAGCCATTGATCGCGAAAGTGATTGATTTTCTTTTTCAGCATGATGCTGTGTAAGCTCCGATCCATGTGAAGCCGAGTGAATTGTAATGCACTGTTGCACAGTGCGCAAGTGCGGCGTGGAAGATAATATAAGGGGTATGAAAAGAAGGGCGAAGCGATTTTCTCACTCGTTGTTCATTTTGCGAGGCGGCTTCAAAAGCCAAATTCTCCCTCCTCTGAGGGAGAATAGTGAAGCGTGACTCAGCCCAGCAGCGCGATACCCGCCTCGGTCTTTAACCAGCGCGGCGCTTTCAATTGGTCGGCAAAATATGCGGTCAGTTCAAATAACAAATCGCTCATGATGCGCGCTGATTTTGGCGACAACGCGCCGCTAATCAATAACTGCGTGATTTCTTCACAGTAAGCGCAAAGCTGATCCGGTTCGAGCTCAAACACGGGTTCGTTTGCAGGCAGCGTGTCTACCGTTAAATAGTCCATCAGATGATCAGGAATCGGCTCCCTGAGCGTTGAGCGGAGCAGGGCGAGACAGCTGGCGAGCCGACCACACAGGGCGATTTTTCTGGCGGGATCGGTTTCTTCTACCATCGCTTCACAAAAGCGCTCGCAACTGTCGGCGAGGTCGGTGAAATCGGTGGTGTGATCGAATGGCGTGGTGAGCAATGCATTGCTGATATTCATTTGGTCGCTTCCATTAAGTGGTTTATTCACCACCACCTGAAATGCCAATTTCATAGGTGGTGGGACTGAACGGAGTTGGCATTACCGGCCTTAATGAACACCGGTGCGTCTTACGACGCCCCCGCCCAGCCCACCATTGAGATGCAGCTAGACGCACAGCGTAATTGAAACGTTACGCCGCCATTAAGTTTAACCGGGATGCCAATCCCGACGCCAGATTTTGCTGGCGTGGGGAAACATACGCCTCCGATAAAACAGAAAAAAGAGGGGGGGAGGGGAGAAATTCAGTCCTGCGAGGCGGCTTCAGGAAAAATGTATGATGTTGCATTTCCCCTCACCCTAACCCTCTCCCCAAAGGGGCGAGGGAACCGTACGGAGCAGTTTATGGCTACAGCGATCGCATAGGTAATGTCAGTAACCATCCCGAAGCGATGCTCTTGTCCGGCTGTAAATCGCTGAGTCGTTGACCAGAGGCCGGGGCGACGCGCAGGGATGCGCGGAGAGGGCGCGACCTGCATGGATGCAGGATCGCGCCCGACCCGAAGCCGGAGGGAATAAGACGAAGGTATCGCGTAGCGACGATTTTCTTGCCGGGAGCCCGGGTTGCCAGGGCGGCGGCGATTGAGCCGCCATGGCACGTTCACCGGTTCCGGAACGGATAGAGAAGCACCGGTTTGGAAGTGAACGGAATTACCTCCTGAGCTACATGGGAGCCACCAAAACTCACCGCTCTCTCAGCGCCTCCTTCGCTCGGTTAAACGGCTTAATCATATAATCCATCACCGATTTCTCGCCGGTTTTGATATCCACCGTGGCGATCATTCCTGGCACAATCGAAAACTGCCGTCCGGCCTTGTTGGTTAAAAAATCCTGCGTGGTGCGAATAAACACCCGGTAATAGAACACTTCCGGCTTGGCTTCATCCTGAATGGTATCGGGCGAGATCGTTTCAACGACCCCATGCAAACCACCGTAAATCGCGTAATCGTAGGCGGTGATTTTGACCAGCGCCTTCTGGTTAGGATGGATAAATGCAATATCACGTGGCGACAGGCGGGTTTCAATCAGCAGGTGATCGTCCACCGGCACGATCTCCATCAGTTCGCCGTTAGGCGGGATGACGCCGCCGATGGTGGTCACTTTGATGTTTTTTACGATCCCGCGCACCGGGGATTTTACCGTCAGGCGGGTAACGGAATCTTCACGTCCTTTCAGGATGGCAGACACCATATCCACTTCCGCATTGGCTTTCGATAAGGCCTCGCGCGCCTGCACGTAATATTGCGAGCGAACGTCGGTGAGCTTGAGCTCCAGATCGCTTTTTTGGCGCTGCAAACGCAACTCTTCCACGCGGCTGGCGGCACCGGTTTTGACCAGCCGTTGAGTAATCGAAAGCTCTTTATTGGCAAGACTTAGCGCCGATCTCAGTTCGCGCTGTGTATCGTCAAGCTGCGCCCGGCGCGAGGTATAGAGCCGCGTTTCTGCGGCAATCAGATCCGGCCATTTTTGCAGGGAAGAGGGGAATTTCAGCGGCTGGTCGTTCACTTCTGCGGTCAGACGTATGCTCGAAGCCAGCGACGCACGATACCGTGCCGCGCTCTCGCCGACGTTCGATTCAGAACGTGTAGGATCGAGTCGCGCCAGCACTTGCCCCGCCTGCACCTGATTGCCTTCACGCACGTTGAGTTCGGTAAGGATACCGCCGTCGAGCGACTGCAAAACCTGCTCGCGCGAGCTGGGGATCACTTTACCCGTACCGGTCGAGACTTCATCCAGAATGCCGAACCACGCCCAAACGCCCACCACGATAAACAGCAGCAGGGAGAAGATCACAATGCTGCGCGCACCGCTGTAGCCGCTCTCGGATTCAAGAGCATTGTCCAGGTCATCCATGGCGGCAACTTCACGCTGACTGATTTTCATTTTTCCACTCCCGTCCGGTTGCCTGCTGCTGTTGCTGCATTCGGCTGTTGCTCAGCGCCTGTGCTTTTGGCGCGTCCATGACCAGCATGCCTTCTTTGAGTACCACCACGCGCTCGACCAGCTCCAGCATCGGCACGCGATGGGTAGCGACAATCAGGGTGCGGTTACCCAGCCACTCGCCCAGACGCTGGATAAACTCGCGCTCGGTGTGTTCATCCAGCGAGGCGGTGGGTTCATCGAGCAGCACGATATTGGGATCGCGCAGGAACATGCGTGCCAGCAAAATAGACTGCCGCTGGCCGCCGGAAAGCCCCACGCCGTTTTCCATAATCGGGTAATCCAGCCCCTTCGGCAGCTTATGCACAAAGCTCGCCGCACCACACATCTCCAGTACCGCGAAGATCTCTTCGTCGGTGGCGCGCGGCATGCCGAGCGTGATGTTCTCGCGCAGCGTGCCGTAAAACAGCCGCGCGTTTTGAGTCATAAAGCCGACGTTGCGGCGCAGATCCGCCACGTCCAGATGCGGCAGGCTGAGATCGTCCAGACGCAGCTCGCCGCCCGCCAGATCCATGCCGCCCGCCATGGCCTGCAAGAGGGTCGATTTACCCGCGCCGTTACGTCCGAGGATCGCCACTTTCTCGCCAGGCTTGATCTCAAGACGGTTAATGCGTAGCGCCATACGCGGATCTTCCGGGTGATAGCGAAACTGTGCCTGTTCGAACAGGTAGTGACCGCGCAGCACGTCCTGGCGGATCGGGGTTTCTTCGCGTTGATTCTCAGTCGGGAGCTGCATGATGCTGTCCAGTCCTTCTTTCGCCGCTTTGACCTGCTGCCAGCGGGCCAGCACGCCGCACAGCGTGGCCATTGGGGCAATCATGCGCGAGGCCAGCATGGACGCCGCCACCACCGAACCGGTGGTTAACGTGCCTTCGATCACCATCGGCGCGCCGACGACGATCACCCCGGCGTACACCAGGCTCTGAATCGTCATGCCCCAGCTGATCAGGTTCTGCGTCAGTTCGCGGGTCTTGAGGCCGGACTCAGCGGTTATCTGGATATAGCTGTTCCACTGCTGCAAAAAGCGGTTTTCGGCCTGCATCAGCTTGATGTCCTCCAGCCCCTGCACGCTTTCAACCAGCACGGCGTTGCGTAGGGTGGATTCGTGGGCAGATTGCTTCGCCAGCGCAGCGAGCTTCTTTTGCAGCAGCAGGCCGGGGAGGACCATCAAAACGGCGGCGACCGGGGCGATCCACGCCAGCTGCGGGGCGATGATCGCCAGCACGACCACAAACAGGAAGAAGAACGGCAGATCGACGATGGTGGAGATGGTCGAGGAGGTCACCATCTCGCGGATCTGCTCCAGCTCGCGCAACTGGGAAATAAAGCTGCCGGTGGAGCGGGGGATCGCGCTGTTACGCAGGCGCAGCGCGTGGCCGAAGACCCGATCCGAGACGCGCAGATCGGCACGCTTGCCGAGCAGATCCATGATGTGTCCCCGCGCCACGCGCAGCACAAATCCGAACAGGGTGGCGATCAGCACCCCAATCGTCAGAACGTATAGCGTCGGGTAAGACTGTGCGGGGATCACCCGGTCATAGACCTGCATCGAGAAAATAATCCCCGACAGCGACAGCACGTTGATAAACAGCGCCGCCAGCATCACCCAGGTGTAGGGGCGTAGATCGCGCATCACCAGGCGATAGAGCCAGTCGGGGCGGTACTTCGAGATATACGCATCGACGCGGCTGTCTTTTAGCGCCGCCAGCGGACGCAGGGCGACCACGTGGAGAATGTTGGGCAGCAATGCGCTCATTGAGACGCGGTTGGTATGGGTGGTGGAGTCGATAAAGCTAACGTCGAGGGTATCTTCGCCATCGAAATGTTCGATAACGCCGATTTTGCCGTCGCGTAGCGCAATGACAACCGGCAAGCGCCAGCTGCCGATCGACTGCTGGCTGGTCGTCAGAAGCTGGAACGACAGCCCGGCCTCGCGCGCCAGCTGGGTCAGCGCGGGCACCATCGGTTTGCCTTTCAGCCACGGCGCGCCTGCTATCAGCGCGCCGGGGGAGCAGGAGACCCGGTAGCGAGTCGCCACGTAGCCAAATGCCTGCGCCCAGTGTTCCAGCGCCTCATCCGTCATGTTTTCGCCCTGCGGAATGTCGGTTGGCTTCATGGCTGGATCTCCACGGTCTGAATGGTGCGGTTTTCAAGACTGAATGAGTGACGCAGGCGACCGGTGTTGTACAGGCAGTTGAGCTGGAGCTGATGCAGCTGTCCGGCGGTCTGCTGCTGGGTGAAGCGCGCCTGATAAACTTCCTGTTCGGCGTTGAGCACGTCGAGCAGCGGACGAGTGCCGAGGTCGAGATATTGCTGTTGATAAAGCTCGCGGGTGCGGGCGCTGAGCGCTTCCTGACGCGCCTGAATTTGCAGCGTGCTGAGCAGGCTCATTATCTGGCTGCGCGACTCCATCAGTTTTTGCCGCACGTCGAGGCGCGTGCGCTGGATGGTGGATTGTGCCGCCTCAACGGCATGACCCGCCGCGTTGCGCCGGGCAGTGAGTCCTCCGCCCTGGTAGAGCGGCATCTGCACTTTTACCCACGCGGAATATTGGGTGCGATCCAGCGAATCGTTGCCCGAATATTTGTCGTTCAGGTAGTGGCGCACTTCCGGCTCCAGCGAGACGGTTGGCGTCATCTGGGCGTTGGCGTAATCCAGATTAGCCTGCGCGACGTTGGCCTGTGCCCAGGCGGAGAGCACCGCGGGCACCAGACGATCGTCCGGTTCGGCAATGTCGCAGCTGCGCGTGATGTTATCGGGAAAGTCGTTGCTGATAGTGTTCAGATTATCCCAGCCGAGATAGCTCATCAGCGTGGCGCGGGAGCTGTCGAGGTTGGCCTGATATTGCATGAGCTGGGCGCGCGCGCCTTCAACACGGGCATCGGTTTGCACCACGTCAGACATTGACGTCGCGCCTTCGTCGTTACGCAGGCGGGTCAGCCTGCCGATAGACGAGAGCGCGTCGAGCTGTTCTTTGGCGGTGTCGACCATCTGCTGCCAGGTCTGCACCTGCACCATCGCGGTGGCGGTGTCGTGGGCAATGGTATCAATGCTCACCAGCACGTTGGCCTGCTGCTGGGCAACCCCGGCATTCTCGGCGCGTACCTGGCTTGCAACCTTGCCAAAGTCATACAGCATCTGTGAAAGGGAAAGCACCAGCGACGGGGTAAAGCCGTTGTTGTCGCCGTTGTGGGTGTAGCCGTTATCCATGCCCGCGTTGATCTGCGGATAATATTTGGATTTGGCGACATCCACCTGTTCAGTTTGTTGATAGAGTTTGCCGACGGCTTCGCTGATAGCGGGATGCCAGCTTACCGCGCGGTTTACGGCATCGCCCATTAGCAGCGTGCCGGGTGCCGCTTTGTTGGTGACCGGCGCGACGCGGCCATTCAAAGAAGGGAGTTCCTGAGTGTCGCTGAGTTGTCCGGTATTAATGATCGCAGCAGAATTTGCCGCGACGGCGGGCACAGATATCAGGCAGCACGAGAGCCACCAGCAAGGCATCTTATTTCCCATGTCTTATCCCTAATAAAAAAATTTACCGCTTTATGGTTATGCCCGGGCGCTGTGCGCCCGGGTCATTGCTGCTTTGCTATCAGGTAATGATGTGATGCTGATTCACTAACTCGTCGTAGGTGGTTTGCACGTTGTCGAGCGTCACCAGTGCAGTATTAGTGTAGGTGGCTCCTGCGCCATCACGGTCGATAGAGATCACAGTATTGTTACCATTCGTGGTGACGTGCAGATAATTACCCAGCGTTGATGACTGCCCGTTCCACCCCACCAGCAGATCGCCGATATCAATTTTATCTCCCTGAGACAGCGAGAAATTGGTCCAGTGATCGCCGGTACTGTTGCCCGCCGTGGCGTTACCCACGGTGTTGTTCAGCACCTGGTAAATCAGCGTATCGGCATACGCGGTGCCGGTGATGGCATCGTTATGCTCGGAGCTGATGAACTGCGGAGCCATGTTGATGGTCAACGTTGCGCTGTCCGTTTTACCGGTCGCATCCGTCAGGGTGTAGTTGAAGACCTCCTTCGAGGTGATGCTGGCGAGCGACACCCCGGTATTCATGGTGTAGGTGTAATGCCCATCAACGCCGATGTTGAGCGTGCCGTAATGACCGACAATGGTCGCTGAGGCGGTGGCGGTGACGTACGGATCCAGCGTGGTGGTCACGCCGTTATAGCCGGTGATGCTCAGGCGAGTATCGACCGAATGCAGTTGGTCCATCGCGCCCTGCGAATCGGTACCGTCATAGATATTGCCGTTAACGGTATGTCCGCTGGTGGCGTCGAACTGGTTCAGCGAATAGCTGGTGCCGGTGACGCTTGGAGTAATGGTGATTTGCCCCAGCGCCAGGGCACCCATTTTACCGGTGTAGCTCAGGGTATAGGTGCCCGCGTCCAAATCCAGGCCCGTGAGGTTAAAGGTGGCGCTGGTACCCAGCAGCGCGGCTCCGTTGAAAGAGCCCGTTCTGACGGTGGTCGAGCCGTTAGTGATCGCCCAGTCCACCGTTAATCCGCCAAGGGCAAGCACAGACACCACGTTGAAATTCAGCACCACGTTATGCAGCGCCGTATTAGGATCGACCACGAACGTGCCGCTGCCGCTACCCTGCGTGGCGGCCAGCAGTGCGGCGTTCCACTGCGCCTGCCCGACGGTGGTATCCGTGTAGGCCGCCGTGTGGTGAACGGAGGTTACGTCCATTACGCTACTGACGTCGTTAACCGCATCCATGGCCCGCGCGGTCGGCGTGATGTTCAGCGATGCCGTATCTTTATCACCGTTCGGTGCCGTGATGGTGTAAACGAAGGTATCCGGCGTTCTGATGTGGTCCGCTCCGACGCCACTGCGCAGGGTATAGGTGTAGTCGCCCTGGGCATTGATGGTCAGCGTGCCGTATTCTCCCTGAATGGTGGTGATGCCGTTAGCGTTCACCGCGACGCCATTCACCTCGGTAACGACGGTGCCCTGCGGCGCGATGTCGTCCGCCAGCACATCCCCGGTGGTACTCGCCCCCACGCTCGACACGCTATAAACATGGTCCTGGAGCACATTGAGGGTATAGCCCGTCAGCGCGGTGATCCCCGCTGCCGTATTGAGCAGGAACAGGTATTCACCGGCCGGCAGGTTCAGCGTCAACTGTGATGAGGTCCCGCCCAGCAGCGGAGCGCGCAGCCAGCCTGGCTGTACGCGCATCTGCTCGAAGGTCTGGGTCGCATCGTTGAACTTATAGACATAAAGATCGAACACCGATGCCAGCGCCACGCCGCCCACGGACGCCTGAATCGTCATGGTGCGGGTGGTGCCTTCCTCAACGCTGTAAACAATCGGATTGCTCAGATCGTCCAGCAGGTTCAGGCCCAGCGTGTTGCCGAGATTAACGCCCACTACGGTGAAACCGCTCTGGGAAGAGGTGCCGTTGTTGATGACGTGGACGCTGGTGTCGTAGGTCAGCGAACCGGTGTCATCTACTGCCGTCACGCTGTTGGTTACGGTGTTTGCCCCGAGCGAAATCACCAGGTTTGCCGAGGCGCTGGCCCCGTTATGCCCGATGGTGTAGGTGAAGCTCTCGGTGCGGCCCAGCACGGCGGCGCTGGTGTTGGTCAAGTTGTAGGTGTAGCTGCCGTTCAGGTTGATGGTCAGCGTACCGTATTGTCCCTGAATAACCGTACCGTCTGCCGTCACGTTGACCGTCTGCCCCTGTGCGTTGGTCACGGCGGTGACGGTGGTGCCCGCCGGGGCGTTATCGCTACCGGTGGTCGGGTCGGTATCCAGAATAACGTTCCCGGTCTGGCTGGTGATGCCAGTAACGGTACCGACGCTGGTTTCCGTCACGTCCACATCGAGACTGGTGTAAGAGCCGGTCGCCAGCAGATTCGTGTTGTAGCTCAGGACGCGGTATTGGCCGTTTTCCAGCCCGTTCATATTGAGCGTCACGCCGCCTGCTCCGAGCGTCAGCAGGTTGGCAAACTGTGGCAGACCGGTATCCACCACCGTAGTCCAGGTGTTGTTGGTGGCATCCCAGCGCTGAACCACCAGCTCCAGGGTGTTCAGCAGTGTCAGCACCGCTCCCGTGGCGTTCGCATTAATGGAAATATCCGCGCTGCCGCCGTTGCTGACGGTGAACCCGACCTGCGCCGTGTCGTTACCGAGCAGCGTCAGCACGTTGTTGAGCGCGCCCACCAGCAGGAAGCCGTAATCACTGTACTGCGCGTTAGTGACCGTGGCGGTGGTGCTGATGTCCAGCTCTTCAACGTTGCTGCTGGCCGACAGCGGAACAACCGGTGCCAGCGCCGAGCCGTTCGGTGAGATATTCCCGGCGGCATCGGTGGCGGTAAGGGTGAGCGATTGTCCTTCCGTTTGTTTATTCAGGAAGGTGTAGCTGTAAGTCCCGCCGCTGTTGGCCGTGGTCGTCACCAGCGAACCATCCGCCAGACGAATCGTCACGGTACTGCCCGCTTCGGCGCTGCCGGTTAAGACGCTGCCGTCGGCGTTGAAGGTCCCGTTTGGCGCATTCGGCGCAATGGTATCGACGATAACGGATGTCGGCACGGAAACCGGTCCGGTCCCGGTGCCGTTGGTGGCCGTGGCGGTAAACGCATGCGAGCCTTCGGTTAATACCGGGGTGGTAAAGGTCCAGCTACCTGTACCGCTTGCGGTCACGGTGCCCATCGACACGCCGTTGTTATACAGCGTGACGGTGGAGTTTGGCTGCGCGGTACCGCTCAGCGTTGGCGTGGTGTCATCGGTGCTCTTACCGTTGAGGACGTTCCCGGTGATGGTACCGGCATTGTCATTCACGGTGGTGATGATCGGCGCGTTCGGCAGGGCGGTAATCGGCGCGACGATGGACGATGTCAGACCTGCGTTACCGGCCTTGTCGGTTGCAAAGGCCAACAGCGTTTCATTGTTGGTCTGCGCTGGCGAAATGGTGACGTTAAAGCTGCCGGTACCGTCTGCCGTTGCCGTTCCCAGCACCGTGCCGCCACTGGTGGTAATGGTCACGGTACTGCCCGCTTCGGCGGTACCGGTGACGTGCGTACCGTTGGTGACTACCGCCAGATTGGTCGGCACGGTCGGTGCGGTGAGATCGACCGTAATCGAGGTGATGGATGATGGCGCACTGACGTTACCCGCCGCATCCGTCGCCGTAGCGGTGAAGTTGTGCGTCCCTTCGGTCAGCGAGACGTTGGTCTGCGGTAACGTCCAGCTGCCGCTGGCATTTGCAGTCACCGTGCCGACCAGCGTTGCGCCGTCGTAGATATTGATAATGGCGTTAGGCTCGGCGGTGCCGTTCAGCGTTGGCAGCGTATCGTTGGTGGGATTGGCACCGATAACCGGGCCGGTGACGGTGCCAATATCATCCACCACGGAGGTGATGACCGGGGCGTTTGGCGCGGTGGCATCAACGTTCACGACAAAGGCGGTCGTCGCACCGCTGGCGTTGCCCACCGGATCGGTGGCGGTGATGGTCAGCGGGTGCAGGCCGTCTGTCAGGGCGGTGGTTGGCGTAAAGGTCCAGGTACCATTGGTGGCGATAACGCTGCCGATTTGGACGCCGTTATCGAAGATTTTCACCGTCGAGCCGGCTTCTGCGGTACCGGTAAGCGTTGGCAGGGCATCGTTAGTGAGCTGGCCGCTGTTCAGTACCACGTTGCCGCCCACGTCATCGGTCACAGTTAAGAGCGTCGGAACCGGTGGCGGCGTGAGGTCAATTGTCAGGCTGAAGGACGCTGACGGAACGCTGTTATTGCCCGCAGCATCTGTCGCCTGTGCGAATAAGGTATGCGGGCCTGCCCCAAGCGGGGTGGTCAGCGTGACTTCCCATGCGCCGCTGGCGTTGGCGGTGGTGGTTCCCAACAGCGTGACGCCTTCATAGATACGCACAATGGCGTTGGGTTCACTGGTGCCGGTCAAACGCGGCAGGGTGTCGTCGGTGGACTGCCCACTGCTGAGCGAGCCGGTGACGGAGCCCTGATCATCGATGGCCAGAGCAATGACCGGTGCCAGCGGTGCAACCGTATCGACAATCACCGTAAAGACGGCTGACGGCGGGCTGACGTTGCCTGCCGCATCGGTTGCGGTGGCAGTCCAGGTGTGGCTACCGTTCGCCAGCGTCGTCGGGGTGAAACTCCATGCGCCGTTGCCGTCGGCCAGCGCGGTACCCACCTGAACGCCGTTTTCATAGATGATGATTGAGGCGTTAGCGGCTGCCGTGCCGTTAAGCGTAGGCGTGGTGTCGTCAGTCGTCTGACCGGATGTGACCGGGGCCAGAACGGTGCCGACGTTATCCGTCGCGTTAACGATGGCCGGGGCCAGTGGGGCTATCGTATCGACCGTCAGGGCGAACGAGGTTGGGGTGGTGTTGGTATTGCCCGCCGCATCGGTGGCGGTGAAGGTAATGGTATGCGCCCCGTCTGCCAGTGGATCGGTCGGCGTAAAGGTCCAGTTGCCCTGGGCGTTCACGACCGCGGTGCCAATCGGTTGACCATCGTTCAGTACGGTGATGGTCGCGCCAATCTCGCCAGTGCCGTTAAAGGTTGGACGGTTGTCGTTGGTGTTGGCTCCGGTCGCCAGCGTGCCGGTCACCGGACCCACGTCGTCCAGTACGGTGGTGATGACTGGCGCATCTGGGGCCGTGGTATCCACCGTGAAGGAGAATACCGGAGAGTTGGTTGAGACATTCCCCGCCGCGTCGGTGGCATTCACCCTGATGTTATAAGGACCGTCGGTTAGCCCGCCCGGGGTAAATGTCCAGATGCCGCTGCCGTTGACCAGCGCGGTGCCGATTTCCACGCCGTTGTTGAGAATGTGGACGGTACTGCCCACCACGCCGCCGCCGGTCAGCGTCGGCGTGGCATCGTTAGTGACCTGTCCGTTGGTCAGATCGCCCACCGCGCCGCCCTGAACGTTATCGTTAACGGCGGTCAGGGTTGGAACGGCTGGCGGCGTCAAATCGACGATCACGGTATAGGCGTTAGACGCGGTGCTGACGTTCCCCAGCGGGTCGGTCGCCACCACGGTGAAGGTGTGCGAGCCTTCGGCCAGCCCGGTGACCGGGGTGTAACTCCAGGCTCCGGTGCCGTTAGCCACCACGGTGCCTACCTGGATACCGCCCTCAAAGATGGCGACGGTGCTGTTGGCCTCTGCCGTTCCCGAAAGCGTTGGCGTGGTGTCGTTGGTCGTGCCGTTGGTCGGCACATTCCCCGTGACGGTGCCGACGTTATCATCCGCGCCCACAATCACTGGCGGGGTGGAAACGGTATCGACCACAATCGTGAACGGCAGTGATGGGTCGCTGACGTTGCCAGCCGGATCGGTCGCCGTAATGGTCAGCGCGTGGCTGGCGTTGCTGAGTGCGCTCGATGGCGTAAAGCTCCATGTGCCTGTTGCGCCGACCACTGTGCTGCCAATAAACGTTTCATTGTCATAAATTTTGATGGTATCGCCAGCCGTTCCTGTTCCGCTGAGCGTAGGACGATCGTCGTTAGTGGCCTGACCGTTAATGAGCGGCCCGGTGCCAGGGCCGACGTCATCGGTGACGGCACCAATGACTGGCGTTGCCGGTGGCGTAAGATCGATGGTGACGGTCGCCGCAGGCGATCGACCGCTGGTTTCGCCACCGAGCGTCGCCGTGACTTCAAAGCTGTGCGCCCCCGGCGTCAGTGCCGGGAGGGTGTAGCTCCAGGCACCCGTAATGGGATCGGCAAAGACGGTTGTCAGCGGAAGCAGGATGCCATCAAGGTAGATGGTGATCAGGCTGCCGGCCTCTGCCGTACCGGACAGGGTAGGCGTGGTGTCGTCAGACGTCTGGCCCTTGACGTTGCCCGTCACCGGACCGACATCATCGGTGATCGCGAGAATGATCGGCACGTCAGGCAGATCCACCGGGGAGTTAACCACGGTGAACTCGGCAATCGGGCTGACGTTGCCTGCCGCATCCGTGGCGGTGACGTCCAGCGTCGAGGCCACCGTCTGCGCAGGACTCAGTGCGATCGAGAACGTCCCCCCCGTCGCCACGCCGGTGCCGATAATATTGCCATTGCTGTCACGCACAATAACGGTTGAACCCGCTTCGGCGTTACCGGTCAGCGGCGTACCCTGAAGCGTCAGGATCATGTTGGTTGGTTCAGCCGGAATACCGGTATCGACCGTGACGGTGACGTTTGAACTGCCAGACAGGTTGCCCGCTGGATCGCGTGAGGAGACCGCGATAGTGTGCGGATCGTCGGATAACGCGGCGGTCGGTGTCCAGGTCCAGGTGCCGTTCGGCTGCACGATCGCTGTGATCGGTGACGCGGTGCCGTCCACGGTCACGATGATGGTGGCACCAGGCTCACCGGTCCCGGTCAGGGTTGGCGTGCCGTCTTTGGTGTAGAGCACGCCGTTTGCCAGCGTGCTGTCAGAAATGGCATCTATTTGCGGAATGGTCGGGGCCAGCGTATCCACCGTGACGGTGAAGACCGGACTGAGCGTACTGACGTTTCCGGCCTCGTCGACCGCGGAAACGGTGACCTTGAGCGGGCCATCTGCCAGCGCGGTTCCCGGCGTCCAGGACCACTCGTTATTGATGACCACAACGCGGGCAATTTCAACGCCGTTATTATAAATCACCACCGTATCGCCTGTGACGCCCGTCCCGCCTATCGTCGGCGTATTGTCGGCGGTGGCGCCACCATTCTGTGCGGCGCCAATGGCGCTGATAACCGGGGTAGTAGGGGCTTCGGTATCAACCGTTACCGCGATCGGTGCTGACGGCGCGGAGACGTTTCCGGCTTCGTCCGTGGCAGTCGCGGTGAACTGATGCGAGCCTTCGGCAATCGCGGTACCGGGACGCCAGCTCCAGTTACCATCGCCGCCGACCGTGACGCGACCGACTTCGCGAATGCCTGCCCCGTTTGGATTGTCGTAAATCACGATCACGTCATTTGCCGTGCCGGTGCCGCTGAGAACCGGACGCGCGTCGTTAGTGCTGTCGCCGTCGGCAACCGGGCCGGTGATTTGGTTCACGCTGTCGGTGACGATCGGCGTATCAGGCACGTCTGGCGCAACGGTATCAATGTTGATGGTGACCGGTTGAGACGGGGCGCTTTCGTTGCCCGCGCCGTCTTTGTTGGTCACGGTGAGAGAGATATCGTAACTGCCGTTGGTCAGTGCCGGAACTGGTGTCCAGCTCCACTGGCCATTGGTGTCAATAAGGACATCGCCCGGCTGTTTTACGCCATCAATGTAGATGGAAACCGTATCGCCTGGGATACCTGTGCCGCTGATAACCGGCGTGGTATCACGCGTGGTTTCGCCTGGATTGAGCGGTGTGCCCGCCGGATCGTTGTCTGGGTTGACGGTGACGTCAGGAATCCCGGGCGTGGTGGGGGCAACGGTATCGATAACCAGATTAAACGAACCGGAGGTCGAGGCGTTCCCGGCCGCGTTCGTCGCGACCACGGTTAGCGCATGGTTGCCATCGGTCAACGGCGTGGTGGGGGTGAAGCTCCAGCCGCCGTTACCATCAAGCGTGGCGGTCCCCAGCAGAATGCTACCGTCATAAACGGTAATGATGGTATTGGGTGGGGCCGTGCCTTGCAGCGTCGGAGTGGTATCGTCCGTTGGCGTGTTGCTGGCGATCAAGCCTTGCAGGTCACCTGCGTTATCGGTGACGGAACCAATGGACGGTGCGGGCGGAATGGACGTGTCGACGATGATCGTAAAGCCGCCTGAAGGGGCACTGACGTTACCGGCTGTGTCGATCGCCGCGACCGTCAAACTGTGTGAGCCTTCTGGAATGACGACGGTTGGTGTGTAAGTCCATGCGCCACCGGCATTGACCAGCGCGGTGCCTATCTGCGTCCCGTCCAGGCGAATGCTGATGGTCGCACCCGGTTCACCGGTGCCGTTAAGCGTTGGGCGATTATCGTTGGTGGTTTCGCCGGTATCGAGCGAGCCGGTTCTGCCGGGAACGTCATCGACAACCTGAGTAATCACCGGCACCGCGGGTGGTGCGAGATCGACGGTGATACTCCAGCTGTTAGACGTGCCGCTGGCATTGCCGCTATCGTCGATGGCCGTGGCGGTAAAGACGTGGCCGCCTTCACGGACATTTGCCGGTGGGGTAAAGCTCCAGATCCCGCTGTCAGGAACGATCAGCGTACCGATCTGATCGTTGCCGCTAAAGATATAAATGCGAGTGCCTGCTTCGCCGGTGCCCTGAATAGTCGGTGTGCCATCGTTGGTCAGGCCGCCGTTAGGGATGGGCCCAGTCGTATTCAGCACGTCGTCAACGATGGCCGTGATGACCGGAGTTTGTGCCGGGGTGATGTCCGGGGCATCGACCGATGCCGTCGGCCCGGTATTGAGTGCTTTATCGGTGGCATCGGCCGTCAGCGTTTCACCGTTCAGCTGCGCCGGGGTGATGGTGACGCTAAAGTTGCCCGCATCATCCACCAGCCCAGAGCCGATCTCGATCCCATCCGGGCCTTTGATGCTGACGGTGCTGCCGGGTTCGGCGGTACCGGTTACCGTTGTGCCATCATCTGAAACGTCAAGATTACCAGGCGCAAGCGGATCGGTGGTGTCAGGCGCATCGGCAATACCCGGCTGGCTGGTATTGCTCGCGCCGTCGGTCGCCACCACCTGCAACACTTCGCCGTTGGTTTGCGCCGGATCGATAGGCACCGTGAAATTACCGTTGCCGTTCGTGGTTGCCTGACCGATGACATCGCCGTTTGGCGCTTTTACCGTGATGGTGCTGTTCGGTTCTGCCGTACCGCTGACGCTGGTCCCGTCGCCGGAGACCACCAGATTACCCGGAGGATTAGGGGCGGTGGTGTCTGTCGCCACGGTTGTCGCCGGAATACTGGTATTTCCCGCCGCATCAGAGGCGACAACTGAAATCGTCTGCCCATTGGTCTGGGCTGGGGTCAAGTTGATGATGAAATTACCGTTACCATCCGTCGTGCCGGTGCCGATCGGCCCGCCGCTGCCGTTGGTAATAGTAATGGTGCTATTCGGCTCTGCTGTGCCCGTCACCTGCGTTCCCGCTGGGTTGAGCGTGATGGCCGGTTGCGCAGGCGCAACCGTATCAACGATAAAGTTGATCGGCAGGGACTGCCCGCTCTGGTTACCCGCCGCGTCAATTTCGCGCACGGTGACCGAGTGCGCGCCTTCAGACAGCGGGCTAGTCGGTGTCACGGCCCAGGTGCCGTTGGCGTTGACGTTGATTCTGCCGACCTCAACGCCATTATCGTAAACGATAATGGTGCTGCCCGGCTCACCGCGGCCCGTCAGTCGCGGCTGGCTGGCATCGGTAGTTTGCCCGGCGGAGACTGCGCCGCGAATCGAACCCACTTCGTCATTGACCAAAAAGGCGCTCGGTACGGTGGGCGCGGTGATATCGACCACCACGGTAAAGGCCGGAGACGCAGGACCAACGTTGCCCGCCACATCTGTGGCGCGAACGGTTAGCTGATGGCTGCCTTCGCTTAAATTGACCGACGGGGTGAAGCTCCAGCTGCCGTTAGCCGCAGCGGTGACCGTCCCAATAGCTATGCCGTTGTCGTAGATAGTGACGCTGGCACCGGCTTCTGCCGTGCCGGTGAGCTGCGGGCGTTGATCGTTGGTGGTGCTGCCGTTGGTGAGTGGTCCGCTTACGGGATCGACATCGTCAGTGACGCTGGCGATAACCGGTGCTGCGGGGGCGACCGTGTCCACCACGATGGTGATACTTGCGGATGGCGGGCTGGTATGGCCTGCCGCATCAGTGGCGGTGCTGGTCAGCGTATGGCTGCCGTTAGCCAGTGCGTTGGGCGGCGTAAAGCTCCAGTTGCCGTTGGCATCGACTTTAGTGGTGCCAATTTGCGTGCCGTTATCGTAAACCGTAATGGTCGTTCCAGCTTCGCCGATGCCGCTCAGGGTAGGGCGTGCATCGTCAGTGCGCTGACCATTTTCCAGCGGCCCTTGCTCGCCACCCACGTCATCATTGACGATCAGAATGTCTGGTGCATCCGGCACGCTTAAATCGGGCGCAGTGACATGACCGTCTTTACTGATATTGCCCGAGGGGTCAGTTGCCGTGGCGGTGATCTGTTCGCCGTTGGTCAACGGTGTACCCAGTTCAATGGTGAATGTGCCGTCGCTGCCGGTTTTACCCGTCCCGACCAGATTACCGTTGGCATCTTTTAGCGTGATGGTGCTGCCCGGCTCTGCTGTCCCGGTGACGGTGGTGCCGTCCGGCGAGAACTGAAGATTGGTCGGCGCGTTTGGCGCGGTGGTATCGGGATTGTTTGGATTGCCGGGGTTCCCTGGGTTACCGGGATTGCCATTGTCATCGTCTCCGCCACCACCACCACCACCGCCGCCACCACCGGCAGCAAGGGCAATGCCGCCTGCAACGGCCAGACCACCCAGCGCCCAGGGCCAAATTGCGCCACCGGCATCATTACCTGACGACGCCATCAGGGCATCTATTGATGAAATGGCCTCATAATGTTCTGCTGCTGTGGGGTCTTCAATCCACCATAGCGCGCCGTTGTCCTCTTCCAGAACAAGCTGGCTCGCGCCCTGAGCGTCACCGACGTAAAAACCCTTGAGCGTAATCACTTCGCCGCTGTGCAGTGTCACCAGCAAATCGTTACCGTTACGGGTGTAATGTGAAATATCGGCCCGGCCAACGTGAAGCTTCACAATAGAAGAGTGGCCCAGAGTAACCTGAGTACCTTCGGTGGTGGTTTCCACGCCAGTAAGTTTCGAGATAACAGAGATTTGGCTCATATTCTTATTACTCCCAACAGATTTGTCATGAAATGGCGTGCACGACGAAGCCATCACTTTTCTGCGGGTAAAGAGCGCCCCCGGCGGAGTTGCTGTTTATTAAAACAGGACTCACCGTCAATATCTTCAGAGCGGCCGATGCCCGCCAGCATATCGAGTGGCTACATCAGGTTAATCAAATTATTTGCTGTGGATAACGTTGTGTTTGGCGTTTTTTGTGTTATATAAGGCCCTGTGATTTATAAAGATATTAATTTAACGGTCTAAAAATGATATAGCCAGAAATAGACAATTAAGCAAATTAAGCCTTGGTAAATTAAAAGTAAGCTTCTCTTCACTCATCTAATTACTCACACTTTTCGTTATTTGCTGAATCGACGGTGGCCGCGCCGTTGCTGGCCTGGCGTTATTTTTTATTATTGTGACTTTTCTCTTTTCTGGGCTATTTAATCGAAGATATATTTATACTGATATTATTTGTGTGGGTATTTAATTCAGGTGGGCTAACGCGGTCATTAAGGCGGAGTTAACTTACTTTGCATATGATATATTATGTTTGTTACCGTTATAGAAATTAAGACTGGCGACTTAATTATATTCTGCTATTAGATTGTGAAGTTAATCTTCATTTAAATGTGAATTAAACTTACCGCATCTTTTTACGCGTCTGGATACGACATAAGGATGATTTTTTGGGCTGGGGGCATTTTACGATGAATAGAAAGGGCTGCTCGGACGTTTACACCACGTTCGCCTGACTCACATCCACCCAGGAGTAGAAAATGACCGCTCAGTCCCTTACCCGAATCGCTACTGCTCGCTATCTTACCCTTTCGGTGCTGTTATTTATGTTGCAGGTACCTCAGGCTCTGGCGATGGGCAATAATGATACTGAAAGTAAAACGCCAGATTGCCCTGCCGGGCAGGTGTATGACAGCACCAGCAAGCAGTGTGTCCCGGAGAAAACGGGCAGCCTGAGCGATCAAGATAAAACCCATTATGCCTATCACCTCGCTAAGAAAGGGGAGTATCAGGCAGCGTTGAATATGCTGGATACCCTGAAAAATGGTAATACCGCCGAGGCCTGGAACTATCGCGGGTATGCCACGCGTAAGCTTGGACGCACAGATGAAGGCATTGGTTATTACCAGCGCTCGCTGGCGCTTGATCCTCGCTACGCGAAAGCACGTGAATATCTGGGAGAAGCGTGGATGGTGAAAGGCCGTCCAGACCTGGCAAAGGATCAGCTCAAGGTGATTGCCAGTATCTGCGGTCAAAGCTGCGAAGAATATCGCGATTTACAGGCGGCCATTGACGGGCACCCGGAATCCTGACGAACAGAACGAGGAATGACAAATTACGACCAGTGACGTTCGCCAACAGCTGGCTGCACATTTGACGCGTTTATGGCGTTACGGGCTGGTATTGTCCCGCAATCGGGATATTGCCGAAGAGTTGGTGCAGTCGACCTGCGTACGCGCGCTCGAAAGGAGCGCGCAGTACACGCCCGGCACGCGTATCGATCGGTGGCTGTTTTCGATTCTGCATTCCATCTGGATATCCGATCTGCGCGCTCGCCATGTGAGAATGGGGCAGGGATTTGTGACCAGCGATGAGCTTATCGCCCCGGATACCCGCCCTCAGGACGACGATCGTCTCCATTATCAGAAGATCATGCAGCGGGTGAGTGCGCTTCCGGAAGCTCAGCGCAATACCGTATTTTTGGTTTATGTTGAAGGATTTACCTATCAGGAGGCGGCTGAAACGCTATCGGTTCCGATCGGCACGATCATGAGTCGACTGGCGACAGCAAGGGCGACGCTGGCAAAATCAGCCGATGCCCGGCCTGCGGCAAAGGAGAAACGCTTATGAAATCGCACCGTTTTACCCCCCCTTATGATGACGAAGCGATAGTCGCCTGGCTGGACGGGGCGATGAGTCACATCGACGCGCTTAAGTTTGAGGAGCGGCTCAGAAGCGACGAACAGTTGTCG
The DNA here is from genome assembly GCF_059766475.1 of Enterobacter sp. SCRI0065. NCBI lineage: Bacteria > Pseudomonadati > Pseudomonadota > Gammaproteobacteria > Enterobacterales > Enterobacteriaceae > Enterobacter > Enterobacter sp. SCRI0065. The sequence goes on along the minus strand of NZ_JCBAJB010000007.1, from coordinate 6,090 downwards.
GGGCGCACCGCCGAGCTGATGAAAAGCAATCAGGATTATCAACGTGCCTTTGCGCCTTTGCTTGCTGAGGCACCGTCCGCGCGAATGCAGGAGAAACTGGAGGCACATCTGGCGGCTAACCCGGTCGAGCGTCCTGGCGTAAGCCGGCGTTCGCTGATTGCGGCCTCGCTCAGCTTTCTAGTCCTCGGTTCTGGGCTGGGTTATCTGGTGCGGCCATCGGCAGGCGCGCTTAACGAGACCGCGCATATTCGCGATCTGGAGGCGCAATATATGTCGCTTTACAGTGCCGAGACGCTGCTGGACGTGGACAGCTCATTGCCCGTTATCCAGCGCGGCCTGGCCCGAACCGAACAAGATATCGGACTCGCACTCAATGCACAGCAGCTTGCCCTGCACGGCGCGGAACTGAAGATGGTTCGCATGTTGCGTTACGACAGCACCTCCATCGCTCAGATAGCCTGGATTCATGCGGATTTTGGCCCGATGGCACTGTGTATTTCCCCGCTCGAACAGGCGAGTCATACCGGTATCAACAGCGAACAACGGCACGGCATGAACCTGGCGTGGTGGAATTATCGGGATTATCAGTTTGTCCTGATCGGACGCAACCCTGTGGACCAACTCCAGCAGAGCGCACAACGTTTGCAGGCCGCGCTTTCATGATGTCGGCTGGGCTTTGGCCTGAATATCAATATGAATAGCGATGCGGTCATCCACGACTAACGCGAATTTGTCCATATGGTAGGCGGAACGCGAAATGGCGGTGTTGGCGTGCAGCGACAGCGTATTGGCTGCTTTGTGTTCTTCGAGCGTGGCTTCAAGGATGACCGGGCGCTGGATATCTTTGACCGTGAGCGAGCCAAATACCCGAAAATGGCCATTCCCCAGCGTGACGACGCGAGTGCTGGTAAAGACAATATTGGGGTAGCGTGCGGCCTCAAAAAACATGTCACTTTTAAGCTGCCAGGTGAGCAGTTTGTTGGATGCAACCAGCGTTGCAACAGGGATGGTCACCTTGATGCGATCGTTAAATTCATTGTCCGGATTCAGCGTAACGTCCCCTGTTACCCCATTCAGATTGGCCCAGGAAAGGATGCCGCCAAAGGCGTGCCACGACAGTTTGATCCCGGTGTTATCCGTATCGATGACGTAGCTTGTGGACGAAGCGTAGAGCATCGGACAAAACAGGGTGGTTACGAAGAGTAAAATCAGGCGTGTCATTGGGGATCTCCATTATGCGGTCAAGGTGTAAACGCATGGAGACGAAGATTTATTCGGATAATTTTTGCCGTGAGGGCAATAAAAAAGGCCGCGAAGGCGGCCTTTTGAACGAGAGAACAGGGGTTATTCAGTGACTTTCTTTTCCAGCGACTCAGCGCCTTCTTTGGTCTTATTCCAGCCTTTCTCAGTACCTTCTTTGGTGGCATCCCACCCTTTCTCGGTACCTTCTTTGGTTTTGTGCCAGGCCTTCTGAGAATCTTCGCTTACTTTACTGCCAAAGCTTTCGCTTTTGCCTTCAGCGGCGTGTTCAGATTTCAGCTTCAACTGTTCGCCTTTGTGCTGCTCTTCATGCAGTTTTTGTTTAGCGTTGTTCGCGTTTTCATTCGCGGCGGCAACGGTGTCGTCGGTTGCATGTGTGGTTGCGGCCAGAACAGGGGTAGCCAGCAGAAGTGTAGAGAGTGCGATAATTGTCGTTTTCATAATATCCTCAACTAACGTTATTCATGTTATGAGCGTGATTAAGGATGGCATGAGCGAAGCGGCAAGGCTCTAGGAAAAAACTGTAAGTGGATCAAGGACGTTTTTTGCACATTTTGAAAGGCGAGATTCACTATCGGCTCGTGATGAATATCTCCGGCATGGTGGGTCGCGATGGTTGAGCGTTCGGCTACAACGTCAACCCGAGGATGGCGTTAACCACAGATGACGTCATAAACACCCCACCCGTAATTAAAAACGTCAGCTCTTTTCGGGTGGCCGCAAGCGTGAGCATGACGACGCCAATGACAAAGAAGGGAATGGCAACGATGCTGAAGGTGTTCATGTAAAGCCTGTGATTGATGACCTGAGAGTGCAAACGATCCTAAGATGGAATGGGCGGGGAGAATAGCTGTTAAATTTGATGGGGCGGATCGCTGTTATGACAACGATCCTGGTTTATCGCGTGGTGCGCGCCTACTCGTCGTCACGCTCGCGGATGGCGCGCTGACGTTCATAGTATTCGTCTTCTGCGGTGATGATTTCATCCATCAGTGAATCCATATCCACTTCGTGAGCTTCTTCGACAAACAGCCCGGTGAGGGTGATTTCTGGAGTGAGCTTCCCATCTTCATATATCGCCCAGATCTCTTTCGCATAGCGCGTCTGCAACAACTGCGGAGCAAACTGACCGTAATAAGCGGTGATGTTGTTCACATCACGTTCAAACATGGATTCAGCATGATTGTTCGCCGCTGCGTCCACCGCCTGTGGCAGATCGATAATGACCGGCCCGTCGGCATCCAGCAGTACGTTAAACTCCGAGAGGTCGCCATGCACAAGGCCTGCGCACAGCATGCGCACGATGTTGCGGATCATCGTCTCGAAATCCGCCAGCGCTTGTTCTTCTGACAACGTCACATCGCTAAGACGTGGTGCTACCGAACCATCAGCGTCTGTGACCAGCTCCATCAGCAGCACCCCGTCAATGCACAGATAAGGCTGCGGCACGCGCACCCCGGCATTGGCGAGGCGGAACAGCGCATCGACTTCCGCCGTATGCCAGGAGTCTTCCTGCTGCTTGCGGCCGAACTTAGAGCCTTTCTGCATCGCGCGCGTATTGCGGCTGCTGCGGACCTTGCGGCCTTCCTGATACTGCACCGCCTGCTTAAAGCTGCGCTGCGAGGCTTCTTTGTACACTTTCGCGCACTGGATCTTGTCACCGCATAGCACGGTGTAAACGTCGGCTTCTTTGCCGCTTTTCAGTCGCTGGAGGACATCATCGATCAGACCATCATCGACCAGCGGTTGGATTCTGTTTGGGATTTTCATGCGGCATTTATACCTTATTTCAGGCGCTTTTCGTATACCTAAACGAAGATCATTCTTACTGAATTGAGGGATATCTTATCGGATTTAACGGGAAAAATCACAGGCACAAAAAAGCCCGCAGGCTTGCGCCGAACGGGCTTTCAGGACTTCGTATCAGGCTCTGGTGACCATCAACAAAGGATTTTGGTGGGCTGGGGGAATCTGAATAAATTTGTTATATATATAAATTAAAAGGATTTTTACTAATTCAGATTTCAGGTGTGTACCTAAACGTGTACCAATTAAAGGATCTCAGGTTCAGTAACCTTGCTCCAGCGGAGACTACTTATAGACTTAAATTTTGCTATACCTAGCTGATTGCGCTCATTTCTTGACTTTGAACCAGGTGCTATCAGAGCTGCGACTACTTCATTTCGTGATGCTTCATACATCTCAAAAGCATCATAATTTTCATCAAGCAAAACTAAAAGAACAGAATCAAATGGCTTTGATATATCAATAGCACCTATTCTCGCAGAAACTTTCTTTGGATTAGGCATGTAACGACCTTTTATCTGAACTCTGTGTTCTTTCCCGTTAAGAATTTCAATCGCATCGTATCCAGACTGACGAGCCGAGCATAGCGACAATCCCAGAAGAGTTGCTGCTTCATATTCTGCTATTTCGCCGGTGATCCCGAGAGGTTTATTCGTTAGCTTGTAATATCTCAGTGCCACATCTTTTGCTTCATTTAGTATGTTTATAATTTTATCGTCGCAATTCGAAAGCAAAGTAGTTTCCACAAAACGCCCTTAGAATTTGGCTTGCTAAGTTATGAACTAATGCGCTGTCCTGATGAGGTCGTTAGTCAGCTTGGAACTGACCTTGAAGTAACACAGCAACATCATACGCAAAAAAAGTTTTTTTGCATTTAACTGTTCACACTGTTCACCTCGATTATTTCCCATTTTAAATCATGATGTTAAAGGGTGATGAGTTGGTGAAGAGTGAACAGTCGACTCTTCACCTTTGTGATTTTTGCGCGCGCCGGGTCAGGCAACGGGGGGGGGGTAAAAAGTTTTTTTAGGTTTTACTGTTCACTCTGTTCACCTTCCATTTTTATACAATGATTTCATGGTGTTAAGTGGTGAACAGATGGTGAAGGGTGAACAGTCGATTGTTCACCGTCACAGTAATGGAGTATCAAGCCCCCTGACAGCTACAATCGCTATATGATTCATTTCCGATGCTATTCATTTCTAAAGAGACATCTGATGTTTTCGCTAATCGCTAAATTATTCTCTAAAGCTGACGCAAATAGTTCTGTGAGCACTTCCGGCATCCTGGATTATGAAAAATTGATTCTGCTTGATGCTGAGCGCCTTGCTGAGCAGGGTATCGCTGACGCTTATCAACTGCTACTGCCTACACTCAGGGAACATGTCGCTCGACCCGCTGAAGTACGTGAGATTCTGGATGCTGATTTGCCAGCCTATACAATTCAGTGCAATGGAGAGGAGTATATTGTCTATTCCGCTTCGGAGCCCGGTACGGAAGTGCAAAGCTGGGGACGGGCAACCTTTTTCCTTTTTCTTATTGTTAATAAACAGCTCAAAGGTACAGGCATACAGTTTTATGCAGTAGATGGAGGTAACAATTTAGCAGGGATTTTTCTTTCTCAAGAGCAAGCCCTGCTGGCACAAGCCGCGATAAATAGCAGGACTGACTGGCCGTATATTCCAGAACTGAATGAGCCACGGTATGGTCAATATCATTGATTCGCAGATTTTATGATGCCAACTATTTCTACAAAAATCTTTGAGGTTTAACCGTTCTCTTTGGCGCAGCAGAATAATCAGGAAGAAAAAGACCGGCGACTGCCGGTCTGAGTGGGTTATGTCGCTGCGGACTCATCGCACTTCGGCAGCCAGTCGCCGTTGCTGTCCTCCCTGAGCGTCAGGTTGGTCTGTGTCCCCTGCTTGGTGTGTCGCTTGTCATAGTTCAGCCCGTACTCTTTGAGCATCATCGGCAGCCCCAGCCCGAACATTTTCAGGCTCAGTACATGCTTGTAACCGTTGGCCTCCATATAAACCAGATAGGCGTGATAGAGATAATTACGCGGCTGTCGCGGGATGATATTGGCATTCCCCATAAACATCCCATTCGTCTGCGGCAGTGCCTCCAGATAGCCGCAAAAATCGAATGTCGGGTCAGCGTCGCGCTTGATGCTGAGTGCCTCGTCGGAGTTCTGCTGTGACTGGAGCAGCGTGCGCGCCGTCATTGGGTCGCTGAACTGCTGCATAAGCTGGCGCACAATGACGGCCAGCTCGCATGCGATTTTGTCCTTAAGCTGCGGGTCGCGCTCCTCCGGCGCAATCTGCTCCGGGAAGTGGATGATGACCCGACGACGGGACACGCCGCCGCTGCGGTCGGTGAAGCGCATCGGGTTATTGTTCACGGCCAGAATTACCGCCGGAATATGAGTGGAATAGGGGTTCTGGTACTTCGGGTCGACCGACACCGCATCGCCGCCGGTGATAGCCTTGAGCCCTGCGCCGTCACCGCTCCATTTCTCCTGGTCAGGCAGGCGTATCAGCGAGAAGCCAATCAGCGCCGCGCGTTTACGTGGGTCTTCCAGCACATCAATGTCTGCCGACGTCGCATTATCTTCGCCGGTCAGCAGGGTCGCAATTTCGGCCAGAATACTTTTTCCGCTCCCGCCGGGGCCGGTGACTTCGAGAAAGAGCTGCCAGTCGTAGCGGTTCGCCAGCACCATAAACAGGGCGGCGAGTATCACATCGCGTTTTTCAGCGTTGCCGCTGGCCGCGCGGTCGAGCCAGCGCCAGAAGTTTGGCGCGTGGGTTTCCAGCGTTTCCCCCTCCACCGGCGGGGTAAAGTCCACGTCGCACAGTGTGCGCAGCCAGTGTGATTTGCTGTGTGGGCTGAACACACCGGTGAGGGTATCGAGCACGCCATTGCGAAAGCCAATCAGACGACGCGATGGGGCGGCCTGCTGGGGAATAATCAGTTTCAGGGTGTCGACCACGGAGGCAATTCTCCCCGACGAGAACGGGGCGCGCA
>NZ_JCBAJB010000079.1:0-210 GCF_059766475.1 Enterobacter sp. SCRI0065 | reverse complement strand
TACCACTTTGTGATTCATGACTGGGGTGAAGTCGTAACAAGGTAACCGTAGGGGAACCTGCGGTTGGATCACCTCCTTACCTGAAAGAACCTGCCTTTGTAGTGTCCACACAGATTGTCTGATGAAAAGAAAGCAGTAAAGCATATCTGCAGGCTTGTAGCTCAGGTGGTTAGAGCGCACCCCTGATAAGGGTGAGGTCGGTGGTTCAAG
>NZ_JCBAJB010000078.1:0-218 GCF_059766475.1 Enterobacter sp. SCRI0065 | reverse complement strand
ACGTTTGAGATATTTGCTCTTTAAAAATCTGGATCAAGCTGAAAATTGAAACGACACACTGTGTCTGTTCTCCGTAATAAGAGCAGATAAACGGTGTGGTCGAGTCTCTCAAATTTTCGCAACACGCTGATGTTTTACGAAACATCTTCGGGTTGTGAGGTTAAGCGACTAAGCGTACACGGTGGATGCCTAGGCAGTCAGAGGCGATGAAGGACGTG
>NZ_JCBAJB010000077.1:0-218 GCF_059766475.1 Enterobacter sp. SCRI0065 | reverse complement strand
CACGTCCTTCATCGCCTCTGACTGCCTAGGCATCCACCGTGTACGCTTAGTCGCTTAACCTCACAACCCGAAGATGTTTCGTAAAACATCAGCGTGTTGCGAAAATTTGAGAGACTCGACCACACCGCTTATCTGTTCTTATTACGGAGAACAGACACAGTGTGTCGTTTCAATTTTCAGCTTGATCCAGATTTTTAAAGAGCAAAACTTCGCAGTGC
>NZ_JCBAJB010000076.1:0-218 GCF_059766475.1 Enterobacter sp. SCRI0065 | reverse complement strand
ACGTTTGAGATATTTGCTCTTTAAAAATCTGGATCAAGCTGAAAATTGAAACGACACACTGTGTCTGTTCTCCGTAATAAGAGCAGATAAACGGTGTGGTCGAGTCTCTCAAATTTTCGCAACACGCGGATGTTTTACGAAACATCTTCGGGTTGTGAGGTTAAGCGACTAAGCGTACACGGTGGATGCCTAGGCAGTCAGAGGCGATGAAGGACGTG
>NZ_JCBAJB010000075.1:0-227 GCF_059766475.1 Enterobacter sp. SCRI0065 | reverse complement strand
CTGCGCAGCAGTGCGCCCCGCCATCACCACGGCAGCGGCATCCTGCGCGAAGGGCAAACAGTCACGCGCCAGCGTGTCACCGGCCATCACGATCTGCACACTGCCCGAACGCAGGCGCGGCGCTCAGGCTGCCCCGGAAATCAGGGGGCAGCTGCGCAGCAGTGCGCCCCGCCATCACCACGGCAGCGGCATCCTGCACGAAGGGCAAACAGTCACGCGCCAGCGTG
>NZ_JCBAJB010000074.1:0-230 GCF_059766475.1 Enterobacter sp. SCRI0065 | reverse complement strand
CCCGCTTATCCTCTACGCCTCTGACTCGTTGCTTCACCTCGTAGGTCAAACTCTATGACCTGGAATGAGCCTCCATCGCTGCGAGGTAGCCGATAAAATCAGACAGGCTGCACCGGAAATCAGGGGGGCATCTGCGCAGCAGTGCGCCCCGCCATCGCCACGGCGGCGGCATCCTGCACGAAGGGCAAACGGTCACGCGCCAGCGTGTCACCAGCCATCACGATCTGCAC
>NZ_JCBAJB010000073.1:0-233 GCF_059766475.1 Enterobacter sp. SCRI0065 | reverse complement strand
GAACGCTAGCGCAGCGCTCAGGCTGCACCGGAAATCAGGGGGGCATCTGCGCAGCAGTGCGCCCCGCCATCGCCACGGCGGCGGCATCCTGCACGAAGGGCAAACGGTCACGCGCCAGCGTGTCACCGGCCATCACGATCTGCACACTGCCCGAACGCTGGCGCAGCGCTCAGGCTGCACCGGAAATCAGGGGGCAGCTGCGCAGCAGTGCGCCCCGCCATCACCACGGCAGC
>NZ_JCBAJB010000072.1:0-246 GCF_059766475.1 Enterobacter sp. SCRI0065 | reverse complement strand
ACTGGTCGTTGTCCTCTCTCTGGCGGCAGCGCCTGCAGCTCTAGCTCATGCTCATCTGAAGCATCAATACCCGGCGGCTGACGCGGTGGTGGACGCTGCTCCGCAAGCGTTGACGCTTAATTTTTCTCAATTGCTATGGTGGCTAAACCATCTACAGGGCAGATCCATTTAAACTAAAAGGGCCATATGGCCCTTTTAGTTAGCGCAGGGCGAGGAAGACCGTGCTTCACCCGGTCTGCTGTATGG
>NZ_JCBAJB010000071.1:0-246 GCF_059766475.1 Enterobacter sp. SCRI0065 | reverse complement strand
CGCGTTCAAAAATCGCTATGGCCTGATTGAAATCGACCTTGCTGACAACCGCGCCCGTAAGGCGAAAAAGTCGGCCTCGTGGTTCAGGCAGTTACGTGACGAGCGCGCGCTGACGCTGACGCTGACGCTGACGCTGACGATAGATGATGAATGGAAATAGGCTAAATCAACGCGGGTTCTGGTAAAATAGCGTACAAACTGGTCGGGAGGATGCCCGGCTTGAGCATCAACTCATAGTCAGTACAG
>NZ_JCBAJB010000070.1:0-247 GCF_059766475.1 Enterobacter sp. SCRI0065 | reverse complement strand
TAGCCTTCGGTCAGGCTAGCAAGATGGCTGGCCAGTGAGGCATCAGCGCCAATCCCAAACCCACCGACCTGAATGATATTTCCATTCGTCGTGCCAGCGTCCTTCGTGGCACTACTTCCCAAACCGACGTTTTATAGATTGCCCTTCAATGGCTTGACCGATAATGTCACCTGTTTTTTTTGCAGAAATCATTGGGTGAAAAACATGCAAATTGGCTATGTCAGGGTATCAACAAATGACCAAAATA
>NZ_JCBAJB010000006.1:0-251774 GCF_059766475.1 Enterobacter sp. SCRI0065 | reverse complement strand
GTCTGATAAATTGTTAAAGAGCAGTGCAACGCGGCTTTCGCTCACCGTTGCGAGGTGGCGTATATTACGCTTTCCTCTTTCAGAGTCAACCCTCAATTTCAGAATTTTTTCTCTTCAACCGAACCGGCTGTTGTGTGAAGTGATTCACATCTGCCGTGTCGATGGAGGCGCATTATAGGGATCCCAGCTTTTAGCACAAGCGTTTTATGGATCTTTTTTTCCGACTGCTGTTTTTACACTCTTTCCGCTGAGATCCTGTCCGATCTGATTAAAAAATGACGTATTTAACCCTTGATCGCTTTGCCCATTGCGATCACAGTCTTCTGTATAGCGTTCATTAGTCGAGGTTGATATGTCTGTAGTACTGCGTCCTTATAAAGATCTTTTCCCTACTAAAGGGGAACGCGTAATGATTGATGCCACTAGTGTGGTTATCGGTGATGTCAGAATGGCCGATGATGTCAGCATCTGGCCCTTAGTCGCGATCAGAGGGGATGTGAATTATGTCTCAATAGGATCACGCAGCAATATCCAGGATGGTAGTGTTCTGCACGTTACTCACAAATCCTCTTATAACCCAGATGGCAATCCGCTGATTGTGGGGGAGGATGTCACCGTAGGGCATAAAGTCATGTTGCACGGCTGCACTATTGGCAACCGGGTACTAGTCGGGATGGGATCTATTTTACTGGATGGAGTAGTAGTAGAGGATAACGTGATGATTGGCGCCGGGAGTCTGGTGCCACAGAACAAAAACCTTGAGAGTGGGTATCTATATTTGGGCAGCCCGGTGAAGCAGATCCGCCCTCTAACCGAAGCAGAACTTGAAGGATTAAGATACTCAGCTAATAACTACGTTAAATGGAAAGATGAGTATCTGAATCAGGATAACCAGACCCAGCCTTGATCGTCGTCCTGCTGCTCACGGATCAAATCGCTGGCTTCCTCTTCCAAATCCCAGCGATTTTCACGAAATGTCTCAAGAGGAACCACCCCACCAAAGCGATTTAACAATGCCTCTCCCCGTATGGCACAGTTGAGCTGCATGCCGTTGACTAAAACCGGGAAGCAAACGGCCAGTCTATCTTCATCCCAAAGTTCTCTATCCGGGAACTGGATCGCTTGATTCACGATAACAACTCCTCTTTTACCTTAAGAATGACAGGTTCAATCGCAGGTAACACGCCATGCCAAAGTAAAACAGCATGCGCTGCTTGCCCCACCAGCATCCCCAAACCATCAGCTAGATGTTTTGCGCCATGTTCCTCGCACCAGGTAAGGAAAGGCGTTTTCCCTTTCTGGTAGTACATGTCATAGATATATGTATGTACATTAATAAGTGAAGGTGGGATAGTCGGAACTTCACCGCCGATACCGCTAGACGTCGCATTGATAATAAGATCAAACTCTTGCCCGTGAAGGTCGTCCATTCCCCTCGCACTCACGCTGCCGGTATGGGCAAACAAGTGTGCAAGCACTTCAGCACGAGAAAATGTTCGGTTGGTGATCGTAACGGCGCAATCCATTGAGAGCAGAGGTAATATCACACCGCGTGATGCGCCTCCCGCTCCAATCAATAGGATACGAAAGCCAGGTTTAATGAAGGACAATCTTTCAAGGTCGCTTAATAAACCAATCCCGTCAGTATTATCTCCAAGTAACCGCCCATCCTCCATCCGTTTGAGTGTGTTCACCGCACCCGCCAGCGATGCGCGTTCGGTTAGCTCATCTGCTCGTTCGAACGCCTCTTCTTTAAAAGGTACCGTGATGTTAGCGCCTTGGCCACCAGCATCAAAAAAAGTGTTAAGCGTCACGATAAAATCGTCAACCGGGGCCAGGATACGCCCATAGGTATGATCAATTCGCAGTTGCTGAGCAAATTGTTGATGAATAAAAGGTGACTTGCTGTGAGCAATCGGGTTACCAAAAACGGCGTACGTTTCCATTATTTATTACCCTTGACGAAAACGCTCGCCAGTCAATGCATCACGGATTTCAGAGGGATTCTGGCGACCGCCGGTTTCGCCAATAACCACAGGAAAATGGTTGCCAAACTGCGCCAGCACTTCCTCCACTGTGCGACAAGGAGGCAATCCCGTCAGATTGGCGCTGGTAGAAACCAGCGGCTTGCCAAAACTTTCGCACAACGCTACGACCAGGGGATGGTCAGTGACGCGCACGGCAAGCGAGTCGAAACGACCTGTCAGCCAGCGTGGTGTCCTCGGGTTTGCAGGGAAAACAAACGTCACTGGGCCGGGCCATGCGGAGAAAATCATCTCGCGTTGAGCCTTCGTTAACATTGAGTCATCAATGTAAGGTTTGAGTTGCAAGAAACTGGCCGCAATCAGAATTAGGCCTTTTTCAACCGGACGCTGCTTAAGCGTTAATAGACGACTGACTGCAGTTTCACTGTCAGGATCGCACCCGACTCCGAATACAGCTTCCGTCGGATAAGCGATGACTTCTTCTTTATTCAGTACATCCACCGCATGCGCAATGGATCCTGATGGCAGGTAATTATTCACAGGTTTAATCCGCCGAGACCGGCTTTCCACATTGTTTACTTGCGCAAAACTGTTTAACACCTTGCGCAGTTTTCTTTTCTATCAGAAGCGGGTAATTGCAATGGGAGCATATTCCCGCAACTGGCTTCAAATTGATAACAAACTGACATTCCGGATAGCGATCGCAAGAATGAAAGGTCTTACCGAAACGGGAGCGACGCTGCACCAATTGCCCTTGATGACACTGAGGACATGCAATCGCCGTTTCGTCTGGTTTATCAATTTGTTCTGTATGCCCGCATTCTGGGTAGTGACTACAGCCAATGAACATACCAAATCGTCCTTGACGCAATGCCAGATCGCTACCACAGGATGGACACACTTGCCCCTCCAGAATTTTAACGATATGCCCGTCCGCCTGGTTTTTCAGGGGACGGACAAAGCTACATTCTGGATAGTGTGAACAACCGAGAAACGGACCGTGTTTCCCGGACCGGATGACAAGTTCAGCCCCACATTCTGGACAGGGCTCATGATTGCGCACCGCAAAAAGTGCTGATTTGGCCATAACAACTCTTAATGCCACATAATGAATTAATGCAGCATACCTTCATTCACTTCAAAGAGTAATTCTTCCATTTGTTGATAGGCATTTTCGCAGCCTGGAATGTTAAACAGAACCATCAGAATCACCCATTTCAGGTCTTCCAGTTCAAATTCTGCTGTATCCAGCGCCATAACACGCTCTATCACCATTTCTCGGGTTTCGAGGTTTAGCACCTGAATCTGCTCCAGGAATAAGACAAATCCCCGGCAACTGGCATCCAGCCTTTCACATTCTTCAGATGTATAAATACGCACGGACAGCGGATCGGAAGCCAGCTGCATCGGTTCGGCGAGGCCTTCCTGATAATCAGCCAGTTTCTCAAGCCACAACAACGCATTATAAATATCTTCCCGTTCGAATCCCGCATCGGTAAGATCCCGCGTCAGTCGGTCCTGGTCCACGCGCATTTCAGCTTCGTTATGGATGTAAGTCTCAAACAAATACATCAGTACGTCGAACATGGCTTGCCCTCCTCAATCGGACATAGCCGCCGGGTACAGCTGCGATCCATCCTGCTAACTCCAGTTCCAGTAGCTGTGCTACCGTGACTGGCACAGATTGGCCGGCACGTTCAGCGACAACGTCAACAGGTGTTACCTCATCTCCTACGTTAGCCAGGAGCTCAGGAAATGGCAATGCCACCTCCTCCTGATCTGATGAATAAAGTCTTTTTTGAGGCTCATCTGGCAACCAAAGCAGTCCGTTTCTCAAATTCGCCAGGATTTCTTCTGCGCTCGTAACCGGTGTCGCCCCTTGTTTGATAAGCCAATGCGGCCCCTCACAACCAGGGTTGCCGATCGGCCCCGGCAGCGCAAAAACCTCACGGCCTTGCTCCAGAGCACATCGCGCAGTGACAAGCGATCCGCTGCGTAATGCCGCCTCAACGACAAAAACGCCCTGACTCAGCCCGCTGATAATTCGGTTACGGCGCGGAAAATTGCCGGGCCAGGGTGGTGTCGCCAATGAAAATTCAGAAACGATAGCCCCTGCGGCATCGATGATTTGGTCAGCGAGTGAAATATGCCGACGGGGATAAATGCTAAACAGACCGTTGCCGAGAACCGCAATACTTTGTCCCCGGACTGAAAGTGCCGCACGATGCGCTACACCATCAATTCCACATGCCAGACCGCTTGTAATCGTAAATCCGCAGGTCGCTAACTGCTCGCAAAAAATCTTCCCCCATCGTTCACCATACCAGGAGGGCGAGCGACTCCCCACCACCGCCAGTTGATAGCTATTCAATACGCTGATGTTGCCTTTAACAAATAACGCCCCCGGGTAGTCCATCAACGTTCGTAATAATGGGGGATAAAGTGGACTATCGGCTGAGACTAAATAATGGTCAGGTAGTTCTAGCCAGTTCAGAGATCGTTCCAGCTCAGCTTCTTTTAAGCTTAAAAACTTGCTGGCCTGCTTAACTGTGAGACCAACTTCCGCCAGAGCGAAATCATCAATATTTGTTTGTTGTGCAAGATTCTGTGCAGCGAGCAACATCGCGTCACCACATAAATCTCCTGCGTTCATTAGTCGTAACCAAATCTCTGTGGAAGTCATCCTTTCCCCTGCCATAAGCAGCCTCAGCAATCTTTGCGATTGGTCAGCGATGCTGTCAATCAGAGGGGGATTTGTCTAGAATAGAGGTAATAATCTTTTCAACTCCTGAATACGACTCTGGAAATTTATGGCAGTTTTGCAAGTGTTACATATCCCGGACGAGCGCCTTCGCATTGTTGCTGAACCGGTAAAAGAAGTGAATGCAGAAATTCAACGTATCGTCGATGATATGTTTGAAACAATGTACGCTGAAGAAGGTATCGGCCTTGCGGCAACGCAGGTTGATATTCATAAACGGATCATCGTTATCGATGTCTCTGAGAATCGTGAAGAGCGTCTGGTATTGATCAATCCTGAACTGCTTGAAAAAAGCGGTGAAACAGGAATTGAAGAAGGTTGCCTCTCGATTCCTGAGCAGCGTGCCTTAGTGCCGCGTGCAGAAAAAGTTAAAATCCGCGCACTTGACCGCGAGGGTAAATCATTTGAGCTCGAAGCTGACGATCTGCTGGCGATTTGTATTCAACACGAAATGGATCACCTTGTCGGTAAGCTGTTCATCGATTACTTATCGCCTATGAAGCAACAGCGTATTCGTCAAAAAGTAGAGAAATTGGATCGTATGCGCACTCGCGCCTAGAGCGAACCTCAGATACAAGGAATAACGTGTCTACATCACTACGTATAATCTTCGCGGGTACACCTGACTTCGCAGCGCGTCATCTTGACGCGCTATTATCATCTGGCCATCAGGTTGTCGGGGTATTCACTCAACCCGATCGCCCTGCCGGACGCGGGAAAAAGTTGATGTCAGGTCCGGTTAAGGCTCTGGCAGAAGAGTATGGATTACCTGTGTTTCAGCCAGCGTCTTTACGTCCGCAAGAAAATCAGCAACTGATCGCCGATCTTAATGCCGACGTTATGGTCGTTGTGGCTTACGGTCTAATTTTGCCGAAAGCCGTGCTTGATATGCCACGTCTGGGCTGTATTAACGTACACGGTTCTCTGCTCCCTCGCTGGCGCGGCGCGGCACCTATACAGCGGTCGCTGTGGGCAGGTGATAGCGAAACGGGTGTCACCATTATGCAGATGGACGTAGGTCTTGATACTGGCGACATGCTCTACAAGCTTTCATGTCCAATTACTGCAGAAGATACAAGTGCTACGCTTTACGACAAACTTGCAGGCTTGGGTCCACAAGGTTTGATTGAGACGTTGCAACAGCTTGCGCAAGGGACCATAAAACCTGAAGCGCAAGATGAAGACTTCGTCACCTACGCTGAGAAGCTGAGTAAAGAAGAAGCTCAAATTGACTGGTCGCTGTCTGCCGTTCAACTGGAGCGTTGCATACGTGCGTTTAACCCTTGGCCCATGAGCTGGATAACCATCGACCATCAGCCGGTGAAAATCTGGAAAGCGTCGGTCATTCCAGGGGAGTCAACAGCAGAACCAGGCACAATAATAGAAGCCAATAAGCAAGGTATTCAGGTCGTCACTGCCGAAGGGTTCTTGAATCTGGAAACGCTACAGCCAGCGGGTAAAAAAGCAATGAGCGCACAGGATTTGTTAAATTCCCGTCGCGAATGGTTTACGCCAGGTCATCGTCTCGCCTGATTCTATTTTTCACTAAGGCCCGGAGCTTCCGGGCATTTTTATTTTTGCGGTTATGAAAAAACAAAATCTTCGTAGCATGGCAGCTCTTGCCATTGAGAATGTAGTCGAACAGGGTCAGTCACTCAGTAATGTCCTGCCACCGCTACAACAGAAAGTTTCCGAGAAAGATAAAGCATTGCTCCAGGAGTTGTGCTTCGGTGTACTGCGGACGCTTTCGCAACAGGAATGGCTCATCAATAAACTGATGTCCCGCCCAATGACAGGCAAGCAGCGCACAATCCATTATTTGATAATGGTGGGTTTCTACCAATTGCTTCATACCCGCATTCCACCCCATGCAGCCCTCGCTGAGACTGTTGAAGGCGCAGTTGCGATTAAGCGTCCGCAGTTGAAGGGTTTGATTAATGGGGTATTGCGCCAGTTTCAGCGTCAACAAGACGAACTGCTGCTTGAATTTGCACAATCAGAAAATCGCTTTCTGCACCCAGACTGGTTACTTAAGCGTTTGAAGAAAGCCTATCCGCAGCAGTGGGGAACCATTGTTGATGCGAATAATCAACGTCCTCCGATGTGGTTACGTGTTAACCGCACTCATCATACTCGCGACGAATGGCTCGCTTGCCTTGAAGAGACCGGGATGAGTGGATATGCGCATGATGCCTATCCTGACGCGGTAC
The DNA here is from genome assembly GCF_059766475.1 of Enterobacter sp. SCRI0065. Taxonomy (NCBI): domain Bacteria; kingdom Pseudomonadati; phylum Pseudomonadota; class Gammaproteobacteria; order Enterobacterales; family Enterobacteriaceae; genus Enterobacter; species Enterobacter sp. SCRI0065. The sequence goes on along the minus strand of NZ_JCBAJB010000006.1, from coordinate 244,818 downwards.
GCCTGGCATCACCGGTACCAGTGATGGCATTACCCGGTTTCGAACAGGGCTGGGTCACCGTACAGGATGCATCAGCTCAGGGTTGCATGTCCTATCTTGAGCCACAAAATGGCGAACGAATCCTTGATCTCTGCGCGGCGCCTGGTGGGAAAACGACCCATATTCTGGAGGTTGCACCGCAAGCTCGCGTCATGGCTGTAGATCTTGATGAGCAACGGCTTTCCCGAGTTTACGACAACCTGAAGCGTTTAGGCTTAAAAGCCGAAGTTAAACAAGGTGATGGCCGTACCCCTGCGCAATGGTGCGGTGATGAACAGTTTGATCGTATTCTGTTAGATGCACCTTGCTCTGCCACCGGTGTTATTCGTCGCCATCCAGATATCAAATGGCTTCGCCGGGACCGTGATATTAACGAGTTAGCTCAGTTACAGGCAGAAATTCTTGATGCCGTGTGGCCACATCTAAAATCAGGTGGCACTTTGGTATACGCAACCTGCTCCGTTCTTCCGGAAGAAAATACCCAGCAAATCGCTGCCTTTATGAAACGTACTCCTGATGCAACGTTGCACGCAACGGGCACCTCAGATAAACCAGGCGTACAAAATCTACCGGGAGCAGAAGAAGGCGACGGCTTCTTTTACGCTAAGCTAATCAAAGAGTGATGTTGAAAACGGATCGCATGCTATGAAGATAATCATTCTGGGTGCCGGACAGGTTGGCGGTACGCTGGCTGAAAACCTGGTCGGTGAGAATAACGATATTACTATTGTCGATACCAACGGTGAACGCCTGCGCGGTTTGCAGGACAAGTTTGATCTGCGAGTCGTACAAGGGCATGGTTCGCATCCTCGCGTCCTTCGTGAGGCTGGCGCCGACGATGCAGATATGTTGGTTGCGGTCACCAGTTCCGACGAAACGAACATGGTTGCCTGCCAGGTAGCTTATTCATTGTTTAATACCCCGAATCGTATTGCGCGCATCCGTTCTCCAGATTATGTCCGCGATGCTGAAAAACTCTTTAATTCCGAAGCAGTTCCCATCGATCACCTCATCGCACCTGAGCAGTTGGTCATCGACAGTATTTACCGGCTTATCGAATATCCTGGCGCTCTGCAAGTGGTGAATTTTGCTGAGGGTAAAGTCAGTCTTGCAGTCGCGAAAGCCTATTATGGCGGTCCTCTCATTGGCAATGCCTTATCTACCATGCGTGAGCATATGCCACACATTGATACGCGCGTCGCGGCAATTTTCCGTCATGACAGGCCGATCCGCCCGCAAGGTTCAACAATTGTTGAAGCTGGCGATGAAGTGTTTTTTATTGCCGCATCTCAGCATATTCGCGCCGTTATGAGCGAACTGCAACGGCTGGAAAAACCCTATAAGCGGATTATGCTGGTCGGTGGCGGTAATATTGGTGCAGGTCTTGCCCATCGCTTAGAAAAAGATTATAGCGTGAAGTTGATCGAACGCGATCAGCAGCGAGCATCGGAGCTCGCCGAGAAGCTACAAAACACAATCGTATTTTTTGGTGATGCTTCGGATCAGGAGTTGCTTGCTGAAGAACATATCGATCAAGTGGATCTGTTTATTGCGGTAACCAATGACGATGAAGCAAACATTATGTCGGCCATGTTGGCTAAGCGCATGGGTGCTAAAAAAGTCATGGTGCTTATTCAGCGACGCGCATATGTCGATTTGGTGCAAGGCAGCGTCATTGATATTGCCATTTCGCCACAGCAAGCAACTATATCCGCTCTCCTGAGCCACGTTCGTAAGGCCGATATTGTTGGCGTTTCATCTTTACGCCGTGGAGTTGCAGAAGCGATCGAAGCCGTTGCCCATGGAGATGAATCGACATCTCGCGTAGTTGGCCGTGCAATTGACGAGATAAAGCTACCACCTGGTACTATTATTGGGGCAGTTGTTAGAGGTAATGATGTCATGATTGCCAATGATAACCTACGCATTGAGCAGGGTGATCATGTCATTATGTTCCTGACAGATAAAAAATTTATCACAGACGTCGAACGTTTATTCCAGCCAAGTCCCTTCTTCCTCTAATCCCGAAAGATGTTCCTGACAGAACATCTTTCGCATTAACCCTTTATTTTTTAATGGCTAATTTCCATATCTATTATTTATCTATAATGGAAATTAGCTAATCATTTGTTAGACTTATGATCGTCAGTTGGCTCAAGGAGAATAAAATGAGTATTGTAAAAGAGTTTCGTGAATTCGCGATGCGCGGGAACGTAGTAGATTTGGCAGTGGGTGTTATCATCGGTGCAGCTTTCGGTAAGATCGTTTCATCTTTGGTCGCCGATATTATCATGCCACCTTTAGGGTTATTGATTGGCGGGATTGATTTTAAACAGTTTGCTGTGACATTAAGAGATGCACAAGGCGACATCCCAGCTGTTGTCATGCATTACGGCGTGTTTATCCAGAACATATTTGATTTCGTCATCGTTGCGTTTGCCATCTTCATGGCGATTAAGCTCATAAACCGACTTAACCGCAAAAAAGAAGAGCCTGCAGCCGCACCGCCTGCACCAACGAAAGAAGAAGTCCTTCTCTCAGAAATCCGCGACCTGCTGAAAGAACAAAATAATCGTTCTTAATTAGCGAGATAAAGTAAGAAGGCCAGTGGCAAAGAAATCATTTACTTCTTTGCCACTGGCCTCCCAGTTCCCTTTCTTTTCATGCTTATCTTTTCGTAGAAAACTGCCTTTACCTTTTTTATTCTTTTCGACTCTCTGCCGAAACAGTGGGTCATGTAGCAATGCTTCGATAGCATTGTCTTTAATTTGACCTTTCGTATGCTGATAGCGACTCATATAATCTCCAGATTGTCTGTCAGTCGGCAAAAGTGTAAATCCGCTTGTATCAAAAATCAACAACCACCCGATTCACCATTTGCTCCCTGTTCCAGGGTTTCGAGAATCGAACAATAAATACTGCTATGGGCAGTCCCACAACAGGCGTCATTAAGACGCTGCAGTGAACGCTGCATAGTCTGTAACTCTTCAATTCGTGTTTCAACCTCGTTCAACCTTGCCTGCACAATGCTTTTAGATTCCTGACAGGTATGGTGTTCGGGATCGATACGGATTGAAAGGAGTTCGCGAATGGATTCTAATGTAAAACCAAGCTGCCTTGCATGGCGAATAAACTTCAGACGTTGAAGATCTTTATCGGTATAGAGGCGAAAACCACCTTCAGTACGGACTTCATGGTCCATCATCTGTTGCTTTTCATAATAGCGAACAGTATCTGGCGTGACACCTGCACGTTTTGCGAGCTCACCGATGCGAAACATAGCGATTCCTCGTGAAGATTCAACGGATATAAAAAAACCCGCCGAAGCGGGTTTTTTTACGTCACTGCAGATTACTCTGCAGCTACTTCTGCTTTCGACTCAGAACGATCAACCAGCTCGATGTAAGCCATCGGAGCGTTGTCGCCTGCACGGAAGCCACACTTAAGAATGCGAGTGTAACCACCGGCGCGGGTCGCGAAACGCGGGCCCAGCTCGTTAAACAGTTTTGCCACGATCTCGTTATCACGAGTACGGGCGAATGCCAGACGACGATTAGCAACGCTGTCAGTCTTGGCAAGAGTAATCAGCGGCTCAACTACGCGACGCAGCTCTTTCGCTTTAGGCAGGGTCGTCTTGATGATCTCATGACGAACCAGTGAACCTGCCATGTTGCGGAACATAGCCTGGCGATGGCTGCTGTTGCGGTTCAGTTGACGACCACTCTTACGATGGCGCATGACCTTATCCTTCTCAGTAAAACCTTAACCTGTGATCCGGTTACTCGTCAGCAATGCTTGCTGGTGGCCAGTTTTCCAGGCGCATGCCCAGAGACAGACCACGTGAAGCCAGCACGTCTTTAATCTCAGTAAGAGATTTTTTACCCAGGTTCGGCGTTTTCAGCAACTCAACCTCGGTACGCTGTACCAGATCACCGATATAGTGGATAGCTTCTGCTTTGAGGCAGTTAGCAGAGCGGACAGTCAATTCCAGATCGTCAACAGGGCGCAGCAGGATCGGATCGAATTCTGGTTTCTCTTCTTTAACTTCCGGCTGACGTACATCACGTAAGTCAACGAAAGCTTCAAGTTGTTCTGCCAGGATGGTTGCCGCACGACGAATCGCCTCTTCAGGATCGATTGTGCCGTTGGTTTCCATTTCGATGACCAGCTTGTCCAGGTCGGTACGCTGTTCTACACGCGCTGCTTCAACATTGTAGGCAATACGCTCTACAGGGCTGTAGCAGGCGTCGACCAGCAGACGGCCGATTGGGCGCTCATCTTCTTCCGAATGAATTCGGGCAGAAGCCGGCACATAACCACGTCCGCGCTGAACTTTGATACGCATGCTAATAGCTGCGTTCTCATCGGTCAGGTGGCAGATCACGTGCTGCGGCTTGACGATTTCGACATCACCATCATGGGTAATGTCGGCTGCAGTCACAGGGCCAATGCCAGATTTATTCAGAGTAAGGATAACTTCATCTTTCCCCTGAACTCTCACCGCAAGCCCTTTCAGGTTGAGCAGGATTTCAAGGATATCCTCTTGAACGCCTTCTTTGGTACTGTACTCATGGAGTACACCATCAATCTCAACTTCGGTCACCGCACAACCCGGCATCGACGAGAGCAGAATACGGCGCAGTGCGTTACCCAGAGTATGGCCAAAGCCACGCTCTAAGGGCTCAAGGGTCACCTTGGCGTGCGTCGAACTCACTTGCTCGATATCTACCAGGCGCGGTTTTAGAAACTCTGTCACAGAACCCTGCATTGTGTCCTCTCTTTGGTACTAAGCTTTACTTGGAGTAAAGCTCGACGATCAGGTGTTCGTTAATGTCCGCAGACAGATCAGAACGTTCCGGCTGACGCTTGAACGTACCTTCCATCTTGCCAGCATCAACTTCCAGCCAGGTTGGCTTTTCACGCTGCTCAGCCAGCTCGAGAGCTGCTTTCACGCGAGATTGCTTTTTCGCTTTCTCACGAATGCAAACAACGTCATTTGCTTTAACCTGATAAGAAGCGATGTTAACAACACGACCGTTTACCATGATTGCTTTATGGCTAACCAGCTGACGAGACTCAGCACGAGTAGCGCCGAAGCCCATACGGTAAACAACGTTGTCCAGACGACCTTCCAGCAGAGCCAACAGGTTTTCACCGGTGTTGCCTTTCAGACGCGCTGCTTCTTTATAGTAGTTACGGAACTGACGCTCCAGAACACCGTAGGTACGGCGAACTTTTTGCTTTTCACGTAACTGTACACCATAGTCAGACAGACGCGGTTTACGCGCACCGTGCTGGCCAGGAGCTTGTTCAATTTTACACTTGGTATCGATCGCGCGAACGCCAGACTTAAGGAATAAGTCGGTGCCCTCACGACGGCTCAGCTTGAGCTTAGGACCCAAATATCTTGCCATTTTCTATCTCCAACAATCCTAGAAAACGTAAGCGTTATACGCGACGTTTTTTCGGCGGACGACAACCGTTATGGGGGATCGGAGTCACATCAGTAATATTAGTGATGCGGAAACCAGCGGCGTTCAGAGCACGAACAGTTGATTCGCGACCCGGACCCGGACCTTTAACCATAACTTCCAGATTCTTGATACCGTATTCTTTTACGGCTTCTGCACAACGCTCTGCTGCAACCTGGGCTGCGAACGGAGTCGATTTGCGAGAACCACGGAAACCGGAACCACCGGCTGTTGCCCAACCCAATGCGTTACCCTGACGATCAGTAATAGTAACGATGGTGTTGTTAAAAGAAGCATGGACATGAGCCACGCCGTCAGAGACTTGTTTTCTTACACGCTTACGTGCACGAACTGGTGCCTTTGCCATTATTTAATCACCCCGATTATTTCTTGATCGGTTTGCGCGGACCCTTACGGGTACGTGCGTTGGTCTTGGTACGCTGACCGCGAACCGGGAGACCACGACGATGACGCAAACCGCGATAGCAACCAAGGTCCATAAGGCGCTTGATGCTCATGCTAACTTCACGGCGCAGATCACCTTCAACGACAAATTTGGCAACTTCGTCACGCAGCGTGTCGATTTGTTCTTCAGACAGCTCACTGATCTTAACATCTTCAGCGATACCCGCTGCAGCCAAAATGGCTTTGGAACGGGTCTTGCCGACGCCGTAGATCGAAGTTAATGCGATCACAGCATGTTTTTGATCAGGAATGTTAATGCCTGCTATACGGGCCACTATGCACTCCTACTATTTAATATGTACGCACCATGCCGAAAAGCCCGTTTTCAGGATACTCAAATGGATACGCACAGACATACAAAAGATTGGCTGGCTAATCTAGCCAGCTCAACCCAACTTTGCAAGAAAAATATGCGAAATAATCAGCCTTGGCGCTGTTTATGTTTCGGCTCGGCACTGCAAATCACGCGGATGACGCCATCACGCTTAACGATTTTGCAGTTACGACATAATTTCTTGACGGAAGCACGAACTTTCATTTTTACTCTCCGTAACTTCTCGGGCGACCAATTAGCGGCCGTAGCCTTTCAGGTTCGCCTTCTTCAAGGCAGACTCATATTGACTAGACATCATAAGAGTTTGCACTTGAGCCATAAAGTCCATAATCACGACAACAACGATAAGCAGTGAGGTCCCACCGAAGTAGAACGGTACTTTCATTGCATCACGCATGAACTCCGGGATCAGGCAGATAAAAGTAATATAAAGCGCACCAACCAAAGTCAGGCGAGTCATTACTTTATCGATATACTTCGCCGTTTGCTCTCCCGGACGAATTCCTGGTACAAATGCACCGGACTTCTTCAGGTTATCTGCTGTTTCACGTGGGTTGAATACCAACGCCGTATAGAAGAAACAGAAGAAGATGATTGCAGACGCATAGAGTAACACATAAAGCGGTTGCCCAGGCTGCAAATACAGCGAAATTGTTGTCAGCCAGTTCCAACCCGTCCCGCCCCCGAACCATGACGCGATGGTTGCTGGGAACAGAATGATACTAGAAGCGAAAATTGCTGGGATTACACCGGCCATATTCACTTTCAGCGGTAAATGTGTGCTCTGTGCAGCATAGACACGACGACCTTGCTGACGTTTAGCGTAGTTCACCACAATGCGGCGTTGACCACGCTCAACAAATACAACAAAGAAGGTCACTGCAAATACTAATACTGCAACCAACAGCAACAGGAGGAAGTGCAGGTCGCCTTGACGCGCTTGCTCGATTGTATGGGCAATGGCTGGCGGGAGTCCCGCAACAATACCAGCGAAGATAATGATTGAGATACCGTTACCGATACCTCGCTCAGTAATCTGTTCGCCGAGCCACATCAGGAACATTGTTCCTGTGACCAGACTTACAACAGCGGTGAAATAGAATGCAAAGCCTGGGTTAATGACCAGGCCCTGCATACCAGGCATATTCGGTAAACCGGTAGCAATACCGATTGACTGGAATATTGCCAGCACCAGAGTGCCGTAGCGGGTGTACTGGCTGATCTTACGACGACCAGACTCCCCTTCTTTCTTCAGCTCTGCCAGGGCCGGATGAACGACCGTTAGCAGCTGTATGATAATCGATGCCGAAATGTACGGCATGATACCCAGTGCAAAGATAGAAGCACGGCTGAGAGCACCACCAGAGAACATGTTAAACATTTCAATGATGGTGCCTCGCTGTTGCTCAAGCAGTTTGGCAAGTACAGCGGCATCGATACCAGGGATCGGAATAAAAGAGCCAATACGGAAAACGATTAGCGCACCAACGACAAACAAAAGTCTGCGTTTCAGTTCGCCAAATCCACCCTTGGCACTTTGAAAATCTAATCCCGGTTGCTTAGCCATCTGCTACTTATTCCTCAATTGTACCGCCAGCAGCTTCGATAGCAGCACGAGCGCCTTTAGAAACACGCAGGCCACGAACAGTTACCGGAGTTGAAACTTCACCAGCCAGGATCACTTTCGCGAACTCGATCTGGATACCGATAATGTTTGCTGCTTTCAGCGTGTTCAGGTCTACAACGCCACCTTCAACTTTCGCCAGGTCAGACAGACGAATTTCGGCTGTGATCGCTGATTTGCGAGAAGTGAAACCGAATTTCGGCAGACGACGATACAGTGGCATCTGGCCACCCTCGAAACCGCGACGTACGCCACCGCCAGAACGAGAGTTCTGACCTTTGTGACCACGACCGCCGGTTTTACCGAGGCCAGAACCGATACCACGACCAAGGCGTTTACCCGCCTTTTTAGAGCCTTCGGCTGGAGACAGAGTATTTAAACGCATCTCTTACTCCTCAACTTTAACCATGAAGTAAACCGCGTTGACCATACCACGAACAGCGGGAGTATCCTCACGCTCAACGGTATGCCCAATACGACGCAGACCCAGGCCAAGCAGCGTTGCCTTGTGTTTCGGCAGACGTCCGATTGCACTGCGGGTTTGAGTGATTTTAATAGTCTTTGCCATGGTCAATTACCCCAGAATTTCTTCAACGGATTTACCACGCTTGGCAGCGACCATTTCTGGAGAATTCATATTTTCCAGGCCATCAATAGTTGCACGAACCACGTTAATCGGGTTGGTGGAACCATATGCTTTGGCCAGAACGTTATGAACTCCAGCGACTTCCAGAACGGCGCGCATTGCACCACCGGCAATAATACCGGTACCTTCAGAAGCCGGCTGCATGAATACACGAGAACCCGTGTGAACACCTTTTACAGGGTGTTGCAGGGTGCCGTGGTTCAGCGCGACGTTAATCATATTGCGACGGGCTTTTTCCATCGCTTTCTGGATCGCTGCTGGAACTTCACGCGCTTTACCGTAACCAAAACCAACGCGACCATTACCATCACCAACAACAGTCAGAGCTGTGAAGGAGAAAATACGACCACCTTTTACGGTTTTAGATACGCGGTTAACCGCGATCAGCTTTTCCTGCAGTTCGCCAGCCTGTTTTTCGATGTGAGCCATCTTACACCTCTACCTTAGAACTGAAGGCCAGCTTCACGGGCAGCATCTGCCAGTGCCTGGACACGACCATGATATTGGAACCCGGAACGGTCAAAGGACACAACTTTGATGCCTTTTTCCAGAGCGCGTTCAGCAACAGCCTTACCAACAGCTGCAGCAGCGTCTTTGTTACCGGTGTACTTCAATTGTTCAGTAATAGCTTTTTCTACAGTAGAAGCAGCTACCAGAACTTCAGAACCGTTCGGTGCAATGACCTGTGCGTAAATATGACGCGGGGTACGATGTACCACCAGGCGAGTTGCACCCAGCTCTTTGAGCTTGCGGCGTGCGCGGGTCGCACGACGGATACGAGCAGATTTCTTATCCATAGTGTTACCTTACTTCTTCTTAGCCTCTTTGGTACGCACGACTTCGTCGGCGTAACGAACACCCTTGCCTTTATAAGGCTCAGGACGACGGTAGGCGCGGAGATCTGCTGCAACCTGACCAATCAACTGCTTATCAGCGCCTTTCAGCACGATTTCAGTTTGAGTCGGACATTCTGCAGTGATACCGGCTGGCAGCGGATGCTCAACGGGGTGCGAGAAGCCCAGAGACAGGCCTACTGCATTCCCTTTGATCGCTGCACGGTAACCTACACCAACCAGCTGAAGCTTTTTAGTGAAGCCTTCGGTAACACCAACAACCATTGAGTTCAGCAGGGCACGCGCGGTACCAGCCTTAGCCCATCCATCCACGAAACCATCACGTGGACCGAAGGTCAGAGCATTTTCTGCATGTTTAACTTCAACAGCTTTGTTGAGGGTACGAGTCAGCTCGCCATTTTTACCTTTGATCGTAATAACCTGACCGTTGATTTTTACATCAACGCCGGCAGGAATGACGACCGGTGCTTTAGCAACACGAGACATTCTTTCCTCCGATTAGGCTACGTAGCAGATAATTTCGCCACCAAGACCAGCTTGGCGCGCTGCACGATCAGTCATAACACCTTTTGAGGTAGAAACAACTGCGATACCCAGACCAGCCATAACTTTAGGCAGCTCATCTTTTTTCTTATAGATGCGCAGGCCTGGGCGGCTGACACGCTGAATGCTTTCTACAACAGCTTTACCCTGGAAATACTTAAGAGTAAGTTCCAGTTCCGGCTTGGTGTCGCCTTCAACTTTAAAATCTTCGATAAAACCTTCTTCCTTCAGCACGTTGGCAATTGCCACTTTCAGCTTGGCGGAAGGCATGGTGACCGCAACTTTGTTCGCGGCCTGACCGTTACGGATACGGGTCAGCATATCCGCGATCGGATCTTGCATGCTCATCTGTCTTTACTCCCGTGATTCAATTGGTAATTACCAGCTAGCCTTTTTCAAGCCTGGTACTTCACCGCGCATGGCGGCTTCACGCAGTTTGATACGGCTCAACCCGAACTTGCCCACATAACCATGTGGACGACCTGTTTGACGACAGCGGTTACGCTGACGAGACGGGCTGGAATCACGCGGCAGAGACTGCAGCTTGAGAACTGCATTCCAACGATCTTCGTCGGAAGCGTTCACATCAGAGATGATCGCTTTCAGTTCAGCGCGTTTAGCGAAGAATTTATCAGCTAAAGCTACGCGCTTTACTTCGCGTGCTTTCATTGATTGCTTAGCCATTCAGTAACCCTACCTTACTTGCGGAACGGGAAGTCAAACGCAGCCAGCAGAGCACGGCCTTCTTCGTCAGAATTCGCAGTAGTGGTAATGGTAATATCCAAACCACGCACGCGGTCGACTTTATCGTAGTCGATTTCTGGGAAGATGATCTGCTCACGGACACCCATGCTGTAGTTTCCACGACCGTCGAAAGACTTAGCGGACAAGCCACGGAAGTCACGGATACGTGGTACAGCAATAGAGATCAGGCGCTCAAGAAACTCCCACATGCGTTCGCCACGCAGAGTTACTTTACAGCCGATCGGATAGCCCTGACGGATTTTGAAGCCTGCAACAGATTTGCGTGCTTTGGTGATCAACGGTTTTTGACCGGAGATTGCTGTCAAATCAGCTGCTGCATTATCCAGCAGTTTCTTGTCAGCGATCGCTTCACCAACACCCATGTTCAGGGTGATCTTCTCGACCCGAGGGACTTGCATGACAGAATTGTAGTTAAACTCAGTCATGAGCTTATTAACTACTTCGTCTTTGTAGTAATCATGCAGTTTCGCCATCGTACTACTCCAAATTACTTGATAGTTTCGCTATTAGATTTGAAGAAACGGACTTTTTTGCCGTCTTCGAATCTAAAGCCTACACGGTCAGCCTTGCCGGTTGCCGTATTGAAGAGTGCAACGTTAGAAACCTGAATAGCAGCTTCTTTTTCAACGATGCCACCTGGTTGGTTCAGGGCCGGAACCGGCTTCTGATGTTTCTTAACCAGGTTAATACCTTCAACAATGATCTTGCCGGAAGACAGAACATTTTTTACTTTACCGCGTTTACCTTTATCTTTACCGGTTAACACGATAACTTCGTCATCACGACGGATTTTCGCTGCCATGATTCGCTCCTTAGAGTACTTCTGGTGCCAGAGAGATAATTTTCATGAACTTTTCAGTACGAAGTTCACGAGTTACCGGCCCAAAGATACGCGTGCCGATAGGCTGCTCGCTGTTATTGTTTAAAATAACGCATGCATTACCATCGAAGCGAATGACAGAACCGTCAGGGCGACGAACACCCTTCCTGGTGCGCACCACTACCGCTTTCAGCACATCACCTTTTTTGACCTTACCACGCGGAATTGCTTCCTTGATGGTGATCTTGATGATGTCGCCTACGCCTGCGTAGCGACGGTGCGAGCCACCCAGAACCTTGATACACATTACGCGACGTGCACCGGAGTTGTCGGCGACGTTCAGCATAGTCTGTTCTTGGATCATTTTAGTGCTCCGCTAATGTCAACTACCTGAGACTCTACATTCAGAGTCGTCGAAAAGCCCCATATCGAGGGCGCGGCATTATAACACCGCTTCTACAATATGGGTAGAAAAAATAAACGGCCCATAGCTGAGCCGTTTATTCGTATTGAGAAGGCTAACTCTATTACAGAACCGCTTTCTCTACAACGCGAACCAGCGTCCAGGACTTAGTCTTGGACAGCGGACGGCATTCGTGGATTTCTACCACGTCACCGATACCGCATTCGTTGTTCTCGTCATGTACGTGCAGTTTGGTCGTACGCTTGATGAATTTACCGTAGATCGGGTGTTTCACAATACGTTCGATAGCAACAACGATGGATTTTTCCATTTTGTCACTAACAACACGACCTTGCAGAGTACGGATTTTATCGGTCATTACGCACCCGCCTTCTGAGTCAGTAAAGTCTTAACGCGTGCAACATTGCGACGCACTTGCTTCTGCAGGTGAGTCTGTTGCAGCTGGCCACTTGCAGCCTGCATACGCAGGTTAAACTGCTCACGCAGTAGGTTCAGCAGCTCGGCGTTCAGCTCTTCAACGCTTTTTTCACGCAGCTCATTTGCTTTCATTACATCACCGTCTTAGTTACAAAGGTGGTTTTAATCGGCAGTTTCGCTGCTGCCAGTCCGAATGCTTCACGGGCCAGCTCTTCCGGTACACCGTCCATTTCATACAGGACTTTGCCCGGCTGAATCAAGGCAACCCAATACTCCACGTTACCTTTACCTTTACCCATACGAACTTCCAGCGGCTTCTCGGTAATCGGTTTGTCCGGGAATACACGGATCCAGATTTTACCTTGACGCTTAACTGCACGGGTCATTGCACGACGTGCTGCTTCGATCTGACGTGCAGTCAGACGACCACGGCCAACAGCTTTCAGACCGAAAGTGCCGAAGCTAACATCCGTACCCTGCGCCAGACCACGGTTGCGGCCTTTGTGCACTTTACGGAATTTTGTACGCTTTGGTTGTAACATCAGCGACGCTCCTTATTTACGGCCTTTACGCTGCTGCTTTTTAGGTTGAGCAGCCGGTTTTTCCGGTTGTTCAACAGCAGCCATGCCACCCAGGATCTCACCTTTGAAGATCCATACCTTAACACCGATTACACCGTAAGTGGTGTGCGCTTCAGAGGTGTTATAGTCAATGTCAGCACGCAGAGTATGCAACGGTACGCGACCTTCGCGGTACCATTCGGTACGTGCGATTTCCGCGCCGCCGAGACGGCCGCTAACTTCAACTTTAATACCTTTAGCGCCCAGACGCATTGCGTTCTGAACAGCACGCTTCATAGCACGACGGAACATAACGCGACGTTCCAGCTGAGAAGTGATGCTATCAGCAACCAATTTTGCGTCCAGTTCAGGCTTACGAACTTCAGCGATGTTGATCTGTGCAGGAACGCCAGCGATATCCGCTACGACCTTGCGCAGTTTTTCTACGTCTTCGCCTTTCTTACCGATAACGATACCAGGACGAGCAGTGTGAATAGTCACACGGATGCTCTTAGCTGGACGCTCGATAACGATACGAGATACAGACGCCTTAGCCAGTTCCTTTGTCAGGTACTGACGTACTTTAAAATCGCTGTCTAGGTTGTCAGCGAATTCTTTGGTGTTCGCAAACCAGGTTGAATTCCATGGTTTTACAATACCCAGGCGAATACCATTAGGATGTACTTTCTGACCCATTGCTAGTCTCCAGAGTCTCAGCGATCGGACACAACCACAGAAATGTGGCTGGTGCGCTTCAGGATGCGATCTGCACGACCTTTCGCACGCGGCATAATGCGCTTCATGCTTGGGCCTTCGTCTACGAAAATTTTCGTAACTTTCAGATCGTCAATGTCAGCGCCATCGTTGTGTTCAGCGTTAGCAATGGCAGATTCCAGTACTTTCTTAACCAATACCGCAGCTTTCTTGTTGGTATAGGTCAGGATGTCCAGGGCCTGCGACACTTTCTTACCGCGAATCAGGTCAGCAACAAGGCGAACCTTCTGAGCAGAAGAACGAGCATGGCGATGTTGAGCTAAAGTTTCCATCTCTTCCTCCTACCTTATTTCTTCTTCGCTTTTTTATCAGCAGCATGGCCGCGATAAGTACGAGTCGGTGCGAATTCACCCAGTTTATGACCGACCATTTCGTCGGAAACAAAGACTGGAACGTGCTGACGACCATTATGGACAGCGATGGTCAAACCGATCATGTTAGGAAAGATCGTTGAACGACGGGACCAAGTGCGCAGGGGCTTCTTGTCTCCGCTTTCCACCGCTTTCTCTACCTTCTTCAGCAAGTGCAGGTCAATAAAAGGACCTTTCTTGAGAGAACGTGGCATGGCTTATCCTCTAAAATTATTTGCTACGGCGACGTACGATAAATTTATCAGTACGCTTGTTGCTGCGGGTCTTCTTACCTTTGGTCTGAACGCCCCATGGAGTTACAGGGTGCTTACCAAAGTTACGACCTTCACCACCACCATGTGGGTGATCGACTGGGTTCATCGCAGTACCGCGAACGGTAGGACGAACACCACGCCAGCGTGCAGCACCAGCTTTACCCAGAACGCGCAGCATATGCTCAGCATTGCCAACTTCGCCCAGAGTAGCGCGGCAGTCTGCTTCGATCTTACGCATTTCACCAGAGCGCAGACGCAGGGTGACATAAGCACCATCGCGAGCAACGATCTGAACGTAAGTACCAGCGGAACGTGCCAGCTGACCGCCTTTACCTGGTTTCATTTCTACGTTATGAACGGTAGAACCAACCGGGATATTGCGCATCGGCAGGGTGTTGCCTGCTTTGATTGCAGCATCAACGCCAGACTGAATCTGGTCGCCAGCTTTCAGGCCTTTAGGGGCCAGAATGTAACGGCGTTCGCCATCTTTGTACAGAACCAGCGCGATGTTCGCGGAACGGTTCGGATCGTACTCAAGACGCTCAACAACTGCTGGGATACCGTCTTTGTTGCGTTTGAAGTCAACAATACGATAAGCCTGCTTATGACCACCACCGATGTGACGAGTAGTGATGCGGCCATTGTTGTTACGACCACCGGATTTGCTGTTTTTTTCAACCAGCGGAGCAAAAGGTTTGCCCTTGTGCAGCTCAGGGTTGACCACTTTAACAACGTGGCGACGACCCGGAGATGTCGGTTTACATTTAACAACTGCCATTGTATTACTCCTCCGACTTACTCAGCGCCGCCAACGAAGTCCAGATTCTGGCCTTCCTTCAGGGTGACGTAAGCTTTTTTCCAGTCGCTACGACGACCGATACGCTGTCCTTGACGTTTAACTTTCCCTTTAACTACCAGGGTGTTAACGACTTCGACTTCGACTTCAAACAGTTTCTGCACAGCAGCTTTAATTTCTGCTTTGGTCGCGTCTTTAGCAACTTTGAGAACGATGGTATTTGTTTTTTCCATCGCAGCAGACGCTTTTTCAGAAACGTGCGGCGCACGAAGCACCTTCAGCAGACGTTCTTCACGAATCATGCCAGCATCTCCTCAACTTGCTTAACAGCATCAGCAGTCATTACGACTTTGTCGAAGGCGATCAGGCTAACCGGGTCGATACCAGTTGCATCGCGTACGTCAACCTTGTGCAGGTTACGCGCAGCTAAGAACAGGTTTTCATCCAGCTCACCGGTGATGATCAACACATCTTCCAGAGCCATGTCTTTCAGTTTCTGTGCCAGCAGCTTAGTTTTAGGCGCTTCTACAGAGAACGTCTCGACAACGATCAGACGATCCTGACGTACCAGTTCGGACAGAATGCTTTTCAGCGCGCCGCGGTACATCTTTTTGTTTACTTTTTGACTGTGGTCCTGCGGGCGAGCAGCGAAGGTCACACCACCGGAACGCCAGATTGGGCTCTTAATAGAACCTGCACGCGCACGGCCGGTACCTTTCTGGCGCCACGGCTTTTTACCGGAACCAGTTACTTCAGCACGAGTCTTCTGAGCACGAGTACCCTGACGAGCACCAGCTGCATAAGCAACTACAACCTGGTGAACCAGCGCTTCGTTGAAATCACGACCGAAGGTAGTTTCGGAAACAGTCAGCGCGCTCTGCGCGTCTTTCAATACTAATTCCATTGCTATCTCCTCACGCCTTCACAGCTGGTTTAACGATCAGGTTGCTACCGGTTGCACCCGGAACAGCACCCTTAACCAGCAGCAGGTTGCGCTCAGCGTCAACACGTACTACGTCCAGGCTCTGGACAGTGACGCGTTCGTTGCCCATCTGACCTGCCATCTTCTTGCCTTTGAACACTTTGCCCGGAGTCTGGTTCTGACCGATAGAACCCGGAACGCGGTGAGACAAGGAGTTACCGTGCGTAGCATCCTGAGTACGGAAGTTCCAGCGCTTAACGGTACCAGCAAAACCTTTACCTTTAGAGGTACCGGTTACGTCAACTTTTTTGACTTCAGCAAACAGCTCAACGCTAATGTCCTGACCTACGGTGAACTCTTCGCCTTCAGCAAGACGGAATTCCCACAGACCACGGCCAGCTTCAACGCCAGCTTTAGCGAAGTGACCAGCTTCCGGCTTAGTTACACGACTTGCTTTTTTAGAGCCAGTGGTAACCTGAACTGCACGGTAGCCATCGTTAGCCAGGTCTTTAACCTGAGTAACGCGGTTTGCTTCAACTTCGATAACGGTTACTGGGATAGATACGCCATCTTCAGTGAAGATGCGGGTCATTCCCACTTTTTTACCGACTAAACCAATCATTGTTTCAACCTCTCAATCGCTCGATGACCTGATTAACCCAGGCTGATCTGCACGTCTACACCGGCAGCCAGATCCAGACGCATCAGAGCATCAACGGTTTTCTCAGTTGGCTCAACGATGTCAACCAGACGCTTGTGAGTGCGAATTTCGTACTGATCACGCGCATCTTTGTTGACGTGCGGAGAGATCAGAACGGTAAAGCGCTCTTTGCGGGTCGGCAGCGGGATCGGACCACGGACTTGCGCACCAGTGCGCTTAGCAGTCTCGACGATTTCCGCGGTTGATTGATCGATTAGACGATGATCAAACGCTTTAAGGCGGATACGGATTCTTTGGTTCTGCATGAGACCAGAGCTCCAATTATTTTATAAGCGAAAATGATTACTACTCATACCCATTACGATTGATGGGAGAGTGTAACCGTTCTTACGTAGCCCCCCAATTGGGAGCATTGTTAGGTAACTAAAATGCTGTTACCCAGGTTCAGATTGAACCAGCTGTCAATTACGACAAGCCCGCGCATTATACGTAAATCTGACCACAACGCAAGTGCCGTTTATAAAACAAGCGCTGGTGTGCTTGTTTGCGAAGTGGTTCGACATTCTCACGTAACGTTGTATGCCTCAGTCGATTTGTTTGAAGGCGCTTCGCAGAACTGCCTTTCACTGTTTGTTATGAACAGGCCCAGAGGAAGAGGATGCCGCAGTGATAACTGATGAGGCTGACGCATGCTAACCACTCTTCCCTTTTTGATTGCCTATGCCGGATTAACCTGTCTTCTGGTTCGCGAAGATATTCGTTCCGGGCTCTTACCGGATAAATATCTTTGTCCGCTCTTATGGGTAGGGCTTCTCTACCATCTCATCTTTCATTCCGGGTTTTTGGCCAGTGCGGTTGTCGGTGCCATGGCGGGATATGCTAGTTTTGCCTGCATTTATTGGGGGTATCGATTGATTTGCAAAAGTGAAGGGCTTGGCTACGGGGATGTGAAGTATCTTGCAGCTCTTGGAGCGTGGCACGGCTGGTGCATATTGCCATCGATGGTTCTGTCAGCGGCTCTGATGGCCATCATATATGTGCTCATCCGAATGCTGCTGCATCCTGATAAACAGGCACAAAAAAACCCACTACCGTTTGGTCCATTTATGGCGGCAGCAGGTTTATTGACAGGCTGGCAAACTCTTATCAATCTTCCACTTTGATTTGCGACTGAAGATAGTTTTGCAAACCAATTTTTCCGATGAGGTCCAGTTCGGTTTCAAGCCAATCAATATGGCCTTCTTCATCTGCCAGGATCTTAATCATCATATCCCGGCTGACGTAGTCATGGACGCTATCTGCATAAGCAATCGCTTCCCGAAGATCTTTAGCACCATCGAGTTCAAGTGTCAGATCCGAACGTAGCATCTCTTCAACGTCTTCACCGATGCCAAGTTTGCCGAGATCTTGCAGGTTAGGAATGCCTTCAAGAAAGAGGATACGCTCAATATATTTATCGGCGTGTTTCATTTCATCGATGGATTCATGGTATTCGACATCATTGAGGCGCGTCAGGCCCCAGTTTTTGAACATTCTTGCATGGAGAAAATACTGGTTGATCGCGACAAGCTCATTTCCCAATAATTTATTGAGATAACTTATGATTTTAACATCACCTTTCATTATATAGTCCCTCCGCTTCCACTTATTGAAGCGTAGATGGGGCTACAGGGATGTCAAAAAAAAGATAGTGTCTTAAGCGATCTCTTTGTATTCCGGGATCTGCATCAATTCGTCCTGCATAATTTCACGTGCCGCACGTACGCACTTACCGCATTGATTTCCTACCGGAACAAACTTGCGAAGCTGCTGGAAAGATTGAGGATGAAATTGTCGAACGGCCTGACGTATTTTTTTATCACTCACGCCATTACACAAACAAACGTACATAGAAACTCCCGTTCAATTTATGCACAAAGTGTAAGTGAGAATAATTATGATTACAATAGCAGATACGCTAGAAAACGCGTTATGGAAGGTCAAAAAATGCGAAAGAGTGTGACAAACAATAAACTTTAAATAGCAAAAAGGGCATCAAATGATGCCCTTTTAATACGCATTGCGTTAAAGGTTAGCAGCGATTAGCTGATAACTTTAGCAACAACGCCAGCGCCAACAGTACGGCCGCCTTCACGGATTGCGAAACGCAGACCGTCATCCATCGCGATTGGGTGGATCAGGGTAACAACCATCTGAATGTTGTCGCCAGGCATAACCATCTCAACGCCTTCTGGCAGTTCGATGGTACCGGTCACGTCAGTTGTACGGAAGTAGAACTGTGGACGGTAACCTTTGAAGAACGGAGTATGACGGCCGCCTTCATCTTTGGACAGGATGTACACTTCAGATTCGAACTTGGTGTGTGGCTTGATAGAGCCTGGCTTAGCCAGAACCTGGCCACGCTGGATTTCTTCGCGTTTGATACCACGCAGCAGAACACCACAGTTCTCGCCTGCACGACCTTCGTCCAGCAGTTTGCGGAACATTTCAACGCCAGTACAGGTAGACTTAGCAGTCTCTTTAATACCAACGATTTCAACTTCTTCGCCAACTTTAACGATACCGCGCTCTACACGACCGGTAACAACAGTACCACGGCCGGAGATAGAGAATACGTCTTCGATTGGCAGCAGGAATGGCTTGTCGATAGCACGTTCTGGTTCTGGGATGTAAGAATCCAGGTAGCCAGCCAGCTCAACGATTTTAGCTTCCCACTCTGCTTCGCCTTCCAGCGCTTTCAGAGCAGAACCACGGATGATTGGAGTATCATCGCCTGGGAAATCGTACTGAGACAGAAGTTCACGAACTTCCATTTCTACCAGTTCCAGCAGCTCTTCGTCATCAACCATGTCGCACTTGTTCAGGAACACGATGATGTAAGGAACGCCTACCTGACGACCCAGCAGGATGTGCTCACGAGTCTGAGGCATAGGGCCGTCAGTCGCAGCAACAACCAGGATCGCGCCGTCCATCTGCGCAGCACCGGTGATCATGTTTTTAACATAGTCGGCGTGGCCTGGGCAGTCTACGTGTGCGTAGTGGCGAGACGGGGTGTCATACTCAACGTGAGAAGTGTTGATGGTGATACCACGAGCTTTTTCTTCTGGTGCGTTATCGATCTGATCGAATGCACGAGCAGAACCACCGTAGGTTTTAGCCAGAACGGTAGTGATTGCAGCAGTCAGGGTAGTTTTACCATGGTCAACGTGGCCGATAGTACCGACGTTGACGTGCGGTTTTGTACGTTCAAATTTTTCTTTAGACACGGCTATATTCCTTACTATAGTACCCCCTCACCGAGGGGGCACGGGATTTTGTTTTAACCCTACGGCTTATTTGCCACGGGCTTCAATTACGGCCTGAGCAACGTTGTTCGGCGCATCATCATACTTCAGGAATTCCATGGAGTAAGATGCACGACCTTTGGTCAGTGAACGCAACTGAGTTGCGTAACCGAACATTTCAGACAACGGAACTTCAGCATGAATCTGAACACCAGTAGCGTTAGATTCCTGACCTTTCAGCTGACCACGACGACGGCTAAGGTCACCGATAACGTCACCAGTGTTCTCTTCTGGAGTTTCAACTTCAACCTTCATGATAGGTTCAAGCAGAACTGGTTTTGCTTTCTTAAAGCCATCTTTGAAGGCAATAGAAGCGGCCAGTTTAAACGCCAGTTCAGAGGAGTCAACGTCGTGGTAAGAACCGAAGTGCAGACGCACACCGAGATCTACTACTGGGTAACCCGCCAGAGGACCAGACTTCAGCTGCTCCTGGATGCCTTTATCAACAGCAGGGATGTATTCACCAGGAATTACACCACCTTTGATGTCGTTGATGAACTCATAACCTTTCGGATTTGAGCCCGGCTCCAGTGGGTACATGTCGATAACAACATGACCAAACTGACCACGACCACCAGACTGCTTAGCGTGTTTACCTTCGATATCAGTAACTTTCGCACGAATCGCTTCGCGGTAAGCAACCTGAGGTTTACCCACGTTAGCTTCAACGTTGAATTCACGCTTCATACGGTCAACGATGATGTCGAGGTGCAGTTCACCCATACCAGCGATGATGGTCTGGTTAGATTCTTCATCAGTCCATACGCGGAATGATGGATCTTCTTTAGCCAAACGACCCAGAGCCAGACCCATTTTTTCCTGGTCAGCTTTGGTTTTCGGTTCTACAGCGATAGAAATTACCGGTTCAGGGAATTCCATACGCTCCAGAATGATCACGTTGTCCGGATCACAGATGGTGTCACCAGTAGTCACGTCTTTCAGGCCGATTGCAGCAGCAATGTCGCCCGCGCGAACTTCTTTGATCTCTTCACGCTTGTTAGCATGCATCTGAACGATACGACCAAAACGCTCACGAGCCGATTTAACTGGGTTATATACGGTATCACCAGAGTTAACCACGCCAGAATAAACGCGGAAGAACGTCAGGTTACCCACGAATGGGTCGGTAGCGATTTTGAACGCCAGCGCAGCAAACGGTTCATCATCGGTAGCATGACGTTCAGCTGGGGTATCTTTACCGTCGTCCAGCATACCGTTGATTGCCGGTACGTCAGTTGGTGCTGGCAGGTAATCAATTACCGCATCCAGCATTGCCTGTACGCCCTTGTTTTTGAATGCAGAACCGCAAGTTACGAGAATGATCTCGTTAGCCAGCACTCGTGCACGCAGCGCAGTTTTGATTTCTTCTTCGGTCAGCTCTTCGCCGCCCAAATATTTATCCATCAGCTCGTCAGAAGCTTCAGCTGCGGATTCAACCAGGTTCTGGTGCCATTCATTGGCCAGCTCAACCATGTCAGCAGGGATGTCTTCGTATTCGAAGGTCACGCCCTGATCGGCATCGTTCCAGTTGATGGCTTTCATTTTCACCAGGTCAACAACACCGGTGAAACCTTCTTCAGCGCCAATCGCCAACTGAAGCGGAACAGCTGTCGCGCCCAGACGGGATTTAATCTGGCCTACAACTTTCAGGAAGTTAGCACCCATGCGGTCCATTTTGTTAACGAACGCAATGCGTGGAACTTTATATTTGTTAGCCTGACGCCATACGGTTTCAGACTGTGGCTGAACACCACCAACTGCGCAGTAAACCATTACAGCACCATCAAGAACACGCATGGAACGTTCAACTTCGATAGTGAAGTCAACGTGGCCCGGGGTGTCGATGATGTTTACGCGATGCGGTTCATACTGCTTAGCCATACCTGACCAAAATGCAGTAGTCGCTGCGGAGGTGATAGTAATACCACGCTCCTGCTCCTGTTCCATCCAGTCCATGGTAGCTGCGCCGTCATGAACTTCACCGATTTTATGGTTTACACCGGTGTAGAACAGAATACGTTCGGTAGTAGTGGTTTTACCGGCGTCGATGTGCGCACTGATACCGATGTTACGGTAGCGTGCGATGGGTGTTGTACGAGCCATTTGATTCCTCGTTTGTTTCTTTGGCGTTCAGTTAAGTAACCCAGACGGGCAACTTCTAAGAAGTACCCGTCTGGTGACTACGACTCCGAAGGGATTACCAACGGTAGTGTGCGAACGCCTTGTTGGCTTCTGCCATACGGTGAACGTCTTCACGTTTCTTAACTGCAGTACCTTTGTTGTCTGCAGCATCAGAAAGTTCGTTCGCCAGACGCAGAGCCATGGATTTATCACCGCGTTTACGAGCAGCTTCAACGATCCAACGCATTGCCAGGGCATTACGACGAACCGGACGAACTTCAACTGGAACCTGGTAAGTAGAACCACCAACGCGGCGAGACTTAACTTCTACAGTCGGGCGTACGTTGTCGAGAGCGACTTCGAAGGCTTCCAGCGCATTCTTATCAGAACGTTGAGCCAGGGTCTCAAGCGCGCTGTATACGATTGCTTCTGCGGTAGATTTTTTACCATCTACCATCAGGATGTTTACAAATTTTGCCAGCAGTTCTGATCCGAACTTAGGATCTGGAAGGATTTTACGCTGGCCAATGACGCGACGACGTGGCATGGGAATACTCCGTTGTTAATTCAGGATTGTCCAAAACTCATAGAGTTTAGTTTGACATTAGTTAAAACAGTTTGGCCTTACTTAACGGAGAACCATTAAGCCTTAGGACGTTTCACGCCATACTTGGAGCGAGACTGTTTACGGTCTTTAACGCCGGAACAGTCGAGTGCACCACGAACGGTGTGATAACGAACACCCGGAAGGTCTTTTACACTACCGCCACGGATCAGGATCACGGAGTGTTCCTGCAGGTTGTGACCTTCACCACCGATGTAGGAGGTCACTTCAAAACCGTTGGTCAAACGCACACGGCATACTTTACGCAGTGCGGAGTTTGGTTTCTTAGGGGTGGTGGTATATACACGGGTACATACACCACGTTTCTGCGGGCAGGCTTCCAGCGCAGGCACGTTGCTTTTTGCAACTTTGCGAGCGCGTGGTTTGCGTACCAGCTGGTTAACTGTTGCCATTAAATAGCTCCTGGTTTTAGCTTTTGCTTCGTAAACACGTAATAAATCGACCTCATACAATATGAGGACGCGAAATTCTAGGGCTACGCCGAAAAGGTGTCAAGAAATATACAGCGATCTCGGGTTACCAACTCATTTGAGTTGGATGCTTAACCGCTAGTTTGACGAAATCAGTATAGCTAACGACGTCAATTTTGGTGGAAATTTGACCAACAAGACCGCGGGCATCAACGTCTTCTCTTAGCGCAAAGACATTAATGGGGGCATTGTTGAGAATTTCAACAAAGCGATTCCCTTCGATGGCCGCCAAAACACCATCCTGGATGAGCAACAGGTCGTCGCCATCACGCAGCATTCTGAGCATGCCTTCGATATCACACTGCCACGGTGAATGGCGCAAAGTATGGAGCATAGCGGCCTCAGAAAGTCAGAACAGTATCGAATTGGGAAAGTTGTTCGCGCAGGGCGTCGGATTCAAGCACGGTGACATTTAGCACAAAAGGTACGTTTTTATCCAGGCCTCGCTCTTTTAAAGAGGCTGCACAGACCCAGAAAGTGTCGATGTCATACAGTGGCAGCACTTTAAACGTCGAAATGTAATCGCGCGACAGCACTGCCTGCGGCTGCTGGCCGGCAAGAATTTGAAACACACCATCGCCGATAAAGAAAACGCCAATATCTTCGGTAAGGGCTGACGTAGCCAAAAGCGCATCCAACCCTTCCCTACCGGCAGCATTACCGTGAGGGGCCGATGCAAAAACATAAGCAACGCGATTCATCAGAATTGTACCATTCGATCGCAGGTTAACGCCGCTTGCGCCAGCGCACCTAGCCCACTAAGAGAAAATCCAGGCTGTAGGTTTGCCCCTACCAGCCCAAGGCGTTCTGCTTCTGCATGATCCGTTACACCACGACGCAGCGCCGCAGCGACGCAGATATGCAGCTCAACGCCGTTCTTTTCGCTTAGCGCTTGCCATGCGCGAACCAGATCGAATTCATCAGAAGCCGGAGAGGTCAACTGATTGGCGTTATACACGCCCTCACGATAGAAGAAAACGCTTTCCAGCTCATGACCTGCATTCAACAACGCCTCTGCGAACTGCAACGCGCTGCTTGCCTGCTGAGTACCGTAGGCCGGGCCTGTGACCATCAGGGCAAAACGCATTACTTGTCTTGTCCCTGGAAATCACCGCTTTTGAACTGGCGAATATAGAGATAAACCGTGTGCTTGGAGATGTTCAGGCGATCGGCGACCTGGTTAATGGCATCTTTGATATCAAAAATACCTTTTTCATAGAGATTCAGCACGATCTGACGATTCTTAGCATTGTTGGACACGTTGCGATCGGCATTCACCTCTTCAATCGTGAATTCCAGCGTTTGGGTGACCAGATCTTCCACGGATGAAGCAAAGTTCACCGAAGAGTTAACTTCCGGCGTCTCAGGAGGAATGAACGTACTCATAATTTGTGAAAATGGCACATCAAGGTTCATGTTGATGCACAGCAATCCAATCACGCGATGATCGCGATTACGAATAGCGATCGTTTCTGACTTCATCAGTACGCCGCTTTTGGCACGGGTGAAATAACATTTCGAGACGCTGCTGTCCGCGCCGGTCATGTCGTGCAGCATACGCAATGCAAGGTCGGTTATTGGCGAGCCAATTTTACGGCCAGTGTGCTCACCATTCGCGATTCGGATGGCGGAACATTTTAGATCTTGCAGGGAGTGCAATACGATTTCGCAGTGGGAGCCTATGAGCATCGCTAACCCGTCCACCACCGCTTCGTAAGATTTCAGAATATCGAAATCGGTCTGATCGAAAGGACGTTGATCCAGTAAATCAAGTTCACTGGTTTCATTGGTTAAAAGCGACCTGGACATGAAAAAAACACTCCTTTTCAGGAGCCTGTCATTAGGTTGTCAGGGCAGGCTCATATTTACACGGACAACTAAATTAATACAGCGTAGGTAACGCTTTCCAGTGTTAATTATATCTGCCCCACAATAAAAAAAACCGCCGCCTTAAAGGCGGCGGTTTTTAGCGTTTTACTTCTTCGCTGCGTCGGCAGCTTTATCATCTGCCGCAGCTTCAGGCTTAGCATCTGCTTTCGGTGCTGGTTTGATATCCAACAACTCTACAGAGAAGACCAGAGTGGAGTTCGCAGGGATACCTGGAACGCCCGTTTTGCCGTAAGCCAGATCCGGTGGAATGACCAACTGGATTTTGCCGCCTTTCTTGATATTTTTCAGACCTTCAGTCCAGCCAGGGATAACGCCGTCCAGACGGAAAGAAAGAGGCTCACCACGGGTGTAAGAGTTATCAAACTCTTTACCGTCGATCAGAGTACCTTTGTAGTTAACAACAACGGTGTCGCTATCTTTAGGCGCATCGCCAGTACCTTCTTTCTCTACTTTGTAGAGCAGACCGGTAGAAGAGGTTTTTACGCCCTTCTCTTTAGCAAAAGTATCGCGGTAGGTTTTACCCTTCACTTCGTTGTCTTTTGCATCTTTTTCCATCTTGCCCTGAGCTGCGCCTTTCACGCGAGCTTCGAACGCCTGCAGGGTCTGTTCAATTTCCTGATCGGACAGTTTGCTCTTATCTGCAAACGCATCCTGAACACCGGCGATCAGCTGATCTTTATCCAGCTTGATGCCCAGCTTTTCTTGCTCTTTCAGAGAGTTTTCCATGTAACGACCCAGAGAGGCGCCCAGCGCATAGGCTGATTTCTGGTCGTCGTTTTTGAACGCCGCATTGCTTTGTGCAGTCGCAGCAGGTTTCGCAGCGGTATCAGCAGCGAATGACAGCGGCGCATTCAGAGCGACAGCCATAGTCGTCGCCAGCAGCGTTACTTTAAACAGTGATTTCATCCATATCTCCAGGACCTGAGGCCTCTCGCCCCAGTATTAAACGTAAATGAGAAGCGTACTATAGAACGTTGCAGAAGAAATCTACAGACAGACTCCCCCTAATCTCTCCACTTTTCAGACTATTTTTGTGTAATTAAGTTTCGCGCCAAAGGGATGGATACTGCATAAGGGTACAAACTCGGGTAAAATCTGGCTCCGCCAATGTCTGATGGCACACGAGATAACGAGGAGGTCAATCATGCAAGAGACGACTATTGAAGCGCGGCTGGCCGAGCTGGAAAGCCGCCTGGCATTCCAGGATGTGACTATTGAAGAACTCAACCAGACCGTGACAGCTCACGAACTGGAAATGGCAAAACTGCGCGATCTTCTGCGCCTGCTGACCGAGAAAGTGAAGGCGACACAGTCGTCACACATTGCCTCAATGTCGGAAGAAACACCGCCACCACATTATTGAGACGTAAAAAAAGCGGGATATTCCCGCTTTTTTATTTTCCGAGATTCGGAATTAGTGGCAACCGCAACCGCCGTTACCGCCACAACCGCCTTTGCCATGCTCATGACCGTGGTCATGGTCGTGGCCGTGACCACCGCAGCAACCGTCATGGTCGTGATCATGGTCGTGGTCGTGACCGTTAGCGCCGTGAACGTGGCCATGAGCCAGTTCTTCTTCGGTCGCTTCGCGGATTGCAATCACTTCAACGTTGAACTTCAGGTTCTGGCCAGCCAGCATATGGTTACCGTCAACCACAACGTGCTCGTCTTCCACTTCGGTGATTTCAACCGGAACTGGACCCTGGTCGGTCTCCGCCAGGAAACGCATGCCAACCTGCAGTTCGTCAACGCCCATGAACACATCTTTAGGAACGCGCTGAACCAGGTTTTCGTCATACTGACCGTAAGCGTCGTTCGCGCCTACAGCAACGTCAAATTTATCGCCAACATCGTGACCTTCCAGCGCGTTTTCCAGGCCGGAAATCAGGGAACCGTGACCGTGCAGGTAGTCCAGCGGCGCACTCACCGGAGACTCATCAACCAACACACCGTCTTCTGTACGTACCTGATAGGCCAGGCTGACCACCAGGTCTTTTGCTACTTTCATGATATCTCCTGAGCGTGGGAAAATTGCTGGCGCAGATTGTAACGGAAATCTGCACCCGTGTACCCTTTAGCTTAAAAAAACTCGGGGCATATCGCTAGTCCGGATGAAAAATGCCGATCACTTGCTCTTCTTTGCGAACATGCTCGCGAGCCTCTTTATCGGCCTCACGCATCTGGTGCCCACACTTAACACACTCAACAATATCAATATTATTTTCGCGCCACATCGCCAACGAATCTTGCGCCTGACAGGACGGGCATTTTGCTCCGGCGATAAAACGTTTACGAACTGCCATACTTTTCCCCCTATTCAAATTCGTCCCAACCGTCCATTTGACGTCGTTCCTGCTGCATTTCACGCTGGAAAATCTCTTCAAGCTCGCGACGCGCTTCCCGCACGCGGGAAATCTGCACCGTATCGGTATTCATCGGCATGAGCTCTCGCAGCATCCGCATATCGAGGCGACGAAAGTGCATTTGCGCACGTTGCGCCTGATGCGGATGCATCCCCAGCGATACCAGCGCTTTACGCCCTAACTCAAGCGCACTGGAGAACGTCTCACGCGAGAAATGCGTCACGCCCGCCTGCAACAATTCATGTGCCTCCACGCGTCCACGCGCTCGCGCCAAAATATGCAGATGCGGAAAATGCTGCTGACACAGTTCCACCAGCTTCATCGTATCCTCTGGCTCATTGCAGGTGATCACGATAGATTCTGCCGCCTCGGCACCTGCGGAACGCAGCAGTTCCAGTTGGGTAGCATCGCCGTAATAGACCTTATAGCCATATTTTCGCATCAGGTTGACCGCGCTGATATCACGCTCAAGCACCGTAATTCGCATTTTATTGGCCATCAGCAGGCGGCCAATCACCTGACCAAAACGACCAAAGCCAACCACAATCACCTGAGGTTTATCGTCCTCAACCCACGGCGTTTCATCCTCGTCTTCCGATTGATTAAAGCGACGTGAAAGCGATTTATCGATAAGCTTCATCAGCAACGGTGTGGTCATCATCGACAGCGTGACCGTCACCAGCAGCAGCGCCATCTGATCGTCCTGGAATAAGCGCTGCGATGATGCCGTGGAGAAAAGCACAAACGCAAACTCGCCCCCCTGACTCAGCACGCCAGCAAACTGCATTCGCTCTGAACTACGCAAACCGTAAATTCGCGCCAGCGCATACAATACGCCCGTTTTAACGGCCACCAGCACCGCGACGCTCACGACTACCCACAGCAGATGGGTATAGAGCACACCGAGGTTAAGCGCCATACCAACGGAAATAAAGAACAGGCCCAGCAGCAGTCCTTTAAAGGGATCTATCGCAATTTCAAGTTCGTGACGATATTCACTTTCCGCCAGCAGCACGCCCGCAATAAAGGTCCCCAGCGCCATCGACAGCCCCAACGCATCCATAAACAGCGCAGAGCCTAAAACCAGCAGCAGCGTCGCGGCGGTAAACACCTCGCGCACGCCCGAGGCGGCAATAAAGCGAAACACCGGGCGCAGCAAAAAGCGGCCGCCAATCAGCATACCGGCAAAGGCCAACACCTTCATGCCAACCTTCATCCAGTCGAAATGATCGTCTCCTGGGCCAACCAGCAAAGGTACAAGCGCTAATGCAGGGATCACCGCCAGGTCCTGGAACAGCAGCACCGAGAAACCCAGCTGTCCCGACTCGTTGCGATTCATACCTTTGTCGCGCATCAGCTGTAACGCCATTGCCGTCGAGGACATCGCCAGGCCAATCCCACCGATGACCGCCGCCTGCCAGCGGAAATCGGTCAACATCAGCAATCCGCCGAGGATCGCCGCACTAAACACAACCTGCGCGGCTCCCACGCCAAAAATGGAACGGCGTAATTGCCAGAGCTTCGCCGGGTTTAGCTCCAGCCCGATGATAAACATCAGGAATACCACGCCCAGTTCTGAAAAGTGCAGGATTTCATCCACGTCGCTGATAAAACCAAGCCCCCACGGGCCGATAGCAATACCCGCCAGCAGATAACCCAGCACCGCACCGATCCCAATCCGTGAGGCCACCGGCACCGCGACCACGGCGGCGAACAGAAACAGCACGCCCGCCAGTAATAAATCGGAACCTTCCATCAGCGGCCTCCTGCTAAAATCGGTGAGGCCAGCCAGTCACCATAAGCTTTGGCGTGGTTTGCCAACTCCTGCGGCTGCTGGCGTCGCGCCCAGTAGACAATCATTGGGCTCATCCAGTGCATACGGCACATCCCCGCCGTCAGTTCAAAAGGGCGCAGGATGTCGCTCATAGGATAACGATTTAGGCTTTCGTGGCGGTACGCGCTTTCCGGTTCACCGGTCGTCACGACACTCCGCCAATACTTTCCCGCCAGTTGGTTTCCTCCCACGCCGCTGGAAAAGCCTCGGCTTAATACGCGGTCCATCCACTCTTTGAGCAGTGCCGGACAACTGTAGGTATATAGCGGATGCTGGAACACAATCACGTCATGCTGACGCAATAGTTCCTGCTCGTGCGGGATATCAATAAAAAAGTCAGGATAGTGCGCGTAAAGATCGTGCACCGTTACGTTGCTCAGCCGTTGAGCCGGTTTAAGCAAAACCCGGTTTGCGACCGAGTCCTGGGATTCCGGATGGGCATACAACAGCAGCACTTTTGCTGTCTGGGACATCATTCCCCTCCCGGGTCGTCATCATCGCCATTTTGGGCTAACATGGCACACCCCACGCAGCGCGTGGCGGTACATTTAACCTGATTATAATGACAACTTAACATAGTCGGAACACACGGCGCTCTATGATTGTTTTCTCCTCCTTACAAATTCGACGCGGCGTGCGGGTCCTGCTGGACAACGCGACAGCCACCATTAATCCAGGTCAGAAAGTCGGCCTGGTCGGCAAAAACGGCTGCGGCAAATCAACTCTGCTATCGCTGCTTAAAAATGAGATGAGCGCTGATGCCGGTAGCTTCACCTATCCGGGTAACTGGCAGTTGGCCTGGGTCAACCAGGAAACGCCCGCGCTGACCGTTCCGGCACTCGACTATGTCATTGATGGCGATCGCGAATACCGCAGGCTAGAAGCCGAACTGAACGCCGCAAACGAGCGCAATGACGGTCACGCCATCGCCACCGTTCACGGTAAGCTCGACGCCATCGACGCGTGGACCATTCGCTCGCGCGCTTCCAGCCTGCTGCACGGTCTGGGCTTTAGTAATGAACAGCTGGAACGCCCGGTCAGCGACTTCTCGGGCGGCTGGCGTATGCGCCTTAACCTGGCACAGGCGCTGGTGTGCCGTTCAGATTTACTGCTGCTCGATGAACCAACAAACCACCTCGATCTCGACGCGGTTATCTGGCTGGAAAAATGGCTGAAAAGCTATCAGGGCACCTTGATCCTGATTTCCCATGACCGCGACTTCCTCGATCCGGTGGTGGATAAAATTATCCATATCGAACAGGAATCACTGTTCGAATATACCGGCAACTACAGTTCTTTCGAACGTCAGCGCGCCACCCGACTTTCTCAGCAACAGGCGATGTACGAAAGCCAGCAGCAGCGCGTGGCGCATCTGCAAAGCTTTGTCGAACGCTTCAAAGCAAAGGCCTCAAAAGCCAAGCAGGCGCAGAGCCGCGTGAAGATGCTGGAACGCATGGAGATGATTGCTCCTGCGCACGTGGACAACCCGTTCCACTTTAGCTTCCGTCAGCCCGAAAGCCTGCCGAACCCGCTGTTGAAGATGGAAAAGGTCAGCGCGGGCTACGGCGATCGAATCATTCTGGATTCCATTAAACTCAATCTGGTACCGGGTTCCCGCATCGGTCTACTTGGGCGCAACGGTGCCGGTAAATCCACGCTAATCAAACTGCTGGCGGGTGAGCTTAATCCGGTAAGTGGTGATATCGGTCTGGCAAAGGGCATTAAGCTTGGCTACTTCGCCCAGCATCAGCTGGAATTTTTACGCGCAGATGAATCGCCTATTCAGCACATGGCGCGACTTGCTCCGCAGGAGATGGAGCAGAAGCTACGCGACTATCTCGGCGGCTTTGGCTTCCAGGGCGATAAAGTAACGGAAAACACCGAGCGCTTCTCCGGTGGTGAAAAAGCGCGTCTGGTCCTGGCATTGATCGTCTGGCAGCGTCCAAACCTGCTGCTGCTTGATGAACCCACCAACCACCTGGATCTCGACATGCGTCAGGCGCTGACCGAAGCGTTGATCGAATTTGAAGGCGCACTGGTGGTGGTCTCTCACGATCGTCACCTGATCCGCTCGACGACCGACGATCTCTACCTGGTCCACGACGGCAAAGTCGAACCTTTCGACGGCGATCTGGAAGACTACCAGCAGTGGCTGACCGACGTGCAAAAGCAGGAAAACCAGCCCGCTGACGACGCACGAGATAACGCCAACAGTGCGCAATCACGTAAAGATCAGAAGCGTCGCGAAGCGGAACTGCGCACCCAAACACAGCCTTTGCGTAAAGAAATTACCCGTCTCGAAAAAGAGATGGAGAAGTTCCAGAATCAGTTGGCCACCGTTGAAGAGAAGCTCGGCGACAGCGAGCTTTACGACCAGACGCGCAAAGCCGAACTGACCGAGTGTCTGCAAATTCAGGCAAAAGCCAAATCGGGTCTTGAGGATTGCGAAATGGCCTGGCTTGACGCGCAGGAACAGCTGGAAGAGATGCTGCAAAGCGATTAACGCACCGGGAGGGTTATGAGTATCGACATCACCAGCGAAATCACTTTTCGCAAGCTCAGCATATTCATGACCTTCATGGACAAGGGCAATATCGCGCGCACCGCCGAGGCATTAGGCCTTAGCGGTGTGAGCGTGCATCGCGCCCTGCACACGCTGGAAGAAAACGTCCGCTGCCCGCTGTTCACCCATAAGGGCCGCAATCTGATTGCATTGCCCTCCGCCTGGACGCTGCTGGAATATTGCCAGGAAGTGATGCAGGTGATGGATCGCGGTCTGGATGAGGCGCGTAAAATCGCCGGTATCGGGCAGGGGCGCTTGCGTGTCGGTACGCTCTACTCGCTAACGATGGAAACGGTGCCGCGTCTGATTATGGGCATGAAGCTGCGTCGACCGGATCTGGAAATGGATCTGACGATGGGCTCCAACGAAACCCTGCTACACCTGCTGGATGAAGGTTCGCTGGACGCGATTCTGATTTCCATCTCCGAGAGCGATATCGATCGCAATAGCCTTGAAGTTTTACCGCTGTTCCATGACGACATCTTTCTTGCCGCCCCCGCCTCGGCCAAGCTCAACAGCGGCGGCCTGGCCGATTTGCGCGACTACAGAGATCAGAAGTTTGTCTCCCTGGCGGAAGGATTTGCCACCTACGCAGGCTTTCAGGAGGCGTTCCATATCGCAGGTTTCGAGCCTGAAATTGTGACGCGAGTGAATGATATTTTCTCGATGCTAAGCCTGGTCCAGGCGGGCGTCGGCTTTACGCTGATGCCGGGCAGAATGAAAAAGGTTTACGAAAACTCCGTGCAGTTACTGAAGCTGGCGCAGCCGTATCAAATGCAGCAGTTGATCGCCATCGTCTTTGCCCGTAACCGCGAGCAGGATCCGAGCCTGCGCGCACTGGCCGCCGAGGGGCGGATGTATGCCCGCAGCCTGGAGCAAAACATTACGCCTTAAGGCGCTTCGCCAGATGTACCGCCACGTCCACTCCACTGCGTTCCAGTGAAATCGATTCACCTTCCCATGCGGCCTGTCGCGTCAGACACGTCAACACCCCGCCGGGTGGCATCTCTATCGCCAGCCGCGCTTCGCGCTCGTTGGCGGAAATCACCGCCTCCTGCCAGCGCACTGTGCGCGCCATGTTCATTGCCAAATCATCGGCAATTTTTTCCGGCTGCCATAAAACGCGTCCGGTGCTGCCGCTGAGATACGCGCAGCGTGGGCGAGAGAGCGTGACGTGGCTAAACGCCTCAGCCAGCTTTTGCGCCGGTTGTGCCAGCAGCTCGCAGTGCGACGGCACGCTGACGGTTAATCTGCGCGCTTTGCTTGCCCCTCTTTCCAGCGCCCGCGTCGCCACCTGCGCCATACTCTCGTCAGTCCCGGCGATCACTATTTGCGTTTCAGCATTGAGATTCGCAACGTAGGTGCCAGTGCCTGCAATCAGGTTTTCAACCTGCGTCAGCGTCAGCCCCATGATTGCCGTCAGGCCGTAGCCGTGCGGATAGGCCTGCTCCATGAGATCACCACGTAGAGCAACCAAGCTGAGTGCATCGGTAAAATCCAGCGCCCCGGCTATGACAGCCGCGGGATATGCGCCGATGGACAGCCCGCTGACGATATCCGGCGAAACACCACGCCGCACAAGCTCACGCGCCCAGGCCACCCCGGCAATTAACAGTGAGAGCTGTACCGCGCGGGTATGCTGTAAAGATTCAGGTGAATCCAGCAGATCGACTTCTGCACCAAGCACTTCTCGCGCCAACGCCATCTCCGTTCCCGGCAGATCGTTCAGCATGCCTGCATGCTGCGTCCCCTGTCCTGGAAAGGTAAACAGAATTTTCATTACGCCTCCCTGTACCACGGGTCGGCCACCAGACGCGGCCCACGGCTCGTTTTCAGTAATGTTTTCCCGTCGCGTAGCCACTCTGCCAGTGCGAACCCCCCTTCTGGCGTCTCGACCTGCGTATCGGCGCGGCACAGCGCGCTACCAAGCTGAGACTGCCAGAGGTTAAAGGCGTCAGGTAAAAGCGGCTGCGGGGCGCGAATCACCAGGTCGAGATCGCTATCGGCATGGATAACCGGAATACCGGTCGCCAGGGCATAGCCCGTGCTTCCGGTCACTCCCCACCCCCACGGCCACGCCTGCTGGGCAAGCTGTAGCGCCACCTGAACCGGCGGCTGGGTGATAAAGGGTGAGCGCAGCAGATCGGCCAGTAGGTGAAGATCTTCAGGGGAAACCACCCGCGTCATGTTCGCGGCATTCACCCACCCCGCCGCACGCTGGTCGCGACGAAGGCCACGCACGCCGACGGGGATACGCCCTGTACTATCAACATCACGCCGCACCACCACCGGCAGGCCGGTATGCCACGCGCTATCTACCCAAGATTCAGTAATATCTTCCAGCGCGTCGCGTGCGTTGAGCCAGATAAGATCGTGTGGGCGTAATGTTGTGGTCATGATTACATTCCTGAAGTCAGCGAGATAAACAGCGGTAGCGACAGGATACACAGGACCGAGCTTAACAGCAGCACCGCTTCTGCATCAGGCGACTGCACGCCAAAACGGTTGCCAAAGACCACACCGAAGAAACCCGCAGACAGCGCAATCATCAGGATCGCGGTAATCGCCACGGAGCCGTGCAGACCGAAAATCAGCACAATACCCCATGCGATCGCAGGCTGGATCAGCAGCTTGGTGATCGTGGCGCTGATGACCATGGTGTTGATCTGTAGCTTACGGGCCGACAGAATCACGCCGGTCAGGAACAGCGCGGCCGCCGTCGCCGCCAGACCCAGCGGTTTAATAGCCGCCAGCACCAGCTCCGGCATTTTGATGCCGATGGCAGACAGAATCACACCCAACAGCGGGCCCATCACAATCGGTTTTTTAATCGAACGCCACATCAGTACCGGCAGCATCGCCAGCGTAGAGCCACTGTTCCCGCCCTCTGCACGCGCTTTTTCACGTTCCAGAATCAGCAGGCAGAACGGGGTCATCAGCACAGAACCACAGGCAATAGACACCGCCACGGAAAGTGACGTCGCAGAGCCTTCACCCAACACGCTGCCCAGAATGGGCAAACCGAGCGCCGCATAGTTTGGCAGCGCGACGGTCAGCGTCAGTACCGCCGCATCCTGCGGTGATTTCTTAAAGACCTTAGTCGCGGTGAAGTAAATAGCGGCGTAGGTAACCCACATCGCCAGCGTCAGCACCAGAATCAGCGGCGACTGCGCCACAATCCCTGACCACGCCGTTTGTACCGTCGCGCTAAACAAGGCGGCGGGCAGTGCAAAATCCATCACGAAAATATTAAGCAGGGAAACATTTTTGTTATCGACCATCTTTGCTTTACCGGCCCAGAATCCCAGCAGCATGATGATAAAAATCGGTGCAAGAGCATGAACAATTACGTAAGTCATAAATCACCTGTATTAAATATAAAAAAACGTTTAGCACTGGCGCGATGATTATTATTTTTCAGGATGCACATTCCCGCGTGGGCGCAGCGATTGCGCCCACGGGGATATCCATCTGGCAGGTCTTTTTTATTTACCAGCTTGCTCGCATGCGTTCGCGAACGAGAGCAGAGCTGCGGCGGTTGTCAGCACCGAGGCGACTTTTGAGTGTGGTGTCCTGACGTGCGTCGTGGATGGCTTGTTGCAGTGTGGTTTCCACCTGCGCCAAATCGTTGGCGGATGGGGCATCAGGATTGCTGATATCCAGCAGGTTTTCGAGCAGCCCCAGCGTGGCATAGTTGCTGATGTCGTAGGCCATTGGCGGGATCGTTGCCGCCAGTTTTTCCAGCGCCTCGACGGTACGCAGGGTGATGCGCGCGGCGGATTCTTTGCCCATCGCATGAATCAATACGCCCTTATCGTTGAAGGCAATCAGACGGTTGGCCTGATAACCGTGCGCCAGAAACGCACCGGACATGGCTTTGCCGACGATAAGCCCAATCACCGGATGCCCCGCCAGACGCGCGTTGGCATACGCCGCTGCTGCACCGGCCAACGCCTGATGAATACCAAACGCTTCTTCACGGCGACCGTACGCCTGGCTTGGCACATCAATGACCGCCACAATCGGGCGCTTCACGGCTTTATCGGCATCGGCGGCAACGGTTTCACTCACGACTTTCGCGAGCGTCCAGCCTTCAAGCAGCCCTACTTCGCCCTGCGCGGCGCGCGGGAAGTGGTTGTTGGCATCGGGTACCACGGCGATAAAACGCACCGTTTCACCGTTGATTGCGCCATCTGCGGCCTGCACTGACGGGCATAAACCTTCAAGACGTTTTGCATGAGGGGCAAGGGTGTCGAGCCATAATTCCCCACGGCTAACTGAGCGAGTCATCATTTCACCTCCCGGGCAAAAAGCGCGTGAATTTGTTCGGTATCAGCCTGTTTGCGCGTGTCGAAATTCGACAAACGATCCAGATACCAGTCGTAGTTATCGGTGCGATGTTTAGCCGGAACGCCTTTCGCAATCGCGTCATTCATGGCTTGTTTCACCGCATTCACGCCGTCACCGACCAGCGCATCCACCAGTCCGCTCTGAGCGCGAATCTCGCCCCCGGTCATGCTCCAGATAAACGGACGGTCGCGGGAGTCGTACTCTTCAATTCCCGCTTCCTGTTCGATAACCTGCGGGCCGTTCAGACCGAGGCGCGCTTCGCGGGTGACAATCAAATAGCTGCACAATGCGGCGGCAATAGACATCCCGCCGAAGCAGCCCACGGTTCCCGCCACAATGCCGACCACAGGGGTGTAACGGCGCAGGTCAACAATCGCAGCATGAATATCAGCAATCGCCGCCAGACCGAGGTTCGCTTCCTGTAAACGCACGCCGCCGGTTTCGAGGCACAACACCGCCTGAGTCGGGATGCCGTTGCGGTTATCTTCTGCTGCCAGCTCCAGCGCGGCCGCCATTTTGGCACCGGACACTTCGCCCATGCTGCCACCCTGGAATGCCCCTTCAATGGCGACAACCACCGCCGGTTGACCGTTGATGGTGCCTTTGGCAACCACCATGCCGTCATCCGCCTGCGGCACGATACCTTGCGCCGCCAGCCACGGAGAGGTGATGCCTTCAAACGGGTCCAGCAATTCGCGATAGCTGCCGTCGTCCAGCAGCGCGTGGGCACGTTGACGCGCTTTTAATTCGATAAAACTGCGATCATCACGCATAGCTCACCTCTTCAAATACCTGTTCGATACGAATGCGCGCCACACCGGGCGTTGCGCCAAAATCGTGGATCGTCAGCGTACCGGCAGGCAGGCTGCTCACGGTTTGCAGACGATTGAACAGCGCTTCCCAGCGGCTACGGCTGTTGTCGACAGAAGTGGTGATTTCGATAGTTAACGTCTGGCTCTGGTCGGCGGTGAATAACACCTCCATATCACCGGAACCGACGACCCCTGCCAGCGCTTTACCGCTTAACGTGCGGCTGGCGGGCAGAGTTAATGTGATTTTTTCCATAACATCCTCTTAATGCTGTGAATAAGGCGTGTCGATGCGGTCAAGGAAAAGCGTGGCAGCGAGCAAATCAGCGGCACCGCCGGGCGACGCATTGAGTGCCAGCATCTGGCGATCGAGCGCTGCCAATGCCCGCTGCCCGTCAGGGTGAGCGCAACCGCCAGCGTCGAGTACGGCACGAGCGCCGTCCTGCATGGCGTCCAGCCCTTCCATCCCGGCGCGAGACAGCACGCAGGTGTCGGTGAGCGAGGTCATAATGGCCATCAGCGCGTCGAGCCGGCAGTGCGCTTCACTGCTGCCGTTTAACCGGCTCAAGCGAAGCTGCGGCAATGCCCGCTGTAAAATGTGCGGAAACGCCTGTTGAGCTTCTTCGCGCGCACCGGGAACACGATAGCGATGAGTGGCACGAAGCCCTTTACTGAACACTTTCGGTGCCGCATCGTCGGGCAGCGTGGCAAGCTGAGCGGCGATTTTAGCCACCGCGTCGGCTTTGGCTTCACCGCCCAGCATGGCCACCGCGCTCACCAGCAATCCCAGCGCCCAAATCGCGCCGCGATGCGTGTTCACACCCTGGGTGGCCGCCATCATCTGCTGCTCGCCCTCGCGACCGAGTCGCCCTACGGTTTGTCTGAGGGCAATATCTGCCGGACGCTGCCAGCTTTGCTGCGCCAGCGCCTGGAAAGTGGGGGTCAGGCTGTGCGCGGAACACTCCATTAACGCGAGCGTGAGATCGTGATGCGCACCGTTCCCCCGACTGTCCACCAGACCGGGTTTCGGGCTTAATCGTGCTTCGTCAATCAGACACTGCGTGGCGGTTCGCGCCAGCCATTCGGCACCGCCTTCAACCTGAATCTGGGGCAGAAGTTTCATTACCAGCTCCGGAATTTCGCAGGTGGGTTATAAAGACCGCCAGACCAGTCCACCAGATCCGACACGCTACCGGCTGCCAGCAGAGAACGCGTGGCGTCAGTGCGGCGAATACCCATATCTTCCGGGTACACGACTTTGCCGCTTTGACGCAGCGCCGCGACGCGTTTGGCGTCAACGCCCAGGCCGATATCGGTGATACCCGCAACCGCCGCAACCATCGCACGGCGTTCTTCCAGGCTTTCGGCACGATAGAGGTAAGCGATACCCTCTTCAGTTAATACGTGGGTAACGTCATCGCCGTAAATCATGACCGGCGCCAGCGGCATCCCGGAGGATTTCGCTACTTCAACGGCATCCAGTTTTTCGACGAAGGTCGGTTTCACGCCCGCCTGGAAGGTTTCAACCATCTGTACCACCAGCTTTTTACCGCGCTGCATCGGGTCTGGTTCGGTTTTCATGTTCAGCCAAGCCGGGGTCGCATGACGACGACCGTGCGGATCGTGGCCCATATTTGGCGCACCGCCGAAACCAGACAGACGACCGCGTGTGACGGTAGAAGAGTTGGCATCACCGTCCACCTGAAGCGTGGAGCCGATAAACATGTCTACCGCGTACTGGCCTGCCAGTTGGCAGAACGCGCGGTTAGATCGCATCGAGCCGTCGGCACCGGTAAAGAACACATCCGGACGGGCGCGGATGTACTCTTCCATCCCCAGCTCACCGCCGAAGCAGTGCACGCTTTCCACCCAGCCGCTTTCAATCGCCGGGATCAGCGTCGGATGCGGGTTCAGGGTCCAGTGCTTACAGATTTTGCCTTTCAGGCCAAGCTGTTCGCCGTAGGTGGGCAGCAGCAGCTCGATGGCGGCGGTGTTAAAACCGATGCCGTGGTTAAGAGACTGCACCTGATGTTCCGCGTAGATGCCTTTAATCGCCATCATCGCCATCAGGATATGTTCTTGCTTGATCAGACGCGGGTCGCGGGTGAACAGCGGTTCGATAAAGAACGGCTTGTCTGCGACCACCACGTAGTCAATCCAGGAGCCGGGGATATCCACACGCGGCAGGTCACATTCGTCGTCGACCAGCTCATTTACCTGCGCGATGACGATCCCGTCATGGAATGCGGCGGCCTCCACCAGCGCAGGGGTGTCTTCGGTGCTGGCACCGGTGTACAGGTTGCCTTTGCGGTCGGCCTTAAAGCCAGCAATCAGCGCCACGTTCGGCGAGAGGTCAACGTACAGACGGGAATAGAGTTCGATGTAGGTGTGGATAGCGCCGATTTCGAGTTGACCGTCTTCCAGCAGCTGCGAGATGCGCAGGCTTTGCGTGCCGGAGAAAGAGAAATCAAGCTTGCGGGCGATGCCCTTTTCAAAGATATCAAGATGTTCGCTACGACCGACGCTCGGCATAATCATATGCAGGTCGTGAACGATTTGCGGATTCACTTCGGCCAGCATGCGAGAAAGAAAATCTGCCTGTTTCTGGTTGTTACCTTCCAGCACGACTTTGTCGCCTGGGGCGATCAGTTTTTCCAGCATGGCGACAAGATCGCCGGTTGGCAGGACCTTGCCTTGCACCGGGACAGAAGCCAGACGGCGCGCTTTCTCAGTGCGTCGCGTGTTCCAGACCCGGGTGGGTGTTTGCCCAGATAACATTATTAACCTCCTGATTCAGCACATCATTTTGATTTGCTTAACGCTGAGTAAAGTGTGCGCTCTGGTGAGAAAGGCATCAATTAAGCGTAGAGGTGAATCATTAGCCTGAGAGTAACAATCGTTGTAAAACTTTGTGATCAAGATCAGTTCACGTTTCGGAAAAACAGGCTAAACGGGGTACACTTCGGCAGGTATAGTAGAAACTGATAAGAATTGACATCACAACGTTATGACTCAAATTATCCCGTCGGACTTCGACATCGCGTGTGAACAGAGCGCTGAATTTATTCCCATGCGCGGCGTGGCGAATCCGCATCTGCAAACCATGCTGCCACGATTACTTCGTCGCAAACTGCAATTTACACCGCACTGGCAGCGCCTTGATCTGCCGGATGACGACTTTGTGGATCTCGCCTGGAGCGAAGATCCCGAACAAGCCAAACACAAGCCGCGCCTGGTGGTCTTTCATGGCCTGGAAGGCAGCCTGCACAGCCCGTATGCGCATGGTTTGATCCATGCGGCAAAAGCACGCGGCTGGCTGGGTGTGGTGATGCATTTTCGCGGATGCAGCGGTGAACCTAACCGCCAGAAGCGTATTTACCATTCGGGTGAAACCGAAGATGGCACCTGGTTCCTGCACTGGTTAGCGCAGACCTATGGCCCTGCACCGACCGCAGCGGTAGGGTATTCATTGGGCGGCAACATGCTCGCCTGCCTGCTGGCAAAAGAAATCGACAACGTTCCGCTGGATGCAGCGGTGATCGTCTCGGCACCCTTTATGCTCGAACAGTGCAGCTACCATATGGAAAAAGGCTTTTCACGGGTCTATCAGCGCTATCTGCTCAATCTCCTGAAAGCCAACGCCGCCCGTAAGCTCAAAGCCTATCCGGATACGCTGCCGATCAGTCTGCAACAGCTAAAACGCATGCGCCGTCTGCGCGAGTTTGACGATTTGATCACGTCGAAGATCCACGGCTTTGCCGATGCGCTAGACTATTACCGTCAGTGCAGCGCCATGCCGCTGCTGAATCAGATAACCAAGCCGACGCTGATTATTCATGCGAAAGACGATCCCTTTATGGATCATCACTCCATTCCGGCACCGGAGCATCTGCCCGCTAACGTGCAGTATCAGCTCACCGAACATGGCGGTCACGTTGGCTTTATCGGCGGCACATTAACACGCCCTAAAATGTGGCTGGAAGCGCGCATCCCCGACTGGTTAACCCCCTTTCTGGAAAAAATACGATGATGATTCCCTGGCAGGATCTGGCTCCCGAAACGCTGGATAGCCTGATCGAAAGCTTTGTATTACGCGAAGGCACAGATTATGGTGAACATGAACGTTCGCTTGAACAAAAGGTCGCCGATGTGAAACGGCAGCTACAAAACGGCGAGGTGTTGCTGGTGTGGTCTGAACTGCACGAAACGGTCAACATCATGCCCCGCAATCAGTTTCGCGGTTGATTGCTTCATCTTTCCAGTCAGGGAGTTGCTATGTCCGCCAGACATCCGGTTATTGCCGTTACGGGATCGAGTGGTGCGGGAACCACCACCACCAGCCTCGCTTTTCGTAAGATTTTCGCTCAGCTCAATTTACGGGCGGCAGAAGTCGAAGGCGACAGCTTTCATCGTTTTACCCGCCCTGAAATGGACATGGCCATTCGCAAGGCCCGCGATTTAGGCAAGCACATCAGTTATTTTGGCCCCGATGCCAACGACTTTGGTCTGCTGGAACAAACCTTCGCGGAATATGGGTTAACCGGAACAGGGCAGTCACGCAAATATCTGCACACCTACGATGAAGCCGTGCCGTGGAATCAGGTTCCTGGCACGTTTACGCCGTGGCAGCCGCTGCCGGAACCGACCGACGTGCTGTTCTATGAAGGGCTACACGGCGGCGTGGTGACGCCCCATCAGGACGTAGCGCGGCACGTGGATTTGCTGGTCGGCGTGGTGCCAATTGTGAATCTCGAGTGGATCCAAAAGCTCACGCGCGACACCAGCGAGCGCGGCCATTCCCGCGAGGCGGTGATGGATTCGGTCGTGCGTTCTATGGAAGATTACATCAACTTTCTGACCCCACAGTTCTCGCGCACGCATATCAACTTCCAGCGCGTTCCAACGGTTGATACCTCCAACCCGTTTGCGGCCAAAACGATTCCGTCACTGGACGAGAGCTTTGTGGTGATTCATTTCCGCAATCTGGAAGATATCGATTACCCGTGGCTGCTGGCGATGCTGCAAGGCTCGTTTATTTCACACATTAATACGCTGGTGGTACCTGGCGGGAAGATGGGTCTGGCGATGGAGTTA
Organism: Enterobacter sp. SCRI0065; assembly: GCF_059766475.1. NCBI lineage: Bacteria > Pseudomonadati > Pseudomonadota > Gammaproteobacteria > Enterobacterales > Enterobacteriaceae > Enterobacter > Enterobacter sp. SCRI0065. The sequence goes on along the minus strand of NZ_JCBAJB010000006.1, from coordinate 202,615 downwards.
ATCATGATGCCGCTGGTACAGCGACTGATGGAAGGCAAGCAGATCGCATAACGTTTTATGCCCGGCGGCGCTGTGGACAGCGCCACCGGGCGTATTTTTACGCCTCGATCACTTCATACGAATGCGTAATCTTCACCGCTTTTTCCAGCATCAGTGCTACGGAGCAGTATTTTTCCGCAGACAAATCCACCGCACGTGACACCGCTGCATCTTTTAGCTCTTTACCAGTCACAATGAAATGCAAATTAATATGCGTAAACAGACGCGGCGCTTCTTCGCGGCGCTCTGATGTCAACTTAACTTCACAGTCAGTCACCGCAAGACGGCCTTTTTGTAAAATAGACACCACGTCGATCGCGCTGCATCCGCCAGCGGCCATTAACACCACTTCCATCGGGCTAGGGGCTTTATCACCGGAGTTACCGTCCATCAAAATTTGGTGTCCTGAAGCGGATTCGCCGAGGAACGTTAAACCTTCAACCCATTTCACGCGCGCTTGCATTTTATTCACTCCGAAGTTGCATTTTTTCGTACAGATTAGGTGTGCGTGACAATTCTCTCATTGGAAGGCGACCTGCATCATGCTGAAGCGAGACACCAGGAGACACGCGGCAAAAGCTATGCTAAAACAGTCTCGATGCTACAGTAATACATTGACGTTACACATGTATGCAGAGGACATCAAACTTTACTGGCTGCAAATATTTGTGACAGCCAAATCCCAGGTACGGGTAAGAATTCGATTGCAACCCCAGAGTCAGGATGCAACTTATGACTCTGGTGACAGCTTATAACAGAGGATAACAGCGCATGGTGCTTGGCAAACCGCAAACAGACCCGACACTCGAATGGTTCTTGTCTCATTGCCATATTCATAAGTACCCATCGAAGAGCACGCTGATTCACCAGGGTGAAAAAGCGGAAACGTTATATTACATCGTGAAAGGCTCAGTGGCCGTGCTGATTAAAGATGAAGAAGGGAAAGAGATGATCCTTTCTTATCTGAATCAGGGCGATTTCATCGGTGAGCTGGGCCTGTTTGAAGAAGGCCAGGAACGTAGCGCTTGGGTACGTGCAAAATCGGCCTGTGAAGTGGCTGAGATCTCTTACAAGAAATTCCGTCAGCTCATCCAGGTCAATCCGGACATTCTGATGCGTCTTTCTGCGCAGATGGCTAACCGCCTACAGGTCACGTCTGAGAAAGTGGGTAACCTCGCCTTCCTGGATGTAACGGGCCGCATCGCCCAGACTCTGCTCAACCTGGCGAAACAGCCAGACGCCATGACCCACCCGGACGGTATGCAAATTAAAATTACCCGTCAGGAGATTGGTCAGATCGTCGGTTGTTCTCGTGAAACCGTTGGCCGTATTCTGAAGATGCTTGAAGATCAGAACCTGATCTCCGCTCACGGCAAAACCATCGTGGTTTACGGAACCCGTTAACCCCGGTTAAAACGGCGTGCCATCGCAAGATGTCACGCCGTTTTTGTCTCTCTCACCCATGTGGCGCAGACTGATTTATCACCCAGAAGTTAACTACGCACTACGACAAACGTTGGTGTTATGTCTTCCCGTGGCTGTCGGTTTACTTCTCGGCCACCTGCAACACGGTCTGCTTTTCTCGCTTGTTCCTGCCTGCTGCAATATCGCGGGTCTGGATACTCCGCATAAACGTTTTTTCAAACGTCTGATTATCGGTGGCTGCCTGTTTGCAGGATGTAGCCTTGCCGTTCAGCTTTTACTGGCTCGTGATATTCCGCTGCCACTGATTTTGACGGTGCTGGCCATGACGTTAGGCGTCACGGCAGAGATCAGCTCTCTGCATGCCCGATTACTGCCTGCATCACTGATTGCCGCCATTTTTACGCTTAGCCTCGCCGGAAATATGCCGGTGTGGGAGCCGCTTTTAATTTACGCCCTCGGCACGCTCTGGTACGGGCTGTTCAACTGGTTTTGGTTCTGGATGTGGCGGGAACAGCCCCTGCGGGAGTCGCTGAGCTTGCTCTACCGACAGCTCGCTGACTATTGCGAAGCAAAATACACCCTGCTGACACAACATACCGATCCGGAAAAAGCGTTGCCGCCACTGCTGGCTCGTCAACAAAAAGTAGTCGATTTGATTAGCCAGTGTTACCAACAGCTTCACATGCTCGCGGCCAATAAAAACCACGAATACAAACGGCTGCTACGAACTTTTCAGGTTGGGCTGGATTTGCAGGAGCATATCTCCGTTAGTCTGCATCATCCTGAAGAAGTACAAAAGCTGGTGGAGCGTAGCCACGCCGAGGCGGTGATCCGCTGGAATGCCCAGACCGTTGCGGGACGCCTGCGCGTGCTGGCTGACGACATCTTGTACCACCGATATCCCACGCGCTTTACGATGGATAAACAGCTGGGTGCGCTGGAAAAAATTGCCCACCAGCATGCGGATAACCCGGTTGGGCAGTTCTGCGCGTGGCACTTTAGCCGCATCGCACGCGTGCTGCGAACACAGCGTCCGCTCTACCCGCGCGACCTGATGGCCGATAAGCAAAAACGCCTCCCGCTCTTACCCGCGCTGAAAAGCTATCTGTCGTTCAAGTCTTCAGCACTGCGCAACGCGGCACGTATTAGCGTCATGTTAAGTTTCGCCAGCCTGATGGGTGTGGCGTTGCATCTGCCTAAGCCTTACTGGATTTTAATGACCGTGCTGTTCGTCACGCAAAACGGCTACGGTGCAACGCGGGTACGCATCCTTCATCGGGCAGGAGGCACTATCGCCGGGTTAGTCATAGCCGGGGTCACGCTGCACTTTCACGTCCCGGACGGGTACACCCTCGCGGGTATGCTGGTTATCACCCTGGTCAGCTATCTCTTCATCCGCAAAAACTACGGCTGGGCGATGGTGGGGTTTACGGTCACAGCGGTATACACCTTACAGTTGCTCACCCTAAACGGCGAACAGTTCATTGTGGCACGCCTGGTCGATACGCTGATTGGCTGTCTGATCGCCTTTGGCGGCATGGTCTGGCTGTGGCCGCAATGGCAAAGCGGCTTATTACGCCAAAACGCCCACGATGCACTGGAAGCTGACCAGCAGGCTATTCGGTTGATTTTGAGCGCCGATCCGCAGCCTTCACCGCTGGCGTATCAGCGTATGAAGGTGAACCAGGCGCACAACGCCCTGTTTAACTCGCTGAATCAGGCCATGCAGGAGCCGGGCTTTAATTCGCACTATCTGGCAGACATGAAGCTATGGGTGACGCACAGCCAGTTTATCGTCGAGCATATTAATGCGATGACGACGCTGGCACGCGAGCATACGATGCTGACGCCAGATCTGGCTCAGCGATATTTAGAATCGTGTGAAATTGCACTGCAACGCTGTCAGCAGCGCCTGGAGTACGATGCGCCGGGACAATCGGGCGATACTAATATTCTGGAAGCGCCAGAGACGCTCACCTACGGCCCGATGAGCACGCTGGAGCAACATTTACAGCGCGTGCTCGGGCATCTGAGCACCATGCACACCATCTCGTCGGTGGCATGGCGTCAACGCCCACAACATGGCATTTGGCTCTCGCGCCGCTTAAAGCGCGAGCCATATTAACCGTTTACGACCCTCGCGACCGCGCTGGCGAAGCGGATCATCCCTTCGTCGATATCCTGTCTTTCTACTACCAGAGACGGCGCAAAGCGCATCACGTCCGGCCCGGCATTCAGCACCATCACGCCTTCTTGAGCCGCAGCGTGCAGGAAATCACGCGCACGCCCTTTGTACTGCGGCTTCAGCTCTGCACCAATCAATAGCCCCATGCCACGAATATCGCTGAACACATCGAACTGCGCGTCGATCTGCTGAAGCTGCTTAACGAACTGTTCGCGTTTCGCGCTCACCCCGTTGAGTACCTCAGGCGTATTGATGATATCAAACGCCGCCCCGGCAATCGCGCACGCCAGCGGGTTACCGCCATAGGTTGAACCGTGGGAACCCACGTGGAAGGCAGACGCGATATCCTGGGTAGTCAGCACGGCACTAACCGGGAAACCGCCGCCGAGCGCCTTGGCGCTGGTCAGGATATCTGGCGTGACGCCGTAATGCATATAGGCAAACAGATCGCCGGTACGCCCCATTCCGCTCTGGACTTCATCAAATACCAGCAGCGCCTGATGCTCATCACACAGTTCTCGCAGACCTTGCAGGAACGCAGGCGTTGCCGCCATCACGCCGCCTTCGCCCTGGATTGGCTCAACCACTACCGCACAGGTATGATCGTCCATGACGGCTTTTACAGCATGCAGGTCGTTGAACGGCACGTGGATAATGTCTGCCGGTTTAGGGCCAAATCCGTCGGAGTATTTCGGTTGCCCGCCGACGGAAACCGTAAACAGCGAACGCCCGTGGAAAGCGTTATGGAAAGCGATAATTTTGGTTTTGTACGGGCTATGACGGGTCGACGCGTAGTAACGCGCCAGCTTGAACGCCGTTTCGTTGGCTTCGGTGCCGGAGTTCATGAACAGCACGCGCTCGGCAAAGGTGGCGTCGATAATCTTACGTCCCAGACGCAGCGCAGGCTCATTGGTGAAGACGTTGCTGGTGTGCCACAGGGTTTCGCCCTGGGTTTTTAATGCTTCAACCAGTGCAGGATGGCAATGCCCCAGCGCCGTCACCGCAATACCGCCCGCGAAATCCACGTACTCTTTGCCCTGCTGATCCCAGACCCGGCTGCCTTTCCCTTTTACCGGGATAAACTCGGCCGGTGCATAAATCGGCAGGATCACTTCATCGAAAGTTGCGCGCGTAATTGCAGATTGTTCAGTTGCCATGTCATGCCCATCCATTTTATGTCACATTCATTGTGAAAATATAATCACAAAATATGCATAAAAAATCACAACAAGGCAATTAAAATTCAGCGATTGAGGAAATTAGCCAGCAGTTGATGGCCCTGCTCACTGAGAATGCTTTCCGGATGGAACTGCACGCCTTCCAGATCCCACTCGCGGTGGCGTATCCCCATGATCTCCTGAGTATCGCTCAATGCAGTGACGTCAAAGCACTCGGGCAGTGTAGGAGGATCAATCACCAGCGAATGATATCGCGTGACGGTGAGGGGATTGTTCAGGCCATGAAATACGCCGGTTCCAGAATGGGTGACGGGTGAGGTTTTACCGTGCATCACCTTCGCGGCCCGCACGATCGTCGCGCCAAAGACCTGGCCGATTGCCTGGTGACCCAGGCAGACGCCAAGAATCGGCAACTTTCCCGCGTAGTGGCGTATCACATCCAGTGAAATACCCGATTCAGAGGGCGTACAAGGGCCGGGAGAGATAACGATTTTTTGCGGAGCCAGCGCATCTATATCCGCCAACGTAATCTCGTCGTTGCGACGGACAACCACTTCGGCACCCAGCTCGCAAAAATACTGGTAAAGATTCCAGGTGAAAGAATCATAGTTATCAATCAGCAAAATCATGGCGGCTCCCGAACAAAATGGCCGCCCTATTCTACTCAGTTTCCCGCGCTTCTTTCACTACTTTGGCGAAGATGACAGTGAGCTCGGTTAAATCGCCCATTGCCCCGCTCTGATTGGCCGCAGACCATGCATCCGGTTTGATGTCCCGCCAGCTGAGCTGATAGCCCGCATGGATTGCCAGTTGTTCAAAGAAGATGCGCTGGGCAATGCCATTACCAATCCGGAACGGATGCAGTACGTTTATTTCGCAATAATAGTGGCTGAGCCTGGCAATAAACGCTTCGCGTTCAAGCCCTGAAAGATAGCCCTCTTCTTCCAGATCCTGCATCAGGCCATTGCCCTCTTTCTCGATATAGGCAAAGTGGCAAAACCGCGTATCGCCTTTATAGATATCGACTTCCCGGATATCCCCCGCCCAATCAAAGATATCCTGATAAAGATGGCGATGTATGGCGCACAGATGCGGCAACCCACGGGCCGGTGGCCCCAGGGGAAGGGTTGCTGCGCGAAGCGCGGTAAGCTCGTAGGATGCCTGCGCCAGCCGCTCGGCCTGGCGGATGTTCAGCAGATTGCGCATCACATTCAGATCAGGATAGAGATACGGGTCGCGATCGTCGCCAATTTTATCGCTCATAGTGCCTCCTGAGTTCTTCAAGACGGGCTTGCGCCTCTTCTGCACTCAGCGTCACTAAGGCGCTTTCCACCCCTTCGAGACGGCGGTTGGCCTGAAAATTCGCGTTGCGTTGATGTTCCCAGAGTCGGGATTTTTGTTTGTCGGTGAGTTTTTTCACTTCGCGCCTCCCTGAATGTGTCCGTTTGCCACAAGTATAAGCAGCAAAACGCGCTTTCGCAGGGAGACGCAAGCAAAGCGGGCGAGGACCGCCCGCAGAGGAAAAGGTTAAGGCAGAACTTTTGCGGACAGGATAACGACCGGTTTTGTCGGCACATTCTGGTAAGGACCAACGTCGTGCGTCTGGACCTGAGAAATCTTATCGGCCACATCCATCCCTTTCACCACTTTACCAAATACCGCATAACCAAAGTCACGCTGGCCATGATCGAGGAAGGCATTGTCTGCAACGTTCAGGAAGAACTGGCTGGTTGCGCTGTCTTTGTCTGCGGTGCGCGCCATTGAGATGGTGCCACGAGTATTGCGCAGGCCGTTGTCCGCTTCGTTTTTAATTGGCGCGTTCGGCTGCTTTTGCTGCATCTGCTCGTTAAAACCGCCGCCCTGCAACATAAAGCCTGGGATCACGCGGTGGAACGTGGTGTTGTTATAAAAACCACTGTTCACATAATCGAGGAAGTTTTTCACAGAAACGGGAGCTTTCTGGCTGTTGAGTTCCAGCTCAATATTCCCGGCGGAGGTGGTCAGCAGGACGTGAGGGTCGCCTTTAGCTGCCAGCGCAGCAGGGGAAACGGCAGAGAGAGCAAGCACAGCTGCGACAGCCGCCAGTGTGGATTTGAGCATGAGAATTCCTTAACAAAGCGCAGTAACGAAAGCGAATGGCTTGATTCTAAAGAGCAGTATGGACGGAGACCAGTCTTTTACCTAATTTTACCAATTTGAAACATTTGTAACCGCGCAAACGGTTGGTTGGAGGATAATTATATGTGATCAAGATCACACAAAATCCTGCAAACGAGATCTAATTACCGTCAGAAGATATAAATGGATCACTTTAAAGTCTAAAATCTGCCCGCCCGAGCGCAGCCATTGCGCTCCAATTTTACGAAGACAAGACATGACTAACAGCAATCGCATTAAGCTCACATGGATCAGCTTCTTCTCCTACGCCCTTACCGGTGCGTTGGTGATCGTCACCGGGATGGTGATGGGAGATATCGCAAACTACTTCCAACTGCCCGTTTCCAGCATGAGCAACACGTTTACCTTCCTGAATGCCGGGATCCTGATCTCTATTTTCTTGAACGCCTGGCTGATGGAAATCGTGCCGCTGAAAACCCAGCTGCGCTTTGGCTTTGTGCTAATGCTTGCCGCCGTCGCCGGTTTGATGGTCAGCCACAGCATCGCACTGTTCTCCGCTTCCATGTTTGTACTGGGTCTGGTCAGCGGGATCACCATGTCGATTGGTACCTTCCTGATAACCCATATGTATGAAGGCCGTCAGCGCGGGGCTCGCCTGCTGTTTACGGACTCCTTCTTCAGCATGGCTGGGATGGTCTTCCCGATGGTGGCCGCCGTTCTGCTGGCTCGCAGCATTGAGTGGTACTGGGTGTATGCGTGTATCGGCCTGGTGTACGTTGCCATCTTCATTCTGACCTTCGGCTGCGACTTCCCGGTCCTGGGCAAAAAAGCACAGCAAACCTCAGAGCCAGTGGCGAAAGAAAAATGGGGGATTGGTGTGCTGTTTCTGTCCGTTGCCGCCCTGTGCTACATCCTCGGCCAGTTGGGCTTTATCTCCTGGGTTCCGGAATACGCCAAAAGCCTGGGCATGAGTCTGAATGACGCGGGCAAGCTGGTCAGCGATTTCTGGATGTCTTACATGTTCGGGATGTGGGCGTTTAGCTTCATTCTGCGTTTCTTCGATTTGCAACGCATCCTGACCGTGCTGGCGGGTCTGGCGACCGTGCTGATGTATTTGTTCATCAACGGTTCTCCAGAGCATATGGTGTGGTTCATTCTGACGCTTGGTTTCTTCTCCAGCGCAATTTATACCTCCATTATTACGCTCGGTTCCCTGCAAACCAAAGTGGCCTCTCCGAAGCTGGTTAACTTTGTTCTGACCTGCGGCACCATTGGCACCATGCTGACCTTCGTGGTCACTGGCCCGATCGTGGCGCACAGCGGCCCGCTGGCGGCGCTGCAAACCTCTAATGGTCTGTACGCGGTGGTATTTGTGATGTGTCTGGTGCTGGGCTTTGTGACCCGCCACCGTCAGCACAACACGGTAGCGGCTTCACAGTAAGCCTCTAGGCCCCTTTGCGCTCAGCGAAGGGGCTATTGCTGGTAAAACTCACCTCTTCTCCCCCGCTATCCGTCTGAATCCACGTTTGCGCCAGCTGCGTTGTCGCAATCACCCTTCCCTGACGAATCGACCAGCGCACCGGCACCTGACAACGGACCGCTTCAAAGCCATTTTCCACCGGAAGGATAATCAGGTTCGCCGGGTTGCCCTTTTCAATGCCGTAATCAGTCAGGCCGAAAGTACGCGCGCTGTTGTGGGTGATCAGATTGAGGCCACTGTCGATCTGCTGATAACCCATCATCTGACAAACGTGCAGCCCCATATGCAGCACCTGTAGCATGTTGCCGGTGCCCAACGGATACCACGGGTCAAAGACATCATCATGACCAAAGCAGACGTTGATACCCGCCTCCTGCAACTCCTTCACGCGAGTGATGCCCCGACGCTTCGGATAATCGTCAAAACGTCCCTGCAAATGAATGTTCACCAGCGGGTTAGCGACAAAGTTAATGCCGGACATTTTCAGCAGGCGGAACAGCCGTGAGGTATACGCGCCATTGTAGGAGTGCATCGCGGTGGTGTGGCTGGCCGTCACGCGCGAACCGATGCCAGCTTCATAGGCCAGCGTGGCGACCGTTTCGATGAAGCGCGATTGTTCATCGTCAATTTCATCGCAGTGAATATCCAGCGGACGGTCATATTTTTTCGCCAACTCAAAGGCGATATGCAGCGACTGCACGCCGTATTCGCGTGTGAACTCAAAGTGGGGAATGGCTCCGACCACGTCCGCGCCCAGGCGTAAGGCTTCTTCCAGCAACGCTGCGCCGTTGGGGTAGGAGAGGATCCCCTCCTGCGGAAAGGCCACGATTTGCAGGGTGACCCACGGAGCGACCTCTTGCTTCACTTCCAGCATCGCCTTCAGGGCCGTCAGCGTTGGATCAGAAACGTCTACGTGGGTACGAACAAACTGGATCCCGTTGGCAATCTGCCACTTCAGCGTCTTCCACGCCCGCGCTTTAACATCTTCGTGGCTCAGTAACGCCTTACGTTCCGCCCAGCGTTCGATGCCCTCGAACAACGTCCCGGATTGGTTCCAGTTCGGCTCACCGGCAGTTTGCGTGGTATCGAGGTGGATATGAGGCTCAATAAACGGCGGTATTGCCAGGCCACCGCGCGCGTTCAGAACCTCATAGCTCTCGTCGCGCCCCTCTCCCATCGGGATAATTTCGCCAAAACGCCCCTGCTCAATGGCAATTTGCCAAAGCCCTTCTCGACCTGGCAATCGAACATTTTGAACCAGCCAAAGCGGTGTTGTAGACATCTCTTTCCCCTGAAAAACGCTGCTGAAATTTAGGAGTACGCCATTTTAAAAATTAGCGCTCTATTTTGTACACAAAATCGACGCTCACGAAAAGCGAGCTATTTCCGTTACTTATAAAAAACCCGACAAATCAGTGATCTACCCACTAGGGAGTAGTTGAAGGCGTATTTGATTTGCATCAATAAGTACCTTTGCTGAATCGTTAAGGTAGGCAGTAATAGAAAAGAAATCGAGGCAAAAATGAGCAAAGTCAGACTCGCGATTATTGGTAACGGCATGGTCGGCCATCGCTTTATTGAGGACCTTCTCGATAAAGCTGACGCCGCTCAGTTTGATATTACCGTCTTCTGTGAAGAACCCCGTAAAGCATACGACCGTGTGCACCTTTCCTCCTACTTCTCCCACCACACCGCTGAAGAACTTTCTTTGGTCCGTGACGGTTATTACGAGAAGCATGGCGTAAAAGTGCTGATTGGCGAGCGCGCTATCACCATCAACCGTCAGGAAAAAGTGATTCACTCCAGCGCCGGACGCACGGTGTTTTACGACAAGCTGATCATGGCGACTGGCTCATACCCGTGGATCCCGCCGATCAAAGGCTCAGAAACACAGGATTGCTTCGTATATCGTACCATTGAAGACCTTAAAGCGATCGAGTCCTGCGCACGCCGCAGTAAACGCGGCGCCGTCGTGGGTGGTGGTCTGTTAGGACTTGAAGCCGCTGGCGCACTGAAAAACTTAGGCGTCGAAACCCACGTCATCGAATTTGCCCCGATGCTGATGGCCGAGCAGCTCGACCACATGGGTGGCGACCAGCTTCGTCGTAAAATCGAAAGTATGGGTGTGAAAGTTCACACCAGCAAAAATACCAAAGAGATCGTGCAGGAAGGCACTGAAGGGCGCAAAACCATGCGCTTTGCCGATGGCAGCGACCTGGAAGTCGACTTTATCGTCTTTTCGACCGGTATCCGCCCGCGCGACAAACTGGCGACCCAATGTGGTCTGGCCGTGGCTCAGCGCGGCGGCATCATGATTAATAATTCCTGCCAGACCTCTGACCCGGACATTTACGCTATCGGCGAATGCGCCAGCTGGGACAACCGAGTCTATGGCCTGGTCGCACCGGGTTATAAAATGGCGCAGGTCACCGCTGACCACATCCTCGGCCATGAAAACGCCTTTACCGGTGCAGACATGAGCGCCAAGCTTAAGCTGTTGGGCGTGGATGTGGGCGGGATTGGTGATGCACACGGTCGCACGCCAAACTCCCGTAGCTACGTTTACCTGGACGAAAGCAAAGAGGTCTACAAACGTCTGATCGTCAGCCCGGACAACAAAACCCTGCTGGGCGCAGTGCTGGTCGGCGATACCAGTGATTATGGCAACTTGTTGCAACTGGTGCTGAATGCTATCGAACTGCCGGAGAACCCGGACGCGCTGATTCTGCCTGCCCATGCCTCTAACGGTAAGCCTTCTATCGGCGTCGATAAACTGCCGGACAGCGCGCAGATTTGCTCCTGCTTTGACGTCACCAAAGGCATGCTGGTTGCCGCCATTAACAAAGGCTGCCATACCGTTGCGGCACTGAAAGCGGAAACCAAGGCCGGAACTGGTTGCGGCGGCTGTATCCCACTGGTGACTCAGGTGCTGAACGCCGAACTGGCGAAACAAGGCATCGAAGTAAACAACAACCTGTGCGAACACTTTGCTTATTCGCGTCAGGAGATCTACCACCTCATTCGCGTCGAAGGCATCAAATCCTTCAACGAGCTGCTGGAAAAACACGGCCAGGGTTATGGCTGTGAAGTCTGTAAGCCGACCGTCGGTTCCCTGCTGGCCTCGTGCTGGAATGAATATGTTCTCAAACCAGAACACACGCCGTTGCAGGATACCAACGACAACTTCCTGGCCAATATCCAGAAAGACGGAACCTACTCGGTGATCCCACGCTCTGCCGGTGGTGAAATTACCCCCGAAGGCCTGGTCGCAGTCGGTCGTGTGGCGCGCGAATTTAACCTGTACACCAAAATTACCGGTTCCCAGCGTATCGGCCTGTTTGGCGCGCAAAAAGACGACCTGCCAGAAATCTGGCGTCAGCTGATTGAAGCGGGCTTCGAAACCGGCCACGCGTATGCCAAAGCGCTGCGTATGGCAAAAACCTGCGTCGGCAGCACCTGGTGCCGCTACGGTGTGGGCGATAGCGTCGGCTTCGGCGTGGAGCTGGAAAACCGCTACAAAGGTATTCGTACCCCGCACAAAATGAAGTTCGGTGTCTCCGGCTGTACCCGCGAATGTGCGGAAGCGCAGGGTAAAGACGTGGGTATCATCGCGACTGAGAAAGGCTGGAACCTGTACGTTTGTGGTAACGGCGGGATGAAACCGCGTCACGCTGACCTGCTGGCAGCAGACCTCGATCGCGAAACGCTATTGCAGTATCTCGATCGCTTTATGATGTTCTACATCCGCACTGCCGACAAACTGACTCGTACCGCGTCATGGCTGGATAATCTGGAAGGCGGCATCGAGTATCTGAAGTCAGTCATCATCGATGACAAGCTGGGCCTGAACGAGCATCTGGAAGAAGAGATTGCACGCCTGCGTGAAGCGGTGATTTGCGAGTGGACCGAGACCGTCAATACGCCAGCGGCACAGGTTCGCTTCAAACACTTCATCAACAGCACCCAGCGCGACCCGAACGTACAAATTGTTCCTGAACGTGAACAGCATCGCCCGGCGACGCCATATGAACGCATTCCGGTGACTCTGGTGGAGGAAAACGCATGAGCCAGTGGGTAAATATCTGCAAAATTAACGACATCATTCCCGCCACTGGCGTTTGCGCGCTGCTGGGTAAAGAGCATGTTGCTATCTTCCGTCCTCGCCACGATGAGCAGGTTTTTGCCATCAGCAATATTGACCCGTTCTTTGAAGCCAGCGTGCTGTCTCGCGGCTTGATCGCGGAGCACCAGGGCGAACTGTGGGTGGCTAGCCCACTGAAAAAACAGCGTTTCCGTTTAAGCGACGGACACTGCATGGAAGATGAAAGCCACTCCGTGAAACACTACGACGTGCGTGTAAAAGACGGCAACGTGCAGCTGAGAGGTTAATCGTAATGGGAGGCGCAATGCCTCCCATTGTTTTATCCAGGTCGTTATTTTATTTTTCTTTTTTTCTATTTATATTTTAAAAACTTACGGGTAATCACATGTTTGCAGACACCATTAATAAGTGTGCGGCTAACGCTGCGCGCATCGCACGCCTCAGCAAAAATAATCCTCTTGGTTTTTGGGTCAGTTCCGCCATGGCGGGGGCGTATGTGGGCCTGGGGATTATTTTAATTTTCACTCTCGGTAATCTGCTCGACCCGTCAATTCGTCCGCTGGTGATGGGGGCGACCTTTGGCATCGCCTTAACCCTGGTGATTATCGCCGGTTCTGAACTTTTTACCGGTCACACCATGTTCCTGACGCTGGGCGTTAAAGCCGGGACCATCAGCCAGGGGCAGATGTGGGCAATTCTTCCGCAAACCTGGGTGGGGAATTTATTGGGGTCAGTGTTCGTTGCTTTGCTGTATAGCTGGGGCGGCGGCGGGCTTCTACCGATTGACACCAGCATCGTGCATACCGTTGCGCTGGCAAAAACAACGCAGCCTGCGATGGTGCTGTTCTTTAAAGGTGTGCTGTGTAACTGGCTGGTTTGCCTGGCAATCTGGATGGCAATCCGTACGGAAGGTGCCGCGAAGTTCATCGCTATCTGGTGGTGTTTGCTGGCGTTTATCGCCTCCGGCTACGAGCACTCCGTTGCCAACATGACCCTTTTTGCCCTCTCCTGGTTCGGTCACCACAGCGAGGCTTATACCCTTTCCGGTATTGGACATAATCTGTTGTGGGTAACCCTGGGTAATACCCTTTCGGGTGCAGTATTTATGGGCTTAGGATACTGGTATGCTACTCCGAAAGCGGAGCGTCCGACTCCAGTAACCATCGCAACTGCACAGGCGAAAGCCAATTCTTAAGAGGTAATGTCGTGAATCACCTGCCGATTTTCTGTCAATTACGTCATCGCGACTGCCTGCTTGTAGGCGGTGGGGATGTGGCTGAACGCAAAGCACGACTGCTGTTAGAGGCAGGTGCCCGACTGACCGTAAACGCCCTCGCCTTCGACCCACAGTTTACCGTATGGGCGAAGGAAGGGATGCTGACCCTGGTGCAGGGTGAGTTTAACGAAACCCTGCTTGATACCTGCTGGTTGACCATTGCCGCCACGGATGACGATGAAGTTAACCAGCGCGTTAGCGATGCCTGCGAAATCCGTCGTATTTTCTGCAACGTGGTCGATGCGCCAAAAGAAGCCAGCTTTATCATGCCGTCGATTATCGATCGCTCACCGTTGATGGTGGCAATCTCATCTGGCGGCACTTCGCCAGTGCTGGCACGTTTATTACGCGAGAAGCTCGAATCCATACTGCCCCAGCATTTAGGGCAGGTTGCACAGTATGCAGGGCAACTCCGCGCCCGGGTGAAGCAAACCTTTGGGACGGTTGGCGAGCGCCGTCGTTTCTGGGAAAAATTCTTCGTCAATGACCGTCTGGCGCAGTCGCTGGCAAATCAGGACCAAAAGGCCGTCGAAGAGACAACCGAACGCCTGCTGAGCGAACCGCTAGACCTTCGCGGTGAAGTGGTGCTGGTGGGCGCAGGACCGGGAGACGCTGGTTTGTTAACGCTTAAAGGCCTACAGCAAATTCAGCAGGCAGACATTGTGGTTTACGACCGACTGGTCTCTGATGACATCATGAATCTGGTCCGTCGCGACGCGGACCGTATCTTTGTCGGAAAACGCGCGGGCTACCACTGCGTTCCGCAGGAGGAGATCAACCAAATCCTGCTGCGCGAAGCGCAAAAAGGGAAGCGAGTGGTGCGTCTGAAAGGCGGCGATCCCTTTATTTTCGGGCGGGGCGGCGAGGAGCTAGAAACCCTGTGCAACGCGGGCATTCCGTTCTCCGTGGTGCCAGGCATTACCGCAGCCTCTGGCTGTTCTGCTTATTCAGGTATTCCACTGACCCATCGCGACTACGCGCAAAGCGTTCGCCTGGTGACGGGCCACCTGAAAACAGGCAGCGAGCTTGACTGGCACAATCTGGCAGCAGAAAAACAAACCCTGGTATTCTATATGGGGCTGAATCAAGCCGCCACGATCCAGGCAAAACTGCTTGAACACGGCATGAATGACGATATGCCCGTTGCCCTGGTTGAGAATGGTACGGCCATTACACAGCGTGTCGTTAGCGGCGTGCTCACTCAGCTTGGAGAACTGGCGCAACAGGTAGAAAGCCCTGCGCTCATCATTGTCGGTCGCGTCGTCGAGCTGCGTGAAAAGCTAAACTGGTTCTCGAACCACTAATTCCCCCCCCGCACAATACCCTTATTAAGAGTAGTCCTTAACTGGACTACTCCCTTCTTACGCCTGTCGTTAACATACCTCCCGCGAAATGGATCTTTTCCATTTATTCCCTCGTGTTACATCCAAAGAAAGTTTGTCAAAGACAAGGAAAGAGTATGTTTAAACTGGCAAAGGCCGCTCTTGTAGTGGGTATGTTATCGACCCTGACCGCGTGTACAGGTCACGTTCAGAACACTAAAAATAACTGCAGTTACGATTACCTTCTGCACCCGGCGATCTCGATTTCTAAGATCATCGGTGGTTGCGGTCCAGCAGCACAGCAGTAAGCTTTTTGCAGGCATAAAAAAACCGGGAATTTCCCGGTTTTTTTATATGTGATGCTAATTAAGGCTTAGCCACAAAACCAATCGCTTCATACACCGCTTTCAGCGTTTCAGACGCGCGCGCGCTGGCTTTATCCGCCCCGTCTCTCATCACCTGTTGCAGGAAGGCTTCGTCATTACGGAAACGGTTATAGCGCTCCTGTAGCTCCACCAGCATGCCAGATACGGCGTCAGCGACTTCGCCTTTCAGGTGACCATACATCTTGCCTTCGAAGTGCTGTTCCAGCTCAGGAATGCTCTGACCGGTAACACCGGAAAGGATATCCAGCAGGTTCGACACGCCCGCTTTATTCTGCACGTCGTAACGCACCACTGGCGGCTCATCGGAGTCAGTGACCGCACGTTTCAGCTTCTTGACCACCGCTTTCGGATCTTCCAGCAGGCCGATAACGTTATTGCGGTTATCGTCAGACTTGGACATCTTTTTGGTCGGCTCAAGCAGGGACATCACGCGTGCACCTGATTTCGGAATGAACGGCTCAGGCACTTTGAAGACGTCACCATAAATTGCATTGAAGCGCTGCGCGATATCGCGGCTCAGCTCCAGGTGCTGTTTCTGGTCTTCGCCAACCGGAACCTGATTGGTCTGGTACAGCAGAATGTCAGCCGCCATCAATACCGGATAATCAAACAGTCCGGCATTAATATTCTCGGAGTAACGAGCGGACTTATCTTTGAACTGAGTCATGCGGCTCAGCTCACCAAAGTAGGTGTAGCAGTTCAATGCCCAGCCCAACTGCGCGTGTTCCGGCACGTGAGACTGGACAAAAATAGTGCTTTTCTCAGGATCGATACCGCACGCCAGATAAAGTGCCAGCGTATCCAGCGTAGCTTTACGCAGCTTCTCAGGATCCTGGCGAGCCGTTATCGCATGCAAATCTACGATGCAGTAGATGCAGTGATAGTCATCCTGCATGCTAACCCACTGACGCAGCGCACCCATGTAGTTACCAATGGTTAATTCACCTGAAGGCTGTGCGCCACTAAAAACGATGGGCTTAGTCATTTTTCGATTCCTGATTTTCACTGTGCGGAAGCCCAAGTGCGGGCAATAAATCTTTAAAGCTATCGAACACCACGTCCGGCTCACTTAGCGTGATGGATTCACCGTAGTTGTAGCCATAGGTTAAGCCGACAGAAGGTGATCCTGCGGCTTTAGCAGCCAGAATATCATTACGCGAATCACCGACAAAGAGCAGCTGTTCAGGCGTTAAGGATAATTTTCCTGCCACTAACAGGATCGGTTCCGGGTGTGGCTTTTTGTTCTGCACATCATCGCCACCGACGATAACGGAAAAATACTTCGCGATATCCAGCGCTTCCAGCAGGGGCGCAACAAATGGCGTAGGCTTGTTAGTCACCAGCGCAAGCGGCATCCCTTTAGCATGCAGCGCGCGTAAAGTTTCCACCACGTCCGGGAACAGAAAACTGCCCTCTTCCACGGTCTCTTCATAGTAGCGGTGGAACAACTTACGCAGAAGGCGCAACTGCTCATCCTGCGGGATATCAGCATGATCCACGCCAGGTATACCCTGCGAGGAACGCAGAATGGCTCGCTCTTGACGCGCCCATGTAAGCGCCCGCTCCATGAGTACGTCAGCGCCATTACCAATCCAGGTGATGACACGATCTTCACCCGCAACGGGCAACTCAAGCGCATACAGCGCCCGATCGACGGCGCTGGTTAAACCCGGCGCGCTGTCGACCAGCGTACCATCGAGGTCGAACGCTACCCCTCGAATTGCCTGCAATTTATTCATGACTTACCTTTGCCAGTTCACCGCGCATTTCATCAATGACTTTTTTGTAATCCGGCTGATCGAAGATTGCCGAGCCTGCCACGAACATATCTGCGCCAGCAGCAGCGATTTCACCGATGTTATTGACCTTAACGCCGCCATCCACTTCGAGACGAATATCATAGCCAGACTCATCAATACGACGGCGTACTTCGCGCAGCTTATCCAGCGTTTGTGGGATAAAGGATTGCCCACCGAAGCCTGGGTTGACGGACATCAGCAGAATCACGTCCAGCTTGTCCATCACGTAGTCAAGATAGCTCAGCGATGTCGCGGGGTTAAAGACCAGGCCCGCTTTACAGCCATTTTCTTTGATGAGCTGCAACGTGCGATCGACATGCTCGGAGGCTTCAGGATGGAAGGTAATGATGCTGGCACCGGCGGCGGCGAAATCAGGCACGATGCGATCGACCGGTTTGACCATCAGATGAACGTCAATCGGTGCCGTGATTCCATAGTTACGTAACGCTTTTAGCACCATCGGACCGATGGTCAGATTCGGAACGTAGTGGTTATCCATCACATCGAAATGAACCACGTCTGCACCGGCCGCCAGGGCGTTAGCCGTATCTTCGCCCAGACGGGCAAAGTCGGCTGACAAAATTGAGGGAGCAATCAAAAACTGTTTCATCCGCATCTCCTTGAAATGTGTTTACCGGCGGGCGAAACGGCTCAGGGGCGATAAAGAGCCAGCAGTTCGTCCACCTTCTTACGTGTGCCGCCATTGCTGCTGATGCTGCGCCGAACTTTGACGACATGCAGTTTGGTCGCTAACTGATACCACTCTCGCGTCATCACCGTATCATGATTAGAAATCAGCACGGGAATACGCCTGTTCACAAGGCCTTCGGCAATTTCTGCCAAATGTACCTGCTCTTTCAAATTGAAACTGTTGGTGTGATATGCCGTAAAGTTTGCCGTTGCCGTCAGCGGAGCATACGGAGGATCGCAGTACACGACCGAATTGTTGTCTGCTCGCGCCATGCTATCGGCATAAGACTCACAGATGAAAAGCGCATTCTGCGCCTTTTCAGCAAAGTGGTACAACTCCGCCTGCGGGAAGTAAGGACGCTTATAGCGACCAAAAGGCACGTTAAATTCCCCACGCAGATTATACCGGCACAGGCCATTGTAACCATGTCGGTTCAGGTACAAGAATAACAACGCCCGCCGGAAAGGATCCTGGCTTTGGTTAAACTCGACGCGAAACTGGTAGTAAACATCCGACTGGTTCGTCTCAGGCGTGAAGAGCTTACGCGCTTCTTCGACGTATTCGTCGGTACGCAGTTTGACGATGTTATAGAGGCTAATAAGATCGCTGTTGATATCCGCGAGGATATAGCGAGAAAAGTCGGTATTGAGAAACACAGACCCTGCGCCCACGAAGGGCTCGATAAGACACTCGCCATTCGGCAGGTGTTTTTTAATATCGTCGAGCAGGGGGAATTTTCCCCCCGCCCATTTTAGAAAAGCGCGATTTTTTTTCATGCTGACTGACTGATTACACCTTCTCCGGCTGTGGAGAAAGCTCCGACAGCAACCTGCGCTTTATACATTACTTCAAATCGGCCTGAACCTGATGAATCGGTTTCGCCCATGGGTTCTTCGCTTGAACATCAGCAGGTAACGTAGAAACAGCGCGCTTAGCTTCGTCTTTAGAAGCGTAAACACCGCTTACCAGCACGTACCAAGGCTGTCCGTTACGCGTCGACTGATAAACCACATAGTTTTTCAGATTCGATTTTTTCGCCCAGTTGTTCAGGTTGTCGTAGTTAGACGAACTGCTCAGCTGAAGCGTGTAGTTGTTGGATGGCGCAGACTTCAACGAACCGACGTTACCCGCAGACTTAGCTGCCGCACTGCTGGAAGCCGTCGCAGCAGGAGCCGCTGTAGCAGTGGGTGCCGTCGTTGTTGCCGTTGCCTTCGGTGCAGTTGCCGTAGCGACTGGGGCTTTAGCTGGCGTACTTACAACGGCCGTTTCGGTCTGCTTAGGCTGAGAAACGGGTTTCGCTTCAGGCGCTTTCGCAACGGTCTGCGGTTTGGTTTCGCGCTTAGGCTCAATCACTGTCTGCTTGCGTTCCGGACGCGGCGTCGCTGTTTGAGTTTGTGTCTGACGCGGCTTAGTTTCCGTTGCAACGGTTTGCGGCTGGGCATTGCCACCGCGAATCGGTGCCACGGTTGCAGGTTCAGTTGGCAGCGTGGAGTTAGCCACCACGTTGTTCACCTGCTCCTGGCTCTGCGGCTGGGTCAGCGCATTGTTAAGATCGCCCTGAACCTCTACACGCTGCTGACCTTCAGGGGTGGTCATTGCCTGACCCTGAGTCGGTGTTGAGGAAACTGGCGGCAGCGAGACTTCCTGCGGCGCATTCGCAGGATTACCCGCGGTCTGTTCGGCAGACGTCGTGCCCGGCGCAGGTTGCGCACCGTTGGCTTGATCCGCAGCATCGTTACCCGAAAGCGCAATACTCTTTTCGGCAGACGGCGTTGGTTCATTTGAATTCGTTGATGGTGCTTTCAGCGCAGAGCCGATACCAATAATCAACAGCAGCAGCACAAAGACGCCAAGTCCCATCATGATGTACTGACGAGAGGCTGGTTTTTTAGCCACCACTTTTTTACGTTTGCGAGGGCGAGGCTCTACAGGCTCTTCGTCCATTGAATCATCATCCGACTCGTAAACCTCTTCTTCTCGCTCATCACGCGCATTGCGGCTACGTGGAGGGCGACGATCGTCAGCGTCTAAATCAACATCATCAAAGTTGATTTGTGGCTCATTATCACGTTCTGAAGATTGACGAGTACGACCAGTACGACGATCGCTGGGATCGGGTTTCAGCTCGTCTTCTGGTTTGAATTCATCCATTTAACACCCCACTCAAAGGCTCATGCTTACGACGTTGCATGTCACCTGAAGCAAATTAGCTGTCTTTTACGACAGCCTGACCTTTCTAGTTGTTACGCCTGCTGACAGTCAGCAATCGCGCCAAGAACGACATCATGCGACACTCCGCCGCGTACTTCACTCTTCCCTATAGCAAGCGGGAGCACCAGGCGCATCTCACCAGCCAATACTTTTTTATCGCGCATCATGTGAGGTAAATACGCCTGCGCAGACATTTCACGTGGGCCCGTAACCGGTAAACCCGCACGTTCAAGCAGCGTAATGATGCGCTGAGTCTCTTCTTTCTTAAACTGACCCAGGCGCACTGATGTGCGAGCGGCCATCACCATGCCCGCCGCCACTGCTTCGCCATGAAGCCAGTTGCCATAACCCATTTCAGCTTCAATGGCATGGCCAAACGTGTGCCCCAGATTCAGTAAAGCACGTAAGCCGGTTTCACGCTCGTCGGCTGCGACAACTTCTGCTTTCAACTCACAACAACGACGGATGCAGTAAGCCAGCGCTTTACCATCAAGGCTTAGCAGCGCATCCATATTCTCTTCCAGCCAGTTAAAGAACGCGCTGTCCAGAATAATGCCGTACTTGATCACTTCAGCCAGCCCAGAGGCCAGTTCACGCTTCGGCAGCGTGTTCAGACAGTCGAGATCCACCACCACCGATGCGGGCTGGTAGAACGCGCCAATCATATTTTTGCCAAGCGGATGGTTGACGGCTGTTTTGCCACCAACCGAAGAATCGACCTGCGACAGCAGGGTCGTAGGAACTTGAATAAAGCGAACACCGCGTTGGTAGCTCGCCGCAGCAAAACCCGTAAGATCGCCAACAACACCACCGCCTAAGGCGAGCAGTGTAGTATCACGACCATGCGGTTTTTGCAGTAGTGCGGTAAAGACGGTGTCAAGCACCGCCAGGCTTTTATACTGCTCGCCATCAGGCAAAATCACACTGTCGACATTCACACCTGCTTGTTCCAGCAAATGACGAATTTTGTCGAGATAAAGCGGAGCCAGAGTCTCATTGGTGACCAACATTGCCTGGTCACCCGCTTTCAGTGGTAAGAAGGAAGCTGGGTCGTTAAACAATCCAGCCGCGATGGTGATAGGGTAACTACGTTCCCCGAGAGTAACTGTAATCCTCTCCATGACGCGACATCCACCTTAAATGCTTTTACCCGCAGGCGAGTGTATGTAAAGCCAGAATCAGTTGCTTTCCAGCATGTTAATAATCTGGTTTGCAACCACTTTAGCGCTTTGATCATCAGTACGAATGGTCACGTCGGCAATTTCCTCATACATAGGATTGCGTTCGCCGGCCAATGCTTCCAGAACTTCGCGAGGAGGCGTTTCAACTTGCAGTAACGGGCGCTTTTTATCACGCTGCGTACGTGCCAGCTGTTTTTCAATGGTCGTCTCAAGATAGACCACAACGCCTCGGGCGGAGAGACGGTTACGAGTTTCGCGAGATTTTACAGAGCCGCCGCCAGTAGCCAGCACAATGCCCTGTTTTTCCGTAAGTTCATTGATAACTTTTTCTTCTCGGTCACGGAAACCTTCTTCGCCTTCTACATCGAAGACCCAGCCCACATCAGCTCCGGTTCGTTTCTCAATCTCTTGATCAGAATCGTAAAATTCCATATTGAGTTGTTGAGCTAACTGACGCCCAATAGTGCTTTTGCCGGCACCCATAGGCCCAACCAGAAAGATATTGCGTTTCTCTGCCATTTTTTCGGTACTACTAAGACTATTCGTTAATGGTAATCCCCGCTTCGCAAAAACTTGGCGTAGCAGGACATGAACTGAAACCTCATATGCGATAGTGCGAGAGTCAGACTGAAAATTATCTCAGTAGTCCTGCTTGTTTGGCAACTGATTAAATCATCAAGCCAGATGCTTAAGGCAACAAGAGGTAAGATTGGATAAGCTGAAACTCAAATCGGTACTCCTTGTATGCTAATTCATGCCCCACGTCAAACATCTGCAACAAACTGGGTGCAAAATCCTTACGGAGATCGTTGCCCATTACTGAATATTGACCAGCCGTGGCGTAATAAACACCACCAGCTCGCGCCGCTCGTTATCCTTCCCATCATGGCGGAATAGCTGGCCTATCCAGGGAATCTTGCCAAGGCCGGGAACGCTATCACTGCCGGTTTTGTTCTTTTGCGAGAAAATACCACCCAGCGCCAGCGTTTCTCCACTTTTGACTTCAACCTGAGTTTCGATTTCTTGCTTATCAATGGCCATTGTTTCGCCATCGGCCTGCTGTAAAACCTGCCCGGGCATATTTTCGCTGATATGAATTTTCAGGCGCACCCGGCCATTGGGTAGCACAACCGGCGTGACATCCATACCCAGCACCGCCTCTTTGAACTCTACCGATGTCGCCCCGCTCTCACCGCTGGAAACCTGATAAGGGATTTCGCTACCCTGCTTGATACTGGCAGGTTGCATGTGCGAGGCCAAAAGCCGGGGACTGGCAATAATTTCAAGCTGCTGCTGTTGTTCAAGCGCTGAAAGCTCGAGATCCAATAGCCTGCCATCAATACGCCCAATGTTAAAACCCACATGCGTGGTGGCATTTGCCACCGACAGATCGGCTCCCAGTGTGGTCACTTGCCCTGGCGACCCCGCTCCTGTGGCCTCAGCAAGGTTCCATTTCACACCAAGCTCGCGCAGACTTTTTTCATTAATCGTGACGATATGGGCCGCCAGTTCGACCTGCGCGACAGGTAAATCCATCTCTTCAACCCAGCGCTGCACGCCATCCATCACGCCGGGGATATCGCGCACCATTAGACGATTTGTGCGTTTATCTACCGATAAACTCCCTTTTGGACTCAGCAATTTCTCTGCTGCCTTCTGAAGCTCACCCGCATCGGCGTAAGCCAGAGAAAAACTGCGCGAGGTGAGCGGTACGTTAAGCTGCCTTCTGCTTTGCTCTTCTTCATTACGCGTCTGTTGCTCACGCTGCCAGGCAACGGTATGCACGTAAAAGATACCGCTCTCTTCCCTGAGAACGAGCCCGGCACTGGTGACGACCGTTTGCAGTGCCTGACGCCAGGGTACCTGCGACAGATGCAAAGAAAGTGTACCGGTCACATCAGGAGAAATGATTAAGTTGCGATTTTCAAGCTCCACCAGTGATTGCAGGACCTGTGCAACCGGCACGTCATCGACCGCCAGGGTGACTTTCTTTGCCAGACTGGCCCACGCGGGGCTGCTGAGCATCAGCAGCAGAACGACTATCCTTGCTCTTTTCATTTTTCGATCCTTCTCGTTGCCATCGCCACGCCTTCGGCTCACATCCTTCACCGACATCGACGATAAGCTCTGTTTCTTTGATGGACAGCACGCGCCAGCCGGCAGGAAAGCGCTCGTCTTCCCTGACCCGACGCCAGTGATTCTGCCCATCTTGTACAATTCCGACGCTATTCGCGCCGCCGACCATCCCCAGATAGCGCCAATGGGACAGCTGCCCACTCGCGCAACGATCGTCCGGCGGGCGAAAGGGATCGCGCATCCCGGTCAGTAAAAAAAGGGAACCCACCAGCAGCCAGTGACATTTACTTCGCATGTAGGCTCTCCACGCGCACCACGACGACCAATCGAGATTTACCGGGCTCGACAGAAAACGTCATTACCCCCATCCCCCGCTGCGCCAGCCTGTTGAACAGAACGGGAATGTTTATCCATTCTGCATCCAGCGTTAATTCACCCCCGTTGGCATCGGGCTGCCATCGAATCAACTGCGTACCGCCAGTTTGAAAATCCAACGGGGAAAATGGGAGCACGGCAGCGCTCTCATGCTCCACTTCTCCTGCGTGATGCTGCCTGGCGCTCACCCATAAAGTGCCTATGGCCGTTATCGCGCGTTCGTGGTCGACACTAAGGCTTGCGGTCTGCTGCGAAGCCGGGCGCACCACTATCCAAAATGCGCCCAGCAGAACGGCGAAAGTGCTTATGCTCCAGCACAGAAATCGCGTGCGAAAACGGCACTCGCACCAACGCTCATAAATTATTTGCACCCTTCACTCCTGATTCTGGAGCTTAAAACTGAACATCCACTGCCCCTGGGCATCCTGCTGTAATTCTCCCGCCTTTCCAGGCGTAAAACCTGGCAAGTGCTTTAAGGATTCTGCCAGTTTGGTAAGCGCTGAAAGCGTCGCGGTATATCCTGTCAGCGAGAGGCTGGATTGTTGATAACGCAGTTGTGTTAGCCACGCCTTCTCCGGCATCACCGACGCTAAAGCCATTAACGCAGGCTGCCAGGCCTGCGTTTTAGCCTGTAATACCAACGTTTGCTGTCTTTGCTGAAACTTCTCATTTAACTCTCGCCACTGCGCATGGCGCATCTCAAGCTCGTGTTGAATGAGCGTATCGCCTGTCAGATGCATCTGTAACACACGGACATTGGCAGCATAATTGGCCCGCTGATGTGCCGCTATCGTGAACGAGATCAGCAACGCGCCAACAAAAAGCAAACCCCAAAAACGCCAGCAGCGCTGCTGACGCAGGCGACGCCACGGTAAAAAATTGGTCGTTTTCACTCGTACATCTCCCCCATCGCGAGGGCCAGGGCAACCGTAAAGTCTGCGCCGTTCTCGGGTAACGGCGGATGACAGCAGGTCATTAAACTCAATGGATCAAGACCATCATGGCCAAACAACGCAATCTCTTCGGGGCTGATTGCCAGTAAAGCCGCTAACTCACCACTATTTGCGGCCTCACTGAGCGCCTTTCGCCCCCATTGGTGACGCATCGCCCACAGCCAATGATTGTCGTCGCGCCAGGCGACGCACTGCACGGGATGAGTCAGTGAGGGCAGTAAATTTGCCATAGCCCCGGCATCAGGAGTGATGGATGCCAGATGCAACCGCAGCGTGGCCGCGATATCCAGAAGCACCGCAACCTCTTTGTTTTGCGCCGCCGTGACGTGAAATGACTTGCTAAAGGTGTCTTGCACGTAGTCGAAGCACAGCGCATCGGGTGCCATTTCTAACTCGCGAGACAGCGCAGAGGTAATCCAGGAAACCTGCTCGCTGTCACGCAGGCTCATTGCCGGGCAAGGGAGGACTTTTTGCAGCGTACGCACCGCTGGAAACGCAAGAAATATCCGGTGATGATGTGGCAACGCCTGGCTCCAGCCAAGAAGCGCAATAACCAATTGTTCTGGATGAATAATTTTGGCATCACGCACGATATCGTCGGCCAGCGGGATTTGCCACCAGCGGCGCAGACACCATCCCGATTTTTCCTTCGTTAACGAAACGGCTAAAACGCTATCCTGTTGAATATGAACGCCTGTTCGCCATGTTTTGAAAGCCATGTTTCACGATCTCCTTATCGACCATCAGGTTGACGGCTATATCAATGATTCAGGCTTGCCTTTATACTACCGCGCGATTGTTTAGAAACTGCCCAAGTGAAACTAAATGGGAAATCTCCAGTGAAGTTCGTAAAGTATTTATTGATCCTTGCAGTCTGTTGCATTCTGCTGGGAGCAGGCTCGATTTATGGTTTGTACAAATATATTGAGCCGCAGCTACCCGATGTCGCCACACTGCGTGATGTGCGACTCCAGATCCCAATGCAGGTCTATAGCGCCGACGGCGAGCTGATTGCCCAATATGGTGAAAAGCGTCGTATTCCGTTGACCTTAGATCAAATCCCACCCGTTATGGTGAAGGCGTTTATTGCCACGGAAGACAGCCGTTTTTATGAGCACCACGGTGTCGATCCGGTAGGGATCTTCCGTGCGGCAAGCGTTGCGCTTTTTTCCGGTCACGCCTCTCAGGGTGCCAGTACGATTACGCAACAGTTGGCGCGTAACTTCTTCCTGAGCCCAGAAAAGACGCTAATCCGTAAGATCAAGGAAGTGTTCCTCGCTATTCGCATTGAACAACTTCTGACCAAAGACGAAATTCTTGAGCTGTACCTGAACAAGATCTATCTGGGGTATCGCGCCTACGGCGTGGGTGCTGCTGCGCAGGTCTATTTTGGCAAGCCGATCGAACAGCTTACGCTAAGCGAGATGGCGACCATTGCCGGGCTGCCAAAAGCGCCGTCAACGTTCAACCCGCTGTACTCGCTTGAACGCGCCACCGGACGCCGTAACGTCGTCTTATCGCGTATGTTGAGCGAAGGCTATATCAGCCAGACGCAGTACGATCAGGCGCGCAACGACGTGATCGATGCCAATTATCATGCGCCGGAAATTGCCTTCTCGGCACCGTATCTGACCGAGATGGTGCGTCAGGAGATGGTGGGTCGTTACGGCGAGCAAGCGTATGAAGATGGCTATCGCATTTACACCACTATCACCCGCAAAGTGCAGCAGGCTGCGCAGCAGGCGGTGCGTAATAATGTGATGGATTACGACATGCGTCACGGCTACCGTGGCCCGTCCAACGTGCTGTGGAAAGTCGGTGAAAGCGCATGGGACACGAAGAAAATCACCGATTCGCTGAAAACATTGCCGACCTACGGACCGCTTCGTCCTGCCGTGATAACGGCGGCCGATCCGCAGGAAGCCACGGCGACGCTGGCAGATGGAACCTCGGTGTCGCTGCATATGGACGGTATTCGCTGGGCTCGCCCATATCGTTCAGATACCTCGCAGGGCCCGACCCCGCGTAAAGTGACCGATGTGGTGCAAACCGGACAGCAAATCTGGGTTCGCCAGGTGAATGATGCCTGGTGGCTGGCTCAGGTGCCGGATGTGAACTCAGCGCTGGTATCGATTAATCCGCAAAACGGTGCCGTCATGGCGCTGGTAGGCGGCTTTGATTTCAATCAGAGCAAGTTTAACCGCGCCACTCAGGCACTGCGTCAGGTGGGTTCTAACATCAAGCCGTTCCTCTACACCGCGGCGATGGACAAGGGCCTTACGCTGGCCAGTATCCTCAATGACGTGCCGATTTCCCGCTGGGATGCGGGTGCCGGTTCTGACTGGCAGCCCAAAAACTCCCCGGCGGAATATTCCGGTCCCATTCGTTTACGTCAGGGTCTGGGACAGTCAAAGAACGTAGTGATGGTGCGTGCGATGCGTGCAATGGGTGTTGATTATGCCGCAGAGTACCTGCAACGTTTCGGCTTCCCGGCGCAGAACATTGTGCATACCGAATCACTGGCCCTCGGCTCAGCGTCCTTTACGCCGCTTCAGGTGGCTCGAGGTTACTCGGTAATGGCAAACGGCGGCTTCCTGGTCGATCCGTATTTCATCAGCAAAATTGAGAACGATCAGGGCGGCGTACTTTTCGAAGCTAAGCCGAAAATCGCCTGTCCTGAATGCGATATTCCAGTGATCTACGGCGATACACCAAAGTCGAACGTGCTGGATAACAAAGACATGGAAGATGTCGCGATTTCTCAGGAACAGAAGAATGCCGCCGTCCCTATGCCGCAGCTTGAGCAGGCCAATCAGGCTCTGGTCGCGCAGACGGGCGCGCAGGAATACGCTCCTCACGTCATCAATACGCCATTGACCTTCCTGATTAAGAGCGCCCTGAATACCAATATCTTTGGTGAACCAGGCTGGCAAGGCACGGGCTGGCGAGCTGGTCGTGACCTACAGCGCCATGACATCGGCGGTAAAACCGGGACCACCAACAGCTCGAAAGATGCCTGGTTCTCCGGTTATGGCCCGGGCGTGGTGACTTCGGTATGGATCGGCTTTGACGACCATCGCCGTGACTTAGGTCGGACATCCGCATCAGGCGCGATTAAGGATCAGATTTCCGGCTACGAGGGCGGCGCGAAAAGCGCTCAACCGGCCTGGGATGCGTACATGAAAGCGGTCCTTGAAGGTGTGCCGGAACAACCGTTGACTCCGCCACCAGGCATTGTGACGGTCAATATCGACCGCAGCACGGGTCAGTTAGCAAACGGCGGAAATAGTCGCGAAGAGTTCTTCATCGAAGGTACGCAGCCAACCACGCAGGCGGTGCATGAGGTAGGAACAGAGATTATTGATAACGGCGAGACGCACGAACTGTTCTGATAAAACGCCATAAAAAACCGGCAATGCGCTTACGCTTGCCGGTTTTTTTTTATTCTACAGCCGACCCTGCCCTTTCAGCCATTCACGCAGCAGAAAAAGCGCACTCACATTACGTGCTTCATTGAAGTCCGGCTCTTCGAGCAGATCCATCAAATGCGCCAGCGGCCAGCGCACCTGAGGTAGTGGCTCAGGTTCGTCACCTTCAAGCGATTCTGGGTAGAGATCTTCTGCCACCACGATATTCATTTTGCTGGAGAAATAAGAGGGTGCCATGCTCAGCTTTTTCAGGAACGTGAGGTCCTTCGCGCCAAAACCCACCTCTTCTTTCAGCTCACGGTTGGCGGCTTCAAATACCGATTCGCCAGGATCGATAAGCCCTTTTGAGAAACCCAGTTCGTAAGATTCAGTCCCCACCGCATACTCGTGAATGAGGATCACATGATCGTCAACAATCGGCAGAATCATGACCGCTTCGCGCGTGGACGGGCGCATACGTTCATAAACACGACGTACGCCATTGCTGAATTCCAGATCCACACTTTCCACATTGAACAGGCGCGATTTTGCAACAGTCTCGACTTTGAGGATGGTGGGTTTTTGTAAGGGTTTGCTCATCTTGATGGGTCTTTACAGTGTGAACTCGCGTTATTGTGCGATACGCCGCACGGTTTCGGCAATGCCATTTGCGCTTTATTTACATTTTCGTAACCTATCTTAAATCAATCCTTAATTCAAAACAAAAGTCAAGAGGTTGAAATAATACCAGGAATTTGCTGATATCCCGCTATGATTGCCTTTGCTATTATCTTCGATTACTGGGATGCGCTTCAAAATGCTCAAGTTCGACTCCATACTTGCCGATAGCCAACCACAGACACTCATTCACTGTAAAAGGTGCAACTGACTACACCTGTAAGATATGTAAGATGGGGAAAGCATGAGCACCATTTTGATTTTTTTCGCTGCCTTGCTGGCCTGCGCGTTCGTGGCAGGGTGGTTATTCAGGCGTCGCGCACAGCGTCGATATCGACTGCCATTCTTAAACGCCTTTGCTGGTGCGGCCACCCGTAAGCTCGCGGTTGACGAGCGCAGCGCCATTGAAAGCTACCTTGATACGTTAAATCGCGTTCAGAAAACCCCAGGGCCAACCGGCGCAACAGCCGCTCCCGTATCGCTAAACTTAAACGCGCAAAGCGATACCGTGTTGAGCGTGACCTGCTCGATCACCCGCTATGGCATTACGACCGACGATCCCAATAAATGGCGTTACTATCTCGACTCGGTTGAGGTCCATTTACCGCCGTTTTGGGAACAATATATCAATGATGAAAATAGCGTGGAGCTGGTTCATACCGACGCCATTCCCCTCGTCATTGCGCTCAACGGTCATACTCTGAGCGAATATGCTCAGGAAGCACCACGATTCGCTCTCGAACGAACCAGTTCCACCCAGGCCTCCATCCGCGGTGAAGAGACAGAGCAGATCGAACTGCTGAATATTCGCCAGGAAACGCACGAAGAGTACGTGCTGAATCGCCCGGATGGTATTCGCGAGGCCGTATTAATCGTGGCGTCATTCTTACTCTTTTTCTTCTGCCTGATAACGCCTGACGTTTTTGCGCCGTGGCTGGCCGGTGGTGCCGTACTGCTGCTGGCCGCTGGTCTGTGGGGGCTGTTTGCGCCCCCTGCCAAAACCGCCCTGCGCGAAATTCACTGCTTGCGCGGGACCCCAAAACGCTGGGGCCTGTTTGGTGAGAACGATCAAGAACATATCAACAATATTTCGCTTGGGATTATCGATCTGATCTACCCGCGCCACTGGCAGCCGTGGATCGTTCAGGATTTAGGGCAAAAAACCGACATCGATATCTACCTCGACCGCCATGTGGTCCGTCAGGGGCGTTTTTTATCCCTGCATGATGAGGTGAAAAACTTCCCGCTCCAGCACTGGTTGCGCAGCACGGTGATCGCTGGCGGTGCCGCGGCAGTGCTGGCGATGTTGATCTTCCTGGTACCCCTTGATATGCCCATTAAATTCACCCTCTCGTGGATTAAAGGCGCGCAAACGATCGAGGCCACCAGCGTAAACCAGCTCGAAGACGCGGGTGTACGCGTGGGCGATACGCTGAAATTAAAAGGCACCGGCATGTGTAATATCCATGCTCCAGGAACATGGAACGCGCGTCAGAACTCTCCGTTCATGCCGTTTGATTGTTCGCAAATCATCTGGAATGACGCCCCGCCGCTGCCGCTGCCGGAATCCGATATCGTCAGTAAAGCCACCGCGCTGACGCAGGCCGTTAACCGTCAGTTACACCCAAAACCAGATGATGACTCGCGCGTGAGCCAGTCTTTACGCTCCGCCATTCAGAAATCGGGCATGGTTTTGCTGGACGATTTCGGCGACATCGTAATGAAAACGCAGGACTTATGTTCCGCCGATGATGAGTGTGTACGCCTGAAAAACGCGCTCGTTAATCTCGGCAACAGTAAAGACTGGGACGCGCTGGTTAAACGTGCTGACGCGGGCCGACTGGACGGTGTTAACGTCCTGCTGCGTCCGGTAAGTGCTGAATCGCTGGATAACCTGGTCGCCACCTCCACCGCGCCGTTCGTCATGCGTGAAACCACCCGCGCGGCGCAGACGTTAAATAGCCCTGCCCCTGGCGGTTTTGTGATTGCCAGCGACGAGGGCAGCGATTTGGTCGATCAACCGTATCCACCGGTTGCGCTGTATGATTATCCGGCCCAGGAACAGTGGGGCGAATTTCAGCGTCTGGCACAAATGCTGATGCAAACGCCGTTTAGCGCAGAAGGGATCGTCACGGGCATATTTACCGATGCAAACGGTACGCGTCATATTGACCTGCACCGTATGCCGGACAGTGCAGGGCTGTGGCGCTATATCGGGACGTCGCTGCTGATGATGGCGATGCTGCTGTGTATTATCTGGAACGGCGTTGCTGCGCTGCGTCGCTATCAACGTTCCCGCACTCGCCTGGAAGAAATCCAGCAGTATTACGATAGTTGCCTCAATCCAAAGCTCATCTCCGCGCCTGAGAGCCTGATCGGATAACGCCGCTGCGCGACAAGTTGTGCTAACCTGTCGCGCACGTTTCTTCTGGCTGGAGAGTTCCCCCCTCATGCATCTTGATATTGCCTGGCAGGACGTCGATACCGTTCTGCTGGATATGGACGGCACGCTGCTCGATCTCGCTTTTGATAATCACTTCTGGCAGAAACTGGTGCCCGAAACCTACGGCGCGCAACAGGGTATTACTCCGGCAGAAGCCCAGGATTTCATACGCTCGCAGTATCACGCCGTACAACATACGCTAAACTGGTACTGTCTTGACTACTGGAGCGAACGCCTCGGTTTAGATATCTGCGCGATGACCACCGCGCAAGGGCCTCACGCCGTTCTGCGTGAAGATACCGTGCCCTTTCTCAATGCGCTTAAAGAGAGCGGTAAGCGCCGGATTCTGCTGACCAACGCGCATCCACATAACCTGGCAGTGAAGCTCGAACATACTGGCCTGGCTTCACACCTTGATTTATTACTTTCCACCCACACATTTGGTTATCCGAAAGAGGATCAGCGATTGTGGCAGGCCGTAGCGCAAGAGACGGGTTTGCAGCCTGAAAGGACGTTGTTTATTGACGACAGCGAACCCATTCTGGATGCAGCGGCTACCTTTGGCATTCGTTATTGCCTGGGTGTGACCAATCCCGATTCCGGTATGGCTGACAAAAGCTATCTGCGACATCCGGCACTGAACGACTACCGCCGTATGATCCCCTCACTCAGAGTGAAGGAGTCGCCATGAAAGAAAAACCCGCTGAAGGGGTAAGACTGGATAAGTGGCTGTGGGCAGCGCGCTTTTATAAAACGCGAGCCCTTGCACGCGAAATGGTCGACGGCGGTAAAGTTCACTACAACGGGCAGCGCAGCAAGCCGAGTAAGCTTGTTGAACTGAATGGCACCCTGACTTTACGCCAGGGAAACGATGAAAGAACGGTAGTGATTAAAGCCATTACCGAACAGCGTCGCCCGGCAACCGAAGCCGTCGCGCTTTATGAAGAGACGACAGAAAGCATCGAAAAGCGCGAGAAAGTCGCGCTGGCGCGCAAAATGAATGCGCTGACAATGCCGCACCCGGACAGACGACCGGATAAGAAAGAACGTCGCGATCTGTTGAAATTTAAACACGGCGATAACGAATAATCGTCGTTTAATGAGAGAAAATCATGGCCCAACACGACCAATTACACCGCTATCTGTTTGAGCAATTTGCCGTTCGCGGTGAGCTGGTAACGGTATCCGAAACCTGGAAACAGATTCTGGAAAACCACACTTATCCGCAGCCGGTTAAAAACGTGCTGGGTGAACTGCTGGTTGCCACCAGTCTTCTGACCGCGACGCTGAAGTTCGCTGGCGACATCACCGTGCAATTGCAGGGTGATGGCCCGATGAATCTGGCGGTTATCAATGGTAACCATCAGCAGCAAATGCGCGGCGTGGCGCGCGTACAGGGCGATATCCCAGAGGGTGCAGACCTGAAAACGCTGGTCGGTAACGGTTTCCTGGTTATCACCATTACCCCAGAAGAAGGCGAGCGCTATCAGGGCGTGGTGGGTCTTGAAGGCGATACGCTGGCGGCTTGCCTGGAAGATTACTTCCTGCGTTCTGAACAGCTGCCAACGCGCCTGTTTATCCGTACCGGCGAAGTCGATGGCCAACTGGCCGCTGGCGGCATGCTGTTGCAGGTCCTTCCGGCGCAAAATGCCCAGGGCGATGATTTTGAGCATCTGGCCACGCTGACTGAAACCATCAAAGCAGAGGAGCTTTTCACTCTGCCCGCGAACGAAGTGTTGTGGCGTCTGTATCACGAAGAAGAGGTCACGCTTTTCGATCCGCAGGACGTTGAGTTCAAATGCACCTGTTCTCGTGAGCGTTGTGCGGGAGCACTGAGAACGCTGCCGGACGAAGAGATCGACAGCATCATGGCCGAAGAGGGCGAAATCGATATGAACTGCGATTACTGCGCTTCTCACTACGTATTCAATTCAATGGACATCGCGGAGATCCGTAACAACGCCTCTCCGGCAGATCCTCAGGTTCATTAACCTGTCTTTTAGCGGCTCCCTCGGGAGCCGCTTGCGCACTATCGCCAGCTATCAGCCGAAGCCTCGTAATGCATTTCTATTCTTTGACCGAATACTGAAATATCTGCCCAGGGCTTAACAACCGCCTTCACCTTTCCTTGCGCAAGCGCTCGGTCAAACTCTACTCTGTTCAACCCTGCGGGCATGTCCCTGGCTTCCCCCGCCAGACTCCAGTCAGTATGGTTTTGCATGAAAACCAGAATGGTGCGATCGCTAAAATCATAAAGCACCGCTTCTGCTTGACCATCGCCATTGAGGTCCTGCATGACTAAAAGGCACGCTCCCTTTTCCGTTTTGCAGGTTTCCAGTCGATATCGATACTTCAACATTCCCTGCCACAAACGGTTGTCGGGTCTCGTCATTCCTGGAGCAAGCTGTACAGACTTCTCAAGAATGTCTGCTGTGAACCATTCCGCTTGATTCCGGGTTCCGTTAACCAGCATGTCAATATCACGCTTACGCTTCGCGTCGGCAATGAATGGTGGATCGTTTTGCAGCATCACCAGCGCTTCCTGGCCTTTACGCCCGGCATGGCTCAGCATATAAAGGCTCACCTGATCCGCTGTTATCTTCCCCTCCTGATAACGCCCCATATGGCTGGTAACGCTTATTCGCCACGGATCGAGAACCGGTGTATTTATCAGGATAAGAAGCGCCAGCGAAAGCAAACCTACGGCGGGAGTCACGTATCGCTGCACCGTTAACGGATCGCGCCGAGGATTTATCACGCTGGCGCAAAAACCAACTGCCCAAACCAGCGCTACAAGAGCAATCAATACACCGTATAAACGCTCGGGCGTCCAGCCGTACTGCCCAATGCGCACTGCCAGCGCCCAGAGCGCCAGCAAGGGATAAACCGGGGCAATAAGCAAGGCCATCCGAATCATCCAGCGCAGAGGCGAGTAGTAAGGCAGGCAGGGGCGCTGTGGATGCCAGACGACCGTCGTCAGCAATAGCAACACCATGCTCAGGCTCACTAGCAGTCCGGCCGCCGAGGTACGCGCAGAAATAGCGGCAAAGCCCACAAACGGCAACACGATAATAAACAGCAGCGATAACAGCGCCACTATCGGCAGCAGCCCCGTCGCAATCAGCGTTAACAGATTTTGCAGTGCCTGAATGAGCCGCGCCTGCGTCCGGGCGAGAACAGCGGTCGCGGCCGACACTACGCCAATCGCAATCGCCATAAACCAGTCGGTGTCAAAAAAGAGCGTTTTAAATAATTCGATACCGACGAGCTTGAACAGCTCAGCCCACAGAAACAGCACCAGCCAGAACAGACCGTTGGAGAGAAAGATAAGGGCTAACGTTAAGGCGTTGTGCCAGTTTCGGTTGTAGAAGTCGATGTAGAATTCACTTTGCGAACCCGGTTCAAGACGCCGTTGTAGCCATGGCAACATGAACATACTCATGAACATAAGGTGGAAGCCAAAGATCAACAGTGCGTCCCGAATACCCCATTTCTCAAGGCCATGCAGATTCCACTTCAACCAGAGGCTCATCCCTGCGACAACCGCGACGATCGCCAGCAACGACAGCCATAAAAAACGTTGTCTGAAAGAGGTAACGGACAGGACAATTGTCGTCGATACCATGATGGTTACGGGGGTCACAGACACTAGCCACAGGCTATCGGCGGATAAACTGGCATACCCGATATACCAGGTTATCAAATAGCAGATAAAGCCCTGTATCGCCCCGACCAACACAATGCCAACACGCGTGGCAGGAGATAATCCTTCAACGTTTTCCATCTCTCAGTCCTTAATTGTTTGAGCACGCAATCCTCACATCATAGTGGCGAACGTCCTCTTCAACACACTCCGAATCCGGTAGCTTGCCAGAGAAGTGAATCGATTTTCAGAATGTAAGAGTTACGTAATTTACTTACATGTATGCGATTACATTCACATTCCTCTGGTTAAATACTCCAGGATTTAACCTTTTAGGAACATTTTCCCCAACCAAAATGAGAATCCTGCGATAATCCGCCCTGCTTCGTGACAGGAGTCACAGCGTTTGCCGTCAGTAAGGGTTTTGTCCAAATACGTAAATCTATGAGCCCCGTCGCGGTCAACAACCACAGAAAAACCCTACAATTTTAGGCAGTACAAATTGGCTAAGGAGCAGTGACATGCGTGTTAAAGGTTTAACCCCGCAAGATCTCAAGGCTTATGGTATTAACGACGTCCAGGAAATCGTCTACAACCCCGATTACGATACGCTGTATCAGGAAGAGCTCAATCCAGCCCTGGAAGGATACGAGCGAGGTGTGTTGACGAATACTGGTGCTATCGCCGTGGACACCGGAATATTTACCGGCCGTTCGCCGAAAGATAAGTATATCGTCCGTGACGATACCACCCGCGATACGCTGTGGTGGGCAGATAAAGGTAAAGGGAAGAACGACAACAAGCCGCTCTCTCAGGATACCTGGCAGCATCTAAAAGGACTCGTCACTCATCAACTGTCTGGCAAGCGTCTGTTCATTATCGACGCCTTCTGTGGCGCTAACGCCGACACCCGTCTCTCCGTTCGTTTTGTCACCGAAGTCGCCTGGCAGGCGCATTTCGTGAAGAACATGTTTATCCGCCCAACCGATGAAGAATTACAGGATTTCGAACCTGATTTTATCGTGATGAACGGCGCGAAATGCACTAACCCGCAGTGGAAAGAACAGGGCCTGAACTCCGAAAACTTCATCGCGTTTAACCTGACCGAGCGCATCCAGCTGATTGGCGGCACCTGGTACGGTGGCGAAATGAAGAAAGGGATGTTCTCCGTCATGAACTATCTGTTGCCGCTTCAGGGGATTGCCTCCATGCACTGCTCGGCGAACGTAGGCGAAGCGGGTGATGTGGCGGTATTCTTTGGTCTGTCCGGCACGGGCAAAACCACGCTATCCACCGATCCAAAACGCCGCCTGATTGGTGATGACGAGCATGGTTGGGACGATGACGGCGTGTTTAACTTCGAAGGCGGTTGCTACGCCAAAACCATTCGACTGTCAGCCGAAGCTGAGCCGGACATTTTCCACGCCATCCGCCGCGATGCGCTGCTGGAAAACGTCACTGTTCGCGCCGACGGCACGGTCGATTTTGACGACGCCTCGAAAACCGAAAACACCCGCGTGTCGTATCCTATCTATCACATCGAAAACATCGTGAAGCCGGTATCGAAGGCTGGGCACGCCACGAAAGTGATCTTCCTGACGGCTGACGCATTTGGCGTATTACCGCCGGTATCACGCCTGACGGCTAACCAGACGCAGTATCACTTCTTATCAGGTTTCACCGCAAAACTGGCGGGCACCGAGCGTGGCGTCACCGAGCCAACGCCAACCTTCTCCGCCTGCTTTGGCGCGGCATTCCTGTCGCTGCATCCAACGCAGTACGCAGAGGTGTTGGTCAAACGTATGCAGGCTTCAGGCGCGCAGGCGTACCTGGTGAACACGGGCTGGAACGGTACGGGTAAACGTATTTCGATTAAAGATACGCGCGCCATTATCGACGCCATTCTGAACGGTTCACTCGACAATGCTGAAACCTTCACCCTGCCGATGTTCGATCTGGCGATTCCAGTCGCGTTACCGGGTGTGGATACGCATATCCTCGATCCGCGGAACACGTATGGTTCACCGGAACAATGGCAAGAGAAGGCAGAAACGCTGGCGAAGCTGTTTGTTGAGAACTTTGAGAAGTACACCGATACTCCAGCAGGCGCGGCGTTGGTGAGTGCGGGACCAAGGTAAACGCAAAAAGGCAACACAAGTTGCCTTTTTTAGTGTTTTCGCCCTCTCCCTGTGGGAGAGAGTCGGGGTGAGGGCATCAGGCCACACCCCATTTTTAACCCTCTTTCACCTGCCCCCGCGTGACCGGGACCGGTAACCAGGCGCGAATACTTAAACCGCCCCGTTCGCTGGTTCCAATTTCCAGCAATCCGTTATGGTTATCAATAATACGCTGTACGATCGCCAGACCAAGTCCGGTACCGCTGGTGCTACGCGCGCTATCGCCACGAACAAAAGGCTGGAACAAATGCTTACGCTGCTCGGGTTTAATACCAGGGCCGTCATCGTCAACCTGGAACCAGGCGCGGTTAAGCTCCGATCCGCTGCTGACTTTAATCCAACCATTACCGTAACGCGCCGCGTTCACCACCATATTCGCCACTGCACGTTTGATAGAGAGCGGATGCATGCGAACCTCAATCTCACCCGCCTGCAAATCGGTATCAATCTCACGCTCGTAACCGCTTTCCGCCGCGACCACCTCACCCAGCACACCGTTGAGATCCGCCATTTCCATCGGCATCTCTTGCCCGGTACGCAGGTAATCGATGAATTGTTCGATGATGGCATTGCACTCTTCGATGTCCTTGTTAATGGACTCCGCAAGATAGCCATCTTCTTCGCCCATCATCTCGGTCGCCAGACGGATACGCGTCAACGGCGTACGCAGATCGTGGCTCACACCCGCCATTAACAACGTGCGATCGTCAGCGAGCTGCTTAACGCCCGCCGCCATATGGTTAAAGGCACGCGTCACCGACCGCACTTCCGAAGCACCATACTCGCGCAGCGGTGGTGGAATAATACCTTTCCCCACCTGCAGGGCAGCATGCTCAAGATCGACCAAGGGTCGGTTTTGTATTCGGATGAACAGCCACGCGCCGCCTATCGCCATCAGCATAATCGCCAGCGTGTAACGGAATAGCGGCGAGAAATCGCCCTGATGAATTTCAGTCAGCGGGACACGTACCCAGATATTGGGTGATAGCCAGGTTTTCAGCCAGACAACGGGCGAGCTTTTGTTGACCTCAACGCGAACTTCCGTCGGGCCACCCAGCTGCTGCGCCATTTGATGACTTAAGAATTCGTAATGCTGCGCCCACCGCAGTCCCGCGTCTTCCGCCGCTTCGTTCGAATAGAGTGATATCCCTAACTCACGATAAATTTCTCGGCGAAACGCAGGGGGAACGACCAACTGCGTGCCGTCCTCCAGCTGTAGTTTATCGGTCATCAGCATACGGACTTCGTATGCCAGGACCTTATTAAACTGCTGGAGGCTCGGCAGAATCGCAAAGTTCAGCACCACCAGGTAGGTTGTCACCAGGCTGACGAACAGCAGGGTGACAATCAATAACAGCGTGCGGGCAAACGAGCTTCGCGGTGAGAAGCGCATTCGCCTCATGCTTTAGAACCGTCCGGCACAAAGACGTAGCCCAGACCCCAAACGGTCTGAATATAACGAGGATGCGCTGGATCTTCTTCCACCATGCGGCGCAGACGGGAAATCTGTACGTCGATAGAACGTTCCATAGCTGAGTATTCACGACCACGCGCCAGGTTCATTAGCTTATCGCGAGATAACGGTTCACGCGGATGGCTAACCAGCGCTTTCAGCACGGCAAATTCGCCACTGGTAAGCGGCATAGGCTCGTCTTCGCGGAACATTTCGCGAGTCCCGAGATTCAGCTTGAACTTGCCGAAAGCGATAACCGCTTCTTCCTGAGACGGTGCGCCCGGCAGTTCGTTCGCCTGACGACGCAGCACGGCACGGATACGCGCCAGCAGTTCACGCGGGTTAAAGGGTTTAGGAATGTAGTCGTCGGCACCGATTTCGAGGCCCACGATACGGTCAACTTCTTCCCCTTTCGCCGTCACCATAATGATCGGCATCGGGTTACTTTGGCTGCGCAGACGGCGGCAGATAGAGAGACCATCTTCGCCTGGCAGCATGAGGTCGAGCACCATCAGGTGGAACGACTCACGGGTGAGTAAGCGATCCATCTGTTCGGCGTTAGCGACGCTACGAACCTGGAAGCCCTGCTCGGTGAGATAACGCTCTAGCAGCGCACGAAGGCGCATGTCGTCATCCACGACCAGAATCTTATAATTCTCTTGCATATGTGTACTCCCAAAGGTCCGGATAGTGTATCAGTACGTATTCTAAAAAAGTGCACGTATTCGACCAGCTAAATCTGGTATAAATTCTAGTCGAAATTGTTACAAAGCATATTTAACAGCAGCTTATCTGCACATTTCATCACATAAATCATTATTAATCCTGTCTGGTAATATATGTGGTACGTATTGTGCGCAAGATATGTCATTGAACCAGGTCTTAAGGTCATACCATGAAAACGCCGCTGATCACCCGTGAAGGGTACGAAAAACTCAAAAAAGAGAAAGATTACCTGTGGCGAGAAGAGCGCCCAGAGGTCACCAAAAAAGTCACCTGGGCAGCCAGTCTCGGCGATCGCAGCGAGAACGCTGACTATCAGTATAATAAAAAACGCCTGCGTGAAATCGATCGCCGGGTACGTTATCTGACTAAATGTCTCGAATATCTGAAAATAGTCGATTACTCCCCACAGCAGGAAGGCAAAGTCTTCTTCGGCGCGTGGGTAGAAATCGAGAACGACAACGGCGATACCAAGCGGTTTCGCATCGTCGGCTATGATGAAATTTTTGGTCGTAATGATTACATCTCTATCGATTCACCGATGGCTCGCGGGCTGCTGAAAAAGGAAGTAGGTGATTTAGCTATCGTGCAAACACCGGGCGGCGAGGCAAGCTGGTACGTGAACGAAATTGAGTACGTAAAATAGTCCGAGAGCGCCCTCCACGGCTGGCATTTTTGCCAGCCAGTCCGTATAACTATCCCCCTAAATTTCGATCCTAAAGATGAAATAGCCATGATGAAAGAGTCGCTCTGCCGCATTATTGCGGGTGAACTTCAGGCCAGAACCGAACAGGTAGAAGCTGCCGTTCGCCTGCTTGATGAAGGGAACACCGTGCCGTTTATCGCACGTTATCGCAAGGAAATCACCGGCGGTCTGGACGATACACAGTTGCGCAACCTGGAAACCCGACTGGGCTACCTGCGCGAACTGGAAGACCGCCGCCAGGCCATTCTTAAATCCATCGGCGAACAGGGTAAGCTTACCGATGCGCTGGCAGGTGCCATCAATGGCACGATGAGCAAAACCGAGCTCGAAGATCTTTATCTTCCGTATAAACCCAAGCGCCGCACCCGTGGCCAGATCGCCATAGAGGCGGGTCTGGAGCCATTGGCCGATCTGCTGTGGAACGAGCCGTCACACGATCCTGATACCGAAGCCGCGAAATTCATCAACGCCGACAACGGCGTGGCGGACACCAAAGCCGCCCTCGATGGCGCGCGCTATATTCTGATGGAGCGCTTTGCAGAAGATGCCGCACTGCTCTCCAAAGTGCGTGACTACCTGTGGAAGAACGCGCATCTCGTCTCTAAGGTGGTCAGCGGCAAAGAAGAGGAAGGCGCGAAATTCCGTGACTACTTCGATCATCACGAACCGATTTCAACCGCCCCGTCGCACCGCGCGCTGGCCATGTTCCGTGGCCGTAACGAAGGCGTGCTGCAACTGGCGTTGAATGCCGACCCGCAGTTCGACGAGCCGCCGAAAGAGAGCTATTGCGAGCAAATCATTACCGACCACCTTGGCCTGCGTTTGAACAACGCCCCTGCCGATAGCTGGCGCAAAGGCGTGGTGAGCTGGACATGGCGCATTAAAGTGCTGATGCACCTCGAAACTGAACTGATGGGCACCGTGCGCGAACGCGGCGAAGAAGAGGCCATCAACGTATTCGCCCGTAACCTGCACGACCTGCTGATGGCGGCCCCTGCGGGTCTGCGCGCCACCATGGGTCTGGATCCGGGTCTGCGTACCGGCGTGAAGGTGGCCGTTGTCGATGGCACCGGCAAGCTGGTCGCAACCGACACGATTTATCCGCATACCGGACAAGCGGCCAAAGCCGCCGTTGCGGTTGCCGCATTGTGCGAAAAGCACAACGTTGAACTAGTGGCGATTGGTAACGGCACGGCGTCGCGTGAAACCGAGCGTTTCTTCCTCGACGTGCAGCAGCAGTTCCCGAAAGTCACCGCGCAAAAGGTTATCGTCAGCGAAGCAGGCGCATCGGTCTATTCCGCCTCTGAACTGGCTGCACTCGAGTTCCCCGATCTGGACGTGTCCATTCGCGGAGCGGTATCCATCGCCCGTCGTTTACAGGATCCGCTGGCAGAGCTGGTGAAAATCGATCCTAAGTCCATCGGTGTCGGCCAGTACCAACACGACGTGAGCCAAACACAGCTGGCCCGCAAGCTGGATGCGGTAGTCGAAGACTGCGTAAACGCCGTTGGCGTGGACTTAAATACCGCTTCCGTCGCCCTGCTCACCCGCGTGGCAGGCTTAACCCGCATGATGGCGCAGAACATCGTGACCTGGCGTGATGAAAACGGGCAATTCCAGAACCGTCAGCAGTTGCTGAAGGTCAGCCGTCTGGGGCCAAAAGCCTTCGAACAGTGCGCGGGATTCCTGCGTATCAACCACGGCGATAACCCGCTGGATGCCTCTACCGTTCACCCGGAAACCTATCCTGTAGTCGAGCGTATACTCGCCGTCACCCAGCAGGCGCTAAAAGACCTGATGGGGAACAGCGCCGAGCTGCGTAACCTGAAGGCCGTCGATTTTACCGACGAGCAGTTCGGCATCCCGACCGTCTCCGACATCATCAAAGAGCTGGAAAAACCGGGCCGCGATCCACGTCCTGAGTTTAAAACGGCGAAGTTTGCCGAAGGCGTAGAAACCATGAAAGATCTGCTGCCGGGCATGGTGCTGGAAGGTGCGGTGACCAACGTGACCAACTTTGGCGCATTCGTTGATATTGGCGTTCATCAGGATGGTCTGGTCCATATCTCGTCGCTGGCCGATAAGTTCGTGCAAGATCCCCACACCGTGGTGAAAGCGGGCGATATCGTGAAGGTGAAAGTGATGGAAGTGGATATGCAGCGTAAGCGTATCGCCCTGACCATGCGTCTTGATGAGCAGCCAGGCGAAACCAACGCCCGTCGCGGAAGCGGCGGTGGCGGACGCGAGCAAGTGCGTCCCGCGGCAAAACCGGCCCAGCCTCGCGGACGTGAATCGCAAACGTCTGGCAACAGCGCCATGATGGATGCGCTGGCAGCCGCCATGGGTAAAAAGCGTTAAGACTCAGCCTAACCCTCTCCCCAAAGGGGAGAGGGAACTGCCCGGTGCGGTTTTACTCCCTCGCCCCTTTGGGGTGTACGGTCCGGGGTGAGGGGAGCAGAATTATATTGTAATATGTGGAACCGATTGCATATCCATATTTATACCGATAATTATCACTTCGTTAACAAATATGTCTTTTCTCTCTTACCGGTAAAATCAGTAAATATTGAGCAAGGTCAAACAGTGCTTTAATTAATAGCCAACTGAACATTCCGTCACATTTTATATATTGCTGATAAAAACCATTCTCATTATCATTGCATCTGTCGATTATTTAACCTTCGGTGAAAGTGGTCTCTATGCAATTCACGCCAGACAGTGCCTGGAAAATTACCGGGTTTACTCATGAAATCAGCCCTGCATATCGTCAGAAACTACTGTCGTTAGGCATGTTGCCTGGTTCTTCTTTCCAGGTGGTACGCATCGCGCCACTCGGCGACCCGATTCATATCGAAACCCGTCGCGTCAATCTGGTATTGCGTAAAAAAGATCTCGCCTTAATAGAAGTCGAAGCTTTACCCCGTTAAATCGCCAGCAGTTATACCGAGTCTACAACAATGAAAAAATTAACCATTGGCTTAATTGGTAATCCTAATTCCGGCAAGACCACGTTATTTAATCAGTTAACCGGCGCACGTCAGCGCGTGGGAAACTGGGCAGGCGTCACGGTTGAACGTAAAGAGGGCCAGTTTTCGACGACGGACCATCACGTCACTCTCGTTGATCTGCCGGGCACCTATTCGCTCACCACGATTTCCTCTCAAACATCGCTCGACGAGCAAATCGCCTGTCACTACATTCTGAGCGGCGACGCGGATTTGCTGATCAACGTTGTCGATGCCTCAAACCTTGAGCGTAACCTCTACCTGACGCTGCAATTACTGGAGTTGGGCATCCCGTGCATCGTCGCGTTAAACATGCTCGATATCGCTGAAAAACAAAAAATTCGTATTGATATCGATGCGCTCTCCGCACGCCTTGGCTGCCCGGTCGTGCCGCTGGTGTCGACGCGCGCACGCGGCATTGATGCATTGAAGTTAGCCGTCGATCGCCACACGCAGAATACCTGCCTTGAGCTGGTTCATTACGCCAAACCTCTGCTTCGTGAAGCTGGCCATCTCGCGCAAGAGATGGCTCAGACGATGCCGCAAAAGCAGCGGCTCTGGCTGGGTTTGCAAATGCTCGAAGGCGATATCTACAGCCGAGCTTATGCCGGTGACGCCGCCCAAAAACTGGATATCTCGCTTGCGCGACTCAGTGAAGAACTCGACGATCCCGCACTGCATATTGCCGACGCCCGTTATCAAAGCATCGCAGCCATCTGCGAGGTCGTCAGTAACACCCTGACCGCCGAGCCAAGTCGTTTCACCGCTGCGGTCGATCGCGTGATCCTGAACCGTTTTCTCGGTTTGCCAATTTTCCTGCTGGTGATGTACCTGATGTTCCTGCTCGCCATCAACATTGGCGGTGCGTTGCAGCCTCTTTTCGATGTCGGTTCAGTCGCTATCTTTATTCACGGCTTGCAATGGCTCGGCTACACCCTGCACTTCCCTGAATGGCTGACCATTTTCCTGGCACAAGGGGTTGGCGGCGGCATTAACACCGTCCTGCCGCTGGTTCCACAAATCGGCATGATGTACCTGTTCCTCTCCTTCCTTGAGGACTCCGGTTATATGGCCCGCGCCGCGTTTGTCATGGACCGCCTGATGCAGGCGCTCGGTTTACCGGGTAAATCCTTCGTGCCGCTGATTGTCGGTTTTGGCTGCAACGTGCCGTCGGTCATGGGCGCTCGCACGCTGGATGCTCCGCGTGAACGCCTGATGACCATCATGATGGCACCGTTTATGTCCTGCGGCGCACGACTGGCCATCTTCGCCGTATTTGCTGCCGCCTTCTTCGGTCAGCAGGGTGCGCTGGCGGTATTCTCGCTTTACATACTGGGTATCGTGATGGCAATCCTCACCGGTCTGATGCTCAAACACACCATTATGCGCGGCGAAGCCTCACCGTTTGTGATGGAACTGCCGGTGTATCACGTTCCACACGTCAAAAGCCTGCTCATCCAAACCTGGCAGCGCCTGAAAGGCTTTGTCCTGCGCGCGGGTAAAGTGATTGTCATCGTGAGTATTTTCCTCAGTGCGCTGAACAGCTTTACCTTGAGCGGCGAAGCGGCAGATAACATTAATGACTCGGCGCTGGCTTCCGTCAGCCGCGTGATTACTCCGCTGTTTAAACCGATCGGCGTACATGAAGATAACTGGCAGGCTACCGTTGGCCTGTTTACCGGCGCGATGGCAAAAGAAGTTGTCGTCGGTACGCTGAACACGCTCTACACGGCGGAAAATATTCAGGAACAGGAATTTAATCCGGCAGAGTTCCATCTCGGCGATGAGCTGGTCGGTGCCGTAGATGAAACCTGGCAGAGCCTGAAAGACACATTTAGCCTGAGCGTGCTGGCAAACCCTATCGAAGCCAGCAAAGGCGACGGTGAAATGGCAACCGGTGCGATGGGCGTGATGAGCGAGAAGTTTGGC
This sequence comes from Enterobacter sp. SCRI0065, assembly GCF_059766475.1. Taxonomy (NCBI): domain Bacteria; kingdom Pseudomonadati; phylum Pseudomonadota; class Gammaproteobacteria; order Enterobacterales; family Enterobacteriaceae; genus Enterobacter; species Enterobacter sp. SCRI0065. The sequence continues at coordinate 157,654 of NZ_JCBAJB010000006.1, read as the reverse complement.
AGCGCATCGGCAGCCTACAGCTACCTCATCTTCGTGCTGCTCTACATTCCGTGCATTTCAGTCATGGGGGCGATTGCCCGCGAGTCCAGCCGAGGCTGGATGGGCTTCTCGGTCCTGTGGGGGCTAAACATTGCCTATTCGCTGTCCACCGTGTTCTATCAGGCGGTCAATTACAGTCAGCATCCTCGCTACAGTCTGGTCTGTATTCTGGCCGTCGTGCTGTTCAACGTGGTGCTAATTGGGCTGCTTCGTCGGGCGCGTAGCCGCGTGGATGTCAATTTACTGGCAACCCGCAAAACGGCCGCAACGTGCTGTAATAGCCCGGCTGGCGATTGCCACTAAGAGGTGAAATCATGGCATCAATAATTCAGGTTCGCGATTTACTGGCGCTACAGGGCCGTATGGAGGCCAGGCAATTGAGCCTCACCCTGCATACGCCGCAGCCGATGATCGATGCCATGCTCGAACGACTTGAAGCCATGGGAAAAGCCATGCGGTTTAAGGAAGACGCGGATGGATGTCTTTCGGGGAGTTGTAAAAGTTGCCCGGAAGGCAAGGCCTGTCTCAGAGAATGGTGGGCACTGCGTTAACGCCGGGCAGGGAAACCCGCCCGGCATGTTCATGTATTACTTGTAAACGTCCGCCGTTGCATGAACGTTTTTCTCATTTTTGCTGCCGCTGGTGATCACATAGTAAGTCCCACCCAGTTCGTCAGCTTTTTTCGACAGCTCTTTTCTCGCATCCATAGGAGCGGTGGTGTCAGAGGTGGTGATCTCGCCAACCTTAGTCAGATTCATTTCACCAACTTTGTCTTTCTCCAGCTCTTTCGCTGCAAAAACACCGAATGACAATGACCCAATAACCAAAGAGGCAACAATACCTGTAGCAAGCTTCATAGCTATCACTCCCATAAATTGTAGTTTTGATTATCGTCGACGGAATCACCGCGACGACCTTTGAAGTATTGTTGCGCCGCGTGACTTTTTCCAGGTTGAATAGAAAATAATCAGTCGAAACGTTGACTTAACGCAACCAGCGCCGCGCAAAACTCGCCAGGATACGAGATAAACGGCGCATGTGCTGCCTTCGCTATCACCCTGGATTCGCTTTGCGGCCATAGCGCATCCAGCAGTGGGACGACTTTGCGCGGCACCAGTCCATCCAGATAGCCATAGATACGCAGATGCGGAACCGAAAGCGTTGCCAGCGGTTGGCGAAGATCGACGGTTTTAAGGATCTCCAACCCGCCATTCAGCACCTCTACGTTCGGCATCGGCAGCGATAGCACAATGTTTTTGAGCGTGCGAGCATCCTGACGCGCGGTGTCGGTCCCCATCGTTTGTAGCGCCAGAAAACGTTCCACCGTGCGTTTAAAATCGTCGCTGAGCTGCTGCTGAAAACCGGTTAACACCTCGGGCTTAATACCCGGCCAGTCTTCGCGAGCGCTGAAGCACGGAGACGACGCGACGGTTACGAGCGCCTGAACACGTTCCGGGTGCGTCAGGGCAATCTGACTTGCCACCAGCCCGCCGAGACTCCAGCCGAGCCAAATAGCGTTTTGCGGCGCGCGCTCCAGAACCTGCTGCGCCATCTCCTCAAGCGCCATGGCACCAAAACCGTGGCTGCGACCAAAGCCCGGGAGATCGACAAGATGTAGCGTAAATTGCGAAGCCAGTTCCTCTTGCACGCAATGCCACACCTCGGCGTTCAGTCCCCATCCGTGCAGCAGCACAAGATGACAATTTCCCGTTCCAACGGTCTGCCACCAAAGATTATTCATCGGTTATTGTTCTCTTTTTTAACAAGGAGGTTATCTATGCTAACAGTGCCCGGCTTATGCTGGCTATGTCGAATGCCGCTCCGGCTAAGCCGCTGGGGGATTTGTTCCGTCTGTACGCGCTCGCTAAAAAACCGCATGACCTGCTGCCCGCAGTGCGGTCTACCGGCGTTCAGTTTCACGCTCCCCTGCGGGCGATGCCTGCAAAAGCCGCCGCCATGGTGCGACCTGGTTGCCGTTGAGGATTATGTACAGCCATTGAGTGGCTTAATCCATAAGCTGAAGTTTTCGCACCAAAGCCAGCTGGCTCAACCGCTTTCCCGTCTGATATTGCTGGCGGTTCTGCGGGCCAAACGCACGCGGGCGTTGCCAAAAGTAGACTTGATTATCAATGTGCCGCTGCACTCCCGCCGCCACTGGCGACGCGGCTACAATCAAAGCGATTTACTGTGTCGTCCTCTCGCCCGCTGGCTGCGCTGCGCCTATTATCCGCATGCGCTTAAGCGGGTTCATGCCACGGCCATACAGCATCAACTCAGCGCGCGCTTGCGCAAAAGGAACCTTAAAAATGCCTTTCACCTTGAATTGCCGGTCAAGGGACGCCATATCGCGATTGTGGATGATGTCGTCACAACGGGCAGCACCGTTGCAGAGCTTTCCCGACTGCTTTTGCGAAGCGGTGCCGCGTCCGTTCAGGTATGGTGTTTGTGTCGTACCTTGTAGCCCTTTTCCGATGGGCGTATAATTATAACCAGGTATTTTAGTCAACTATTAGGCCAAAGCTATGATCCGTATTTCCGATTCTGCACAAGCGCACTTTGCCAAACTGCTGGCAAATCAGGAAGAAGGGACGCAGATCCGCGTGTTTGTGATCAATCCAGGCACTCCGAATGCAGAATGCGGTGTTTCTTATTGTCCTCCGGACGCTGTGGAAGCATCTGACACTGCCCTTAAATTTGAGCTGCTCACCGCCTATGTCGATGAGCTGAGCGCACCGTATCTTGACGATGCGGAAATCGATTTTGTCACCGACCAGCTGGGTTCTCAGCTGACGCTGAAAGCACCGAACGCCAAAATGCGTAAAGTGTCCGATGATGCTCCGCTGATGGAGCGCGTGGAATATCTGCTGCAATCACAGATTAACCCGCAGCTGGCAGGCCATGGTGGCCGCGTTACGCTGATGGAAATCACCGACGACGGCTTAGCCATTCTGCAGTTTGGTGGCGGCTGTAACGGCTGTTCCATGGTCGACGTAACCCTGAAAGAAGGGATCGAGAAGCAAATGCTGAACGAATTCCCGGAACTGAAAGGCGTACGCGATCTGACCGAACACCAGCGCGGCGAACACTCCTACTACTAAGCTCTCCTGGCCCGGTACGCATCGTTTACCGGGCCTGCATTCCCTCTCTGCCATAACATGACCTGCGTCTCATAATTCAAATTTTGCCCCCCAGGGTGATTCTCAATCGCTATATGTTACCCGTATCATTCTCGTGGGCACTAAGCACCCTCATAACAGCCGTCTAAACTTAATGGTTTCGCAGGCAATCAGCGTTAGTGCCGTTATCGTTCTGTTCCCAGTTGGGACAATCGGAAGTGTCGTTGAAAAAATGACGTTACCCATAACAATTCATAGGCCAGGTCAATCATGCCATTAGTCATCGTAGCTATCGGTGTTGTCTTATTACTGCTCTTGATGATCCGTTTCAAGTTGAACGGCTTCATCGCTCTGGTTCTGGTGGCGCTCGCAGTCGGTCTGATGCAAGGCATGCCGCTGGTAAAAGTCATTAGCTCAATCAAAGCAGGTGTGGGCGGAACGCTCGGCAGCCTGGCGCTGATCATGGGCTTCGGTGCCATGCTCGGTAAAATGCTGGCAGACTGCGGTGGTGCACAGCGCATCGCGACAACCCTGATTGCCAAATTTGGTAAGCAGCACATCCAGTGGGCGGTGGTATTAACCGGCTTTACCGTTGGTTTTGCACTGTTCTATGAAGTGGGCTTCGTGCTGATGTTGCCACTGGTATTCACCATCGCGGCGTCGGCCAATATCCCACTGCTGTACGTCGGTGTGCCGATGGCGGCAGCGCTGTCGGTGACTCACGGCTTCCTGCCACCGCACCCGGGTCCAACCGCTATCGCGACCATTTTCCACGCTGATATGGGTAAAACCCTGCTGTTCGGTACGATTCTGGCCATCCCGACCGTTATCCTGGCCGGTCCGGTATTTGCTCGCTGCCTGAAAGGTATCGACAAACCAATCCCGGAAGGTCTGTACAGCGCGAAAACCTTTACTGAAGCAGAGATGCCGAGCTTTGGCGTCAGCGTCTGGACCTCTCTGGTGCCGGTTGTGCTGATGGCGATGCGCGCCGTAGCGGAAATGGTTCTGCCAAAAGGCCACGCCTTCCTGTCCGTTGCCGAATTCCTGGGCGACCCGGTTATGGCCACCTTGATTGCGGTGCTGATTGCGCTCTTTACCTTTGGTTTGAACCGCGGGCGCAACATGGATCAGATTAACGAAACGCTGACCTCTTCCATCAAAATTATTGCCATGATGCTGTTGATCATCGGCGGTGGCGGCGCGTTCAAGCAGGTGCTGGTAGACAGCGGCGTGGACAAATACATCGCTGCCATGATGAATGACACGAATATTTCTCCGCTGGTATTGGCATGGTCTATTGCTGCGGTTCTGCGTATCGCGTTGGGTTCAGCGACGGTCGCAGCAATTACTGCGGGCGGTATCGCCGCGCCGCTGATTGCGACAACGGGTGTGAGCCCAGAACTGATGGTTATCGCGGTCGGTTCCGGTAGCGTGATTTTCTCCCACGTGAACGATCCGGGCTTCTGGCTGTTCAAAGAGTACTTCAACCTGACGATTGGTGAGACCATCAAGTCCTGGTCAGTGCTCGAAACCATTATCTCGGTGTGCGGCCTGGTTGGGGTACTGCTGCTGAATATGGTGATTTAAGAGCAAAAAAGAACCCGCCGGTTGGCGGGTTCTTTGTTTTATCACTTCTTCGCTTTTCTGCGCTTGTCCAAATCCTTAATCAGCTTGTTCACCCCATCGTCGGCAAACATCTTCTCAAGCGTAGTAGACAACTTACGTCGCCAGTTTTTGTACTGGTAACTGGTGCCCGGAATGTTCACCGGCTCCGCCATGCCGAGCCAGTCTTCCGGCTGAAGGCCCAGCAGCGCGCTGTTGCTGTCTGCAATGTAGCGTTGCATTCCACGATTTAGCGTGGCGGTCATCGCCATCAAGGAGGCTTTGTGCCCGGTGCGTTTTGGCAGACAGCCATGCTTATGCAGTGCATCCAGAAGGCCTTGCTTTGCCAGTTCGCGATCCTGATACAGCCCGCGCAGGACGATTTCGTCAGGATACAGCCCTAACGTTTTGCCAAGCGTGAGATCGCCGCTTTCCCAATAGCCTCGCAGCGTAGGAAGATCATGCGTTGTCGCGACAGCCATTGATTGTTCAGGGTACGCTTTCGGCGAACGGAACGTCTTCTCATGATCACTCTCGAAATAAAGGACTTTGTAGGAATAAACGCCACTGTCGCGTAATTTACTGACGATTTCAACCGGCACAGTACCGAGGTCTTCGCCAATCACCATGCAGTTGTGGCGCTTACTTTCGAGCGCGAGGATAGAGAGCAGGTCATCCACCGGATAATGAACATAGGCACCGTGGTCTGCCGTTTCGCCATACGGGATCCACCACAAACGCAGCACTGACATGACGTGGTCGATGCGCAACGCACCGCAGTTTTGCATGTTGGCGCGCAGCAGATCGATAAACGGCTCGTAGCCACGCGCGACCATCACGTGCGGGTCCATCGGCGGCAAGCCCCAGTTCTGCCCCAGCGGGCCGAGGATATCTGGCGGCGCGCCTACTGATGCTTTCAGGCAGTAAAGCTCGCGGTCACACCAGGTTTCCGCCCCGCCTTCCGCCACGCCAACCGCCAGATCGCGATACAGGCCAATCGGCATATTGTAGCCCTGGCTTTCCTGCCAGCAGGCCGCAAACTGGCTATAAGCAAGCCATTGCAACCAGAGGAAAAAGTCCACTTCATTGACGTGCTTCTTACAGAATGCTTTAACATCCGGTGAGTCGATGGACTGATACGCCTCCGGCCATACCGGCCAGCCCCAGCGCATCTCGTCCTCTTTCACCTGATACGCGTGCAGTGCGTCAAACGCCGCCTGCCAGTAAAGGCTTTCACCTTCCTGAGCGACAAACTGGCGGAACGCCGCCATCTGCTCATCTTTACGCGTCGAGAACCCTTTCCACGCCAGGCGCAGCGCCGCCATTTTTAGCGACGTCACGGTCGAGTAATCGACCCAATCCGCTTCTCGCGCCTGTTTTAGCATCTGCTGCGTTGTGCTGAGTGTCCACCACGCCTGAGCGTCTTTGTTATTTTTGAAATCGTCTAATGCGTTGACGTCGATGTAAATCACGTTCAACCAGCGACGCGACGACGGGCTGTAAGGGCTGGCGCTTTCCGGATTGGCCGGATAGAGCGCATGAATCGGGTTAAGACCGATAAACGCCCCGCCGCGCTCGCCCACGTTAGTCAGCATCTTTTTCAGATCGCCAAAATCACCGATACCCCAGTTGCTGTCCGAGCGTAGCGTATAAAGCTGGACGCACGCGCCCCACAGCTTTTTGCCCTCAAGCAACGCCTGCGGTTCGTAACAGCGTTTAGGCGCGACAATCACCCGGCAATGGGCGCGTTGGTCATTCTGAGTGAGCGTCAGGGTGTGGTAGCCCTCCGGCAGTTTTGCCGGAAGGTTAAGATGTTTACCGCCAATGGCATGGCCCTTATGCTGTTGCCCGTCTTCGGTGGTTAACAGCCAGCTAAACTCGCCTTTGCCTTCAATCATGAGCGGCATTTTTTTGCCCGAAGTGAAGACCATCACGTTAGCTATCGGGCTTACCGCCGCTTTCGCGACGGGTTTGGTTTTATGCATGGCATCCAGCAAACGTCTTTTGGTTTCAGCACCAATTGACTGCGGTTTACCGTGAGCATTGATGTAGCTGGGGCTGATCCCCGCCGCCAACGCGGCATTATCCAGACGTTTGCTGTCCATCGCGCTTCCTTAGCGTTTTGCCTGCCAGATACGGGCCTGATAATCACGAATTGAACGGTCAGAACTGAACATCCCACAGCGGGCGGTATTCAAAATACACGCCCGGGTCCAGGCTTCCTGGTCGCGATACAGCACATCGACCTGCTTCTGCGCGTCGACATAAGCCGTAAAGTCGGCCATCACCAGATACGGATCGCCACCGTGTTTGTCCATGCTGTGCAGCATCTGGTCAAACGCGTGCTTATCACCGTCGCTGTATTTACCGCTTTCCAGCTCTTTCAATACGGCATCCAGCACTTTATCTTTTTTACGCCATTTCAGCGGATCGTAGCCTTTAGCCTTCAGGGCTTTTACCTGCTCCACGGTATGACCGAAGATAAAGATATTCTCCTCGCCCACCTGCTCGGCGATTTCAACGTTCGCACCGTCCAGCGTACCCACGGTCAATGCGCCGTTCAGCGCCAGCTTCATATTACCGGTGCCAGACGCTTCTTTGCCCGCCGTCGAGATTTGCTCAGAGACATCCGCAGCAGGAATTAACAGCTCAGCGGCGGAGACGCAGTAATCAGGCAGGAAGACCACTTTCAGCTTATCGCCGACCGCCGGATCGTTGTTAATCGCCTCAGCCACTTTGTTGATGGCGAGGATAATGTTTTTTGCCAGGTAGTAACCTGGTGCGGCTTTTGCCCCAAACAGGAACACGCGCGGCACGCGGTCTGACTGTGGGTTCTCGCGGATCTCTTTATACAGCGCCAGAATGTGCAGCAGGTTCAGGTGCTGACGCTTGTATTCATGCAGACGCTTAATCTGGATATCGAAAATCGCGTTCGGGTTGATTTCAACACCCGTGCGGACTTTGACAAACTCCGCCAGACGCACTTTGTTATCCAGCTTGATGGCGCGATATTTGGCGCGGAACTTCGCATCATCAGCCTGTTTTTCGAGGTTGATCAGCTGATCGAGATCGTTAGCCCACTCTTTTTTAAGCGTTTTATCCAGCAGTGCGGCAAGGGCCGGATTGCATTGTTTGATCCAGCGGCGCGGCGTGATGCCGTTCGTCACGTTATGGAATTTGTTCGGCCACAGCTGGTGATATTCCGGGAACAGATCTTTCACCACCAGGTCGGAGTGCAGCGCCGCAACGCCATTCACCGCAAATCCGCTCACCACGCACATGTTCGCCATGCGCACCTGTTTGTCATGTACCACCGCAAGCTTCGCCCAGACCGCCTTGTCGCCCGGCCAGGTTTTCTCTACCAGCACGTGGAATCGGTCGTTGATCTGGTTGATTATCTGCATGTGACGCGGCAGCAGCGCTTTCACCAGTTTCTCATCCCAGCACTCCAGCGCTTCAGGCATCAGGGTGTGGTTGGTGTACGCGAAGGTGCGGCTGGTAATGGCCCAGGCATCATCCCAGCTCATCTGATGCTCGTCGATCAGTACGCGCAGCAGCTCAGGAATGGCGATGGTCGGGTGGGTATCATTCAGTTGAATAACTTCGTAATCCGGCAGTTCCGCCAGCTTGCGACCGGCCAGATGATGGCGTCGCAAAATATCAGCGATAGAGCAGGCGCACTGGAAATACTGCTGCATCAGACGCAGCTTTTTGCCCGCCAGATGATTGTCGTTCGGGTACAGCACTTTGGTCAGCTTTTCGGCGTCAATTCCCTGCTGCTCGGCACGCAGGAAATCGCCGTCGTTAAATTTGGTGAGGTTAAACGGATGGGCATGCGTCGCCTGCCACAGGCGCAGCGGCTGCGCGACCCCGTTACGGTAGCCCAACACGGGCAGATCCCAGGCTTGCCCGGTAATCACAAAACCCGGTTCCCAGTGACCCTGCTTTGTGACTTTCCCGCCAATACCGACGTTCACATCAAGCTGTGCATTGTGGCGGAACCACGGATAGCTGCCGCGATGCCAGTCGTCTGGTGCTTCAATCTGATGCCCTTCGGCAAAAGACTGGCGGAACAGACCGTACTGATAGTTCAGACCATAGCCCGTCGCAGATTGCCCGACCGTCGCCATTGAATCGAGGAAACACGCCGCCAGACGCCCCAGGCCACCGTTGCCCAGGCCCGGATCGGTTTCTTCCTCCAGCAGATCGGTCAGATGGATATTGTGCTCGTTGAGCACCTCGCTCACATCCTGATACCAGCCGAGATTCAGCAGGTTATTGCCGGTCAGGCGGCCAATCAGGAATTCCATCGAAATGTAGTTAACATGGCGCTGCCCTTTGACCGGCTTTGCCGCAGGCTGAGCGCCGAGCAGTTCGGCGAGCGCGCCGCTGACGGCCTGCCACCACTGATGCGGCGTCATCTCTTCGGCAGCATGTAAACCAAATCGCTGCCACTGACGCGTCAGGGCAGCCTGAAATTGAGCTTTGTTGAAAGTAGGCTGTGACATAGGGAATCGGCATCCTGTAGAGAAAGAAAACATATTGACGCTAGTGTGCCTGGCTCATTACGCCTCTTCCTCATCCTGTCGGGGATTAGACAGGGAGGAGTAGCGGGGATGAGCGTAAAAGTGTGATCGAGGCCACTCTTGAGCATAGACTGAGTGTGCCGGGACGACGAAAAGATAACCGGGAAGAGTGTCAAAAAAATGAAATGACGTTTCGTTCAAAATTAATGTATACAGAAACGATCGCGCAACTGAAATAATATTTCTCATTATTTCGTGCCTGTCAGCAGGATATTTCGCCAGCGTAATGATAGTGAAAATTAATTAGCGTGGCCGATAATTTAGCAACTTGTGCTTTTAATGACCCACTATCGTCACTGTGACGCAAGCCAGTACCCATGCGGCTTACAAGTACTTTGCGAAAGTTCCATTCACTAGAGAAATAAATTTGTGACAGAGTGCAAATTCGAGGACACAAAAGACGGACATAACTTGCAATAGTTCTCTTTCTGGCCGACCTTATATCTATTAATTACGAAGCCCAAAAAAAATCGTTTTCCTCGTTTCCCACAGTGAAGTGAACACTTATGTTGATTCCGTCCAAATTAAGTCGCCCGGTTCGTCTTGACCATACTGTGGTCCGCGAACGCCTACTGGCGAAACTTTCCGGCGCGAACAATTTCCGACTGGCGCTGGTGACGAGCCCTGCGGGGTATGGAAAAACAACGCTCATTTCACAATGGGCAGCCGGTAAAAGCGATCTTGGCTGGTACTCTCTTGATGAGGGTGATAACCAGCAGGAGCGTTTCGCCAGCTATTTAATTGCCGCTATTCAGCAGGCGACGAACGGGCACTGCGTGACCAGCGAAGTGATGGTCCAAAAACGCCAGTACGCCAGCTTATCGTCTCTTTTCGCCCAGCTGTTTATCGAACTTGCCGAATGGCATCGTCCGCTTTTTCTGGTGATTGATGATTACCATCTGATCACCAACCCGGTTATTCACGAATCCATGCGCTTCTTCCTGCGCCATCAGCCCGAAAATTTGACGCTGGTGGTTCTGTCGCGCAATTTGCCACAGCTTGGTATTGCCAACCTGCGCGTGCGCGATCAGCTCTTAGAAGTGGGCAGCCAACAGCTGGCGTTTAACCATCAGGAAGCGAAACAGTTCTTTGACTGCCGATTGACCTCGCCGATCGAGGCCGCCGAAAGTAGCCGCCTGTGTGACGATGTTGCAGGTTGGGCGACCGCATTGCAGCTTATCGCGCTCTCAGCCCGACAAAACAACAGCCCGACGCATCAGTCGGCGCGCCGTTTATCAGGTATTAACGCCAGTCATCTGTCCGATTATCTGGTCGATGAAGTGCTCGACAGCGTCGACCCTGCGACCCGCCACTTCCTGCTGAAAAGCTCGCTGCTTCGCTCAATGAACGATGCGCTAATTGTGCGCGTCACCGGTGAAGACAACGGGCAGATGCGCCTTGAAGAAATTGAACGTCAGGGCCTGTTCCTGCAACGTATGGACGACTCAGGCGAATGGTTCTGCTTCCATCCGCTGTTTGGCAATTTCTTGCGCCAGCGCTGTCAGTGGGAGCTGGCGACCGAACTACCTGATGTCCATCGCGCCGCCGCTGAAAGCTGGATGGCGCAAGGTTCCCCGAGCGAAGCCATCCACCATGCCCTGGCCGCTGGTGATGCCAATATGCTGCGCGATATCCTGCTGAATCACGCGTGGGGTTTATTTAACCATAGTGAACTGACGCTCCTTGAAGAGTCGTTGCGCGCACTGCCGTGGGAAAGCCTTCTGGACAACCCGCGTCTGGTATTGCTCCAGGCCTGGCTGATGCAAAGCCAGCATCGTTACAGCGAGGTCAATACCCTGCTGGCCCGCGCTGAGCAAGAGATGCAAGGCGAAATGGATGCCACGCTGCACGGCGAATTTAACGCCCTGCGGGCGCAGGTCGCGATTAACGATGGTGACCCGGTGGAAGCCGAGCGTCTGGCGATGATCGCCCTCGACGAGCTACCGCTGGCAAACTATTACAGCCGTATCGTCGCCACCTCGGTTCATGGCGAAGTGCTGCACTGCAAAGGCGATCTCACCCGTTCACTGTCGCTGATGCAGCAAACCGAGCAGATGGCGCGCCGCCACGACGTCTGGCATTACGCGCTGTGGAGCATGATCCAACAAAGCGAAATTTTATTTGCCCAGGGCTTTTTGCAGGCCGCGTGGGAAACGCAGGAAAAAGCATTCCAGCTGATTCGCGATCAGCACCTGGAACAGTTGCCGATGCACGAGTTTTTGCTGCGCATTCGTGCCCAGCTGCTGTGGGCGTGGGCGCGTCTTGACGAAGCAGAAGCCACGGCCCGTCACGGCGTGAACGTGCTGTCTACCTATCAGCCCCAGCAACAGCTCCAGTGCCTGACGCTGCTGGTGCAATGCTCGCTGGCGAGAGGCGATCTGGATAACGCCCGCAATCACCTTAACCGTCTGGAAAACCTGCTCGGCAACGGTCAATATCACAGCGACTGGGTTTCTAACGCCGATAAAGTCCGGGTGATTTACTGGCAAATGATCGGCGATAAAAAGTCTGCGGCCAACTGGCTGCGTCAGACGCCGAAACCAGAATTTGCCAATAACCACTTCCTGCAAAGCCAGTGGCGCAATATCGCCCGTGTCCAGATTTTGCTGGGTGAATTTGATCCGGCGGAAATTGTGCTGGAAGAGTTGAATGAAAATGCCCGCAGCCTGCGTCTGATGAGCGATCTGAACCGCAACCTGCTGCTGCTCAATCAGCTTTACTGGCAGGCCGGACGCAAAAACGATGCCCAGCGCGTACTGCTGGAAGCATTGCAGTTAGCCAATCGCACCGGATTTATCAGCCACTTTGTCATTGAAGGCGAAGTCATGGCTCAGCAGTTGCGTCAGCTTATCCAGCTCAATACCCTGCCGGAACTGGATCAGCATCGCGCCCAGCGCATTCTGCGCGAGATCAACCAGCATCATCGCCACAAGTTTGCCCATTTCGACGAGAACTTTGTCGAACGATTGCTGAACCACCCAGAAGTGCCAGAACTGATTCGTACCAGCCCGCTCACCCAGCGTGAATGGCAGGTACTTGGGCTTATCTATTCAGGTTATAGCAATGAGCAAATTGCGGGCGAACTAGCGGTCGCGGCGACCACGATCAAAACGCACATTCGTAACTTGTATCAGAAACTGGGCGTCGCGCACCGTCAGGATGCAGTGCAACATGCGCAGCAATTGTTGAAGATGATGGGGTACGGGGTTTAATCCTCTGCGATTTGATGCCCTTTCCCATCGGGAGAGGGCGAAAGGCTAACTCAGCACAACTCTAACTGCACATTATTATCTTTAATCACCTGCATCACACCCGCCGGGGGCATCACGTCGGTGTAAACCGTATTCACCATGCTGATACTGCCCATGTTCACCATCGCATTACGACCAAACTTCGAGTGATCGACAACCAGCATCACGTGGCGTGAGTTCTCGATGATGGCGCGCTTGGTGCGCACTTCATGGTAATCAAATTCCAGCAGTGAACCGTCGCTGTCGATGCCGCTGATCCCCAGGATGCCGAAATCCAGGCGGAACTGAGAGATAAAATCCAGTGTCGCTTCGCCAATGATCCCACCGTCCCGGCTGCGCAACTCGCCGCCCGCCAGGATGATGCGGAAATCATCCTTCTTCATCAGCGTAGTGGCGACGTTCAGGTTGTTCGTCACGATGCGCAAATTTTCATGGTTGAGCAGCGCATGCGCCACCGCTTCTGGCGTGGTGCCGATATCAATAAACAGCGTCGCACCGTTAGGAATTTGGCTTGCCACTTTGCGAGCAATGCGCTCTTTCTCTGCGGTTTGCGTCGCCTTACGATCGTGCCATGAAGTATTCACTGAGCTGGACGGCAGCGCCGCCCCACCGTGATGGCGCAGGATTCGGTTTTGATCGGCCAGGTCGTTTAAATCACGGCGAATGGTCTGCGGGCTAACGGCAAACTGCTCGACCAGCTCCTCGGTACTGACGTATCCCTGCTGCTTAACCAGTTCGATAATCGCGTCATGGCGCTGTGTTTGTTTCATGAGATATCCCTGGAAATTATGTTCGTTTTCGCGCATTCAGCGTATCGGCAAACGCCATGGCGAGCCCGACTGCCAGCCCGGCAACGTGCGCACCGTTAGCGATAGACATACCAAACAGATCAAACCATCCGGCAATTAGCCATACTACGGCAAAGGTGATTAATCCGCGTTGCAGATAAATGCCGCTCTCAGGGTCGCGTTCGCCCCGCAGCCAGACATACCCCATCAGCGCGTAGACCACGCCGGATAACCCGCCAAACCACGGGCCGCTAAACTTATGCTGCACATACCCACTCAGCAAGGCGCTGATAATGGTGATTACAATCAGTTTTCCGCTACCGAGACGCTTCTCGACTAAACCGCCGAGATACCACCACCACAGCAGATTAAACAGAATATGCAGTACCGAGAAATGCATCAGCGCGTGGGTGAAATAGCGCCAGACGTCGAACTGCAAGGACGGATCGTAGGGCCAGGCCAGCGCAATCATCACGCTCTGGTCGCCCACCACATTCATGATGATAAACACCAGGATGCAGGCCGCCATTAACAGCAGCGTAAAGGGACCGGCACGCTCGCGGATGGCCGCCATAAAAGGAAAGCGCTGATAATGCAATCCGGTGTCCGTGTGGCCGGACTGCCAGCTTGCGGCCAGGTAACGGGCGTCGCCGGGATTCTCAAGAAAGCGAGCCAGTTCCGCATTCACGCGTGCCGCCTGGCTTTCATCTGCCAGCCAGACGTCAGTTTGGGTATGTTGCTGAATAGTCAGGATAACGCCCTGCGTCGCCATATAATCGACAAACGCCTGGGCAACGCGCGGGTTGGTAAAAGAGGTGATCATCAACATCGGCAGCAGTCGCTCATTTCCACACAAAAGGGGACAGTATACGGCATCAGCCGCCGAACGTATGTTCAACTTCCGCCGGGAAATGACGATGCCAGGCATCAAAACCACCGTCGACGCTGTAGACGGCGTCATAACCCTGCGTGAGCAGATATTGCGCGGCACCTTTGCTGCTGTTGCCGTGATAGCACATGACCATCACCGACGTTTCAAAATCGTTATCGCGCATAAACGCGCCCAGGGTGTCGTTAGTGAGATGAAACGCGCCTGGCGTATGACCCATCGCAAAGCTTTGTGGATCGCGGATATCCACCAGCACCGCCTTGCCCTGGTGCATTTTTTGGTGGGCTTCTTCGACGTTAATACATTCAAACTGATCCATGGTGTTCTCTTTCGATTATTCAGGTTTTATGCGGCTTGCTGACCCTCACCCCTGCCCTCTTCCTATAAGGGAGAGGGAGAAAAGCTGACCGCACTATTTTACCGCGTAGTGTACGTCCTGGCGGCGGGTAAACGCCATTATGTTATCTCTATCACTCAAAATTGTTTTTTTGATGTTACCAAAAACGCGTTCCTTTGCTATTATGAGCGATATCGAACATTTATGAGCTTTAACGAAAGTGCATGAGGGTGATATGGAAACCAAAGATCTGATTGTGATAGGCGGCGGCATCAACGGTGCCGGCATCGCGGCAGATGCCGCAGGACGCGGTTTATCTGTACTGATGCTGGAAGCCAACGATCTCGCCTGTGCGACGTCGTCTGCCAGCTCCAAACTGATCCACGGCGGCCTGCGCTACCTGGAACACTACGAATTCCGCCTGGTCAGCGAAGCGCTGGCCGAACGCGAAGTTTTACTCAAAATGGCGCCACATCTGGCGATCCCGATGCGCTTTCGTCTGCCGCATCGCCCGCATTTGCGTCCCGCGTGGATGATTCGTATCGGCCTGTTTATGTACGATAATCTGGGCAAACGTACCAGCCTGCCGAGCTCAACCGGTTTGCGCTTTGGCGCGGAATCGGTGCTTAAACCTGAAATCGTGCGCGGATTCGAATATTCCGACTGCTGGGTGGACGATGCACGTCTGGTGCTGGCGAATGCCCAGATGGTGGTCAAGAAAGAGGGCGAGGTCAAAACCCGCACTCGCGCCACCGCAGCACGTCGCGAAAACGGCCTGTGGATTGTCGAAGCCGAAGATATCGATACCGGCGAGAAGTTCAGCTGGCAGGCGCGTGGACTGGTGAACGCCACTGGCCCGTGGGTGAAACAATTCTTTGACGATGGCATGCATTTGCCATCGCCGTACGGTATCCGCCTGATCAAAGGCAGCCATATTGTGGTGCCGCGCGTTCACACGCAAAAGCAGGCCTACATCCTGCAAAACGAAGATAAGCGCATCGTGTTTGTCATTCCGTGGATGGATGAGTTCTCGATCATCGGCACCACCGATGTGGAGTACAACGGCGACCCGAAAAACGTCGAGATCGACGAGAAAGAGATCGCCTATCTGCTGAAAGTGTATAACGCACACTTCAAAAAACCGCTGGGTCGTGATGACGTGGTCTGGACCTATTCCGGCGTGCGCCCGCTGTGCGATGACGAATCCGATTCACCGCAGGCAATTACCCGCGACTATACGCTCGATATTCATGACGTTGATGGGCAAGCGCCGTTGCTGTCGGTATTCGGCGGTAAGCTCACCACCTATCGCAAGCTGGCCGAGCATGCGCTGGAAAAACTGACACCGTACTACAAAGGCATCGGCCCGGCGTGGACCAAAGGCGCTACGCTGCCTGGCGGGGATATCGGCAGTGACCGTGATGATTACGCCGCCAAACTGCGTCGTCGTTATCCGTTTATTACCGAATCAATGGCGCGCCACTTTGCTCGCACCTACGGGAGTAATACGGAACTGATTCTGGGCGAAGCGCAAGCGCTCGCTGATTTGGGCGAACATTTTGGTCATGAGCTTTACGAGGCGGAACTGCGCTATCTGGTTGAGCATGAGTGGGTACGTCGTCTTGAAGATGCTATCTGGCGTCGAACTAAAGAAGGGATGTGGCTGGATGCCGAGCAGCAGTCGCGCATCGCGCAGT
This sequence comes from Enterobacter sp. SCRI0065, assembly GCF_059766475.1. Classification (NCBI taxonomy): domain Bacteria; kingdom Pseudomonadati; phylum Pseudomonadota; class Gammaproteobacteria; order Enterobacterales; family Enterobacteriaceae; genus Enterobacter; species Enterobacter sp. SCRI0065. Next base: position 141,349 of record NZ_JCBAJB010000006.1, on the reverse strand, counting down.
GGCTGGCACAGAACGCGGGAAAGCGTGAGCTGTCGTTAGCGTCTTAACGAGTGCGGCCTGATACCCCTCACCCCTAACCCTCTCCCCTATGGGGAGAGGGTTAGGGGGTGTTTTACAACCTCACCGGATCAATATGCCAAATCTTCTCGGCATACTCTTTGATGGTCCTGTCTGATGAGAAATAGCCCATATTGGCGATGTTGTGCATCGCTTTTGCGGCCCATTCCTCTTGATGGCGATACAGTTCGTCCACCTTATCCTGACAATCCACGTAGCTGCGGAAATCCGCCAGCACCTGATAGTGATCGCCAAAGTTGATCAGCGAATCGACCAGATCGCGGTAGCGGCCTGGCTCTTCAGGGTTGAACACGCCGGTCGCAATTTGCGTGAGCACTTCGCGAAGCTCTTCATCCTGCTCATAATAATCGCGCGGTTTGTAGCCCTGCTTACGCAGTGCTTCCACCTCTTCCGCAGTATTACCGAAGATAAAGATGTTATCCGCACCCACGTGTTCCAGCATCTCCACGTTCGCGCCGTCCAGCGTACCGATGGTCAGCGCGCCGTTCAGGGCAAACTTCATGTTGCTGGTGCCCGATGCTTCCGTACCCGCCAGCGAGATTTGCTCAGAAAGATCGGCCGCCGGGATGATCAGCTGCGCCAGACTCACGCTGTAGTTCGGGATAAACACGATCTTCAGTTTGTCGCCAATCTGCGGATCGTTGTTGATCACTTTCGCCACATCGTTGATGAGGTGAATGATGTGTTTCGCCATGTAATACGCTGACGCGGCCTTACCGGCAAAGATATTGACGCGCGGCACCCACTCGGCAGTCGGATCGGCTTTGATACGGTTGTAGCGGGTGATCACATGCAGCACGTTCATCAGCTGACGTTTGTATTCATGGATACGTTTGATCTGCACGTCGAATAGCGCTTTCGGGTTGGCCACCACGTTCAGATGCTGCGCCATGTACACCGCCAGCCGCTTTTTATTCAGCAGTTTGGCATCACGCACCGCTTTGTTCACCAGCGGGAAATCGACGTGCTGTTCGAGTTCGCTCAACTGGCTGAGATCGGTACGCCATGTGCGACCGATATTGTCATCCAGGACTTCCGACAGCGGCTGGTTCGCCAGCGCCAGCCAGCGACGCGGCGTCACGCCATTGGTCACGTTACAGAAGCGCATCGGGAAAATTTTAGCGAAATCGGCAAACAGCGATTGCACCATCAGGTTGGAGTGCAGCTCGGAAACCCCGTTCACCTTATGGCTGACGACAACTGCCAACCATGCCATACGCACACGGCGACCGTTGGATTCATCAATGATTGAAGTACGGCTCAGCAGACCGGTATCGTCGGGATACTGTTCCTGCAACGTTTTAAGGAAATAGTCGTTAATTTCAAAGATGATTTGCACGTGGCGCGGCAGGATTTTGCCCAGCATATCAACCGGCCAGGTTTCCAGTGCTTCGCTCATCAACGTATGGTTGGTGTAGGAGAAGACCTGACAGGTGACTTCAAACGCCTCGTCCCAGCTGAACTTATGTTCGTCGATAAGCAAACGCATCAGCTCCGGAATGGACAGCACCGGGTGCGTGTCATTCAGGTGAATAGCGGTCTTTTCCGCAAGGTTGCTGTAGGTTCTGTGCAGCTGATAGTGACGGCTGAGGATATCCTGGATGGTGGATGAGACCAGGAAGTACTCCTGACGCAGACGCAGCTCGCGGCCTGAATAGGTCGAGTCGTCCGGGTAAAGCACGCGCGACACGTTCTCGGAGTGGTTTTTATCTTCCACTGCGGCGAAGTAGTCACCCTGATTAAATTTACCCAGGTTGATTTCACTACTGGCCTGAGCGTTCCACAGACGCAGCGTGTTGGTCGCGTCGGTATCGTAGCCAGGGATAATCTGGTCGTAGGCGACCGCCAGGATCTCTTCGGTCTCCAGCCAGCGGCTTTTCTTGCCTTCTAACTGAACACGCCCGCCAAAGCGCACTTTATAGCGCGTGTTGTGGCGTTTGAATTCCCACGGGTTCCCGTATTCCAGCCAGTAGTCCGGCGACTCTTTCTGACGCCCATCGACGATATTTTGCTTGAACATGCCGTAGTCGTAGCGAATGCCGTAGCCACGGCCCGGCAGCGCCAGCGTTGCCAGCGAGTCCAGGAAGCAGGCCGCCAGACGCCCAAGACCACCGTTGCCTAAACCGGGGTCGTTTTCTTCGTCAATCAACTCTTCTAAATCTAACCCCATCTCTTCCAGTGCGTTTTTGACATCGTCATAAATACCGAGCGATAACAGCGCGTTGGAAAGGGTGCGGCCAATCAAAAACTCCATCGACAGGTAATAAACCTGACGTGTTTCCTGCGAAAGCTGGGCGCGGTTAGACCGCAGCCATCGCTCAACCAGTCGGTCACGCACGGCAAACAGCGTGGCGTTCAGCCATTCGTGCTTGTTGGCGATCACCGGATCTTTCCCGATGGTAAACATCAGCTTATAGGCGATGGAATGTTTTAACGCCTCAATGCTGAGCGTCGGGGATGCATAACTAAAAGGTGCATTCATATCAGTGACTCCGCCTTACGACTTCAAGCGTTGATAAAGATCGCGGTATGACTGCGCCGCAACGTGCCAGCTAAAATCCATCGCCATCGCCTGACGTTGCACGAAACGCCATAAAGAGGGACGCGACCACAAAACAAACGCACGCCGAATCGCACGCAAAAGCGACCAGGCATTGCTGTCTTCAAAAGAAAATCCGGTGGCAACGCCGTCGGCCAGGTTCTCCAGCGACGTATCTGACACCGTATCCGCCAGCCCACCAGTACGACGCACTAACGGCAGCGTGCCGTATTTGAGTCCGTACAGCTGCGTTAAGCCGCACGGCTCAAAGCGGCTAGGCACGAGGATGACATCTGACCCGCCCATGATGCGGTGCGAGAAGGCTTCGTGATAGCCAATCTGCACGCCCACCTGTCCAGGATGTTCCGCAGCTGCCGCAAGGAACCCTTCCTGCAAGACCGGATCGCCTGCACCCAGCAGCGCCAGTTGACCGCCCTGCGCCAGTAATCCCGGCAGCGCCTCCAGCACCAAATCCAGCCCTTTTTGGCTGGTCAGGCGGCTGACCACCGCAAACAGCGGGACTTTGTCGTTAACCTTCAGCCCCATGGCAATTTGCAGCTGACGTTTGTTTTCCGCTTTGTCTTCTACCGAATCCCGACTAAACCGTGATGCCAGTAAAAGGTCCGTTTCTGGATTCCAAATTTTATCGTCCACGCCGTTAAGGATGCCCGTCAAACGTCCCTCACGCTGACGCTGACGCAACAGTCCTTCCATGCCGTAACCGAACTCCGGCTCGGTGATTTCGCGAGCATAGGTTGGACTGACCGCCGTGATGTGATCGGCATAATAAAGCCCGGCCTTCAGGAACGAAATCTGGCCGTTAAATTCCAGCCCGTGCATGTTATAGAACGACCATGGCAGATCTATTTCATTCATATGATGGGCGTAATACATGCCCTGATAAGCCAGGTTATGCACGGTAAAGACCGATTTTGCCGGGTGACCACGCGCCGCCAGGTAGGCAGGTGCAAGACCCGCATGCCAGTCGTGCGCATGGACAATATCCGGACGCCAGAAGGGATCCAGACCGGTCGCCATTTCGGCGCCCACCCAACCGAGCAACGCGAAACGCAGCACGTTGTCGGTATAGGCGAACAGATTCGTATCGTGGTACGGGCTACCTGGACGGTCATATAAGTGCGGCGCATCAATCAGGTAGATGCCAACACCGTTGTAATGTCCAAACAGCAGGGTGATGCGCCCGGCAAAGGTATCGCGACGGCTGACAACCTGAGCATCCGGTATACCGCGGCGAATATCAGGAAAAGCGGGCAGTAACACGCGAGTATCAATGCCCTCCGCAATTTGCGCCGCTGGTAATGCCCCGAGTACATCCGCCAACCCGCCCGTTTTTAGTAGCGGGAACATCTCTGAACATACATGTAAAACCTGCATCATCGCTCCTGTTTGACCTGCAGTTTGCGCAGCATTTCACGCGTAACCAGTACGATGCCTTCTTCTGAGCGATAGAAACGACGCGCGTCTTCTTCCGCATTCTCCCCTATCACCATACCTTCTGGGATGACACAGGCACGGTCGATAACACAGCGGCGTAAGCGGCACGAACGCCCAATCCACACATCCGGCAGCAGTACCGACGAATCGATATTGCAGAAGGAGTTCACCCGAACGCGCGGGAATAGAACGGACTGCACCACGACCGAACCAGAAATAATGCAGCCGCCGGATACCAGCGAGTTCAGCGTCATGCCGTGGCTTCCGGAACGGTCCTGAACAAATTTGGCTGGCGGCAGCGATTCCATATGGGTACGAATCGGCCAGTTCTGGTCATACATATCCAGTTCAGGCGTCACGGAGGCCAAATCAAGGTTGGCTTTCCAGTACGCTTCGAGCGTTCCTACATCGCGCCAGTACGGCTCTGCATCTTTATCGGATTGCACGCAGGACAACGGGAAAGGATGTGCATACGCCATGCCAGCTTTGGTAATTTTTGGAATGATGTCTTTACCGAAGTCGTGGCTGGAGTTCTCATCTTTGTCGTCTTCTTCCAGCAATTCGTAAAGGTATTCCGCATCAAAGATATAGATACCCATGCTGGCGAGGGACTTACTGGAATCGCTTGGCATGGTCGGCGGGTTAGCCGGTTTTTCAACAAAGTCGATAATCTTGTCGTCAGCGTCCACGTCCATCACACCGAATGCTGTCGCCTCGGCAACGGGCACCGGCAGACACGCCACGGTGCAACGTGCCCCTTTTTCGACATGGTCGATCAGCATGTGCGAGTAGTCTTGCTTGTAGATATGGTCACCCGCGAGGATCACGATGTATTCAGCGTGGTAGCGGCGAATAATGTCGAGGTTTTGCGTGACCGCATCCGCCGTGCCGCGATACCAGTTTTCACCGTGTACGCGCTGCTGCGCAGGGAGCAAGTCGACGAACTCGTTCATCTCTTCACTGAAAAATGACCAACCGCGCTGAATATGCTGCACCAGGGTGTGCGATTGATACTGCGTAATCACGCCGATGCGGCGAATGCCGGAGTTGAGACAGTTCGATAAGGCAAAATCAATAATGCGGAATTTACCGCCAAAGTGAACGGCGGGCTTGGCACGTTTGATCGTTAAATCTTTCAGACGGGTACCGCGTCCACCAGCCAGTATCAGTGCGACCGTTTTTAAAGGCAGCTGGCGTGCTAACATCAAGGGATCGTTCTTCTCTAACCTAACCATGACTAACTCCTTTTTTATCATCTTTGGAATACGCAAACTCCGTGCGCAGGCCCATGCCAGACAGCCATTACTACCGGGTTATCCTCTCCGGCAAATGGGGAAATGGCTCGCCACTCCCCGTCAGGTAAAACAATCTCAGCGACATCTTGCGTCGCGTTAAACGTGATAAGCCATTTATCCGAAAGCAAAATTTGCAGACAGGTTTCGCCGCTCTGCCACTCTTGCGCACTTAGCGGTTGTGCCGCTTTGTTTAACCAGCGAACGTTGCCGTCGCCCTCTTCCCACCATTGATCCGCCGTTAGCGCAGGAATGGTCTGACGAACGTGAATCAGCGCTGCGGTGAAATGAATCAATCCGCTGTTCGCCTCTCCCCAGTCGAGCCAGGTCAGGGGGTTATCCTGACAATACGCATTGTTGTTGCCGTGCTGGCTGTGGCCATGTTCATCACCGGCTAACAGCATCGGCGTCCCCTGCGACAGCAGCAGCGTGGCCAGGAGCGCGTGAACGCTGGCGCGCCGACGCTCAATAACATCCTGACTCCCCTCTAACCCTTCTATACCATGATTGGAGCTATGGTTATTGTTAGTGCCATCGCGATTTTCCTCGCCGTTTGCCTCATTGTGTTTCTGATTGAAACAAACGCAGTCGCGAAGGGTAAAACCATCATGTGCCGTCACCAGGTTAATGGTTGCTGACGGTTTTCTGCCGCTCGCTCTGAAGATGTCACTGGAAGCCGCAAAGCGCCCGGCGAACTCCCCTAACGACAGATTTCTTTCCAGCCAAAATCGACGGGAGGCATCGCGAAAACGATCGTTCCACTCGGCAAACAGCGGAGGGAAATTCCCCACCTGGTAACCGCCCTCACCAATATCCCACGGTTCGGCAATCAGCTTCACCGTTGAAAGCACCGGGCAATTTTTTATCGCCTCAAACAGCGGAGCCTGCTGGCTAAACGCGGGTGTACGCCCCATCACAGAAGCCAAATCAAAGCGGAAACCATCAATATGGTAGGTTTCCACCCAGTACTTCAGGCAGGCGTGCGCGTAATCCGTCACCGCTGGATGACTGAGGTTGAGCGTGTTACCGCAACCGGTCCAGTTGTGATAATCGCCATCTTCCCTTATCCAATAATAGCTACGGTTATCGATTCCGCGCAGGGAGAGCGTCGGCCCTTCGAGATCCAGCTCCGCACTGTGGTTCAGCACAACGTCCAGAATCACCTCAATACCGGCCCTGTGCAGCGCCTTTACGGCATCGCGAAACTCGTCCCGCGCTTTATCAGGGTGCGAGGCGTAGCGCGGATCGAGGGCAAACATCGCCAGCGGGTTATAGCCCCAGTAATTGGTGAGGCCCAAACGCAGCAAGCGCGGTTCAGAGGCAAAATGCGCGACCGGCAAAAGTTCAAGCGCGGTAATACCCAGATGCTTGAGATACGCAATCATCACCGGATGACCGAGCGCCTGGTAGGTGCCGCGAATCTCCTCAGGGATCGACGGATGCAGATACGTCAGCCCTTTAACGTGCGCTTCGTAAATGACCGTGTTGCCCCACGGCACAGCAGGTGAGGCATCGTCTTCCCAATCGTAAGCATCGCCCACGACCACGCTTTTAGGCGCAATACCGGCGCTATCACGTGGATCGGGCTGCTGCTCGCCGTCCAGAAACAGTCGGTCATCTTTCACATCGCCATCGACGCGCAGTGCGCAGGGGTCGATCAGCAGCTTGGCGGCATTAAAACGCAGCCCATGCTCAGGCTGCCACGGACCATGAACGCGATAACCGTAACGTAATCCCGGCTTCGCCTCGGCCAGATAGCCGTGCCAGATATCACCCTTGCGTGCGGGCAGATCGTAGCGGTGCTCATTCCCGTCATCATCAAACACACAGAGTTCGACCCGCTCCGCATGGGCGGAAAAGAGGGTGAAATTGACCCCTTTCCCGTCAAAACTGGCGCCCAGTGGCGCGGGTTGACCTGGCGTGAGTTGCGTCATTCGCCCTCCCGAATGAGCCAAATGGTCGAGAGTGGCGGTAGCGTAAGGCTCAGGGATTGTGGCCGGCCATGGCTTTCCTGCTCATCGCTATACACCACACCGGCATTTCCTGCGTTACTGCCGTGATAATGGCCGGAATCGGTATTGAGGATTTCGCGCCATTTTCCTTTTTGATTAATGCCAAAACGGTAGTGTGGACGCGGGACCGGGGTAAAGTTGCTGGCCACAATAATTTCGTTACCGGCGCTGTCACGGCGAACAAAAACAAATACCGAACGTTCGTGGTCATCCACCACCAGCCACTCGAAACCATACGAGTCAAAATCGAGTTCATGTAGCGCTTTGTGATGGCGATAGGTCAGGTTAAGGTCGCGGACCAGGCGTTGAACGCCGTGATGCCAGTTGTCGCCCCCTTCCAGCAGATGCCAGTCGAGACTGGAGTCATGGTTCCACTCACGGCCCTGAGCAAATTCGTTGCCCATAAACAGCAGTTTTTTACCCGGGAAGGCAAACATCCAGCCGTAGTAGGCGCGCAGGTTAGCGAATTTCTGCCAGGCGTCACCCGGCATACGGTCAAGAATGGATTTTTTGCCGTGGACCACTTCATCGTGGGAAAGCGGCAGCACAAAGTTTTCGGTGCTGTTGTAGAGCATCCCGAAGGTCAGTTTGTCGTGGTGATGCTGACGATAAATAGGATCCAGCTTGAAATAATCCAGCGTGTCGTGCATCCAGCCGAGATTCCATTTGTACCAGAAACCCAGCCCGCCCATCGACGGCGGACGGGAGACGCCAGGAAAATCGGTCGACTCTTCCGCCATCGTCACCGCACCGGGAACCTGCTCACCGAGAATGCGGTTGGTGGTGCGTAAAAACTCAATGGCTTCGAGATTTTCGCGACCACCGTATTCGTTGGGGATCCACTCCCCTTCTTTACGGCTGTAGTCGCGGTAAATCATTGACGCCACCGCATCCACGCGCAGGGCATCAATGCCGAAGCGTTCGATCCAGTACAGCGCATTACCCACCAGATAGTTGGTCACTTCGCGGCGGCCATAGTTATAAATCAGCGTATTCCAGTCCTGATGATAACCTTCACGCGGATCGCTATGTTCGTAGAGATCGGTGCCGTCAAACTCGGACAGCCCAAAATCATCCGACGGGAAATGGCCCGGCACCCAGTCGAGGATCACGCTTAAACCCGCCGCGTGTGCAGCGCTGATGAAATAGCGGAAGTCATCGCGGGTCCCAAAGCGCCGCGTAGGGGCATACAAACCGGTTGGCTGATAACCCCAACTGCCGTCGAACGGATGCTCGTTAATCGGCAGCAGTTCCAGATGGGTAAAGCCCATCCATTTGGCATACGGCACCAGTTGGTCGGCAAGTTCACGGTAGCTGAGCCAGAAATTATTGTCGGTGTGGCGACGCCAGGACCCCAGATGCACTTCATAAATCGAAATCGGCGCGTCAAAATTATTCGCCTGTTTGCGCTCGTCGCTTTGGACGATTTTGTCCGGCAGGCCGCAAATAAGCGAGGCGGTATCCGGGCGCATCTGCGCTTCGAAAGCGTAAGGATCGGCTTTCACGCGCAGCTTGCCGTGCGCATCGATCATTTCGTATTTATAAAGTTGACCGTTGTGCGCACCGGGAATAAACAGCTCCCAGATGCCGGATTCACGACGCAGACGCATAGGATGACGGCGGCCATCCCAGTAGTTGAACTGTCCGACGACAGAGACGCGCTGTGCGTTCGGTGCCCAGACGGAGAAGCGCGTACCGGTCACGCCGTCCATCGTATCGGCATGAGCGCCGAGCGTTTCGTAAGGGCGTAAATGGGTGCCTTCTGACAGCAGCCAGGCATCCATCTCCTGAATAAGCGGACCAAAACTGTAGGGATCGTCGAGCAGGTTTTCATGACCATGCCAGAGCACGGCGAGCTGATAACGGAAAAGATTTTTACGGCGGGGAATCAAGCCGCAGAAGAAGCCCCGCGAATCAAGGCACTCCAGCTTACCCACTTTGCGGCCGGTTTTGGGTTCGATAACCCACACTTCAGTGGCATCAGGTAACAATGCCCGGACTTCCAGCCCCTCGTCGGTAGGGTGCATACCCAACACAGAAAAGGGGTCGGAGAAATGACCCGCAATTAGCGCATTTATCACGTCTCTATCAATACGATCGGACATGGTATTCATCCTGTTTTTTTAATGTCGCCCTATTTAAGCGCTCCGGCGCGACTTTTAATGTGACCTGAACGGCGCAGCACAATGTGCATCCTCTCTGCTCCGTCCTACCCTCAGGTAAGAATCGAATCTCCCTTAAAGCATAGCCAACGCTTTACATGACTCCTGAAAAATAACAAACCATCTGCGTCACACTCCATGTAGTACGCAAAAAAAGGGGTGAAAATTCACCCCTTGAGTTAACACTTATTACGCTAGCTGGCGCAGCATTCTGCGTAGCGGCTCGGCGGCCCCCCACAGTAGCTGGTCCCCGACGGTGAAGGCGGAGAGGAACTCCGGCCCCATATTCAGCTTACGCAAGCGGCCCACCGGAGTGGTTAAGGTGCCGGTGACGGCAGCAGGCGTCAGTTCGCGCATGGTGATATCACGGTCGTTCGGCACCACTTTCGCCCACGGGTTGTGAGCGGCCAGCAGTTCTTCTACGGTCGGAATAGACACATCTTTTTTCAGTTTAATCGTGAAGGCCTGGCTGTGGCAGCGCAGCGCGCCAACGCGCACGCACAATCCATCAACCGGAATTGCCGTCGCCGTATTGAGAATTTTGTTGGTCTCCGCCTGCCCTTTCCACTCTTCGCGGCTCTGGCCGTTATCGAGCTGTTTGTCGATCCACGGGATCAGGCTGCCGGCCAGCGGTACGCCGAAGTTATCAACCGGTAGATCGCCGCTGCGGCTCAGGTGGGTGACTTTACGTTCGATATCCAGAATCGCGGATGCCGGGTTCGCCAGCTCGTCCGCCACGTGATGATGCAGTTGGCCCATCTGCGCCAACAGTTCACGCATATGACGCGCGCCGCCGCCGGATGCGGCCTGATACGTTGCAACGGAAACCCACTCAACCAGGTCCTGCGCAAACAGGCCGCCGAGCGACATCAGCATCAAGCTCACGGTACAGTTTCCGCCCACGAACGTTTTCACGCCGTTATTCAGGCCGTCGGTAATAACGCCCTGGTTAACCGGATCGAGGATAATGATGGCATCGTCTTTCATACGCAGCGAAGAAGCCGCGTCAATCCAGTAGCCCTGCCAGCCGCTTTCACGCAGCTTTGGATAGATTTCGTTGGTATAATCGCCGCCCTGGCAGGTAACGATAATGTCGAGCGCCTTCAGCGCTTCCAGATTAAAGGCGTCCTGAAGCGTGCCCGTAGACGCGTTGCCGAACGCGGGCGCAGCTTGCCCGAACTGGGAAGTGGAGAAGAAGACCGGACGGATGGCGTCAAAATCGCGCTCTTCAACCATGCGTTGCATGAGTACAGAGCCGACCATACCGCGCCAGCCGATAAAACCAACGTTTTTCATATCTTTTATTTCCTGCAGAGGTGTGTGCTGTTTGTGCAAACCAGTATTCAACTGGGATATGCTTCACATTACAAAATGCTGCCAAAGTCGCAAGCGAAATTAATCGATGATTGCGCTGCGATCAGTAATACCACTAATTACAATAGAAACCACAAGCTTTATCAGGGATAACTATAATGACTGAAATTATTTCCGCAGCGGTGCTTCTGATCCTGATTATGGACCCACTCGGAAACCTGCCCATCTTCATGTCAGTGCTGAAACACACTGAGCCAAAGCGTCGCCGGGCGATCATGATCCGCGAACTGCTCATCGCGCTGCTGGTGATGCTTATCTTCCTGTTCGCCGGTGAAAAAATCCTCGCGTTCCTGAACCTTCGCGCTGAAACGGTCTCGATTTCGGGCGGTATTATTCTGTTCCTGATTGCCATCAAAATGATATTCCCGAGCGCCGAAGGCAGCAGCAGCGGCCTGCCCGCTGGTGAAGAGCCGTTTATCGTACCGCTTGCGATCCCGCTGGTCGCCGGCCCAACAATTCTTGCCACGCTGATGCTGCTGTCGCATCAGTATCCGAATCAGATGAGCCATCTGGTGATCGCCCTGCTGATCGCCTGGGGCGGAACGTTTATCATCTTGCTGCAATCGTCGCTGTTTTTGCGCCTGCTGGGCGAAAGAGGCGTGAATGCGCTGGAAAGGCTGATGGGATTGATTCTGGTGATGATGGCGACGCAGATGTTCCTGGATGGGATCCGGGCATGGATGAAGGGGTAGGTAAAAGCAAAACGACAACAAAAGTTGTCGTTTTTAATGTTTGCTCCCTCTCCCTGTGGGTGTATGGTCCGGGGTGAGGGCATCAGGCCGCACTCCTCAAAAATAATATTTCGTTTTGCGAGCCGCCTTCCAGAGCCACTCTTGCTACCCAATCAGCAAAGCAGTATCTTCTCGCCACGCCTGCAAAATCAGGCGTCTGGGTTGGTCCCCTGTTATCCTCATCCGCGATAAAACTCGTTATTATTGCGTGGACAGCTACACCTCAATGGTGGGCTGGACGGTGGCGCCGCAAGGCGCGCCGGTAGCTGATGAGGCCGGTAGGACCAACTCCGTTCAGTCCACCACCAGCAAGGTTGGTCCCTTCTGTGGTGGTCAATTCATCTCATTAGAGGCTGTCATATGACAACTACCCTTAGCTATTCTCATTCTTTATTTACCGTTCCATTCGATAGCAACACCGATTTCACCGAGCTGGCGGGCAACTGTGAGCAATTCGTAGACGTGCTGGTTGAATGTGACGATCCAACCCAAAAGATGGCGCTATGCGGACGGCTTTCCGCCTGCCTGGCACTGCTCCAGCCAACACTACTTGAGCCTATTCCTGAACATTTAAAAGCCAGCCTGACGGTAGATGACCTGCCGCTGGACGTACCGGTCTTCGAACCGGAAGTGGATCAACTGGGGAGGTACTGCCAGCTGTTAACGCAACTGCTGTTGGCGCGTTCGCTGTCAGAGAGTGATGAAAGAGTGGCGGGAGATTTGCTTTACGATTTGGTGGCGTTTTATAGCGATACGCTGAAAGCGCCGCGCTGGCTAAACACGCCTGTAGGTACAATGGATATTTGAGTTGTAGCTTGATGTAGCAACAAAAAAACAACCCCGGGATCATTTTCATGATTCCGGGGCCGGTATCCTTTCGCTTTTTATCGGAGAACTGGCACCACGACTAAGGTGGGAGAAGAACTTTCGATTAGCTACGCGAAAAAGTATATCGGCTAATTTTTAGCATAGCAAGATATCCATTAGATATCTTATGGATATCCGGTTTCGAGCATCCTATCTCCTACAGAACCCATTCAATATGTAGAGGTAAAGCCTTCTAAGGCTTAGAATTACGGCCCTTGTCTCCAACAGATAATAACTATCATGCCAGAGTCCTATGATTACGCTGAACCAACAAGACTACTTAGTCGAATTCGATTAAGTAGCTACGCTACCTCCCTGGCGACACAAACTGATGCTCAACTTTTAGGAGCATATTGTTGGAACCTTGCCATCGTCGGAGCATTTTACCCTCTCATTCAAGTTGTAGAAGTAGCGCTCCGCAACGCCCTTCACCATGTCACATTTGCCAAGTATCAAGGGGATGACGGCGAATACTGGTTTAGTCTTGTGCCGAACCGACAGGACACCGACGATCGCGGTCAGTCGATAATAGCCGAGCAGGTGCGTAAATTTAACGACTGCATAAAAAGTGCTAAAAAGAGTGCCAAGCGTAACCTTGAGAACAAAGGAATCGCGAATCCAATCCCCACAGTTGATCAAGTCATTTCACAGTGTGATTTCGCAACCTGGGAATATCTGTTGGATAAGCATTTTTACGATGGCTCAGATAAGTGTTTTCTTTGGCCTCACGAGCTCACGCGAGTGTTTCGCAAACTTCCCAGAGTTCAAGAAACAAAAAATCCCATGTTTCATCAGCGAGATGCTGTTCGTCGTCGTATTGAGGAAGTCCGCTCGTTTAGAAATCGCATATCGCACAACGAACCCGCATGGATGGTAGGTAGTGTTCGAAGTAAGCAGGACGTAATAGAACAACTAACAGGAAAACTTAGTAACATCATGGAGTTAATTTTTTGGATCTCACCGAAATTTAAAAAGTATGTAATGGATGTAGGTATTGAGTCACGCATTCGCCAGATTTTGTGCATGAAAGAACTTGAACGCTATATGCATTCTTATGAACGTTATGAAGTAACTGATCTAGATAAAATCAGTGCGTTACTTACCGAAACAAACACGAATAATCACCGATGCTATTTTCAGGTCGATGGAATTCCAGGCATTTTATCTCCATCTAATTCATCCCTATTGCAATGAAAAAGGGGCTTCAAATAGAAGCCCCTTTTAGCTTGAACAAATCTCAGCTCAACAACGTAAACGCAATCATCCCGACAATCGCACCTGTCGTGCCGAGGATAGTCTCCATCAGCGTCCAGGTTTTCAGGGTTTGCGCCTCTGTGGCACCGGTAAATTTACCGAACAGCCAGAAGCCTGCGTCATTTACGTGCGACACCACAATCGAACCGCCCGCGATACAGATAGACAACGCGGCCATCTGCGCGCCGGAATAGTTCAGCTGTTCAATCACCGGCATCACCAGACCTACAGCGGTCAAACACGCGACAGTCGCAGAACCCTGGATGATACGTACCGCAGCCGCCAGCACGAAGCAGGTCACGGCAATCGGCAGACCCATGCCGGTGAGCGCTTCGCCCAGTGCGGGACCGACGCCGGAATCCACCAGCACCTGCTTGAACACGCCGCCTGCACCAATCACCAGCAGAATAATCCCCGCCGGCTGTAGCGCAGCACCGCAGATCTCCATCACTCTGTCTTTTGGCATACCCTGACGCACCGCCAGGCCGTAAATTGCCACCAGACACGCCACCAGGATCGCGGTGAACGGATGGCCGATAAACTCGAACCATTCGTAGGTGCTGGAACCCACTGGCACAAAGCGTGCGGCGATGGTTTTCAGACCGACCAGCACCAGCGGCAGCAGGATCAGCGACAGGCTGAAGCCGAAGGACGGCATTTTGCCCTCGCCCAGGTGCGGCTCGGTGATGTCGTCAGGAATGTGCAGCTCAACATAGCGACTGATAAAATTGCCCCACAGCGGCCCGGCGATAATCATCCCCGGGATCGCAGCACACAGGCCAATCAGGATCATCCAGCCAAAGTCAGCGTGCATCTGGGACGCCAGCAGCATCGGCGCGGGCCCAGGCAGCAGGAACGCAGCAGCCGCCGCAACGCCCGCAAACAGCGGGATCACAAGCTTAACGAGGTTAGTGCCGGTATGGCGCGCCATCGAAAACGCCACGCTTATCAGCAGCACCACGGCCACCTCAAAGAACAGCGGCAGCGCGCAAATCAGACCCGCCAGACCAATCGCATAATGCGCGCGGCTGTGGCCGAAGGATTTGAGCATCTTGACGGCAATCTGATCGACCGCGCCCGTTTCATGCAAAATCTTGCCGAACATCGCGCCCAGCGCGACCACAATCGCCAGGAAACCTAGCGTGCCTCCCATCCCTTTTTCCATGGTCGCTGCGATTTTATCGAGCGGCATACCGGAAAAGAGACCTGCACCAATAGAAACCACCATCAAAGCAACGAAGGCATGCATACGCGCCTTCATCACTAAAAACAGCAGCAGCAAAACGGAGCCGACTGCTGTCAAAACTAACGTTAATGTACTCAAAACTTACTGCCTTTTAGTAATGACCTCAATAGTGCTGGCAACAACACCGTCCAGCGGCTGATCGATATCCACGATCAGTACATCCGCTTCGTCTGCACCCGGTTCCTGCAATGCGTCAAACTGGGTGACCAGCATCTGAGTCTTAAAGAAATGACCTTTACGCGCCTTCAGGCGGCTTTCAATCACCTCGAAATCGCCTTTCAGGTAGATAAAGGAGAGGTTCGGATTACCGTCACGCAGCAGATCGCGATAGGTCTTTTTCAGCGCGGAACAGACAATCAGAGACACCTTATTGGTGCGCTGCATCGCGAAAGCGGCGTCGTTCAGTGCTTGCAACCACGGTTTGCGATCGTCATCGTTCAGCGGTTCGCCCGCAGCCATTTTAGAGATATTGCTGCGCGGATGAAGGAAGTCGCCATCAAGAAATGCGGCCTGAAGTTGATGCGCCACTTCGCTGGCAACGGCTGATTTACCGCTACCGGAAACGCCCATCAAAACGTAAACGTGGTGATCGTGATTCGTCGTGCTCAAAGGGAGTCCCTCAGTCAATTGTTACGGGTAACAGTTATCGGTAACATTGTCCTGCCGGGACTATAGAGAAGCAATATCCAAACGTGCGCGATGTGAATAAGTGTGAGCTAGTTCAAATTTGTCAGGCTAAATGGATCCACCTGGTGACAAGGTGAAACCTAAATCTAACATTTTTGGCGTCACCACTTCACCACGAATGCGCGCCAGCAGGCGTTCCGCACCGATGCGGCCCATACGCTCGCGCGGCGTCAGGACGCTCGCCAGACGCGGCTCCATCACCTGCCCGATATCGTGGCCGTGGAAGCCAGCAATCGCGATATCGTCAGGGATTTTCAGCCCCAGACGCTGGCATTCAAATGCCGCCCCGACCGCGAGGTCATCGTTAGTACAGAAGATGCCATCAAGCTGCGGATATTCGCGACGCGCCTGGCGCATCAGTTCAATACCGGACGAATAAGAAGACGATTGTTCGACCATCACGCTGTACGGCGTTAAGTTCGCATCAAGCATCGCCTGCTCGTAGCCCTTCTGTTTGATGATAGTACGTTCATCCAGACGTGCGCCTAAATAGGCCACGTGGCGATGCCCGCGAGCAAGAATGGCGGCGGTCATCTGACGTGCGGCTTCGTAGTTATCGAACCCAACGGCGATATCCAGGCACGGCGACTGACTGTCCATCAGCTCCACGACAGGAATGCCGGCGACGCCAATCATTTTGAGGGTGCGCGGGGTGTGAGTACGTTCGGTTAAAATCAGGCCATCGATGTTCCAGGAAAGCATCGATTCAAGACGTTCCTCTTCCAGTTCCGGTTTGTACCCATAGTGCGCGAGCATGGTTTGATAACCAAAAGCGTCGGTCACGCTTTCGATACCGCGCAGTACTTCAGCAAACACCTGGTTGGTTAAGGAAGGAAGCAGAACACCGACCGCGCGGCTGGTGGAATTGGAAAGAATATCGGGGGCGCGGTTGGGGATATAACCCAGTTCATCAAGAGCAGCGGCAATCTTGCCACGTAACGCCAGGGAAACCTGTTCCGGGTTACGTAAGAAGCGGCTGACCGTCATTTTGGTCACACCGACGCGATCGGCGACGTCCTGAAGTACGGGTCTTTTCTTTTTCATCGTCCAGAGGGAAACAGTGAAGGGAACATTTCCTCAGTTTATCACGGAGATGACTCAACCTTCCCCGTTTAAAGGGAAGGTTGAGGAATTATTTATACCGGTGGCAGATCGAAGAGCAGAATTTCACTTTCGCTGTCAGCGTGAACGGACAGCGCTTGTTCATCCCAAACGGCCAGGCCATCGGCGGTGGTCGCTTTGGTGCCGTTGATGGTCACGTTACCTTTCACTACCTGGATCCACACGCGGCGGTTGGCGGCAATCTGGTGTACAGATTGTTCGTTTTTCGCCAGTGCCCAGCGGTAAAGTTCCATATCCTGATGCACTTTCAGTGAACCTTCACGCGCATCCGGAGACAACACCAGCTGTTTGCCCTGCTCTGCATCAAAGCGGCGCTGTTCGTAGCGCGGCGTGATGCCGGTTTCTTCTGGAATGATCCAGATTTGATACAGGTGCAGTTTTTCCGTTTTGCTCGGGTTGTATTCCGAGTGACGCACGCCGGTACCCGCGCTCATGATCTGGAACTCACCCGCCGGAACCTGCTCTTCGTTACTCATGCTGTCTTTGTGCGCCACGGCACCTTCGAGCACGTAAGTCAGGATTTCCATGTCTTTATGCGGATGCGTACCGAAGCCCTGGCCTGCATCAATCACGTCATCGTTAATCACGCGCAGTGCCGAGAAGCCCATGAAATTCGGGTCGTAGTAGTCGGCAAACGAAAAGGTATGCCATGAGTCCAGCCAGCCATGATTCGCGTGACCACGTTCGTTTGCTTTGCGTAAGAAGATCATTGTTTTCACCCCAGTTCGTTTCGATGGAATAAGTGTGGACGCAAACGCTTTAGGATCATAGAGGGTGAAAATTGACTCCTCTGTTCAAAAATTATGAACAAGCACAGAGGAGCCATTTTTGCTTATCTGGCGAGGGTTACCGTGGCAGGAGAAGCCTGCTCAAAGGCGCGTTCCAGGATTTCAAGATTGGTCAGAACTTCAGTTTCCTTGACGTAATTTGGCGCACCCTGGGTGAGGGTTTCAAACAGTGCATCGTAGACGCGGCCATAGTCGCCTGTCTCAGGTTTGACCTCTTCTTTGACGGTGACGCCCTCGCGGTTCACATACTCCAGCAGGCCAATGGAATCATCTGCCGCAAAGCCCGCTTCGCCCGGCATGATGTTGGCCTTCAGGCTGGTTTCCTGCTGGTCGATGCCGTACTTGATAAACGAGCCGTTAGTGCCGTGAACGATAAATTTTGGATAGTCGATTTTCACCAGATGGCTGGTTTTGACAATCGCTTTCAGGTCGCCGAAGAAAAGCTGCGCCTCGAAGGTATCGTCCGGATTGGCTTTATTACGCAGGCTGCGGATGTCGTACGCCACGTGGTCCGGACGCCCAAACAGGGAGATGATTTGGTCCATGGTATGCACGCCCAGACCATAAAACGATCCGTCCTGCGGCAGGCCTGGATTGGTTTCCGCGACCGGGCGGAAGTAGTCAAAATGGCTTTCCACTTCAACGATATCGCCCAGTTTGCCGCTCTCAATAGCCTTTTTCGCCGTCAGGAAGCAAGAATCAAAGCGACGATTCTGATACGGCGTGACGGTCAGCCCTTTGCTTTTTGCCAGCGCAAAAAGTGCTTTGGCTTCGACCATCGTCGGGGTAAAGGGCTTTTCTACCAGCACGTTTTTACCTGCTTCCAGCGCGCGTTTCGCGTACTCGAAATGGCTGTCGGCATGGGTACAGACAATCACGAGCTTGACCTGCGGATCGTTTAAGACCTCATCGAGATCGCTGGTGAAATGAATATGGGAATACTGCGGAGCCTGCTCTTCCGGCTTCGCGTTGCGGCGGAAGATGTGCGCCACGTGCCAGCTGTCTCTACGGTTGAGAACGTACGGAAGGTGATAACGCGTGGTGCTTTTGCCAAATCCAATAAATGCGCAGTGTAGGGTCATGGTCCAGTCCTTTTTAAGGTTGCTGTGTCTTACCATAACAAAAAAAAAGCCAGCACGCGGCTGGCTAAAGTAATACTGGAAGCAATGTGAGCAATGTCGTGCTTTCAGGTTCCCGTAGAGGTCTTCCTGAACGCGAGACAATAATAATCATTCTCATTCGCACTTGTCCAATACTTTTTGCAAAAAAGTGAGTTGACTCAAATTTCAAAGTCAATGATGTTAAAAGGGACATCAACCCAATGAGGACGCAGGAATGAGTGAGATAGTGATACGCCACGCTGAACCGAAAGATTACGATGCGATTCGTCAGATCCACGCGCAGCCGGAGGTGTATCACAACACGCTACAGGTTCCTCATCCTTCTGAATCGATGTGGCATGAACGGCTAACCGACCGGGTCGGCGTAAAACAGCTTGTCGCCTGCATTGATAACCTCGTCGTGGGGCATCTTTGCATTGATGTGACCCAGCGCCCGCGCCGCAGCCACGTCGCTGATTTTGGCATTTGCGTGGGTGCGCAGTGGCACAACCGCGGCGTCGCCAGCGCATTGATGCGTACCATGATTGATATGTGTGATAACTGGCTGCGCGTCGAGCGTATTGAGCTAACCGTGTTCGTGGATAACGCACCGGCGGTGGCGGTTTACAAAAAACACGGATTCGAGATTGAGGGCACCGGCAGGAAATATGCCCTGCGCAACGGCGAGTATGTGGATGCGTATTATATGGCAAGAATGAAGTAGTTTATTCCCCTCACCCCGGACCGTACACCCCAAAGGGGCGAAGGGGAAAAGACCGTACGGTGCAGTCCCCTCGCCCCTTTGATCAGTACCCCGCCGTCAAATCATCCACCGTCCTCGGGTCCGACGCGCCAAACAGCGTGCCGTCCGGCCCGACCATAATACTCTGGGTGCTACCCATTGCCTCTTTCACCACCACTTTCTGCCCGCGCTGCTCCAGTAGTTTTACCGTGTCAGGGCTAAAACCTTTTTCAACGCGCAGCTCGTCTGGCAGCCACTGATGGTGGAAGCGCGGTGCGTTGGTCGCTTCGGCAACGTTCATCCCATAATCAATACTGTTGACCACCATTTGCAGCACGGTGGTGATAATACGACTCCCGCCGGGGCTGCCGGTGACCAGCCAGGTTTTGCCGTCTTTCACTACGATCGTCGGTGACATGGACGACAGCGGGCGCTTCTTCGGCCCTACCGCGTTGGCATCGCCACCCACCAGCCCGTAAACGTTCGGCACCCCTGGTTTGGCAGAGAAATCATCCATCTCGTTGTTCAACAGGATGCCGCTATTACCCGCCACAATCCCGGTACCAAAAATAGTATTGAGCGTGTAGGTTACCGCCACCGCGTTGCCGTCTTTATCCACCACCGAGAAGTGAGTGGTTTGATTGCTTTCGTACGGGGCCAGCTTGCCGGGACGGATCTGGCTCGACGGTTTGGCCTTGTTTATGTCGATCTGGTCGGCCAGCGATTTGGCATAAGCTTTATTGGTCAGCGCCTGCCACGGCACCTTCACAAAATCCGGATCGCCCAGGTATTCCGAGCGGTCGGCGTAGGCATATTTCTCGGCTTCGGCCATCACCTGCATCGCATCCGCACTGCCAAAACCGAATTTGTGCATATCGAAGTTTTCAAGAATATTGAGGATCTGCACGATATGGATCCCGCCGGAAGAGGGCGGCGGCATGGAATAGACCTGATAACCGCGATAGTCGCCGCTAATTGGCTCGCGCTCTATCGCTTTGTATTCCGCAAGATCGGCTTTCGTGATAAGCCCGTTGTTCTTTTGCATCTCTTCGGCAATCTGGTCGGCAATCGCCCCTTTGTAGAAGGCGTCCGGCCCGTGTTCAGCAATCAGCTCCAGGCTTTTCGCCAGGTTCTTCTGCACTAGCTTGTCGCCCTTTTTCAGCGGCTCGCCGTCCTTCCAGAAGATCGCTTTGCTGTTTTCATGATTAGGGATGACCTCGCTGCCGTAAGTTTTGAGATCGTCTGCCAGCGCGTCGTTCACCACAAAGCCATCGCGCGCCAGCTTGATAGCGGGCTGCACGACTTTATTCAGCGGCAGCGTGCCGTACTTTTCCAGCGCGAGCGAAAAGCCCGCCACGGTGCCCGGCGTGCCGGTAGCCAGGTGGGACGTCAGGGATTTTTTGCTGTCCGGATTGCCCTGGTCATCGAGGAACATATCGCGTGAAGCCTGATTCGGCGCCATTTCGCGGAAGTCGATCGCCGTGGTTTTGCCGTCCTTGGTGCGCAGCATCATAAACCCGCCGCCGCCAAGGTTGCCCGCCTGTGGATGAGTCACCGCCAGCGCGTAGCCAACCGCCACAGCGGCATCCACCGCGTTACCGCCCTGTTTGAGAATATCAACACCGACCTGAGTCGCCATCGCATCAACCGATGCCACCATGCCCTGCTTCGCCCGCACGGGATGAAAAACATCTTCCTCCACGCCGTAGGACACTGGTGGAGCCGCTGGCGGGTTTGCCGCCACAGTGAATGTGCCGCCGGCCATCAGCGCAGCGATCGCTACCCAGCGCAAAAACGTTGGTTTTATCATTGTTGTTCTCCAGGTGATGGGATCCATATTCCCGTTTAAGCCTGGTTCACAACTCTTAAAAAATCATCGTGGTGGCAGATTCGAGATAAACTTAAGAGAAGCCTCAGAAGGGGAGATGACAATGAAACGATTACTGATTCTTACGGCGCTGCTTCCGTTTGCCGCGCTCGCACAGCCACTGAACACCATGAACAACCCAAATCAACAGGGTTACGTTATACCCAGCCAGCAACGTATGCAGACTGAAATGATGGGGCAGCAACAGCAGCAAAAAGGGATGCTCAACCAGCAGTTGAGAACCCAGACGCAGCTTCAGCAGCAGAATTTGCAAACGCAGATGAACAACAATACCCAGCGCATCCAGCAGGGCCAAGTGCGTGAGCAACCGTTGCCGAATAGCAACGGCGGCATGTTAGGCGGTGCGACGACTCAGAGCAGCGGGCAGCAGCACATGATACCGCCGCGCGCGAATGGCGATATGCTTAATAGTCCGCAGAACTAAAGTGTGGGCCGATAGCATCAATTG
This sequence comes from Enterobacter sp. SCRI0065, assembly GCF_059766475.1. Lineage (NCBI taxonomy): Bacteria > Pseudomonadati > Pseudomonadota > Gammaproteobacteria > Enterobacterales > Enterobacteriaceae > Enterobacter > Enterobacter sp. SCRI0065. The sequence goes on along the minus strand of NZ_JCBAJB010000006.1, from coordinate 119,564 downwards.
CGTCGGTACAGATACTGTCAACGCCCCAGCGCAGTAGTTGAGCGGCACGCTGGGGTTTGTTGACCGTATACACCAGGATATGCAGGCCAGCCTCTTTCAGCATTTTCACGCGCGCTTCATCCAGCAGCTTGTGATTCAGATGAATCGACACGCAGCCTAAACGCGTGGTCAACGCCTGCCAGTCATCACGCCACTCATCCAGCAATAAACCGCGCGGCAGTTCCGGGGCGGCAGCCTGAGCCGCTTCCAGAGCGTCGATTTCAAATGACGACAGCAGCGGCGCGGTCATCCCTGCCCACAATTCACGCGCCGCCAGCGCAATCGCTTTACCCGTCAGCGGACCGGTGCCGGTAGTCGGTTTGATTTCAATATTTGCCATCATGCTGTGCTTCCGGCAGCGATCGGCCACTTGCGCCAGTAGCGGCAGCGGTTCGTTTTTGAATGCTTTGCTGTACCAGCTCCCGGCATCCACCTTCAGCAGGTCGTGCCACGGCAGTTCACCCGCCACGCCCCAGCCGTTGCTGGTGCGCTCAAGGTTGTCATCGTGCAGCAGAAAAATTTCGCCATCTTTCGACAGCTTGGCATCAAACTCAATCATCGTGTGCCCGTAGTGCGCACCTACGTCAATTGCCGCCAGCGTGTTTTCCGGTGCCAGCTTACCGCCGCCACGATGGGCGACGATGTGGGGATATGGCCAGTTACTCATACGCGTTGTCCTGTTTCACCATCAAATAAGTGCAGGTGATTTTCCGGCAGATGCAGCCACAGCGTGCTGCCCGCCTTTGGGCGTTCCTGATGCGCAAGACGCACCACCATTTTTTGTTCGCCCCAGCGTCCGTGCGCCAGATTATCAGCACCCAGCATCTCCAGCGTGTCCATCACCAACGGCACGCCGCCTTCTGCCTGCGAGCTTAGCGCAATATGTTCCGGGCGGATACCGAGCGTCATTTTACGCCCGGCGTAACCACGATAAAACCAGTTGATCGGTAACGCCATGCCGCTTTCCAGCTCAAAATGCGTGCCTGCGCTGCTGATGCGCCCTTCCAGCAGATTCATTGCCGGGCTGCCGATAAAGCTCGCCACAAAGCGGCTGGCAGGCTTTTCATACACTTCAACCGGTGTACCAATCTGCTCGGCGATACCTTTGTTCATCACCATCACACGCTGCGCCAGAGTCATGGCTTCTACCTGATCGTGGGTCACGTACAGCGAAGTTGTTTTGAGGCGGCGATGCAGGTGTTGCAACTCCAGACGCATCTGCACGCGCAGCTTGGCGTCGAGGTTAGACAGCGGCTCATCAAATAAAAACACCGCCGGGTCACGCACGATGGCGCGGCCCATCGCCACGCGCTGACGCTGCCCGCCGGACAGCTCGCGCGGACGGCGCTTGAGCAAACCGTCCAGTTCCAGAATGCGCGCGGCTTCTTTGACGCGCTCGTCGATATGCCCCTTGCCCATGCCGCGGATTTTCAGGCCCCAGGCCATGTTCTCCTCCACGCTCATGTGCGGATAGAGCGCATAGTTCTGAAACACCATGGCGATACCGCGATCTTTCGGCTCCTTCTCGGTCACGCGCTGGCGGTCAATCCAGATATCGCCGCTAGTGACGCGTTCAAGCCCTGCCACCATACGCAGCAGGGTCGATTTGCCACAGCCGGACGGGCCGACCATCACAATAAACTCGCCGTCCGCCACGTCGAGCGTCAGCGGCTGGATGACCTGGGTTTTGCCATCCCAGCTTTTGGTGACTGCCTGTAATTTTAAATCTGCCATCTTATTTCTCACTGTCCACTAAACCACGCACGAACGCGCGCTGCATGGCTAAAACAATAACGACCGGGGGGATAAGCGTAAGCAGCATTGCCGCCATCACCTGGTTCCAGAGGGTGGTGCCTTCGCCAGTGGCGATCATGCCTTTAATGCCCGCCACAGCGGTGCCGAGATTGACGTCCTGCACAATCAATAGCGGCCACAGATACTGGTTCCAGCCGTAGATAAAGGTGATAACAAACAGCGCCGCGAGGTTGGTTTTGGACAGCGGCAGCACGATGTCGCGGAAAAAGCGCATCGGCGACGCGCCGTCAATGCGCGCCGCTTCAATCAGCTCGTCCGGCAGGGTCATAAAGAACTGGCGGAACAGGAAGGTCGCCGTCGCCGAGGCCATCAGCGGCAGCGTCAGGCCCGCGTAGCTGTCCAGCATCTTGAGGTTGGCGATCACTTCGACCGTCGGGAAGATTCGCACTTCGACCGGCAGCATAAGGGTGATAAAAATCATCCAGAAGAACAGGTTGCGTAGCGGAAAGCGGAACCAGACGATGGCAAACGCCGAGAGCATCGACACCGTGATTTTGCCCACCGTGATGCCAAACGCCATGATGAAGCTGTTGAGCATCATCAGCCAGAACGGCGCGCTGTTGGCACCCACGCCTTGCGTCCAGATGGTCGCCATGTTTTCAAAAAGATGCGAGCCTGGGATCAGCGTCATCGGCGTGTCGAAGACCGCTTTGGTATCTAACGTGGCCGCGACGAAGGCGATATACAGCGGAAAAAGGATGACGATAATCCCCAGAATCAGCATGGTGTGGCTGAAAATCGTCAGCCCTGGACGGTTCTCAATCATTGGTAGCGCACCTTACTTTCAACATAGCGGAACTGAACCACCGTCAGGACAATCACCAGGAACATCAGCACCACCGACTGCGCGGCAGAGGCCGACAGATCCAGCCCGGCAAAACCTTCGCGGTAGATCTTATAAATCAGCGTGGTAGTCGCCTGCACCGGGCCGCCCGCCGTGGCAGCATCGATAACCGGAAAGGTGTCGAAAAAGGCGTACACCAGGTTGACCACCAGCAGGAAAAAACTCACCGGGGCGATCAGCGGCAGCGACAGCTTGAAGAAGCGGCGAATCGGGCCTGCGCCGTCGATGGCGGCGGCTTCTACCAGCGAACGTGGGATGGACTGGAGCGCGGCAAAAAAGAACAGGAAGTTGTAGCTTATTTGCTTCCACACCGAGGCAAAGACCACCAGGAACATTGCCTGACCGCTGTTCTGCGCGTGGTTCCAGTCGTAGCCCATCTCAGCGAGGAAATGGGTAATCAGCCCGCGCCCAGGGTTAAAGAGGAAGATCCACAGCACGGCGGCGACCGCAGGGGCAACCGCGTACGGCAGCAGCATTAGCGTTTGATAGATACGGCTGCCGCGCACCACGTAATCGACCAGCGCGGCGAAGAACAGCGAGGCGACCAGACCGCTGACGGTGACCATGGTGCTGAATTTTATCGTCGTCCAGAAGGAGTCGATGTAATAGCTGTCGTGCCACAGCGCGGCGAAGTTATCCAGGCCGACGAACTGGCTGGACAAACCAAAGGGATCGACGCTCTGGACCGAGTACCACAGCGCTTCGCCCGCAGGCCAGATAAAGAAGATGACGGTGATGATCAGTTGCGGTGCGACCAGCAAATAGGGCAGCCAGCGCGAACGGAACACCGGACGGGATGATGACATAGTTTTACTCTGTCGTAAGTTTCCCCCCTCATCCTAACCCTCTCCCCTTTGGGGAGAGGGTTAGGATGAGGGGGGAATGAGTGTTAATTAAGACTTCGTTGACTGCTCAAAGCGGCGCAGCAGCTGATTTCCGCGCTCTACCGCAGAGTCCAGCGCCTGCTGTGGGGTTTTCTTACCGGTCCACACGCTTTCCAGTTCTTCATCGACGATGGTACGAATCTGCGGCATGTTGCCCAGACGCAGGCCTTTGGTGAACGGCAGCGGCGGCTTGTTCATCATCTGACGCGTCGCAATATCCGCACCCGGGTTCTTCTCATAGAATCCCTGCTCGCGGGTCAGGTCGTAAGCCGCTTTGGTGATCGGCAGGTAGCCGGTTTTCTGGTGCCACTCGGCGGCGTTTTCCGGTTTCGCCAGGAAATCGAGGAACTCAGCAACGCCTTTGTAAGTGCCGTTGTCTTTGCCCTGCATCACCCACAGGCTCGCACCGCCGATAATGGCGTTCTGCGGCGCGCCCTTCACGTCAGCGTCGTAAGGCATCATGCCCACGCCGTAGTTGAATTTGGCGTAGTGACGGATATCCGCCAGCGATCCGGAAGAGGCAGTAGTAATAGCGCAATCACCGTTGTAGAACTTCTCGGTGGATTCATCTTTACGCCCGAAGTAGCTGAAATCGCCCTTCTTGTTGAGTGCTTCCAGCAGCGCGATGTGTTTTACCTGCTCTGGCTTGTTGAACTCCAGCACTGCGTCGGTACCGTCAAAGCCGTTGTTTTTGGTCGCCACCGGCAGACCGTGCCAGGCGCTGAAGTTTTCAATCTGGATCCAGCCCTGCCAGCCGCTGGCGTAACCGCACTTCATGCCCGCCGCTTTCAGCTTCGCGGTGTATTCCGCCAGATCCTGCCAGGTTTTCGGCGGCTGCTCTGGGTCTAAACCGGCTTTTTTGAAGGCGTCTTTGTTGTAGTAGAGCACCGGCGTGGAGCTGTTAAACGGCTGGGACAGCAGGTGCCCGGTTTTGGAATCGGTGTAGTAGCCGGAAACGGTCGGCACGAACTGGGATTCGTCGAAGTTGATGCCCGCATCCTTGAACACTTCGTACACCGGTTTGATCGCTTTAGAGGCCATCATGGTCGCGGTGCCGACTTCATAGACCTGCAACAGCGCCGGGGCGTTGCCGGTACGGAATGCCGCAATGCCTGCACTCAGGCTCTGCTCGTAGTTGCCTTTGTACACCGGCACAATTTTGTAATCCGGGTGGGTGTCGTTGAAACGCTGCGCCAGGGAGTCAACCTCTTTGCCCAACTCCCCTTCCATGGAATGCCAGAACGGAATGGAGGTTACGGCCATCGCGTTGCCCGCAAAAGCCAGTCCCAGAGCCAGACCCAAAGCTGTGTGTCGTAACGATGTCATTGTCATCTCTCTTATTGTGCCGGATGCGCGATATCACGCGTTTTATGCTCGCGAGGTAACATGACATGCTCGAATGACAGAAAAATAACTGTTTGTTTACAGAATGGTGACAACAAAGCGTCAGGGGGATGATGGAAATATGAAGGGTGCGGTCGGTTGCCCTCACCCCGCCCCTCTCCCACGGGGAGAGGGAGAAAACATTAAAAAAGGCAACGTGCGTTGCCTTTTTGCTTTTATTACCCGCCTAAGTAAGCGCTTCGCACCGCTTCATTTGCCAGCAGCGCATCGCCGGTATCGGAGAGTACGACGTGGCCGTTTTCCAGCACGTAGCCACGATCCGCGAGCTTCAGCGCCTGGTTGGCGTTTTGCTCAACGAGGAAGATAGTCATCCCCTCTTTGCGCAGTTGTTCGATGGTGTCGAAGATCTGCTGGATGATAATCGGCGCGAGACCGAGCGACGGCTCGTCGAGCAGCAGCAGGCGCGGTTGACTCATCAGCGCGCGGCCGATCGCCAGCATCTGCTGTTCACCGCCGGACATAGTGCCCGCGCGCTGAATACGACGCTCGAACAGACGCGGGAAGAGTTCATACACGCGCTTGATGCGGTCCTGATACTGGTCGCGTTCGGCAAAAAAACCGCCCATCGCCAGGTTCTCTTCCACCGTCATTCGCGAGAAGACGCGACGCCCTTCTGGCACAATCGCTACCGCTTCACGCATGATTTTGGCGGTCTGCCAGTCGGTAATGTCTTTTCCATCAAACACAATACGTCCGCTGGTGGCGCGCGGGTCACCGCACAATGTACCGAGCAGCGTGGTTTTACCCGCGCCGTTTGCCCCAATCAGCGTAACGATTTCACCCTGATTGATATGCAGGCTGACGTCGTGCAGGGCTTGGATTTTGCCGTAGTGGGCATTCACCTTGTCGAACGTTAACATCGCTTTTTCCATCTTATGCCTCACCGAGGTAGGCGCGGATCACGTCCGGGTTGTTACGAATCTCTTCCGGCGTGCCGTTCGCCAGCGGCGTGCCCTGGTTCACCACGTAAATACGGTCGGAAATCCCCATCACCAGCTTCATATCATGCTCGATCAGCAGGATGGTGGTGTCGTGATGGTTACGCAGCTCGACGATCAGCTCGTCCAGCTCTTTGGTCTCTTTCGGGTTAAGCCCCGCAGCCGGTTCGTCGAGCATCAGGATCTCTGGCTGCGTGACCATGCAGCGAATAATCTCCAGACGACGCTGGTCACCGTAGGCCAGGTTACTGGCCTGACGGTTGGCGTGTTGCAGCAGGCCGATACGGTCAAGCCAGGTGGCGGCGCGATCCAGTGCTTCATCCTGCGCCCGGCGGAAAGCCGGGGTTTTCAGCAGGCCAGCGAAGAGACCCGTTTTCAGCTGCTGATGTTGCGCCACCAGCAGGTTTTCAATCACCGTCATCTCACGGAACAGGCGCACATGCTGGAAGGTGCGCACCACGCCCATCCGTGCGATTTGCTGGCCCGGCAGGCCTTCAAGATGTTTGTCACCCAGCATGATGGTGCCACCCGTCGGCTTATAGAAACCGGTCAGGCAGTTGAACACCGTGGTTTTCCCCGCGCCGTTCGGGCCAATCAGGGAGACGATCTCTTTTGGGAACAGGTCCAGCGACACGTTGTTGACCGCCAGCAGGCCGCCAAAACGCATCATCAGGCCATTTACGGATAATAAGGGCTGGCTCATGCCTGCTCTCCTTTTGCCTGAGCGCTTTTTAGCTTCAGCTGCGGACGGGTCATCGGCAGCAAGCCCTGCGGACGCCAGATCATCATCAGCACCATCAAACCACCCAGCATCAGCATGCTGTATTCGTTAAAGTCACGCATCAGCTCGCGAGAAACCACCAGCAAAATGGCCGCGAGGATAACGGCGAACTGCGAGCCCATCCCGCCCAACACCACGATCGCCAGCACGAAGGCCGACTCTGCAAAGGTGAAGGATTCCGGGCTGACAAAGCCCTGACGCGCGGCAAACAGCGTTCCTGCAAAGCCCGCAAACGCGGCGCTGATGGTGAACGCGGTCAGCTTGATACGAGTCGGGTTCAGGCCCAGCGAGCGGCAGGCGATTTCATCTTCGCGCAGCGCTTCCCACGCGCGGCCCAGCGGCATACGCAGCAGACGGTTAATCACGAACAGCGTAATCACCACCAGCAGCAAAGCCACCAGATACAGCCAAATCACGCGGTCGGACGGATCGTACTTGATGCCGAAGAAATTACTGAAGGTATCCCAGCCGCCTTCGCGCGCGGTGCGACTGAACTCCAGACCAAAGAAAGTGGGTTTCGGGATCTGGCTGATGCCGTTCGGCCCGCCAGTGATCTCGGTATTGTTGAGCAGCAGAATACGGACGATCTCACCGAAGCCTAAAGTGACAATCGCCAGATAGTCACCGCGCAGGCGCAGTACCGGGAAGCCCAGCAGGAAGCCCGCAGCGGCAGACACCAGCCCTGCCAGCGGCAGACAGGTCCAGAATCCAAGACCGTAATAGTGGTTCAGCAACGCAAAGGTGTAGGCACCGATGGCGTAAAAACCACCGTAACCCAGCACCAGCAGGCCGGACAGCCCGACCACGACGTTCAGGCCCAGACCCAAAATGACGTAAATCATGGTCAGCGTGGCGATATCTACCGTACCGCGCGAAACCACAAACGGCCATGCCACCGCCGCAACCAGCAGTGCCACCAGGAACAGCTTCTGCTTAACGCTTGAGCCATCAATGGCGGGCAGGACAAACTTCGGCCCAGAGACGTTTTTCAGCGTCTTCTGGAAGATTGGCCGCAACAGCTGGAACAGGAACACGACACCCGTACCGACAAATACCCATTGCCAGCGGATATCACCAGCGGTATCGACGACCAGCTTAGTGCCGTCGAGTTCTAGCTGAACGCCCATAAAAACGCCCGCCAGCACGAAGAACATGGCCGCAGAAAGCAGCGCCATCGCAAAATGCATCGGTTTCATACTTTCTCTACCTCCGGGCGACCCAGAATCCCGGTCGGCATCACCAGCAGCACCACGATCAGCAGCGCGAACGACACCACGTCTTTATATTCGGTACTCAGATACGCAGAGGAGAGCGCTTCGGCCACGCCTAAAATCAGGCCGCCGATCATTGCACCTGGAATACTACCGATCCCGCCCAGCACCGCAGCGGTAAAGGCTTTCATCCCGGCCATAAAGCCGATATACGGGTTGATAACGCCGTAGAACTGCCCGAGCAGTACACCCGCCACCGCCGCCATCGCCGCGCCAATCACAAAGGTCAGCGCAATCACGCGGTCGGTGTTAATCCCCAGCAGACTCGCCATTTTCAGGTCTTCCGCGCAGGCGCGACAGGCGCGTCCCATGCGGGAATAACGAATAAAAATGGTCAAGGCGAGCATCGCCAGGAAGGTGACAATCCAGATAACCAGCTGCATGGTGGTGATGGTGGCAGAGAAGTTTTCGCTGGCACCGACGGTCCACTGGCCGTTAAACAGACTTGGCAGCGCCACGTCGCGCGAGCCTTCAGTCAGGCTGACGTAGTTTTGCAGGAATATCGACATCCCGATGGCGGAGATCAGTGCAATCAGACGTTTGGAGCTGCGCACCGGGCGATAGGCCACGCGTTCGATACTCCAGCCGTAGGCGCTGGCAATCACAATCGCGCCAACGAAACCGGCGGCCACCAGCATCCATCCTGTATCAATGCCCATCATCATTAGCGCGGCGATGATCATAAAGGAGACATAGCTGCCAATCATATAAACCTCGCCGTGGGCGAAGTTGATCATGCCAATAATGCCGTAAACCATGGTGTAGCCGATGGCGATCAGCGCATAGGTGCTTCCCAGCGTGACGCCGTTAAACATCTGCTGCAAGAAGTAGAGAAACTGCTCGGACATAAGGAAACCTTTTCATACCCGCCCGGCATGACCGGGCGGTGGGATAATTATTTGGCGACCGACGATGACCCGTCGGCGTGCCACTGGAAGACACCAAATTCAAATCCCTTTAGATCGCCTTTCTCATCCCAGTTCAGCGGCCCTATCACGGTGTTTGCCCCGTGCGCTTTTAAATCTTTCACCAGGTCCAACGGCGCTTTACTGCCGGTACGTTCCAGCGCGGTGGCCAGAGACTGTACGGCGGCATAGGTGATCCATATGTACGGACCGCTCGGATCTTTCTTCTGCGCCTTGAGCGCCTCTACGATAGCCTTGTTGCTCGGATCCTGGTCATAGCGTTTTGGCATCGTCACCAGCATGCCTTCACCCGCACTGCCCGCGATGTTGGACAACGAGGCATTACCCACGCCTTCCGGGCCCATGAACTGGGTTTTCATTCCGGTAGCACGCGCCTGACGCAGCATCTGGCCCATTTCCGGGTAGTAACCGCCGTAGTAAACGAAATCAATATTCTCTTTTTGCAGACGGGCAATCAGCGCCGAGAAATCTTTCTCACCTGCGGTAATGCCGTCGAAGAAGACGATATTTGCGCCGCCTTTTTTCAGGGCATCCTGTACGGAACGCGCCAGGCCTTCGCCGTACTGCTGCTTATCGTGAACAATTGCGATGCGCTGTGGCTTCACTTTTTCGAGGATGTATTTGGCCGCAGTCGGCCCCTGAGAGGAGTCCAGACCGGCGGTACGCATGATGTGCTGATAGCCACGCTGGGTCAGTTCTGGGTTCGTTGCGCCAGGGGTGATCATCAGAATGCCTTCGTCTTCATAGATATCGGACGCGGGCTGAGTCGAAGAAGAACACAGGTGGCCGATGACATACTGAATGCCATCGTTCACGATTTTGTTGGCCACGGCGACGGCCTGTTTAGGATCGCACGCATCGTCATATTCCACGCCGACCAGTTTATCGCCTTTGATTCCGCCTTTGGCGTTGATGTCTTTGATTGCCTGACGCGCACCGTTGAACTCCATATCGCCCCATTGGGCAACCGGACCGGACATCGCACCGACAACAGCAACTTTAATCTCTTCCGCCATAGCCGACTGCGAAATCGCCAGTGCAACCATTCCCGCGATAAAAGCCTTCGCGTTCCTTTTCATCTCTGAGTCCCCATTCGTGATGTCGTGTATATATTTTGTTTTATTATGGTTAAAAAGCATTCTGTACTTTTAATGCACAACACTATTTTTACCAGTGCCTTTAATGGTTTAGCGCAGTTTTTTGCTAAAAACCAGACTAAAATCTCTATTTTTCAGGCGATTAAGCAAAGATAATATTCTGAAATCAGACAGAGATAAACAAATAAAAGTGCAGTTTGCAGCATAAAATAACGGTACAAAGCGCCGAATAAATCACTACGCCTTAGGTTAAAATTCTGCTTATTTTTCGATCCCTGCGTTTTATAACCAGACATCACGCCGCTAAAAAAGTAATCACCTGGAGAATGCTTTGAAAAAGTGGAAGCCTCTGTTCAAAGAAATTGAGTACACTGCTTCACTCTTTTTGATTTGGACAAGCTGCTAATGAAACTGACTATCGTTCGTCTGGTGACCTTTAGCGACCAGGATCATATTGATCTTGGCAAAATCTGGCCGGAATATTCCCCTGCTTCACTGACCGTCGATGACACGCATCAAATCTATGCTGCCCGCTTTAACGAGCGTTTGCTGGGCGCGGTACGCGTGACGCTGAGCGGAACGGAAGGGGCATTGGATTCACTGCGCGTGCGCGACGTCACTCGCCGTCGTGGCGTGGGACAGTATCTGATTGAAGAAGTGATCCGCGAAAATCCGGGCGTAACGTCCTGGTGGATGGCGGATATCGGCGTGGAAGACCGCAGCGTGATGGCGGCATTTATGCAGACGTTAGGCTTTACGGCGCGGGCAAACGGGTGGGAGAAGCACTAAAAGAAAGCCGGGTAGCGGCTGCGCCTTACCCGGCCTGGATTCTCCACAACATTTTCCCAAGCATTTCGTGTTGCAGGAAGGCGGCAAGTTATGAAATCCCCGGGAGCTTACATAAGTAAGTGACCGGGGTTGAATAACGCAGCCAACGCACCTGCGGCGCGAAAGGCGACGGGAAAATTATTTTGCGTCAGTCGCCGTGCCGTCCGCATGCCAATCAAACACGCCGAACTCAAAGCCTTTCAAATCGCCCTTCGCATCCCAGGACAGCGGCCCCATTACGGTTTCAACGGTATTCGCTTTCAGGTATTTCGCGATTTCAGCCGGATCGGCTGACTGGTTCAGACCCGCCTGCAGAGATTGCAGCGCAGCGTAGGTGGTCCACACGAACGCGCCGCTTGGATCCTGTTTCTTCGCCTTGATCGCCTCAACGATAGGTTTGTTCGCCGGAACCTGATCGTAATTCTTCGGCTTGGTCACCAGCAGGCCTTCTGCGGATTCGCCAGCGATGTTAGACAGGGACACGTTCGCCACACCTTCTGGACCCATGAACTGAGTTTTCAGGCCAGCAGCACGTGCCTGACGCAGGATCTGGCCCATTTCCGGGTGGTAGCCACCGTAGTAAACGAAATCGATATTCTCTTTCTTCAGACGCGCCACCAGCGTGGAGAAGTCTTTCTCACCGGCAGTGATACCATCGAAGAAGACCACGTTAGCGTTGGCTTTCTTCAGGTTATCCTGCACAGAGCGCGCCAGGCCTTCACCGTACTGCTGTTTATCATGAACAATCGCGATGCGCTTTGGCTTCACTTTTTCGACAATGTATTTTGCGGCGGTTGGGCCCTGATCCGAGTCCAGACCGGTAGTACGCATCACCAGTTTATAGCCGCGCGCGGTCAGTTCCGGTGCGGTTGCTGCTGGAGTGATCATCAGAATGCCTTCGTCTTCATAGATATCAGACGCAGGCTGGGTAGAGGATGAGCACAGGTGACCGATAACGTATTTGATACCGTCGTTGATCACTTTGTTCGCTACCGCGACCGCTTGTTTCGGGTCACAGGCATCATCATATTTTACGATCTGCAGTTTTTCGCCTTTGATTCCGCCCTTGGCATTAATGTCTGCAACCGCCTGTTCTGCGCCAGTAAATTCCTGGTCGCCGTACTGTGCTACCGGACCGGACATTGCACCGACAACGGCCACTTTAATATCTGCCTGCGCCATCGTGCTAAATGCTAACGCGATACATCCTGCCAGCAGCGCTTTACCCTTCATATTCATCCTGAGATTCCCCATTATTATGGTTATTTCGATTGTTGTGATGTTGTTGTGTAGCGCTTTATTTCAGTTATAGGTGTACCACTCGCGCTTTTTCAGCACACTCTGCTAAAACATACCCCATTTTTATAGTTTTGGAATAGCTAATTTGAAATGAATATATGATTGGCCCGACAGGGATTTCTGCCGGGCAGATGGCTTTAACGAGTCAGCGTCACAGAAATAATATCCAGCGCTTTACGGAATTGCGCTTCAGGGATGGTGAGCGGATAGAGAAAACGAATCACGTTGCCATAAACGCCGCAGCTCAACAGCAATAATCCTTCCTTCAGGGCGCGGTCCTGCACCTGACGGGTGAACTCCGGCGAGGGCTCGCCGGTTTGTGGATCGGTAAACTCCACCGCCACCATTGAGCCTTGCGCGCGAATATCCGCAATAAACGGGCAGTCCGATTTAGCCTTGTTCAGCACTTCCACCAGATGCTGACCGAGATGCGCAGCGCGGGTACAAAGATCTTCTTCGTCAATGACCTCCAGCACCGCCAGTGCCGCCGCAATCGCCAGCGGGTTACCGGCATATGTCCCGCCGAGACCACCCGGCGCAGGGGCGTCCATCACCTCGGCCCTGCCGGAAACGGCAGAAAGCGGCATTCCACCCGCCAGACTTTTCGCCATGGTGATGAGATCGGGCTTCACGTTATGGTGTTCCATAGAAAACAGTTTGCCGGTACGGGCAAAACCCGTTTGCACTTCGTCGGCAATCAGCAGGATGCCGTGGGTATCGCAAAGCGTTCGCAGCCCCTGCATAAAGTCGGCTGGCGCGATATTAAAACCGCCTTCGCCCTGAACCGGTTCAAGAATAATGGCTGCAACCTGGTCTGGCGCGATATCGGCTTTAAAGATGCGCTCCAGGCTTTTTAGCGCATCCTGCGAGCTAATGCCGTGCAGTTCGTTTGGATATGGCGCGTGATAAACCGAACCAGGGAACGGGCCGAAGCCGATTTTATAAGGAGCCACTTTGCCGGTTAGCGCCATGGTCATAAAAGTACGGCCATGGAAAGCACCGCCGAAGCTGATAAGCCCTGGGCGTTTGGTGTAGGCGCGCGCAATTTTGACGGCGTTTTCGACGGCTTCTGCACCGGTTGAGAAGAACGCCGTTTTGGCAGGACCCTCGATGGGCACACGGGCGTTAATACGTTCCGCCAGCGCGATATACCCCTCGTATGGCACAATTTGATAGGCCGTATGGGTAAACGCGTGGAGTTGTTTTTCAATGGCGGCGACGACTTTGGGATGGCGATGGCCGGTATTCAGCACCGCAATCCCGGCAGCGAAGTCGATGACCTCGTTACCTTCGACGTCCCACAGCGTCGCGTTTTCAGCTTTATCAGCGTAGAACCCGCACATTACGCCGATACCGCGCGGCGTGGCCTGCAATCGCCGTTCGTTTAATTCGTTGTTTTTCACCCTGTCCCCCTAAGATGTCGCATGCTTAGCGCATCTGTAAGTGTTTGCCAGGGGGGAGGAATTCGCCAGAGCAGGCGCTAAAAAAACAAAACCCCCAGATTTTCATCCAGGGGTTATCGGGGACTTCGCGGAAATTACGCTTCGATAGCGATGCGAAGTTTTTTCATGGCGTTCTTTTCAAGCTGACGTACACGTTCAGCGGACACGCCGTAGCGGTCGGCCAACTCCTGCAGCGTGGACTTGTTATCTTCGTCCAGCCAGCGAGCGCGAATAATCGCCTGGCTGCGCTCGTCGAGACCTTCCATCGCGTGAGTCAGTTTGTTGGCGGCCTGATCTTCCCAGTTGTCTTCTTCAATGCCTTCAGCAAAGTTAGACGTTTTATCCTGGAGATACAGTACCGGTGCCATTGGATGGCCATCCTGCGCATCGTCGTCGGAAGACATATCAAACGTCATGTCCTGCGCGGCCATACGGGATTCCATCTCAAGCACATCTTTGCTGGATACACCCAGCTCGCGCGCCACCATTTCGACTTCATCCTGATTGAACCAGCCCAGACGCTGCTTGGCTTTACGCAGGTTGAAGAACAGTTTGCGCTGCGCTTTGGTCGTAGCGACTTTCACAATACGCCAGTTACGCAGGACGTATTCGTGAATTTCAGCTTTAATCCAGTGCACGGCGAAGGAGACCAGACGCACACCCACTTCTGGGTTGAAGCGACGTACTGCCTTCATCAGGCCGATGTTGCCTTCCTGAATCAAGTCCGCCTGCGGCAGGCCGTAACCCGAATAATTACGAGCAACGTGAACAACAAAGCGCAGGTGAGACAGGATCAGCGTTTTTGCTGCTTCCAGATCGCCCTGGTAATGCAGCTTTTCAGCAAGCTCCTTTTCTTCCTCGGCCGTCAACATAGGCCAGGTGTTAGCAGCCCGGATATACGATTCCAGATTACCAATAGGGGCTAAGGCTAAAGTTTGCATTTCTTTGGTCATTCATTCCTCTCAATTAATTCTCTTCTGGTCCAGGTTATCCCCATCAGGCAACAACCATGCCAAAGCATTTGAGCAACGAGAATATCATTCACACTTTTATCAGACAGTGATTTTATCCACAAGTTCCAGGTGCAACAGTGAACAAATTACGCACAAAATGTGACACGGAGATGGTTCTGCGAGGGAGAGACAACAGGGATCTCTTTCCCTGCAGAGCGAAGTACTCATTGCAGGGAAAGATTATATCAGAAAATTTTTATTGGGGAGTAAAGTGGCGTAAATGTTGTACCGTGGCAAGCCAGGCGGCGATCCAGCCGATCATCGAACAAACCAGCAGCAACAGCAGGCACTCATCAAAAGCTAAGCCACTGATATCAAACTTAGTTCCGAAAACCTGCGCCACTTCGGTCACGGCAGATGAAAGCCGCATCACCAAAATTTCTGACAAAATTAGTGAAAGAAATGCACCGGAAAAACCAAGCAATGCGCCGCCGTAAAGGAACGGACGCAAGATGAATCCATCCGTCGCACCAATCAGTTTCTGCACGTTAATGCTATCGCGACGCGAAAAGATGCTCAGACGCACGCTGTTACCGATGACGAGGAACACCGCCGCCACCATCAGCACGCCGATCATGGCCGCAACGCGCCCTACCAGCCCGGTCAGGGAGGCCAGACGAGCAAACCAGCTATCATCCATCCGCACTTCATCAATGCCATTTACACGGCTGATGCGATCACGCAGGGTATTGAGCGATTCTGTCCCCTGAAAATCGAGCTTCGGGATCACTACCGCCACGGCGGGCAGCGGGTTCTCTTCCAGCATATCCAGCGCGCCGCCAAAGCCGGACCAGTTGCGGAATTCGCCCAGCGCTTCGTCGCGCGACAAATAGTTAACCTTTTCCACGCCCTGCTCGGACTGGAGTTGCCCGACAACCTGTGCCGCCGCATTGTCGTCCAGCGCTTTATCCAGATACACCGTAATCTGCGGGGATGGATAATATTGCGAAGCCGCCTGGTTAACGTTTTTGTAGACCATGTAGCATACGCTCGGTAGCGTCAGGGAGATGGCGATAACCATCACCGTCAGGAACGTCGCCAGCGGTTTACTTTTCAGGTCTTGCACAGCGCCATGAAAGGCGTAGCGTACCTGTTCGTTAAAGACGTTGGTTTTACGCGAATTCGGCTTTGTTGTCGGCTTTGCACGCTTTGGCGCATTACGATTGCCATCCCCGCCCTGCGGCTTACGGAACCGATCGAAACGATTACCGAACTGCCGAATCTGGTTTATTGCATCACGCTTATTCACTCAGGCCTCCGTGCAAATGACCGTCGCTCAGGGACAGCATGCGGTACGAACGACGGGAGATAAGCCCGATATCGTGCGTTGCCATCAATACGGTTACCCCTACGCGGTTAAATTCCTCAAACAGACGCAAAATCCCTTCAGAAAGCGCATCGTCCAGGTTACCGGTCGGTTCATCTGCCAGCAGTACGGCGGGTTTGTTCACCACCGCACGGGCAATACCCACGCGCTGCTGTTCACCGCCGGAGAGCTGAATCGGGAAGTTCCTCGCTTTGTCCAGCAATCCAACTTTGTCTAATGCCGCCGACACGCGACGACGAATATCATCATAGCTGGCTCCCGCGATAATCAGCGGGATGGCCACGTTATCAAATACGGTGCGATCCATCAGCAGGTGGTGATCCTGGAAAATCATGCCGATCTGGCGACGTAAAAACGGCACCTCGCGGTTTTTCAGGCGGCTAATGTCATGGCCGCCAAACAAGATTTTCCCGGCACTTGGCCGCTCGATCCCACAGATAAGCTTGAGCAGGGTACTTTTCCCCGCGCCAGAGTGGCCGGTCAGAAATGCCATCTCGCCTGGCTTCAGGTGGAATGTGACCCCCTGTAGCGCTTGTCTCCCACCGAGATAGGCCTTGCTGACATGTTCAAAGCGAATCATTGTTAATCCTCTCGGGCAAAAAGTGCCTCAATAAAGTCGCCCGCATTAAACGGACGTAAATCCTCGATACGTTCGCCGACACCAATGTAGCGAATAGGAATACTGAACTGATCCGCAATAGAGAAAATCACCCCGCCTTTGGCGGTGCCGTCCAGTTTGGTCAACGTAATGCCGGTCAATCCAACCGCTTCATTGAACAGCTTCGCCTGGCTAACGGCGTTCTGCCCGGTGCTGGCGTCTAGCGTCAGCATAACTTCATGTGGTGCATCTTCGTCCAGTTTCTTCATCACACGGACGATTTTCTTTAATTCTTCCATCAGGTGCGATTTGTTCTGCAAACGCCCTGCGGTATCAGCAATTAGCACATCCACGTTACGCGCCTTCGCCGCCTGAATGGCATCGAAGATAACGGAAGCGGAATCCGCGCCAGTGTGCTGGGCAATTACAGGAATATTGTTTCGCTGTCCCCAAACTTGCAACTGCTCAACCGCTGCTGCACGGAAGGTATCCCCCGCCGCTAACATCACCGATTTGCCCTGCTGCTCAAACTGACGCGCCATTTTGCCGATCGTGGTGGTTTTACCCACGCCGTTCACACCCACCATTAGAATAACAAAGGGTGTTTTGCCTTCAATATTAAGCGGTTCATCAACTTTTGCGAGAATTTCGCCCATCTCTTCTTTCAGCAGACCGTACAACGCTTCGGCGTCACGCAGCTGTTTGCGGCTCGCGCCTTCCGTGAGGTTGTTGATGATTTTACGGGTAGTGTCCATTCCCACGTCGGCAATCAGCAGCTGTTCTTCCAGCTCTTCAAACAGATCATCGTCGATTTTTTTACCACGGAACAGACTGATAAATCCGGAACCGAGGTTTTCTTTGGTTTTAAGCAGGCTGCGCTTCAGGCGTGCGAAGAAACCTTCTTTGGTTGGTTTTTCCTGTTCCTGAGCAATTTCCTCAACGGGTTCTTCAATGTCTTCCACCGGAACGACAATAACCGCTTCTTCTGCGGCCACGGCGGCAAGCGCCTGTGCTTCCAGTTCGTCGTCAGAGACCGGTTCTTCTTCAATCTCTTCCGGCAGCGGCAGTTCTTCGTGCTCGACTACCGCTTGCGGCGCTTCTTCGACAACCGTCTCGATAATCTCTTCAACGACAACAGGCTCAGGCTCGATCGGCAACAGCTTCTCGCTTTCCTGTACCTGTTCGGTGACCTCTACCACCTCTTCGGCAAAGGCTTCCGTCTCGGCTTTACTGTGCGTTGGTTCTTCGGCTTCTACTTCCGCCACGGTTTCAACAGGTGTTTCTGGCTGAAGCGGTTCTTCAACTACCTGTTGTTCTTCAGTTTTTTGTTCTGTCTCTTGCTCTTTTTCACCAAAGCCCAACCAGGAAAAGAAGCCACGTTTTTTTTGTTTTGCCATCTGCGACTACACCCCTTGCGGTTAATTTCTGGCGCTATATACATGGAAGCTATAAAAATGATGAAATAGTCTAACACTTTACTTAAATGACATCACCGCCTGGAATCGCAGGCCAATTGTTAGCAGAGCTTTCCAGAAATGAAGAAAACTAACCGCCAGGCCGGACAAATTCGCATTATCGGCGGCCAATGGCGTGGCCGGAAATTACCGGTGCCGGACAGTCCCGGTTTGCGCCCCACGACAGACCGCGTACGAGAGACGCTTTTTAACTGGCTGGCTCCGTCAATGGTAGACGCGACATGCCTGGACTGCTTCGCCGGAAGCGGGGCATTGGGCATTGAAGCGCTGTCGCGTTATGCCGCCAGCGCCACGCTGCTGGAGATGGAACGCAGCGTCGCCCAGCAGTTACAGCAAAACCTCACTACGCTAAAAGCGACGAATGCCAAAGTGGTCAATACCAATACGCTCGCGTTTCTGGCAAAGACTGGCACGCCGCACAACGTGGTGTTTATCGATCCCCCGTTCCGTAAAGGGCTACTGGAAGAGACGTTAACGCTGCTTGAAAACAATGGCTGGCTGGCCGATGACGCTCTGATTTACATCGAAAGCGAAGTCGAAAACGGTCTGCCGCCAGTGCCACTACACTGGGATCTGCATCGTGAGCAAGTAGCGGGTCAGGTGGCCTATCGTTTATATCACCGTGAAGTACAAGGAGAGTCTCATGCCGATACTGATTAATGTTGGACGCTTGCTGATGCTGGGGGTTTGGGCCTTTTTGATCCTGAACCTGGTGCATCCGTTCCCGCGCCCGATGAACATTTTTGTTAACGTGGCGCTGATTTTCACCTCATTTATGCATGCCCTGCAAATGGTGATGCTGAAATCAGGCTTGCCGAAAGACGGCCCGCCGATGACCGGCTGGCAGCAACTGCGCGTGTTTATTTTTGGCGTGTTTGAGCTGCTGGTATGGATGAAGAAATTTAAAGCGCAGGCGAAGAAGTAACGAGCTCGCTTTTACCCGGTGACGCTGCGCTTACCGGGCCTACAACACCGTAGGCCGGGCAAACGCAGTGCCGCCCGGCAGATTACGGCTCCACGCTAAACGCCTCAAAGCGCGACCCTTTGTAACTCAACATTCCCTTATCCCCCACCGTTAACTGATGGTAACGCGCCTCGTCGAGGCGGAACGTCATCTCTAGCCCGCCGTTCTCCGGCTTAAAGCTTGCTTCGTAGCGCATAGCGGTTCCGGCGGGTGTGACCTGCTGCTGGCGAGAACGACGATCGTTAAGCGGTTTTTCACGTTTGTTACTCACCACCACCCGCTTTTGCTGTAACGGCGCGGCGTCGTTATCGGCTTTTACGCGACGCTGATTCACAAAACGAAACGACGCGGCGACAACGATAATCACCACCACGATAATGAAAAATAGCGGCATCTTGCTCATTATTGAATCTCATCAGATTATGCGGAAATCAGGATACCTTGCTCGATCCAGCATTGCCAAACGTCGGTCCACGTCACTACACTGAATCAGAGAATGTTTATTCAAAAATAACAGATACAGGGAGTTAATATGCTTTGGTCATTCATCGCTGTCTGTTTTTCCGCATGGCTCTACGTCGATGCGTCATACCGTGGGCCGACATGGCAGCGCTGGCTGTTTAAGCCGGTCACCCTGTTACTGTTGCTGCTGCTTGCCTGGCAAGCGCCGATGTTCAATGCCGTCAGTTACCTGGTACTTGCAGGTCTTTGCGCGTCGTTAATCGGTGACGCCCTAACGCTACTCCCGCGCCAGCGTATTCTGTACGCAGTAGGGGCATTTTTCCTTTCGCACCTGCTCTACACCATCTACTTTGCCAGCCAGATGACGCTCTCCTTGTTCTGGCCATTGCCGCTCATACTGCTGGTGATTGGCGCATTGCTGATCGCGGTTGTCTGGACGCGGCTTGAAGAGATGCGTTGGCCAGTCTGTACGTTTATCGCCATGACGCTGGTGATGGTTTGGCTGGCGGGTGAACTGTGGTTCTTCCGTCCCACCGCGCCGGCAATGTCAGCGTTCTTTGGGGCCACGCTGCTCCTGCTGGGGAATATCGTCTGGCTGGGTAGCCATTATCGTCGTCGCTTCCGCGCGGATAACGCTATCGCCGCCGCCTGCTACTTCGCCGGTCACTTCCTGATTGTGCGTTCGCTGTATATTTAAAAGCGCTTGACTCTGGAGTCGACTCCAGAGTGTATGCTGCGGTTAATGAGAAAATTATCATTGACCGGAGACTGCCATGTCGACTCCAGAAACACCTAAAAAAGTCCCACAATTTTCAGCACTTAAGCTCAGCCCTGCGCCAGTAAAAGATGACTGCTGCTGCGATAGCGGCTGTGAAGCACCCGATGCCCTCGCGTTGCCCGATCGTGGCGAACGCTTCACCTGGGTCGTCAACGGGATGGACTGCGCGGCCTGTGCGCGCAAAGTCGAAAATGCCGTGAAGCAGGTATCGGGCGTCAATCACGTTCAGGTGCTATTCGCCACCGAGAAACTGCTGGTAACCGCGGACTACGACGTCAGCGCCCAGGTCGAAGCGGCGGTAGCCAAAGCGGGCTATTCCCTGCGCAGTGAAAGTGCGCCCGTCGAAAAGACCTCTCCCCTGCGGGAAAACCTGTCGCTCATCACCCTGATTATCATGATGGCCCTGAGCTGGGGGCTGGAACAGATTAACCATCCGCTTGGCAATCTGGCCTTTATTGCCACCACACTGGTGGGGCTTTTTCCCATCGCGCGTCAGGCATTGCGCCTGATAAAAAGCGGCAGTTGGTTTGCCATTGAAACGCTGATGAGCGTGGCAGCCATCGGCGCGCTGTTTATTGGTGCGACGGCAGAAGCCGCGATGGTGCTGCTGCTGTTCTTAATCGGCGAACGTCTTGAAGGCTGGGCGGCGAGCCGCGCGCGCAAAGGGGTAAGCGCCCTGATGGCGCTCAAACCAGAAACCGCCACGCAGGTGTTCGACGGTGAGCGCAAAACGGTGGCGATCAATACCCTGCGCCCTGGCGATGTCATTGAAGTGTCTGCCGGTGGCCGTTTACCTGCTGATGGCGCGCTGCTGACCGCCACCGCCAGCTTTGATGAAAGCGCCCTGACCGGCGAATCTATCCCAGTCGAGCGTGAAGCGGGGGAGAAAGTGCCCGCTGGCGCGACCAGCGTCGATCGTCTGGTGCAGTTGAAGGTATTGTCCGAGCCGGGCAATAGCGCCATCGACCGTATCCTGAAGCTGATTGAAGAAGCCGAAGAACGCCGCGCGCCGGTCGAGCGTTTTATCGATCGCTTTAGCCGGATCTACACCCCCGTGATTATGCTGATTGCTCTGCTGGTTGCCGTCGCCCCGCCGCTCCTCTTTGCCGCATCGTGGGAAGAGTGGATCTACAAAGGCCTTACGCTGCTGCTGATCGGCTGTCCGTGTGCGCTGGTGATCTCCACCCCGGCGGCCATCACCTCTGGCCTGGCCGCCGCCGCGCGTCACGGCGCGTTGATTAAAGGCGGCGCAGCGCTGGAACAGCTCAGCCAGGTGCAGCAGGTGGCGTTCGATAAAACCGGGACGCTGACCGTTGGCAAACCGCAGGTCACGGGCGTTTACCCGCGTGACAGTAGTGAAGAAGCGCTGCTGGTGCTGGCGGCAGCAGTTGAACAAGGTTCCACCCACCCGCTTGCGCAGGCTGTGGTCCGTGAGGCGCAAAATCGAGGCATCGCGATTCCTCAAGCCTCCTCCCAGCGGGCGCTGATGGGATCGGGTATTGAAGCCATCGTTGACGGCAAAAGAGTGCTGATTTGTGCCGCCGACAAATTCCCCGGCGACGAGTTTAAGCAGCAGATCCGTGAGCAGGAAGAAGCCGGGCAAACGGTCGTGCTGGTGGCGCTGGAGGATGTGGCATTGGGCATCCTGACGCTGCGCGACACCCTGCGACCAGACGCGCGCGAAGCCGTCGATGCATTGCATCAGTTGGGTATTCAGGGCGTAATCCTGACCGGCGATAACCCGCGTGCCGCGGCTGCGATTGCTACGGAACTGGGTCTGGAGTTTAAAGCCGGACTGCTGCCAGCCGATAAAGTGAAAGCCGTTACCGAGCTGAACACGCAGTCGCCGCTGGCGATGGTGGGCGACGGGATTAACGATGCCCCAGCCATGAAGGCGGCGACGATTGGCATTGCGATGGGCAGCGGCACCGACGTGGCGCTGGAAACTGCCGACGCGGCGCTGACGCATAACCGTCTAACCGGGCTGGCGCAAATGATTCGCCTG
This sequence comes from Enterobacter sp. SCRI0065, assembly GCF_059766475.1. Classification (NCBI taxonomy): domain Bacteria; kingdom Pseudomonadati; phylum Pseudomonadota; class Gammaproteobacteria; order Enterobacterales; family Enterobacteriaceae; genus Enterobacter; species Enterobacter sp. SCRI0065. The sequence continues at coordinate 97,374 of NZ_JCBAJB010000006.1, read as the reverse complement.
GCTCGCGCGACCCGCGCCAATATTCGCCAGAACATTGGCATCGCGCTGGGGTTGAAAGGGATATTCCTGGTGACCACCCTGCTCGGGATCACCGGACTGTGGTTGGCCGTGCTGGCCGACACCGGCGCGACGGTGCTGGTGACGGCCAATGCCCTGAGATTGTTGCGAAGAAGGTAAAACACCAGGGCGGCGGTGATTGAACCGCATGCTCCCCTCACCCTAACCCTCTCCCCAAAGGGGCGAGGGGAATGTTTCGTGCAAAAATTAGACTGGGCAACCCTTAGTCTTTAGGGAGAAAAACACTTACTGCATCCCCAGTACTCCCGGCAGCCACAGCGAGATCGCCGGGATATAGGTCACCATTCCCAACACCACCAGCAGCATGGCGTAAAACGGTAGCATGGCGCGCACCACGGTTTCGATACGCTGCTTGCTCACCGCACTGGCGACAAACAGTACCGAACCGACCGGCGGCGTAATGAGCCCGATCCCCAGGTTCACCATCATGATCATCCCAAAATGCACCGGATCAATACCCAGCGAATTGGTCACTGGCAGCAGCACTGGCGTCAGGATCAGGATAAGCGGCGCCATGTCCATCAGCGTACCAATCAGCAGTAGCATGATGTTGAGATACATCAGGATCACGTACTTGTTATCCGACAGCGAAGTGAAGAACTCGGTGATCCGCGTCGGAAGCTGCATGTAGGTCATCACCGCGCCAAACGCCGCCGCAAAGCCAATCAGGATCATCACGATCGTGACCGTCTTCACCGTGCGGCACATCAGCTTCGGCAGCTCTTTCCATTTGTAGTCGCGATAGATAAACATGGTGACGAAAAACGCCCACAGGCAGGCGACGGCTGCCGACTCGGTGGCGGTAAATATTCCCGACAAAATGCCGCCAAGAATAATCACCACCGTCAAAAGGCCCCACAGCGCATCGAAGAAAATCCTCACCGCCTGCTTGAACGGGATTTTTTCACCTTTCGGATAACCGCGCTTGTGGGCAAACCCGAGGCACAGAATCATCAGGCAAAATCCCAGCAGCAGACCCGGCAACACGCCAGCGATAAACAGCGTGGCGATAGAGACCGTCCCGCCCGCCGCCAGCGAGTAAATCACCGAGTTATGGCTGGGAGGAATCAAAATCGCCTGCACCGACCCGCTGGCCGTCACCGCCGCCGCATACTCGCGCGGATAGCCCTTTTTCTCCATCTCCGGGATCATCACGCTGCCAATGGAGGCGGTATCCGCCACCGACGAGCCTGAAATTGCGCCGAAAAAGGTCGATGCCACGATATTCACCAGCGACAGCCCGCCGCGGATAAAACCAACGAAAATATAGGCGAAGTTCACCAATCGTCGAGCAATTCCCCCTTCCGCCATAATCGCTCCCGCCAGGATAAAGAACGGGATCGCCAGCAGAGTAAACTTGTTCACCCCGCTGGTGATTTGGATCATTAGCGCTTCCAGCGGCAAATCAATCCACAGCGCTCCGGCGACCGCACTCAGACCGACGGCAAACGCCACCGGCATTCCCAGCGCCAGCAAAATGGCGAGGGTGAAGAGCAAAATAAAAGCATCCATGGTTCACCCCTTAACTGTGATTGCCGATCAGCACGACCGGACGATTTTCCTGCGAGCCAAACAGCAGGCGCTCAATAACAAACAGGATCAGAATGGCCGACCCTACCGGCAGCGGCAGATAGCTTTCACCCGAGGTCAAAATCGGGAATTCGGCGACGGGCTGCTCCCACAGTTCGATACACAGCAATAGGCTGTACCAGAAGATGAGTCCGGAGATCAGCAGCATCAGCAGATCTACCGCCCGGGCACACAGCTTTTTGAGCACCTCCGGCAGCCTGTCAGTGAGCATATTCACCGCAATATGCGAGCCCGCGCGATAGCCCACCGCCGCGCCGATAAAGGTGAAGGTCACCATGCAGATAATGGCAATCGGCTCCGGCCAGGACTCACCGCGATTGAGCACGTAGCGCGAGAAAATGCCAATCGGGATAACGATGGTCATGATGAGCAGCGACACACCCGCCACGCCCATAGCGAACAGGTACAGACGGTCCATCCACTTCAGGTAGAGTTCGGACATACGTTCTCCGGTTTACTGGACGTCAGCGATGGCTTTCATCAGTTCCTGGTGTTTGTCGCCGTACTGGGCGCGCACCGGTTCTGTGGCTTTGATAAACACCGTTTTATCGATGTCGTGGAACTGCACGCCGCCCGCTTTCATTTTCTCCAGCGCCTGCTGGTTGTAGGCATCCCACAGTTTGCGTTGCTCAAACTGCGCTTCGCGCGCCAAGGTTTTGATTTTTTGCTGGTCTTCCGGGCTGAGCTTGTCCCATTTCACTTTGGAATAGAGCAGCATTTCCGGGGTGATGAAGTGACCGCTGAGGGTGTAGTTTTTGGCGATCGGCATGTAGTTGTGGGCGATAAACGTCGGCGGGTTATTCTCTGCGCCGTCAATGACCCCGGTTTGCATCCCGCTATACACTTCGCTCACGCCCATGGCGACAGAGTTAGCGCCCATGTCTTTCAGCGTTGCCAGCGCGACCGGGCTACCCTGCACGCGGATTTTCATCCCTTTCAAATCTTCCGGTTTCACCACCGGGTTCTTGGTGATTAAGTTGCGCGTGCCGGAGTCCATCCAGCCGAGGAACACCAGGCGTGATTTGGGGTTCGCAGTCAGCTTTTCGCCAATCGATTTGCCGATATCGCCGTCGATAACTTTGTGCATATGGTCTTCATCGCGGAAGACGTAGGGCAAAGTGAAAACTTCGATGTCCGGGAGGATGGCCGCGACCGGGGCCATGGAGACGCGAATGATGTCGATTGCCCCCATCTGCGCCTGCTCGATCATCTGTTTTTCGTCACCTAGCACGCCGCCGGGGAAGACTTTAATCTCCATCTTACCGTCGGTTTGTTGTTTCAGCTTTTCACCCATGTTCTGCACGGCAATCACGTTGGGATAGCCTTCAGGATGGACGTCGGCAGCTTTGATGGTTTGGGCAGAAACGGATGCAGCAAAAGCAGACAGACACAGAACGGCCAGTAACGGCTTGAGGGTCGTTTTCATCGAGTCAACTCCAGGGTAGTGAGAGTAAGCGTTAAAACGTTGTTTTAGTTTTACGCTTAAAAACTAGACTACGGTCTGGAATGCGGAGGTGAAGCGCCTCACAAAAAGCGCTAAATTATGAAACGATGGTTTGAATTCGTAGTTCCGATCACGTCAGAAGGTTTATTGACCCTTGCGCAGCAAATAGCGATACGGCAAAGCAGCCGTCTCTTGCGCCACCAGTTCATGCTCCATGAAGGTGCAAAAACCGGGGATATCGCGCGTAGTAGCGGGATCGTCGGCAATGATTAACAGGGTTTCGCCGGTTTGCATCGTGCGCACGGTTTTGCGCACCATCATCACCGGCTCCGGGCAGCGGAGGCCTTGCGCATCAAGGGTGTGGTCTGGGCTGGAGAACAGATCGGTCATTTTCTTCTCGTTCAAATCAAAAACGGCTGTAGTTTACGCCGCCTTCCTCCCAAAGCAAACCAGGTTAACGATTGCGTGAAAATTAGCCGTTGCATTGTGCAGTCAAAGCAGTATCATGCGGCGGCTTTATTGGGTTCCCTCACCCCAAATATTAATCAAAAAGGTCACAATATGACGCAGTTCTCTCAATCGCAGCGCGTAAAAGCGTTGTTCTGGCTATCGCTTTTTCATCTGCTGGTGATCACCTCCAGTAACTACCTGGTGCAGCTACCGATCTCGATTTTCGGTTTTCATACCACCTGGGGCGCGTTTAGCTTTCCGTTTATCTTCCTTGCTACCGATTTGACCGTGCGCATCTTTGGCGCGCCGCTGGCCCGTCGCATTATTTTTGCAGTGATGTTGCCTGCGCTGTTCATTTCTTACGTGATTTCGTCCCTGTTTTATATGGGAAGCTGGCAAGGCTTTGAAGCGCTTCTGCACTTCAACCTGTTTGTCGCCCGTATCGCCGCCGCCAGCTTTATGGCGTATGCCTTAGGGCAAATCCTCGACGTTCACGTGTTCAACCGCCTGCGTCAGAATCATCGCTGGTGGATGGCACCGACCGCCTCTACGCTGTTTGGCAACGTGAGCGATACGCTGGCCTTCTTCTTCATCGCCTTCTGGCGAAGCCCGGACGCATTTATGGCGGCACACTGGATGGAAATCGCGCTGGTGGATTACGGCTTTAAAGTGCTTATCAGCATCGTGTTCTTCCTGCCGATGTATGGCGTTCTGCTGAATATGCTGCTGAAAAGGCTGGCAGATAAATCTGAAATCTCGGCATTGCAGGCAGGTTAAGGGTTCGCTTTAGCAGTTGTGATAAGATGGATGAATGAGCCGTTATGGCCGTTTATCGAAAGGAAGATGTCAATGCGCAATCTGGTTAAATATGTCGGGATTGGCCTGCTGGTAGTGGGGCTTGCGGCCTGTGATAACAGTGACACAAAAGCACCTGCTCAGGGCGCGTCTGCTGAAAGCAATGCCACCGGTCAGCCGGTCAATCTGATGGATGGCAAACTCAGTTTCTCACTGCCTGCGGATATGACCGATCAGAGCGGTAAGCTGGGAACTCAGGCGAACAATATGCACGTCTATTCCGACGCCACCGGGCAGAAAGCGGTAATTGTGATTGTCGGCGACGACTCCAGCGAAGAGCTGGCGGTACTGGCGAAGCGTCTGGAAGATCAGCAGCGTAGCCGTGACCCACAGCTGCAAGTTGTCACCAACAAATCTATCGAATTGAAAGGCCACACCCTACAGCAGCTGGACAGCATTATCTCTGCTAAAGGCCAGACCGCTTATTCCTCCGTGGTACTCGGTAAAGTGGATGGTAAATTGCTGACCCTGCAAATTACGCTGCCTGCTGACGATCAGCAGAAAGCGCAAACGACCGCAGAAAATATTATCAATACCCTCGTGATTCAGTAATTTTCATCACGATTCTACGGCCTCCGCCGCTTGCGCCGGGGGCCGTTTTTTTAACCGCCACGTCAACAGTAACGCCACCGCGACCAGCCCTGCGGCAGCCAGATAGATAACCGGAACGCCCGCCCACGCCATCACCAGCCCCGCCAGCGGCCCGGTGATACCCAATGACATATCCATAAACACCGTATAGGTCGCCAGCGCCGATCCCTGATTTTGCTGCGGCACCGCTTTCACCGCCACCACGCCGAGCGCCGGGAACACCAGCGAGAAGCCTGCGCCTGCCAGGAAGACGCCCACTTTAGCCACCCAGGGTTCACTGGCAATGCCGGTCAGCAGCAGGCCCACAATCTCTACGGCAAAGCAGATCATCGCCACGTTAAGTCCGCCAAGGCGGTTGATTCCGTTCGGGAACAAAAGCCGCGCGCCCACAAACGCACAGCTGAACAGCGTCAGCGCGAACGCCGCGCCATCCCATCCTTTGGCGTCATAGAACAGTGTGATAAAGGTGGCGATCACGCCAAACCCCGCCGAGGCCAGCGCGAGCGCCATGCCATAGGGCCATACTTTTCCCAGCACCGCCCGAAACGGCAACGGCTTGCCTTTGCTGGCCTTCACTTTTGGGCGCGGCAGGGCGAGTAAAATGGCCAGCAGCGCGACGACCATAATCGTTATCGCCAGCCCGTACAGCCCGCCGTAGGCATAACACACCACGCCAAGCGGTGCGCCGAGCGCCATCGCGCCGTATGTCACAATACCGTTCCAGGAGATCACCCTGCCGATATGCGGCGCGCCTACCACGCCCACGCCCCACAGCGTCGAGCCTGTTCCCGCCAGGCTTTGCCCAATCCCCAGAATCACGCGCCCAAGGCACAGCAGTGCCAGGCTGATTAACGGCCAACCGCTGGTCGCCGCGGCCATCAGGTAGCTCAGCCCACTGAGGAAGCAGCCACACAACCCGACCACCACAATACTTTTCGGCCCAAAAAGATCCGCATAACGCCCGGACTGCGGGCGACTCAGCAGCGTGGCGAAGTATTGCAGGCTGATAACCAACCCCGCCCAAAAAGCGCTATACCCCATCACGTCATGAACGTATCCCGGCAAAACCGCCAACGGCAAACCGATCGTGAGGTAGCTTGCGAAATTAAACATGACGACGGAAACAATGCGCAGATTAAGGCGCACACCGCTGAGCGCTGGCTCGGCGTTGGGAACGGGCATGAGGTTCTACCTGGATTTTTGCAACAGTGTTTCACTATTACCACGTCGCGCCATGAAAATCAGCAGCGACTTTCAGATTATCAACCCAGACGGCAGGCACAGAGCGCACTACACTTAGACGCAACACAACAAAAGGAATTCGTATGACATCCTCTCAGCCCGACAAAGCGGGTCTACACATTCTGCTTAAACTCGCCTGTCTGGTGGTGATCCTCGCCGGTATTCATTCCGCAGCGGATATCATAGTTCAGCTCTTGCTGGCGCTCTTTTTTGCCATCGTCCTGAATCCTCTGGTGACCTGGTTTATCCGTCGAGGAGTAAAAAGGCCCGTCGCGATCACCATCGTGGTGATGGTGATGTTAGTGGTCCTTACCGCGCTATTTGGCGTGCTGGCGGCGTCTCTGAGCGAATTTTCCACCATGCTGCCGAAGTACAATAAAGAGCTGACGCGTAAGGTGCTGGATTTACAAGAGATGCTCCCTTTCCTCAATTTGCATATGTCGCCCGAACGCATGCTGCAACGCATGGATTCAGAAAAGATAATGACCTTCGCTACCACCCTGATGACCGGGCTTTCCGGCGCGATGGCGAGTATTTTGCTGCTGGTAATGACCGTCGTCTTTATGCTGTTTGAAGTGCGCCACGTGCCGTATAAACTGCGCTTTGCCTTGAATAACCCGCAGATCCATATTGCTGGCCTGCACCGTGCGCTGAAGGGCGTCTCTAAGTACCTGGCCCTCAAAACGTTGCTGAGCTTGTGGACCGGGGTGATTATCTGGCTGGGCCTGACGCTGATGGGCATACAGTTTGCCCTGATGTGGGGCGTGCTGGCGTTTCTGCTGAACTACGTGCCCAACATCGGCGCGGTGCTTTCGGCCGTACCGCCGATGATCCAGGCGTTCCTGTTCAACGGTTTCTACGAATGTATGCTGGTCGGCGCGCTGTTCCTGGTCGTGCATATGCTGCTGGGCAATATCCTTGAGCCACGGATGATGGGCCATCGGCTGGGAATGTCGACGCTGGTGGTGTTCCTGTCATTGCTGGTCTGGGGATGGCTGCTGGGGCCGGTGGGTATGTTGCTGTCCGTACCGCTCACCAGCGTGTGTAAAATCTGGATGGAAACCACCAAGGGTGGCAGCAAACTGGCGATTTTACTCGGACCAGGCCGACCCAAAAGCCGACTGCCGGGATAAGCATGAACTCGCCCATCCTTATCCTTTTTTCAGAAAACCGGATGAGCAATGTGGCGCGTTAAAATATATGATGGGAGATGTCCGCCAGAAGGTGCAAAGCAATAACTTCGCATTTGGCGGCATCAACACCTCCATTATCATCAAACGCTGAGCTTAACTATGTACCAGTTTATACTGGGAAAAATCTCGACCCTGAGCGCTGGGCCATTGGCTTTAGCGTATACAGAACAGGCACCACAGGGTGCCCGACGTGCCGCCTGGCTGGCGGGACGGACGCTGCTCGCCCATGCTTTGTCGCCCTCTCCTTTGCCTGAAATCGTATTTGGCGAACAGGGTAAACCTGCGTTTGCAGACGCCCACCCGTTCTGGTTTAACCTGAGCCATAGCGGTGACGATATTGCGTTATTGATAAGCGATGAAGGTGAAGTCGGCTGCGATATTGAAGTAGTTCGCCCACGTGATAACTGGCAAGCGCTGGCTAACGCGGTCTTCAGCGTGGCGGAACATCATGAGCTGGAACGCGAAACGCCGGAGGATAAACTGTCGGCGTTTTGGCGGATCTGGACGCGCAAAGAGGCCATCGTCAAACAACGCGGCGGCAGCGCCTGGCAGATAGTCAGCGTTGACAGTGCCGCCACGCAGTTGCATTCAGTCAGCCATTTATCGCTTGGTTCGCTGAGCCTGGCGGTATGTACGCCGACCCGGTTTGCGCTCACCGCCGACGCGATTCTGTCGGCAGAAATATCACCCGAACCCCAAGCACGATAAAACAGACCCCGGCCAGACCCTGCCATGAAAAGCTATCGCTGCTGCCGGGCAGGATCAGCGCCGCGCCCCACACCAGAATGTAGCTTAAGCTCAGCAGGGCATACGCTTTGCTGAGCGCAAGATGGTGCAGGGCCAGATACCAGCATCCCATTGAAACGACGTAGCCTGCCAGGCCCAGCGCCAGCGCGCCCGTACCCGGAGCCACATCTTTCAGCGCCACCAGCAGCGTCAGCGGGTCCGTCACAGAAGGCAGATTCACCATCGCGTGACGCAGCAGCAGTTGCGCCACGCTGACCAGCAACACGCTGCATAGCGCCCACGCCACCCCTTTCACAGACTGCCTCCCAGCAACACGATACCTATCATGATAAAACCGACGCCCAGCCAATGATGGCGAGCGACGCGCTCGCCCCAGAAGGCTTTTGCCGCCAGCGTAACCCAGACAAAATTAAGACTGAGCATGGGATACGCAATGCCTACCGGCAGGCGTTGCAGCACCATCAGCCACAGCACCATGCCGCTACCCAGCGCCAGCAGCGCTAACCCCAGCCAAAACGCAACGTGCTGGCGTCGCCGACCGTTACGCGCCGGGCGTGTCGCTTGCTTCTGGCACAGTTGCCCGAGACAGCTCAGCACACTTGCCAAAACCAGCCATAACCAGGTCATCATTGCGGCAAATACTGCAAGTAGGCCAAACGGCCCTGAACGTACATGCTATCGGGCTTCGGCAGTTGCGCACGTTCAATATCATCGTTTTTCGACAGCAGGATAACCAAAGAGACCCTGCCCTGCTGGCGATGTTCGGCAAGCCAGTCGCTCAGTTCACCTTTATCGACGAAACGCCCCTGCGCGTCCGGGAAATTAAGTCCGTATTTCAGTTCACCGGTTTGACCGAACAGAATGATATCGTCGCGCTTAAGTTCCCACGCCAGGGCAGAAGCCACACCGACGTTGTTTGCCAACACGTATCGGCTGTTTTCCAGCGGATAGCGCACGGTATCAACCAGACTCTGAGGCTGTTTGGAATCCACCACTCGGTTCGGTACCGCAAACCCTATCAACATCGCCACTCCCAGCGGGCACAATGCCGCCAGCCACCAGCGCTGCTGCGTCTGGCGCAGCGTAAACCAGCCAACCAGTGCCCAAACCAAAAAGGCCACCACCGCGCAAAAGATTTTATAGAGTTCAATCGATACCCAAACCGGGTGCGCAAGCGGCCCCCACGGGGAGACCACCAGTGCGGCTATCACGCCGAGTGCGCCAAAGGCCAGATTGATTCCGCCGTTTATCCGCAGCACGGTGATGCGTTTGTCCACCGCCTCGCAGGCATAGCGCGCCATCAGGATCGCCAGCGGTGCAAAGCACGGCAGAATATAGGTCGGCAATTTTCCCTTAGCGATGCTGAAGAAAATCAGCGGCATCACTATCCAGCCCAGTAGATACAGCGCACCGCGATCGTTCTCGCGGTTACGCAAGCCGAGCCGCAGCGCGCCGGGCAGCAGCGCCAGCCACGGCAGGCTTCCGGCAATCAGGAACGGAAGGTAATACCAGAACGGGGCTTTATGCTGGGCGTCGCTCTGGGCAAAACGCTGGATATGCTCGACCCAGAAGAAATAGCGCCAAAAGTCAGGCTCGCGCTGGGCAATAGCCAGCCCCCATGGGAGCACAACCAGAATGCAGCTCAGCACCGCCAGCCAACCGAACAGCAAGACTTCTTTCCAACGTTTTTGCGCAATGACCCACGGCAGCACGCCAATGACCGGCACCGCCAGCGCCAGAAAGCCTTTGGTCATCACCCCCATTCCGCAGGCAACCCCAAGCAGCAGATAGCCCCCGACTTTTCCCGCAAGGGTTGTAGATTGGGCAGCAAGCCAGAAGCAGCACATTGCCGCCACCAGCCAAAGGGAGACTATCGGATCCAGAACCGCGTACGTCCCGATGCCGTAAACAAGGAACAACGTCAGGAAAATCACGCAGGAAAAGAGTGCCACCTTTTTGTCACGCCAGATGCGCCAGGCGAGCCAGCCGACCAGCAGAGCAGTCAGGCCAGTGGAGAATATTGCCCCCGCACGCACGGCAAAGTTACCGTGGCCGAAAATCATCTGCCCGATACTATTGATCCAGTAGCCTGCGATGGGTTTTTCAAAGTAGCGCAGCCCCAGGAAATGCGGCACGACCCAGTTACCCGACGCCAGCATCTCGCGGCTGATTTCGGCGTAACGTGTTTCATCGGGCTGCCAGAGCAGCCGAATGTCGACCGGTAACAAGTAATACACGGCAAATAAAGCAAACAGGACAAAACCGTAGCGGGCCGCTTTCATCAGGCAGAACTCACAGTGTGTTGATAACCCAGCCAACCTTCCCGGCCAGCCATATAGTTGCGAACAATTTTGCCAACCGGCAGCGTGCTCAGGTCGTCTGGTAACAGCTCGCTTAACGGACAGAACTGAATACCTTCCTGCGCCGCCAGACGCAGCAGCTCAGCAAAATCGTTCTGATACGCAATGCCTTCTACCTCGGCGTGGATGGTGTAAACCGGCGTCCCGGCATCCTGATGGATGCGGTCCAGGATATAGCGATTAAAACCCGCGGCGCTGACCTCGCGCCCCACCACTTCATCCCAGGTGGGTAGCGTCACCGGAATTTGAACGGTACCGACGCGATTTTCACTTAGCTGCGGCAAAAACGGTCCGGTCCCGCGGCAGTCGCTGTTGTAATGAAATCCGAACGGTTCTTTGGCTCGCACTACGCGCTGATCGGCGCGCCAGCCCGCCACCGCAGAACATCTGACCGGCTTACCCAAAATGGCTTCCAGTTCCATCAGGCCGCGCTCAACCTCTTTCATCAGGCGGGGAATATCCCATACCCCGCACCACGCCTGCCAGGCGTGGTGATCCCAGGCATGCAGGCCGACCTCATGGCGTTCTGCCGTTGCCCGGACGATCTCTTCATTGCCCGCACCGATGCGTTTACCGGGCCACGCGGTGCCCGCCAGCAAAATATCCCAGCCATAAAGAGAAGCCGCTCGCGAGCGCAGCATTTTGAACAGAAATGTCGGTTTAAACAGACGCCACAAATGGCGTCCCATGTTGTCAGGCCCGACGCTGAAGAAAAAGCTGGCGCGCACGTGGTGCGCGCTCAGCAGTGCCAGCAGCGTTGGCACGCCGTCGCGAGTGCCGCGAAAGGTGTCGACATCAATGCGTAAACCGACTTTTTTCATGATGCCTGTTCCGTTAACTCCACGGTGCGCAAGAAGAAATCGAGCGTTTCATCGATGGTCTGCACCATATCGACCGTCGGCTCCCAGGCCAGGCAGCGCTTCGCATTACGGATGTTAGGCTTACGATGTTCCACATCCTGATAGCCTTTGCCGTAATAGCTGCTGCTTTCTACTTCGCGGAAACCAGCGAACGGTGGGAAGCGGCCTCGCAGCGGATGACGCTCAAAGCTTGCCAGCAGCATTTCCGCCAGCTCGCGAATGCTCGCTTCGTTTTCCGGGTTGCCGATGTTGATGATTTCCCCATCGCAGCGGCCATTTTTGTTCTCAATGATGCGGAACAGTGCTTCGATGCCGTCGCTGATATCGGTAAAGCAGCGTTTCTGTTTGCCGCCTTCAATCAGCTTAATCGGCGAGCCTTCCACCAGGTTGAGGATCAACTGAGTGATGGCGCGGGAGCTGCCGATGCGCGCGGCATTAAGGTTATCCAGGCGTGGCCCCATCCAGTTAAATGGGCGGAACAGCGTAAAGCGCAGACCCTCTTTTTCGCCGTAGGCCCAGATAACGCGGTCCAGCAGCTGCTTGGACACCGAGTAAATCCAGCGCTGCTTGTTAATCGGCCCGACCACCAGGTTTGAGCTATCTTCATCGAAGTTTTTATCGGTACACATGCCATACACTTCCGACGTCGACGGGAAGATAATCCGTTTGTTGTACTTCACGCAGTCGCGAATGATTTTGAGGTTCTCTTCAAAATCCAGCTCGAACACGCGCAGCGGATTGCGGGTGTATTCAATCGGGGTGGCAATGGCCACCAGCGGCAATACCACGTCGCATTTCTTAATGTGATATTCGATCCATTCAGAATGGATGCTGATATCTCCTTCGACAAAGTGAAAACGCGGGGAGTCGAGGAAACGGCTGATGGCGTCAGAGCCGATATCCAGGCCGTAAATTTCATAGTTATCGTCTTTGAGCAGGCGTTCGGTCAGGTGGTTACCAATGAACCCGTTCACGCCGAGAATTAACACGCGCGTGCGGCGCTTAATGGCAGCCATCGGCACGCTGGAAATCAGCGCCCCGGCGACAAGCCCCAGCGACTGCGCAAGCTGCGTGCCCTGTACGTAAACGCCGTTTTCGGTTTGCCCGGTGACCACTTCAAGCGCCCCTTCACCGCAGGCGATAATCAGCGGGGCAACGGACATGACCGTACCCGGTTTCGCCGCCGGAATATCGCTGCGCACGCGGGAAGTCCAGACGATAAACTTGCTCGCCCCGACAAAGCTAAACGCCCCCGGCCACGGATCGGTCACCGCGCGCACCAGATTGTGCAGTTGCTGCGCAGGCTTTTCCCAGTCCAGACGCCCGTCTTCCGGCGTGCGGCCACCAAAGCAGGTCGCCTGGTCATGGTTCTGCACGGTTTCGCTAAGGGTTCCCTGACGCAGCGCGGGTAGCGCATCGCTCAGCAGCGTTTGTGCGGCGGAGCACAGCTTGCGGTGCAGGCTCAGCGCGGTGTCATCGCCCTCGATGCCCACGTGCAGTTGGGCAACAATATTGCCCGCATCAGCGCGGTGTACCATGCGGTGTAACGTGACGCCGGTTTCGGTTTCGCCGTTGACCAGCGCCCAGTTCAGCGGCGCGCGGCCACGGTATTTTGGCAGCAGCGAGCCGTGCAGGTTAAACGCGCCCGCCGGGGCAATATTCAGGATTTCCTCGCACAGCAGGTTGCGATAGTAGAAAGAGAAAATCACATCCGGAGACATCGCCTTAATGCGATCGACCCACAGCGGATGGTTGACGTCTTCCGGCGCGTAAACCGGGATCCCGCGCTCGGCGGCAATACGTGCGACGGAGCCAAAGAAGTGGTTTTCAGCGGCGTTATCCGGATGCGTGAAGATCGCCGCGATGTCATAACCCGCTTCCAGCAGAGCCAGCGTGCCCGTACAGCCCATATCGTGATAGGCAAAGACGACAGCGTTCATGGGTGTTTTTCCTCTTGAGAGACGTGGTGTTCCTGACGGACGACACGTTGAATAAAGTAGCGCGGACGTGCGCGTACATCGTTGTAAATGCGGCCGATGTACTCACCGAGTAACCCCATGCCGACAAACTGTGCGCCGATAAACATGAACAGCACGGCAAACAGCATAAAGACCCCTTCCGCCGCCCACTGCGGGCCATAGGCCAGACGCAGTACCACCAGCAGAACGGAAAGCGCGAAGCCCGCTAGCGCAATCACGCTACCGAACACGCTGAGTAAACGCAGAGGCGTGGTGGTCAGGCAGGTGATCAGGTCGTACATCAGGTTAATCAGACGCATAAAGCTGTATTTCGACTCTCCGTGCTCGCGCTCGGCGTGCAGCACTGGGATCTCAGTCGCCTTGCGGGCAAAGGTGTTGGCGAGAATCGGGATAAACGTGCTGCGTTCGTGGCAGTGCAGCATGGCGTCGATAATGTGGCGGCGATACGCTCGCAGCATGCAGCCGTAATCGCCCATCGCTTTACCGGTGGTGCGCTGAATCAGGCGGTTAATGGTGCGCGAGGCCAGCTTGCGGAACAGACTGTCCTGACGGTTCTGCCGCACGGTGCCCACCACGTCATAGCCTTCGTCGGCCTTGGCAACCAACCGCGGGATCTCCTCCGGCGGGTTTTGCAGATCGGCATCGAGAGTAATAACCAGATCGCCCGTCACATGGCTGAAACCGGCCATGATCGCCGAGTGCTGGCCATAGTTACGGTTCAGCAGAACCGCGACAATGTGGCTCCCCTCAGCCTGAGCGGCCTCAGTGAGCATCATCGCGGAATCATCGCTACTGCCGTCGTCGACCAGTAAAATTTCGTAGGCTTTGCCCATCGTGTCGCAGGCCGCCGTGGTGCGACGAATCAGCTCCGGCAGGCTCTCCTGCTCGTTATAAACCGGGATCACCACGGAGACTTTTTGCACGGGCGGCACGCTAAACATGTCCATGTCCTGCAAGCTGATGGAGCGCGGTAATGACGCGGGTTGTGTCGTCATGGGTCATGTCCGGAAAGAGAGGCAGTGAACAGATGCGGGCGCTGTTCCATTCGGTGTTCGGTAACGACACGTCGGGAAAGCGTTCGCGGTAATATTTTTGTGTGTGTGCGGCGCGAAAATGCAGGCCGGTGCCGATGCCTTTCGCCTTCAACGCCTCCATCAGCGCATCGCGGGTAAATCCGCACGTCGCTTCGTCCACGCGGATGATGAACAGATGCCAGGCGTGAAGATGCGGCCACGTCGGAATGCGCAGTGGCGCAAATGGCGTGTCGGAAAGTTCAAGCAGGTAGCGATTCGCGATTTCACTGCGGCGACGGTTGGCCTCCCCAAGCTTGCCCAACTGCACCAGCGCCAGTGCAGCGTTGATATCCGCGAGGTTGTATTTAAAACCCGGTGAAATCACCTCTGCCTGCGGCGCGCGGCCAAGCGTCTGGCGATCAAAGGCGTCAACGCCGAGACCATGAAATTTGAGGCTACGGATACGTTGCGCCAGCATGTCATCGTCCGTCACAACTAACCCGCCTTCAGCACAGGTCATGTTTTTAATGGCGTGAAAGGAAAAAATAGCCGTCCCCTGCCCGCCCACATGCTTATCGTGGTAGTAGGTCCCGGCGGCATGGGCGGCATCCTCAATGATCGGGATACCGTGGCGCTGGCCCACGGCGCGAATGGCGTCGATATCACAAGGCGCGCCAGCATAATGCACCGGGATAATGGCTTTCGTGCGTGGCGTAATGGCCGCTTCCACGGCCTGTGGCGTGACCATCAGCGTGTCACGATCGACATCGATCATGACTGGCGTTGCGCCCAGCAGCACGATCATATTGAGCGTTGAAACCCAGGTCATGGAAGGCGTAATCACCTCGTCACCCGGCCCAATCCCCATTGCCATCAGCGTGACGTGCATCCCGCCCGTTGCGGAGCTGACGGCAATCGCGTGGCGGTTACCCGTCAGTGTGCAAAATGCCTCTTCAAGCGCCTGATTTTTAGGCCCAGTGGTGACCCAGCCTGACGCTATCACGTCTTGCAACGCCGCTATTTCTTCTGCGCCCATCGATGGACGGGAAAAAGGCAGAAAATCACTCATCATTAATTTCCTTAACCTGACAAGATATCGATTTATATAATAATCAGAGGTCTTAAACTTTATTTAAATGAACCATCAACTCATGACAAGCTAACGTTCATTTCTTAGGAAAAAATTAAGATGCGAATGAAACAAGAAGGCTGAAAATGAAATAAACAGAATTTAAATTCATAAATAACAACAAGCTATCATGAATTTAGTTTATTTTTATTTTCTGTGCATTAGCTCAAAATAGTGATTTTATTTAATAGTTCGCGTGACACGTGATAACTAAACCAATTATCAACAAACAAAAAAAACCGCCGTATTTCATAAAAAAATATGAAATACGGCGGGAACTTTTCTTTTCAATCAATTGTCGCGTTTATCTAAGATTATCCGGAAAGTTTTTTGGCAACTCGCTCGCCGCGCAGGCAATCACGCTTTCATTGTTAGCTCCGCAGTCGCGTACAAAGGTGATGGTAGCAAATTCATCAATCACCTCAGTTGGATAAGCAGGGCCAGCATCGCGCAAGGCGTTCATTAGCGGAATGTGATCGTTTTGGAAGCAAACGGTTTTTTCTGGATTGTTCATCACCCAGCGCGGGAAGAAGATGGTGCCGTGGAACAAATTGTCTGCCAGGTTCGCAATCAGACTCACGTCGGTACCAGTCGGTTCGGTCCAGGAAATTTTGTAGATATTTTCCCCCACGCGCACAATATACGCCTGCTGATCTTTTACCCAACGATTTGCCACCAGGCCGCTGTGAATACGGTAATCAAGAGTGGTGTCGTTTTTCACGTAGATCTCGTAGTTCCAGCCATTATCGTAGGTATAAACCAGATGTTTGCCGACGAAGCCGCTCAAATCATTTTTATCAAATGTGCTCATAATATGTCTCCTCATGTTTCGATGAAGCAATCTTAGACCTTTAAAAAATGAATGAATAACGCTATGTTTTAATCAAATTCATCCATTTTTTAGATGTATTATGCATAAAACCACGCTGGAACAATGGGCCTTGTTGGAAAAGGTGATCGAGGTCGGCAGCTTTGCTCGCGCGGCGGAAGAAACGCATCGCAGCCAGTCTTCCGTTAGCTATAACCTGTCGGTTTTGCAAGAGCGACTGGGAGTGCCGCTGTTGATGCAGGAAGGCCGTCGGGCGGTGCTCACACCCGCTGGAGAGCTACTGCTAAATCAGGTAAAGCCGTTACTAAAAGCGTTCTCCTACGTCGAGACGCGGGCTGCTACGTTGCAAAGTGGTATGCGTACCCGCCTCGATCTGGTGGTGGACAGTATTTTCCCTCGTCGCCGTCTGTTTGAAATCTTGCGCCAGTTCCAGCAACGCTACCCGCAAACGCAGGTGCGGCTTACCGAAGTACTGGAGAATGCCCGTATCGACGTCGCCAGCCGCGAGGCCGACGTGATGGTACTCACTCGCCGCCAGGATGTGACCGGGCGGGGTGAATGGTTAATGAATATCGATTTTGTCGCCGTCGCACATCGCGATCATCCACTTTTCACCCTCGACGCGCCGCTCAACGATGAGATGCTAAGCCGATGGCCGTTGATTCAAATTGCCGACAGCCGTTCCAGCGCGAACGCATCCAATGAATCATGGACATTTTCTACCATCGATGCCGCTATCGAAGCGGTGATGTATCAGGTGGGGTACGGCTGGCTGCCGGAAGAGCGGATACAGGCCCTGCTAAAACAGAACTTATTACGACCGTTGCCGCTCAGCCACGGTCTGCGCCGCGCCACGCCGCTGCACTTAATTGTTAAACGTACACTCGCTCCGTTGGATGAGCAGGTAGAAACCTTGCTGAACCTGTTTAGCCAGCCGCCGGAAACGTCACCTGCTACGCTTTAAGGTCTGAACTTTTATCATCATAAGGAACAGACCATGAAAATCGATCTTACGGGGAAAGTCGCGCTGGTTACCGCTTCAACGGGTGGGATTGGCTTTGCCATCGCGCGGGGCCTGGCAGAAAGCGGGGCCGAAGTGATTGTTAACGGACGCAGTACAGAATCGGTGAATCGGGGTATTCAGCACCTGCAACAGGCAGTGCCAAGTGTACAGGTTCGCGCGGCAATTGCCGATCTGAGCTCGCAGGAAGGCGTAGCCTCGCTGCTAAAAGTGGCCTCGAACGTCGATATTCTGGTCAACAACGCCGGGATTTACGGGCCTGAGGATTTTTACTCGGTCGATGACGAAACCTGGAACAATTACTGGCAAACCAACGTGATGTCCGGCGTGCGCCTGTCGCGTGCGTTGCTGCCCGGCATGGTGCAAAAAGGTTGGGGCCGTGTGGTGTTTATTTCATCCGAATCAGCCTGCAATATTCCTGCGGATATGATCCACTACGGCGTGACCAAAACAGCGCAGCTGTCACTGGCTCGCGGGCTGGCAAAGTTCGTCGCGGGCAGTGGCGTAACGGTCAACAGCGTGCTGCCGGGGCCGACGATGTCAGACGGCTTTGCCGAGATGATGAAAGAAGAGATGGAGAGAACAGGAAAATCGCTCGAAACGCTGGCGAAAGCGTTCGTGATGGCCCATCGTCCAAGCTCAGTTATTCAGCGGGCCGCCACGGTGGAAGAAGTGGCGAATATGGTGGTTTACGTCTGCTCGGCTCAGGCCTCCGCCACCTCCGGCGCGGCGCTGCGCGTCGACGGTGGCGTGATAGACGATATTATTTAACGACTCAGGACGCTTCGCCCGCCACCCGGCGGGCGGTGATAAAGTGCGAGTGCCAGTAATTATTGGCAAGCGTTGAGACCGTCACTCCCTGGCTGCTTGAGGCGTGAATAAACTGATGGTCCCCAATATAGACGCCCACATGACGGCGGTTCGGTCCGGTCTGGAAGAAGAGTAAATCCCCTGCCTTTAAGCCATATTCTGCCACCTGTACACCGCGGCCGATCTGCTCGCCCGTCGTGCGCGGCAGTGAAAGATTGGCGGCATCGCTAAACAGATGCTGCATCAGCGCAGAGCAATCTACGCCGCGATGGCTGGTGCCACCCCATAAATAATGAGTGCCTTTCCACTTCTGATATTGCGCGAGGATACGGCCACGAAGCGGGCCGGACTCCTGATGCTCCAGCGCGGCTCTGGCCGGAGATGCTGAGAGCTCGCCGTGCGGCGATATCATGGATGCAGGAAGCTGAAAACTAAAAGCAGAAAACGAGGCGAAGCTTAACAAGAGTATTGAAATAAGAAGTCTAAAAGTCATAAAAGTAACAGGCAGTAAGTGAGGTTTTCCTTACGGGTGAGGAGACAAAGTCCTTCGAATCACCTTTCGATGTGGTGATAATATAGACAGTTCACTTTTTATCCAAAATCTATCGAGTCTAAAATAAGACACATTCATCGATCGCAAGATTGAGAAAAAAATGCACCCGATTTAAGGACTGTGGAGGCAAAACAGGTAAACTGACGGACAGAATGTGTATTTAAGCAAAGACGTATTTATGACCAATATGATTGCCGATGAGGCAGTGGCAAAATCTCGCGTCCTCTCCGTCTTTGATTTTGACGGAACCTTGACGCACCACGACAGCTTTATCCCGTTCTTGCGCTTTGCCTTTGGTAAACGCTACTTCGCTGGGCGTCTGGTGCGCATGGCGCTGCCGACGATCCACTGCGTGCGCCGTAAATTGACACGCGATGAGTTGAAAGAGGTGCTGATTCGGACCTTCCTGACCGGCGTGGACGAACGCTGGATGCGTCAGCAGGCCGAATCATTTTGCGAGAAGTACTGGAAGAAACTGATGCGCCCGGCCGGCGTGCTGGCCGTCGCGGCGGAAGTGAATGCCGGTGCGGAAGTGACGATTTGTTCAGCGTCTCCGGCACTGGTTTTACAGCCGTGGGCCGATAAGCTGGGCATTAAACTGATCGGCACCCAACTGGAAGTGAAGGACGGCAAGCTGACGGGGCGTATCACCGGACACAACTGCCGTTGCGCCCAGAAGGTGGCGAGACTGGAGCGGGTTTACGGCAATCTAAGCGATTACCACCTGCGCGCCTGGGGCGACACGCGTGGCGATCATGAATTGCTGGCCGCCGCGCAGGATCCGCACTGGCGGCATTTCCATTCGCCAAAAGCGCGACGGAATTCACCGATTAAATAAATGCAAAAAGGCAACGCACGTTGCCTTTTTTAATGGGTGAGGGCGTCAGGCCTC
This sequence comes from Enterobacter sp. SCRI0065, assembly GCF_059766475.1. Taxonomy (NCBI): domain Bacteria; kingdom Pseudomonadati; phylum Pseudomonadota; class Gammaproteobacteria; order Enterobacterales; family Enterobacteriaceae; genus Enterobacter; species Enterobacter sp. SCRI0065. The sequence goes on along the minus strand of NZ_JCBAJB010000006.1, from coordinate 77,738 downwards.
ACGCTTACCCGGGAACATCACGCTGGTTATAATCCCCAGCGCCAACACGCCCAATACCACAAACAGGCTCGCCGTCGCAGAAATACTGTATCCGTGATGCCAGAAGTGATCGGTAGCATTCAGACCCAGCTTAAGCGCCACGAAGAACAGCAGCACCACCACCGCTTTCTCCAGATGCACCAGATACTGCTTCAACGCTTCGAGCACGAAATAGAGCGTACGCAGGCCGAGGATCGCAAACATCATCGCACTATAGACAATCAGCGGTTCACGGCTGACGGCGATAATCGCGGGCACCGAGTCGAACGCAAACATCACGTCAGACAGTTCAACCACCGCCACGCACAACAGCAGCGGCGTGGCGTAGCGTTTCGCTTTCTTCACCCGCCCGACCATCACGTCCTGGTTTTCCGGCTTTTCGAGTTCAGCATCCACCTCTTTCTGCGTCAGGATAAACGCATTGCTGCTGATTTTTGGCCAGACCGGATAAAAACGCTTCACCAGACGGTAAGCCAGATGACCGGAGTAGTCTTCGACCTCATCGCTCTCTTCGTTACGCTTGAGCATCATTATCGCCGTCCAGGCAACGATAATCGCGAAAACCACCTCAACGTACGGCCCCAGGCTTAACAGGCTGGTGCCGATTGCCACGAATATCCCACGGAAGACAATCGCCCCCAGCACGCCCCAGTAAAGCACGCGGTGGCGATACTTATCCGGTACGCCGAACCAGGCGAAGATCGCCATCATCACGAACAGGTTATCTATCGACAATACCTCTTCCAGCGCGTAACCGGTGAGGAACAGACTCGCCACTTCGGCACCGTGATGAACATAAAGGAACCCGGCAAACACCATCGCCATCGAGACCCAGAAGAGGGACCACATTGCGGCGCTTTTAAGAGAGATGGGTTTGTCGTGACGGTGCATGAAGAGGTCGATAAACATCGCCCCGACGGCCATCACAACAAATACAACGACGGTTTCCGTTGGGAAACCGAGATGAGCAGAAGCCATAAACAACCCTTTTAGAGGACAAAACACACACCATGCAGACTGGGGTAAACCAGCAATTGAAAAGGACGGACTGTTGACCAGTTTCTACGCCCTCAAAGCCGCGACAGTGAAGCTCGCGCAAGCGGTCTACTTTACCTCAGAAGGAGGGTGCCTTGCATCTGCCGATTAGGCACTCATCCCGCGCAATCTCTGCAAAACCGCAACCAACACCGCGACTGACCAGCCAACCATTAATGCTCCGACCAGCCCTTCAACACCACCGATCAACCGCCAGTGCTCGGGTAGCGTAACGTCGCCGTATCCCACTGTGGCGTAGCTCACCAGCGAGAAGTAGAAACTGGTATTCCAGTCTTTGAAAGCGTCGACAAAATAGTAAAAACCTGCGAACAGGCTTGCTTCTATAAGGTGCGCAAACAGCATGGAAATGACGATCGCGACGTTGCGAAAGACGATACGAAATACAGCGTCGACGTTCAGGTTGATGAATTTTAGAACGATAAACATCCACACGGAGTGAATGACCACCGTTAGGGTGAGCAAGATAATAATGCTGATTAGCTGCATGGGAAGCTCTGAGTGAGAAGGCTAGAGTGCCGCATGCTCTCACAATGAAAGGATACGGCTAACGGTATAGGTCTTCATCAAAGCTTAGCGGAACGGCGAAATAAAAAACGCGCAATAATTGCGATGGGTGATTATTTCTCTTTTAGCGCCTGCGCACATGCCCATGCGCTCGCCCAGGCCCACTGGAAGTTATACCCACCCAGCCAGCCGGTGACGTCCATCACTTCGCCAATAAAATAGAGCCCCGGCACGTTGCGGGCTTCCATGGTGCGTGAGGAGAGTTCATCGGTATCCACGCCGCCGAGCGTTACTTCTGCCGTGCGATAGCCTTCCGTACCGTTTGGCTGGACGCGCCAGTTCGTCAGCGTGTCGACCAGCGTTTGCTGTTCACGGCTGTTGAGCTGCTTGAGCGTGACGTCCGGGATTTGCCCCAGCAGTTGCAGGCATTCGATCAGGCGTTTCGGCAGTTGCATTGCCAGGGTGTTTTTAAGGCTCTGGTTCGGATGCTCGGTACGCTGTTCGTTAAGGAAACCGTCCAGATCGCAATCCGGCACCAAATTCACCGTGACGAACTCGCCCGGCTGCCAGTAGCTGGAAATTTGCAATACCGCAGGGCCGGAAAGGCCGCGATGGGTGAAGAGCAGATTCTCGCGGAAAACGGTGCCGTCTTCGGCGGTGATGGTGGAGGCAACGGACACGCCGGACAAGGTCTGCAACTGCTCCAGAAGTGGTTTATGCAAGGTAAACGGCACCAGGCCTGCGCGAGTGGGCAATACCTTTAAGCCAAACTGCTCAGCAATTTTGTAGCCAAACGGGGTGGCCCCAAGTCCAGGCATCGACAGCCCACCGCTGGCAATCACCAGGCTTGCGCAGCTAACGGCGTCACCGTTCAACTGAAGGGTGTAGCCGTCATCGTTGCGCGCCACTTCCAGCACTTCGCTACGCAGACGCGTCACGACGCCGCCCTTTTCGCATTCGGCCACCAGCATGTCGACTATCTGCTGCGCGGAGTCATCGCAGAACAGCTGGCCCAGCGTTTTCTCATGCCAGGCGATGCCATGCTTGCCCACCATTTCGATAAAATCCCACTGGGTGTAACGCGCCAGGGCTGATTTGCAAAAATGACGGTTTTGACTCAAATAAGCCGCGGGCTCAACGTACAGGTTAGTGAAGTTGCAACGTCCCCCGCCGGACATCAGGATCTTACGTCCCGGCTTCTTGCCATTATCCAGCAGCAGCACACGACGACCCGCCTGCCCGGCCATCGCCGCACAGAACATACCCGCCGCACCGGCGCCAATAATAACGGCATCAAACCTTTCCACGTCTAAATCCTCTTATTTAAGTGGCGCGAATTGTAAAGTTTCCGCAGTGGTCGCACCAGCATAAAGATCCCAGATCACAAGCATTTGCTTGAAATATAAAATATATTTCTTTACCAGACGCAGACAAAGCAGAAGGTATATCAAAAAAAAGCTATATTTCACTTTGCCCGTTGCGCGTTTGTCCTGGATAATGCGCCGCGTTCATGTCCTCCAAAATGGCGTAACGTCCTATGCTACATTTGTTTGCTGGTCTGGATTTACATACCGGGCTTTTACTTTTGCTTGCTCTGGCATTTGTCTTGTTCTACGAAGCTATCAATGGCTTCCACGACACGGCGAACGCAGTAGCTACGGTTATCTACACTCGTGCATTGCGATCGCAGGTTGCGGTAGTGATGGCGGCTGTCTTTAACTTCTTTGGTGTGCTTCTTGGTGGTCTAAGCGTAGCTTACGCCATCGTCCATATGCTACCGACAGATCTTCTGCTGAATATGAGTTCAGCCCACGGTCTGGCGATGGTATTTTCCATGCTGCTTGCTGCCATTATCTGGAACCTCGGAACCTGGTATTTCGGTCTGCCTGCATCCAGCTCACACACGCTGATCGGCGCAATTATCGGTATCGGGTTAACCAACGCCCTGATGACCGGCACTTCTGTTGTTGATGCGCTGAACATTCCAAAAGTTATTGGAATCTTCGGATCACTTATCATTTCCCCTATTGTGGGTCTGGTCGTTGCGGGTGGATTGATTTTCATCCTGCGTCGTTACTGGAGCGGTACTAAAAAACGCGCCCGTATTCACCTGACGCCTGCAGAACGTGAAAAGAAAGACGGCAAGAAAAAGCCGCCATTCTGGACTCGTATCGCCCTGATCATCTCTGCTATCGGCGTGGCCTTCTCTCATGGCGCAAACGATGGTCAGAAAGGCATTGGCCTTGTCATGCTGGTGTTGATTGGCGTGGCACCGGCAGGCTTTGTGGTTAACATGAATGCTTCCGGCTACGAAATCACCCGTACTCGCGATGCTATCAACAACGTCGAAGTTTACTTCCAGCAGCATCCTGCGCTGTTGAAGAAAGCCACTGGCGTTGACCAGCTGATTCCTTCTCCTGAACTTGGTGCAGCGACTGCGCCTGGCGAGTTCCATTGCCATCCGGCAAATGCGATCAACGCGCTGGAACGCGTTAAAGGAATGCTGGGCGATATCGAAAGCTACGACAAATTATCTGTCGATCAACGTGGTCAGCTGCGTCGCATTATGCTCTGCATCTCTGATGTGACCGATAAGGTCGCGAAGCAGCCAGAAGTGAACGCTGACGATAAGCGTCTGCTGAAGAAACTGAAAAGCGATATGCTCAATACCATTGAGTACGCGCCAATCTGGATAATCATGGCGGTCGCGCTGGCACTGGGTATCGGTACGATGATTGGCTGGCGTCGTGTGGCGACCACCATCGGTGAGAAGATTGGTAAAAAAGGCATGACGTATGCGCAGGGTATGTCCGCGCAGATGACAGCAGCCGTTTCTATCGGCCTGGCGAGTTATACCGGTATGCCGGTCTCGACGACGCACGTTCTGTCTTCGTCCGTAGCAGGTACGATGATTGTCGACGGTGGCGGTTTGCAGCGCAAAACCGTGACCAACATTCTGATGGCCTGGGTATTTACGCTCCCGGCATCGATTCTGCTGTCAGGCGGTCTGTACTGGATCTCTCTGAAGCTGATTTGATATCAGAATGAATAAAAAGCGGGTCAGGAAACTGACCCGCTTTTTTTTTGCTCAATGCCAGATCAGGAGCGCCACCATACTCACTACAACCAGACCGCACAGGGCGCTGGTTAAAATGAACTGGCAACGCAACCGGTCGCAACGACGGATAAACTCGTCGTCATGATGATCGCGATAGCGCTGGGCGTAGATATACCACACCAGACGCATCTGTTTGCTGGGCTGTCCATGCGACGTGAAGAAGCCTCCACCATCCACATACTGATAAAGCAACGGATCGCAACCACGAAGTACTACTAACAGCGCGCGTAACGAAGAGAAATAACGCGCCATATTCACTATGCAAACCACACATAACGCCCAAAACAATGCGATGGTGCTAATCATACTTCCTCCCCGGCGCAGGCCCATGAAGCAAGGCTTCTGGACAATCGCACCCCAATGCCATGACAGACAGATCAGTGAAAGAATGACGAAAGTCGACCGGGTTCACGTTTAATTATCCGAACGGCTCATTAAATAGTGTAGGAGATCCGTTAATTTTTTTGCCACAAGGTTAATCGTTATCAACACCAAAGCTTGAAAAAATTGTTTAACTGGGCCGTAATAAAGGCAGATAGACGACGGCTTAACTCATTAGTCATCGATAACTTAAGGAAGGAGTAACACTATGGCTTACAAACACATTCTCATCGCGGTAGACCTCTCCCCGGAGAGTAAAGTGCTGGTTGATAAAGCGGTATCCATGGCACGCCCCTACAACGCGAAAGTTTCTTTGATTCACGTTGATGTGAATTACTCCGATCTCTACACCGGTCTCATTGATGTGAATCTTGGCGACATGCAAAAGCGCATCTCCGAAGAGACTCACCATGCATTATCTGAGCTCTCTACCAACGCGGGCTACCCTATCACCGAAACCTTAAGCGGTAGCGGCGATCTGGGTCAGGTGCTGGTTGATGCAATTAAGAAATACGATATGGATCTGGTGGTGTGCGGTCATCATCAGGATTTCTGGAGCAAGCTGATGTCTTCAGCGCGCCAGCTGATCAACACCGTACATGTGGATATGTTGATTGTTCCGCTGCGTGACGAAGAAGACGAATAAGTCGAACTTTACCCCTCACCCTGGCCCTTGCACCTATGTGGAACAGGGTACAATTGAGCCCCTCGCCCCATGGGGTGAGGGGATCAGACCGCACTATTCCGCGGTACCCGAATAAATATCAAACCGGTGTCCCTTGGTCACCACGGCATTCGTCGTCGCAACATCTGCCAGCGGCGGCGCATAGTCCGGACGTTTCACCACCACGCGTTTTGTCGCCAGCAGTCGAGCAGGCTCCAGCAAACCATCGGCATCCAAATCCGGCCCCACCAGCGACTGAAACACGCGCATTTCCTTCTTCACCAGCGCGCTTTTCTGCTTATGCGGGAACATCGGATCGAGATAGACCACCTGCGGACGAGGGCTGATATCCGTTAGCGCCGTCAGGCTCGATGCGTGAATCAACTGCAAACGCTCCTGTAACCACGGGCCAATCTCAGCATCGGCATAACCGCGCGCCAGACCATCGTCGAGCAGCGCGGCGACCACCGGATTGCGTTCCAGCATCCGCACGCGACAGCCGACAGAGGCCAGCACAAACGCATCGCGCCCCAGCCCCGCCGTAGCGTCTACCACATCCGGCAAATAACTCCCCTTAACGCCGACCGCCTTTGCTACCGCTTCACCGCGACCGCCGCCAAACTTGCGCCGATGCGCCATCGCGCCATCCACGAAATCAACGAAGATGCCGCCGAGCTTGGGCTCATCACGCTTGCGCAGTTCGAGATGCTCAGGCGTCTTCACCAGCGCCATCAGGTTTTCTTGATCGTGTTCAAGCCCCCAGCGGGCCGCAAGAACAGATAAGGCGCCGTCTCCGGCGCCTGATTCATCGACTAAACAGATCTTCACGTAGCAGTTAGCCTTTGATTCCGTAATGTTCAAGCATCGCATCCAGCTGCGGTTCACGGCCACGGAAGCGTTTGAACAACTCCATTGGCTCTTCAGAACCGCCGCGCGTCAGGATGTTATCCAGGAACGACTGACCGGTTTCGCGGTTGAAAATACCTTCTTCTTCAAAGCGAGAGTAGGCATCTGCCGCCAGCACATCGGCCCACAGATAGCTGTAGTAACCCGCCGCGTAGCCACCAGCAAAGATATGGCTGAACGCGTGTGGGAAACGGCCCCACGTTGGGCCTGGGATCAGCGCAACCTGCTTCTTAATCTCGGCCAGGGTTTCGAGGATTTTCGCCCCTTGCTCCGGGCTGAACTCTGCATGCAGACGGAAATCAAACAGGCCAAACTCCAGCTGGCGCAGGATAAACATAGCCGCCTGGTAGTTTTTCGCGGCCAGCATTTTATCCAGCAACGCTTTCGGCAACGGCTCGCCGGTCTCATAGTGACCTGAAATAAAGGCCAGCGCGTCCGGCTCCCAGCACCAGTTTTCCATAAACTGGCTCGGCAGCTCGACGGCATCCCACGGCACACCGCTGATACCCGAAACACCCGCCGCTTCGATACGGGTCAGCATATGGTGCAAACCGTGGCCGAATTCGTGGAACAGGGTGATCACTTCATCGTGCGTGAACAGCGCAGGCTTACCGCTAACCGGACGGTTAAAGTTACAGGTCAGGTACGCGACTGGCTTTTGCAGCGAGCCGTCGGCTTTACGCATCTGGCCGACACAGTCGTCCATCCACGCTCCGCCGCGTTTGTTTTCACGCGCATACAAGTCCAGATAGAAACTGCCGCGCAGCTCGTTTTTATCGTCATACAGCTCGAAGAAGCGCACTTCTGGATGCCAGACGTCCACATCGGTACGTTCTTTGGCAGTAATGCCGTAAATGCGTTTCACCACTTCGAACAGGCCGTTAACGGCTTTGTTTTCCGGGAAGTACGGGCGCAGCTGTTCATCGCTGATGCTGTACAGATGCTGCTTCTGCTTTTCGCTGTAGTAGGCAATATCCCACGGTTGCAGGTCTTCAACGCCGCATTCGGCTTTGGCAAATTCGCGCAGTTGAGCCAGCTCTTTCTCGCCCTGAGGACGCGCACGTTTTGCCAGATCGGTTAAGAATTCGAGAACCTGCTGTGGGTTTTCCGCCATTTTGGTGGCGAGCGATTTGTCGGCATAGTTGTCGAAGCCCAGCAGTTGCGCCAGCTCGTGGCGCAGAGCAAGGATTTCCGCCATCACCGGGCTGTTATCCCATTTGCCCGCGTTCGGCCCCTGGTCGGAGGCGCGGGTGCTGTATGCGCGATAAAGTTCTTCACGCAGCGCCTGGTTGTCGCAATAGGTCATCACCGGCAGATAGCTTGGGATATCAAGCGTTAACAGGAAACCTTCCTGTTCTTTGGCTTCGGCCTGGGCTTTGGCGGCGGCCAGCGCGCTTTCCGGCATGCCCACCAGCTCGGCTTCATCGGTGATCAGTTTTGACCACCCCATAGTGGCATCAAGCACGTTGTTGCTGTACTGGTTGCCCAGCTCAGACAGACGCGCGGCAATTTCACCGTAGCGAGTCTGTTTGTCTTTTGGCAAACCAATACCGGACAGTTCAAAATCACGCAGCGCATTATCGACGGCTTTCTTCTGGGCGATATCCAGCGTCGCATAATGCTCGCCATCACGCAGATCGCGATAGGCGTTATACAGTCCTTCATGCTGTCCAACCCAGGTGCTGTACTCGGACAGCAGCGGCAGAGTTTGCTCGTAGGCTTCGCGCAGCTCCGGGCTGTTTTTCACCGAATTCAGATGACTAACCGGCGAAAACAGGCGACCCAATACGTCATCCACTTCAGCCAGTGTCTGGCACAAATTTTCCCAGGTATACGGCGCGCCGTGTGCGACCACGCTTTCTACCGCCGTGCGGCAATCATCCAGCGCTTTGGTAACGGCTGGGACCACATGCTCTGGCTGGATTTTAGAAAACGGCGGCAACGAGAAAGGGGTCAGTAATGGATTGGTCATAAGCGCTGTCCTGTGAAAGAAGATGAATGAAGCGCGCATCCGGCGCTGTGCATATTGTTTGTAGAATGGGGTTAAGTGTAGTGAATTTCAATGCCAGACGTTGCGCTTTCGCGGCGAGAGTGACTTTTCTGTATACTGTGGCGATACGCTTGATTTTTACCTACTGGAACACCTTTACCCATGCTCAGTTATCGCCACAGCTACCACGCGGGCAACCATGCCGACGTCCTGAAACACACCGTTCAGAGCCTGATTATCGAGTCTCTGAAAGAGAAAGATAAGCCATTTCTGTATCTGGACACCCACGCTGGCGCTGGCCGCTACCAGTTAAGCAGCCAGCACGCAGAGCGTACCGGTGAATATCTGGAAGGTATCGCCCGTATCTGGCAGCACGACGACCTGCCCGCCGAGCTTGAACCGTACATCAGCGTGGTAAACCATTTCAACCGTAGCGGCCAGTTGCGCTACTACCCTGGCTCTCCGCTGATTGCGCGTCAGCTGCTGCGTGAGCAGGACAGCCTGCAAATGACCGAGCTGCACCCGAGCGACTTCCCGCTGTTGCGCTCTGAGTTCCAGAAAGACAACCGCGCTCGCGTCGAAAAAGCCGACGGCTATCGCCAGCTAAAATCTAAGCTGCCACCCGCTTCTCGTCGCGGCCTGGTCCTGATTGATCCGCCTTACGAAATCAAAACCGACTATCAGGCCGTGGTCACCGGCATTAACGAAGGCTACAAACGCTTTGCAACCGGGACGTATGCCCTGTGGTATCCGGTGGTGATGCGTGCGCAAATCAAGCGCATGATCAAAGAGCTGGAAGCGACCGGCATTCGCAAAATTATGCAGATTGAACTGGCCGTTCGCCCGGACAGCGATCAGCGCGGCATGACCGCTTCCGGCATGATTGTGATTAACCCGCCGTGGAAGCTCGAAGCGCAAATGAACAACGTGCTGCCGTGGCTGCACAAAGTGCTGGTCCCAACGGGAAATGGCCATGCGACCGTCAGTTGGATTGTGCCTGAGTAATCGCAGTCATCGGTGGAACCTATTGATTTCAGGTATACAATCGCGGCAATCAGACATTAAGGATAAGACCCATGAGCAAGCATTATGACTACATCGCCATCGGCGGCGGCAGCGGCGGCATCGCCTCTATTAACCGTGCAGCCATGTACGGCCAGAAGTGTGCGCTAATTGAAGCCAAAGAGCTGGGCGGCACCTGCGTTAACGTCGGTTGTGTACCGAAAAAAGTCATGTGGCACGCGGCACAAATCCGCGAAGCTATCCATATGTACGGCCCGGACTATGGTTTTGATACCACTATCAACCACTTTGACTGGGACAAGCTGATTGCCAGCCGCACCGCTTACATTGACCGTATTCATACTTCTTACGATAACGTACTGGGTAAAAATAACGTCGATGTCATCAAAGGCTTTGCCCGCTTCGTGGATGCGAAAACGATCGAAGTGAACGGTGAGACGATCACAGCCGATCACATTCTGATCGCCACCGGTGGTCGTCCCGCCCGCCCGAGCATCCCTGGCGCGGAATACGGTATCGACTCCGACGGTTTCTTTGAGCTGCCTGCCCTGCCAAAACGCGTTGCGGTTATTGGCGCAGGTTATATCGCCGTGGAACTGGCGGGCGTCATTAATGGACTGGGTGCAGAAACGCATCTGTTCGTACGTAAACACGCGCCGCTGCGTAGCTTTGATCCGCTGATTGTCGAAACGCTGGTTGAAGTGATGAATACCGAAGGCCCGACCCTGCACACTCAGGCCGTACCGAAAGCGATTGAGAAAAACGCCGACGGCAGCCTGACGCTGACGCTGGAAGACGGTCGCAGTCAGACTGTGGATAGCCTGATCTGGGCTATCGGTCGTGAACCGGCGAACGATAACTTTAACCTGGCGGTCACGGGCGTTAAAACCAATGACAAAGGCTATATCGTTGTCGATAAGTTCCAGAATACCAGCGTACCAGGCATTTACGCGGTGGGCGATAACACCGGCGCGGTTGAGCTGACGCCAGTTGCTGTGGCCGCAGGCCGTCGCCTGTCCGAGCGCCTGTTTAACAACAAGCCGGACGAGCATCTGGATTACAGCAATATCCCGACCGTGGTCTTCAGCCACCCGCCAATCGGCACCGTCGGCTTAACCGAACCGCAGGCGCGCGAGCAGTATGGCGACGACCAGGTGAAAGTGTACAAATCGTCCTTTACGGCGATGTACACCGCCGTCACCTCTCACCGTCAGCCGTGCCGCATGAAGCTGGTTTGCGTAGGACCGGAAGAGAAGATTGTCGGTATTCACGGCATTGGCTTTGGCATGGATGAGATCCTGCAAGGCTTTGCGGTGGCACTGAAAATGGGCGCAACCAAGAAAGACTTCGACAATACCGTGGCGATTCACCCAACCGCGGCAGAAGAATTTGTGACCATGCGTTAATGTCGATGCCCCTCTCTTGAGGGGCATTTTCTGTTAACATTCATAAATCGTTGCAAAACGAATGCTCTGAATTCACGTTCAAATAAAAACCTCTTACACTTCTCTTTAATACAGCAAAATCAAACAGATACACCATTTTTGGCGTCATAATGCCCAACAATAAAACGTGATCGACCGCACACTTCGCAACCCACACACCGAAGCGAGTGTCTACGCTTATGTGATACCCGGAATAACTGACTTTGTGAAATCACAACCGGAGGTCCTGACCACCATGTTCAACCAGAAACTACATGCAGCTGATATCGTTGAATTCGAAATTGCAGAAGAGCTGCGCTACGAAACCGATCCCTGCGAGTTAAAACTGGATGAGATGATCGAGGCGGAGCCGGAACCCGAAATGATTGAGGGGCTACCCGCATCCGATGCGTTGACCCCTGCCGATCGCTATCTTGAACTGTTCGAACACGTTCAGTCGTCGCGCCTGTTTGCCGACAGCAAAACCTTTCCTGACTGTGCGCCTAAGATGGATCCGTTGGATATCCTTATTCGCTACCGTAAGGTTCGTCGTCATCGCGACTTCGACCTGGCCCGGTTTGTCGAGAACCACTTCTGGATGCCGGATAATCTCACCACCGAATATGTCTCCGACCCAAGCCAGACGCTCAAAGAGCACATCGATAACCTGTGGCCGGTGCTGACGCGGGAACCGCAGGATCACATCCCGTGGTCGTCTCTGCTGGCGCTGCCACAGGCCTACATCGTGCCCGGTGGGCGATTCAGTGAAACTTACTACTGGGATTCGTATTTCTCGATGCTGGGCCTGGCGGAAAGTGGCCGCAACGATTTACTCAAATGTATGGCGGATAACTTTGCGTGGCTGATCGAACGCTACGGCCACATCCCTAACGGCAACCGTACCTACTATCTGAGCCGCTCGCAGCCGCCAGTGTTTGCCCTGATGGTTGAACTGTTCGAGGAAGATGGCGTGCGCGGTGCGAAACGCTACCTGGATCATCTGAAGATGGAGTACGCCTTCTGGATGGACGGCGCGGAATCGCTGATGCTTAACCAGGCCTATCGCAGCGCCGTACGTATGCCGGACGGTTCGTTACTCAACCGTTACTGGGACGACCGAGATACGCCGCGTGACGAGTCCTGGATTGAGGATGTCGAAACCGCGCGGCATTCTGGGCGACCACCCAATGAGGTGTATCGCGACTTACGCGCGGGCGCGGCATCCGGCTGGGATTACTCGTCACGCTGGCTGCGCGATCCGGGCCGCCTGGCCAGCATTCGCACCACCCAGTTCATCCCCATCGATCTGAACGCGTTCCTGTTTAAGCTGGAAAGCGCAATTGCCAATATTTCTGCCTCAAAAGGCGAGAAAGAGACCGCAGACCTGTTCCGCCAGAAAGCGAACGATCGTCGTGCGGCGGTCAATCGTTATCTGTGGGATGACGAAAACGGCTGCTACCGCGATTACGACTGGCGACGCGAAGAGATGGCGCTGTTTTCTGCCGCCAGCATCGTACCGTTGTACGTTGGTATGGCCACGCACGAGCAGGCCGATCGGCTGGCCGACATCATTAAAGCGCGCCTGCTGACGCCGGGCGGAATTATGGCCACCGAATATGAAACCGGCGAGCAGTGGGATAAACCTAACGGCTGGGCACCGCTGCAATGGATGGCGATTCAGGGCTTTAAGCAGTATGGCAACGATTCGTTAGGCGATGAAATTGCGTGGAGCTGGCTGCAAACGGTGAATCATTTCTACAAAGCGCATCACAAGCTTATCGAGAAATACCATATTGCCAGCAGCACGCCGCGTGAAGGCGGCGGCGGCGAATATCCATTGCAGGATGGCTTCGGCTGGACGAACGGCGTGGTGCGCAGGTTGATTGGGCTGTACGGGGAGCCTTGAGTGTAGGTTCCCTCTCCCGCGGGGAGAGAGAAATATCAGCGAATCACATCATAAATGGCGGTCTGAATGGACTGCCATTTTTTGGTGCTGGCGTCCGGCTGCGCCAGCGTTCTGAGTTTCGCCTGGTCGACTTCATATTTCTGACGCTTAATCACCGCCGGTACCGTACAAAATGCCTGCAAATACTGTTTACGCATCGACGTTAGTGATTCCCCAGTCGACATGGCATGACTCAGCGTTGTGATAAAACGCCGACAGGGTTTTTGCTCCACCATTTGCAGGCGGTAGCGCATTAACACCTCAAGCACGTCGTCGTAACCGGCGGCCATCGCCTGTTCCGTCCAGGCCAGTTTCCAGTCCATCCCACCCTGGAGGAACAGCAACGTCACGCGCGTGTCGTTACGGTCAATGGCCGAGCGCAAGTTGTTCTCATCCCAGGTCACGCCCATGCGCGTGAGCGTTTCTCGCGAGGAAGGCGTTTCACGCATCTCTTTCGGCGCGGCCTGAGCCTCTGTATTGACGACAGAAACTGGCGGAGTCGTGCTGGTGACTAACCAGAACCCGCCTACCACGATCGCAATAACCATCACCCCAACCGCTCCCCAGAGCGCACCCGAGATCAACCGATCGCGCTGTTCAGGCGTACGGGGCGCGCGTTGAGTTGGCTTTTCGATGCTGTCGCGGATTTCAAAAAGATCGCCGCCGGTCAGTCGATCCATTTTTTGCGCATTTTCCCAGAAGTTGTGCAGTTCACTCGCGTCAACGGCCATCAGTCCTGTTGGGTTGATACGCGTCCGCCCTTCTTCAAATGCCCGCTGGATGGGGCCTGCGATTTGGGCGTAATAGTTATCCAGCAACAAAAGCTGAGCGGAACTGAGCGGCTGCTGTACGGTGAGCGCGTTGCGAATTTGACGGATATCATCGAGGAAGGTTTGCAACGTTTTGCGCGGTTCAACAAACAACGTCAGGGCGTTGCGATCGTTAAACAGCGGCGAGTAATAGCGGCTGAACTCTTTTTTATCCACCACCATCAACGCCAGTTCGCTGAACATCATCCCGCTGAGTACGTCGTTACGGTCGGCCATTTTTAACCAGCGCCGGACACGGTCAGCGTTAAACAAGGTTTTTAGATGATTGTTGAGCCGCACCGGGTCGGGCCATGCCTGCATGATCAGCGACTTAAGCATCAGCTCCAGCGCGCGCACCTGTTTGTGTGCTTGCTGCTGCTGAGCCTCGCCGCCCACTTTCAGTTCGGTGCTGTAGCCCAGCAGTGGCTGCTGCGAGCGCAGATGTTCAAGCGCAGTGACAAAGCGCATCGCGGCGATAAGCTGGTTCTGCGTCACATCCTGACCGTTCTCATACTGTGGAACGCGCTGCTGTAAAAGCCGAAGCTGTAGCGTGAAATCCGTCATTTCTGCATCGTTGAGGTTCAGGCGTTTTGCTACGACCGTCCAGCCACCCAGTGCCAGGCGGGCCGTATCGAGCTGTTCCAGAAACCAACGCGGGTCTTTTCCTTCCGAGACGTGAACATCAAGAAGGAGCAGGATCTCTATTGAGGCCTGACGAATAATGGCGAGGCAGTGTTCAAACTGCTCGCGGACGTGATGTGATGGACTTAAAGTCATCATTTTCCTTAATGTACAACGAAGCAGACTAAGTTGGCCGTATGGTCATTTTTCTTTTTATTTATACGCGGTTAAACATAACTGAGATTATGGATAAATAAAGTGACAACTCTATAATCATTGAAAATTGTTATAGGAGAACCGGATGCCTGTACTGACGACTTCTCGATTAACGTGCTCGCCCTTGCAGGAGCATGACTGGCCCTTTTATCTGTCGCTACAACAGCATCCCGATGTGATGCGCTACGTGGGCGATAAACGCCCTGTTGCAGACATCAGGGCAGCATTCGAACCGCGCCTACAGCCCTGGATGCCCGGCAGCGCACACTGGCTGTGTCTGGTGGTGCGTGATGCGCAAAGCCAAACGCCGCTCGGTATGACGGGATACATTCATCGAGAAGATGATTGTGCAGAAGTGGGTTTCCTGTTCGCTCCTGAAGCTCAGGGAAAAGGTTATGGGTACGAGTCGTTACGTGCGGTGTGTGATTTTGCCTTTGAACAGGGCAGAATTCGCCGTCTGATGGCTACCGTGACGGCGGGTAATCTGGCCTCCCGTGGCTTGCTGGAAAAGACCGGTTTTGTCCTCGAAGGTGAGCTACGAGAAAACTTTGCGCTCTCCGGGCAATGGTACAACGACTGGATCTTTGGCCTGCTTAAGCACGAATATCACGTCGATCAACTGCCATTTGGCTGATTCTTTCTCGTCTTTGTTTCCTCTACAGTGTCGCCTGACATGAGGAAACGAAGATGACATACCAATTACTGCAAATTTCCCTCGCAGGAATTAACCTGATAAAAAAATATCAGGGACTTTCACTGGAAAAATATCGCGATGAAAGCGGATTATGGGTAATTGGATATGGACATATTGTCTCTCCAGCCGATTGCTTTGGCGATATCATTACGCCATCTCAGGCCGAAATATTGTTAAGTTCGGATATCGATATATGCGAACAGTTCCTGCATGAAAATATCGGGATAACGCTTGGGCAATTTCAGTACGATGCGTTGATTTCGCTGATATTCAGTTGCGGTAAAACGCAAGTGATGCAAACGGGAATACTTAATGATATTGCGCAGGGAAATTACGCGAAAGCCACTGAGATATGGCGGCATGAGCAGATGCTTAACGGGAAATATATTCCCAGCCTGGCGGCACTTCGTCAGGCTGAGTGTGAGTTGTTTACGATAAACGACTGCCCGCAATCGGCGTTAAGCCACGCGGGTGTATAGCATGGCAGCCTGAGTACGATTTTTAACATCCAGCAGACGAAAAAGCGTTTCGAGATGCGCTTTGACTGTGCCCGCACTGATGTTAAGCGCTCGGCTGATTTCCTTGTTAGATTCCCCTTCGGCCAGCAGCTTTAGCACTTCTCGCTGGCGCTCGCTCAATGAGGCCAATTCATATTGTGGCTGTAAGGCCGATTTTAGCCACTCTCCAGGACAACACATCATCCCGGATGCCACCATCCGCAGAACCGAGGCATACATATCCGCCGAGGAGTGGCGCGGAACGATCGCCATGACGTTGCGCTGCACCAGCTGTTCAACCCAGTCGGCCTCTTTTTTCGCCAGCACCATCACCACTCGCAGCGCCGGAAAACGCGAATTGAGTTCGTCCAGCAACCACAGGCAATATTCACGATGCAGACTGCCGTCGATCATAACAATAGCGGCAGGTGAAGCCGTTAATAATGGCCACAACTCATCAGCCTGACTCGTTCCGTCGATATTTATTTCAGGAATAATCCCGCGCAGACTGCTTATCGCTCCATGAATAAATATTGACTGCCTGTCAAACATGATGACTCGCATGAATGTGCATCCTTCTAATATGTAATCATAACGAAGGCATTCTACAGAGATGCGTTTTAGCGGAAAGCGTATTACCCATAAGGGTTACAAATCTGCTTCAACAAAGAACAATTATAAATTTTTGAAATAATTTAATTAAGGATCATCTCAATGCAAAATGCGGGGGATCCCTCCCCTTTATTCAGCTATTACAGGAACATGCCGCCAGAAACTTCGATACGCTGGGCGTTCATCCAACCTAGCTCATCGCTCAGCAACGCTGCAATGGCATCGCCAATGTCATCTGGCAGGCCAACGCGTCCAAGCGCGGTTTGCGAGGCAATCATCTGATTAATATGTTCATTATCACGTACGCGCCCGCCGCCAAAATCAGTTTCAATCGCCCCAGGCGCAATGATATTAGCCGTTATTCCTCGCGCGCCCAGCTCTTTGGCCTGGTAGCGAGTGAGCACTTCCATCGCCCCTTTCATCGCCGCATAGGTACTGGAGCCCGGCTGTGCGAAACGAGCAAGCCCGCTGGAGACATTAAGGATGCGCCCGCCGTTTTTAAGCATCGGCAGCAGTCGCTGGGTCAGGAAGAACGGCCCTTTGAAATGGATGTTCATGGCATCATCAAACTGTTCGACGGTGGTTTCCGCATAAGGAGCGTATAAACCGGTACCCGCATTGTTCAATAAATAATCGAAGGAGTCGCGCTGCCACACATGCTTAAGCTGCGACCGCACTTCGGCGGCAAATTTTTCGAAACTGGCGATTTCGCCGACGTTCAGCGGTAAAGCCACGGCTTTTACGCCCTTTTCTTCAATTTCATGCACAACATGACGTGCTTCTTTCTGGCTGCTGTTATAGGTCAGAATAATTCCTGTTCCCTTCGCTGCCAGCTTCAATGCCGCATTCTTACCCAGGCCACGGCTCCCGCCAGTCACTAATGCAATACGTTCACTCATGATAAACCTCGTTTCGCTTGTTACGGTGATTGAGAAAGAGCTTATTAGGTGATAGAAAATCAATAAAGACGCTGAAAAACGCTTCACTGTTTCAATGACAACAATAATGAGCGCAGCCTATGGATAAAATTCACGCAATGCAGCTCTTCATCCGCGTAGCGGAACTGGAGAGTTTTTCTCGCGCCGCCGACACGCTGGGCCTTCCTAAAGGTAGCGTATCGCGTCAAATCCAGGCGCTGGAGAACCTGCTGGGAACACAGCTTTTGCACCGCACCACGCGCCGCGTAAGCCTTACGCAGGACGGCATGGTCTATTACGAGCGGGCAAAAGATCTGCTCGCCAACCTCGATGAACTGGACGGACTTTTCCAGCATGATCCCACCAGCATTAGCGGTCGATTACGCGTCGATATGCCCGTTGGGGTTGCGCGAAATTTAGTCATCCCGAAACTACCCACTTTTCTCCAGCAGTATCCTGGCATTGAGCTAGAACTGAGCAGTAGCGATCGCCTGGTCGACGTCATTCGTGAAGGATTTGACTGCGTGGTACGCGTCGGCACGTTGAAAGATTCTGGGCTGATTGCCCGACCGCTTGGCAAACTCTCAATAATCAACTGTGCCAGCCCCGATTATCTGGCGCGTTTTGGCTATCCCGAGAATCTGGATGATTTGGCCTCGCATGCGGTGATTCATTACGCGGTGAATCTCGGTGTCCGCCCGCAGGGTTTTGAGTTTTATCAGGGTGATTCAACGCGATGGATAAAAACCGGAGGCGTATTAACCGTCAACAGCACTGAAACCTACCACGCAGCCTGTCTTGCCGGTCTGGGGATTATACAGGTACCGCGAATCGGCGTGCGCGAAGCGTTACGCAGCAAAAAACTCCTGGAAATTCTGCCGCAATATCGCGCCGAACCGATGCCGGTTTCGCTGATTTATCCTCACCGCCGTAACCTCTCCCGTCGCGTTCATCTGTTCATGGAATGGCTTACCGGGATAATGAAAGCTTACGTTGACTAGCCGCAGGCTATACTTCCCATTACATCCAGCTAAACGAAAAGGAAAATGCGTGTGACGCCGGAAAACAACCAGCAACGACCGACCCAGGAACTGGAATACGATCCCATCAAAAAGATGGAAACAAAGCCTGACGAAGATAAATCCCACAGCAAAGCGAACAAGGCGCTGGAAACGGTCACCGATACCGCACAAAAGATTCAGCGTCGCCCGATGATTGCGCACTTGATACGCGCTACCGAGCGCTTCAACGACCGTATGGGGAACCAGTTTGGTGCCGCTATTACCTATTTCTCGTTTTTATCGATGATTCCCATTTTGATGGTGTCGTTTGCCGCGGCGGGCTTTGTTCTCGCCTCGCACCCTACGCTGCTACAGGACATCTTCAATAAAATTCTGACCAACGTCAGCGATCCGACGCTCGCCGCCACGCTGAAAAGCACCATTAGCACTGCCGTGCAGCAGCGTACCACCGTGGGAATAGTGGGGCTGTTGATTGCGCTGTATTCGGGTATTAACTGGATGGGCAATCTGCGTGAAGCGATTCGCGCCCAGTCGCGTGACGTGTGGGAACGTACGCCGCAGGATCAGGAGAAAATCTGGATTAAGTATCTGCGCGACTTTGTTTCGCTGATAGGGCTGCTATTCGCGCTGATTGTGACCTTATCGATAACCTCAGTGGCAGGTTCGGCGCAGCAAATGATTATTTCTGCGCTGTACCTCGACTCTATCGAGTGGCTCAAACCGGCCTGGCGGTTGATTGGTCTGGCGATTTCTATTTTTGCCAACTATCTGCTTTTCTTCTGGATATTTTGGCGACTGCCGCGCCACCGTCCACGTAAAAAAGCGCTGATTCGCGGTACATTCATCGCCGCTATTGGCTTTGAAGTGATCAAGATTGTGATGACCTATACCCTCCCGGCGCTGGTGAAATCACCTTCGGGTGCGGCGTTTGGTTCGGTGCTGGGTCTGATGGCATTCTTCTACTTCTTTGCCCGCCTGACGCTGTTCTGCGCCGCATGGATCGCCACCGCCGAGTATAAAGATGACCCGCGAATGCCGGGTAAAACACATAAGTAAATCGCCCTTCGGGCTGTACAGAAAAGTAATCTTTCAGCCCGAATCATCATTTCAGCATATAAATCCAGCCCGTAACTTTTATTTAACCTAAAACTAGTTTTATCATCTGATATATAAATTCTGTGAAGCATTTCATAGAAGGATTTTCGTCAGTCTGAACATTATCCCCTTTTTGCCTATATTATCGCCGCTACGTCGCTTTGTTACAGATTGAAATGTCGCTTTTGCTATGCGTAATATGGCCGTTCGTTCGCCAAAAAATAAGAAAATTTTATGCAAGCCACATCCACAACCATTGATTCAGAGCAGGAAAGTACGCCGGTTAACTCGCGTAATAAAGTTGTCGTTGCCTCACTGATTGGCACCGCAATCGAATTTTTCGATTTCTATATTTACGCCACTGCCGCGGTCATCGTCTTTCCACATATCTTCTTCCCGCAGGGCGACCCGACGGCCGCAACGCTACAATCACTGGCAACGTTCGCTATCGCATTTATCGCCCGTCCAATTGGTTCAGCAGTCTTTGGCCACTTTGGCGATCGCGTCGGTCGCAAGGTGACTCTCGTGGCATCGCTGCTGACGATGGGGATCTCCACCGTTGCGATTGGCCTGCTGCCAACCTACGAAACCATTGGCATTCTGGCTCCGGTGCTGCTGGCGCTGGCACGTTTTGGTCAGGGTTTGGGTCTTGGCGGGGAATGGGGTGGCGCGGCGCTGCTCGCCACCGAGAACGCACCACCGCGCAAGCGTGCGCTGTATGGTTCATTCCCACAGTTAGGTGCGCCAATTGGCTTTTTCTTCGCGAACGGCACTTTCCTGCTGCTCTCGTGGCTGCTGACCGACGAACAGTTTATGAGCTGGGGCTGGCGTATTCCGTTTATCTTCTCTGCTGTGCTGGTCCTGATTGGCCTCTATGTCCGCGTTTCGCTGCATGAGACACCGGTTTTTGCCAAAGTTGCCGCCGCAAAAAAACAGGTCAAAATCCCGCTGGGAACGCTACTGACCAAACACGTTCGCGTGACCGTACTCGGTACGTTCATCATGCTGGCAACCTACACGCTGTTTTACATTATGACGGTCTATTCCATGACCTACAGTACCGCAGCAGCCCCGGTAGGCTTGGGTCTGCCGCGTAACGAAGTGCTATGGATGCTGATGATGGCGGTGATCGGCTTTGGCGTAATGGTGCCGATTGCGGGTCTGCTGGCAGATAAATATGGCCGTCGTTCGAGCATGATCGTGATTACTTCATTGATCATCCTGTTCGCGCTGTTCGTGTTCCCGCCGCTGTTAAGCTCGGGGAGCCCGGCGTTAGTGATGGCGTATCTGCTGATTGGCCTGAGTCTGATGGGGCTGACGTTTGGCCCGATGGGCGCACTGTTACCTGAGCTGTTCCCAACCGAAGTGCGCTACACCGGAGCATCGTTCTCGTATAACGTCTCTTCTATTCTGGGCGCGTCCGTAGCGCCGTATATCGCCACATGGTTGCAATCGAACTATGGCCTGTTCTACGTCGGTGTCTATCTGGCATCGATGGCGGCTCTGACGCTGATTGCGCTGCTGCTGACGCATGAGACTCGGGATCAGTCATTGTGATTTGGTGATGATTTGCACAAATGGCTCCCTCTCTATTTTTAGGGAGAGGGATGGTGTGAGGGGGAATATGCAGCTCTGCTGGCTATTCCGTTCACTTCCAGACCAGTGCTTCTCTATGATTTCGGAACCGGTGAACGTGCCATGGCGGCTCAATCGCCGCCGCCCTGGCGACCCGGGCTCCCGGCAAGAAAATCGTCGCTACGCGATACCTTCGTCTTATTCCCTACAGCTTCGGGTCGGGCGCGATCCTGCATCCATGCAGGTCGCACCCTCTCCGCGCTTCCATGCGCGTCGCCCCGGCCTTCGGTCAACAACTCAGCGATTTACAGCCGGACCATGGAGCCGCTTTTATTGCTGAATCTCCATAAACACTTTTCTTGCTGCTGGAAATAGTAGCCATTACACAGGCTCCTTATTTCTTCATCTGCGACAAGATCGTCCGGCACTGATTTGCCTCGCCTTCAGACGGGGAGATCAGCGCCAGTAGCGCAGCGGCTGGCGTTACCAGCGTCGCCAGTGCTGCCGCGACGGCACCACGTGCAATCAACGGCCCAGCTTTTACACCCGCCTGCGGATTTTTGAACGAGCCACGCACGTACAGCGGTGAGCGTAAGGTGATAATGCGGAAACCTTTGCTCTCCGGATCGATCGTTAAATCCAGCTGTTCCGATGCCAGACTCGCCGTACCCGTGACGTTAATCACTGAGTTTTCGGTATCGAACGCAAAGATTTGCGGACGCGCAACGCCGTTGACCAAATCCAGATTAGCTGCTGCGCAATTGACCCTGACTTCATCATCACCAAAAATCTGCCCGACGATAAAGTTGCCCACATTCAGCCCCAGAATCTCCATCAGGTTACGGCTGACCAGTCCGTCATTCATCAGTAGCTTAAGGTTACCGTTACTGCTGCCCAGCAAGGCGGCCACTGAGTTACCGACGCCACGAATATCCGCATCACCGTTCATTTCACCCAGCGTTTTCTGCATCAGTTCCACGTCTGGCATCAGCGCTTTCAGCTTCAACCTGCGCGCCTGAATATCCGCCCGGCCCTGCATTGGCTTTTTATCGCCTTCAAGGTGAATGTTCGACGAAATGGTTCCACCTGCCATGCCAAATTTCAGCGGCTGTAAGCGCAGGTCAGCATTTTTGAGGATGATATGCGTTGAGAGGTCACTGAGCGGCAATGAGCTGCCGTGCTCAATTTTACGCCCTTTAAAGCGCACGTCGGCATCCATTACGTCCCACTTGTCGGTTTCGAAACGATCGTAAGGCAACACTTTGTCCGCAGGCTGGAGGTCTTTCTCACCCTTTTTCTGCTCCGAGCTTTTTGCCTGCTGCGCGCCTTTACCGGAATCAACGCCAATCAGTGGGCCAAGATCCGCCAGACGCAGCTGGCGAGACTCCAGGTCCCCTTCCAGTTTCGGGCGCGGCTTGCCGGTGGTGTAGGTCAGCGATCCGTGAATATCGCTGTCGCCGATGCGACCGTTAAAACCGCGGTAGTCAAATACGGAGGATTTTTCAGTATCGATTTTTGCCACCAGCCGTCCATCGGTTTCAAACGGCGGGGTATCTGGCAGCAGCACGCCAGTGAGATCGTAGAGTTCGCCCAGCGAGTCGCCCGCAAATTTCAGCTGAAGGTCAACTCCGCCCATGTTCATCGGGTCATTAACGGTGCCGACAAACGCCACGCGGGTATTACCGGATCGGAAATCAGCCTGTACCGGGAAAGGTGTGCCTTCGCTACGCAGCGCCAGCACACCACCCATTTTTCCCGTACCCGTAAGAGGTTGCCCGTTGTAGCGCCCTTTCGCCTTCAGCCCAAAAACATAATCGCCGACCTGGCTATTATCGTCTTTGCCTTTGTTACCCGTCACCTCGCTAAAGGGCAGCGGTTTACCTAACGGATCAACCAGGATCTCTACATCGGCTTTGCTGACTTTATCATCGATCGCGATGCGCCCTTGATCGAAGAGAATATTGTCCAGACGGAAGGACCAGGATGACGGCTGCGCATTGGGATCGTTATCGCCATTGCTCGCCATGTCGAAGGTCCAGTTGTTATTTTTTTCCGACAGACGGATCAGGCGTGCATCCGGTTTTTGCAGTTTGATCCAGGGTAAATAGACCGTCTTTGTGAGGAGTGCCAGCGGCGCTAACGTCGCTTCCACGCGCGGCAGATGCACCATTGTCACTTCAGGAATATCAGGCGGATTGCCGAGAATAATATCGTTGGCATGAACGTGCGGCCAGGGAACCCAACTGCGCCAGCCGGTTTCGTCTTTCTGACGTTCCCACACCACGCCAAGATCGCCGCGAATGGCGAAGGGTCGGTTAAGTTCGGTTGAGACTTTCTGGTTGATGGTCGGTTTGAGACGGTTCCAGTCGAACGTCGCAATAATGATGATTGCTACCACAATCAACAACAAGAAAATCCCTACCACCCAGGTGATGATCCTGGTTGTTTTTGTCATCGTCGTCCCCTTTATTTATTACCTTGCCTTTCATCAATATAGTTCAGACCAAGGCAAACGGCAGGGGCTACAGGGTGATAATGACGTTATCCAGGGTATCCATAGGAACCGGACGAGATAGGAAATAGCCTTGTGCTGCCGCCGCTGGGGAATTTTGGACATCACGCCACTCTTCCAGCGTTTCGACCCCTTCAACAATGACGCCCTGGCAATAGCGGTTCATCAACTGCAATAAGAGGGTAAACAGGTTACGGCCTTCAGGGGTCTGTCGCAGCATGATAAACAGGTCGCGTGCCACCTTGATATAGTCGTAACGCACCTCACTCAGCGCGGAGAAGTTCGCCATTCCTGTCCCGAAATCATCCAGCCACAGCGGACCAAACTCACATATTGATGCAAACGAAGAATCTTGCGGCAACCGCACGTGTTCGACCAGCTCAAAGCGCATCCATGACAACGACGCGACGAGTTTTTGCAGCCCCGAGTTCTGGCGCAGGGCAATTAGGGTTGGGCCATCGACGTTGACCGAGGCGAGAATATTATGTCTCGCAAAGAACGGCTGCTTCGTCGCCAGCATTTCAAGCTGTTCTTCCAGCACATCCAGGCGCTGACGCACGCTGACTTCCGCAAAATAGCGATCCGGAGCGATACGCTGTGTCGGATTAGACGGATGCGTGACAACCGTGAGAATTTCAATCGCCATCAGCGTACCGTCAATACGGTAGATAGGCTGATAAGTATAAGCACGCTCACATTGCAGCCAATAACGATGCTCCTGCAAGCTTTCAATACTTGCTTCTGGAGTGGTGCATAGCCGCTGGATAACCTGCTCTGACTTCATTTCAGATGTCCTGTTGAAAAGAGATGACCTGTCTGGACTCGTCAAAGGGTTATCGGCCTGGGGTTTGAGAACTTTATGTCCAGTTAGTTTGGAAGATGAAATTAAGATGACAAGAATCTTTCAAGAACACGCGCTGGCTCAAAATAATTTTTGGAACGTCGTTTTAATATGGTTGACCATAAATTCCCCACAGCGCACACTATCTTTAATTAACTTATCTGTTCAGGTTCACGACTATGTCCAAAAAAATTGCCGTGATAGGCGAATGCATGATTGAGCTGTCACAGAAAGGTGCGGAAGTCAGCCGCGGCTTTGGTGGCGACACGTTAAACACCTCGGTTTACATTGCCCGTCAGGTTGCGCCTGAAGCACTGGCCGTGAACTACGTGACCGCTCTCGGCACCGATAACTTCAGCCAGCAAATGCTCGAAGCCTGGCAGAGTGAAAACGTTAAAACGTCGCTGATTCAGCGCATGGAAAACCGCCTGCCAGGGTTGTATTACATCGAAACCGACAGCACTGGCGAACGGACGTTCTACTACTGGCGCAATGAAGCCGCCGCTAAATTCTGGCTGGAAAGCGAAAACACCGCCGCCATTTGTGAAGAGTTAGCGACCTTTGATTATCTTTACCTCAGCGGTATCAGCCTTGCCATTTTAAGCCCGACCAGCCGCGAGAAACTGCTTTCCCTGCTGCACGAATGTCGCGCCAATGGCGGGAAGGTGATCTTTGATAATAACTACCGTCCGCGTCTGTGGGCCAGCCGCGAAGAGACGCAGCAGGTTTATCAACACATGCTGCAATGCACCGATATCGCGTTCTTAACGCTGGATGACGAAGATGCTTTGTGGGGTGAGAAACCGGTTGAAGAGGTGATTGCCCGTACGCATGAAGCAGGCGTGACAGAAGTGGTTATCAAGCGCGGCGCGGACTCTTGTCTGGTGTCCGTTGCGGGTGACGCTGTGGTTGACGTGCCAGCAGTCAAATTAGCCAAAGAGAAAGTCATTGATACGACGGCGGCGGGTGATTCGTTCAGCGCCGGATATCTGGCAGTACGTCTGACGGGCGGAACGCCTTCTGACGCGGCAAAACGCGGTCACCTGACGGCAAGCACGGTGATTCAGTATCGTGGGGCCATTATCCCACGCGATGCCATGCCTGATTAATTCACTAAAGCATCGGGAAACGGGTGCTTTAAGCTGGATAACAAAAAACCCTGCATTGCAGGGTTTTTTTTGAGAATAGCAAATGCGCTTCTCGTGTTATCAGAACGGAATATCGTCGTCGAAGTCCATCGGCGGTTCGTTAGACGGTGCCGGTGCAGACTGTTGCTGTGGACGAGACTGCGCGCCGCCGCTGAACTGGTTGCCGCCGCCCTGTGGCTGCTGAGGCTGACCCCAACTGCCCTGCTGCTGCTGACCGCCACCTGCCGGAGCACCACCGCCCTGACGTCCACCCAGCATCTGCATGGTGCCGCCAACGTTCACTACCACTTCCGTAGTGTATTTCTCAGCGCCGGCCTGATCGGTCCATTTGCGAGTACGCAACTGGCCTTCAATATAAACCTGAGAACCTTTACGCAGATATTCACCGGCCACTTCTGCCAGTTTGCCAAACAGCACAACACGGTGCCATTCAGTCTGCTCTTTCATCTCACCGGTCGCTTTATCACGCCAGGATTCGGAAGTAGCCAGCGTAATGTTGGCAACTGCGCCACCACTCGGCATGTAGCGTACTTCCGGGTCCTGGCCCAGATTACCGACGAGAATCACCTTGTTTACGCCTCTGCTGGCCATGATCGTGTCTCCTGAATACGTTTCTTAATAGTGTAACGCGCGAGTGTATCATTTCCATGTAGCATTTTGATAGTTGCGTAGCATGTTCCAGAGTTCTCTCGCGAACTCGACATTGTTACATAGCCAATCCGAAAATGCATTCCAATACTGTATATTCAAACAGGTCAGATTGTGTCATAATTAGCCGTTTCTGCCGTTTGTCCTTCAAACAAACCAGGCATCCGAGTCTCTACCGGGAAAGGTGAATGGATAAGATCGAAGTACGGGGCGCCCGCACCCATAATCTCAAGAATATCAACCTGATAATCCCTCGCGACAAGCTAATTGTCGTGACCGGGCTTTCGGGGTCTGGCAAATCATCACTGGCTTTCGACACCTTGTATGCCGAAGGACAGCGCCGTTACGTTGAATCGCTTTCCGCCTATGCGCGTCAGTTCCTGTCGCTGATGGAAAAACCGGACGTTGACCATATTGAAGGGTTGTCGCCTGCCATTTCTATTGAGCAGAAGTCGACGTCGCATAACCCACGCTCAACGGTCGGCACCATCACAGAAATTCATGACTACCTGCGCCTGCTGTTTGCTCGCGTGGGTGAGCCGCGCTGCCCTGACCACGACGTGCCGCTGGCGGCACAGACCGTCAGCCAGATGGTGGATAACGTGCTGGCACAGCCGGAAGGCAAACGCCTGATGCTGCTGGCACCTATCATCAAAGAGCGTAAAGGCGAACACGCGAAAACGCTGGAGAATCTGGCAAGCCAGGGCTACATCCGCGCCCGTATCGACGGTGAAGTGTGCGATCTCTCTGATCCACCTAAGTTAGAACTGCAAAAGAAACACACCATTGAGGTGGTCATCGATCGCTTTAAGGTGCGTGACGATCTCACGCAGCGTTTGGCTGAATCGTTCGAAACCGCGCTGGATCTTTCCGGTGGCTCGGCAATCGTGACCGACATGGACGATCCAAAAGCGGAAGAGATGCTCTTTTCTGCCAACTTTGCCTGCCCAATTTGCGGCTACAGCATGCGCGAGCTGGAACCCCGCTTGTTCTCGTTCAACAACCCGGCGGGCGCATGTCCAACCTGTGACGGCCTGGGTGTGCAGCAATATTTCGATCCGGATCGCGTGATCCAGAACCCGGAACTGTCGCTGGCGGGTGGCGCTATTCGCGGCTGGGATCGCCGTAATTTCTACTACTTCCAGATGCTTAAATCGCTGGCTGAACATTATAAATTCGACGTTGATGCGCCTTGGGGTAGCCTGGGTGCAACCGTACATAAAGTCGTGCTGTACGGTTCCGGTAAAGACAACATCGAATTTAAATACATGAACGATCGCGGTGATACCTCCGTGCGCCGTCATCCGTTTGAAGGCGTGTTGCATAACATGGAGCGCCGTTACAAAGAGACCGAGTCCAGCGCGGTGCGCGAGGAGCTGTCGAAGTTCATCAGCAATCGCTCCTGCACCTCCTGTGAAGGGACTCGTCTGCGTCGCGAGGCTCGTCACGTCTTTGTTGAGAACACTGCGCTGCCGACCATCTCCGATATGAGCATTGGTCATGCAATGGACTTCTTCACCAATCTGAAGCTTGCTGGCCAACGTGCGCAAATTGCAGAGAAAATATTAAAAGAGATCGGCGATCGCCTGAAGTTCCTGGTGAACGTTGGTCTGAACTATCTGTCACTTTCCCGCTCAGCAGAAACGCTGTCCGGCGGTGAGGCGCAGCGTATTCGTCTGGCGAGTCAGATTGGCGCAGGCTTGGTCGGCGTGATGTACGTTCTGGATGAGCCGTCTATCGGCTTGCATCAGCGCGACAACGAACGTCTGCTCGGTACGTTGATCCACCTGCGAAACCTCGGCAACACCGTGATTGTGGTGGAGCACGATGAAGACGCAATCCGCGCCGCTGACCACGTTATCGATATCGGTCCGGGCGCAGGCGTACACGGTGGTCAGGTGGTGGCAGAGGGTACGCTGGAAGACATTATGGCCGTGCCGGAATCCTTGACCGGCCAGTTCATGAGCGGCAAGCGCAAAATCGACGTGCCGAAACAGCGCGTAGCGGCTAATCCGGAAAAAGTGCTGAAGCTGACGGGTGCCCGTGGCAACAACCTGAAAGACGTAACGTTGACGCTGCCGGTGGGCCTGTTCACCTGCGTGACCGGCGTGTCCGGCTCGGGTAAATCCACGCTGATTAACGACACGCTGTTCCCGATTGCCCAGACCCAGCTCAACGGTGCAACCCTTGCGGAACCCGCGCCGTATCGCGAGATTCAGGGACTGGAACATTTCGATAAGGTTATTGATATCGACCAAAGTCCGATTGGTCGTACGCCGCGCTCTAACCCAGCAACCTATACGGGTGTGTTTACGCCGGTACGTGAACTGTTTGCCGGTGTGCCGGAATCCCGTTCGCGCGGGTATACGCCAGGACGTTTCAGTTTTAACGTGCGCGGCGGACGCTGCGAGGCCTGTCAGGGCGATGGCGTTATTAAAGTCGAGATGCACTTCCTGCCGGATATATATGTGCCGTGCGATCAGTGCAGGGGTAAGCGCTATAACCGCGAAACCCTTGAGATCAAATACAAAGGCAAAACAATCCACGAAGTGTTGGATATGACCATTGAAGAAGCACGTGAGTTCTTTGATGCGGTACCTGCACTGGCGCGTAAGCTGCAAACGCTGATGGACGTAGGGTTGACCTACATTCGTCTGGGACAGTCTGCTACGACGCTGTCCGGCGGCGAAGCACAGCGCGTGAAGCTGGCGCGTGAGCTGTCAAAACGCGGCACTGGCCAGACGCTGTATATCCTGGATGAACCTACCACCGGCCTGCACTTTGCCGATATTCAGCAGTTGCTTGAAGTACTGCATCAGTTGCGCGATCAGGGCAACACGATTGTGGTTATCGAACACAACCTGGACGTCATCAAAACCGCAGACTGGATTGTGGATCTTGGCCCGGAAGGCGGCAGCGGCGGCGGTGAAATTCTCGTCTCCGGTACGCCAGAGACGGTCGCAGAGTGCGAAGCCTCGCACACCGCGCGCTTCCTCAAACCCTTGCTGTAGTTTCTAGACTGAGAGCTGCTGTCGGGTATTTTGCGGCAGCAGCTCAATAGCCTGCTGATAAGACGCGTCCACCAGATAGTAAATTTGCGAATCCGGGAGCGATCCGTCGAGATAAATCGTACTCCAGTGCGCTTTGTTCAGATGCTGACTGGGCCGCACATCGCTGTGCTGTTGGCGCAACAAATCTGCCAGTTCCGGGCTGGTTTTCAACGATGCCGCCGGACGCCCTTCCACGTCTTTCACCATGGCAAACAAAACGTCCGCCACTTTAATCTGCGTGGCTTTCCAGTCGCTGTGAACGCTTTGCTCGGCACCGGTTTTGTTCATGCAATATTGCAATATCTCCGAAATTGTCATCTGAGCTCCCCTATGGGTAGGTTGAGTACGGCCTTTTCCTGCCTTTAAGTGTGCAGCAAGACGACAAAAGGTAAACCCGGCAGGCCAAATTTGTTCAAAAAACCAGCGCAGCTTAGTATTCGGAATTCACAATCACCTCTTCACCAAAGGCACCTGCCATCGGCAACGGTCGATAAGTGGAGTTTGAAGCGCGTAATACGCGAATGCCTCTGATCCCGACATCGCGAGCCGCTGTAATGTCGTTATCCGAATCGCCATAAAACACTTTGATATTTTTCTGTTCCAGCCATTGGGTTTTGGTGTTTTGCCCTGCTTTATCACCTGCAAAAATCACCGGATTCATGTTGGCGGCTGGGATAGAAAAAGCGCCTTGCAGCGTTTTAGAGACCGTTTCGGTTTTAGTCTGGCTACGGCCAGTAACGAAAAAGATGCTGTCGCCGCGCTTAACGTGCATAGCGATGAGCGAACGGGCCACCTCTTTCGGGATGCTGAATTCATCCCAGCCGTTATTCATCTTTTCCCAGAATTCTGGATTTTTTAGATAGTCCTCACTGCCCGGCGAGAAGGTTTTTTTACCGCGCCAGAAGCCTGGACTAGAGAAAAGGACGGTGTCATCAATGTCGAAACCGACAGCCATTGGCGCGCGGCCCATCAGACTGTTTTCAATTTGTGCCACAGAGACCCAGTGAATGGGGGCTTGTTCAGCCAGAATGGCGGCGGTCGTTCCGGTGTAAAGCGGCGTCGGTGCTGAAGCTCGGGCACCCACTGCACTATTAAGTGAGAACAATAAGCAGGCGGCGCTGAGCGCCAGTGTGATCTTGCGCATGTATTCCCCTGAATATTCAATTTGTTATCGTTATGGATTGAACAAATGGTCAAAAAACTATCAGACCTTAACCCCTGAGTCAGGTGAAGGGAAGGTAATTTTTTATATAAACCTGAATAAAAGGAGGGATATCACAGGAACCAGAGATCATCGTCCGGGGAATGAATTTCCTCCGGACGATGTAAGTGAGCACTTACATTACAGCAGCAAACGCCTGAGCCACGCGATGCACGTTGTTGACGTTCAGACCTGCCACGCACATACGCCCGCTGGCGATCAGGTAGACGCCAAACTCGTCACGCAGACGATCGACCTGCGCCGCCGTGAATCCGGTGTAGCTAAACATGCCGCGCTGCTTAAGCAGATAGTCAAAGTTATGACCCGGAACGGCCACTTTCAGCACATCAACCAGCTCCTGACGCATTGCCAGGATTCGCTTACGCATCGCTTCAACTTCTACAAGCCAGACCGTTTTTAGCTCATGGTCACCCAGCACTGTCGCGACCACTTGCGCGCCAAAAGCTGGCGGGCTGGAATAGATACGACGCACGGTAGCTTTAAGCTGTCCCAGCACGCGTCCGGCGGCGTCTTCATCTTCACAAACGATGGATAATCCGCCAACGCGCTCACCGTACAGCGAGAAGATTTTAGAAAATGAGTTACTGACCAACGCAGGTAGCCCGGCGCTGGCAATGGCGCGAATGGCATAGGCATCGTCTTCCATGCCTGCGCCAAAACCCTGGTACGCGATGTCGAGGAACGGGATCAGGTTGCGCGTCTTTAGCACCTCAATCACCGCATCCCATTGATCGTGAGTCAAATCGGCACCGGTTGGGTTATGGCAACATGGGTGCAGTAGCACAATGCTGCGTTCCGGCAGGGTATGCAGTTTTTCCAGCAGTGCATCGACGCGTACGCCATTGGTTTGGTTGTCAAACCACGGATACGTATTGACGACAAAACCCGCGCCTTCAAAGATTGCCACGTGGTTTTCCCACGTCGGGTCGCTGACCCATACGCCGGATTCCGGAAAATACTTTTTCAAGAAATCGGCACCCACTTTCAGCGCACCGGAACCGCCCAGCGTCTGGATAGTCGCCACACGCTTTTTCTGCAACACCGCATGATCGGCCCCAAACAGCAGCGGAGCGATGGTGTTACGGTAGGTATTGAGTCCTTCCATCGGTAGATAAAGCGACGCACCGTGCGGTGTGGCATTCAAACGCGCTTCGGCTTCGGTTACCGCCTGCAACTGAGGAATAATGCCATCTTCATTGTAATAAAGACCAATGCTGAGGTTCACCTTGTCGCTGCGAGGATCTTCTTTGAAACGCTCCATTAAGGAGAGAATGGGGTCGCCGGTGTAGGCGTCTACTTTCTGAAACACGCGATGGTTCTCCGGATATCGATGAGGCAGGAAATTCAACAATAAACCGGAAGTGAAAGAAGGTCGAGAGGATGTTAATAAAGATGGAGTGAAGACAGATTCCTCACTCCATTCAGGCGTTAATCCACGTACTTCATTGCCACGCGAGACGTGAGCCGGGTGATAAGTTCGTAAGCACTCACTTTCGTGATTTCCGCGATGCGTTCAACGGGTAAACCTTCACCCCACAACACCACCGGATCGCCCGCTTTATCCTGCGCTTCGGGTCCTAAATCGACGCAAATCATGTCCATCGCTACGCGACCGACAATGTTCACTTCGCGACCGTTGACCAGCACCGGCGTACCGGACGGTGCCGCACGTGGATAACCGTCGCCGTAGCCCATAGCGACGACGCCGAGGCGAGTATCGCGCTCGCTGGTCCAGGTTCCGCCATAACCGACCGGCTCACCCGCCTTGTGCTCGCGCACAGCAATCAGGTTAGAGACCAGCGACATCACCGGCTGTAAGCCAAAATCTGGCCCCCAGGGCTTGCTCTCAAGCGGCGATACGCCGTAAAGAATGATGCCCGGACGCGCCCAGTCAAAGTGCGATTGCGGCCACAGCAGAATACCACCCGATGCAGCAATCGAGCGCATTCCTGGCTTGCCTTCGCAGAAGGTATTGAAGATATCGAGCTGCTGCTCGGTAGCACCACATTCAGGCTCATCGGCACGGGCAAAGTGGCTGACGATATTCACCGGCTGGCGCACGTTTTTGCACTGACTTAGGCGCTGATAGAACGCATTCGCCTGTTCCGGGCGCACGCCCAGACGGTGCATGCCGGTGTCGAGCTTCATCCAGACGGTGACCGGCTCGCTCAGTTCAGCCGTTTCTAATGCTGCCAGCTGTTCTTCGTTATGGACCGAGGTCTGCAGTTGCTGGCTGGCAATCGTTGGCAGATCGCTGGCTTCAAAGAAGCCTTCCAGCAGCAGAATCGGTTGGGTGATGCCGCCCGCACGCAGGCGCAGGGCTTCTTCGAGACGGGCAACGCCAAAGGCGTCGGCATCGGGGAGCGTTCGCGCGGTCTCAAGAAGACCGTGTCCGTAAGCGTTCGCTTTCACGACTGCAACAAGCTTGCTGGCAGGTGCCAGTTCACGCAGACGTTGCAGGTTGTGTCGCAGAGCGCGGCGATTAATGACTACTGTTGCCGCTTGCATTTGAATTCCTTAGAAATTATTCGTCATCGTACTGAGGGCCGGCATAATTATCAAAGCGCGACCATTGTCCGTTAAAGGTCAGACGCACCGTACCGATCGGGCCGTTACGCTGCTTACCAATAATTATTTCTGCGATGCCTTTCATGTCGCTGTTTTCGTGATAAACCTCATCACGGTAAATGAACATGATTAAGTCGGCATCCTGCTCGATGGAGCCCGATTCACGTAGGTCGGAGTTAACCGGGCGCTTATCGGCACGTTGTTCCAGAGAGCGGTTAAGCTGCGACAGTGCGACGACCGGAACCTGCAACTCTTTGGCTAACGCTTTGAGAGAACGCGAGATTTCAGCAATCTCCAGCGTACGGTTATCGGACAGCGACGGTACGCGCATCAGTTGCAGGTAGTCGATCATGATAAGGCCGATACCGCCGTGCTCACGCGCGATACGGCGCGCGCGGGAGCGCACTTCCGTTGGCGTCAGACCGGAGGAGTCATCAATATAGATGTTCCGTTTTTCCAGCAGGATACCCATGGTGCCAGAGATGCGCGCCCAGTCCTCATCGTCGAGCTGACCGGTACGAATGCGGGTCTGATCCACGCGTGACAGCGACGCCAACGTACGCATCATAATCTGGTCAGATGGCATCTCCAGACTGAAGATAAGCACCGGTTTATCCTGCAACATCGCCGCGTTTTCGACGATGTTCATCGCAAAGGTCGTTTTACCCATCGATGGACGGGCAGCAACAATAATCAAATCCGACGGCTGTAAACCAGCGGTTTTCTTGTTCAGATCGTCATAACCGGTATTAACGCCGGTGACCCCGTCGTGCGGCTGCTGAAAGAGCTGCTCAATACGTGCGACCGTGGAATCGAGTACCTCGGCGATATTTCGCGGGCCTTCGTCTTTATTCGCGCGGCTTTCGGCAATTTTGAATACACGAGACTCCGCCAGATCGAGCAGGTCTTCGCTGGTACGGCCCTGCGGATCGAAACCGGCTTCGGCGATTTCGTTCGCCACGGCGATCATCTCACGCACGACTGCACGTTCGCGCACGATGTCAGCGTAAGCGCTGATATTCGCCGCACTTGGCGTGTTTTTAGATAACTCGGCCAGATAGGCGAATCCGCCGCAGCTGTCGAGCTGCCCCAGTCGCTCCAGCGATTCCGCGAGGGTGATCAGGTCAATCGGGCTACCCGATTCCTGCAGGCGCGCCATTTCAGTGAAAATATGGCGGTGCGGACGGGTATAGAAATCGTCGGACACCACGCGTTCGGCGACGTCGTCCCAGCGTTCGTTGTCCAGCATTAAACCGCCCAACACCGACTGTTCCGCTTCAATCGAGTGCGGCGGGACCTTTAGCCCAGCAACCTGGAGGTCGCGGTCACGGGGTTCAGTCTGTTTGTTGAAGGGTTTATTTCCTGCCATAGTAAATGGAGTTACCGAGATAAAGAATGGGTCGAAAGATTACCACATTTTCTGGAGGAATCATGGCAACGCGCATTGAATTTCACAAGCATGGTGGCCCCGAAGTACTCAACGCGGTGGAGTTTACGCCAGCCGCACCTGGCGAGCATGAAGTCCAGGTAGAAAATAAAGCGATTGGCATCAATTACATCGACACTTATATTCGCAGTGGGCTGTATCCACCACCGTCAATGCCGAGCGGACTGGGAACCGAGGCGGCGGGCGTCGTCGTAAAAGTGGGCAGCGCCGTTAAGCATATTAAAGAAGGCGATCGCGTGGTGTATGCGCAGTCGGCGTTGGGCGCATATAGCTCAGTCCACAATGTTCCCGCCGATAAAGCAGCGATTCTGCCGAACGCTATCTCTTTTGAACAGGCTGCGGCCTCATTTCTGAAAGGGCTAACCGTCTTCTATTTACTGCGCAAAACCTACGAAATCAAACCGGACGAGCCGTTTCTGTTTCACGCCGCCGCGGGTGGTGTGGGGTTGATTGCCTGCCAGTGGGCGAAAGCGCTGGGAGCAAAACTGATCGGCACCGTCGGCAGTGCGCAAAAGGCCCAGCGTGCGCTACAGGCTGGCGCCTGGCAGGTGATTAACTATCGCGAAGAAAGTATCGCGGAACGCGTGAAAGAGATAACCGGCGGCAAGAAACTGCGCGTCGTGTATGACTCGGTAGGCAAAGACACCTGGGAAGCCTCGCTGGACTGCCTGCAACGTCGCGGTCTGATGGTGAGCTTCGGTAATTCATCCGGCGCGGTGACCGGAGTGAATCTTGGCATTCTCAGTCAGAAAGGTTCGCTGTATGCCACTCGCCCTTCCCTGCAAGGCTATATCACCACGCGTGAGGAATTGACCGAAGCGAGCAACGAACTGTTCTCACTGATCGCCAGCGGCGTGATTAAAGTCGATGTGGCCGATGCGCAGAAGTATGCGCTCAGTGACGCGCAGCGTGCGCATGAAGTGCTGGAAAGTCGGGCTACGCAGGGGTCGAGTCTGTTAATTCCCTGAACCCTAAAAGAAATTGGGCTTCCTTTTCAGGAAGCCCTTTCTTTTTTTAGTTCGGCTGTATGTAGGGTACAGCTCGATGAATTCTTTAGCGGCAGCAATAGTGACAGATTCAATAAGTAAATCCTATTCTGTTCTAAGCAAAGCTGCCGTAAAAGTTGCAGGTATGTGACGAATACCTCAATACCTTAGTAACGGAAGCGGTTATTGCGCTGATATTGTGGAATTTTTGGCTTTTTAACGGCGCGAATCACCCACACCACCGCAACGGCCAAGAGCAGCCACGGCAGCAGTTTAATCATCAGCGCAAACAGCCCGCCGACGAACATCAGCGCCGTTGCCACAACCAGTGCGGCGATAATTCCGAGCAGTGAAATGCCGGTGACCATCAGCATGACAAAAAAACCAATCACAAAAAGTAGTTCCAGCATGTCTTTCTCCCCGTTAATACCGTTACGATAGCAAGAGCATTACAAGAAACGTGCCAATATTAATGTATTGATTTAAAAGCAAAACGCCCCGCATAGGTTTGCAGGGCGTGGTGAATTTGACGAACTTTTAGTGAAATTATCGCTTATCGGCAACCAGTCGCAGCGCGTGCTCCAGCACTTCAATATCTGCCCCGGCTTTATGCGCGTTCTCACTCAGATAGCGACGCCACTGACGTGCGCCAGGGATCCCCTGGAACAGCCCTAACATGTGGCGGGTG
Organism: Enterobacter sp. SCRI0065; assembly: GCF_059766475.1. Classification (NCBI taxonomy): domain Bacteria; kingdom Pseudomonadati; phylum Pseudomonadota; class Gammaproteobacteria; order Enterobacterales; family Enterobacteriaceae; genus Enterobacter; species Enterobacter sp. SCRI0065. Next base: position 41,520 of record NZ_JCBAJB010000006.1, on the reverse strand, counting down.
ACGTGGCCAAGATAGGTCCCATTGCTCAGCTCGCGCTCAATGTACGGATACATGGCACGTACGACCGCGACCGGATCGCTATCCGCGCCTTCGACGCCGAAGATTTCACGATCGACCGTCGCGAGAATCCCAGGATTCTGGTACGCCTCGCGTCCCACCATCACGCCGTCTAAATGTTCCAGATGCGTTTTGGCTTCTTCGATGGATTTGACGCCACCGTTGATCGACATGGTCAGATTCGGGAAATCACGCTTAAGCTGGTAAACGCGCGGATAGTCGAGCGGTGGAATTTCGCGGTTTTCTTTAGGGCTAAGGCCAGACAGCCAGGCTTTTCGCGCATGGATGATAAACATCTCACACTCGCCTTTCCCCGCAACGGTGCTAATAAAGTCACACAGGAATTCGTAGCTGTCCTGATCGTCAATGCCGATGCGCGTTTTGACCGTAACCGGAATAGAGACCACATCCCGCATCGCTTTCACGCAATCCGCGACCAGCTGGGCATTACCCATCAGGCAGGCACCAAACATTCCATTTTGTACGCGATCGGAGGGACAACCGACGTTAAGATTGATTTCGTCATAGCCGCGAGCTTCAGCAAGTTTCGCGCAGTGCGCCAGCGCAGCCGGATCGCTTCCGCCAAGTTGCAAGGCAACCGGATGCTCTTCTTCGCTATAGGCCAGATAGTCGCCTTTACCGTGAATAATCGCTCCGGTGGTCACCATTTCGGTGTACAGCAACGTATGGCGAGACAGCTGGCGCAGGAAATAACGGCAGTGTCTGTCCGTCCAGTCAAGCATCGGCGCAATAGAGAAACGGTGTGCAGGAAAAGCGGGCTGTAATTCTGACGACATGGCGAAGTTTTAAGCATCTGGGGGAAAAGGGGCGCTACTATAGCATAAGAAAAGCCGGAGGCGCAGAGCCTCCGGTTTACCTTAGAACGTCACGCTGAGCTGCGCACCTGCGCCCCAGGTTTCGTCTTCGCCATACAGCCCCATCAGGTCGACATGCACAGCGTTAAACGGCGCAAAGCCAACACCGCCGGTAAAGACGTTGCTGTCGTTGCCTTTCACGTCCGCGCGATAACCGGCGCGCACTGCCAGCCAGCTCAGCGGCGTGACTTCGGCACCCACGCCTACGTACTGAGAGTTCTCCTCGCTTTTGAAACCTTTGGTCTCAGTCAGATCGCCATCAGCCGTCAGCGTCACGAGGTCGTTGTGCCAGGCCGCGCCTGCGGTCACTAATGGACGAATCTGGTAGGTATCTTTGTAGCTCACCACCTCACCCGTGCGACCATTGCGAATGCGAATATCTTTGGTATCGATATCACGGGACATCAGGTTTTGCCCGCTCAAGCCTATCGTCCAGTTTTCACCAAAGTCTGCTGCGATACCCGCATCCACGTTGAATCCGGTGTCATCATTGCGATAGCGGCTGCTATTCCAGTCATTACTGTCATAGTCATAGATAGAAGTGGTGTAGTTGTAGAGCCAGGTTTTTTGCAGTTTTGGCGTCACACCGACGGAAACCGGGACCTCGCCAATGTCGAACTGACGGGCTACGGCAATCCCGTAGTCCGAGACAATGGCGACGCGTCCCGATGCCGTTGAATTCAGGTTTTTGGTGATTTCATCGGTACCGTTTATTGCTGCATCCAGCGCTACGCCAGCGGCCACCAGATCGCTTTTCTGAATACCACGAAGATAATCGATATCCTGCTGGTCGATTGAAGAACTCACGCGACCATGCGCGTAGCCTTTAGCCATAAAGGCTACCGACAGAACATCGTTGGGAATGCTAACGGCAATCCCGGCACCCGCGGTGGCGCGGGCCGTTTTGCCTTTGAGATAATCCAGTTCGTCGGCTAAGTCTTTTGCCGCACCCTGGAACTGATTAATTGAACCCAAAGGATTAGCAATAATCTCACCAGGCGTGAGGCTATTAATCACATCATCGTAATAATTGATCTTATCGTTAATGGTGTCGATTTCGTCCTGAAGGTTATCTTTATCCGAAATTTGCGCGCCTACGGCTGGCAGAATAACGGTGATAGCATCATCAGGTTTTGCCTTTGCCAACAATGCCGGGTTGATCAATGCCCCGCTACCATAGCTCCCAGAAGCCACGCCGGTGCCACCCATCGCGTCACTACGCGATTCCGTCCAGGTATTGGCTGCTCCCGCTTGATTTGCCACAAAAAAGGAGACAGCAAGGCTAATCACCGAATATTTAAAATGTTTTTTCACAGTTTGCCCGTCAAATAGTTGTTATGACTTAACCCCTGTCTGTTATCGCCCAAACAGGAACGAACTATTGCTGTGAATAAGGACAAAAAGACCCGCTATTTCCTTAAGTTAAATCGGTATCAAGGCCTATTGTATTTTGTGACGGCCCTCAATATTTATAGAAGAGGTTATGACTTTCGCCCAGATTTTCCATCGTGAGGCCCAAAAAATTGCGGAGGATGGTCGACCCAGCGGTCCTCACGGGTGGCGGCGTATGCCGGATTTAACGGGTAGTAAATGCGATTATGTTTTTTGTTGGCCTCTCCCACCACTAACAGTCGCACCTCTTCATCCGTATTGTTGATAAAGGTATGGCACTGCCCTGTTCCGGCCGGAAAACCCACGCTATCGCCCGGTTCAAGCTTCCACAAATAACCGTTGATCCACGCTTCTGGATGGCCTTCAAGCACGTAGATAAATTCTTCTTCATCGCTTTCTGCATGCGGGTAGGAGGTACGACGGCCTGGCGGCAAGCGCTCATGATGAATACCAAGCCGGCCAAGCCCTAGTCTTCTGGCCAGCGGCGCGCCAATAGAAAAAAGTTCGTCGCTGTCGGGATAAGTGGAATCATCAGCGCCTTCAATATCGCGCCAGTGTCGAATACAGTCGGGTCTTTTCATGGTTTGTGTCCAGAGTGGCAATGCGTCAGGTATAGCACAGGGTGCGGGATCTCGGCGTTTTTAACAGAACATGATAAAGTGAAGGCTTCAAACCTAAACATATCCGAGGTGCTAAATGGATGAGACCACAATGCCGGAGCTGTTAGCGCAAGCTGAGAAGCTTTGCGCGCAACGCAATGTGCGCCTGACTCCGCAGCGCCTGGAAGTATTGCGTCTGATGAGTCTGCAAAAAGGGGCGATAAGCGCCTACGATCTTCTCGATCTGCTGCGTGAAAGCGAGCCGCAGGCTAAGCCACCTACCGTTTATCGGGCGTTAGATTTTCTGCTAGAGCAAGGCTTTGTGCATAAAGTTGAATCGACCAATAGTTACGTGCTGTGTCATTTGTTCGATCAGCCCACACACACCTCGGCGATGTTTATTTGCGATCGTTGTGGAGCGGTGAAAGAGAAAGGTGCAGAAGGCGTTGAGGATATCATGCATTCCTTAGCGGCAAAGATGGGCTTTGCGCTACGCCACAATGTGATTGAAGCGCACGGATTATGTTCCGCCTGTGTGGAAGTGGAAGCGTGTCGCCATCAGGATGCCTGCCAGCATGACCATTCAGTGCATGTGAAGAAAAAACCGCGCTGAAAATAAAAGTGGGCGGCTAATAGCCGCCCCCAGGGATTGTACGTCCATGTACTTTCGGGTAGAAAAGGTCGGTAAGTGTTCGATTACCAGCGATAATCGTTACGTTTTTCCCAATCACCGACTTCTTTCTCAGCCTGATCTTTCTGGTAGCCATAACGTTCCTGGATTTTACCCACCAGCTGATCGCGCTTACCTTCGATGATCGTCATGTCATCATCAGTCAGCTTACCCCACTGTTCTTTCGCTTTACCTTTGAACTGTTTCCAGTTACCACCGAGTTCGTCTTTATTCATAATCAAATCCTCATCGTTCGGGTATCACGTCAATTTGTATCGTCCGTAACGTTCATTTCCTGCTGGACTTGATAATAATTGTAGATGAGGATGCGGCACACGTTTCGTTATTCAGAATCTTTAACCATTTCCCCCAACGAAGCCGCTAGGCAAACCAGGTTTGATTGCGCCAGTGACGACGCCAGATCAGCGCAAGCGACAGCCCACGCAGAGCAAGAAAAACGGCAAGCGCCAGCCACAACCCGTGATTACCAAACCAGGGTACGGTAAACAGCGTGAGCCCAAAACCACCCGCCGCCACTGCCATGCTGTTGCGCATTTCGGCTCCTCGGGTTGCACCGATAAACATGCCATCCAGCAAATAGCACCAGACACCGACCACCGGAAGTACAACCTGCCAGATGATGTAGTGGCCTGCCAGCTCACGCAGTTCAGACATCGAGGTCAGTAACGCCACAATCTGACTGCCAAAAAGCGCATAGATCAGAGCAAAAACCAGCGCCACCAGGCCAGATTGCCGACACGCTGCGCGCCAGACCTCCTGCAATTGTCCCGTCTGTTTTGCGCCGTATGCCTGCCCAGAATGGGCCTCAACGGCATAAGCAAAACCGTCAAGCGCATAGGCGGTAAAGGTCAACAACGTCATCAATACGGCATTGACGGCGACGATCTCCGGGCCAAGCCGCGCGCCCAGTACCGTCAAGGCACCGAAACAGAGCTGAAGAAGTAAAGAGCGAAGCATAATATCGCGATTAAGTGCCAGCAGTTTTCGGACGTTCCCACGCCATGCTGTTTTCAACATCGCCAGGGAGATTCCGCGCATCGCCAGCACGCGCTTGACCATCCATAAGCCGATGAAAAACGTGGCGTATTCTGCAACGACCGTTGCCAGCGCGGCGCCCTGCACGTTCATGTGCAGCCCCATCACCAGCCACAGATCCAGAACAATATTGAGGACGTTCCCCACGACCAGCAGGATCACAGGAGCACGTGCATACTGCACACCCAACAGCCAGCCGAGCAGGACCAGATTAGCCAGTGAGGCGGGAGCGCTAATCCAGCGAATATCCAGAAAGCGACGAGCCTGTTCCAGTACTGCTTCATTGCCACCAACGATATGCAGTGCCAGGTCGATCAGCGGCGTTCGCAGCAGAACAATGAGCAATCCGGCACCAAGTGCAAGAATAAGAGGTTGAATAAGCGCTCGCGCCAGGCGCACGGGATCTTTCGCGCCGAACGCCTGAGCGGTCAACCCTGTGGTGCTCATCCGTAAAAAGAGTAACAGCATAAAGAGGAAGCTGGTCGCCGTTGCGCCAATCGCCACGCCACCCAGATAGACTGGCGAGTCCAGATGACCAATGACGGCCGTGTCGACCAATCCCAGTAAAGGAACCGTGATATTCGAAAAGATCATTGGCAGCGCGAGACGCCATAATGCCTTGTCTGAGATTGTCAGCAGAGACATGAGAGAGTACCGGAGCAGGAAAAAGAGAGTCAGGCTACGGGAGACCGTAGCCTGTCAGGAAGAGATTACAGCCATTCACCGTTGCGGATGACACCTACCGCTAAACCTTCAATGGAGAAGGTCTGTTCGCGCAGGTCAACCACAATGGGGGAAAACTCGTTGTTTTCAGGTAGCAGTTGCACCGTATTACCCTGTTTTTTAAGGCGTTTTACGGTCACTTCATCATCGATACGTGCGACGACAACCTGGCCGTTGCGTACATCCTGAGTTTTGTGAACCGCCAGCAAATCGCCATCCAGAATGCCAATATCTTTCATGGACATACCGCTAACGCGCAGTAAAAAGTCTGCACTCGGTTTGAACATGGCAGGATCGACCTGATAATGACCTTCGATGTGCTGCTGCGCCAGCAGTGGCTCGCCAGCCGCAACGCGACCCACGAGAGGGATCCCCGTTTCTTCTTCCACCAGCAGGCGAATGCCGCGTGACGCGCCAGATACAATCTCAAGAACGCCCTTACGAGCCAACGCTTTGAGATGCTCTTCAGCGGCGTTTGGAGAACGGAAACCCAGACGCTGCGCGATTTCCGCTCGCGTAGGTGGCATTCCCGTCTGGCTGATGTGATCCCTGATAAGATCAAACACCTCTTGCTGTCTGGCCGTTAACGCTTTCATTCCGCCCCCTGGGTGTATATACAGTTATGCTGTGAGTATATACAGTCAAAGGTGAATTTGGAACCAAAAACTGCACAAAAAACCAGAGACTTATTCGATTCCTGAAGGCTTATCGTAAATGCGACCAAAGTAACGTGCCCCAGGTAATGGCAGCGGTGATAATCGCCAACAGTACCGCAGCCGACCCCATGTCTTTGGCACGCCCCGAGAGTTCATGGAAATCAGAACCGATACGATCTACCACCGCTTCGATAGCACTGTTGAGAATTTCCACTATCATCACCAAAAGAACCGAACCAATGAGAAGTACGCGGGTTACAGCATCAACATCAAGGAAACAAGCGATAATGACCGCGATGATAGCGGCTACGCCCTCCTGACGAAATGCAGCCTCATTGATCCAGGCAGCGCGGAAACCTTTCCACGAATAACCAGCAGCTTTGATGATACGGGTAAACCCAGTGGTATTATTGGCCATTAAAAGAACCTTTTTTTAGATTTAGCGTCAGTAACTATAGCTGTAGCGCGTTTCGCAACAGCCTGAAGTATGACGGGTAACAACAGAAATTTTGCGCGCTTTCTGTTATCCTTGCGCCGCAATTGCATTATTAACCAGAGGCTTTACATCGTTTATGTCCGGCTGGCCAAGAATCTACTACAAATTACTTAATTTACCATTAAGCGTCCTGGTAAAAAGTAAGTCTATCCCGGCGGAACCTGCGCTGGAATTAGGGCTCGATACCTCGCGCCCTATTATGTACGTTTTGCCTTATAACTCGAAGGCAGACTTACTGACGCTTCGCGCCCAATGTCTGGCGCACGACTTACCCGATCCGTTGGAACCGCTGGAGGTTGACGGTACTCTGCTGCCGCGCTACGTGTTTATCCACGGCGGCCCGCGCGTGTTTACCTATTACACGCCGAAGGAAGAGTCCATTAAGCTGTTCCACGACTACCTTGATCTGCACCGCAGTAACCCCAGCCTGGATGTCCAGATGGTGCCGGTGTCGGTGATGTTTGGTCGTCGTCCAGGGCGTCAAAAAGGCGAAGAAAACCCGCCGCTGCGTATGCTTAACGGTATACAAAAATTCTTTGCGGTGTCATGGCTTGGTCGCGATAGCTTCGTCCGATTCTCTCCGTCTGTTTCTCTGCGCCGTATGGCTGATGAGCACGGAACCGACAAGACTATCGCGCAAAAATTGGCCCGCGTCGCGCGTATGCACTTCGCTCGCCAGCGCCTGGCAGCCGTGGGACCACGCCTTCCTGCTCGTCAGGATCTGTTCAACAAACTGCTGGCATCCAAAGCGATTGCCCGCGCCGTTGAAGATGAAGCCCGTAGCAAGAAAATCTCTCACGAGAAGGCACAACAAAACGCTATCGCACTGATGGAAGAGATTGCAGCGAACTTCTCTTACGAGATGATCCGCTTATCCGATCGCATCCTGAGCTTTACGTGGAACCGGCTCTATCAAGGCATCAACGTGAACAATGCTGAGCGTGTTCGCCAGCTTGCGCACGATGGCCATGAAATTGTGTATGTGCCCTGCCACCGCAGCCACATGGACTATCTTCTGCTCTCGTACGTGCTGTATCACCAGGGGCTGGTCCCGCCGCATATTGCCGCCGGTATCAACCTGAACTTCTGGCCAGCAGGTCCGATCTTCCGCCGTCTGGGTGCGTTCTTTATTCGTCGTACCTTTAAAGGCAACAAGCTCTATTCCACCGTATTCCGCGAATATCTGGGCGAACTGTTCAGCCGTGGCTATTCCGTGGAGTACTTTGTTGAAGGTGGCCGCTCCCGTACCGGTCGTCTGCTCGATCCGAAAACCGGCACGCTATCGATGACGATTCAGGCGATGCTGCGTGGCGGTACGCGCCCCATTACGCTGGTGCCGATTTACATCGGTTACGAGCACGTCATGGAAGTGGGGACTTACGCCAAAGAACTGCGCGGTGCGACGAAAGAGAAAGAGAGCTTGCCGCAAATGCTGCGTGGTTTGAGCAAGCTGCGTAATCTCGGTCAGGGCTACGTTAACTTTGGCGAACCGATGCCGCTGATGACGTATCTGAACCAGCATGTGCCGGAATGGCGCGAGTCTATCGATCCGATCGAAGCGATTCGCCCTGCCTGGCTCACCCCAACGGTGAATAATATCGCTGCTGACCTGATGGTGCGCATCAACAACGCAGGGGCCGCTAACGCCATGAACCTGTGTTGTACGGCGCTGCTGGGCTCTCGTCAACGTTCGCTAACCCGCGAGCAACTGACTGAACAGCTCGACTGCTATCTGGACATCATGCGTAATGCGCCCTATGCCGCCGACGCGACCGTTCCGTCAGTCACTGCCAGCAAATTGATCGACCATGCGTTGCAGATGAACAAGTTCGAGGTCGAGAAAGACACGATTGGCGACATCATTATTCTGCCGCGCGAGCAGGCAGTGCTGATGACGTACTATCGCAACAACATCGCGCACATGCTGATGCTGCCGTCTCTGATGGCGGCCATCATCACGCAGCATCGTCGTATTTCCCGCCAGGAATTACTGCGTCATGTTGAGGTGCTCTACCCGATGCTGAAAGCAGAACTGTTCCTGCGCTGGAGCAAGGACGAGCTGGCGGTTGAACTGGATAAACTGACGGAAGAGTTGCTGCGTCAGGGCCTGATAAGCGTGAAAGATGATGAGCTGTATATCAATCCATCACGTTCCCGCACGCTGCAATTGCTGGCCGCCGGGGCGCGTGAGACGTTGCAGCGCTACGCTATCACCTTCTGGCTGCTGAGCGCGAACCCGTCGATTAACCGTAGCACGCTGGAAAAAGAGAGCCGCACGTTGGCTCAGCGTTTATCCGTACTGCACGGCATTAATGCACCAGAGTTCTTCGACAAAGCGGTGTTCAGTTCGCTGGTGTTGACGCTGCGTGATGAAGGCTACATTAGTGATACCGGAGATGCCGAGCCTGGAGAGACCATGAAGGTTTACCAGATGCTGGCAGAGCTGATTACATCTGATGTGCGCCTGACGATTGAGAGCGCAACGCAGGACGAGTAAAAAAAACGCCCGGTAGCGCTAGCGCCACCGGGCATTTTTTCAGGCAAAATAACTCATCGCCAGCCCTAAAAACAGCACCAGGCCAACATAGTTATTGTTCAGGAAAGCTTTAAAACAGGCATCGCGATCGCGGTTGGCAATGAGTTTCTGCTGATACGCAAATAGCAGTCCCGCCACCAGCACCGACCAGTAAAACTCCCAGTTCAGCCCGTTCAAACGACCAATTATCGCCATCAACGCCAGCACGGCGACCTGCAAAATCCCAATGATCAGCTTGTCATGACGACCAAAGAGAATGGCCGTTGATTTGATGCCAATCTTTACATCATCGTCTCGGTCGACCATCGCATACTGGGTATCATAAGCCACCGCCCACAGGATGTTGGCGAGGAACATCAGCCAGCAGCTTAACGGTACCGTTTCGCTCACCGCGGCAAAGGCCATGGGAATCGACCAGCCGAACGCCGCGCCCAAAACCACCTGCGGAAGATGGGTATAGCGCTTCATAAATGGATATACCCACGCCAGCGCAAGTGCCGCTACCGAGAGTAAAATCGTCATGGTGTTTAGCGTCAGCACCAGAATAAATGAGAGCACCACCAACACCACAAACAGCGTGCGGGCCTCTTTTTCCGACACCTGACCGCTGGGCAGAGGACGGTTAGCCGTGCGTTTGACGTGGCCGTCAAATTTGCGGTCGGCATAATCATTCACCACGCAACCCGCTGCACGCATCAACCACACGCCCGCAACGAAGACCGCCAGGATCCACAGCGGTGGCAGGCCTGGGGTAGCAACCCACAGCGCCCATAACGTCGGCCACAGCAGCAGTAATGCGCCAATGGGTTTATCAGTACGCATTAAGCGGTGAAACGCCAGCAGCTTATTCTGCGTCAGACTCCACTCCATTTTCTTTTCCTCTTAGTACAACGGCGATGCGGGCAAAAACAGTTCCGTTAGCATTAACGGCTTTCCGCTCAGGCGCAGGCGGGAACGACGTCCCCACAAATCAGCATCGCGACCTATCTCAATAAAATCTCGGGTCAGCTCGGACGATGTAAAAAGATAGCGTCCCAGCGGTGTTTTGCCCAGCTGTTGCAGCGCCAGTTCCGGGCCGGAAAGCGTGGATTCAGGCACGACGGTGCGCCCAGCAAGCCAGGGTTCGCCATCAGCGCAGAGCAAAATTTCACGCAGCCAGTAACGCGCTTCCTTCGGCAGCAATGGCAGTTCATCGGTTACGGCTTCAGGTGAGACAAAGCCTTCCTGGATAAGCGTCACCGTGACTTTTTTGCCCTGTTGCTCAAAACGTTTCGTCATGGAATCTTCCAGCAGCAACCAGTCGAGTTGCGAAGGGCTCAGCGCGGGTATGTGGTCAAAATAGCGCAGCGCACGCAGTTGCGTTAGCGCAGGGTGTGACATGCCAGACTCTCCGTTACATAACGAATGGCTATTGTATCGCAGAAACGGCACTTGAGGGCGGTCAAACATGGTTTGGCGATCATTATCGCAACAGTGATGCAACAGCGTTTGCAGCACAAAAAAAAGTGCGCCCACTCAGGCGCACTAAACTACTGACAAAATCAGCACTGTGGGGAGACGATCACCCCTTGCCTTTTACACTGCTGATAAAGGTGGAACGGGCAGTGGTTGAACCTAAACGCTCGGCTTCATCAAGCAGTTTCAGTGCTTTATCGACATCACCGCTATCAACGGCCTGCTTGATAGCTTTGTTGAAGTACGTTTCCGTATCGTTCAGCACCGGAGCAGATTTCTTGGTTGGGGCTGGCGCGGCAACCGGAACCACAGCGGGCGCTGGAGCGGTATAAGCCGTGGCAGGTGCAGCGGTGTTACCCACCGTCACCGGGCCTGGGCCAGAAGAACCAAACAACGGCCCCACCAGCACGCTTGAGGCGCTATTCGTGGAGACTTTCAGCTTCACTACACCGTCGGTGATGTGACGGGCAATGGGGTCTGGAATATCCGGTACCGAGTTGCCGGTGCCTTTGGCGTAGGCTTTTGCTGGGTCAATCAGCTTTGTCGTCTGCTGCAGATCTTTGTCGGTGGTGAAAACCAGTACATACAGTTTTTGCTGCCCCAGCGCAGGAGTCAGGCGCATAACGCCCTGCAAACGATCGGCACTCATCACGCCGGGCTCCTGATAGGAGAAATATTCGCTAGGGAAATAGGCTGATGGCGTCAGGTTCTGATCAAGGATCAGCACGTTCGGCGCAAAAACACTGGTTTGTTTGTTCACTTCACTGGTGAGCGTTAAGGTCAACTCACCGATGTTTGCGGGTACGCTGTAGGCAACCACAGGGCCAGAAATACCGGGCACGTTTAGCTGTTGCCCACCGGTTGCCACTTGAGTGGTCTGGGTTTTGGACTGATCAACCGGGGTCCACGCTAATTGTTGTAGCGCCGCCGCTGGGATAGCAGGGGCAGAGCTGGTGTTTTGTGGTACGAAATTCACATCTGCGAACGTGATGGCCGGAATGCTAGCCAGCAGCCCCGCAGTGAGGCACAGCGCGACGAGACTTTTTTTCATTTTCATTGTTATTACCTCAGATAGCGTGAGTACTGCGGTGGCCAGGCAATAGCGCGCAGCACCCTAAGGAGAGAGGGGCTTGCGCCCCTCTTTTAGGTCATTACGTCAAATACTACGTATTACCACCAGATTTCCATCTGGGCACCGAAGGTCCACTCGTCGTTGTCGCCACGGCTGAAGGTTTTCGCAGAGGTGTCGTTATAAGCAACGCCTGAGGTGTAACCTGCGCCAGAATCGTTGTTCGCGTAGCCCCATTTCTCATCCCACTTCGCGTAGGTTGCGAAGACGCGGATAGCCGGACGAGACCAAATGCTGTCGCCTGCCTGCCATTGTTGCGCGAGGGTAATTTTGTACTGGTTGTTGCTATCGTCAGTTTTCTGAGATTTAACGTTGTCGTAGCCCACTTCCAGCAAGGTGCTCATGATTGGCGTCCATTTGTACATAGGACGAACGCCCACGGTCCACCATTTGGTACCGTTGTTATTATCCAGATCGATATTCTGATACATACCGACGTACATCAGGTCCCAGGAGTCGCCCAGAGAGATCGCACCGTGATCCAACACGCGCATCAGGGAACCGTCGTTGTTCAGACCTGCACCCTGCGGAATGCCTTTACCGTTAGAGGTCATTGAATCCGTTGCGTATTGCAGTACGAATTTGTTGAAGCCCTTCAGCATGCTCTGAGTGTGTTCTGCGGTAAACATCCAGCCATCTTTCGATGCGCCTGGCTGCAGATAATAATCATCAGGAATGTTGGTGTGGCCGTAATCAACACCCAGTTCAAGCGTACCGCCTGGGTTGATTTCCATGCCAGCTAAACGGACATCGAAGACATCGTTCGGAACGATGTTGTCATAAATACGGTTGCCCAACGCATCACGATCGGCGAAAGCAGAAGAACCGCCGGACTCAGAAGAACGGGTCGCTGCCATAGACAGTTTACCGAAGCCCAGATCGATGTTTTCGATACCCGCACCAGGACCAGAAATATCCCAGTAGTAGAAGTCGATCATGTGAACGTCATGACGTTGATAGAAGCGCTTACCGGCCCAGATAGTTGAACCTGGCAGCCATTCAATCAGGTTTTTACCCTGCACGTTCGCTTCGCGGAATGCCGGGCTGGTTGCTTCCCAGTCATTTTGCTGAGAAACGGAATACGCTACGTTGGTGTCGAAATAGAAGCTCTTATCGCCTTCTTTCCACACTTCCTGACCCAGTTTAATCTCAGCATAGGTTTCACATTCGTTACCGAGACGATATTTACTTTGGGCACCCGTTGCCTGGAAACACTGTTGTTCACCGCCACTCCCGGTCCAGCCGATACCGGAACGAGCATAACCTTTGAAGTCGACAGCACCGGCTTGAGCAGACAAAATGCCTGCCGCAATGGCGACCGCCAGAGGGACTTTGCGCAGAGTAATCATTATTCTATCTCCTGAGATCATTGCTTTTCTTTATTTTGGGAATGCTTAAACGCCCGGCTCTTTATGCAACCGACGACATGCAGTGCCATCTTCACGGAACAGATGGCAACGCTCTGGCGGCAAACCGATAGCGAATGTGGCACCCTCTTCTACCAACACCACGTCATTCTGGCGGTAAACCAGGTTCTGACGGATGGCGGGGATCTGGATATGAATCTGTGTTTCGTGACCAAGTTGTTCGACGACCTGAACCTCACCTTCTAACGTGACATCAGCAATTTGGCTCGGCAGTAAGTGTTCAGGACGAATGCCCAGAGACATGTTCGCTCCGACCTGTACGTTGGCGCTGTCCACCGGCAGCCAAATCTGCTGACGGTTAGGCAGTTCCACCTGCACCTGTTCGATGGCTGTTGCCGTGACTTTTACCGGCAGGAAGTTCATCTTTGGCGAGCCAATAAAGCCCGCAACAAAGCGGTCAGCCGGATAGTGATACAGCTCAAGCGGCTTACCCACTTGCGCAACACGACCGGCGTCCAGCACCACAATTTTGTCGGCAAGCGTCATCGCTTCGACCTGATCGTGGGTGACGTAAATCATCGTGCGGCCAAGACGCTTGTGCAGACGTGATATTTCGATACGCATCTGGACGCGCAGTGCCGCATCCAGGTTAGAAAGAGGTTCATCGAGCAGGAACACGCGAGGTTCCGCCACCAGCGTACGGCCAATTGCCACTCGCTGACGCTGTCCGCCGGACAGCGCTTTTGGCTTACGCTCCAGCAGATGTGCCAGTTGCAGCACTTCGGCAACCTGGTTAACACGCTGGTTAATGACATCTTTTTTGGCACCGGCCAGCTTCAGGCCAAATGACATGTTCTCGGCAACGGATAGGTGGGGATAAAGCGCATAAGACTGGAACACCATACCTACGCCGCGTTCGGCGGGAGGAATGTCGTTCATGCGGGTTTCACCAATAAAGAGGTCGCCGCTGGTGATGGTTTCAAGACCGGCAATCATACGCAGCAGAGTCGATTTACCACAGCCCGATGGACCGACAAACACCACGAACTCACCTTCGTGGATGTCCAGATCGATGTCTTTCGACACCACTACGTCGCCCCAGGCTTTCGTTACATTACGCAGCTGTACGCTCGCCATGCCCTTCTCCCTTCGTTACAACCTGTCACCGACAGAAACATTCAAGATAAGTTCACTATGGGGTATCCATTACTTCCGTGAATCCTCCACCCCTCGTCTTTTTTATGGGGGAGGAGGCGGGAGGATGAGAAATCGGGTTCTGCCACCGCATGAGGCGGGCTCAGGCTAAATTCGTGATGAATGCGGCAAAATTCAGAGTGCTTTTGTGTGCGCCAGGACTCATAACTTAAATTTATGCAACAGAGATCACACAACGCGGGGGTGGGGCGTAGGCCCAAGGAGGATGGAAAGAGGATGTCAAATAAGGAGACTGAGTCACGTTGAACTACCAAAGTCGTCTCCACGAGCACATCACCAAAAAGGATGGCAGATATGAAGATCAATACTGGCGCACGCGTTTTCGCATTGTCCGCCCTGGCAGCAATGATGATTTCCGCACCGGCTCTCGCCAAAATTGAAGAAGGTAAGCTGGTTATCTGGATTAACGGCGACAAAGGCTATAACGGCCTGGCCGAAGTGGGTAAAAAATTCGAAAAAGACACCGGCATTAAAGTCACCGTTGAACATCCGGACAAGCTGGAAGAGAAATTCCCTCAGGTTGCGGCAACCGGTGACGGCCCGGACATCATCTTCTGGGCGCATGACCGTTTCGGCGGCTACGCGCAGTCTGGCCTGCTGGCTGAAGTGTCCCCAGATAAAGCGTTCCAGGACAAACTGTTCCCGTTCACCTGGGATGCCGTGCGTTACAACGGTAAGCTGATTGCTTATCCGGTTGCTGTAGAAGCACTCTCTCTGATCTATAACAAAGACCTCGTACCGAACCCGCCGAAATCCTGGGAAGAGATCCCTGCTCTGGATAAAGAGCTGAAGGCTAAAGGTAAGAGCGCGCTGATGTTCAACCTGCAAGAACCGTACTTCACCTGGCCGCTGATTGCTGCCGACGGCGGTTATGCGTTCAAGTTTGCTAACGGCAAATATGACGTGAAAGACGTGGGCGTAGACAGCCCAGGCGCAAAAGCCGGTCTGACCTTCCTGGTTGACCTTATCAAGAACAAACACATGAACGCGGATACCGATTACTCCATCGCGGAAGCGGCGTTCAACAAAGGCGAAACCGCGATGACCATCAACGGTCCGTGGGCATGGTCTAACATCGACAAGAGCAAAATCAACTACGGCGTCACGCTGCTGCCAACCTTTAAAGGCAAGCCGTCTAAACCGTTTGTTGGCGTGCTGAGCGCCGGTATCAACGCCGCCAGCCCGAACAAAGAGCTGGCGAAAGAGTTCCTCGAAAACTACCTGCTGACCGATCAAGGTCTGGATGAAGTGAACAAGGACAAACCGTTGGGTGCCGTCGCACTGAAATCCTTCCAGGATACGCTCGCGAAAGACCCACGCATCGCCGCCACCATGGATAACGCCCAGAAAGGCGAAATCATGCCAAACATCCCGCAAATGGCGGCGTTCTGGTATGCCACTCGTACCGCGGTTATTAACGCAGCAAGCGGTCGTCAGACTGTCGATGCCGCGCTGAAAGACGCACAAGGACGTATTACTAAGTAAAGCTTTTATCCCCTCTCCCTTTTAGGGAGAGGGAGAACAAAATATGTTGTAGAGGAAGATCCCCATGGATGTCATTAAAAAGAAACACTGGTGGCAAAGCGACACGCTGAAATGGTCAGTGATCGGAGCGCTTGGCTTACTGGTGGGCTACCTTGTTGTTTTAATGTACGTACAGGGGGAGTACCTGTTCGCCATCATGACGCTTATCTTAAGCTCAGTTGGCCTGTATATTTTTGCCAATCGTAAAGCCTACGCGTGGCGCTACGTTTATCCGGGCGTGGCGGGGATGGGGCTATTCGTTCTGTTCCCACTGATTTGTACTATCGCCATCGCCTTCACCAACTACAGCAGCACCAACCAGTTAGCTCAGGAGCGCGCTCAGCAGGTGCTGATGGATCGCTCCTACCAGGCGGGAAAAACCTTTAACTTCGGTTTATATCCAGCGGGTGATGAGTGGAAGCTGGCGCTGAGTGACGACGCGAGCGGAAAATATTATGTCTCCGACGCCTTCAAATTTGGCGGCGCACAGAAGCTGACGCTGAAAGAAGCGGATGCCCTACCTGAGGGCGAACGCGCCAATCTGCGCATTATCACCCAGAACCGTCAGGCGCTGACCCAGCTCACCGCCGTTCTGCCGGATGACAGCAAAGTCACGATGAGTTCGCTGCGTCAATTCTCCGGCACGCAGCCGCTGTATGCGCTGGCAGACGACGGCACGCTGACCAATAACCAGAGCGGCGTGAAGTATCGTCCGAACAACGACATCGGCTTCTATCAGTCTGTGAATGCCGACGGCAACTGGGGCGATGACAAACTCAGCCCGGGTTATACCGTCACCATCGGCTGGGACAACTTTACCCGCGTCTTTACCGACGAGGGCATTCAAAAACCGTTTATGGCGATTTTCGTCTGGACGGTGGTCTTCTCGGTCCTGACGGTGATCCTGACTGTGGCAGTCGGCATGGTGCTGGCGTGCGTCGTGCAGTGGGAATCGCTCAAGGGCAAAGCGATTTATCGCGTGCTGCTGATCCTGCCCTACGCCGTGCCATCGTTTATCTCGATTCTGATTTTCAAAGGGTTGTTCAACCAGAGCTTTGGTGAGATCAACATGATGCTCGGCGCGCTGTTTGGCATCAAGCCGGCCTGGTTCAGCGACCCGACTACCGCGCGTTCGATGATTATTATCGTCAACACCTGGCTCGGCTATCCGTACATGATGATCCTGTGCATGGGCCTGCTGAAAGCGATTCCGGATGACCTGTACGAAGCCTCTGCGATGGATGGCGCGGGCCCGTTCCAGAACTTCTTTAAGATTACCTTGCCGCTGCTGATCAAACCGCTGACGCCGCTGATGATTGCCAGCTTCGCCTTTAACTTTAACAACTTCGTTCTGATTCAGCTTCTGACCAACGGTAGCCCGGACAGGCTCGGGACCACCACACCAGCGGGCTATACCGACCTGCTCGTGAGCTACACCTACCGTATCGCCTTTGAAGGCGGCGGCGGGCAGGACTTCGGTCTGGCGGCGGCGATTGCCACCCTGATCTTCCTGCTGGTTGGCGCACTGGCGATTGTGAATCTGAAAGCAACACGCATGAAATTTGACTAAGGAGGGCATTGAACATGGCTATGGTACAACCCAAATCTCAAAAGATGCGCCTCTTCGCCACGCATTTAGGGCTGCTGATTTTTATCGCGGCGATTATGTTCCCGCTGCTGATGGTTATCGCCATCTCCCTGCGTGAAGGTAACTTCGCAACCGGGAGCCTGATTCCAGACCAAATCTCCTGGGAACACTGGCGTCTGGCGTTAGGCTTTAGCGTTGAGCACGCCGATGGTCGCGTTACCCCGCCGCCGTTCCCGGTGCTGTTATGGCTGTGGAACTCGATCAAAGTGGCCGGTATCACCGCCATCGGTATCGTCGCGCTCTCCACCACCTGTGCTTATGCCTTTGCGCGTATGCGCTTCCCGGGTAAAGCGACACTGTTGAAAGGGATGCTGATTTTCCAGATGTTCCCGGCGGTGCTGTCTTTGGTCGCGTTGTACGCGTTGTTTGACCGCCTCGGTCAGTACGTTCCGTTCATCGGCCTGAACACCCACGGTGGCGTGATCTTCGCCTATCTCGGCGGTATCGCACTGCATGTGTGGACCATCAAAGGCTATTTCGAAACCATCGACGGCTCGCTGGAAGAAGCTGCCGCACTGGATGGTGCGACGCCGTGGCAGGCCTTCCGCCTGGTACTGTTGCCGCTGTCGGTACCGATTCTGGCGGTGGTGTTTATTCTGTCGTTTATCGCGGCCATTACTGAAGTGCCGGTCGCCTCGCTGCTGCTGCGTGATGTGAATAGCTACACGCTGGCAGTGGGAATGCAGCAATATCTCAACCCGCAAAACTACCTGTGGGGTGACTTTGCCGCTGCCGCTGTTCTTTCCGCCATCCCGATTACCGTAGTGTTCCTGCTGGCTCAGCGCTGGCTGGTGAACGGCCTGACGGCGGGCGGTGTGAAAGGTTAAGTTTCATTGTGTTATGCCACTGCAACCCTCAACTTTGACGTATTGACCCAAAACTCTAAATATTTCGGGGTGCTGGAAGGCGGCAAGCGAGTGAGCCCCAGGAACTTACACTAGTAAGTGACTGGGGTGAATAAGTGTAGCCAACGCATCAGCAGCGTGAAATATGACGAGTTAACTTGTGACTGTTGTTCGGCGGCCTTGTGGCCGCCATTTTTTTATTCACGTTTCAGCCGCTTAGTGTTGCACAGCCACAGCGTAATCACTAAAAGCAGGATCGCGGCCGAGTAGATCAGTACGTCGAGAGGAGATTTATGATCGACGATGATCAGCCGCACAATCGCGGTGATCCCGATATAAACAAAGTAACGCAGCGGGAAGTGATAGCCGGACTGAAAGTACTTCACAATCAGGGCGATAAATTCGAAGTAAAGAAAGTAGACCACCAGCCCTTCGACCAGCTCATATTTGCTGGTTTGCTCGGGGGCAAATAGCACATCCGCCAGATGCACGGTTTCCTTGCCCAGAAAGACCACCAGTATCAGGCCAAGGCACAGCAGGCCGAGGTTCAGCACGGTCTGGAGAATGGTTGAGATAAACTCAACGCGCGGACGAGTCAGGGATGTCATACAGCACCTCAATCTCAGGGGCGAGGTACCTGTATAACGCAGAATTGTGACGGGGATCTATATTTTTTGTTTATGTTTGATGGAATGCGGAAAATTCTCCCCTCACCCCGGACCGTACACCCCAAAGGGGAGAGGGTTAGGGTGAGGGGGAAAAGCCTTAGCGGAAGTTAATATTCTTATCGCTGGTCATGTCATACAGCTGGAATTTCCGCCCAAGCTGCTGACCACCGTCACGCGTTAACGGCGTCCAGCCGATTGCCGCACGGCTACGCGTTGGGCCAGATGAGAACAGATCCAGCGGAATCGACACATACACGCCTTTGGTGAAATCTCCTTCGCCGTATTCGTCCGGCGAGACGTTGGTAATAGTAGCGTAACCACCGACTACCACACCGCTGTCGAAGTGTTTGGAGATATCCAGCGTGCCGCCTTTATCGCCTGCCAGATATTGGCCGACGCTGGCTTTCACCAACAGATCCTGCGCAAATGACGGCGTCCAGTAAGCGCTCAAATGACCGGTTTTTACGCTGTAATCGGTGAACTTCATCATGTCCTGCGCGCTGCGCCAGTCACGCTGCTTCACGTAGTTAGCGTCAAGCCCAAACGCCCAGTTACTGTCGACCGGACGGTACAACACTTCTGCCCCCGCCCCGCCGTACATGGTTTCCAGATAACCGCCGTAGACCTGGCCGTAGAAACCATTACCGAGATACTGGAAGTAGTTGGCCTGCAGGTTATTCACGTAGGCGTTGTTCTGCACATATTCACGCACGCGGGTACGTACGCGCGGCAGCTTGGAGTCATTCGGCGGATTGGTGTAGTTAAATTTGTCATAGTTGTTGGCGATGTTGCCAAACAGGCTACCAGTGGTCAGCAGGTGGTCGGTCACCCATAGATCCGCCGTTGCCATCACGCCCAGCTGATACATGTAGAAGTTTTCAGGCCCGCCAACCGACTGGTTTAGCACCGGATCGATATGGAAATCGAAACGAGACTTGTCGATATACCAGCCCTGCTCCGTGCTGTCAGGCACCACCGGCTCAACGCGTTTTTGCACCAGCTCAGTTTCATGCCCCAGCGGTTCGCCTTCGAGATGACGTTTGAGACTGGCCACGTCCGTTTCGGTGGTCACCTGTGGCATATTCAAACGATTTTCCGTTACGCGGATCGTACGGATCCCGTCCGGCAGATCGTTCATGATGATCCTGTTGGCGCGCTCGATTCCTTCGCGGGAGTCACGATATTTCACTTGCTCACCGGTGACATAGAGCGTGTCACCTTTTGTCTGAATCTTAGGATCGGCAAGCCCCGCGTTGTACTTCAGCAGCGTCAGCTGATTTGCCACCACCGAGTGCTGGATGATGGCATCCTGCGGCTGCGGCTGATACGCAGGCCGTGCATTGTCGTTATACGACGGTCGCATATCGTTGAAGTTGGTCCGCAGCGTGAAGCCGAACATCACGGTATTGCCGCGCTCATAGCTGAGGTTAACGTCGGCCCAATCGGTGACGCGATAAATCGCGCCGACGTTAAACTTGCTCTTCTGCTCAATCTTGCCGGCGAAGTCCTCGGTGTAGTTGTTGCCTTCGTATTCCAGCTTCAGGCGCAGCGGCTGCCACGGTGTTTGATACTCTACGCCGCCAAACAGCGACGCCGGGCCGTGGAACATCTGGTCGCCGTTGACCGAACCGGCCTTCTTGTAGCTGTTGTCGCGATAGCAATATTTGTCGCTGTAGGAGCAGAATGGGTTCTTCACGTTGCCGCTGGTACCGAGATAACCCCAGCCCAGACCGAGCGAGAAGTCGAACGGTCCCCAGGCTTTGCTGGCGACCACGTATTCGGCATCGAACAAGCCAGTACCGCCGATATCGCGCGCCCCGACGGAAACCTGCGGCATCCAGTAGCTCTCTTCCCACAGGCGCGCCTTGACGTCGAACGCTTTATCTTTGTAGGTCTGATCGCCGGAGAACGCATCGACGCTGCTGTACTGCTTCGTTCGCACATCGGTGTAGCGCAGCGTCGTTTCCAGCCACGGGAAAAGCTGTACGGAGGCAGAGTAGTAACGATACTGATCGTTATCGCGATAGTTGAGGCTGATCTCCCCCTCGCGCGCCATCCGTGCGGTGGGAGTTTGCAGCAGCCCGACGCCACCGAAATCCGACTGCGAGGGGCCAACAGGAGCCGGATAGGTTTCGGCATGGCAGGCTGCACTCACGCACAGCGCCAGCATGCTGTAGAGATAATGTTTTTTCATTAATCCGGTATCCGCTGCGTCAGGGAGCGAAGGATGTCGGCATTGAGTCCGTCATAAGCCTTCGTCCAAAAATGATCGGCAAAGCCGACAAAAATCACGCTGCCCGGCATGGGCTCGATATGGCGTTTATTCCAGTACGCCACCGGTGCTTGTTGCGTGCGACCATCGGGATAAATGACCCACGCGTAGCTTTTCTCGGCCCCTGCCAGCAGGCTTTGCTCATCGAGATAGCTCGCCAGATCCCGACCGGGGGTGAACGGTTTTTTACCCGGGCGGCTGACCAGCCCCATCACCGTAACGGTCGAAGGCTGCGTCGGTATCCACAGCTGGTATTCCCCTTCCAGGGTGGGATTCCCGTTCTCCGCCACGCGCACCTTGTCGGGATCGAGGTTCACCCGCTGACGGCCCGTCACTTTTATCGCCTGCAACTGCTGGCGTAGCGCATGAATAGCCGCGGCCGTATCGCCCTCTTCCTGTCCGGCAAGGCCGGTCAGCCTTGCCAGCAGCGCCTTGTGCTGTTGTTCCGCCCGCGCGGTGGCCTGATGTTCGCTAATGACGGCACCCGTCCACCAGCTGTTTGCCAGACGCGGCTGCCCGACCAGGTCGATCAGGTGCTCTACGTTAGTGAGCGTTTTAGGGTCTTTGCTTTCAGGGGTATAGACTTTGACCGTGCCCGCCGACCACGCCAGCGGCGCGGCAAGACTCAGTAACAGCGCAACGCTTATTCTGGTTTTCATGGTTTCGCTGCCTTGATCAGGGTGGCCTTTACCGGGAAGAAGTTCGCGCCCAGGTATTGCACCGACTGGCGAATCTGCCCTTCTTCATCAATCCAGAAGCGGTTATGCCAGGTTGCCTGGTCAGTCGTGATTTCTTCGTCCAGCACGCGAACCTGAGTTTCATCGCTGCCGACGTTGATGCTGTCGGTGCCATCCCAACGGAAGACGGAACGCGCTGTGGCGTAGCGCACCTGTTTGTGTTCGGTCCAGCCCAGGGTGCGCGTCCAGTTTGCGCCATCGACGATTTGATTGGGTTTGATAAGCGGATCAGCCGCGAGGTTGTTCACCTCAAGCAGGTTGTCCCCCCCCAGCAAGGTTTTAACGATGCGGCCATGCTGCGTCACGATAGTCGCCTGATCCTGCGTGACCCATTTCTGCTGTCCGTTTTCGGCGAAAGCGAGCACCACAAACAGCTGCGGGCCGCCGTTTAACTGCATGTACTGGCTGGCGTACGGCATATTCTGGATATCGTCATCGGTGAGATGCACACCAGGTGTGCCGAAGACGCTGTCCCACAATGAGTGTCCCAGCCCTTTGGTGGTGGCTGAGCAGGCCTGTAAAAGCAGGCAAATCAGGATAATGACGGGTCGCTTCACGACTCTTCTCCGAAGGGGCGAAATAACCACACCGAAGTGTGGTTATGATTAGAACACCCGGTATTACTGGGTGCTGGTCGTCGTGGTGGTCGTGGTTCCGGTATTGGAGCCATCACCGCCACCGGTTGCCGCAAGAGCAACACCTACGGCTGAGCCTACGGTGCTCGTCGCGGTCGCGGTAGAACTTCCCGCAGACGCAGACGTTGCCGCCGAGCCTGCTGCTTCACCGACCTGAACCGGTGCTGCATAGACAGACGACGCCGCAAGCGCAGTGAGGGCAAAAATGCCACACAGTACTTTCTTCATATCAATTTCCCTTCAATGAATGAATGGAGATTTGCCCGAAAAGAAATTCAGGCGGATTCGAGTATACACAACTAAAGCAGGCGGATTGCCGTATGGGGAAATAGCAGAAGGGTTTTAGGACTAATGGATGAAAGCGAATTAATAAAATAATTATCTTAATTTAAATACATTAAAAATCAGCCAGTTACAATATAAGCAAATATCTTTAATGTCCGTAAAATCCTAAAATAACACAGAGTGATTAACGGGTTATTCGGTTTTTTCAGATTAAACTCATAATAGAAATCTGCGCCAAATAACAGACATCAGGAATTATCCGATAAAAAAATGCCGGCATATCGCCGGCATTTTTCAGGTCATGTTAATTATGCGCGCCAGGATTTATAGCGGTTAATCAGACCATTTGTCGAGCTATCGTGGCTCTCGATATTTTTATCATCACCCAGTTCCGGCAGAATGCGGTTTGCCAGCTGTTTGCCCAGCTCAACGCCCCACTGGTCAAAGGTGAAGATGTTCAGGATCGCGCCCTGAGTAAAGATTTTGTGCTCGTACAGGGCAATCAACGCCCCCAGGCTGAACGGCGTGATTTCACGCAGCAGGATGGAGTTGGTTGGGCGGTTACCTTCGAACACTTTGAACGGTACCACGTGATCCAGCGTCGCCGGATCTTTACCCTGGTCGCGGTATTCCTGCTCAACCACGTCGCGCGCTTTACCAAACGCCAGCGCTTCGGTCTGGGCGAAGAAGTTAGACAGCAGCTTCTGATGGTGGTCAGACAGCGCGTTATGCGTCGTTGCCGGCGCGATGAAATCGCACGGTACCATTTTGGTGCCCTGGTGAATCAGCTGATAAAACGCGTGCTGACCATTGGTGCCAGGCTCGCCCCAGATGATTGGGCCAGTCTGGTAATCCACGGCGTTGCCGTTACGGTCAACGTATTTACCGTTGGATTCCATGTTGCCCTGCTGGAAGTAGGCCGCAAAGCGGTGCATGTACTGGTCGTACGGCAGAATCGCTTCGGTCTCAGCGCCGAAGAAATTGTTGTACCAGATGCCAATCAACGCCAGCAGCACCGGCAGGTTTTTCTCTGGTGCCGTCGTCGCGAAGTGCTTATCCATCGCGTGCGCGCCAGAGAGCAGTTCAACAAAGTTCTCATAGCCCACGGACAGGATGATTGACAGACCAATCGCAGACCACAGGGAGTAGCGACCGCCAACCCAATCCCAGAATTCAAACATGTTCGCGGTGTCGATACCGAACTCGCCTACCGCTTGACCGTTGGTCGACAGCGCCGCGAAGTGCTTCGCCACGTGCTTGTTGTCGCCTGCAGTTTTCAGGAACCAGTCGCGCGCGCTGTGGGCGTTGGTCATGGTTTCCTGGGTGGTGAAGGTTTTAGACGCGACCAGGAACAGCGTGGTTTCCGGGTTCACTTTTTTCAGCACTTCGGCGATGTGGGTGCCATCGACGTTGGAGACAAAGTGCATGTTCAGATGGTTTTTATACGGGCGCAGCGCTTCGGTCACCATGAACGGGCCGAGGTCAGATCCGCCGATACCGATGTTGACCACGTCGGTAATCGCTTTACCGGTGTAGCCTTTCCAGCTCCCGGAAATAATGGCTTCAGAGAAGGTTTTCATCTTCTCAAGCACCGCGTTCACTTCCGGCATGACGTCTTTACCGTCAACGATAATCGGGGTATTGCTACGGTTACGCAGCGCAACGTGCAGCACGGCACGGTCTTCGGTACGGTTGATTTTCTCACCGGAGAACATGGATTTGATCGCACCGGCCAGGTCGGTTTCTTTCGCCAGATCCTGCAGTTTCGCCAGCGTCTCTTCGGTGATGCGGTTTTTGGAGAAATCCACCAGCATTTGGTCATCGAAGGTGGCGGAGAATGTGTTAAAACGATCGCCGTCTTTCGCGAACAGGTCCGCGATGGAGACATCTTTCATTTCTTCGAAGTGTTTTTGTAGTGCCTGCCAGGCAGAAGTCTGCGTTGGGTTGATGTTTTTCATTAGCAATACTCTTCTGATTTGAGAATCTCGACTGCGTTCGATTGTAGCGCCTGCGAACAGAAATTGTGATGGTTTTTATGCCATTGCCCTGGCCTGTATCAAACGCCAGTGAAAAGACCCGAAAAGTATAGACGTTATAAGTCCTGTTACTGAGGGGGTACCCCCCATGAATAATCCGCATAATCCCAGCATTGACAGGACTTCCCCCGCATTTTATTTATAGGACGGTATTTGCGCCTGCACCTGTTCTCATTTCGTTCTTGTGCCAGGGTCGCTCTATTTTTTTCCTGACACGAGGATGTTATGACGAGTTTTGTTGTCGCCAAATTTGGCGGTACCAGCGTGGCCGATTATGCAGCCATGAACCGCAGCGCCGATGTGGTGCTGGCCGATCCCCATACCCGCCTGGTCGTCCTTTCTGCCTCCGCTGGTGTCACCAATTTGCTGGTGGCTTTGGCGGAAGGACTGGAAGCAACAGAGCGCTTCGCGAAGCTTGATGCGCTGCGAAAAATTCAGTTCGACATCCTCGAATGCATGCAAAACCCGCACGTCATTCGTGAAGAAGTCGAACGCCTGCTGGAAAATATCACCACCTTAGCGGAGGCCGCTTCTCTGGCGACCTCGACCGCATTGACCGACGAACTGGTCAGCCACGGCGAACTGATGTCGACCCTGCTGTTTGTCGAAATTCTGCGTGAGCGTCAGGTGCTGGCCCAATGGTTTGACGTGCGTAAAGTGATGCGCACCAGTGACCGCTTTGGCCGTGCCGAGCCGGAAGTAGACGCACTTTCTGAGCTAGCGACTCAACAACTGGCACCGCGTCTGGCCGAAGGTATCGTCATCACCCAGGGCTTTATCGGTAGCGAAGCGAAAGGCCGCACCACTACGCTGGGCCGTGGTGGCAGTGACTATACCGCCGCGCTGTTGGGCGAAGCTCTGCATGCTACCCGCGTAGATATCTGGACCGACGTACCGGGTATCTACACCACCGATCCGCGCGTGGTTCCGGCGGCAAAACGTATTGATGTTATCGCCTTTGAAGAAGCAGCCGAAATGGCCACCTTCGGTGCAAAAGTGTTGCACCCGGCCACGCTGCTGCCCGCCGTTCGTAGCGATATCCCGGTGTTTGTTGGTTCAAGTAAAGACCCGAAAGCGGGTGGAACGCTGGTGTGCAAAACCACCGAAAATCCACCGCTGTTCCGCGCCATCGCCCTGCGTCGCAAGCAAACGCTGGTGACGTTGCACAGTCTGAGCATGTTGCACTCACGCGGCTTCCTGGCCGAGGTGTTTGGCATTCTGGCGCGCCACCATATCTCGGTGGACCTGATCACCACTTCCGAAGTAAGCATCGCGCTGACGCTGGATACGACCGGCTCAACCTCGACTGGTGATACGTTGCTCACGCAGTCGCTGCTGATGGAGCTGTCAGAGCTCTGTCGTGTGGAAGTTGAAGAAGATCTGGCTCTGGTGGCCATTATTGGTAACAAGCTGTCACGCGCCTGCGGCGTGGGCAAAGAAGTTTTCGGTGTCCTGGACCCGTTCAGCATCCGCATGATTTGCTACGGCGCTTCCAGCTACAACCTGTGCTTCCTGGTGCCTGCCGATCAGGCGGAGCAGGTCGTGCAGAAACTTCATCGAAATTTGTTTGAATAAAATTCGTTAGCAGGATAAATAATATCGATAAGCCGGGCACAGACCCGGCTTTTTTATAACTAAACAACACAACATAATCGCAAGGAATACCCATGTTATCGACCCTCACCCGGCTGTTCCCGCTGTGGGCGCTGCTGCTCTCTGTGCTCGCGTATTACACCCCCACCACCTTCACCCCTATCGGCCCCTGGGTGACTACACTGCTGATGCTGATCATGCTCGGCATGGGCGTACACCTGAAGATTGACGATTTTAAGCGCGTGCTGTCTCGCCCGGCCCCTGTGGCGGCGGGGATTTTTCTGCACTATCTGGTGATGCCGCTGGCCGCCTGGCTATTGGCCATGGCGTTTAAGATGCCGCCAGATTTATCCGCTGGAATGGTGCTGGTCGGTAGCGTGGCGAGCGGGACGGCGTCAAACGTGATGATCTATCTGGCGAAAGGCGACGTGGCGCTCTCCGTTACCATCTCTTCCGTGTCCACGCTGGTCGGCGTGGTGGCAACACCACTGCTGACGCGCCTGTACGTGGATGCGCATATTCAGGTAGACGTGATGGGCATGCTGCTGAGCATCCTGCAAATCGTGGTGATCCCCATCGCGCTGGGCCTGGTGATTCATCATCTGTTCCCACGCGTGGTGAAGGCGGTTGAACCCTTTCTGCCGGCATTTTCGATGGTGTGCATTCTGGCTATTATCAGCGCGGTGGTAGCGGGATCCGCTTCGCATATTGCCTCCGTGGGCTTTGTGGTGATTATCGCAGTGATCCTGCACAACACCATCGGACTGCTGGGCGGCTACTGGGGTGGCAAGCTGTTTGGGTTTGACGAATCAACCTGTCGCACGCTGGCGATTGAAGTCGGCATGCAGAACTCTGGCCTGGCGGCGGCACTGGGTAAAATCTATTTTTCCCCGCTTGCGGCACTGCCCGGCGCGCTCTTCTCGGTGTGGCATAACCTTTCCGGCTCGCTGCTGGCTGGGTATTGGTCCGGTAAACCGATTGAAGAACAACAGAAAAAAGAAGTCGCGAAAGAGGGTTAATTCGCTTCGCGCCGCCTCTTGCTTGCTTTACACTGAAGCCTCTTTTACAGGAGGCTTCAGCGATGGCTACACCGAGATTGACCCAGAAAGACATGACGGAAAGCGAGCAGCGTGAGCTGAAAACCCTGCTCGATCGCGCCCGCATCGCACATGGTCGTACGCTGACCAATGCCGAAACCAATCAGGTAAAAAAAGAGTACATCGACAAACTGATGGCTCAACGTGAAGATGAAGCGAAGAAAGCCCGCAAACTTAAAAAAGCGCAGGCTTATAAACCAGATAAAGAATCAACGTTCTCCTGGACTGCCAATACCTCACCTCGTGGAAGGCGCTAATTAGCGCCCTTTCTTTTTACGCCCCGGCTGCACAAACTTTTTGCCCGCGGGCTTGCTGCGCTCTTTCTCAGCCGATTTCGGGGCGTTCACGACAGGTCGTTTAATCCCCTGCGTTTTAGGCTTCGCTTTTGCTTTAGGCTTCGCCTCCGACGACGAGCCTTCGATGAGCTTAAACAGCTCAATCAGCTCATCACCCGAGAGATCACGCCACTCGCCCAACGGGATGCCCGACAGGCTGACGTTCATGATGCGCGTGCGTTCAAGCCTGGTAACTTCAAAGCCAAAATGCTCGCACATGCGGCGGATTTGTCGGTTTAAGCCCTGAACCAGCGTGATGCGAAACGCAAATGGCGCTTCCTTTTTGACTTTGCACTTCTTGGTCACCGTTCCGAGAATCGGCACGCCCGCCCCCATTCCACGGATAAAATCATCCGTTACCGGCTTGTTGACCGTGACCACATACTCCTTCTCGTGATCGTTTCCTGCTCGCAGGATTTTGTTCACCAGATCGCCGTGGTTGGTGAGGAAAATCAGCCCCTGCGAATCTTTGTCCAGACGCCCAATCGGGAAGATACGACTACTGTGGTTTACGTAATCTACAATGTTATCCCGCTCGCCATCTTCCGTGGTGCTGACAATGCCCACCGGTTTGTTCAATGCGATAAACACCAGATCTTCTTCGTCTCTGGGCTCGATAAGCTGGCCATTCACTTTGACCACATCGCCAGGCACAACCTGATCGCCGATGGTGGCGCGTTTGCCGTTGAGGAACACGTTACCTTGCTCGATGTAGCGGTCGGCTTCACGGCGTGAGCAAATCCCGCTCTCGCTAATGTATTTGTTTAATCGTGTTGATGAGGTGGGTAGCATAATTTCTCCTTGATAGGCGAAATATACCTTAGGTTTGCGCTGGTAAAAAGATTAGCCAACGGGAAGTGAGGCCGGTTTTTTTTCGTTTGCGAGGCACTTTCAGGAGCTGATGGCACATCATTTACCGGTTTCCACGCTCCTTCTACAGCGCTCAAAAGGAACTGAGAATTAATACTCATCCCGCTCATCGTCTTCGTCCGGCTGTTCCATCACGCTGTAGGCCACAGAACAGAACAACGAGTTGAGACGCTTCATGTCGCCCAGAAGCCCCAGGTGCAGCGAACTGGTTTCGATACTTTGCACGTTCTGCTGATGCAGACGCTCAACATGCGCGTGCGAGTAGCGGCGGTTAAGGATGCGGAAACGATGCTTGCTGCGACGCAGGCGGCGAGCGCTCGGCACGTCGCTTGAGAAAAATACCGACATGGCCAGGCGAAGATTGCTGAGCAGTTGCTCCAGCAGCGCATCCAGCTCCGCGATGCCTTCGAGGGAGAAGGCGCGGCGGGCGGCCAGCGATTTGTCAGCGATTTCGCTACCCATGCGTTCGACGATATCAGACGCCTGCTCAAGGTTGAGCGACATCTCGATGATCTCTGCCCAGCGGCGAGATTCTTCTTCGGCCAGTTCATCCTGCGGCATTCGCGCCAGATAGAGTTTGATCGCGGTGTAGAGCACGTTGATGTCATCGGCCAGCTTGCGCAGCTCTTTCTCCTGGCGCGGTTCACCGTGCATCACCTTTTTCAAACCGTCGAGCATGGTTTCCATCGCATCGCCCATGCGCAGCGTTTCTCGTGCGGCATTTGCCAGCGCCAGCGCGGGGGTGTCCAGCGCAGAGCTATCCAGATGCTTCGGCTTAAGCCGCGCGTCCAGCTCCGGCTCGTCGCGAATAAGGCGTTCGCAGAAGCGGGCCATTGGCCCCGCAAACGGCACCATCGCCAGACAACGCACCAGGTTGTAGAAGACGTGGAAATAGATAACCAGCTCGGCTTTTGGCAGCGGCAAGTTATCCATAAGGTTCGCCAGCGGGTGGACAAACGGCAGAATGATCAGGCTCCCCACCAGCTTAAACAGCAAGCTGCCCAAGGCTACACGGCGAGCGGCAGCGTTTGCCCCGCTGTTGTTGATCATGGCCAGCAGGCCAGAACCCAGGTTTGCGCCAATCACCAGGCACAGCGCTACAGGGAAAGAAATTGCGCCAGCAGTGGTAAGGGTCGCGGTCAGCAGCACCGCCGCCAGGCTGGAGTAGCTGATGATGGCAAAGACGGCACCGATGAGTGCATCGAGCATGATGTCACCCGTCAGCGAGGCGAAAATCACCTGCACGCCATTCGCCTGGGTGATCGGCGTGACGGCCTGAACAATCAGCTCCAGCGCCAGCAGGATTAAACCAAGACCAATTCCCACGCGCCCCAGTTGACCTTCTCGGGTCTGTTTGCGTCCCAGGAAGAAAATTACACCAATAAAAATGAGCAGTGGCGACAGCCAGGAGAGATCGAAGGTCAGGATACGCGCCATTAGCGCGGTCCCCACGTCGGCCCCGAGGACAATCACCAGCGCGGGTGCCAGCGCCACCAGATCCTGCGCCACAAACGAGGTGACGAGCATAGTGGTAGCGTTGCTGCTTTGGACCAGCGCGGTCACGCCAATGCCCGCGCAGAAAGCGAGCGGTTTTTTCTCAACGCTGTGGCTGAGAACGGTGCGTAAGCGCGCGCCATATACGCGCATGACGCCGGTACGGACGATATGAGTGCCCCATACCAGCAGGGCCACTGCGGATAGCAGGTGTAACAGTGTCAGCACGGAAGTGGATTCCCCTTATCGTTATGCATTTTCCTTTGGTCCACTTCAGTATAAGGGTTTAAACGTAAGAAAGAGACAGGGCGCCCAATGAGCGCCCTGTATGTTGTAAGAAAAGGTGACGTTAGTCGGCGTCGTAGCCCAGATTAGGCGCTAACCAGCGCTCGACTTCAGCCACGGGCATCCCTTTACGCAAGGCGTAATCTTCCACCTGATCGCGTTGGATCTGCGCCACTGCATAGTATTTGCTGTCAGGATGGCTGAAATACCAGCCCGAAACGGAGGCGCCTGGCCACATCGCGAAAGACTCAGTGAGCTTCATGCCGGTATGGGTTTCGACGTCCAAAAGCTGCCAGATAGTGCCTTTTTCTGTGTGCTCCGGACACGCCGGGTAGCCGGGCGCTGGGCGAATGCCCTGGTAGTTCTCGCGGATAAGTTCCTCATTGCTCAGGTTCTCATTCGCGGCATAACCCCAGTGGACTTTACGCACACGCTCGTGCAGGTATTCGGCAAACGCCTCTGCCAGACGGTCTGAGAGTGCTTTCACCATGATTTTATTGTAATCATCGAGCTGCGCTTCATAAGCCTCTGCCAGGGCATCTTCTTCAAGACCACCAGTCACGGCAAAGGCCCCGAGATAGTCCGCTTTACCGCTGAGTTTAGGTGCGACAAAATCGGCCAGACAGTAGTTGGCGAACCCGACTTTCTCGGTTTGCTGACGTAGGTGTCGGCTGACCGCCAGCACATGCGTGCGCGTTTCATCCCGATAAATTTCAATATCATCCCCCACACGGTTGGCCGGGAACAGGCCGACCACCCCGCGCGGATTTAGCGTTTTTTCGGCGCTTAGCATATCGAGCATGTCGTTGGCGTCTTTGAACAGCCGCTTCGCTTCCTCACCGACCACTTCATCTTCGAGGATGCGCGGATATTTCCCCGCCAGCGACCAGGTCATAAAGAACGGTGTCCAGTCGATGTAATTACGCAGCGTTTCGATGCTGGCGGTGACGTCCTGTACGCCCAGGCGATGAGCGACCGGCGGCGTATAGCTTGACCAGTCAAAGGCCAGATCGTTATCGCGCGCGGCCACCAGCGTGACCGGCGGCGTGCGCGGTTTTTTACGTGCGTGCTGAATGCGCACGGTGTCGTACTCTTTGCGGGTTTTTGCCACAAAATCGTCGTGCTGCGTCGCAGAAAGCAGCGCGGAGACGACGCCAACGGTGCGCGAGGCGTTTTGCACATAAACCGTCGGCCCGCTGTAGTTTTGCTCGATTTTAACCGCGGTGTGCGCTTTTGACGTGGTCGCCCCACCAATTAACAGCGGGATAGTAAAGCCCTGACGCTCCATCTCTTTCGCAACGTTGACCATTTCGTCCAAAGACGGCGTGATCAACCCTGAAAGGCCAATCAGGTCGGCGTTCACTTCACGCGCGGTTTTGAGGATTTTGTCTGCGGGCACCATTACACCCAGATCGATGATTTCATAGTTATTGCACTGCAGCACCACGCCAACGATGTTTTTACCGATATCGTGGACATCGCCCTTCACGGTCGCAATCACCATCTTGCCGTTGGTAGAGCCTTTCTCTTTGCTGGCCTCAATATACGGCTCAAGATAGGCCACCGCCTGCTTCATGACGCGGGCAGATTTAACCACCTGCGGCAGGAACATTTTGCCTTCACTGAACAGGTCGCCAACTACGTTCATACCGTCCATCAACGGCCCTTCAATTACTTCAATCGGGCGTGATGCCTGCTGGCGGGCTTCTTCGGTATCCAGCTCGATAAACTCGGTGATGCCTTTGACCAGCGAATACTCCAGGCGCTTTTTAACGTCCCATGAGCGCCATTCCGCCTGCTGAATATTGACGCTTTCATCGGCTTTGCTGCCGCGATACTTTTCAGCCAGATCCAACATGCGCTCGGTCGCGTCATCACGACGGTTTAAAACCACGTCCTCAACGCCATCGCGCAGTTCGGCAGGCAGGTCGTCATAAATCGCCAGTTGTCCGGCGTTGACGATGCCCATGTCCATGCCGTTACGAATGGCGTAATAGAGGAATACGGCGTGAATCGCCTCACGCACCGGGTCATTACCACGGAACGAAAAGGAGACGTTGGAGACACCGCCGGAGATCAGCGCGTGTGGCAGTTCCCGCTTGATGTCTTCACAGGCACCGATAAAGTCCTGCGCGTAGTTGTTGTGCTCTTCGATGCCGGTCGCCACGGCGAAGATATTCGGGTCGAAAATGATATCTTCTGGCGGGAAGCCGACCTCTTCGGTCAGAATTTTGTAGGCACGACGGCAAATCTCAATTTTACGCTCGCGGGTATCGGCCTGCCCCACTTCATCGAAGGCCATCACCACCACCGCCGCGCCATAGCGGCGCACCAGTTTGGCATGATGGATAAACGGCTCCACGCCCTCTTTCATCGAGATGGAGTTGACGATGCCTTTACCCTGAATGCACTTCAGCCCTTTTTCGATGACGTCCCATTTCGAGGAGTCGATCATGATGGGCACACGAGCGATATCCGGCTCACCCGCAATCAGATTGAGGAAACGCACCATCGCCGCTTCGGCGTCGAGCATCCCCTCATCCATATTGATATCGATAATCTGCGCACCGCTTTCGACCTGCTGACGGGCAACGTCCAGCGCTTCGTTGTATTTTTCTTCTTTGATCAGGCGCTTGAACTTGGCGGAACCGGTGACGTTAGTACGTTCACCGACGTTCACAAACAGGCTGTCTACGCTGATGGTTAGCGGCTCAAGGCCCGCAAGGCGACAGGCAACCGGCAGATCGGGAAGCTTACGCGGCGGTAGGCCCGCCACCGCATTGCTCATGGCGGCAATGTGTTCCGGCGTGGTGCCGCAGCAGCCGCCAACAATATTGAGGAAACCGGATTCGGCCCATTCGCGAGTTTGCGCGGCCATGGTCACGGCGTCGAGATCGTATTCACCAAAAGCGTTTGGCAGGCCAGCGTTCGGGTGCGCGGTGACGTAACAATCCGCGATGCGCGAGAGTTCCTGTACGTACTGACGCAGCTCATCCGGCCCCAGTGCGCAGTTCAGACCGAAGGTCAGCGCATCGGCGTGGCGCAGAGAGTTGTAAAACGCCTCGGTGGTTTGACCGGAGAGCGTGCGCCCGGAGGCATCCGTAATCGTGCCGGACACCATGATGGGTAAGTCGACGCCCAGCGCTTCCATCTCTTCTTTTACCGCAAAGATGGCGGCTTTGGCGTTAAGCGTATCGAAGACCGTTTCAATCATAATCAGATCGGAACCGCCTTCCACCAGCGCTTTGGTTGATTCCCGGTACGCTGACACCAGTTGGTCGAAGGTAACGTTTCGGTAAGCGGGATCGTTCACGTCCGGCGATATCGACGCGGTACGGTTGGTTGGACCAAGCACCCCAGCAACATAGCGCGGTTTTTCCGGCGTGCGGGCGGTCCATTCATCAGCACAAGCGCGAGCCAGCTTAGCCGCCGTGTAGTTGATTTCCGCCGACAGGGATTCCATCTGGTAATCCGCCATCGCGATGGTCGTCGAGTTAAAAGTATTGGTTTCGACGATATCCGCACCTGCCTCGAAATAGGCATTGTGAATTGCCGCAATAACGTCTGGTTTGCTGAGTACCAAAAGGTCATTGTTGCCTTTCAGGTCGCAGGGCCAGTCGGCAAATCGCTCACCGCGGAAATCGTCTTCGCTCAAACGGTAGCTTTGGATCATGGTGCCCATGCCGCCGTCCAGCACAAGAATTCGTTCATTTAACTGCGCACGCAGTTGTTCTACTTTGCTGCTCACACTCGCTCCCGACAACGCTCAACAAGGCCAAAAGGCTGCGGTCCATACTGGCATATTCTCGCAGAGTGGAGAAGTCACACAGCGGTAACATGAGACATGTTCACCATCACTCATCCGATCAGTCAGGATACGGTTGCAAATTCATCAAATAAAACGAAAATGATTTCCACGATACAGAAAAAGGAGTTCGCTATGGTTGCCACCGTTCCCGCCAAGCGCGGCAGAAAACCTGCTGCCACTACGTCCACTGCCCAGCCAACCGGTCAGGTTCAGTCGCTGACGCGCGGATTGAAACTGCTGGAATGGATCGCGGAATCGCACAGTAGCGTGGCGTTAACCGAACTGGCACAGCAGGCGGGTTTGCCGAACTCCACAACGCATCGTCTGTTGACCACCATGCAGCAACTGGGCTTTGTGCGCCAGGTCGGCGATCTGGGCCATTGGTCCGTTGGGGCACACGCGTTTATCGTCGGCAGCAGCTTTTTGCAGAGCCGTAATCTGCTGGCCATCGTGCATCCCATCCTGCGCAAACTGATGGAAGACTCCGGCGAAACGGTGAATCTGGCGGTGCTGGACCAGAGCGATCATCAGGCGATTATCATCGACCAGGTTCAGTGTACGCAGCTGATGCGCATGTCAGCACCAATCGGCGGCAAGCTGCCGATGCACGCCTCCGGAGCAGGAAAGGCTTTTCTGTCGCAGCTGACTGAAGAACAGGTCACGGGCCTGCTGCATCGCAAGGGGCTGCATGCCTATACCCATGCCACGCTGGTTTCACCCGTGCATTTGAAAGAAGATTTAGCCCAGACCCGCAAACGTGGTTATTCCTTCGACGATGAAGAACACGCCCTTGGCCTGCGCTGTATTGCCGCGTGTATTTATGATGAGCATCGCGAACCGTTCGCCGCGATTTCCATTTCCGGACCTATTTCTCGCGTCACTGACGATCGGGTGACTGAGCTGGGCGCTCTGGTGATCAAAGCAGCGAAGGAAGTGACGCTGGCGTATGGTGGCATTCGTTAAACCGGATGCAGAAACGTTGTCGTCTGCGGTAAGCGTAGACGTCTTCTACATGCCCGTTTTTGATCCGCGTTTGTAGACCGCGCCAGTAATCGGCGCGGAACAGATCGGCGTGCATCTCTTCAAACAGCGGACCAATGCGCGGATCGGCGCATAGCCAGTGGCGAAACTCTTCCGGGAAAACGTCGCCCGGGGAGACGCTGTACCACGGCTCGCTGGCGAGTTCGTCCTCTGGATATCTTGCTGCCGGAATAGTGCGAAAATTCACTTCGGTCATGTAGCAAATTTCATCGTAATCGTAGAAAACCACCCTTCCGTGGCGTGTCACGCCGAAGTTTTTAAACAGCATGTCGCCGGGGAAGATATTGGCAGCCGCCAGCTGGCGGATCGCGTTGCCGTATTCTTCAATCGCATCACGCAGTTGCGCTCCTTCTACCTGCTCCAGCCAGAGATTCAGCGGCACCATGCGACGTTCAATGTAGAGATGGCTGATGACAATCTTATCGCCCAGATCGGTGATTTTCCCCGACGCTTCCTGAAGCAATAGCGCCATTAACGCAGGTGAGATCTGGTGTTTATCCAGCACAAAATTTTCGAACTCCTGGGTATCGGCCATGCGCCCAACGCGATCGTGTTCTTTCACCAACTGATAGCAGGCGCGAACGTGTGCGGCAGTCATCTCCTTTTGTGGCGCAAATTGATCTTTGATGACCTTAAACACCCGGTCAAAACCCGGCAACGTGAACACCAGCATCACCATGCCGCGGATGCCGGGCGCTTCGACAAACTGCTCGTGGGTGCTGAAAATATACTGGAGATATTCTCGATAGCTTTCCGTTTTGGCGTGTTTCTGACAGCCAATCGCCATATACAGTTCAGCCGTCGTTTTCACCGGTAACAGTTCTCGTAGCCACTCAACCAGTGCGGCGGGCTGAGGGGCATAAACCATAAAATAGGAACGGGCGAAGCCGAAAACGATGCTGGCTTCGGCGCTGGTCGTTAAGCAGGTATCGACGAACAGTTCTCCATCATCCGTACGATGGATCGGCAGTAAAAACGGTATTACCGTATCTGGCGCGATCAGTTTCCCGACCAGCCATGCGGCTTTATTACGGAAAAACAGTTCATTAGCGACCTGCAAATGGCAGCGTTCCAGGACTTCTGCGCTAAACGTTTCTTTGAGATGCTGCGTAATGTAGCCAACGTCCCGCGCTTTGTTTTGCCACGGCAGGCGTAAAGGCAGGTCGGATAATACTTTGGTTAACAGGCTTTCCCAGCCGTGGTCTGGATAAAAATCTTTTGCCAGCGGGCGGGGGATCGTCCGAAACCGCCGTTCAGGCTGGGAACTGAAAATAAATAACCGCTCAGGAGACAGCGAGCGGTGGTCAAATAACCGACAATAGACGGAGTTGAAAAAGCTCTCCGCAATCTCGAAGCGAGGGTAATCCGGCAGAAGTTGGGTGTAATTCTCTTTCACACGCAGCAAAAAGGCGGCGTCGGTGCTTTTTCCATCGGTGATACAACGAAGCTGTTCCACCACCAGACCAACATGGTGATCGTAGAGGTGGATACGCTGCTTCATGGCCTGCTGTACGGCGTGCCAGTCGGCATGTTCAAAGCGCTGCTGTGCCCCGGAAGTTACCTCAAGAAAACGACCATACTGCGCATCGAATCCTTGCAGAATGGTTTGTGCAATCAGTAATTCCAGGCCACGCGACATATATTCCCCTCACCTTCTCCCCCCAGGGGAGAAGGTTCATAGCGGTTAGAACTGTGATTCTTCGGTTGATCCCGTTAAGGCGGTAACGGAAGAGGCACCGCCCTGGATAATCGTCGTGACTTTATCGAAGTACCCGGTTCCCACTTCCTGCTGATGCGAAGCAAAGGTGTAGCCTTCTTTGCTGGCGGCGAACTCAGGCTGTTGGACCTTTTCAACGTAGTGTTTCATGCCCTCACCCTGCGCGTAGGAATGCGCCAGGTCGAACATGTTGAACCACATGCTGTGAATACCTGCGAGCGTGATGAACTGGTATTTGTAGCCCATTTCAGACAGCTGCTGCTGGAAGCTGGCGATAGTCTTATCGTCCAGATTCTTCTGCCAGTTAAAGGACGGCGAGCAGTTATAAGCCAGTAATTTGCCAGGATATTGGGCATGAACGGCATCAGCAAAGCGTTTTGCTAACGCCAGGTCCGGCGTGGAGGTTTCGCACCACACCAGATCGGCATACGGGGAATAAGCAAGACCGCGGCTGATGGCCTGCTCAATACCAGCATGCGTGCGGTAGAAGCCTTCGCTGGTGCGCTCGCCGGTAATGAATTCGCTATCGTAGGGGTCGCAATCTGAGGTGATCAGATCCGCCGCATCGGCGTCGGTACGGGCGATCACCAGCGTCGGAACGCCTAACACGTCGGCAGCCAGGCGCGCGGCAACCAGCTTCTGAATCGCTTCCTGAGTCGGCACCAGCACTTTACCGCCCATGTGCCCGCATTTCTTCACCGATGCGAGTTGATCTTCAAAGTGAACCGCCGCTGCACCGGCTTCAATCATCGATTTCATCAGCTCGAACGCATTCAGCACGCCGCCAAACCCGGCTTCTGCATCGGCAACGATCGGCAGGAAATAATCCACAAAACGCGGATCGTTCGGCTCGATACCGGACGACCATTGGATCTGATCCGCACGACGGAAGGTGTTGTTGATCCGATCCACCACCGACGGCACGGAGTTAGCCGGATAGAGTGATTGATCCGGATACATACTGGAGGCCAGGTTCGCATCTGCCGCTACCTGCCAGCCGGAAAGATAGACCGCTTCAATACCTGCTTTCGCCTGCTGTAACGCCTGGCCGCCGGTTAACGCGCCGAGGCTGTTGATGTAGCCTTTCTTCGATTCGCCGTGCAGCAGACGCCACATTTTAGCCGCACCGAGCTGCGCCAGCGTGCATTCTGGGTTGACCGAACCGCGTAATTTCACCACTTCCTCAGCGCTATAAGGGCGGTTGATGCCCTCCCAGCGCGGTTGCGTCCACTCTTTCTGTAAATCCTGGATTTGTTGGGTACGGGTTTTCATGATGCAGATGCTCCATATTATTATGTGGTGGATTTATGCAAGCAGGCGGTAACCTGGCAGGGTGAGGAAGTCGATGAGCTCGTCTGACGTAGTGATTTGCTCCATCAGGCGCGCGGCATCGTCAAAGCGCCCACTGCTAAAGCGGTGCTCGCCTAACTCGTCCTGGATCGTCAGCATCTCTTCGGCCAGCATTTGGCGGAATAGAGATTTGGTTACAGGCTTGCCGTTACTGAGCGTTTTCTGATGGTGGATCCACTGCCAGATAGAGGTACGGGAAATCTCGGCAGTGGCGGCATCTTCCATAAGGCCGTAAATCGGTACGCATCCGTTACCCGAAACCCACGCTTCGATGTAATGCACCGCCACGCGGATATTGGCACGCATACCTTCTTCCGTGCGCTCGCCTTCACAAGGTGCTAATAATTGCTCTGCTGTGATAGGGGCATCTTCTTCACGGGAGATAAACAGCTGGTTTGGGTTATCACCCAGCGTGCGGCTGAACACCTCCATCGCCGTGTCTGCCAGGCCTGGATGGGCAATCCACGTGCCGTCATGACCGTTGCGCGCTTCCAGCTCTTTGTCTGCTTTCACCTTGCTCAACACCTGGCTATTGCGTTCGGCATCTTTGCTTGGAATAAACGCCGCCATACCGCCCATCGCAAACGCGCCGCGCCTGTGGCAGGTTTTGATCAGCAGACGTGAATAAGCGCTGAGGAAAGGCTTGTCCATAGTGACAACCTGACGGTCGGGCAGCACGTGGTCTGGATGATTCTTAAGGGTTTTGATGTAGCTAAAGATGTAATCCCAACGCCCGCAGTTGAGGCCAACGATGTGGTCACGCAACGCATGCAGGATTTCATCCATCTGGAAAACAGCTGGCAACGTTTCGATCAACAGCGTGGCCTTGATAGTTCCACGCGGCAGATCAAAACGGTCTTCTGCGTAGCTAAATACTTCGCTCCACCAGGCAGCTTCTTGCCAGGACTGGGTTTTCGGCAGGTAGAAGTACGGACCACTGCCTTTTGCCAGCAGACTTTTATGGTTATGGAAAAAGTAGAGCGCAAAATCAAACAGGCTGCCGGGGATGGCTTCGCCACGCCAGGTGACATGCTTTTCAGGCAAATGCAGGCCGCGCACACGGCAGACCAGCACCGCTGGATTCGGTTTGAGCTGATAGATTTTCCCAGCTTCATTGGTGTAGCTGATAGTACCGTTAACCGCATCACGCAGGTTAATCTGGCCTTCGATCACTTTACGCCAGTCCGGTGCCAGCGAATCTTCGAAGTCTGCCATAAAGACTTTGACGTTGGCGTTCATGGCATTAATCACCATCTTGCGCTCAACCGGGCCGGTGATTTCGACGCGGCGATCCTGTAAATCTTGAGGGATACCGCGGATTTTCCAGCCACTGTTTTTAATGGAAGTAGTTTCCGAAATAAAATCTGGCAACTTGCCGTTATCAATATCCTGCTGCTGTTGAACGCGTGCCGCCAGCAACTTATTGCGTTTTGGCGCAAAGTGCATCACCAGCTCGGTGAGAAATTCGACGGCCTCTGGCGTCAAAATCTGCTGTTCTTGCTCGCCATACGGCTGGTTAAAAGCCAGTTCGTCTGCTGTCGTTGCCTGTTGAGTCATTACGCTGCTCCTCATCGAAGATCCAAACACATTCCCCTAATGCGAGCGAAAGATCGTTGTGCGGTTTTCGCTCAGCAGAATTAAGATTATCCATTATTGATTCAAAATCAAAAACTATTTCCATTTTAAATACAAAATGTATTTAATTACTTGATAATTAATGAATTAAATATTTTTAATATGATGAATTGGATTTCGGAAATAAAAAAGGCACCCGAAGGTGCCTATTCTGGAGTGCTGAAACGCTTTAGGATCGTTTGAAGCAGAAGATTAATCCAGAGTTGGATTCATATGACGAAGATCGTACGGGGTAATCTGGTAAACATAATAATTCAGCCAGTTAATAAAGAGCAGATTGCCATGGCTACGCCAGGATGCTTTTGGTGTGTTCTGCGGGTCGTCTTTAGGGAAATAGTTGTACGGTACTTCTGGGGTAAGCCCCGCTTCTACATCACGGAAGAACTCACTCGCCAGCGTGTGGGCATCGTATTCAGGATGACCAGTAACAAAGGCAATGCGCTTGTCTTTGCTGGCAAAAAGGTAGGCATCGCCTTCTTCCGTTTCGGCCAGAATTTCCAGATCGGTGTAATCGCGTATCACTGTCGTGGGGAAATCCGCATAGCGAGAGTGAGGGGCCAGGAAGGAATCGTCAAAACCACGGGTCAGCAACGCATGTGGATGGAGAATATGATGCTCATATACGCCAGAAAGCTTGTCATTACGGGTCTGCTTAGGAATGCCGTAAAGGATATTGAGGGCAGCCTGTACCGCCCAACAGACAAATAGCGTGGAGGTGACATGATCCTTGGCCCATTCCAGCACTTGTTTGATCTGCGGCCAGTACGCGACATCGTTAAATTCCACCAGGCCGAGCGGCGCGCCAGTGACGATTAAGCCATCGAAGTTATCATCACGGATATCGTCGAAGTTACAGTAGAAGTTATTCAGATGCTCGGATGGTGTATTACGCGACTCACGAGCATCTATCCGCAGCAGCTGGACATCAACCTGCAGCGGAGAATTTGAAAGTAGACGAAGGAACTGATTTTCCGTTTCGATCTTTTTGGGCATTAGATTGAGGATGAGGACTTTCAGCGGACGAATTTCCTGACCTGTCGCGCGCGAGGCTTTCATCACAAAGACGTTTTCTTCTCGCAAGAAATTGACGGCTGGTAGCTCGTCCTGCACCCTAATCGGCATAACCTTACATCCTCACAGCATACGTATAAACGTTTAGACATCCAGATAGCTGACAATAACGAAGAATGGGGTGAATGTCGAGTCTGCAAATGGAAGGTGAGAAAGTTTCAAGGAGGAAATTACGCATGCAAAAAACCCCGCACCTTTCGGTACGGGGTTCTTCTTAATTAATGCCTGGCAGTTCCCTACTCTCACATGGGGAGACCCCACACTACCATCGGCGCTACGGCGTTTCACTTCTGAGTTCGGCATGGGGTCAGGTGGGACCACCGTGCTAAAGCCGCCAGGCAAATTCTG
>NZ_JCBAJB010000069.1:0-247 GCF_059766475.1 Enterobacter sp. SCRI0065 | reverse complement strand
GTGGACTGGCCAGAAAGGGGGCAAACAGCGATATCACTGAGCTGAAAGGGCTTACTACTGCGCTATCTGTTGCACAAGGCGGTACCGGGGCAACGAAGGCAGAAGACGCTCGCACAAACCTCGGTTTGGGAAGTAGTGCCACGAAGGACGCTGGCACGACGAATGGAAATATCATTCAGGTCGGTGGGTTTGGGATTGGCGCTGATGCCTCACTGGCCAGCCATCTTGCTAGCCTGACCGAAGGCTA
>NZ_JCBAJB010000068.1:0-247 GCF_059766475.1 Enterobacter sp. SCRI0065 | reverse complement strand
GTGGACTGGCCAGAAAGGGGGCAAACAGCGATATCACTGAGCTGAAAGGGCTTACTACTGCGCTATCTGTTGCACAAGGCGGTACCGGGGCAACGAAGGCAGAAGACGCTCGCACAAACCTCGGTTTAGGAACATCGGCTACGAAGGATGTTGGTCCCCAGCTCGGGAATGTCTTAGGCGTAGGGTATTTTGGCTTTGGAACACCGGTCATAAACGTGCTGGGAAACACTGAATCAGGGTTTTATGG
>NZ_JCBAJB010000067.1:0-248 GCF_059766475.1 Enterobacter sp. SCRI0065 | reverse complement strand
GTGAGGGTATCGAGCACGCCATTGCGAAAGCCAATCAGACGACGCGATGGGGCGGCCTGCTGGGGAATAATCAGTTTCAGGGTGTCGACCACGGAGGCAATTCTCCCCGACGAGAACGGGGCGCGCAAAGCGATTTATGGTGCCATACGGCCACCGGCGCAAAGCCCGTTCGACACCATGAGTGAG
Organism: Enterobacter sp. SCRI0065; assembly: GCF_059766475.1. Lineage (NCBI taxonomy): Bacteria > Pseudomonadati > Pseudomonadota > Gammaproteobacteria > Enterobacterales > Enterobacteriaceae > Enterobacter > Enterobacter sp. SCRI0065. The sequence goes on along the minus strand of NZ_JCBAJB010000067.1, from coordinate 62 downwards.
GCGGAATTTACCGCCATGAGTACCAGCGAAAAAGCGATGCGGGTGCATGAGCATTACGGCGA
>NZ_JCBAJB010000066.1:0-248 GCF_059766475.1 Enterobacter sp. SCRI0065 | reverse complement strand
CCCCTCGCGGCAGCAATACCTGGCCTTTAAAAACACCGCTCACGGCCAACACCAGGGTGGAATGGCAGACGATTAACGACACCGGAGGCACCGATGCGTTTAGCACCAGCGTTCCTTAACGTGCCGAAAAAGCCACTTATTGTCCTGGCTTACGCCCGGGCCGGTCACCGCGACCATGGGGGTGAGGTTGCTTGCTCCCCCGCCCGTACACTCGGTCACCGAAAGCTGAAAAGGCTGTGCAGAATAGA
>NZ_JCBAJB010000065.1:0-250 GCF_059766475.1 Enterobacter sp. SCRI0065 | reverse complement strand
GGATATCACCTGTGACTCCGATGGCGCTATCGATCACTACGTCGACGGCGACGGCATCGCAACGACCATGCCAATGCCGGAGTACGACCCGGAGAACCCACCAATGCTGGGCTTCTTTATGGTCGGGTTGTGGTTCAGGAAATCACGCCACAATACTTCGGCAATGTCAGCCATACCCATAGGGGCACCTGGGTGACCAGATTTGGCTTTCTGTACTGCGTCCATGCTCAGCGCACGAATAGCATTAGCA
>NZ_JCBAJB010000064.1:0-250 GCF_059766475.1 Enterobacter sp. SCRI0065 | reverse complement strand
TTCCCCGGCTGCGCCGGTGAAACGGGCTGTCGTGCTTCGCATCGAGCCGCTTCGCGTCTCGCCCCATTCGGGCGTCCATCCCTCGCCCGGATTCAACGGCATCGCTTCAGGTGGCCTGACGGCCCCCCGCGCTATCACCGTTCGCCGCTGGCGAACCTCAGGGGTGAGTTGCGGCCATGAGCGCCGGTGACTGTCTGCCAGTGGGTGAGAAGGTCAACGGCGGTCTTACATGGGGGATGACTCCCTGCGG
>NZ_JCBAJB010000063.1:0-251 GCF_059766475.1 Enterobacter sp. SCRI0065 | reverse complement strand
CTTGAACCACCGACCTCACCCTTATCAGGGGTGCGCTCTAACCACCTGAGCTACAAGCCTGCAGATATGCTTTACTGCTTTCTTTTCATCAGACAATCTGTGTGGACACTACAAAGGCAGGTTCTTTAGGTAAGGAGGTGATCCAACCGCAGGTTCCCCTACGGTTACCTTGTTACGACTTCACCCCAGTCATGAATCACAAAGTGGTAAGCGCCCTCCCGAAGGTTAAGCTACCTACTTCTTTTGCAACC
>NZ_JCBAJB010000062.1:0-252 GCF_059766475.1 Enterobacter sp. SCRI0065 | reverse complement strand
GGTTGCAAAAGAAGTAGGTAGCTTAACCTTCGGGAGGGCGCTTACCACTTTGTGATTCATGACTGGGGTGAAGTCGTAACAAGGTAACCGTAGGGGAACCTGCGGTTGGATCACCTCCTTACCTAAAAGAACCTGCCTTTGTAGTGTCCACACAGATTGTCTGATGAAAGTAATGAGCAAGACGGCTACGAAGTCGTGACACATCGTGTCCCCTTCGTCTAGCGGTTAGGACTCCGCCCTTTCACGGCGGCA
>NZ_JCBAJB010000061.1:0-255 GCF_059766475.1 Enterobacter sp. SCRI0065 | reverse complement strand
ATGCCCCCTGATTTCCGGTGCAGCCTGAGCGTTCGGGCAGTGTGCAGATCGTGATGGCCGGTGACACGCTGGCGCGTGACCGTTTGCCCTTCGCGCAGGATGCCGCTGCCGTGGTGATGGCGGGGCGTACTGCTGCGCAGCTGCCCCCTGATTTCCGGTGCAGCCTGAGCGCCGCGCCTGCATTCGGGCAGTGTGCAGATCGTGATGGCCGGTGACACGCTGGCGCGTGACTGTTTGCCCTTCGTGCAGGATACC
>NZ_JCBAJB010000060.1:0-255 GCF_059766475.1 Enterobacter sp. SCRI0065 | reverse complement strand
GCGCTACGGCGTTTCACTTCTGAGTTCGGCATGGGGTCAGGTGGGACCACCGCGCTAAAGCCGCCAGGCAAATTCTGTTATCAACACGCATCTCTGCATATCAATTAATCTGTTATCAAGCTGAAAACGATGTCTCTCTTTCCGCCAAAACATCTTCGGCGTTGTAAGGTTAAGCCTCACGGTTCATTAGTATCGGTTAGCTCAACGCATCGCTGCGCTTACACACCCGACCTATCAACGTCGTAGTCTTCAACG
>NZ_JCBAJB010000005.1:0-268382 GCF_059766475.1 Enterobacter sp. SCRI0065 | reverse complement strand
CAATAATCCCGCTTCGATGGACAAGCCCATCCCGCCCGCCACAACGAATATAATCAGTAAAAGATGCATCGTTAACTCTATACAGTGATTCAGGCGGTGGAGGTTACCGCGTTAGCGCGTTGCGAAAAATGCTATAGTGCGTGAAACACCTTTGCAGGAAATGCGTCAATGTACGACCTCGGTTCCGTCAATCTTCGCGCGCTGAAAATTTTTTTGGATGTCTTTGATGCGCAAAATTTTTCCGTCGTTGCCCGACGCGAAGGGATCTCGGCTTCGCAGGTGTCGCGGGTCATCCATCAACTTGAAGATGCACTGGGACAGCAGCTTTTTTATCGCAATACGCGGGCAATCATCCCGACGGAAAGCGGACGCCTTTTTGCCGAGTACGCCCGAAATATTGCCGGACAAATCGAAGCCGCTCGTGAGGCGCTATCTGAGCGTAATATTGAGCCTTCGGGGCTGGTTCGAATTAATGCGCCCGTGTTCTTCGGGCAGCGACATATTGCGCCATGGCTTGCGGGTTTATCTGAACGTTATCCGCGCCTGCTGATTGAAATGATCCAGACCGATGATTTTATTGATCCACATAAAGATGCGGCGGATGTGATATTCCGTATTGGCGCGCTGACGGATTCAGCCTTCCACGCGCGGGTTTTTGGTACGCAGCATTATCAGTTGGCAGCCTCAGCGGATTGGATTCGCCAGCATGGTGTGCCTTCAAGCCCTGACGATTTGAGCAGGCTGCCTTGCCTGGTTTATCGCGGCTCGTCCGGTCCAAACCGTTGGCATTTTAGAAAGCCGGGCAGGGCGTGGGTGCATTACCCCGTCTCGCCGCTGCTGAGTTCAAATAACGCAGATACGTTACTCCAGGCGGCATCCGGTGGGATGGGGCTGGTTCTGTTCCCGGACTGGCTGATGGGGGATAAACTCCGGTCGGGGGAACTGGTCGCGCTTCTGCCCGAATATGAAACCTCAATTAATACCGAACCCCAGTCTATCGCGGCGATATATCCCCATGCTCGCCATCCACCCCTCAACGTCCGGGCGGTGATTGATTATTACGTTGAGGTGTTTGGTACGCCGCTTTATTGGCAAGTACCTGACAGCACATCATAAGTTAATACTATGAAGGTCCATCGGTAACGCAGCGCTATGTTGGAGTAAAAACAACAAAGGAGCCTGCTATGTATTCGATCACCTCTGAATCCGCTTCACATCCCGATATTATTACGCTCATTGCTGCGCTCGATGCTTATCAGAGCGAACTCTATCCAGCGGAGAGCAATCACTTGCTCGATCTGTCGCAATTACCGACTGAACGCCTGATCGTGATGGCGATCCGCGATCGTCAGCTGAAAGCCGTCGGCTGCGGCGCGATTGTCCTGAATGATGACGGAACCGGTGAGATGAAGCGGGTCTACATTGACCCGACGCATCGTGGGCAGCAGTTGGGCGAGAAGCTGCTTGCTGCCCTGGAAGATGAAGCGCTTTCACGCGGATGCCACACGTTACGTCTGGAGACCGGTATTAAGCAGCACGCGGCGGTACGCCTTTATGAAAACCACGGGTACTTTATGCGCGAAGCATTTGCCCCTTACGCCGAGGATCCGCTAAGCCTGTTTATGGAGAAAGCGCTGGTGGCAGACGTTCGTTTAGCAGCGCTATAAACGCTTCAAGCTGGCGCGTCATCGCCCCGCGTCGCCATACCAGCCAGGTCGTGAGCCAGCGCCAGTTTTCCGCCAGCGGCCAGGCTTCAACCTGAAGATGCCCCGGCATGCTTTCAAGCATGGAGCGGGGCATCAGCGCCACTCCCGCACCCGCTATCACGCAGGCCAGCATACCGTGATAAGACTCCATTTCATGGATACGTCCCGGCATCGCCCGGTCGGCATGAAACCAGCTCTCCAGATGCCTGCGATAAGAGCAATTTGCCCGGAATGCGTAAACATCGCTGCCATTAAGCTGCGTCGCACGTGTCACTTTGGCATGTCCTGCCGCCACGACCAGCATCATCTCTTCCTGATAGACAGGCATTCCGTCCAGCTCTGGATGCGATAGCGGACCATCAACAAACGCGGCACTCAGGGTGCCTTCCAGCACGCCGTCGATCATCGTCCCGGACGGGCCTGTGGAGAGCGCAAACTGAATGCGCGGATAACGCTGATTGAACCGCGCCAGAGATTCTGGGATCCGAACAGCGGCGGTACTTTCAAGCGCACCAAGGGCGAACAATCCCTGCGGTTCGTCCCCGGCGACGACCATGCGGGCTTCATCCACCAGCGCCAGGATCTGTTTGCTGTAACGCAAAAAATTGTGTCCCGCCGGAGAAAGACGCAGGCGCTGATTCTCACGGATGAATAACTCAACGCCAAGGTCGGCTTCTAGCTGGCGTATTCGGGTGGTCAGGTTTGACGGGACGCGATGTACCTTCTGCGCGGCCTGGGTGATGCTCCCGGTCTGCGCGACCGCGTTGAACATTTCAAGCTGGGTTAAATCCATAACATTCTCGATTTGTGAACAAGTTGGTCATGATTATTCAGTTTTCAGAAATAGCAGAGTGGGACACAATGAATCAACCCTTTTATACGGAGACTCTTATGACGCCTACACCTTCTACCCACGCAATTTCTGTCAATCCTGCCACGGGCGACACCCTCACGGCCCATTTGTGGGCGACGGCGCGCGAAGTGGATAGGGCGATTGCCGACGCTGACGCCGCTTTTCGCCAGTGGCGTCATGAGCGTGTGGCCCATCGCGCGCAGAAGCTGCGCGATCTCGGCGCGGCGCTTCGCGTTCACGCTGAGGAAATGGCGCAAACCATCACCCGCGAAATGGGGAAACCGATACTGCAGGCCCGCGCAGAAGTGGCTAAATCAGCCAGCCTGTGCGACTGGTACGCCGAGCAGGGCCCGGCCATGCTGAGTGCGGAGCCTACGTTGGTTGAAGCGCAAAAGGCGGTAATTGAATATCGCCCTCTTGGGCCTATTCTCGCCGTGATGCCGTGGAACTTCCCGCTGTGGCAGGTGCTGCGCGGCGCAGTGCCGATTCTGCTGGCCGGCAATAGCTATTTATTAAAGCCTGCGCCAAACGTTCTGGGCTCGGCGGCGCTTATCGCTAAAGTCTTTGCAGAGGCGGGCTTCCCCGAAGGCGTCTTTGGCTGGATCAATGCCACGAACGATGGCGTCAGCCAGGCGATTAACGATCGACGAATGGCAGCAATTACCGTGACGGGCAGCGTTCGCGCCGGTGCAGCGATTGGTGCCCAGGCGGCGGCCGCGTTGAAGAAATGCGTGCTGGAGCTGGGGGGTTCCGATCCGTTTATCGTATTAAACGACGCAGACCTGGATTTGGCAGTGAAGGCCGCCGTCACCGGACGTTATCAAAATACCGGGCAAGTATGTGCTGCCGCGAAACGCTTTATCGTCGAGGAAGGAATTGCAGCCGAATTTACCGAGCGCTTTGTGGCGGCTACGGCTGTACTGAAAATGGGCTCGCCAGAAAGTGAAGAAAATTATCTGGGACCGATGGCTCGATTTGATCTACGCGATGAGCTGCATCAGCAGGTTGAGGCCACGTTGAAGGAAGGCGCTACGCTATTGCTCGGCGGCGAGAAAATCGCAGGTGAGGGTAACTTCTACGCTCCGACCATACTCACAAACGTAGGGTCTGAGATGACGGCATTTCGTCAGGAGCTGTTTGGCCCCGTTGCCGCTATCACTATTGCGAAAGATGCGGAGCACGCTCTGGCGCTGGCAAATGATAGTGATTTTGGTCTTTCAGCCACCGTCTTTAGCGCAGATGAACAGCAGGCTGAATCACTGGCTCGTCGTCTGGAGTGCGGAGGGGTGTTTATCAATGGCTATAGCGCCAGTGACCCGCGCGTGGCTTTTGGTGGCGTGAAGAAAAGCGGCTTTGGTCGCGAGCTGTCGCACTTTGGATTGCATGAGTTTTGTAATATCCAGACGGTGTGGAAAGATCGCGTGTAGCATTCGACAAAATGGGCCTTCTTTATGAAGGCTCTTGTCATTGTAGTGTCATGGTTCTGTCATTAACGTTTCGTAGACTCGCTCGCGTCTAACGTACTGTTACAGAAGAATATTATGAACCTAACGCAAATTATTAGCCGTATTGCGAAGCGCTTTCTCCCCCGTCAGTTTGGTCTTCTGGCCGGAATCTTTTGTATTATCGGACTCTTCTCCGCGCTGCAACTCTCCTCCTCAATATTGCTCAATGCTTCGCTACGCGATGCCCAGCGCAATGAGCAGCATAACCAGCAGGCGCAGCTGCAACAAAGCAAGCTGGATGTGGCGCGCGTGACTTTGCTGGCAGCAAGCGATCTGCTCAACCGCTCCGGTGTCTACTTTATGCAGGACAAAGAAACCGGATCCGAAGGAAGCTGGCACAGCTTAATGGATGAGGCCCAGAAGGCGTTAAACGCATCTCATGATGCATGGAATATATGGTTGTCGCTCAATCCTCAAAAGGATGAGGCTCTGGTCAGCAGCTATCAGCTTTTTTACGGCGCTATCAACGAACAAGCCGAAGGTCTGGTCAAAACCAACTCGATTGATGCTTTTTTTGCGGTTCCTGCTCAGGCGTTTCAGACCGATTTTAATGACAACTATGCCCGCTATCAGCAGATGAGCGAGCAACGAGCAAATGCAGGTCGCGAATCTCTTATGGGGCAATTATCAGGCCTACAGTCTCTCTTTTTGCTGGCCCCCGTTTTATTGTTGGCGATTGCCGTTTTGGTCTGGTTTGGAATGTCGCGTTGGGTGATTACGCCGTTGCGCCAGCAGGTTGCTCATATCGATCGACTTGCGGCCGGGGATTTGTCTGTTTCACCCCCGTCAGTGAAATGCTTTAACCGCGAAGTTGGGCGGCTAAGCACCAGTATCAGGACCATGCAGCAGGGGTTGCAGCAACTGGTCACGCAGGTGAGCGAGGCGACCACCTCAATGGTGGAAAACATCGGTTCCCTGGCGGAAGGCAATCAGAAACTCTACCAGCAATCGGCGCGACAGGCGCAGGAGCTTAATGATGTCACTGCGCACATTGCCACCCTCGAAACCCACGTCGAAGGCAATACGGGATATGCCAAGCTTGCCAGCTCACGCGCCGACGAGGCACGCAAGGCTGCGGCGGGTGGCGATATGATGATGTCAACCGTCAATGCCTCAATGCAGGCGATTGTTGAGCGATCTTCTGAGATGCGCGGGATAGTGGCTATGATCGACAGCGTGGCTTTTCAGACCAATATCCTGGCGCTCAACGCGGCCATTGAAGCGGCTCACGCGGGGAACCAGGGCAGGGGATTTGCGGTAGTCGCGCGCGAAGTGGGTCTGCTGGCGAGAAAAAGCAGTCATTCAACACAGACCATTCAGGGGCTGATTAATCACTCTTTGCAAGGCATCGAGGATGGCTCAAAAGCGGTGGTCCGTCTGGAAGATAACCTGCAGCAAGTCACCGGGCTGGTGGCGAGTTTAAGCAGTTTGCTGAATGATATCTCCGTAGCTACCCTGAGCCAGGGCGACAGTATCCATCAGATGACTCGTCAGCTTAAGGCGCTTAATCAGGTTTCGCGGCAAACGGATGCGCTGGTCACGACGGCTTCAGAGTCGTCACGTCGGCTGCATGATGAATCTTACCTTCTGATGCAGGCCGTCTCGCGTTTTCGTCTTCCTGCCTGACGCAACATATCAGCCTCTGTTATACTCCCAGCCCGTTTTTGGCCTGTAGGCAAGGAGCAAACTGTGGCTGCGGTTATCCATAATGAGATGCTGGAAGAGATTCTGGCGCAGGTTCGCCCGTTACTGGGTAAAGGTAAAGTCGCTGATTATATCCCGGCGCTGGCCTGTGTAAGCGGGAGCAAGCTGGGTATTGCTATTTGTACGGTGGATGGACAGCAGTATCAGGCCGGGGATGCCACTGAGCGTTTTTCTATTCAGTCGATCTCGAAAGTCTTGAGCCTGGTCGCGGCGATGCGCCAGTATCAGGAAGATGAAATTTGGCAGCGCGTGGGCAAAGATCCTTCCGGTCAGCCTTTTAACTCGCTGCTCCAGCTTGAGATTGAGCAGGGCATTCCCCGTAACCCCTTCATTAATGCCGGTGCGCTGGTGGTGTGCGATATGCTGCAAAGTCGTCTTAGCGCCCCGCGTCAGCGCATGCTGGAAATCGTGCGTCAGCTAAGCGGCGTGTCCGATATTCTCTACGATGCTAACGTTGCCCGTTCTGAGTTTGAGCATTCGGCCCGCAATGCGGCGATCGCCTGGCTAATGAAATCCTTTGGTAACTTCCACAATGACGTGGCGACTGTCCTGCAAAACTATTTCCACTATTGCGCGTTGAAAATGAACTGCGTCGAACTGGCGCGAACCTTTCTGTTTTTGGCCGATAAAGGTCACGCCGCGCATCTTTCCCAGCCGGTGGTTTCTCCCATGCAGGCCAGACAAATTAATGCGCTGATGGCAACGAGCGGTATGTATCAGAACGCGGGTGAGTTTGCCTGGCGCGTTGGGCTGCCGGCGAAATCAGGCGTGGGTGGCGGCGTTGTCGCGATTGTCCCTCATGAAATGGCCATTGCCGTCTGGAGCCCTGAACTGGATGCAACAGGCAACTCGCTGGCAGGTGTTGCGGTGCTGGAACAGCTGACGCAGCGTCTTGGGCGCTCGGTGTATTGATAACGAGGTTCGACCTTTTACACCGGCTTGTGCGGCGCATTTACCCCAAAGCTTAATGGGTTATGCTCCCTCGCAATGTATGTTATAGATCCATGCTAAGCTTTTATTATTCATGCCGTTGACCGCTGAATAGTTGCGCTAAGCAATTATATGGATTGATATTTGATGCGATCTTCTTTGTTGTCTTTCAAGCCATTTCAACCTGAAAACCCACTGCGAAACGTAGCCACTATTTTTATCCTCACCACGCTGTTTACTTTATCGGTGCGGAGCTGCGGCTGGTGGAAGCGCTATCACTGTTTTGGCCGCTTAACGGTGTGATGGCCGGGGTGTTTGCTCGCTACGTGTATCTGAACCGTATGCACTATTACGCGGTATCGTACGTTGCCATGCTGATGTACGACGCGGTGACCACAAACTGGGGTATTGCCTCGGTGGTGATCAATTTCTCCAATATGGTCTTTATCGTGATCGTTGCCATGCTGGTGACGCGTGACAGAAAACAAGGGCGTAAAACGCCGGATCCCATCAATGCGTTGCGCCTGTTCAATTACTGCCTTATTGCGGCGTTACTGTGCGCGCTAGTGGGCGCTCTCGGCTCGGTTGGCATTGATAGCCAAACGTTTTGGCCGTTGTATGCCGACTGGTTTAGCGAGCAGTTTTCAACAGGGGTGTTGATTTTACCGTGTCTGTTGACGGTGAAGATACCGGTCATCAAGCACCCGTTACGCGTAGAACATCTCTTACCGGTGCTGGCACTGATCGTCTCCGTTATCGCCTCCGCGGTCATTGGCGGCGCGGGAAGTCTGGCATTTCCATTACCGGCACTTATCTGGTGTGCGGTGCGCTATTCGCTGCCAGCCACCTGTCTGCTCACCTTCGTTACCGGCGGACTCGAAATTATTCTGGTGGCCAACTCCATAATTGATATCGCCGTCGCAACACCGCTTTCGACGCCGATGATGTTCTCGGCTCGTCTGGGGATCGCCACGATGGCGATTTGTCCGGTCATGGTGTCCGTGAGTATGGCCGCGATCAATTCGTTGATGCAGCAGGTCTCTCTGCGCGCGGATTATGACTTTCTGACCCGCGTCTATTCTCGCTCGGGTCTGTATGAAGCCCTTAAACATGAAGAGTCTCATCGGCATCCCCGTTTTCTGACGGTCATGCTCCTGGATATCGATTACTTCAAAAACATTAATGACAATTATGGTCATGAGTGTGGCGATCGGGTGCTGGCGGCCTTTGCGGCTAAAGTTCAGGACGTGGTGGGCGAGGATGGTCTGGTTGCGCGAATGGGCGGAGAAGAGTTTGCGGTCGTCGTAAACTCCGAGGATTCCCGACAAGGCTATGAGCTGGCGGAACGGATCAGGACGTCAATAGAACACCATACCTTTACCTGGCGACAGCAGTCATTGTTCCTGACCGTCAGTATTGGTTTGGGGAGTGCAAAGTCTGAAGCCTGGCAACTGACTGAGGTTTTCAACAAGCTCATGGCTGAAGCAGATGAGTATTTGTATCGTTCGAAAAAAGCAGGGCGTAATCGTACCAGCGCGCGTCAATCTGACGGGAGGCTTATCGTGGAACCGCAAAAACGCTCGGAGCAGGTGTAACCGCATCCATTTCAGGCAGAATGCGGCGTAGATGTTATCAATTTGCTGATAAATTGCTTGCTACGTATTTTTAAGCTCAATAAGATACCGGAGATGATAATTCGGAAAAATCGCATCATGACCGTTATTGACAAATTCAATAAAAACCAAGGTTTACCAGGTAGCCGGTTTGTCAAACGTATGTTCCTGATGCGTGTCCTGGGTACCTTTCTCTGTTTTATTCCTATTCTGTCGGTTCTTATTGAACATCAACGGCCTCTATGGCTCATGCTGCTGCTGGCGGTGAATGCGTTTATCTGGCCGACGATTGCCTGGCAGCGCGCCATCCGCTCGGCGTCTCCACTCAAAACCGAACATCAAAATCTGGTGATTGATGCGGGAGCGGGGGGATTCTGGATAGCGATGATGGCGGGCAATCCGCTACCGTCCGTGGTGATGGCGACAATCCTGCTGGCTGACCGTCTCTCTGCGGGCGGTTTTGGGCTGATGAAGAAGGCCGCCGTTGCGATGCTGGTTGCTTTTATGGCCGGGTGGCTCACGCAAGGCATGGCGTTTATTCCGTATGTGTCGCAGCGCACGATGTACCTTACGCTCCCTCTGATTGGGATTTATATCATTGCGCTTAGCGTGCTGACGGATCGAATCGCTATTCGATTACGCCTGAAGTCACGCGAGCTGGAACGGATCGCCATGATGGATCCGCTCCTGGATATCGCCAATCGACGTTTGCTGGAGAAGCGAATCGATCACGAGCTGAAGAAACTTCAGCAGGCGCATCGTGAGTCTGCGTTGATGTTTATCGATATCGATAATTTTAAAGACGTGAACGATCGTTTTGGTCATAAAGTGGGTGATGCCATGCTCGCCACGGTATCTGAAATCTTGCATCTCGCGACGCGTCAGACCGATACTCCGGCTCGACTGGGTGGTGACGAGTTTGTGATTTTACTGCCGAACACCACCATTGAAGAGGCGCAGGTTGTGGCGTCTCGTATCATGGATGCGACCGCCGTCATAGACGATGTCGCGGAAACCACGGTGAATTGTACGCTGAGTATTGGTATTGCCGTCGCAACCCGTGAGATGGCAAACGTCACCGACTGGCTACAGGCGGCGGATGATGCGCTCTATCGGGCCAAACGTGACGGTAAAAATAGAATTTTCGCACACTGACAAGCGTACTCTTTAGGCTAAGCTTTCAAGAGGCTTAATGTCAGGAGAGACTATGAAAGCGCCCGCGATCCCTGCTAATGAATCACAACGTTTGTTATCCCTGAAAGAGTCCGGGCTTCTGGAGTCAGATAACCATTTACCCTACGACAGGCTCACGCGGCTGGCGAAGCGCCTCTTCGACGTACCCGTCGCGATGGTCAACCTTGTCGATGAGCGATCGCAGATAGCCAGGTCGGTTGACGGCCCGGCCGCAAAAACACTCCCACGCAATATCTCTTTTTGCGGACATACCATTCTGAGCAACACACCGCTGGTGGTGGTTGATACCCTTAGCGATACGCGTTTTGTCGATAATCCGTTAGTTACGGGCAATCCAGGCGTGCGTTTTTATGCTGGCATTCCTTTGCGCTTGCCCGATGGCGCGACCGTGGGAACGATCTGCGTAGTGGATCATATTCCTCGTGATTTTAGTGCCGCCGATATTGCCGCCCTGAACGACCTGGCAGCACTGGCAGAGGACGAATTTGCCGCCGCCACGGCGGCGACGACCGATGAAATGACAGGATTATTCAACCGGCGTGGATTCAATCAGTTCGCGGCGTTTGCGCTATCCGGGGCTCGGCGGCGTGCAGAACCTTTGACGCTTGCCTGGATAGACCTGGACAAATTTAAACAGATTAACGATCGCTACGGTCATGATGAAGGTGACATTGCGCTAAAAGCAATGGCTGACCTGATGCGTGCGTCATTTCGCGAAGCCGATCTTCTGGTGCGCTATGGCGGTGATGAGTTTGCCGTACTCTTTGCCGATACTGATGAGCAGGGCGCGTGGATTGCGATGCAATATTTGACCGAGCAGGTGGCCAACTATAACCAGCAGGGTTTACATGCCTGGAGCCTGACGTTCTCCTGGGGCGTATGTGAATTCGACCATCAACAAGGCGATATCCAGCGCTGGCTGAAAATAGCCGATGAGAAGATGTTTGCCATGAAGCAAAAACATGGCGTTTGCCGCTAACATCACGAAAGCCTATGTTCAGGTGCTTGCGTTAAATAAATGTTAAAGGCAAGGTGGGGAGGGAATAATTAAGGACACCTATGACCTCCTCATTATCTATTCAAATGCTCTCCCGGGAAGCGATTCTCTGCCACATTGCGGCACTGGCCGATATCCTCGAAAACTGCGTTAACGGCGGTGCTTCAGTCAGTTTCATGCAACCCTTCACAGATGAAAACGCCCGTCAGTTTTGGACTGGTGTTGCCGACAGCGTGGGCCGGGGGGAGCGTACCGTTTTGGTCTGTCGTGACAATGACGGTGCATTTCTTGGGACCGTGCAACTCATCACCGATCAGCCGGAAAACCAACCGCACCGCGCTGATGTTGCCAAGCTTTTGGTACACGATAACGCCCGGCGTAAAGGTGTGGCGATGGCCTTAATGGAGGCGCTCGAAACCGAAGCGCGAATCCAACATAAAACCGTGCTTGTACTGGATACCGCCTCGGGTAGCGGGGCAGAGACGTTCTACCAGCGCGCGGGGTGGCACAAAGTGGGCGAGATACCACGCTATGCGCTGATGCCCGACGGTGAAATGACCGCAACATCTGTGTTCTATAAGTTTTTATAATTCTTTTCACAATTGCTGCATGAGTTGATCAAAACAGGGGTTCGTGGTCGTAAAGTTTGATAAGTTATTGGACCAATCTTATCAGGCTGTATGACTAATCAATAAAAAGGAACCTCTTTGTGAACACACTCAACCGTCGTGATTTTCCCGGAGCACTTTACCCAGAACGTATCATTCAGTTTGGTGAAGGTAACTTTTTACGTGCGTTCGTTGACTGGCAGGTTGATCTGCTGAACGAGCATACCGATCTGAACGCGGGTGTGGTTATTGTTCGCCCTATCCAGAGTGATTTTCCACCGTCGTTAAGCACCCAGGATGGCCTGTATACCACCATCATTCGGGGCCTGAATGAACAGGGTGAGGCAGTCAGCGATGCGCGTCTTATCCGCTCGGTTAATCGTGAGATCAGTGTTTACAGCCAGTATGAAGAATTCCTGAAGCTGGCGCACAATCCTGATATGCGTTTTGTCTTCTCTAACACCACTGAAGCGGGCATTAGCTATCACGCTGATGACAAATTCGATGATGCCCCGGCGGTGAGCTATCCTGCTAAATTAACCCGTTTGCTGTTTGAGCGTTTCAGCCATTTTAACGGTGCTGTGGATAAAGGCTGGGTGATTATCCCGTGCGAACTGATTGATTATAATGGTGATGCGCTGCAAGAACTGGTACTGCGTTATGCTCAGGAGTGGGCGCTCCCGGCTGCCTTCACTCAATGGCTTAACGAGGCTAATACGTTTTGTTCAACGCTGGTCGATCGTATCGTCACCGGCTATCCGCGCGATGAAGTGGCTGCACTAGAAGCAGAACTGGGCTATCACGATGGTTTCCTCGATACCGCAGAGCACTTTTATCTGTTTGTGATTCAGGGGCCAAAATCGCTGGCCCGCGAGCTGCGCCTGGATAAATATCCGCTGAACGTGCTGATTGTTGACGACATCAAACCTTATAAAGAGCGTAAAGTCGCGATTCTCAACGGCGCACATACTGCGCTGGTTCCGGTTGCCTTCCAGGCCGGGCTGGATACCGTGGGTGAGGCAATGAACGATGAAGAGGTGTGTGCCTTCGTTGAAAAAGCGATTTATCAGGAGATAATCCCGGTGCTGGATCTGCCGAAAGACGAGCTTGAGACATTCGCAAGCGCCGTCACCGGTCGTTTCCGTAACCCGTACATCAAGCATCAGTTACTGTCTATTTCGTTGAATGGGATGACTAAGTTCCGCACACGTATTCTGCCGCAGTTGCTAAAAGGGCAGAAGGCTACAGGTACGTTGCCAGCGCGTCTGACCTTTGCCCTGGCGGCGCTCATCGCGTTCTATCGCGCTGAGCGTTTCGGAGAAAGCTATCCGGTGCAGGATGATGCGCATTGGCTGGAGCGTTTTCAGCAGCTGTGGTCACAACATCATGATAAGCAAATTAGCACCCGCGAACTGGTCAGTGCGGTTCTTAGCGTGAGCGACCATTGGGAGCAGGATCTGACTCAGGTCAGCGGATTGGTAGAACAAGTTACACTCGACCTGGATGCGATTCTGCATCAGGGTATGCGCGCAGCCGTTAAGCCTTTATGTTGAGGTAAAAGTGCCCGGCTTCGGCCGGGTTTTTAAAACGCAAAAAATTAGTTACAACATACTATCCGCTCTTTTTTTTACACACGTTGCAGCGGCATCGTGCCATCACTGCTGAGCAGAGGAGAGTATGCAAAGAGTCGGTAACAAGCTTGCAACCGTGACGACGATCACGTTTAATAGCCACGCTCTTTATTCTACCTGAAGCTGACTATGATTGTTCGTCCTCAACAGCACTGGTTGCGCCTGATTTTTGTCTGGCACGGTTCCGTTCTGTCTAAAATTTTTACCCGGCTGTTTCTCAACTTTCTGCTTTCTATCGCCGTCGTCTTAATGCTGCCGTGGTATACCTCGCTAGGTATCAAGTTAACCGTTGCGCCATTTAGTATTCTTGGCGTAGCGATCGCCATCTTCCTTGGTTTTCGCAATAACGCCTGCTATTCACGCTACGTCGAGGCTCGCCAGCTTTGGGGGCAGTTGATGATAGCGTCGCGCTCGCTATTTCGCGAGGTGAAAAACACGCTACCTGGCGATCAGCATCTGGGGGAATTTGTCCGCCTGCAAATTGCTTTCGCACATTGCCTGCGCATGACGCTGCGCCGACAACCGCAGGCGGAGCAGCTTTCTCAGTATTTGTCCGCACAACATCTCCGTGAGGTGATGGATTCTCATTCTCCGTCGAATCGCATTCTGCTGATTATGGGTGAATGGTTGGCAGTCAGAAGGCGGGAAGGGCAATTGTCGGACATCTTATTTCACAGCCTCAATAATCGACTGAACGATATGTCGGTCGTGCTGGCCGGTTGTGAGCGTATCGCCAATACGCCTGTGCCGTTTGCTTATACCTTGATTTTGCACCGTACGGTTTATCTGTTCTGCATCATGCTGCCTTTCGCGTTAGTCGGCGACCTGCATTACATGACGCCGTTTGTCTCCGTGCTGGTTTCCTATACCTTCATCGCACTCGATGCGTTAGCAGAAGAGCTGGAAGAACCTTTTGGTATCGAAAATAACGACTTACCACTGGATGCTATTTGCAATGCAATGGAAATCGATCTCCTGCAGATGAATGATGAACCCACCATCCCAGCACGTTTGCTGCCGGACAGACGCTACCAGTTGACGTAACAATGGTTCAGGAACGCTGCAAGGCGTTCCACTCATCGCACGTGATTTCCCATAGTTCGGAGTCCAGCATACCGCTGACGTAGGCTTTCTTTTCCGTTCTCACCATACGCATTCCACTACTTAGCGAAATACGCTGAGAGCGCGCGTTGACCGATGCTTTTGGCGCGCGAAGCAAAGGTTTTTTTAGCACATTGAACCAGTAATCCGTGGCCGCAATACTGGCTTCACGCATGTAGCCCTTTCCTTGCCAATGGGGAGCGAGCCAGAAGCCACGATTATTGTCTTCGACATCGTACAAACAAATCAGACCCATTAATTCATCTGGTGCCTCATGGCGTCGGATTGTCCAGAACCACGCCACGCCTTTCTCTACGTCCGGCAGCGCCACATTGTTAACGTAGCTTTCAGCGCCATTATCCGGGTAAGGCCAGGGGACGGACGAAACCATGTAACGGACAATTTCCCACTGTGGATAGAGTTTTTGTATCTGTGCGGCGTCCTGTGCTTCAAGCGGTTTAAGAACGAGCCGTTCGGTCGTTAATATCGGAACAGACATAGCGCATATCTCCTTTTCTACGCGTGCAGCGGTCGGGTTGTATATCAATGGATAAGCTTTAGGGCTCGCGTCTGGCGACGATAAAGAGTCTCGGGAATGCCAGCAGAATCTGTCCATTTTCCTGAAGTGGATACTGCTGTTCCAGCAATTCTTGATAGCGTTTCAGATAGTTTCGCTGCTCGCTTTCGTTCAACTCCTGTAACCAGGGCCGCAATCCCGTTGCGCTCACCCAATCAATGATTGCCTGGTGCGAGCTCATCTTGTGATAGTAGGTCGTGCGCCAGATATCCACTTCGCATCCAGCCTCACTCAAAATATCGTAATAAGCATGAACGCCGGGTAATGCATCACGACTACGATCGGGATAACCTTGCTCGTAAGCGACTTCGCGCATCAAAACATGCGTCGGTTCTTGGTGATTATCAGGCATTTGAATAGCCAAAACCCCGTTGAGCGCAAGCAATGAAACAAGATGGGGCAACAATTCATAATGGTCAGGGACCCATTGCAATGAAGCATTGGCATAAATCAGATTCAGTGCATGCTCGGGCCTAAATCGCTGAATATCCGCTTCAATAAAACGACATTCTGGAACAGCGACGCGGGCTTGTTCCAACATAGCAGGGGAATTATCCACGCCAACAATTTGCGCAGATGGCCAGCGTTGGTGCAATAATGCAGTGCTGTTGCCGGGCCCACACCCCAAATCAACAATTGAAGATACATCGTTAAGGGCAATTCTTGCCAGCAATTCAGCAGCAGGGCGCGTACGTTCGGCGCCATATTGCAGGTAAAGAGAAGGGTTCCAATCGGCCATCGATGTTCTCCTGTTTGCATGTTTCAGCAAGTGTAGATCAAAGGAAAATGACTGGCGGGATGCGTTGTTGCAAAAGATGTAAAATCTACATTCTTATATACTCATAGATGGCAGGGATCGAATGGTATCAGTGGAAAGTTTGAAGTCTACGTACCCAGGCTCGATAGCATGGTCATTCGGGGACAGCGTGAACATGGCGGATGAACTTGCCGAGCTTGTGGTTAAAGGCAGAAAAACAGCGTCATGCGGGTCGCTCGCCTCTTTTATAGCTGAGAGTCCGTCACCCAATGTCGGGAGCTACCATATTATTCTCAACGGCCAGCAATTACCGGTTTGTGTGATTAGATTGATTTCATTGAGAATTGTTAAGTTCTGTGATGTCGACGAAACCTTTGCCAGAAAAGAAGGCGAGGGCGATTTGAGCCTTGAATTCTGGCAAAAGGAGCATAGGGCTTTTTTCAGTCGGGAAGGGACATTTTCAGAGAGTATGGAACTCGTCGCTGAAGAGTTCCAACTCGTAGAAGTCATGTAATCGGAGTCGTTTATGCTTTTATGTTCAGAGAGATAGCCATTTTTGGCCGTCACGCTTCATGCTTTGCTCAAGTTCGCTTCCGCGGGTGGCAAATACACGCTGCATCGGGAAACCGCTTTTTTCTAATACGTAGGCAAGCGTGGCATATTCTCGAGGGTATTTTGAAACGACCGTCTGATCGATTTCTACCAGACCTAGTGGAAACGTAAATGTGCCCATGTCGTAGATGCTTTGACGGCGGAACAATCTCCAGACACCGTCTCGTTTCTCAGCCATATCATAAAAGCGGTTATGACATTCGCAGCCCACATTGAGCTTAACGTTTTCAGCGATGATCATCGCGTTAGTTTCGAGAATGGCTTTGTTGCCGCTGGCGTTGAAGGTAATAACCGGTGCGGCGATAAGATGTTTGGTGCGTACGTCAGAGGCACCCATACGAATCGAACCGTCGACAAAATCGCTGCCTAAACCTTCGAACCAGGTTATCTCGATGGTTCCATCACTGTGGAATAAGTTACGCAACTGATCCCATTCGCCAAGATCGCGATGCATCCAGCCATTCATCAAGTCGTTAAGCTGTTGTCGGTCCTGAAGCTGATTATGCATGTGTGACTCCCATTAATTAACTTGAATGAGTTTAGTCGCATCTCCAATGAGCCACAAATCGAGATTAGTATTTAGCTCCTACAACCTAGGTGCGCATAATGTATATTATGTTAAATCAACTATAATGGCTATAAGTTCACAATGCACATCTTCACTCCCCTATATGCCGGACCGGCATTGATTCAAGAAGCAATAATCTCGTTATCCCAAACGCGATATGCGCGATCTGGCCTCATCAAGGTGGTTACGCAGCGCCGCTAAGCAAGGTTCAAAATTGGCGGAGAAACTGTTGCAACTCAGGGTCAAAGCGTAAAAGTGCTCAGCCAGTTCCAGTGCTTCCCGCCAGACCTCCCCGTCGATTGCTTCAAGCAGCGTGGCTGGACGTAGCGTATTCACTATTTCTCCGCCTGATTTAGGGGCAAACCCCATCGGCAGAATGTCGTATGCTGGCGCAAGATGATATGGCCGACCATGTCCACTGATGAATGACAGGTTCCCATGATGCATGTCAGTATTGCCGATTAGCACCCCAAATGCCCAGAGCCGTGCCGTGCTAATGGCGGCCTCAACACTAACCTGCTCCTGTCTGATCAGTTCATTCACCAGAATGGGCCAGACGTCTCTTGCTCGGCCAACAAACTCCGCCTCCAGCGCCCGTAAAGAAAATAGGCCTATACGACCTAACGGACCCACTCTATCGAACCGGGGGATCTCAAGGAAGCGCTGACCTCCAAAATCAAACACCTCGGTTTCGACACCAAGGGTTTTTAGGGCCAGATGTTCGGCCTGCAGCAGATCGCGCCAGCGTTCGCTAATGGGGTTATCGTCAAGTGCCGTGAATTTCACGATGACGTGGCCACGTTCTGTATAGGTGCAAAATTTTGGTTGTTCGCCGCCAGCAGATGAGCCAGGCGCTTCACCGGAGCTAACGGCCAACGCTAATGCTGGATAGGCAGCGTCTCGATCAACGGGTGTTGGCACCGGCATTTCCACGAACTGGTATCTTGCCTGTTCCCCTATTAACAGATTCCCTACCGCATCATGACCATGAACCAGTAAGGCTCTAATGACTTCAGCGTCTGTCCAGTCTTCCGGGTTGGGAGATAAGCCAAGCCCACTGGAATAGGTGGATGCATACGCTCGCCCAAGATACCCCTGCGGCCGCATGTCAAAAAGCCACCATGGTAGTCCGTCACTGTGAAGACACACTTTATCAGCCTGCTCCATGACAAACCCGTCTGGATGAACCGGAATGAGTTTACCCAGTGATTTCACTTGGCCTTCTTCGTTTACGCGGTAAATGGGAGCAGAACTAAACCCGCGAAAAGCGTCGCGTAAAGCATACTGAATAGAAGGACCTGAGCCAATTCGAACGACTTCTTCACCAAGCACCTTTAAAGCTCGGGACATGGTCGGCTGACTAATACCAATAATATTAGTCAGTTGCCTTACGGGCATTGGTCCCTGACGTAGCAATTGTCGTATCATATCAGTTCGATTTGTCATGGATGTGAATAGCTCTTTGAATAGGTTTGTGAATAGATAATTTATCATCTATCCGGTCACCTGTCATGTTCAGTTTCCGCACGAGCCCGAGCTCTGCGGATAAACGATGTAACTATATGATGTAAAATACTTTTATGAAAAATGGTTATTCTCCGTAAATTCTGACATTCCAGCAAGCATCATGATGCGTCAGAATTGACGTACAACACCCAAAATCACCCGCTTTAATTTCCCTAAACTCATCGATATCATTGCTGGTCCCCCTGCTTTCTTGTAACCTTCCCTTGCTTATCACCATTGCCAAATATTCGAATTAACGGACTTAATATGACAGCTCACACTTCAAAAGATCCCTTGCATGGCGTCACGCTTGAGATGCAAGTCAGCGCCCTTGTGGCACATTATGGGTGGGATAAGCTGGGCCAACTGGTCAACATCAACTGCTTCAAAAAAGATCCTAGCGTGAAATCCAGTTTAAAGTTTTTACGCCGTACGCCGTGGGCCCGCGCGGAAGTTGAGGCGCTTTATCTGGATTCGCTTGAGGATATCGTCGACGATAAATCCGATGAACCGGCGTTCAATCCATGGGTTAATAGTCAAATTAAAAAGAGCTAATGAGAAGATGACACGACAGATCAAGCGCCTGGGCATGCTCGTTGCTTGCGCTCTTTTGCTGGCCAGCTGCTCCTCTACGCCGCCGAAATCACTGGTCACTCCACTTCCGCCAGTTGCTAAACGCCCTCTTCCCAATGAAAATGATCACAATCAGCAGCCAATGCGTGGCGTCTGGCTGGCAACCGTTTCTCGCCTCGATTGGCCACCTATCGCTTCCGTCAATGTCTCAGATCCTCGTGTGCGTAACGCGCAGCAGCAAAAAGCGCTGACTGACAAGCTCGATAAACTCAAGAGCCTCGGGATCAATACCGTATTTTTCCAGGTGAAACCCGACGGTACCGCGCTGTGGCCCTCTAAAATTTTGCCATGGTCAGATACTCTGACGGGTAAAGTGGGCGTCGATCCGGGTTACGATCCGCTGCTCTTTATGCTGGATGAAGCGCACAAGCGCGGCATGAAGGTCCACGCCTGGTTTAATCCTTACCGCGTAACGACGAACACCAAACCATCCACCGTCGCCGAGTTAAATCGTACCGTTTCGTATAACCCCGCCAGCGTGTTTGTGCTGCATCGTGACTGGATCCGCACGGCCAGCGATCGCTTTGTGCTCGACCCAGGTATTCCCGAGGCGCGGGACTGGATCACCAGTATCGTGGCTGAAGTGGTCGCTCGTTACCCGGTGGATGGCGTGCAATTTGATGACTACTTCTATGCCGAAACATCAGCCTCTGCGCTTAACGATAGCCAAACGTTTCAGAAATATGGCGGCGGATTTTCCTCAAAGGCAGACTGGCGTAGACACAATACGCAACAGCTCATTGAACAAGTCTCTCGGACTATCAAACAGCTGAATCCCAACGTCGAGTTCGGTGTCAGCCCCGCAGGCGTCTGGCGAAATCGTTCACACGATCCTTTGGGTTCCGAGACCTCTGGCGCGGCAGCTTATGACGAAGCGTTTGCCGATACGCGCCTGTGGGTACAAAAAGGGTTGCTGGATTACATCGCGCCGCAGGTTTACTGGCCCTTCTCTCGCAAAGCCGCACGCTATGATGTGCTGGCGAAATGGTGGGCAGAGGTCGTGAAACCCACAAACACTCGCCTTTATATTGGCGTAGCGCTGTATAAAGTGGGTGAACATTCGAAGAATGAACCTGACTGGACGGTTAATGGTGGCGTGCCAGAGCTTAAAAAGCAGCTCGATTTGAATGAATCTGTACCGCACATTGACGGTACGATTCTGTTCAGAGAGGACTATCTCAACCAGCCCCAGGCTCAGGAAGCGGTCAGCTATATTAAAAGCCGCTGGGGCACGTGATGATTGCTACTCAGGTTTTGGACCAAACATATCAAGCAATTGCTTATCGTCTGGCATTCCAACCACCTGCTGTAGCTCGTTTTTGTCATTCATGTAATAAATAGCGGGCGTAGCATTCGCGCCGAGTTCGTCCATCAACTTCTGGTGATTCTGAAGAAGATTGAAGATCTCTCGTGAGGCTGCGCCCTCATATTTAGGCAGTTTCTTACCACCCGATAATTCATACTCTTTCCAGGCTTCAACCGGGTTGTCAGCATTTAATATTGCCGTTGCGTTTCGTCCACTCTTAGGATTTAGAAAAGCGACAAGCAGCGTATTCAGCTGTACCTTCCCTGCTTTTACCCACGGTTGGGCTTCAGACCAAAAGGCTTTGCAATAAGGGCAAAACGGATCGGCAAAGACATAGACTTTTCTGGGCGCGTTATCAGCGCCCTCCTTCAGAGGATTCGCCTTATTTAAGCTGTCCCACATTTTGCGACCTAAGGGAATATAGATCTCATTATTGAAATACTCTTCACTAATATTTTTCCCTTTATCATCATAAAGATAACCAGAAATAACATGTTTACCATCAGGGGTAAGGAAAAGCGTCACACCCATGTCCTGATATTGCCCAAGCCAGCTTTTAACACCGCCTGGCGCATTAATTTCCTTAAGGATGGTAATGCCCTGCTGCTCACCGAACTGTTTCACAATCGGCGGGACATTATCAGCGGCGAACGTTAATGTGGAAATAAACCATGCTACGATCGGAATAAGATATTTCATTTTATCGTCCCTTATAGTGGGGCAATTCGCCCCTGTTATCATCTATTGCACTATTTAACGTGCGAAGCAGCGTTTGTTTATCGAGTAAGGGAGGAAGAATATCTCCGCTGGGCCTGGCAGGACCATAAACCTGATTGAACGGTATGGCATAGCTATTCCTTTTTTGCAAAAACGCCGTGATCATCTCCGAGGGCTGACTCCAGTCGCCGCGAAGCGCAACAACATCAGGCTGATTGAGGGCGGCTACGATCTCAGGCTGATTCAGCACCCGATACTCATTGACCTTGCACGTTACGCACCAGTCGGCGGAGATATCGACAAATACGCGTTTGCCTTCAGCCAACGCGCTCGTTATCGCTTCTTCGCTCAGCGGCTGCCAATGAATACGCC
Source organism: Enterobacter sp. SCRI0065 (assembly GCF_059766475.1). Lineage (NCBI taxonomy): Bacteria > Pseudomonadati > Pseudomonadota > Gammaproteobacteria > Enterobacterales > Enterobacteriaceae > Enterobacter > Enterobacter sp. SCRI0065. The sequence goes on along the minus strand of NZ_JCBAJB010000005.1, from coordinate 247,492 downwards.
CCGCCGCGACTTCTGACTCTGAAGATGGACTCTCCCTCTCGCCAAAATGCCCCCCGAGCAGCGTTGCCAGCCACAGACTGGAAGCCAGCATCATCAGGCCCAGTATGATTTTCAACGCCCTCATCCAGCGCCCAGGCCGCGGAAGCAACATCGCGGTTTTTGGGATCAATGCGACAAACAACCACGGCAAACTCATCCCCAGCCCCAGCATAAAGAAGATCAGCCACAGATCGTGCAAAGGGGCCGCCAGCGCAAACGCGACGGCTGTGCCGAGAAACGGTGCCGAACATGGGGTTGCCAGCAGCGTGGCAAAAACACCTTCAAAAAAGCTCCCTTTCAGCCCTGTGCCACCAGCCGTCGCCATTCTCCCGATAGCCCATGAAGGCAACCATACCTCAAATGCGCCAAAGAGATTCAGTGCAAAAACAAAGGTGACAACCACCATTACGGCGATAAACCACGGGTTCTGAAACTGAATCCCCCATCCCAGCGACGCGCCCGTTAATTTCAGCGTCGTCAGCATCAGAGCCAAAAGTGCAAATGAGGTCAAAATCCCTGCGCTGGTTGCCAAAAAGCGTAGTCTGATTTTGTTCCTGTCTGACCCCGCCTGTAGCACCGAGCTAAGCTTCATCCCCATGACGGGTAGCACGCAGGGCATCAGGTTCAGAATCAGACCGCCGAGCAGCGCAAAGAGCAGCATCCTTCCCAGGTTATTCTCGCTTCCTGCGGCGGATGCATCCGCGATATCGCTGCCCAGAATGACGTGGGATTGCTGCGCTTTGTCGCCATTAGTCAGCACAAGAGAAAGGGTTTTACCGGCGAGCGATACGGGCCGATCGCCCCACTCATCGGTCACGGGAACCGTCACTGTCAGATGTTGCCCGTCTGTACGGTAGCTTGGCTCACCAGGCATCACACCACCCGCTATCTCATCAAAGAACGCGGCTGGTTTCTCCCATTTATCCGCCGTCGAAGCTGTAATAATCAGATTATTTCCAGCCAGATGCGCGGCAAGATCTGATGTTACCCCGTCTTCTTTTGGAATAGCCCGCATCGCGCTTTCAAAAGCGTCCTGGAAACCAGGTCCAACGGGCTGACTGAAATCCAGATGTAGCGGATAGTCCGTGAGCAGGCAAACGTTACTACAGGTTGATAACGTCAGCGTGCCAGCCAGCGCATCATCAGACGAACCGGTGAGGATCATCGGGATGATGACCTGCTGGTGATAGCCCTGAGTCGTCAGCCCTGAGATATCGAATCGTGATGGTACAGGCCAGAACCATTCATCCTGAACCGTATTATTCCACGTGATTTTCGGTGCTACGCCGCCTTCACCTGGCGTACGCCAATAGGTTTTCCAGCCTGACGCCAGCTCGACATAAAGCAAACCGTAGATACGGTCCTGACTTCTTTCTGCCTGGAAACGAATCCGGGCATGATCATTTTGAGGGGATACCAGCCATCCCGTGTCGGCCGCGTGGGCAAGGCCCGTGCAAGACAACAACAGGAGGAACAGGCCCCTGAGGATATTACGCATTCTTTTCTCCGTGAATAGATAAGTGAGTCGTTAGAAAACGACTTTTTCATTCACGAAAAACGCAGTTTATAAGATGTATTCGGTGCGGTGGCACCAGGGTAGGTTTATCCCTGAAACGGGATATTCGAACTTGCGTGAACTGAGTCAGAAGCGCGAGGAAGAGGATAATCGCGGGCAACGCACCGTCAAAGAATAGCGGTTGGGCACACAGTAGCGAGTGACCGCTGAGCTGACAGGGCGACGGGCCAGGTTGAGTTTCATCCAGACCTGGGTTCGTCACGTTAACCGGGATTGACGTCTGTACCGACTCACCGACACCCTGTAAGAAATGGTGAAGATAAACGGATCGCTGGACAAGGCATAGTGCCATTGCCAGACAAGCCATTATCAAGAACCATTTACCTAAAAGCTGACGATTACGCATAAAGTACCAAGAATGTGAGATGGCCCGATCATAAACGATAACGATGATTCTACAAGAACCTTGAATGTAAGGTTTTGTCTTATGAGGCGTTAAACATATCCAAAAATCGCTTAACGGTGCGAGAACGTTCAAACCGACGCCAGGCTATGGCGACGTCTGTCTGTAGAGAAGCGCCTTTAAAACCATGGTAAGTCACTCCGGGATGAACGATACAGGACATCGATTGAGGGACTAACGCAAACCCAAAGCCTGCTGCAACCATGCTTAATGAAGACGACAACTGCGAGGCCTGGTAAGTCCGCGTCATGTTTACTCCTGCGCGATGGCAGTTGTTATATACCCGTTCAAAAAGACCCGGCGCTACCTCTCGGGGAAACAGAATCAAAGGCGTGTTATGCAGTTGCTCAAGCTGGAGCAACGTTTCGTCAGCAAGCGGATGTTGGCTATTTAACGCAATCACCATCGGCTCTTCATCAATAATCCGGACGTTAAAAGCCTTTGTGCTTTCACAAGGGAGCCGCACGAACGCAATATCCAATTCCGCCTCGCTTAGTGCGGTCATGAGTGTCGCCATATTGGCTTCTATCTGGTGGATAGTCACTTCGGGGAATTGCTGTTGATACTGATGTATCAGGGTAAATACTTGCGGATGAAACGCATCAGAACTGGTGATCCCAATGGCTAATCGTCCATTGACTCCGCGAGCAATGCCTTTCGTTTTTTCTAATGCGGCGTCGCTTAAGGCGAGGATTTGACAAGCATCTTCGTAGAAAGCTTCGCCCGCCTCCGTCAGTTCAACTCCACGAGTTAACCGACGCAACAACGGCGTTCCTACTTCTCGTTCAAGGCGCTGAATCTGTTGGCTTAGCGGAGGCTGGGAGATCCCAAGTTCCTTCGCCGCTTTTGTGAAGTGGCGTGCGCGCGCCACGGCAACGAAATAGCGCAGATAACGAAGTTCCATATCTAAAACGTCTCAAGCCATCATGCTTTCTATATTGGAACTGAGAGCTGAATCGGGTCAACATTAATTTAACCTTTCTACAAAAAGTTGAACGAGGAAGACAACAATGACCCACTCTGCGGATTGTTCCTGCGAAGAAAGTCTGTGTCAGACCCTACGCGGTTTCTCAGCGCAGCATCCGGAAAAAGTTCTGTTCCAGACCTCTCTGATGAGCGCCCTGCTCAGCGGCGTCTATGAAGGCAGTACCACCATTGCTGAGCTGTTAACCCACGGTGACTTTGGTCTGGGGACATTTAATGAACTCGACGGAGAACTGATTGCGTTCAACAGCCAGGTTTATCAACTTCGCTCCGATGGGAGCGCCAATGCTGCCAGGCCTGAACAGAAAACGCCGTTTGCGGTGATAACCTGGTTTCAGCCGCAGTATCGCAAAGCCTTTGACGGCCCCGTTAGCCGTCAACAGCTGCATGAAATCATCGATCGTCAAATCCCGTCCGATAACATTTTTTGTGCATTGCGTATCGACGGTGCTTTCCGCCATGCGCATACCCGCACCGTCCCGCGTCAGCCGCCGCCCTACCGCGCCATGACCGACGTTCTCGACGATCAGCCTGTGTTCCGCTTTAACAACCGCAAAGGCGTGCTGGTTGGCTTTCGTACCCCACAACATATGCAGGGTATAAACGTGGCGGGCTATCACGAACATTTTATTACTGACGACCGTCAGGGAGGCGGACATCTTCTCGATTATCAACTCGATAACGGCGTGCTGACGTTCGGCGAGATTCATAAGCTGATGATCGATCTCCCTAATGACACTACTTTTTTGCAAGCCAATCTGCATCCCGACAATCTTGATGCCGCGATTCGTTCAGTTGAGAATTAACAGGAGAAGCACCGTGGAGAAAGAAAAGCACGCGCGCCAGTGGGCGCATGGCGCCGACATGATCGTCAGCCAGCTTGAGGCGCAGGGCGTCAAACAGGTCTTTGGGATCCCTGGGGCAAAAATAGACAAAGTTTTCGATTCTCTGTTGGATTCCTCTATCAGGATTATTCCTGTTCGTCATGAGGCCAATGCCGCGTTTATGGCGGCCGCCGTCGGGCGGATTACCGGTAAGGCTGGCGTTGCGCTGGTCACTTCAGGCCCTGGCTGTTCAAACCTGATAACCGGAATGGCGACAGCAAACAGCGAAGGCGATCCGGTGGTGGCGCTGGGGGGCGCGGTCAAACGCGCAGATAAGGCGAAACAAGTACACCAAAGTATGGATACCGTGGCGATGTTCAGCCCGGTCACCAAATACGCCGTTGAGGTTAATGCGTCCGATGCTATCGCAGAAGTGGTATCCAACGCGTTTCGTGCAGCAGAGCAGGGTCGGCCCGGCAGCGCCTTTGTCAGCCTGCCGCAGGATATTGTCGACCAACCCGCGACGGGTGCCATTTTACCTGCCAGTAACGCTCCCATGATGGGAAGCGCCCCGGACGAGGCCATCGACAGCGTGGCGAGTTTAATTGCCTCTGCAAAAAATCCGGTGTTTTTACTGGGCCTGATGGCCAGTCAGCAAGAAAACAGCACGGCCCTCCACCAGCTTCTGGAGAAGAGTCACATTCCGGTGACCAGTACTTATCAGGCGGCAGGTGCGGTAAATCAGCAGCATTTTTCCCGTTTTGCCGGTCGCGTGGGTCTTTTTAATAATCAGGCAGGTGACAAACTGCTTCACCTGGCAGATCTGATTGTCTGCATTGGTTACAGCCCCGTTGAATACGAGCCCGCGATGTGGAACACGGGTGACGCCACGCTCGTACATATCGACGTATTACCGGCCTATGAAGAAAGTCACTATACGCCGGATATTGAACTGGTCGGGAGCATTGCAGGCACGCTGACTAAATTAGCCAGCCGCACTGAAATGCCGCTGATACTCAGCCCCAGAGCCTCGGAGATCCTGGTCGATCGCCAGCGACAGCGTGATTTGCTCGATCGCCGAGGCGCTCGACTTAATCAGTTTGCCTTACATCCCCTGCGTATCGTGCGCGCCATGCAGGATATCGTGAACAGCGATGTCACCTTGACCGTCGATATGGGCAGCTTCCACATCTGGATTGCTCGCTACCTTTACAGCTTCCGCGCCCGTCAGATCATGATTTCCAATGGCCAACAAACCATGGGCGTCGCCCTCCCCTGGGCAATCGGCGCATGGCTGGTCAATCCTGAACGTAAAGTGGTGTCGGTGTCGGGAGATGGCGGATTTTTACAGTCCAGCATGGAGCTGGAAACCGCAGTACGACTGAAAGCAAACGTGCTGCATATCATTTGGGTGGATAACGCCTACAACATGGTGGCAATCCAGGAGGAGAAAAAATACCAGCGTCTTTCCGGGGTTGAGTTTGGTCCCGTCGATTTTAAAGCCTATGCCGATGCCTTTGGCGCCAAAGGTTTTGCCGTCGAGAGTGCAGAAACGCTGGAATCCACCCTTCGCGCCGCAATGGATGTCGATGGCCCTGCCGTAGTGGCAATCCCCGTCGACTACAGCGATAACCCGCTGCTGATGGGACAGCTTCATCTCAGCCAGATTTTGTAATTCAACTAAAGGATAAAGATATGCAAAAAGTCGCACTTGTCACTGGCTCCGGCCAGGGGATCGGTAAAGCCATTGCGCTTCGCCTGGTAAAAGACGGTTTTGCGGTAGCCATTGCCGATTACAACGAACAGACGGCAAAGGCGGTCGCCGATGAAATCAATCAACACGGTGGACGTGCGGTCGCGGTCAAAGTCGATGTGTCTCGCCGTGAACAGGTTTTTGCCGCGGTTGAGCACGCGCGGGAGGTGCTGGGTGGCTTCGACGTTATTATCAACAATGCCGGGATTGCGCCTTCAACGCCTATTGAGTCGATCACACCTGAGATTGTCGATAAGGTCTATAACATCAACGTCAAAGGCGTTATCTGGGGGATGCAGGCCGCCATTGAGTCTTTCAAAAAACTGGGGCATGGCGGCAAAATTATCAACGCGTGTTCACAGGCGGGTCATACCGGCAATCCTGAGCTTGCCGTCTACAGCTCCAGCAAGTTTGCCGTTCGGGGGCTAACGCAAACGGGTGCACGTGATCTTGCTCCGTTAGGCATCACCGTTAACGCATACTGTCCTGGGATTGTTAAAACCCCTATGTGGGATGAAATCGATCGCCAGGTGTCCGAGGCTGCCGGTAAACCACTGGGATACGGGACCGAATCATTTGCCAAACGAATCACTCTGGGACGGTTATCGGAACCGGAGGATGTGGCCGCCTGCGTCTCCTTCCTGGCCGGACCTGATTCTGATTACATGACCGGCCAGTCGCTGCTAATAGACGGCGGAATGGTGATGAACTAAACGGTCAAACGGCAGATTTATTCTGCCGTTTTATAACGCCGCTGCAACGTTGCATCCAGTTTGCGCTGTAGCGGTTCAGGCGTTTCCCCTTCAATCAGCTTCCCGATTAAATCAAAGCAGTGCCACGCCAGTTGGCGATTATCCTGGCTTACCGTATCAATGGGGATCGTCAGCGAGTCATACAAATAGTGATCGTCAAAGCTTGCCAGGCGCATGTCGCTTTTCAGCAGATGATGCTGCCCCATGTAGCGCAGTACCCCTTCCAGCAACCCACAGGCCGCAGTGAAAATGGCTTTTGGTGGGCGGCCGAGTCGTGCGCACAGTTCGGCAAACATTTCATAGCCGGAACTTGGGTGATAGTTACCGTGAATAATCCATTCGGGCCGTAATTCGACCCCGGCCATAGCAAGACCCTGTTTGAATCCATCGAGACGATCGCGCGTCGGGGAGAGCCGCGGTTGCCCCCCCAGAAAATAGACTTCGTCAGGATGCTGACGGGCGATTTCTGATACCAGCTGTGCGGTCGACGTAATGGAATCCGTCATGACCAGCGGCAAGGAGCTGTCATTCATATGCCGATCGAACAGGACTACCGGGAGTTGTTCGCTCAGCTTTTGGTAATCGGCATCGTTTAGCATGCTGGAGGCAACAATCAGGCCATCAACCTGACGCGACACCATATTGTTGACCACCACGGTTTCTTGTCCGGGATTTTCATCGGTGCAGGAGATAAGCAACTGGACCCCTGCTTCGCGGCACAAGGTTTCGAGTTCATGAGAAAAAACGGCAAAACCGTAGTTAGTCATTTCCGGGACGACAAGCCCGATGGTATGGCTACGATTATCACGCAGCGACCGCGCGTGAATGCTGGGCTGATAGTGATGCTGCTTAGCGATAGCCATCACGCGGTCGCGGGTTTCCTCTGCTACACGCAGCTCTTTGCTACGACCGTTCAGGACCAGACTGGCAGTGGCTTTTGAAACCCCTGCCAGTTCCGCGATATCTTTAATGGTGACGCGTTTTGTTTTTCTCACAACGACTTAGACCCAGCTACCAAAACCCTCATTCTATCATGCAGGCGCGCAGCGACCAGTAGCGTAATGTGATGACGGACGCACCTTCGAAGCGTATCTGCGCCGGATGGGAAGGAAAATAGCGACTGCTCATGACCGCCTCGCCGTCGTTGATGAAAATTTCTACGCTCGAACGATCGCACAGGACACGCAACGATGTCACCGCGCCATCCCAGTATCGCGTCAGCGTTTCGTCGTTTTGCAGGCTTTTACGCTCAAGCGTGATCCCGTTCTCCTCCAGGTTTAGCCACAGGGTATCGGCAATACTCACCCTAACTGGCGCGTCCGTTCGAAGTTCAAACTCGATGCTATTCGCATTGAGTAACGGTGCGGCGTCTGAGCGTCCCTGCCACAGATGCTCGTCTCCTCGCAGTTGTTGCAGCTCCCGAATCGGCGTTTGCCACAGTTTACCGTTGTGGAAGCGCAGCTCGCGCGGGCAGGTCATCTGATGGATCCAACCGTGCTCACGCGTTGGCTGTAGCATCTCTTCCCCATCTGGAACGCCCATCCAGCCAATCAAAATTCGTCGACCGTCAGCCGCCAGAGTGGTTTGCGGGGCATAAAACTCAAACCCGGCATCCAGCTCGTGCAGCGCGCCATGTTCGAATCTGAAATCGTCATAGTGAAAATCACCGCTCATCCAGGTCGATGGATGAGTATTCAAATAGCGATGCGGCTCACGCGCCAACCCCTGCGGGCAGCAGATCAGGACGTGTGTCCCGTCCAGCGCGAAAAGATCCGGGCATTCCCACATGTAGCCCGCATTGGCGAGACCGTTCACGCCATGTCCGGCGATTTCACCACAGGCGTCCCAGGTCCGGAGGTCGGTGGATTTAAACAACAGCACTTTGCCACGCTTTTGTACATCCTGCGCGCCCAGCACCATGTACCAGAAGCCGTCGTGCTGCCACACTTTAGGGTCGCGGACGTGCCCGGTGTATCCCTCGGGTAAAGCGAGCACCGGCCCAAGCTTATCAAAGCTCCCCGCTGCGTTTTGCACCGCCAGACACTGCCACGCGGTGCGACCGCCATCCTCAAACTTAACGTTGCCGGTATAACACAGCGTCAGCACGCCGTGGTTATCGACGGCGCTTCCGGAGTAGCAACCGTTACGGTCGTACTCTTCATCGGGGATCAGCGCCATCGGCTCGTGCTGCCAGTGAATCAGATCGGCAGAACTCCAGTGGCCCCAGCATTTATAGCGATGATCGCAGCCCAGCGGATTCCACTGATAAAACAGATGGTAGCGTCCTGCAAACCAGATAAAACCGTTAGGGTCGTTCATCAGGCCAGTGGCGGGAGCGGCATGCCATTGTGGATAATGGTCATCAGCCAACGCCCGCGGCTGCCCTTTCATAACGGCCTGTAATACGGCAGGCCAGCGGGAAGGAAGCGTCATTATTCAGAGTCCGTTTTGTATTTCAGCAGCAGGGAGACGGTAAACGCCACGCCAAAGGCGATCGCCATGCCGATGATATAGTTAAGCAGCGAATTGGCCTGCACGATGGCCATGCCTGGGATCGCAGTTAAACCCACGGCGGTCATATACACATGAACTGAAACCACCCAGGCACCGCCCGCCGCGCCGCCAATCAGCGCCGCAATAAACGGTTTCACAAAGCGCAGGTTGATCCCGAAAATCGCCGCCTCGGTAATCCCCAGCATGGCAGAAAATGCCGATGGCAACGTAATGGCTTTAATTTTTGCGTCTTTAGTTTTGAACCAGACGGCCAGACAAGCACCACCTTGCGCCACGTTCGCCATCGCCCAGATAGGCAGCAGGAAGTTAACGCCAATGGAGGGATTACCCAGCAAACCGGCCTCAACAGCATGGAAACTATGATGAATACCCGTAATCACAATCACCGAGTAAAGACCGCCAAACAGCAGTCCGGCAAGCCAGCCAGCATGTTCAATCAGCGTGCTGAGGACAAAAGAGATGCCATCGCCCAGCGCACGGCCCGCCGGACCGATAATCAGCAGTGCGATAAAACCGGAGATGATCACCGTCAGGAACGGCGTCAGGATCAGATCCAGCGCGTCAGGAATCACCCGACGCAGCTGCTTTTCAACCATGCTCATAAACCATACCGCCAGCAGGACCGGGAACACCGTGCCCTGATAGCCAATCATGGCAATTTCAAAGCCGAAAAAGTCCATGGTATGGAACCCGGAGGCCACGCCCCAGGCATTGGTCAGCGCCGGATGCGTCAGGATCCCGCCGAGCGTCGCGCCGAGATACGGATTACCGCCAAACTCACGCGCGGCGGTAAAGCCAATCAGGATCGGCAAAATAATAAACGCCGCCGAGCTACACATATCGAGCATGATGTAGATAGCGTTATCGGCATTGACCCAGCCGTAGGTTTTCACCATGCCGAGCAAGCCCATCAGCAGGCCGGAGGCGACAATCGCCGGAATAATCGGCACAAAGATATTCGACAACAGTCGCGCAATACGCTGGAACGGGTTGAGCTTACGCGCCGCGATATTGGCGGCTTCTGACTTGCTCGATTCCCCCACTCCGGTCGCCTGAATAAAGGCTGCGTAAACCTTATTCACCACACCAGTGCCGAAAATAATCTGCATCTGTCCGGCGTTACGAAAACACCCTTTGACCCCTTCAACCTTGCCAATGGCCTGTTGGTCGGCCAAGGCATCGTCAACCAGCACCAGACGTAAGCGCGTTGCACAATGCGCGGCGCTGGCGATGTTCTCTTTGCCGCCCAGCAGCGGAATAAGCGCACGGGCGATATTATCAAAATCCATAGACACCTCTACCTGAACTCATTTTTTATGATGTAAGTGACGCTCCCGCATAGCGGGAGCGTAAAGGGTTAAAACCAGGTTTCCATCTGCACCCCAAAGTTCCATTCCCCACCCGCGTTGAAGCCGCTGCTGCCAAAGGCATCATCGCTGGCGTAATTATCCAGTTTGCTGCTCCAGTCCATCCAGGTTGCGTATAAACGCAGTTCTGGTCGGCTGAAGAAATCGCCAATCTTGCCCGCTTTTAACGTCGGGGCGAAGGTCAGCTTATAGAAACTACCGTTAACAGCGTTGCGGTCTTTGTACCCTTCCGGATTCAAATCCATGTACTGATAGCTACCTTCGAAAGCGAGCGCGAAGTTCTGCGTCACTTCTTTGATCAAACGCGTGTTGAGCGTCACCCATTCGTAGCTGTCACCTTTGACGTAGCGATCTTTACTGCTTTGCGCCAGCAGCGCCGGAGCGATATGCCAGCCGCCGCCGAGCGGGGTTACGCCGTAGCTGGCAAAGCGCCAGGTATCGGCCTCAGACAGCAACGCCCCGTCGGACCCGATGCTTTTCACTTCTGCACCCAGACCATGGCCGTATAAGAGCGCGGTTTTTGCCGAGCCTTCGCGCAGGCCGTAGAAACTGTCGTTATGCAGGCCGACAAGGGCATGTACGCCATTATTGGCAGCATCGGTTTTGATCAGATCGCCATTGGCATCTTTACGGTCTTCATTATCTTTGGCACGCATTCCGCTGACCATCACCTGCAATGGCCCGGCAAAGTGGTTCATGCTGAGGATGTAGTTCTGAACGTTATTGTCGATCTCCTCTTCGCTACCAAAGTTACGCCCGTAGATTGAGAAGTTACTGCGAAAATCGTCATCCCATTTCACGTCATACACCCCACCGCCGGTCCCGGCGAGGAACACCACGTCGGAATCGAGCCAGTGGATGTCAAAGTTATCGCGGTCAAAGCGTTTACCGGCCCAGAAGGTACTGCTTTTTAGCGGGCCGCTGAAGTCTGGCAAACTGCCAAGCTCAGCAAAGGCCTGACGAATATTCAGATCGCTGGAATCCGCGGACCAGTCGTTATAGGTTTTCTGCCCGTCGGCGAGCATCGCCTTAAAGCGGGTGGTCGCGCCGTTTTCCAGCGTCTGTTTATGCTCCACGTTCAGCTCAACGTAGGTATCCGCTTCGTTGCCCAGACGCCCTACCGCACCACCAGTTTCGCCGGCTGGGGTCAGATACGGCCCGCTTTTGCTGCTGGAGGCGGCATCGTTCATCAGCAAACCGGAGCGTGCATAGCCGTGGAATTCAAAGCCGCTGGTTTGATCGGACTTTTTCTCCAGCGCCGCTGTACGCTGCGCCACTTCCTGAGTGGAGGTTTGTGTTTGCTGCTGAACCGCCACCAGCTGCTGCGTTTTTTGTTCCGCTACGGTCGCACGTTTTTCTGCCGCATTAGCACGGCTCTCTGCATCCTGCAGACGCTGCTCAAGTGCGGCGAGACGAGATTCAATACTGTTCATGTCCGTTTGAGCGTATACGGACGCACTGCCGGCCAGCATGCCAATCATCACGGCAAGTCTGCGTTTCTTATACATTATGTCGCATCCCTAAAAGAGGTTATTGAAAGTTGCTAAATTGCTAAACCGGTTTAGGTTGATGATACTAAACCGTCCAATTTTGGCAGGGCAACCCTTTTTGCTAAACCGGTTTAGTAAATGTGACCTGGGCGACAATTCAGACCGCCGGAACGCGGTCTGGGAGAGGCAAAGCATTAAAGATCCTGATAATAAGGCAGTGCGGTCATTGCCCCTTTTGCCGTGGTAGCGAGTGCCCCACAGCGTTGCGCCAGAGCCAGCGTTGCGGTGAAATCAGCGTTTTCAGCCGAGAGCCCAAACAGCAAGCCGGCCACAAAGGCATCACCCGCACCAGTGGTATCGACACTGTTGACTGGCTCGGCTTCAAAGGTTTTTATCTGCCCGTCGTGCCAGGCGATAACCCCTTCTTTTCCTCGTGTGACCAGCACCAGAGGGAGATGATATTCATTGACCAGCCGCGTGAGAGCTTGCTCCAGGTCATGATGCCCGCTCAAAAAAATCAACTCTTCGAGCGAGAGCTTAACAACGTCGGCCTTTCGCAGCGCCTGCACCAGGCAATCATGGAGCACTTCGCCATCCTGCCAGAGATCGGCTCGGATATTAGGGTCGAAACTGACGTAACCTCCCGCCTCTTTGATTGCATCCATGGCGCGAAACGTAGTCGAACGGCTTGGCTCGGCGCTAAGTGCAATCGAGCAAACGTGCAGCCATTCCCCTTTCTGAAAAACGGGTAAGTCAGCCGGGACTAAGAACAGGTCGGCACTGGGTCGAACCATAAACGTGAACGATCGCTCCCCATCCGGTGCCAGATCTACCACCACGGTTGAAGTACGATGCTGTAAATCGAGATGCATATGATGCGTGTCGACCTTCTCCTGATTGAGCGTCTTGCGCAAAAATCGCCCAAAGGGATCGTCACCCACCCGGCCAATAAACCCGCTCTTTCCCCCCAGACGTGCAACACCCACGGCCACGTTGGCAGGCGCACCGCCAGGACATTGCAATAGTTTGCCTTCCTCATCGGGGAGTAGATCGACCACCGCATCACCAAGTACCCAAATCTTTTTCATGATCACCTCAAGCTAAACTTAGTTAAACCGTTTTAGCTATTTAAGCACATCCCACCAAAACGGGAAATCGAAACGGATATGTCTGACATTTACCCTTAACGCAAACCCTTTCTCTATACTTCTTTTCCGGAGGTTATTAATTGATGAAGAAAATGATTCGTTCGTTGTTTGCCAGCCCGGATGCATTGCTCCAGGTGATGAGCCACAGTGAAATACAGGAAGCGATTGATGACGGGGAACGTATTGTCATCGATGCCGACGGCAATACGTCTGTGAATATCCACTGTAAGCATGTTCAGGATGATTTTAGCCGTCATGTTGATGCGCTGAAGAGGGCCTGAGATGGGGACTGCGATATTTATGGTACTGATGGTGTGCGGCTACTGGTACACCAGCCACGATCTTTCCACTCGATTTAAATTCAAGCGTAGCTTTGGCTGGGATGTCTATTTTTTAGTCGCCCTTTACGGCTGTATATTTGTTTTACAGGGCATACTGGCAACGGGAATATTATGGCTTGTCCTTTTAGGGGGCTCGCTGGTATCAAACGCCCTGCCTTCTCTGTTCGGCCCGGAACAACACCACTATCACATGACGTTCATGAACTGGAGCTTTTTAGGTATCCAGGCACCGGTTGTGATTATGCTGGCCTTCGCCGTCTTGTTTTGCCTCTGGCGTTCCAACTGGTCTCAGAGCGCACGGCTGGATATTCACGGACGTCGCGAGCTTTATAAGCATCTCTCACGCGCAAATGGCGTGGAGGGGCTACTTTATCAGTGTATGGAGAAAGGCGATCTGGCGTGGGTCACGCTTAAGTCTCAGCGTATCTACATTGGTATGATTCATACCGCGACCTTCGATAGCGGCGAGGCGAATAACATCGTGCTGATCCCGATGCTTAGCGGCTACCGCGATGCGAAAACCCTGGATCTGCATATCGAGCATAACTACAGCGCCTGGTACGCGGATAAGGCGATCACTTTAGTCTCCGAGCCACAATCTGCCCTGGATTTTCGCAAAGTGATTCTGCTTGGGCAGGTAGAGAGCTTATCGCTTTTTGACCCCGCGCAGGTACTGGCGATGGGGATCAACCGCTCGCATTCATGATGTTAATGCGTAGGGCGATGTGTACTGGCAACTTGTGGCCACTGGATATCGCCTACGCCATTCAACTGCGGGCGCGCAAATAAAAAGCCCTGGAAACGCCGGATCCCTGCTGATTCCAGCCAGCACCACTCTTCCATTTTTTCAATCCCTTCGGCCACCAGCGTGATTTCCAGATCGGTACAGCAGCTCACGATGGATTTCACAATCGCCTGCTTTGGCCCACTCGTGTGGATGTCGCTGACAATCTCGCGATCGATTTTAATCTTATCCGGCTGGAATTTGGTGAGCAGAGAAAGCCCGGCATAGCCTGAGCCAAAATCATCGATTGCCAGCCCAATCCCCGCTGCGCGCAGCTGTTTGATGGCACTATTAAACTGATTAAAGCCAGAAATCATCTCGTTTTCTGTCACTTCGATCACCACCTGCTCCGGCTGAAGGTGATATTTCGCAATCTGATCCAGCAAAAATTGCACGGCACCGGGCACATTCACCAGCGACATGGGCAACAGATTAATCGCAATTTTATGATTCCCAATGCCAATCTTTTCGGCCAGTGCAAAAGCATAGGCTTTGGTCTGGAGATCGACCTCGTAGACTTTTTCCTGGTCAATAGCGTTGAAAAATCGTTCTGGGCTCCCGCCATCGTTGCCACGGATGAGCGCTTCAAGTGAGGTGATTTTACCCTCAGAAGGATCGACGATCGGCTGGAATGCGAACTGACAGATTTGATTGTCAATCAGCCCGTTAACCCCTTCCCCAAACGGAGCCAGTTCGGCTTCAAGCGTCCAGTTATCGGGTAGAAAATCAACGCAGATATCGGGTTGTTTTCCTTGAGTGATAAAGGTTTGAATAAATTTGAAGACCCGATCTTCAGACGTCAAATAGCTTTCCAGTTTGCTGTAGCGCAAAACGGATTCAATGACCGATTTGGCCGTCTCTTTTTGAAGATCAAACAGCAGCATGCCGACATTTTCAAACCGTCGTCTTGGGCCGTAATCGCGCATGAGCTCAACAACGCAGTGATGTCGTTCATCTGCGCGGATTTTATGGAAGAGCTTCACAACACTCTCTTCGGTTCCTTCAAGAATTTGCAGGAAATCGACACCGTTAAACAACAAAATACCCGTTATATTCAGCGCCGCGTTGCGATGTTTCGCCTCTTCCACAATGGTGAGAAGCGGAATTGTTCCACAGGATGAATTCAACTGACTTCGATAAATGATGGTTGTCAGCACAATAAGGTGTCCTGTATTAATATTTGCGCATTTAAGCGTCTGTTTATCATACTTTCTGAACGCCGCCTATCGGTACCCTCTATATTTTCTTCGAAGATTTTCGCCACAAACATAAGAATGATGAATGTGATTGCGGTCTGCTTCGTTACGGCTGAAGACGTTGAATATCTTCGGGCTCAAGTTTTTTGCCGCTCGCATTGGTGACAACGAGTTTTGCAATCGGCTGTTGCTCAGCATCCACAAGCCGCGACATGGGTTCACCATCACGGAAAAGATGCTCCTCACCCCACTGGCGCAAACTCAAAATCAAAGGAAATAAAGATTTCCCCTTGGGTGTGAGTGCATAGGCATGGTACGCCGCGCCTTCGTTCACGGGGACCTGGGTAAAAATACCCGCCTCGACAAGCCATTTTAACCGCGCGGCCAGCAGGTTTTTGGCCACCCCCGTGCTTTTCTGAAAGTCAGAAAAACGGCGAAGTCCGTCAAAGGCGTCGCGAAGAATCATCAACACCCAGCGATCGCCAAGTAAATCGACCGCCCGTGCGACCGGACAGGTTGTTTTTACAAACGTATCTTCATGCGTCATAGGTCAATCCCGTAAAACTAGTTGCAAATAAAAACCAGAATGGTTATTGATCATCTGGTTGTTATTTAAAACCAGATTAAGGGGCAATGCAAATGACCTGCTTTGAAGACCGTGTTCAGGACGCTTACCTGACGTCGCGAATGGCGTTCCTGTTTGCTGCGCTGTGCGCTTTTGCAGTGGCGAACGTCTACATGATGCAACCCCTGCTAAACCAGATTGCCGCAACGTTTGTTGAAGAGACGGGAAAAATGGGGATTGTTATTACTGCGACGCAACTCGGGTATGCGTTGGGCCTGCTGCTTCTGGTTCCGCTTGGCGACCGCTTAAACCGCAAATATCTGGTCGTGGCGATGCTGATGGCGAGTGTTGTATTTATAGTCCTCGCCGCTATGACGACCTCGCTGTACGGGTTAAGTGGAACGCTGGCCTTAGTGGGAATGATGGCGGTCGTGGTCCAGATTATCGTCGCCTTTGCCGCCGCTCTCGCTCACCCGGATAAACGCGGGCAAACCACCGGCATGGTGACAAGCGGCATTGTGCTGGGGATCCTGCTGGCACGTCTGATCTCCGGTGTGCTGACCGAATGGCTGGACTGGCGCAGAACTCTGCTGGTATCTGCCGGTGCCATGTTCATCATGGCCGTCATATTTCTGCACGCAGCGCCCCAAGACCGCAAGCCACGTCCTGCACAAACCTATCGCCAGCTTTTGTTTTCCGTCATTACGCTATGGCGGCAGATCCCCGAGCTTCGCTCTCGTGGGATACTGGCGATGCTGATTTTCATGAACTTTAGCGTGCTGTGGTCCTCGCTGGTCTTCCCCCTAAGTCAGCGTCCGTACAATCTGAGCACCGCACACATTGGGCTCTTTGGTCTGGCGGGAATTGCCGGAGCCCTGGCCGCAAGACGAGCCGGTATTTTAGCGGATCGAGGCCTTGGGCAACGCGTAACAGGCGCGGCTCTGGTGTTGCTTTTGCTGTCATGGGCGGCGATTTTCTGGGGTGGGACGTCACTTCTCGCCTTAACGGTGGGCATTGTCATGCTCGACTTTGCTGTACAGGCCGTTCACGTCACCAGCCAGACGTTGATTTTTGCCAGAAATCCGCAGGCGACCAGCCGCCTGGTCGCCGCATACATGTTTTTCTACTCTATTGGCAGCGCCTGCGGCGCGCTGTTGGCCACCCAGCTCTGGAGCCATTACGGGTGGCCGGGCGTGTGTTCGCTGGGCGCAATGCTCAGCGCGCTGGCGTTACTGTACTGGTATCGGGTCGATCGCAATCAGTGCAGCTCGGCAGTCGCTGGTTGATTCGTGCCACCATATCGTCATAAAAGGGGTTTGAGGTCACCCGCATCAGCGAATCCATGCTGACCACCAGCACTGACGTTTCACCGCGCAGAGAAATCGTGCCCAGATTGATGCCGTAGCGGCGAGGATCTGCCGGATGACTTCCGTAAAGATCGTCGCTCGGCGAGAACGGTATGGCGACATGCGACAGCGAGAAGATATCAGCAGGATAAGATATCCCCAGCGGCTGCACGTTTTCGTCCCGTTCTCCCGCTGGCGTGCTGCGCGCGACGGTTGCGAAAGTGTTCGGGGACGCATTGGTGATAACCGTCGTACCGTAGCGGCGCGGTGCCGGCGGCAGCAGTGCATTAACGGCATCGTAGGCAGTGGGTCTGAACAGCGGGCGGAAACTGGCCGCCTGGTTAATGTCATAAATGACCAGTTCGCTACCGTTGGCAGGCAGCACGTTATACAGCGTATTCACCACGGCGCGCGAGCTGACCGTTGAATCCATGATTGACTGGAAGGTCAGCACTGGCGGCAGCGCGGCGAGACGATTCTGACGGGCAGCTTCACTCATTTGCTGTTGCAGCGCTTTCGTCAGTAACCACGACTGACGCGCAGCGTTCACCGGAAATGAATTGTATTTAAACGGATTGTATTCCGGGGCGATATTCAGCCAGGCCGATTTAGCAAATGCAGGCAGTATTGCCGGGATGCCTGCCAGCCCGGCGAAACGCGCAAATGCCGTGACGCCAATCATTGGCGAGAGCAATACAATCTGCTGGGGCTGGCGTAACGATGTGTCGTTGAGGCTGTCGAGCGCATACTTCATAACCAGCGCCCCGCCGTTGGAGTATCCCACCAGATGTAGCGGTACGCCTTTGCCCCCAAGGCGCGTCGCCTCGCGCACGGCGAGACGGGTGACCGCCAGCCAGTCTTCCCATTGCACACGGGTGAGCGCACCGGGAGCCGTTCCATGCCCAGGCAGACGCGGCACAACGGCGATAAACCCATGCTGTTGATAATCAATAGCAATACTTTTTACGCTGTAGGGTGAGTCAGTTAAACCATGCATGAGGACAACAACGCCCCTGGGATGTCCTTCTGGCATCAATACAAACGATCGATTACCGTCATCAAGAAACTGCCCTGACCAAACCGGGCTATTTCGGTAATAGCGGCTTAATGGGGTCTTCTCATCGCCCACGAGTTTGTTGGTCACCTCAGTTTGTAAATCGAGGAAAACGGATTTCTCCTGTGCCAGATAGTCACCAAAGCTCGCTTTGTCGATCTCACGGGCGGACATCTCATGCCCGGTCCAGGTGTGCCATGGCTGTAGAGTGGGTCCAGTTTGTGATGTATAGATTCCGGCGGCCAGCAGGACAACCAATAAAACGCCCAATGCTAACGCTGTCGTTTTTAAAATGGTTAACAAGCGTACTCGTATCCGCCACGGCAGATTTGCCATTCCGATGTCCCTTCCCTCATAAATGTATCGTTATCATAAAAGAGAACCCAGCGTCGCGCCAAAAAAGTGAAGGGCTGATGGAATGGACGATTGCCTGGTGACTGTCGTACAGTCTGATGATGCGCTTATTACTCATGCTGTTGCTGGCACCCGGATTCGCTTTTTCGGCACCTCTCGTGCCGCCGCCGGGCTTTGCCAAAATCCTGGCGAAAACGGTGAGCGGGAAATGCATCGCCTTGCCCGCTCCGTATACCGGGAGCCTGAATTTCCCCAGTAAATATGAAGGCTCGGATAGCGCTCGCGCGACCCTGAATCCAGAAGCAGAACAGGCATTTCGCGCGCAGACAAAGCAGATTGTCGATTTCGAACGCGGGATATCGACGATGGTCTGGCGCTATAAGCGAAGTGGCGATCCTGCCACATTAACCTGCTTACTACGCGGCTATCGCGACTGGGCAAAAGCAGGAGCGCTAACCTCAACGCAAACCAACCATACCGGGCGTTCGATGCGCAAATGGGCACTGGCGACGCTCGCCACCGGCTGGCTGGAGCTGAAGTTTATGCCTCGGTCGATGCCAGGTGACACGGCTGACATCGATCGCTGGCTTTCCCTGCTGGCTGACCAGGTGGTGAAGGACTGGGACGGACTGGCTCTGTCTAAAACGAATAACCACAGTTACTGGGCTGCGTGGTCGGTCATGGCAACATCCGTAGCGGTAAATCGCCAGGATTTATTTGACTGGTCTTTAAAGGAATACCGCATTGCGGCGGGGCAAATCGAAGCCGATGGCACGTTGCCTAACGAACGACAACGCCGACAGCGCGCCACTGCCTATCATAACTATGCTTTGCAGCCGCTGGTGATGATCGCCAGTTTCGCACAGGCGAATAACAAAGATCTGATGCAGGAAAACAACCATGCTCTGATTAGGCTGGCGCGTTACGTGTTACAACACGACAAATCGCATCTGGAGTGGCTGGAACCTTATTGTACGCTGATAAAATGTGACAACGTCACTATTACGCTTCGTGATAACAGTCGACCACTGTCAAATCGACGTCTCGGTGGAGATCTCACCGTGCTATACGGCAATCAATAATGAGAAATAATAGCCGGGCTTTCACCCGGCATAGACTTTAGTTCAGCTTGTAGTCCAGCGTAATTTCCGCCTTCAGGACCTGCGATACCGGGCAACCCGCTTTCGCTTTCTGAATGATGCCGTCAAACTGCTGTGGCTCAATGCCCGGTACGGTGACCTTACTTTGCAGCGCGATTTTGGTTATCGCAAAGCCGCCATCGGTTTTGTCCAGCGACACGTCCGCAGTGGTATCGATAGAATCCGCAGTGTACCCAGCCTCACCCAGCATCAGGGACAGCGCCATCGAAAAACAGGCTGCATGCGCGGCACCTATTAGCTCTTCCGGGTTAGTCCCTTTTTCGCCTTCAAAACGGGTATTAAAGCCGTAAGGTTGCTGGTTCAGGACGCCGCTTTCGGTAGATACCGTGCCTTTACCCTTTTTAATATCACCAGACCAATGTGCCGAACCGTGTTTATGAATCGTCATTCTTGCTCTCCTTTTGGCTTACAAAGGATTAAGTATAGAACGTGGATCCGGGGATGGGAGGAAGACAGAGAAGTCTTAGTCCATCACGCGGTGAGTGACGCCATATCAATCACAAAACGATATTTCACATCGCTTTTGAGCATTCTTTCAAATGCGTCATTAATCTCGGCCATCTTGATCACCTCAACGTCTGACGTAATACCGTGCTCACCGCAGAAATCGAGCATCTCCTGGGTTTCGGCAATTCCCCCAATGCAGGAACCAGCAATGGATTTACGGCCAATAATCATTGGAACCGTGTTCACTGGCGGGTTATCTCCCAGGAAACCCACAAACACCAGCGTCCCGTCCAGCGTTAACGTCGACATATAAGGGTCGATATCATGAACGTACGGCACCGTGTCGATGATCAGGTTGAACTGATTAGCGACGGATACCATCTGATTATCGTCCGTTGAATAGACAATCCGGTCAGCCCCTAAACGTCGGGCGTCGGCCTCTTTGCCGGGCGAGCGCGTGAATAGCGTCACTTCAGCCCCCAGACCGTGAGCCAGTTTAATGGCCATATGACCAAGCCCACCTAGCCCAATGACTGCAACCTTGCTGCCCTTACCAATATTCCAGTGACGCAGCGGCGACCAGGTGGTGATACCGGCGCACAACAGCGGTGCGGCGCTTTTCAGGTCCATATTTTGCGGAATGCGCAGCACGAAATCTTCGCTGGCAACGATGGTTTGAGAATATCCACCGTAGGTAGGCCGTTGGTCAAAACGGTCATGACCGTTATAGGTTTGAATATTCCCTTCTTCGCAATACTGCTCAAGGCCCTGCTGACAGGGATGACATTCGCGGCAGGAATCCACCATACAGCCGATACCCACCAGGTCATCCGCTTTGAATTTAGTGACACTGTCACCAATTGATTTTACACGGCCAATGATTTCATGGCCTGGTACGATGGGATATTCGCTAAATCCCCAGTCGTTTCGAGCCTGATGGAGATCGGAATGGCAGACACCGCAGTACAGGATTTCGATAACCACGTCATCAGGACGCGGCTCGCGGCGCTCAAAGTTGAACGGTGCCAGTGGAGCCGTTGGCGTTTTTGCTGCATAACCCAAAACTTTCATCTCTCAACCTCACATGATGGTGCTGCACAGAAGACCCCCAACCTACTGGAGCCCTTCCACGCTGACTATGGATAAAAGTGGAATAGCGTAATGAGCGTAGCTCATTAATCAGGTGAGGCTTCGGACAAGTTCGTCGAGGAACACGCGTTGCGCGGCAGGCTGAAAATCGCGTGACTGGTAAATTCCATAGATTGCCAGCGGCTTAGGCGTCAGTACAGGCAACACGCAGACGAGCAAGCCGCTATCAATTGCCGATTGCGCTTCACTCTCCGGGAGCATTGCGATGCCACAGTGGTTGATGGCCGCCTCCAGCAATAGCGCAGAAATGCTGGCGCTGAGGTTTCCACTTACCGCCACCGAGACCATTTCGCCCCCGGTCGTGAGAAAATTCCACGACTGCCCGGCAAAAAAGCTGTAATGCAAACAGTTGTGTTGCGCCAACTCTTCCAGCGTTTGCGGGGTACCGTTGATGTCGAGGTATCCAGGCGATGCGCAGAGCACCGAGCGGCACTCTCCCAGGCGACGGGCAATCATCCCCGGTTCCGGGTTATCCGTAATGCGGATCGCCACATCGATACGTTCACCCACCAGACTCACAGGATGGTTATTCACATCCATTTCCACCCGAAGCGCGGGATAACGTGCCAGAAAAGCGGGCAGGACGGGAGCCACAATTTGCATCGCGGTGAAATGCGCGCAAGCTACGCGCAGCGTGCCTGTGGGAGTGTCTTTCGATGACTGGTCCTCAATTTCCTGCGACAGTCGCGACAAATTTCGGGTTTTTTGTAGCACCTGTTCCCCGGCTGATGTCAGAGTCAGCTTGCGCGTCGAACGATGGATCAGCCGGGTTCCCGCCCACTTTTCCATCTGCTCCAGGTAGCGACTCACCATAGGCCGCGAGATCCCAAGCGCCCGGGCGGCCGCACTTAAACTCCCCAATTCACATATTCGGTTATAGACCTGGGCTGCGATAACGCGATCCATTCCTGCGACTCCATCTGCTCGATTTATGAAACTAAGCATGTCTTGTTTCAGGAATTCTGGCAAATGAAGAGATCCGTACAATAGAGACTTTCCTAAAACAGAGACATTATGATGAAGCTTACTCGCCTTGCCCTGCTCACTTCCCTTTTCACTCCTGCCGTTTTTGCCGCGCCGCTGGCCCTGGACACCTATAACCCACAGGACAAAGGCATTTTTGCCGTTTCGTCAACGCTGGTTTCCGGGCCAAAAGAAGCTGTGCTCTTTGATGCTCAATTCAGCGTGAAAGAGGGTGAAGCGCTGGTTGATAAAATTCGTCGCAGCGGCAAAACGTTAAATAAAATTGTGATTACCTCCGGAGATCCTGATTTCTACTTTGGTCTGCAACCGCTGGTTAAAGCCTTCCCGAATGCAAAAGTGGTAGCGACTCAGCACGTGGTTGACCATATCAAAGAAACCAAAGATGCCAAACTGGCCTTCTGGGGCCCACAGATGAAAGACGGTGCGCCAACGAAACTGATTGTCCCGCAGGTTATCGCTTCAACGACGTTTATGGTGGATGGCGAGAAAATCGAAATTAAACAGCCTGACAGCTACGCCGCTTACGTCTGGGTTCCTTCTGCAAAAGCCATCCTGGGCGGGACCGGCGTGTCGTGGGGCATCCACCTCTGGACTGCCGATACGCAGACCAAAGAGAGCCGTCAGCAGTGGTTGACTACGCTTGATGAGATGTCGGCCCTCAATCCTGAGCGCGTCATTCCTGGGCACTACCTTGGGACACCACCCGCTGGTCTTGACGCTGTGAATTTCACCCGCACCTATTTACAGCAGTTTGAACAGGCGCTGGCGGAAAATAAAAGCTCCGCACAGGTGATTACCGCGATGAAAAAGCAGTGGCCAGACCTGGCAGAAGAGAGTTCGCTGGAGCTGAGTGCCAAAGTCAATACCGGCGAAATGAAGTGGTAAAACGCTAATTCCCCCCTGCTATATTTAATATATTTATAGCAGGGGAAATATGAATAACCCCGAACCTGACAAGGATGAATAAAAAGAGTTAATTATGATATTTTTATTTCCAGGATGAATCTGAACCACAGCGGAATAAATATTTGCCATTGTGAATGCGAATTACAATTTGTAAACCGGAACATTACACAGATAACGACACGGAGGCAGCATGTTTACTCATTACTCAGCAAATACTCATTCCGCACAACCGGCCCTGGTAAACGCTATTGAACAAGGCTTACGCGCAGAACATGGCGCGGTCACTGAAGATGACATTTTGATGGAACTCACCCGCTGGGTAGAAGCCTCTGACAATGACATCCTCAGTGATATTTATCAGCAGACAATTAACTACGTCGTGAGTGGTCAACATACTCCCCTGTAAAAACCTGCTATGCTGGATCGGCAACCTAAGGGGTACATTTCGTTTGCGAAAGCAAACTTGTCCTTAAAACTATCAACAGGATTGAGGCGTCATATGAAATCGAACCGTAAGGCACGTCATATTTTGGGATTGAACTACAAGCTCTCTAATCAGCGTAAGGTGGTGATTGAGGGCAGCAATGAAACCGTAGTGACCCATGCGTCCGGCAGAAAACGCCACGCAGACAAATAAGATCCCGCGTACGACTGACGACACCATCGGCAAAACCGATGGTGTTTTTGTTTGTGCGTTGAGGTAATTCATATTCACCTCCTTTATAATACCAGCCGACCCAACTCCCTGGCAGTAAGCCAGAAAGATGACAAATGACAGTGCCAGGGACGGATACCCAAAAATCGAGTGAGTAACATGGACAATAACGCCAAGAAACATCGTTCCCTTTACATCCCGTACGCTGGCCCGGTTCTGCTGGAGTTCCCGCTGCTGAACAAAGGCAGCGCTTTCAGCATGGAAGAGCGCGGAAGCTTTAACCTCCTCGGTCTGCTTCCCGAAGTGGTTGAGACCATTGAAGAACAAGCGGAACGCGCGTGGATCCAGTACCAGGGTTTCAAAACCGAGATAGACAAACACATCTACCTGCGCAACATCCAGGACACTAACGAAACCCTCTTCTACCGACTGGTACAAAATCATCTCGAAGAGATGATGCCGGTTATCTATACCCCTACGGTAGGTGCCGCCTGCGAACGTTTCTCCGAAATTTATCGTCGTTCGCGCGGGGTCTTTATCTCCTATCAGAATCGTCACAACATGGACGATATCCTGCAAAACGTGCCGAACCACAATATCAAAGTGATCGTGGTAACCGACGGTGAGCGTATTTTGGGTCTGGGCGACCAGGGCATTGGTGGTATGGGGATCCCTATTGGAAAACTGTCACTCTACACCGCCTGCGGCGGCATTAGCCCGGCGTACACCCTGCCGGTGGTGCTGGATGTCGGGACTAACAACCAGCAGTTGCTGACCGACCCGCTGTATATGGGATGGCGTCACCCGCGTATTACCGATGATGAGTATTACCAGTTTGTTGATGACTTTATCCAGGCGGTAAAACAACGCTGGCCGGACGTACTTCTGCAGTTCGAAGACTTTGCGCAGAAAAACGCCATGCCGCTGCTTAACCGCTACCGTGACGACATTTGCTCCTTTAACGACGATATTCAGGGTACCGCAGCCGTCACCGCCGGTACGCTTATTGCCGCCAGTCGCGCTGCTGGAAGCCAACTGAGCTACCAGAAGATTGTCTTCCTGGGTGCAGGTTCTGCCGGTTGCGGGATCGCCGAGCAGATCATTGCGCAAACCCAGCGCGAAGGTTTAAGCGAGGAGCTGGCTCGTTCTCGCGTGTTCATGGTTGACCGCTTCGGCCTGCTGACCGACGCCATGCCAAATCTGCTGCCGTTCCAGAACAAGCTGGTGCAAAAGCGCGACAACCTGAAAAATTGGGATACCGATAACGAAGTGCTCTCCCTGCTCGACGTGGTGCGCAACGTTAAGCCCGATATTCTGATTGGCGTTTCTGGACAAACCGGCCTGTTCACCGAAGAAATTATTCGCGAGATGCATAAGCATTGCGAACGCCCGATCGTTATGCCGCTGTCTAACCCCACCTCTCGTGTCGAAGCCACGCCCCAGGACATCATCGCCTGGACCGAAGGCAACGCGCTGGTTGCTACCGGCAGCCCGTTCGATCCGGTTATCTGGAAAGACAAGCTCTACCCGATTGCGCAGTGCAACAACTCGTACATCTTCCCGGGAATTGGCCTGGGCGTGATTGCCTCTGGTGCAAAACGTATCACCGACGAAATGCTGATGTCCGCGAGTGAAACGCTGGCAAAACATTCACCGCTGGTGAACAACGGCGAAGGGCTGGTTCTGCCCGAGTTAAAGGATATCCATAAGGTTTCTCGCGCGATTGCCTTTGCGGTCGGGAAGATGGCGCAGCAGCAAGGTGTTGCGGTGAAAACCTCCGCCGACGCGCTGCAACAAGCTATTGATGAGAACTTCTGGATGCCGGAGTACCGCAGCTACCGCCGCACCTCGATTTAAACGTAAAAAGGCAACGAAAGTTGCCTTTTTTAATGTTCCCGTTACACTCTCAGAATACATTAACCAACTGAATATATAAGGAGGACTCTTATGCTGTACTGTGAAATTTTCAATTTTTCACATACTTTAGGCGATCGCATCGACTCAAGCGTTATCGGTATCGTGCTGCGATAACTTCTGCTTGAGCGAAGACAACTTATCCTGATTCCCTTCCCTCAGGCTTACTGAGTTATCGTCAGCGATGTTTGACGAGGCATTCCCATGCCTGTAACTCTTGAGTAAGCAACAAATGAGCACATTACTAACTGCACAATCTCTCCGTGTTGATACTGCGTTTGGAACGCTTTTCGACTCGCTCTCTTTTACCCTGAAGAAAGGTGACCGCATTGGTCTGCTGGGCGATAACGGCTGCGGTAAAAGCACCCTGCTGAAAGTCCTGGATGGTACCGACTCACCCGCCGTCGGCTCGGTAGCCTTAGCCGGGCACTGCCTGATGGCCCGCATTGAACAGCATCTGCCTGAGTCCGTTTTCCCGCTCACCATGCTGGATGCCGTACTGACTCAACTCCCCCTCGCCGAACGCGAAAGCCTTCGCTGGAAAGCTGAAACGCTGCTCGCGGGAATGGGCTTTAGCCCGCAGGATACTGGTCTGCAAACGGCCACCTTAAGCGGCGGGCAACACACGCGTTTACTGCTTGCCCGCGCGCTCGTTAACGATCCCGATCTGCTGTTGCTGGACGAACCGAGTAACCACCTCGATCTTCCTACCATGCTGTGGCTGGAGCAGTTTTTGCAGTCCTGGTCCGGCAGCTTTGTGCTGGTGTCCCACGACAGGCAGTTGTTAGATGTGGTTACCAATAAAAGCTGGATTCTGCGCGATAAAACCTTGCATGACTTCGCGCTTCCCTGCACCGCGGCGCGCCGTGCGCTGGCGGCAAAAGACGAGAGCGATGCCCTGCGGCACAAAGCCGAACAAAAAGAGATCGATCGCGTTGCGGCCAGTGCCAAAAGACTGGCAACCTGGGGCAAGGTTTACGACAACGAAGATCTGGCCCGCAAAGCCAAACAGATGGAAAAACAGGTCGATCGCCTGAAGGAGAGTCAGACCTACCTCACGGCGGGAAGCCAGTGGACGTTAACTCTGCGCGGTGATGCGCTGCGAGCCGATCGTCTGCTGGAAATGGACGCACTTGCCGTGCCGCCAGCACCGGGCCTGCCTGCGCTCTTTTGCGTGGACATGGCGAGACTCAAAAGCGGCGACCGGGTAGCGATTGTCGGACACAACGGCTGCGGAAAATCATCTTTAATGAAGCTAATCTGGCAGCAATTTACGGCCGAACAACACGCAGGTGAACTGAAAATCCATCCCCGCGTCACGCTCGGCTACTATGACCAGACGTTGCGTCAACTACCGGATGATGCTTCGCTGCTCGACGCGCTCGAGCCCTTTGCACCCAACCCGCAGGATCGCAAAATGGCGTTGATTAGTTCGGGCTTTCCCTGGGCACGGCACGGGCAAAAAGTCAGTGTCCTGAGCGGCGGCGAACGCTCGCGCCTGCTATTTGTGGGGCTGACGCTGGCACGCTATAGCCTGTTGATGCTCGACGAACCCACCAACCACCTGGATATGGAAGGCAAAGAGGCATTAGCCCACACGCTGAATCAGTTCGAAGGCGGCGTGCTGTTGGTGAGTCACGACCGGCAGTTAATTAGCCAAAGCTGTAATCGGTTCTGGCTGGTTGAAAACGGCATGCTGACAGAATGGCATGATGCTGAAGCGGTGTTTGATCGCCTACGAGACAAGAGCGGACTGACACATTCCGTCACGCCGTTATCTGTCGCCAGCGCTGGGCACCGGGAAAGCGACGATATCCTTGAAAGACTGGTCACTCTGGAAACACTGCTGGCTGAGGATTTGGCACGCAAACCAAAGCATCAAAAACGCCAGCTTCAGGCGCAATGGCAGGATGAAATTAAGGCCTTAGAAGCGCAACTGTAAGCCTGAGCCCGTCGGTGTAAATCGTCGGGCTTTTTCGTTGTCTTTTTGCCACATACTTTGTATGGATTAATCTCATTATTTCCGCAATAAATGTTCATAAAGACGATGAAATTATTACATTATGTTGCAGTCGCCTTGCATAAGTGATTCAAACAACTAATTCTAAAGGAGTAGAACACCTGCTGTGCAGAATCTCATCATGAACATGGAGAAACATATGAAAGCTGCTGTTGTCACTCAGGACCATCAGGTCAATGTCACCGAAAAAACGCTACGTTCTCTGGAACATGGCGAAGCGTTACTGTCAATGGAATGCTGCGGCGTTTGCCATACCGATCTTCACGTCAAGAACGGTGATTTTGGTGACAAAACCGGGGTTATATTGGGCCATGAAGGGATTGGGATCGTAAAATCAATCGGCCCGGGTGTTAAATCACTTAAAGTGGGCGATCGCGCCAGCGTCGCCTGGTTTTTCGAAGGTTGCGGTCACTGCGAATACTGCAACGCCGGCAACGAGACGCTCTGCCGCGATGTGAAGAACGCTGGATATTCCGTGGATGGCGGCATGGCTGAAGAGTGTATTGTCGTTGCAGACTACGCGGTGAAAGTGCCGGATGGCCTGGAATCCGCTGCTGCCAGCAGTATTACCTGCGCTGGCGTCACGACTTATAAAGCGGTGAAAATCTCTCACATCAAGCCAGGCCAATGGATTGCCATTTATGGTCTGGGCGGTTTGGGTAATCTTGCGCTGCAATACGCAAAAAACGTCTTTAATGCCAAAGTGATTGCTATTGACGTCAATGACGAACAGTTAAAACTGGCCGCCGAGATGGGAGCCGATTTAACCGTTAACTCTCGCACAGAAGACGCCGCGAAAGTGATTCAGGAAAAAACCGGTGGCGCGCATGCCGCTGTGGTCACTGCGGTGGCAAAAGCGGCATTCAACTCAGCGGTAGATGCCGTACGTGCAGGTGGACGCGTGGTGGCGGTCGGTCTTCCGCCAGAGTCAATGAGCCTGGACATCCCGCGTCTGGTGCTTGATGGTATTCAGGTGGTCGGTTCGCTGGTGGGAACACGTCAGGATCTGATTGAAGCTTTCCAGTTTGCAGCCGAAGGCAAAGTGGTTCCAAAAGTTACGATGCGCCCGATGGAAGACATCAATGCCATCTTTAAAGAGATGGAGCAAGGACAGATCCGCGGTCGTATGGTTATCGATCTGCGCTCTTAAACCTGTATGGCCCTTTCCGATCATGGAGAGGGCTTCACGTCACGTTGCACTACGTCTGTCGGTTATCCAGTCCTGAACCTCAATCAAAAAGGTGTCCGGCGCTTTTCGGTACATCTTGCGTGCCAGATCGAGAATAGTATGGCGGCCTAACTCCTCTTCCATACGCTGCTGCGCGCTATCCATCACTGAACGCACCCCGCACGGCCCGTCACACACCCAGGCTGGCGGAGTCTCATCAAACACCGCCAGACGCTGACGCACTTCCCGACACTCAAACATATTTTTCTCACCGTCGATGGCATGTGCCACGTCCAGCACGGTAATCAGCTCGGCGGGCCGCGCAAGCTTAAACCCACCGCCCTTGCCTTCCGTACTGCTCACCAGTCCGGCGCGTGACAGACGCGTGAAGATTTTACCCAGGTAATCGTATGGCACGCCCTGTAAGGCAGCCATCTCCCTGACGCTCATTTCACGCTCGTTACCCTTAGCATCCACCATACACATCAGGCTATGAATGCCATATTCCACACCGGAACTGTAAAAAGCCATGGTTAACTCCGAAATCAATAATCGTGGTTATTATAGCCAGGTTACCGAAAAGAGAAACAGCCAAAAAGATACGCAGTTGTAACCCACTATTTTTATTGCAGTTACGATCATCATTCCGCGCAAACTCAGAAAGAAGTTGTCGTAGTTAACTCCGACAAGTATAGTTGCAGTTATGTCAGACACAAAGCCTGGCGATCAAAAGGAACGAAGATGAAAAAGCAAATTTTAATTGTGGGTAGTGGTTTTTCCGGCATGTGGGCAGCGGTCAGTGCGGCACGCCTGGCAGAACTGAATCAGTGTGATGACCTGTGTATTACGGTACTGTCCCCGAAACCCGAGCTGCGGGTTCGACCACGTTTTTATGAGGAAAAAGTATCAGGCTTTGTCGCCCCTCTGAGTGCGTTATTTGCTGAGCTGGATATCACCTATATTGCAGGCAGCGCAGAACGTATTGACACAAAAGAGAAAATCGTTTGGTACCGCGATAAATCCGGCAACACGACCTCTGCGAGCTTTGAACGTCTGATCCTCGCGACAGGCAGCCAGACTAAACGCCCATCGATAGCGGGCCTGGCAGAATTTGCCTTCGATATCGACCAGATTGAATCTGCACAGGTATTTGAAAACCACCTCGATGCGCTGACGACGCAGCCATCAACGCCTGCTCGTAACACCGTTGTCGTCTGCGGTGGGGGTTTTACTGGTATTGAACTGGCCACCGAACTCCCTGCCCGACTTCGCGCCCGTTTCGGCGATGATACCAGGATTAAAGTTATCGTAGTTGAGCGTGGTGCAGTGAAGGGTGGCCGCTACAGCGAAGCCCTGCGCAGCGTGATTGAAGAGGCCAGCAACGAGTTAGGCATTGAGTGGCGTCTGAACAGCGAAATCGAAGCGATTGACGCCAGCGGCGTGACCTTGAAAAATGGTGAGCGTATCGAATCCTCATCGGTAGTCTGGACAGCGGGCGTGGAAGCGCACTCTCTGACGGGACAGATTGATGGCGAACGCGACGGTCAGGCACGTCTGCGGGTGAACGCGCTTTTACAAGTTCCAGCGCATCCAGAGGTGTATGCTACCGGCGATACGGCTCACGCCAAAACCGATGACCTGGGTAATACGGCACTGATGACCTGCCAGCACGCTATTCAACTGGGTAAATTTGCCGGGCACAACGCCGCCGCAAGCCTGCTGAACGTTGAGCCTTACCCATATCGCCAGGTTAACTACGTCACCTGTCTGGATCTGGGGGCCTGGGGCGCGGTTTATACCGAAGGCTGGGAACAGGACGTCAAATCCGTACGTGCAGAAGCAAAGAAAATCAAAATTGCCATCACCAACGAACTGATTTATCCCCCTGCAGCAGATCGCGCGGTGGCCTTTGCGGCGGCCGATCCGCTGGCGAAGTTTGTTTAACAGACAGGTTTACCGCCCATAGCTGGTCAGGCTAACGCATTGTCGTTGGCCTGACCTCTTTTGGCCTTCTTGTGGCCGTACATCAGCAGCGACGACATCGCCGCAAATGAAAGAAGTGCCGCTGGCAGAGTCACGTAGCTCCAGCTATAGCCAAGCGTGATCATCATTCCTCCGAACCAGGCACCAATTGCGCTCCCCAGATTAAACGCGACCTGACCACCCGCCGCCCCCAACAGCTCTCCGCCTTTCGCATTCTGTAATAACATGATTTGTAAAGGTGCTGACAGCGCGAACAAACCCATACAGCAGATGAAACCCATCATTAGCGATGCCGGCTTGTACTGTCCGAAGGTGAATAACAGCAACAGCGACAGCACAATCACCAGATTGGTGGTTGCCGCTATTCGCAGCGGGCTGTACCGCCCGGAGAGTTTTCCGCTGAGCATATTGCCGAGCACCATTCCCAGCCCCATCAGCATCATGATCGCCGTCATGAAGACTTCTGAAAACCCGGAGACATTCACCATGAATGGCTTAACGAAGCTAAACCAGGCGAATACTCCCGCATTACCAAACATCGTCGCTGCGAAGATAAGCCACGGTTCGGGCCGCTTTAAAAAATGGAATTGTTCGGCAAGTCTGGTATTAGCTTTATCGTAAAGGTTGGGTACCCAGAGGATAATCGCCAGAATCACCAGCGCATCAAACGCGGCGATCATAAAGAAGGTATAGCGCCAGCTATATTCATGCCCAAGCCAGGTCCCCAATGGAACGCCCAGCAGGTTGGCCACCGTCATCCCGGCGATCATCCCGGCTACGGCTAAGGTCACTTTCCCCGGCGGCGCAATTTTAGAGAGGATTATCGCCCCCACGCCAAAAAATGCCCCATGCGGAAAACCAGAAACCAGTCGCCCTATCGCCAGCATGGTATAGGACGTCGAGAAGGTAAAAATAGCGTTACCCGCTACGCACAGCGCTACCAGGAAAAGCAGAATAGTTTTTAAGGAGAACTTGCTGGAAAAGAGCGCAATAATCGGTGCGCCAATCACCACGCCAAAAGCGTAAAACGAAATCATATTCCCGGCCGACGGGATCGTAATCCCCGTATCCTGCGCGAGTTCGGTCAGGACGCCCATGATACCGAATTCAGCCATCCCCAGGCCAAAGGTCCCTAACGCCAACGAAAAAACGGTCTTCTTCATTCCACAACCACTTGTTAAAAATTTGCAACAGGCATTATTGACCAATCTGGTATGGTGAGCCAGTTCGAACTCACCTTCTGACCCATTCATCCATTATTTCGACTTGAGTTGTGTATATGCTTAGCCCATCACCAGGATCCCGAGGCGCTCCATTATTTGCGACACCTGATAGCTGTCTATTTTAACGCCCTGTAAATCAGTGCGGCGAACGTCAAGATCGCCCAGTTCGGAATTAGTGAGGTCGCAATGGGTAAAATTGGCCGCTCGCCAGTCAAAGGAAGAAAACTCGCCGCCGGAGAGATCGGACCCGCTAAAGCTCGCACCAAGGATATTCGCTCCGTTCCAGCGGTTTTCCCACAACTCGCATTTCTCCAGGACCACTTTAGAAAAGTTCGCATAGCTGAGATTGGATTTCGTGATGTAAGCACTGCAAAACCAGGTACGCGAGGTGATCATATTCATAAAGCTGGCACCACGAAAGTCCGCGCCCTGCGCCCGGCAATCGCGGATTTCGATACCCAGCGCGCTGGCGTTGCGAAAATCAGCCATCGATAAATCGCAGCTTTTGAAGGCGGCATCTTTTAATACGGCGCGGCTAAAATTGCCACCCTGCTGGCTCTCGCGATCGTAAAACTGACAGCCCACAAACTCGGTATCGGTCAGATCCGCACCTGAAAAATCACAGTTATAAAACGCGCTATTCTCAATTTTTGCGCCGGTAAACCGGCTACGGTCAATTTTCTCGCCGTTCAATGTCAGCATTATTGCATCACCTGTTTATTTATACAGTATCGCGGAATTCTAACCCGAACGCCGCCGCTACGACATCAAAAATTTCCCACGAAGTTTAAGGGGGCCAATTACACTTCAATATGTTACCTCCATCCACGATACGAGCGTTGCTATGGGAAATTCAAAAAAAGCTAAAACTTCTGCTGAGAAGGTGATTTACGTTCCGCTCAAGCAGAAGGAGTATGAAAAGGAGTTACGCCGTCTTCATGTGGAGCTGGTTAAGCTCCAGCAGTGGGTCGTTAGCAAAGGGCTCAAGGTATGCATCGTTTTTGAAGGACGAGATGGTGCGGGCAAAGGCGGCACGATCAAAGCCATTACCGAGCGTGTCAGTCCTCGCGTTTTTCGCGTTGTCGCGCTACCCGCGCCAACCGACAAAGAAAAAAGCCAGCTCTACTTCCAGCGCTACGTGCCTCATCTCCCTTCTGCCGGCGAAATCGTTATTTTCGATCGCAGCTGGTACAACCGAGCGGGCGTTGAGCGAGTGATGGGTTTTTGCACATCCGATGAGGTCAATAAGTTCCTGGACGGTGCCCCCATTATCGAGAAGGCGATGGTCGATGCCGGTATCATCTTGATAAAGTACTGGCTCGAAGTCACACCGAAAGAGCAGGAACGCCGCCTGCACGACCGCATCAACGATGGACGCAAAACCTGGAAGCTTTCCCCAATGGATATAAAATCCTTCAAGCTGTGGGATGAATATACCGTCGCGCGCGATGCCATGTTTGCCTCTACCGATAGTGCCTGGGCCCCCTGGTTTGTCGCGCGTTCAGAGGATAAAAAACGCGTACGGCTCAACGTCATTTCGCATCTGCTTGCGCAAATACCTTATAAATCACTGCCAGTCGAGCCGGTGAAATTACCAAAACGTAAAGTGGGTAAAGTGAAACCAACCGATTATCCGTTCCGCTATATTCAGGAGCGATTTTAATAAGACGTTTTTTTGTAACTTACATTCCCCACTGGAATGATGCTCGCATTTTTTATATTACCAGGGGGAACGGTATTGTTTTTTATTGGAGAGTATTGATAATGCGTGCACCAACACAGGAGGTGAAATGTGAAAACACAAAGTGTTACCAATCGCAAGGCAGAGCAGCCGATGGCAGGCGCACTGCCACGTCCAGAGATATCAACAGAGGAACGAAACCAGCAACGCCAGCGAGATAAAAAATTCATACGAGCTATGAATGAGTTCACAAAGAAAGCAGGTTTATTATCTGATGATCCTTTTTTTGGAGGATTGTGATGGGTTTTCAATTTGATATTTACCGAAATACATCAGACAAAACCCGCGAACTACAGCCTTATTTTATGATTATCCAACATGATTACTATGATGATCTATCAACGAGGCTTATTTTACCCCTGAGTTACTGTCGTCATATTCACGGTCATAATCATGCAGTAACACCATTAGTGAATATTGATTTTCAGAAATTTTTTCTCAATACTCCAGGGATTACGCATGTGGAGAGAAAGAAGTTAAATAATAAGAATTTTGTATGCAATCTTCGAAACGAAAGAAGCTGCATCGTTTCCGCTATTGACGCCTTAATCACCAATACCTGACTCCCGAAATACCCGCACCGAATCAATATCACCATCCGGTGCGGGGGATCTTACAGAGACTTACTTCATCCCTTCGGTACTCTCTTTTTTCGCTTCCATACGTTCAACGTCGCGATACCAGCGCGGGTGGTGTTTTTGCGCCCAGCGGCGGCTCACCTTCCCTTCAACCATGCCCTTAATCGATCCTTTCACCCAGAACGCCATATACATATGGATCAGGATGGCGTGGATCAAAATAATGGCCGACGTCGCATGGATGAGCAGACTGTAGCGAATCACCTGCATCGGGAAATAGTGGGCAAAATACGGACGCCAGATAATAACGCCGGTCACCAGCAGCACAAAAATCATACTCATGATGGTCCAGAACATCATCTTTTGTCCGGCGTTGTATTTGCCGACTTCAGCCACTTTATGCTCGTTCCCTTTCAGGACTTCGACGATCCCTTTCACCCATGGAATATCCTGCTTGTCCGGGATGTTGTGATGCACGAAGCGCACGAACATAAACATCAGCACCACGAAAATCAGCACGCCGAAGAACGGATGCAGAATACGCCCCATCTGCGGGGTGCCGAAGGTCTCGGTCAGCCATTGCAGCGTCGGGAAGAAGAACGAAATCCCGGACACCGCCACCAGGAAGAAGCAAATCACCACTGTCCAGTGACAGGCGCGGTCGATAAACGTCGTGCGCATAATCATCTTCGACTTACTCATGGCGATCTTCCTCGTCATCGTCCACCTCTTTGTTCGGCCCGATACCAATGTAGTGATAAATCAATCCGGCAAAGGTGGCGATAAAGCCCGCGGCGGCAAGCGGCTTAAGCGCCCCTTTCCACAGGTTGATTGAAGTATCAATCGCGGGTTCTTTCGGCAGATTGTGATACAGCTCTGGCCGATCGTTATGGTGCAGCACATACATCACGTGCGTTCCCCCGACGCCCTGTGGGTTGTAAATCCCGGCCTTGTCGTAGCCGCGTGCTTTTAGCTTATCCACACGCTCCTGCGCCACATCCAGCATCTCTTTCTTGGTACCGAAATGAATTGCTCCGGTCGGGCACGTTTTCACGCAGGCAGGTTCCTGACCCACGCTCACACGATCCACGCACAAGGTGCATTTGTAGACCCGGTTATCGTCTTTATTCAGACGCGGGACGTTGAATGGACACCCGGCAATGCAGTAGCCGCAGCCGATGCAGTTGTCCTGCTGGAAATCGACGATACCGTTGGCATACTGAATAATCGCCCCGGCAGACGGACACGCCTTAAGGCACCCGGGATCTTCGCAGTGCATGCAGCCGTCTTTGCGAATTAACCATTCCAGCTTGCCGTTTTGGTCGGTTTCGCTAAAGCGCATCACCGTCCAGGATTTAGCGCTCAGATCCGCTGGGTTGTCGTACACCCCGACGCAATGCCCGACCTCTTGACGGATATCATTCCATTCTGAACAGGCCACCTGGCAGGCTTTGCAACCCACGCAGGAGGAGACATCGATAAGCTTCGCCACTTCTGCCTTATAATCCCGCACGCGGGGCGCGGGGGTTATCGGGTTGGTCGCTGAGCGTTTAATAACGTCTTGTGTTTCCATCGCCATTTAATCGCTCCTTACGCTTTCTCAATGTTGACCAGAAACGCCTTATATTCCGGCGTTTGCGAGTTGGCATCACCGACGTTTGGCGTCAGGGTATTGGCGAGATAGCCTTTTTGCGCGACCCCTTCAAAGCCCCAGTGCAGCGGAATACCGACGGTTTCGACCTGCTGGCCGTGAACGTTCAGGCTCTGCAAACGACGCGTCACCACCGCCACCGCGCGAATAAACCCACGCTTGCTGCTCACCGTCACGCGATCGCCATTCGCAATCCCTTTCGCTGCCGCCAGCGTTTCGCTGATCTCCACAAACTGTTCAGGCTGTGCGATAGCGTTAAGCCGCGCGTGCTTAGTCCAGGTATGGAAATGCTCGGTCAGGCGGTAAGTCGTCCCCACGTACGGGAACGTGTCCTTTTTGCCCAAACGCAGCACATCGTCTTCGTAGATGCGAACCACCGGGTTCGATACCACATTCGGGTGCAGGGGGTTGGTACCTAGCGGCGTTTCCATCGGCTCGTAGTGTTCCGGGAACGGTCCTTCTGCCAGCTTATCGAGGGCAAACAGACGTCCTAACCCTTCCGGCTGCATGATGAACGGCCCGGTCGCACTGCCTGGTGCGGCAGTGTTGTAGTCAGGAATATCGTTACCCGTCCACTTCGATCCGTTCCACTCGATCAGCATGCGCTTCGGATCCCACGGTTTGCCGTTGACGTCCGCTGACGCGCGGTTATAAAGCACGCGACGGTTTAACGGCCACGCCCACGCCCAGCCGAGCGTATTGCCAAGGCCTGACGGGTCGGCGTTATCGCGGTTAGCCATCTGGTTGCCCTGCTCCGTCCAGCTACCGGCATAAATCCAGCAGGAAGAGGATGTGCTACCGTCATCACGCAGCAGCGCAAAGCTGTTTAGCAGTTGGCCTTTTTTCGCCACAAGGTTGCCGTTAGCGTCATAGAGATCCGCCAGCGCCTCGCCGTTGTTCTCCTTTGCCACCTCTTCTGATTCCGGATGATCTGGTCGCTTATAGCTCCAGCTCATCTTCAGCAGCGGTTCGACGCCTTTACCGCCATCAGTGCGATACATCTCGCGCAGGCGATGGTAAATCCCGGCCAAAATCTCGCCGTCGTTACGCGCTTCGCCTGGCGCATCCTGACCTTTCCAGTGCCATTGCAACCAGCGACCGGAGTTAGCAATTGAACCATCCTCTTCGGCAAAGCAGGTCGACGGCAGTCGGAAGACTTCGGTCTGAATCGACGCGGTATCGACATCGTTCATCTCGCCATGGTTCTGCCAGAAGTTCGAGGTTTCAGTTACCAGCGGGTCGATGACGACCAGGTACTTCAGCTTGCTAAGCGAGCGCACGACTTTGTTTTTGTCCGGGAAGGACGCCACCGGGTTAAAGCCCTGGCAGATATAGCCCGTGACGCGGCCCTTATCCATCATGTTGAAATACTTGATGACGTCGTACGCCTGATCCCACTTGGGCAGCCACTCAAAGCCCCAGTCGTTCTCTTTCTGCGCTGCATCGCCGTAGAAGGATTTCATCAGACTGACAAAGAACTTTGGATAGTTGCCCCAGTAATTCACCTGATCGGCGAGCGTCGCTTTCGGCGTAGTGGCGGTGAGATAAGTCTGCAAGTCCGTCTGTTTATCGGACGGCAAAGTCAGGTAGCCCGGCAGGCTAGTGGAAAGCAGTCCCAGATCGGTTAGTCCCTGAATGTTGGAGTGTCCACGCAGAGCATTCACGCCGCCACCCGCCATCCCCATATTGCCCAGCAGCAGTTGGATCATCGCCATGGTACGGATGTTCTGCGCACCGACGGTGTGCTGTGTCCAGCCCAGCGCATACAGGAACGTTGTGGTTCTGTCCGCCGCGCTGGTGGAGGCCAGCACTTCACAGATTTTCAGGAAGTCGGCTTTTGGCGTACCGCAGATATTTTCCACCACGTCTGGCGTATAGCGAGAAACGTGTTGTTTCAGCAAATTCCACACGCAGCGCGGGTCGGTCAGGGTTTCATCGCGTTTGGCGTAGCCGTTTTCGTCGAACTGATAGTTCCAGCTCGATTTATCGTATTGGCGTTTTTCAGCGTCATAGCCGCTAAATAAACCGTCGTCGAAGGCAAAATCTTCCCGCACCAGCAGATTGGCGTTGGTGTAGTGCTTGACGTATTCCGCATTGATTTTGTCGTTTTCAAGAAGGTACAGCAGCACGCCGGACAGAAAAGTAATGTCCGTGCCGGAGCGAATTGGCGCATAAATGTCAGCCACCGATGCCGTACGCGTAAAGCGAGGATCGACGACGATCAGTGTCGCATCGTTATTATTTTTCGCTTCCATCGCCCAGCGGAACCCCACTGGATGGGCTTCAGCGGCGTTACCGCCCATTACCATCACGACGTTGGCGTTTTTGATATCAACCCAGTGGTTGGTCATCGCACCGCGACCAAATGTTGGAGCAAGACTTGCTACCGTTGGTCCGTGTCAGACGCGCGCCTGGTTATCGACTGCCAGCATGCCGAGCGAGCGCACAAATTTTTGCGTCAGCATGCCGGTTTCATTACTTGCCGCAGAGGCACACAGCATCCCGGTGGAAAGCCAGCGGTTAACGGTCACGCCCTGGTCATTTTTCTCAACGAAGTTGGCGTCACGGTCGGCTTTCATTAATTTTGCTATTCGGGCAAACGCGTCATTCCAGGAAATACGCTGCCACTGGTCTGAACCTGGCGCGCGGTACTCCGGATAACGCAGTCGGTTGTCGCTGTGGACGTAGTCCAGCAGGCCTGCCCCTTTCGGGCAAAGCGCCCCACGACTCACCGGATGATCCGGATCCCCTTCAATATGATAAATCGTTTCTTTGGCGTTCTTCGCGCCATCGCCCAGGCTATACATCAATAGCCCACAACCCACGGAGCAGTATGTGCAGGTGTTGCGGATCTCTTTGGCGCGCAGCAGTTTATAGTTACGCGATTGAGCCAGCGCCATTTTGGGAACAAATCCCAACGCAGCAGCTGTTGTTCCGGCCATACCGCCCGCGCAGATTTTGAAAAACTTTCTGCGGCTGACGTCCATCGTTGTCCTCGTGATAGAAATAAGACTTCCGGCCGCAAACTAACAGCAATGCCTCTGCATTTTTTGCGTCAAATCAATCTCCCGGATCTTCGCCCCCTTAATAGTCAACGCTGGCGATTTTGAATAATACCTTGGGGTTATTTGCAGGTAGTTATAGTCGTGGAACCCCCTGAAAAAATGCTATAAATTTGCTCTTTGGCAGGAATATCGTTAGGGAAAAGATGGACAGAAAAAAAGCAACGCTCATTGGCCTGGCCGCCATTATATTATGGAGCACAATGGTCGGGCTGATTCGTGGCGTAAGTGAAGGCCTGGGGCCCGTGGGGGGCGCTGCCATGATTTATACGGTGAGCGGATTGCTCTGTCTGGTCACCGTCGGCTTCCCCACTATTACGCGTTTCTCACCGCGCTATCTTATTGCTGGCAGCGTGTTATTTGTGAGCTACGAAATTTGTCTCGCGCTTTCCCTCGGATACGCCAGCACCCGTCATCAGGCGATCGAAGTGGGCATGGTGAATTATCTGTGGCCCAGTCTGACCATCGTATTTGCCATTCTGTTCAACGGGCAAAAATCCACGCTGTGGGTGATACCAGGATTAATGATTTCGCTGCTTGGCGTCGCGTGGGTTTTAGGTGGCGAAGGTGGGTTACACGTTGATGAAATCATCAGCAACGTTGTGTCCAATCCACTGAGCTATGGCCTGGCGTTTGCCGGCTCCTTTATCTGGGCCGCGTACTGCACCGTGACCAGCAAATATGCCAAAGGGCAAAACGGCATTACGCTGTTTGTGCTGCTGACTGCGTTGAGCTTGTGGCTGAAATATCTGTTTAGCGAACAGCCTGAAATGGTCTTTAGCGTGCCGGTGGTGATTAAGCTGTTGATGTGCGGCGTGGCGCTGGGATTTGGCTATGCGTCATGGAATATCGGCATTCTGCACGGCAACGTATCGGTGCTGGCGACCGTCTCCTACTTTACCCCGGTTCTCTCCGCCGCGCTGGCGGCGGTGTTGCTCAGTGCCCCTCTCTCTTTTGCTTTCTGGCAAGGCGCGCTAATGGTGTGTGCAGGGTCATTAGTGTGCTGGTACGCAACGCGACAGCGAAAATAGTCTGGAGCTAGACCCGAGGCTAATCAAATGGCTTGAGAAGAATCTCAAGCCATAATGTTATCTATGCCTCACCGGTATAAAAGTTAATTAATTGTGACATCGCCTGTAATTCTGCTTTTGATATCTGGTAGTTCGATTTAGCTTTTGACAATATGCGCTTTCGGTAACGTTTTCTTACATTATCACTGACGTAAACTGACAACGATAAGTAACTAATAACTTCCTTATATTCCCCACCGATATAGCACGTTATGCAATAGTGTGTTTCTGAATATTTCAAATATATTAGCTCAAATATCGCCCAGTCAATTCATCAAGCCACTGTTTTTGAAAAAGTTTAAATCTCGAAAAGATAAGCATTAACGTGATATTGCTGTTAATTACTAAAGAAAATTAAAACAGGTGAAAACTATCCCCCCTAATATGATTAACCAAAGAAAATAATATAGTCCAGATTATTAAATAATCAATTTTGGCATTTTTAGCCTCTTTTATCCGATCTCGATCACACTCTTTGCAATTATAGGTAATAAATTGAAACTTATTATTGAAACAACACTACAAGATTCATAAAAATAGCATGCCGTTGACGAACCACCTCGTTTAGAAAACGTTTAGAAATGGCACAGGAAATATCCAAATAAAATTATAAGGATTATTACAATGAATCTTAAATTAGTTGCAGTGGCAGTGACTTCCATGTTGGCGGCAGGTGCGGTAAACGCTGCCGAAGTTTATAACAAAGACGGTAACAAGCTGGATCTGTACGGCAAAGTAACAGGTCTGCACTATTTCTCTGATGACACCGATAGCGACGGCGACAAAACTTACGTTCGTCTGGGCTTCAAAGGTGAAACTCAGATTAACGACCAGCTGTCCGGTTACGGCCAGTGGGAATATGAATTCAAAGGCAACAACGAAGAATCCAACGGCGACAAAGGCAACAAAACTCGTCTGGCGTTCGCTGGCCTGAAATTCAACGAATTTGGTTCTTTCGACTACGGTCGTAACTACGGTGTTGCTTACGACATCGGCGCATGGACCGACGTTCTGCCTGAGTTCGGTGGTGATACCTGGACGCAGACTGATGGCTTTATGACTGGCCGTACTACCGGTGTGGCAACTTACCGTAACCAGGACTTCTTCGGTCTGGTTGATGGTCTGAACTTTGCTGCTCAGTACCAGGGTAAAAATGACGAACGCAGCATCACCGAAGCAAACGGCGATGGCTGGGGTCTGTCATCTACTTATGAAATGGACGGTTTCGGCGTGGGTGCAACCTATGCGAAATCTGACCGTACCGACAACCAGGTTGCGGCTGGCCGCGTAGCGGGCACCATGAATGCTGCCGGTGAAAATGCAGAAGTGTGGGCTACTGGCCTGAAATACGATGCGAACAACATCTATCTGGCAACGACCTACTCTGAAACTCGCAACATGACCAACTTCGGTGATGGTTATATCGCGAACAAAGCACAGAACTTCGAAGTAGTGGCTCAGTACCAGTTCGATTTCGGTCTGCGTCCCTCTATCGCATACCTGAAATCCAAAGGTAAAGACATCAACACCTATGGCGATCAGGATCTGGTTGAGTACATCGACCTTGGCGCGACTTACTACTTCAACAAAAACATGTCCACCTATGTTGATTACAAAATCAACCTGATTGATGACAGCAACTTCACTAAAGCTGCTGGCGTTTCTACCGACAACATCGTTGCTCTGGGTCTGACCTACCAGTTCTAATCATGTGTTGTTAAAAAGGCCAGCCCATGTGGCTGGCTTTTTTGTATTGCAGTCATCTGGCGTGATAAAGGAGTACGCCATGCCTATGTATACTGGACGCTGCTTATGTGGGATGAGTCATTTCAGCGTAAATATTGAGGCTCTTGATGTTTACGCTTGCCATTGCACCCTGTGTCAGAAATGGTCAGGCGGCATCGCTATGTATCTGGAGGCCAGCCAGCCAGAAATAGAAAAAGAGTCGATAGCCCCTTCTCATTTCGCTTCCTCGGCTCGCGGAGAGCGCTGGTTTTGCCCAGGCTGCGGCTGCCATCTCTGGTTTCAACTCACTACCGTCGACCGCTATTTCGTTCCCTGGACGCTTCTGGATCTGAACGAGAGCGAACGTCGCAGGCTCGTGCTGGCGGCAGAAATCTATACCGAAACACAGCCAGCCTTCTGGCGGCTGACAGGACAATACGCACGCTTTAGCGGAACGGAAATCGAAGCGCTGGATAAAGGCTGTACCTTTACAACGTAATCTCGCCGCTCCCGGCCACGCGACGTAGCCAGGATTGCAGCAGCTTGCCGTCCTGGGTCATCTCGGAATCCTGACGGACGCACAGATAATAATCGCGCCCGTCTTCTATTGGCGCATCGATGATTTTGACCAGTTCACCGCTTTCAAGATAGGGTGCAATTAAAGGCTCACGCATCAGCGCACAACCCAATCCCGCTTGCACACCCGCCAGCGTCAGTAAACCGTCTTCAAACATCGGCCCACTGCGGCGCGGTGGACGCTTCACGCCCTGTTGCATAAACCATTGTTGCCAGGTGGAACGTTCTTCATCGTGCAGCAGCGGCATTTGCAGCAGCTGATCTGCGGTATCGATATGTCCGTGGACGCGCAGAAACGCGCGACTGCACACCGGCACCATCTGCCCCGAAATCAGTTTTTCACTTTGATACCCCGCCCACTGGCCATTTCCAAAACGAATCGACATATCCGATGCGTCGCTCAAATAGTTACGGTGGTTAGCGTATACCACGTTGATTTCCGTTTGCGGATTGGCGCGCATAAACGCAGGAAGACGCGGAATAAACCAGCCCATACCGAACAGCGGAATAAGGCTGATCGTGACCTGCCGGGTCTGCGCCTGCTCGACCAGATGCTCCGTTGCCTGGCGCAGGACGTTAAACGCCGCACGTATCGAGCGGTAATAGTCACGCCCCTGCTGGCTCAGAACCAGCCTGCGCCCCTGTCGCTCGGTGAGCGGCATCTGTAAATACCCTTCCAGCACTTTGAGCTGATGACTCACTGCCGAAGGTGATATCGCCAGCTCAATCGCGGCCTGCGTCACGCTTCCTAAACGGGCAATGGCCTCGAAGGCACGCACGGCGCGAAGCGGCGGATCGTTCGCCAGACGGCTTTCGGCATAGGCAGGCAGCGCGATCGATTGTTCTGTTTTATTCATATGTTGATTTTATTGGCGTAGTCAGGGTCTTTGGGGTGTTTTCTATTGTGTTGTAAATCATAAAGATAAAACAAGTTCGAAATTTCATAAGAAATAATATATGCGTATTTCACAATTTAATTCATTTGTTAGATGTTACCCGCTGAAAGAGCAATTTGTCGGGTAGGAACGTTGGACACTCTCATACAACAACTGATCAACGGCGTGATGCTGGGCAGCATCTACGCGCTGATCGCGCTGGGCTATACCATGGTGTATGGCATTTTGCGCATTATTAACTTTGCTCATGGCGATATCCTGATGGTGGGCGCACTCACCACGCTGTCGGCCATTAACGCCCTGAACAACACTTTTCCTCATATGCCGCTGCTATTACAGCTGGGTTTCGCGCTGGCGATCGCCATGGCGGTCTGCGCCCTGTTGGCAATGGCCGTGGAGCGATTTGCTTATCGCCGCCTGCGCAATGCGCCGCGCCTGGCCCCGCTAATTTCGGGGATTGGCGTGTCGGTGTTGTTGCAAACCGTGGCGATGATTATCTGGTCGCGCAATCCGCTGATGTTCCCGCAGATCCTGCCAATGGACCCCATTGCCGTCACTGCGGGTAGCGAAGGCCATCCCCCGGCGATTGTAACCGTCACGGGTATCGTCACCGTAGTGCTGGCGCTGGTCGTGATGACCGGCCTGTGGCTGTTAGTGGAATATACCCGCCTCGGGCGCGGCATGCGCGCCGTGGCCGAAAACCCGCGCGTCGCAACGCTGATGGGCGTCAATCCCAACGCCATTATCACTCTCACCTTTGCAATTGGCGGCGTCTTTGCCGCACTTGCCGGCGTGATGATGGCAAGTAACTACGGCAACGCCAGTTTCTCGATGGGTTTTTTACCCGGCATCAAAGCGTTCACTGCCGCGGTGCTGGGCGGTATCGGCAATATTCGCGGGGCGATGGTGGGCGGGATCCTGCTGGGCATTATTGAAGCGCTCGGCGCGGGCTATCTTGGCGAACTTACCCACGGCGTCTTTGGCAGCAACTATCAGGACGTCTTCGCTTTTATCGTGCTGATACTGGTACTGGTTTTCCGTCCGGCGGGCCTGCTGGGTGAACGCGTGGCGCACAGGGCCTAGAGGATAATATGACGACTGCACAAATACAGGCTCCGGCCACCTCTCGCCGTCTCTGGTCCGGCATGACGCTATTTATTGTCGCGCTGCTCGTTGCCCCCGTGGTGGCGAGCCAGCTTGGCGGCAACTACTGGGTGCGGGTGATCGATTTCGCACTGCTCTACGTGATGCTGGCGCTGGGCTTAAATATCGTCGTTGGCTACACCGGCCTGCTGGATATGGGCTTTATCGCCTTTTACGCCGTCGGCGC
This sequence comes from Enterobacter sp. SCRI0065, assembly GCF_059766475.1. Lineage (NCBI taxonomy): Bacteria > Pseudomonadati > Pseudomonadota > Gammaproteobacteria > Enterobacterales > Enterobacteriaceae > Enterobacter > Enterobacter sp. SCRI0065. The sequence goes on along the minus strand of NZ_JCBAJB010000005.1, from coordinate 202,764 downwards.
GTATCTGGCTGCACTGCTGGCCTCCCCACATCTGCTTGACGTTTTTCCGATCCTTAACGTCTGGTTCCCGAACGGGCTGCATACCTCTTACCTGTTGATTATCCCGCTGGCAGCACTGGTCGCCGCGGTGTGCGGCATTCTCCTTGGCGCGCCGACGCTCAAGCTGCGTGGAGATTATCTGGCGATTGTGACGCTGGGCTTTGGCGAGATCGTCCGTATTCTGATGCGCAACCTTGACCGCCCGGTGAATATCACCAACGGCGCAAAAGGCATTACCGGCGTCGATACGCTCAACTTTTTTGGTCTCAAGTTTAGCGGCGTATACCACTGGTTAGGCGTCAAGGTTCCCGCCCTGTGGCTGTGGTATTACCTGCTGATGCTGGTGATTGTAGCGATCATTTTTGTCTGCCTGCGCTTACAGCACTCGCGCATCGGCAGGGCGTGGCATGCGATTCGTGAAGACGAAGATGTGGCCCGCGCCATGGGCATCAATGTGCGAAATTACAAACTCTTAGCCTTTGCGATAGGCGCATCGTTTGGCGGCGTAGCGGGCGCGCTGTTTGGTGCATTCCAGGGCTTTGTCTCTCCGGAATCCTTCACCTTGCAAGAATCTATCGCCGTGCTGGCGATGGTAGTGCTCGGCGGAATGGGCCACATTCCGGGCGTTATCCTCGGCGCAGTGCTGCTCACCGCTTTGCCGGAGATTCTGCGCAGCCAGGCCGCCCCTGTTCAGCAGGCACTGTTCGGTACGGTTCTGGTGGATCCGGAAATCTTACGTCAGCTGTTTTACGGCCTGGCATTGGTCGGTGTGATGCTGATCCGCCCTTCCGGGATTTGGCCCGTTCGTCACAAGGAGGTAAAAGTATGAGCCTGCTCAGCGTACGCAACATGTCGAAGCGCTTCGGTGGCCTGACCGCCGTGGACGACGTTTCACTATCAATCAGCAAAGGCGAAATCTATGGGCTGATTGGCCCCAACGGCGCGGGGAAAACGACCTGCTTTAACCTGATTACCGGACTGTATCCAGCCGATAGCGGCGAGTTTTCGATTGCCGATAAGCCCTATTACCCTAAAAAAATCGAGAAAGTGACCGCCGCGGGCATCGCACGCACGTTCCAGAACGTACGGTTATTTAACGAGATGTCGGTGCTTGAAAACGTGATGGTTGGTCGTCACGTGCGCACCCACAACGGACTATGGGCGGCGTTGACCCGGCATAAGCGCGCGCGTGCTGAAGAAGCACAAACCCGCGAACTGGCCTGGCATTGGCTGGACTACACCGGCATCGCCAAATTTGCCCATTACCGCGCCTGCGATTTGGCCTACGGCCATCAGCGTCGTCTGGAGATTGCCCGTGCGCTGGCCACCGACCCGCTTTTGCTGGCACTCGACGAACCCGCAGCGGGGATGAATGCGGTCGAAAAAAACGCCCTCGGTGAATTGCTGATCCGCATTCGTGACGACGGCAAAACCTTACTGATGATTGAACACGACGTTAAGCTGGTCATGGGCATTTGCGATCGTCTGACCGTTCTCGATTACGGCAAAACGCTCGCCAGCGGCACGCCGGACGCTGTACGCCGAGACCCGAACGTGATCGCCGCCTGGCTTGGAGGCCATGCCCATGTCTGAACTGCTGAAAGTTGAGCATCTTGACGTGCATTACGGCGGTATTCAGGCGGTGCGTGATGTCTCTTTTTCACTCAATGAAGGCGAACAGGCGACGCTGATTGGTGCCAACGGCGCGGGCAAAAGCTCGACCGTGCGGGCGATTACCGGGCTTGAAACCTTTGGCGGCAACATCGTATTTAACGGCAAACCGGTACGCAAGCATAACGCTGAAACGCTGCTGCGCGACGGGCTGGTGATGGTCCCGGAAGGTCGCGGTATCTTCGCACGCATGACGGTGCTGGAAAATTTACAGATGGGGGCCTGGTTAAGGCGTGACACTGTCACGATAAAACAAGAGATGAAAGCGATTTTCGAGCGCTTCCCGCGCCTCGGCGAGCGTCAGCATCAACTGGCCGGGCTACTGTCTGGCGGTGAGCAACAGCTGTTGGCGCTGAACCGCGCCCTGCTCAGTCACCCGCGTCTGTTGATCCTCGATGAGCCATCGATGGGGCTGGCACCCAAAATGGTCGAGAACATTTTTCAGGTTATTGCCGGGCTGCGTGAACGCGGCGTCGCCTTGCTGCTAATTGAACAAAATGCGCGGCTGGCGCTGGAGGTCACCGATAACGCCTGGGTGATGGACAGCGGCAGCATCGTTCACCACGGCGAATCGAAGGCCATGCTCGCCGACGATCGCATTGCACAAATTTATTTGGGCGAATTGCCCGTTTAACACACCAACCAACACCAGAGAAAACAATGAAAACAGTAAAAATCAGTGCGCTTAGCGCCGCCATTCTGCTCAGTGGTTTTACCTCTACGGGCGCATGGGCGGCAGACAGCGAAACCGTCATCATCGGCCTAGCAGGCCCGCTGACCGGCCCTTCCGCACGTATCGGTAAGGATCTGGAAAACGGCGCACAGCTAGCAATTGATGATATTAACAAGCAGCATCCGATCATCGGTGGGAAAGCTGTCACCTTCAAATTGCAGTCCGAGGATGATCAGTCCGATCCGCGCACTGCGGTGGCCGTCGCCCAGCGCCTGGTCGATAACGGCGTCGCAGGTGTGGTGGGTCACTGGAACACCGGGACCAGCATTCCGGCAGCGCGTGTTTATCACGATGCGGGCATCGCGCAGGTTGCCCCGGTTGCGACTGGACACGCCTATACCAAACAAGGTTTTGACACCAGCTTCCGCGTGATGGGCCACGACGATGACGGCGGCCAGTTTGCCGGGGAATACGCGGTGAAGACGCTGAAAGCCAAACGCATCGCGGTGATCGACGACCGTACTGCGTTTGGTCAGGGCCTGGCGGATGAGTTCATCAAATCGCTGGAAGCCCAGGGCGTGAAGATTGTTGACCGCCAGTATGTCGATGATAAAACCGTGGACTTCAGCGCCGTGCTGACCGCGATCCGTAGCAAAAATGCGGATCTGGTCTTCTTTGGCGGCGTGGATAGCCAGGCGGCACCGCTGGCGCGTCGTATCAAACAGCTGGGTATGAACGCCACGCTGATGGGCGCAGGCGGCTTTGTTAGCCAGACCTTCCTGCAACTGGCGCAAAAAGAAGGCGAAGGTGTCGTGGCGCTGGAACCGGGTCTGCCGGTTGACCAGATGCCAGGCGGCAAAGCGTTTGAGCAGGCGTATCAATCGCGCTATCACACCCATATCGAACTGCACGCGCCGTTCGCCTATGACGCCACCCGCGTGCTGGTTGCCGCAATGCAAAAAGCCGACTCGGTCGATCCATCTGAATACCTGCCCGCCCTGCGCGCTATCCATTATTCCGGCGTCACCGGGCAGATAGCGTTCGACAAAGAAGGCAACCTACAGGCCCCGTCATTTACCGTTTACAAGGTGGTCGATGGCAAATGGCAGCCGCAAACCGTCCTGGGCGGCGCAAAAGCGAAGTAACGTCGTGAGGCAATGTGATGAGTGATAATAACGAGCTGGGCATTCTCGCCCGCCGCAAAATTGAAGCAGAAATTATTAAGCCAATTTATGAAATCCTGGTGCGCGAGATAGGGAAAGCTCGCGCCCAGGCGGTTATTGGCGAGGCCATTGAGCAAGCGGCCATCGATGCCGGGCAGCACTTTGCCCGTCAGGAACCCAACGGCGCTGACGTCAAAAGCTTTATCGCCCTACAGTATCTTTGGGAAAAAGATAACGCGCTGGACGTAAAAGTGATCGACGCAGATGACCAGCAGTACAACTACAACGTCACCCGCTGTCGTTACGCCGAGATGTATCACGAGATGGGACTGGGCGAGATTGGACACCTGCTCTCCTGCGCGCGTGATGAGAAATTTATCGTCGGCTACGCGCCGGACGTGGAGCTGACGCGCACCACTACCATCATGCAGGGCGGCGCGTGCTGCGATTTCCGCTACCGCAGCAAAAAGGATGACGCATGATCCGCATTAACGCACAACGGCTGTGGTCTTCGCTTGAGATGATGGCGCAGATCGGCGGCACGCCCGCGGGCGGCGTTACCCGCCTCGCCTTAAGCGAAGAAGACCGGATTGCGCGCAACCTGCTGCGCGACTGGGCGCAGGAAGCCGGTTTCACCTGCGACGTGGACAGCATGGGCAACATGTTTATTCGCCGCGCGGGCAAAAACCCGGCGCTACCGCCGGTCATGACCGGATCGCACGTAGACACTCAGCCGCTAGGCGGAAATTACGACGGGATTTATGGCGTGCTGGCCGGGCTGGAACTGCTGCGCACGCTCAACGACGGTGGCATCGAAACCGAGCGCGATATCGTGCTGGTGAACTGGACCAATGAAGAAGGCGCGCGCTTTGCTCCAGCGATGCTCGCCTCCGGCGTCTGGTCCGGACAGCTATCTCAAGCGTTTGCCTATGCCCGCACCGATAACGCGAAAGTGACGGTACGCGAAGCACTCGAAGCTATCGGCTATCGTGGAGACATCCCTGCCCGGTCTTTTCCGGTGCATGCCTGTTATGAACTGCATATCGAGCAAGGCCCGATTCTGGAAGATGACGCGGTTGATATCGGTCTGGTGCGAGCGGCGATGGGCCAACGCTGGTTTACCATTACACTCGATGGTTTCGCTGCCCATGCAGGAACCACCCCGATGCACAGCCGGCGCGATGCGTTAACCGCGTTTGCCGAACTGGCGCTGAAGGTCGAAACCATTGGCTATCAGCACGCACCGGATGGGCGTGCGACCATCGGCATGGCGCAAGTCACGCCGAACTCACGTAATGTCGTCCCCTCGCGCGTGGTGTGCAGCGTCGAGTTTCGCCATCCGCATTCAGACGCGCTTGAGGCCATGGAAGCCTCATTGCATCAGGCGGTGCAAAGCCTGGAAGCGCGCGGCGTCACGGCCAGCGTGGAGCGTATATTTGACTATGCCCCCATTGCGTTTGACGCCGACTGCCTGGCCCGAAGCGAACGGGCGGTTTCAGCGCTGGGATATTCATCCAAACCGATGGTTTCAGGCGCAGGGCACGATACCTGCTATATCAGCAAGGTTGCGCCTGCCAGCATGATTTTTATCCCCTGCGTGAAAGGCATCAGTCATAACGAAGCTGAACGGATCCTCCCTGAATGGTCGGAGAAAGGCGCAAATGTCCTGCTGCATAGCGTGCTGAGTGCGGCACTGGAGCGTTAGAAGGTGTCCATCTGGAAGCGGGAAATATCCCATTTTTAAACGAGTAAAGACTGGCAGGCCACTATTACGCCTGCCAGAAGCCCCCTTACTCTTCTTTGGGGTTGCCCCGCTTCATCATTATCTCAGTCTTGCCGGGCTTTTCAGCATCCAAATCAGAGCCATACTGCAGATCATGACAACCGCCGCCAGCAACGCCATGGTCTGAAGACCGACTCTCGTTGACACCTGCCCTCCGACAAGCGCGCCGGTACCGATTGCGGCATTGAAAATGGCGACGTAGACCGCTGATGCAGGCTGTACCATCTTTCCCGCGCTACGCAGCAGCCAGGTTTGTAAACCAACGAATACAATGGCCATTCCTGCTCCCCATATTGCCAGCAGCGTACCGGTGAACCAGATCGGAAGCGATGACCCGCTCTTCATACCCAACATTCCCAACGCGCCTGCACTTAACAGCAGTGAAGTCATCACCAGTATCTTGATATGTCGATCAATCAGTTTACCTGCAATGATATTTCCCAGTAGTCCGGAGAGTCCTGAAATAAGCAGCAGAGCTGAAATGGTTCCCACCGGTATCCCATGGGTTTGAGTCAGCAAGGGCTCAATGTAGGTGAATGCAGCAAAATGGGCGGAAATAATGCAGGCCGTGGCGCCAAAGAGTGAAAGCAGTCGCGGATCTTTAAATATCCCGAGGTAAATCCTCAGTCTCAGCGGTTGCGGTGCAGCCAGCGTGGGAAGCGTCCAGAATAACGCTACTGCGGTAGCCAATGACAGTAGGGTTATCACGGTGAATGCCTGTCGCCATCCGGCTATGTCGGCAATCAAACTGGATAACGGTACACCCAGCACGCTGGCTGCTGAAACGCCTGAGAAAATGATTGAGGTGGCCAGCCCCAACCTATCCGCCGGAACCAGCTGTATCGCCACGGTACCAATTAATGCCCAGAAAGCGCCGTGTGCCACTGCCCCTGACATCCGTGCCGTCATAAATGTCTGCATGGTGAGTGACTGCGTTGCCGCCAGGCAAGAGAGTGCCAGAATCAGCATCAGCGCAATCAGCAGCGCCTTGCGAGAAAACCGGGAGGGGATCGCTCCGGCCAGCAAAGCGGCAAGCGCGGCCACCCAGCCGTAGGCGGTAACGGCAAGACCGGCTCCCGCTTCCGTCTGGTGTAAATCTTTAGCCAGTGCGCTGAGCATGCCAACGGGTGCAAGTTCGCTGGTCACAATCGTAAATGCGCTGATCCCAAGAGCGGTTACCGCGAGCCAGGCACGCGTAGGTACCTGGTTTACCTGTAAAATACTGTCGTTCATGTCATGTATGTCCCTGAAAAAAATTGATGAAAAAGGATTGGCTTACCCGATGCGGTCGGATTATTACGTCACTCCTCATTGCCATCTCGTTGCATGGCGTGCAGTATCATCCTGAGATAAGTGATAAAATAGCCCTGAAAACGGAGAGCCGTTTTCCATAAACGGAAAATGATGAAAGCAGATTTTAACTGGGACGATGCGCGGATTTTTCTGGCTGTCGCCCGCGCGGGTACGCTAAGCGGTGCAGCAGAAGCCATGGATATGGGTATTGCCACCCTGTCAAGAAGGCTGGACCGGCTTGAAAAGTCACTGGCTATTCCTCTTTTCAGCCGACATCAGAGCGGCTACCAGTTAACGGATGATGGCGAGGCACTGCTGGAACACGCCGAGGCGCTTGAATATGCCGGACTGGCATTTGGAGAAATGGCGAGACTGCAAGGGCACGTTGCCGGCCATGTCCGGCTGGCTACGTCGGATAATCTGGCCGCGCATTTTATTTTGCCTTCGCTCAACGCGTTGATGGAAAAACATCCTGACCTGCGGGTAGAAGTGCTCAGCGGCGTGAAATCGCTAAATCTGCATCGACGGGACGCAGATTTAGCGATACGAATGGTCAAACCTGATAGCGGAAACCTGACGCTGAAGCGTCTCGGAAGCGTGGGGTTTGGCTTATACGGCGCAGCCTCCTATATCAAAACGTATGCTGAAGGCACTGCTGACATCGCGTTCAGTCACGCTCAGTATGTTGGGTGGCCAGAATCTCATCAGCACCTGCCTGCTGCACGCTGGGTCACGCGGACACTTCGCGGCAGGCCGTGCCGGATGGAAGCCAACACGCTAGTGGCCCAGTTAGCGGCTGTGTCATCCGGTATAGGCCTTGGCGTATTGCCGCACTTCATGGCGAGGAAAAACGGCCTGCATTGTGTGAATGCGCAGCTCGGCGTCGATCAAACCCTATGGCTGGTGATGCATTCCGACTTAGCCAACTCGCGGCGAGTCAGAGTTATCGCCGATCATTTAATTGCCCTGTTTGCTGAAATAAAAGATCAGCTAACGCTGCCATAACCCTGCAACGAAGGCCCTAAATCGGTATGAGAACATTATCAACCTGACGTGCACCTGAAAACCTGCTGGGTCTGTCACGATATAAACCCAATGCCGAACAACTTTTAATGTCTGGATAAGGTTGACTACCTTGGCACTTTCGCCAGACTAAACCACATCCCGACTGCCAGCAGCATTAGCATCGCCCCGGCGCTCCCCAATGCCACGCTGTGCGAGGTGATAAACGCCGCTTTGGCGGCCTCAATCACCGAATCCGCCATCGCTGGCGTGAGATCTTGTGCGACCTTCATCGCCTCACCAATAGAGGACGAGACTTTGTCTGCCAGACCGGCATTAAGTCCCTGCGGCACCGCGATTGATGCCGAGAAGCTGCGGGTCAGCAGCAGGCCGAAAATCGCGATCCCCAGCCCCGCGCCTAATTCATAGGACATGGTTTCGATCGCACCCGCCGCCGCTGCTTTCTCTTTCGGAGCGGCGGCCATGATTGCAGAGGTCGAGGCCAATAACGCACTCGCGGCACTGAATCCAAGCAGGACCATCAGGCTCCAGGCCTGCCACTGCTGGGTGCTGAAATCAAGCGTCGAAAGCCCGAGGAAGCTCACCGCGCTCAACCCCATGCCACCCGCTGCAACAATCCGCAGGCCCAGCCTGCCGACCAGCACGCCCGCAATGGGTCCGCTAAAACCGCTGGCTACCATCACCGGCAGCATAAACTTGCCCGCTTCAAACGGCGTGAAGCCGTGGACAAACTGGAGCTCTTGTGCCATCAACAGTTCAAAGCCCACCAGCGCAATCATGGCCGTCATCGCCATCACCACGCCGCTTAAGATGATGCGATTGCAGAACAGACGCATGTCGATCATCGGCGTGCTGGCGCGCAGTTGAATGCGTACAAAAATGAACAGCATCACCGCGCCGGTCAGCAGCGTCCCCGCTACCATCCACGGTGACAACACGCCCTTCAGCGCGGTTTTGGCGCTGTACACCAGCAGCAGAATGGCCACGATCAGCATCAGCGCGTGGCTGATATTCAGCGGTTGTTCAGGCCGTCCCTGCTGTGCCGGAACAAGACGAGCAGCCAACGCCACCACCACGATGACGATCGGTACGTTGATCAAGAAGACCGAACCCCAGTAGAAGTGCTCCAGCAACATTCCGCCGACCAGCGGACCAAACGCCGCACCGCCCGAACCAACGGCTGCCCACACGCCGAGCGCAATATTACGATGACGCGCGTCGGTAAACAGCGTGCGGATCCCGGCAAGCGTGGCCGGAATGATCATCGCCGCACCAATCGCGAGGGAGGCACGCGCCGCTATCAGCCATCCGGCCGTTGGCGCAAACGCCGCCGCCAGCGATGAGACGCCGAACAGCACGCTGCCCAGCATCAGCAGCTTTTTAAAACCGATACGATCGCCCAGCGCGCCCATCGGCAGCACCATGCCCGCCATCACCAGCGAATAAATATCGATAATCCACAGCAATTCATTGCCGCTGGCTCCCAGCGTCATGCTCAATGTTGGCGCGGCAACGTGCAGCACCGTCGCGTCAATCGCTACCGGGATATACACCAGCACGATAATCACTAACGCTAACCACTGACGAAACATAAATTTCCTTTTCATACGAAACCTGGACACATGTCCAGGATGCGATCCTACGGAATGTTGAACGCATGTCCAGCTTTTTGTTACACTCGTTTCATTGCCATTGAGAGTAAAAAAACATGACCTATCTAAGCAAGGACGAGCGCAGAGAAGCAATCCTTCAGGCCGCCATGCGTGTGGCGCTGAATGAAGGGTTTACCGGCATGACGGTCCGACGCATTGCCGCCGAAGCCAACGTCGCCGCCGGGCAGGTTCACCACCATTTTGCGAGTATTGGAGAACTAAAATCTCAGTCCTTTATTCACCTGATACGTGCCCTTCTCGATGCTGAGGTCGTACCTGAAACGGCAAGCTGGCGCGAACGCCTGCACGGTATGCTGGGCAGCGACGAAGGAGGACTGGAACCCTATATTCGCCTGTGGCGTGAAGCACAGTTCCTGGCAACCCGTGACCCAGAGATTAAAGGCGCTTATGTGCTGACGATGGAAATGTGGCATCAGGAAACCGTCGCTATTATTCGTGCGGGTGCGGCGGATAATGTTTTTATTTTAAAGGATCGCCCGGAAGATATTGCCTGGCGTTTAATCGGACTGGTGTGTGGGCTTGATGGTATTTATGTCCTGAACATGCCCGACATGGATGACGACGCATTTAATAGCCATCTTGATAAATCTATTTCCCTGGAATTATTTAATACTCCTAACTGAGTATTAAAACGCGATTGTTTTACAATTAGTAACACTTAAAGCGAGCCCTCTTTTCCCTTCCAAACACAGGGGTTCGCATTTTTATCTATCCTTCAGACGTATCCCAAAATATCCAAAAAATTCATAAAGTCACATCTACAGGCAACTGCCTGTAATCACTTTCCTTTTTCTGTCAGATATGGGTAAGTATGAGGGCGATATGTCACAACAAGGTGAGAAAAATAATCATTATCTTTTGAATAACTGGAAACCTGAAAACCCGGCTTTTTGGGAAAATAAAGGTAAACCTATCGCGCGACGAAACCTGTGGATCTCCGTCGCCTGCTTACTTCTGGCGTTCTGCGTGTGGATGTTATTTAGTGCTGTTGCGGTCAACCTTAATAAAGTCGGATTTAATTTCACCACCGATCAGCTTTTCATGTTAACGGCGTTACCCTCTCTTTCTGGCGCAATATTGCGTGTCCCCTACTCCTTTATGGTACCGATATTTGGTGGCCGTTGGTGGACGGTATTAAGTACGGTCATTTTAATTATCCCCTGCGTATGGTTAGGGATTGCCGTGCAAAATAGCGCAACCCCTTACTGGGTCTTTATTACCATTGCGCTGCTGTGCGGATTCGCGGGCGCGAACTTTGCTTCCAGCATGGGCAATATCAGCTTCTTTTTCCCGAAATCCAAACAAGGCAGCGCGCTGGGCATCAACGGAGGGCTTGGCAATTTGGGCGTCAGCGTGATGCAGATGGTTGCGCCAGTGGTCATCTTCCTGCCGATGTTTGCGTTTATGGGCGTACACGGCGTGCTTCAGGATGATGGCTCAACGCTCTCGCTGGCCAACGCCGCCTGGATTTGGGCACCGCTGTTACTCCTGGCGACTATTGCGGCCTTCTTTGGCATGAACGACATTGCCAGCTCAAAGGCCACTATAGCCAGCCAGCTTCCAGTGTTAAAACAACCACATCTGTGGCTGATGAGCCTGCTTTATCTGGCCACCTTCGGCTCCTTTATTGGTTTTTCAGCGGGTTTTGCGATGCTGTCTAAAACCCAATTCCCCGATGTGAATATTCTCCATCTTGCGTTCTTCGGGCCATTAATCGGTGCGCTGGCGCGATCGGCGGGCGGCGTGGTGTCGGACAAGCTCGGCGGGGTGCGCGTTACGCTTGTGAACTTTGTCTTTATGGCAATTTTTAGCGCGCTCATTTTCCTCACATTACCGGGTTCAGGCTCGGGCAACTTTACCGCTTTCTATCTGGTCTTTATGGGCCTGTTCCTGACCGCCGGTTTAGGCAGCGGATCGACCTTCCAGATGATTGCGGTCATCTTCCGCCAAATTACCGTCTACCGGGTCAAGCTGCACGGCGGCACCGAAGAACAGGCGCAGAAAGAGGCAGTGACGGATACCGCCGCCGCGCTGGGTTTTATCTCCGCGATTGGCGCGGTGGGCGGGTTCTTTATCCCCAAAGCCTTTGGCACATCCCTCGCCATGACCGGCTCGCCGGTGGGTGCCATGAAGGTCTTCCTGGTCTTTTACATCGTCTGCGTGCTGGTGACCTGGCTGGTCTATGGCCGCCGCCAAAAGCACGTCAAATCATAACCATTCAGTTCGACACTTTGTGAGCAGTGTAACCACGGGGCCGGAGTTGCCCCGTCAGGAGAAACGTCATGAGTAAACTGTTGGATCGCTTTCGTTATTTCAAACAAAAAGGCGAGTCTTTTGCCGACGGGCACGGTCAGGTGTATCACACCAACCGCGACTGGGAAGACAGCTATCGCCAGCGCTGGCAGTTCGATAAAATTGTACGATCCACTCACGGCGTGAACTGTACCGGCTCCTGTAGCTGGAAGATTTACGTCAAAAATGGCCTGGTGACGTGGGAAACGCAGCAAACCGACTACCCCCGCACTCGCCCTGACCTGCCCAATCACGAACCGCGCGGCTGCCCGCGAGGTGCAAGCTACTCCTGGTATCTGTATAGCGCCAACCGCCTGAAGTATCCCCTGGTGCGCCGCAAGTTGATTGAACTGTGGCGTGAAGCGCTGGGTCAGCACAGCGATCCGGTGAACGCCTGGAACGCGATCATGAGCGATCCGCAAAAGACCCAAAGCTACAAACAGGCACGCGGACACGGTGGTTTTATCCGCTCAAACTGGAAAGAGCTGAATCAGCTGATTGCCGCCGCCAACGTCTGGACGATAAAACAGTACGGTCCGGATCGCGTCGCCGGTTTTTCGCCTATACCCGCCATGTCGATGGTGTCGTACGCCGCCGGTACACGTTATCTCTCGCTGCTCGGCGGCACCTGCCTGAGCTTTTACGACTGGTACTGCGATCTCCCGCCCGCCTCGCCGATGACCTGGGGCGAGCAGACCGACGTGCCGGAATCCGCCGACTGGTACAACTCCAGCTATATCATCGCCTGGGGCTCTAACGTGCCGCAGACGCGCACGCCGGATGCCCACTTCTTCACCGAGGTGCGCTACAAAGGCACCAAAACCATAGCCATCACGCCGGATTTCTCGGAAGTCGCCAAGCTCAGCGACCAGTGGCTGGCACCTAAACAAGGTACGGACAGCGCGCTCGCCATGGCAATGGGTCATGTGATCCTCAAAGAGTTTCACCTCGACAACCCGAGCGAGTATTTCCTTAACTACTGCCGCCGCTACACCGACATGCCGCTGCTGGTGATGCTGGACGAGCGCGAGGACGGCAGCCTGGTGCCGGGGCGCATGCTGCGTGCCTCCGATCTGGCGGACGGTCTGGGCGAAGCCAATAATCCGGAATGGAAAACCATCGCCTTTAACGTGGTGGGCGACCTGGTGGCACCCAACGGATCGATTGGTTTCCGCTGGGGAGAAAAAGGCAAATGGAACCTCGAACCGGTGGCGGCAGGTCAGGAAATCGAGCTGACGCTGTCGCTTTTGATTACTCACGATAACGTGTCGAACGTGGCATTCCCCTACTTTGGCGGCAATGAAAATCCGCATTTTCGCAGCGTGAAGCAGGAACCAGTGCTCATTCGCAAGGTGCCGTCAAAAACCTTAACCCTCGCCGAAGGCAGCCAGAAGCAGGTCGCCAGCGTTTACGATTTGGTGCTGGCAAACTATGGGCTGGACCGCGGCCTTGACGATGAAAACGCCGCCAAAGACTACGCCGAGGTCAAAGCCTATTCTCCCGCCTGGGGCGAGCAGATTACCGGCGTACCGCGTCGCCATATCGAACAAATCGCCCGCGAGTTTGCCGATACCGCAAATAAAACCCACGGTCGTTCGATGATCATTCTGGGTGCGGGCGTTAACCACTGGTATCACATGGACATGAACTACCGTGGGATGATCAACATGCTGGTCTTCTGCGGCTGCGTGGGGAAAAGCGGCGGCGGCTGGTCGCACTACGTCGGCCAGGAAAAACTGCGCCCGCAAACCGGCTGGCTGCCGTTGGCCTTCGCGCTGGACTGGAACCGCCCACCGCGCCAGATGAACAACACCTCCTATTTCTACAACCACGCCAGCCAGTGGCGCTACGAAAAACTCACCGCGCAGGAGTTGCTTTCACCACTGGCGGATGCGTCGAAGTTTACCGGGCATTTGATCGACTTTAACGTGCGTGCCGAACGCATGGGCTGGCTGCCCTCCGCGCCACAGCTGGACCTGAATCCGCTACACATCAAGGCTCGCGCTGACGCAGCGGGCATGACGCCGCAGGATTACACCGTGCAGGCGCTAAAATCAGGTGACGTTCGCTTCGCTTGCGAGCAGCCGGACAACGGCAAAAACCATCCGCGCAACCTGTTCGTCTGGCGCTCAAACCTTCTCGGCTCGTCCGGCAAGGGCCACGAGTACATGCTCAAGTACCTGCTCGGAACAGAGAGCGGCATTCAGGGCGACGATCTTGGCTCAACCGATGGCGTCAAACCAGAAGAAGTCGAATGGCAAACCGCCGCTATCGAAGGCAAGCTCGACCTGCTGGTGACGCTCGACTTTCGCATGTCCAGCACCTGCCTGTTCTCGGACATCGTGCTGCCGACCGCGACCTGGTATGAAAAAGACGACATGAATACCTCGGATATGCATCCGTTTATTCACCCGCTCTCTGCCGCCGTCGATCCCGCCTGGGAATCACGCAGCGACTGGGAAATCTATAAAGGGCTCGCCAAAGTGTTCTCGGAGGTGTGCGTCGGCCATTTGGGCACCGAAACCGACGTGGTGCTACACCCGCTTCAGCACGACTCTCCGGCGGAGCTGTCTCAGCCGTTTGATATTCAGGACTGGCGCAAAGGCGAGTGCGAGTTAATCCCCGGCAAAACTGCGCCGAATATCGCCGTGGTTGAGCGCAACTATCCTGAAACCTACGAGCGATTTACCTCGCTCGGCCCACTGATGGACAAGCTAGGCAACGGCGGGAAAGGCATTTCCTGGAACACGCAGGAAGAGATCGACTTCCTCGGCAAGCTGAATTACGTCAAGCTCGACGGCCCGGCAAAAGGTCGCCCGCTGATTGATACCGCGATTGATGCCTCAGAGGTGATACTGGCGCTCGCGCCAGAAACCAATGGTCATGTGGCGGTGAAAGCCTGGAAGGCGTTAAGCGAGTTTACCGGTCGCGAACACAGCCATCTGGCGCTCAACAAAGAAGACGAAAAAATTCGCTTCCGTGATATTCAGGCCCAACCGCGCAAAATCATCTCCAGCCCAACCTGGTCCGGCATCGAGAGCGAACACGTCTCCTACAACGCCGGATACACCAACGTTCACGAGCTGATCCCGTGGCGCACGCTCTCCGGGCGTCAGCAGTTGTATCAAGATCATCAGTGGATGCGCGCCTTCGGTGAAAGCCTGGTGGCCTATCGTCCGCCCATTGATACCCGCAGCGTGACGCACATGCGTGAGATCCCGCCTAACGGCTTCCCGGAAAAAGCGCTGAACTTCCTGACACCGCACCAGAAATGGGGCATTCACTCTACCTACAGCGAAAACCTGCTGATGCAAACCCTGTCGCGCGGTGGGCCAATTGTCTGGATAAGCGAAGCTGATGCCAAAGAGTTAGACATCGAGGATAACGACTGGATCGAGGCCTTTAACGCCAACGGCGCCCTCACCGCCCGCGCGGTGGTCAGCCAGCGCGTGCCGCCGGGCATGACCATGATGTATCACGCGCAGGAGCGCATCCTGAACATTCCAGGCTCGGAAGTGACCGGACGACGCGGCGGGATCCACAACTCCGTCACCCGCGTCTGCCCGAAACCCACGCACATGATCGGCGGCTACGCGCAACTGGCCTACAGCTTCAACTACTACGGCACAGTCGGCTCGAATCGCGACGAGTTCATCATGATCCGCAAAATGAAAAACATTAACTGGCTGGATGGCGAAGGTCGGGATCAGGTACAGGAGGCGAAAAAATGAAAATACGCTCACAGGTTGGAATGGTTCTGAATCTCGACAAATGCATCGGCTGCCACACCTGCTCGGTGACGTGTAAAAACGTCTGGACCGGGCGCGAAGGCATGGAATACGCGTGGTTTAACAACGTCGAAACCAAACCGGGTATCGGCTATCCCAAAAACTGGGAAGACCAGGACGAGGGGCAAGGCGGCTGGGTGCGCAGCATCACCGGTAAGTTAACGCCACGCCTCGGCGGACGCGTGGGCGTGCTGTCGAAAATTTTCGCCAACCCGTCGCTGCCGGGCATCGACGATTACTACGAACCGTTCACCTTTGACTATCAGGATCTGCACCGCGCGCCGGAAGGCGATCATCTGCCCACCGCCCGCCCACGTTCGCTGATTAGCGGCAAACGAATGGACAAAATCGTCGGCGGCCCCAACTGGGATGAGCTGCTCGGCGGCGAGTTCGAGAAACGCGCTCGCGACCGCAACTTCGACAAGATGCAAAAGGAGATGTACGGTCAGTTCGAAAACACCTTCATGATGTACCTTCCGCGCCTGTGTGAGCACTGCCTTAACCCAAGCTGCGTCGCCACCTGCCCGAGCGGTGCTATCTACAAACGTGAAGAAGACGGCATTGTGCTGATCGACCAGGACAAATGCCGTGGCTGGCGCATGTGCATTAGCGGCTGTCCGTACAAAAAAATCTACTTCAACTGGAAAAGCGGCAAGTCAGAAAAATGCATCTTCTGCTACCCGCGCATTGAATCCGGCCAGCCGACCGTGTGTTCGGAAACCTGCGTCGGGCGTATCCGCTATCTCGGCGTGCTGCTGTACGATGCAGACCGTATTGAAGAAGCGGCCAGCACCGAGCATGAAACCGATCTGTACGAGCGCCAGTGCGACGTATTCCTGAACCCGCACGATCCGGCGGTTATTGAAGAAGCGTTCAAACAAGGCATCCCGCAAAACGTTATCGACGCCGCGCAACGCTCGCCGGTATATAAAATGGCGATGGACTGGAAGCTGGCCCTGCCGCTGCATCCGGAATACCGCACGCTGCCGATGGTCTGGTACGTACCGCCGCTGTCGCCGATTCAGTCCTACGCCGATGCGGGCGGCCTGCCGCAGACCGACAGCATCCTGCCCGCAGTCGAAAGCCTGCGTATTCCGGTGCAGTATCTGGCGAATATGCTCAGCGCAGGCGATCCCGGCCCGGTGCTGCGCGCGCTGAAACGCATGATGGCAATGCGCCACTACAAGCGTTCACAAACCGTTGAAGGCGTCACCGATACCCGCGCCATCGACGAAGTGGGTCTGAGCGTTGAGCAGGTTGAAGAGATGTATCGCTATCTCGCCATCGCCAACTACGAAGACCGCTTCGTGATCCCGACCAGCCACCGCGAAATGGCCCGCGATGCCTTCCCGGAGAAAAACGGTTGCGGCTTTACCTTCGGCGACGGCTGCCACGGCTCCGACACCAAATTCAACCTCTTCAACAGCAGCCGTATCGACGCCATCAACATCGACGAGGTGCGCAAGCATGGGGAGGGTGAATAATGCAAATCCTCAAAATCATCGCCCTGCTGATCGAGTATCCCGACGAGACGCTGTGGGAAAATCGCGACGAGGCCCTTTCCCTGATTGAACAAGATGCACCGGCGCTGCTGCCATTTGCGCAGCAGCATCTTGGGGCCTTGCTACTGGATAAACAGGCGCAATGGTGTGAAGTGTTCGAGCGCGGACGCGCCACCTCGCTGCTGTTGTTCGAGCACGTTCACGCCGAGTCGCGCGATCGGGGTCAGGCGATGGTGGACCTGATGGGCCAGTATGAGAAAGCCGGTTTGCAGCTGGATTGCCGCGAACTCCCTGACTATCTGCCGCTCTATCTTGAGTACCTGAGCATTGTGTCCGACGCCGAAGCCCGCGAAGGGTTGCAGAACGTAGCGCCTATTCTGGCCCTGATCGGCGGGCGGTTAAAACAGCGTGACGTCCCGCACTATCAGCTGTTTGACGCCCTGCTTCAGCTTGCCGCCAGCCCGTTAACAAGTGACAGTGTCACGCAGCAGATTGCAGGTGAAAAACGTGACGATACCCGGCAGGCGCTGGATGCGGTATGGGAAGAGGAACAGGTGAAGTTTATTGAGGACAACGCGACCGCCTGCGACAGTTCACCGATGCAGCAATATCAACGACGCTTTAGCCAGGACGTCGCGCCTCAGTACGTTGACGTCGGTGTCGGAGGCCCCAAATGATGCACTATCTGAACGTCTTTTTTTACGATATTTACCCGTACATTTGCGGCACCGTTTTCCTGGTTGGGAGCTGGCTTCGCTATGATTACGGGCAATATACCTGGCGTGCCTCGTCCAGCCAGATGCTCGATAAACGCGGAATGGTGTTGTGGTCGAACCTGTTCCACATCGGTATTCTGGGGATCTTCTTCGGGCATCTGTTTGGCATGCTGACCCCGCACTGGGTTTATTCCTGGTTCCTGCCGATGTCGCAAAAGCAGCTGATGGCGATGATCTTAGGCGGGGTGTGCGGCGTGTTAACGCTGGTTGGTGGCGCGGGATTGTTGGTTCGCCGTCTGACCAATCCGCGTATTCGCGCGACCTCCTCAACCGCGGATATTCTGATCCTCTGCATTTTGCTCATTCAGTGCATCCTGGGGCTGGCAACGATTCCCTTCTCCGCGCAACATCCCGACGGCAGCGAGATGCTGAAACTGGTTGACTGGGCGCAGGGTGTGGTGACCTTCCAGGGCGGCGCATCCGCGCATCTTGACGGTGTCGCGTCTATCTTCCGCGTGCATCTGGTGCTGGGCATGACCATCTTCCTGCTGTTCCCGTTCACGCGCCTGGTACACGTGTGGAGCGCTCCAGTGGAGTATCTGACGCGACGGTATCAGGTGGTGCGATCGCGGCGCTGAGGCTAAAAATGCCCGGTGGCGCTACGCTTACCGGGCCTACCCTGATTTTATAGCCTGACGCACGTATCGACATTGTTGACACAGTAAACCCATAGACCCATAATGGATATACATTGTATATCCATCTGGAGTTTTTTTATGCCACAGGTCACCGTTAAAAAATGGGGAAACAGCCCTTCCGTCAGGCTTCCTGTCGCCGTAATGCGTGAAGCCGAACTGAACGTTGATGATGTGGTGAATATCAACGTAGACGAAGAAGGACGCATCATTTTGTCACCCGTCAGAAACGACGAGCCGTCGCTCGAATCGCTGTTATCAGCCATCACGGATGAAAATCTGCATCACGAAATTTCCTTTGGTAAACCACAAGGTAAGGAGCAGTTGTAATGGATTACGTTCCGGAAGCTGGAGATGTTGTCTGGCTTGATTTTGACCCACAGTCTGGCCATGAACAGGCGGGACATCGACCGGCTTTGGTTATCTCGCCAGCCACTTATAATGGTCGCACCGGTTTAATGCTGTGTTGCCCATTAACGTCGCAGGTTAAGGGATATCCTTTTGAGGTCGCCATCAGCGGCGCTCGGCCCAGCGTTGCTCTTGCCGACCAGATAAAGAGTATGGACTGGCAGGCAAGAAACGCTATAAAAAAGGGAACGGCAACAGTTGAAGAACTCGAGTCCGTAAGAATGCGGACAAAAGTACTTATCGGCTAAATGCTAAGGGGCAAACGCCCCTTCCCGTCCTATTTCCCCGCTTCCGGGTGTGTATCAAATCCCGCCATAACCGCCGTCAGTTCCGCCAGCGTAAATCCATGCTTAGGATCGTCCACGCCCAGACCAAATCTTTCCTTCATGAGTTCATAAAGTGCAGCTGCATCGGGTAAGTTAATCTGCTCGATGGCTTGCGTTCCCTGCCAGTGGGTAAAGTGGAAATTGGTGAGGGTTAGCTTGCCGCCGTCCGGCAGATGACGACACATCAGCAAATGGTGGCGGAAATGAGATTGCGGCCAGTGGGCTGACCAGAAATTGCCCATCACGTAATCGGTGAAATACTGTGTTGCCAGATCGAAGTGGTACATAGACTGCCAATGTTCGTGATGGCGGAACTGCAACACCCAGTCGTTGCCCTCGCTCATCAGGCGGTACAATCCATGCGGTGTGGCCTGCTCGACGCCCGCGATCAGCCGGATTGGCGCGGTTAGCGTCTGCCCACCAAACCCCACGTCGGCAATCCAGCGTTCACCGCTGAGTTCAACCAGAATCAGACGATGCGTGCGTGGCGGCATTTGCGGTGGATTCGCCAGTATCACGCGGCCCAGCACGCTGCGAACGTTAAAACCGACCTCCCGTAATACACGCTCGAAAAGCCCGTTTTGCTCAAAACAATATCCTCCGCGACGGGCAGAAACGAGTTTGTCGGCTACGGATTGATCGTCGAGTTGGATTTCACGCGGTAGCACCACGTCAATATTCTCAAACGGAATCGAGGCGTTATGCTGTAAATGCAGAGCGCGCAGGGTATCGAGATCAACGGATACCGGCTGCTGCATGCCGATTCGGGCTAAATACGCGATCAGAAATGGGGACATCGTGATGCTTCCTTGAAAAGAGATTCCCTGTTTATAAACTATTTTGACGTCCCCACTGGCGCAAAAGTGCTTTTTATCTGCGAGCCCCTCGCTGCACGATCCCAAGCGCGGTCAGCATCAATATCAGCCCGGTTAACAGCGTTAACGTCGCCATCGCCATTCCTTGCCCAATCGAGCCTTGTTCAAACTGACGCCAGATAAACACCGACACCGTCTGCGTTCCGGCGGGTGCAAGCAGCAGCGACGTCACCAGCTCGCGCGACGCAATCGCGAACACCATCAACATCGCTGCCAGCATCGCGGGCGACACTAGCGGCAGGACGATAAACCGTAGCGCCTGGAATGCCGACGCCCCATGAACCCGCGCGGCAGGTTCAAGATTGCCACCGAGCTGGCGCAGTGCGCTGCCGACATAACGCACCGGCCACGGGAGCAGCAGGCAGCAGTAGGAAAGCAGCAATATGGCCCAACTGTTGTACGGCGAAACGGGCCAGAATGCGCGGTTCCATAGCAGGATCAGTCCCACGCCGACCACGATCCCCGGAAGTGCGGCAGGCATCAGCGACAACGCATCGAGCACCCCGCGCCCTTTTATCTTTTGCATCACCACCAGCCACGAAACAACCAGGCCAATCAGGCCGGTGATAAGAGCGGTGCCGAGTGCCAGAGACAGGCTGGTGCCGAGCGCGGTTAGCGCATCTCCCTGCTGACTGAACAACGCCGCATAATGCGAGAGGGTTAAGTTATCAGGAGTGACGCCGCCGGAGAGTGTTCCCAGCACGCCAGAGAGCGCCATGGATGCACCGGGAAGAATGACTGCGATCGTACCGATCAACGCCATCATCAGCACGATCGGAAGCGTAAACACGCCTGCATCCGCGCCCATATTTTCAGTCGGTTTGCCCGTCACGCTGGTCACATCCCGATCGCCCGTCAGCTTTTTCTGTAGCCACCAGGCGCATAACGCTATGGTCACCAGCACCACAGAAAGCAACGACGCGCCGGAGAGATCTATCGGCCAGTCGGCCAGTTTTTTCTCAATACCGGTGGTTAACATCAGCACTCCAGAGCGAGTCCCTAATGCTGCCGGAACGCCGTATTCTTCGATTGCCAACGTGAAGGACAGCAGCATCCCCGCCGCCAGCGCCGGAGAGACCATCGGCAGCGTAATATGCCAAAAGGCGCGCCAGGCGCTGGCTCCGTGGACACGTGCCACCATCGCCAGCCGTTGTCCGCTGGCAAGCAAGCTGCGAGAAACCGCGAAATAAATCACCGGGAAAATATTCAGCGCCATCACCAGCACGATGCCCGTTTTGCTGAACAGCAGAGTGTTCAGATTAAGCCCGGTGATCTGCTGCAAATAGCCGTTGGTCTGTAATACCAGCATCCACGACAGCGCAGCGATATAGGGCGGCGTCAGAAATGGAATCAAAAACAACAGGTCCCACAGACGCGGTAACGGCAGATTAAAGAGTCCACGAGCGACACCGAGCGGAAGGCCTATCAGCATGCTGACCAGCGCAACGCCGAAGGCAATTTGCAACGTACCACCCAGCATTGAGGCTAACTGCGGCTCACCGAACAGGACGTTAATCCCGGTGAAAGCGCCAGATAGCGAACCGGCGCTTAACTGCGGAAAAACCGCCTGTAAAAGGATGAAGACAAGGGGAAGCGCCACCAGAATCCCCAGCAGCGTAAACGTCATCAGAGCGAGTAGTCGTTGATTCACGAGGCAATCCAAAAGACGGGGCTGCCCCCGTCAACGTGATTTACAGAGAGAAGATGGCGTTGAAACGCTTGAGGATATCGCCGCGCTCGCTACTGCCGTCGCTTTTGGTTGGCAGGATTTTCAACTCGTTGAGCAGCGGGCGTTTGGCCTTCACGTCAACGCGCGCTGGCATCAGCCATGCATCGGCGACCATAGCCTGGCCTTCGGGTGATAAGACGTAATCCACAAATGCTTTTGCATCGTCAGCATGCTGTGTAGATTTGAGGATCATCATCGGGCGTGGGGCAATCACCGTGCCGCTGGCCGGGAAGATCACCTTCAGGGATTCACCCTGGTTGATGTTGCCGTAAGAGACATAATCCACCGCGCCAAAAACGGCCGCTTTTGCGCCCTGCATTACCGGCGTGACCGCCTGGGCGTTAGGGCCGCTGACCACCATGCCGTTCTTTTTCAGTTCATCAAACAGCGACCAGGCTTTGTCGCCCATGCCGTTTTGCAGACCGATCAGCAAATCCAGCGAGGCACCTGAAAGAGCCGGGTCGGGCGTGGTGACTTTATCCTTAAACGCCTCGGTCGTCAGGTCTTGCCACTCTTTGGGCTCTGGCGTGCCGCTTTTGGTATTCCATACAATGCCCAGCGCGGAGATGCCCTGAGCCACATAATCGGCAGATTTCAGCTCAGCCGGGACTTTCTCGGCATTGGCACTCTGGTACGGCAGCAGCCAGCCGCGAGTGTGCAGATCTTCAGCGGTATCCCACGAGGCAGAAATTAAAATATCCGCCTGCGGATTAGCCTGTTCGGCTTCCAGTCGCGCCATCACCTTACCGGTGGTCGCCTGGAAAATATCGACCTTAACGCCGCTTTTCTTTTCAAAACCGCTGGCCAGGTTTTTCGCAAGCGATCCTGGCCCGGCGGTGTAAACGGTCAGCGCGTGAGCACTGGACATCATGACGGAAGATAACGCCATCGCGAGCAAAACTCCTTTGTTGACGGATAATGACTTTTTCATGCGAACTCCCCTGAGGATGAAATCAAACGATCGGCAGCGACGCTGCCAGCAGATAAATGCACGATTCGATCGGCCAGAATTTCAGCCTCCCGGCGATCGTGAGTCACGTAAACGGCAGTGGTCCCGAGCTGGCGCAGCAGCGTGGCCATCTCCTGACACAGGGATTCGCGCAGTTCGCTATCAAGGTTAGAGAGCGGCTCGTCAAACAGCAGAACGCGCGGCTCGGCGACAATCGCCCGAGCCAGCGCCACGCGCTGCTGTTGCCCGCCAGACAGCCCGGCAGGTTTGCGATCGGCAAACTCGCACAGACCGACTCGCGCCAGCGCTTGTGCCACACGTGTTTCGCATGCCTGACGAGGGATATTGCGCATCTTCAGCGGAAACGCGACGTTCTGCGCCACCGTCATGTGCGGCCATAGCGCGTAATCCTGGAAGACCATGCCGATATCGCGCGCCTCTGGTGGCAACGACCATCCGGCTTTCGCTACCAGGCGATCGCCAAAGTGGATCTCACCTTGCGCGGGCGACGTTAAGCCCGCGAGCAGTCGCAGCAGCGTGCTTTTCCCGCAGCCAGAAGGACCGAGCAGCGCAACGACACTCCCCGCCTCAATGTGCAGATCGATTTGATTTAATACGGTGTTCGCACCAAAAGCGTAAGACACGCCGTTGAGCGAGATATCGGTGACCATCTTGTATCCTCTTTGGGATTTGATGTTCGCCACTGTAGGTAGCCAATATGACGAATGCATGACGATCGTGTTGCGTCTTGATTTCATCCCCGTTTCAGTCGTTTAATGCGCTTGACTACCCACTGAGGAATTTCTATGAGCCACTTTCGTCCCGTCGAGTTGAAACACGCCAGCCGCCTTTTGAATCACGGCCCCACCGTGCTGATCACCAGTCGTGATGACAGCATTGGCAGACGTAACGTGATGGCCGCAGCCTGGTCGATGCCGGTTGAATTTGAGCCCCCGCGAATGGCCATTGTGGTCGACAAAAGCGCCTGGTCGCGGGAGCTAATCGAGCGCAGCGGCACGTTTGGGATAGTGATTCCGGGTGTGGCGGCAGCCAACTGGACCTACGCCGTAGGCAGCGTCAGCGGTCGTGATGAAGATAAGTTCAACAGCTATGGTATTCCGGTAGTGAATGGCCCGGTTTTAGGTCTGCCGATGATAGAGGAAAAATGTCTGGCGTGGATGGAGTGTCGTTTATTGCCAGCAACGTCTGCGGCAGAAAAATACGACACGCTCTTTGGCGAAGTGGTGGCGGCCGCAGCGGATGAACGCGCATTTGTGGCGGGACGTTGGTTATTTGATAGCGACAAGCTGAATACGCTGCATCATCTGGGGGCGGGAACGTTTGTGACGAGCGGGAAAATAGTGAAGGCACCGAATTGACTATATCTATTATATTTCAATGATTCATAGAGATTCTATATAACACAATTTGTCTACCGCAGAAGGCGATAGAAAGCGCTTATTGTCAACGTCGTTGCATTAGCAACGCATTGTCGAATGGAGCGCGTAATAGAATGTCATGGAATAAATATGCTGCCGTTGTATATGCCAGAAATCATGTTTTTCACGAGAGTCACAGAAAGTGTGAACTCTTCGTTAAAAACGCCATTATTGCAGGAGGGTTACCCATCAAGGGGACTAGTTCTGCAAAAGATATGGGTCTTACGTTAACACAGGTCGGTTTTCAAAAGGTCTATGGCGCTCCGCAGCTGGGTGACGTTGCGGTGATACAATCGATAGTGAATCACCCCGACGGTCATGTTTGTATTTATGACGGGCATCAGTGGTTAAGTGATTTTGCTCAGCGCACCTTGTACCCTGGCGGTGCTTACCGGAAAGCTCACCCTGATTATCAGCTTTACAGGCACTACTGATATGAAAAAAATCATCATTATTGCCGCACTGATTACATGTTCAGCCCAGGCGAAATACAGTGATACCGCATCTCAAGCGGCGCTGAAATTTAATAAATGGTATCTCGCTCAGGTCACTGCGGAACGTTATCCTATAACGGATGGCGCTGAAATAGAAAAATATGTCACGGTCGAAACCTTAAAAAGGTTACGTCATGCGCAGGATCCCCGTTTTGCTGATGATGAATTTTATGATGCAGATTTCTTCCTGAAGTCGCAGGATATTGGAGAAGATTGGACTAAACATCTGTCAGTGATAGCTTCTGAATACGATCCCATCTGCACAAACATTTATGTCTCATTCGGCGAAAAGAACAACCATACCGTTATTGACTGTATGGTAAAGGAAAAAGGAGTCTGGAAAGTTCAGTCTGTTGCCAGACAAAAAATAAGCGAGAATGAACTGCTTAAATAATCATTAAAAAATTCGCGGATACACGTCAAATGCCGCCGGGCAGCGATGCGCAACCCGGCTTATCAACTTACATCGAGTAACCCGGTTTCTTAATCAACTCATCAAGCTTCGGTCCAATCTCCGTATCCCAGACCTGCGCTTTCCAGTCTTCCTGCTGAATCTGCTGTAACGCAACGGACACCGAGCCGTCCTTACTGTTGAAATGACGGATAATCACCTCAGCTATGTCCGCCGCCAGTGCGGTTTTTTGCTCTTCATTCAAGTCTCGGGGAAAACATTTGATATCGACGTGCGGCATGTGCAGGCTTCCTGTTGTGAACGAGTATTCCAGGATATCAGATTATCCTGGGCTAAGGCTAAGATAAGCGCCTGTTCAAACCATACTTTCTCTGCCTTCACAATTCACAATATTAATGAATGTCATTCATAGTCCCTATGCTCCCGCCTGTGATTATCCGCATGAACAAACCCGTTAACATGCCCTTATCTCTTCGCCTCTAACGGATCACCATGCTTAATCAACAGGCACGTACACAGTCGGCTGCCGCTAAAAAAACCGGGCTATCGTTTCTGCTCATTCTCAGCGCCCTGATGGCTGTTACCTCTTTATCAACCGACATCTATCTTCCGGCGATGCCGGTTATGGCTAAAGATTTACAGGGTAATGCTGAGCTGACCATCACAGGATTTTTGATCGGCTTTTGCATCGCACAGCTGATTTGGGGACCCATTAGCGACCATTTCGGGCGACGCCTGCCACTGTTCATCGGGATGGTTTTATTCGTTATTGGCTCTGTGGGCTGTGCATTATCAACCGATATTGTGCACATCGTCTTTTGGCGCGTATTTCAGGCTTTGGGAGCCTGTACCGGCCCAATGCTGGCGCGAGCGATGATCCGCGATCTGTTTAGTCGCACACGTGCAGCACAAATGCTTTCAACTTTGATGATCATTATGGCCATTGCACCCATTGCCGGCCCCCTGATCGGCGGACAAATGATTAAAGTCACTTCGTGGCACGCTATTTTCTGGCTGCTGGCGATTATCGGAACATTAATGCTGATGTCGTTATGTTGGTTACCGGAGACATTACCTGCTGAAAAACGCTCGCAAGCCTCCGTCCCCAAAGCCTTTCACAACTACTATGCCTTGCTCACCAACGCCAAATACATGCGTTTTACGCTATGTCTAACGTTCTACTACGTCGCGGCCTACGCCTTTATCACTGGCTCCCCGTTTGTGTACATCACGTACTTCGGCGTTGATCCGCAGCACTACGGTTGGCTGTTTGCAGTAAACATTGTGGGATTAATGGCGGTGAGTATGGTCAACAGACGCCTGGTTCACCGCTACCCACTGGAAGCGTTGCTCAAGAATGCCGTGTTCATCGCCACGATTGCCGCAACAATATTGGTGGTCGCAACAGGCCTTGGCGTAGGTGGAATGACCGTGATTGTTGGGACCGTATTCGTCTTCTTCTCTATGAATGGCATCATCGCGGCGACATCCACAGCTTGCGCGCTTGACGCAGTGCCTAATGTGGCTGGTTCCGCATCGGCGCTAATGGGGGCGTTACAATACGGCAGCGGCATCATCTCTTCACTGCTTCTCGCCCTGTTCAGTGACGGCACGCCATGGACGATGGGCTGGATAATTGCGTTGTTTACAGCAGCCAGCGCCTTGATGGCATTGACTGTTCAGGTCAAAAACAACTATCCCCTGCCCGAATGATTTTATGAATTTCATTCATAGTGGCAATTAACCATGCGTAATTATCTTTCCTCCCGACTCCGTTAATCTGAACGGTAAATTCTGGATAAGTCGATACCACTGGGGTATCGACCGATGCGGATTAAATATTCTTATCGAAGAAGACGTCTAACTTTTGCATTGCCTGGTCTACATATTTAGGCACCCAATACGTCTCGATATGAGTAGCACCATCGATCAGGAAGAGTTCTTTGTCCTTTGTACCGGTGGCTTTCGCGAACGCATCATCCGTCATATAGAGCGTATCCGCTTTTGTACCGGCAATCATCAGCAGCGGTTTATTGATGAGATTGATATGGTCCGTGACGTCAAAGTTCATCAAGTCTAACAAGCTGCTTGTGGTGTATTTGAACGTTGAATTCGGGTGAGCGTGGGTTTTCCAGTAGTACTCATAGCCCTGGCGATACAAGGCAAAAGGTAATTTAGCGATCTGTTCATCAGTCAGGTTGGCATCGCCGGAGTAAAGCACTTCTCCTCCTGCGGCTTCCTGAGCGCGTGCATCAGAAGCCTGCTGAAGACGCTGCTGGATAGTATCCAGCTGTGAATCCTGCATACCGTTGCGGCGCACAAGGCCTGAATTAAACATGCTGATGGTGGCAATCGATTTGAACCGCTTGTCCGTCTCGGCCGCAACAAGTGAATAACCGCCGCCTCCACAAATACCCAGCAGGCCAAGGCGGGCGGTATCTACACCAGGATACTGGCTGATGTAGTCAGCCATGCCGTGGATATCCTCAATGCGATTAGCGGGTTTATCCACGCTGCGAGGCATACCACCGCTCGCGCCCTGATAAGCCGCGTCGGCGGTAATCGTGATGTAGCCCTGCTCGGCGAGACGCTGGGCATACAACCCGGCGACCTGCTCTTTTACGCCGCCATTAGGATGTGCGACCACCACGGCTGGGTATTTTTGGGCGGGATCGTAGTTAGCTGGGGTATAGACATTCGCAGCAATCTGGATGCCATGCAGATCGTATTTCACGGGGTGAATGTTGACCTTGCCTTTGACGTTCTCGGTGATGGCACCGTCATAGACGAGTGTGAATGGATTTTTTTTGTAATCAGCCGCATTGACTGAGGTCACTCCAGCCATTGCCGTGAGTAGCATTGCACTGATAAGTGTGAATTTCATGGTCTCTCCCATTGAGTGTCGGCCTGGTTTTACAGGCTCGCGGAATCAAATTTGCAGGCTCAGATTAGGCGGAGAGGACTGTCAGCATCGTGACAGGGAAATAACATTTTTGTCAGGAAACGGACTGGGATGGATAAGTGTTTCTGACAACGCTGTCAGGTAACCGTCAGCTTTATGTTGGCAATCACGACGCAGAATGGTCTCGCTTAAATGAGATTCATGTTCAATTTTCTGATAAACGGAGCGATCAATGAAAAGCCAGAATGACCCAACAATGCCAGCGCGACGCAAGCTATTAGTCGCCGGGGCCGGTATTGCCGCCGCCTCAATGATTCCGCACGTATCAGCGGCGAGCCCGTCCTCTCAGGTCGATTCATCCAGACAACCCAGCCAACTCAATGCTGCTCCTGGCAAGCGTAAACTCGGGAAGCTGGAAGTTTCTGCCGTCGGTCTGGGCGTGCAGAACATGAGTCGCAAATACGACACTTCCGTTCCCTGGCGTCCCGAGATGATCAATGTTATCCACCGGGCATTTGATGAAGGGGTAACGTTCTTCGACGCTGCTGAAGCCTACGGCCCGTTTGAAGTCGAAAAAATTCTCGGGGAAGGCGTCGCCCCGTTCAGGGACAAAATCGTTATCGCCACCAAGTTTGGCTGGAACATTGACCAACAGACGGGTAAGCGTCTGCCGGGCCTTAACAGTAGGCCGGAGCATATCAGGCAGGTCGTCGACAATATGCTCAAACGCCTGCGTACCGATCGTATCGATTTACTGTATCAACACCGGGTTGACCCGCAGATCCCTATCGAAGATGTCGCCGATGCGGTGAAAGATTTAATGGCTCAAGGGAAAGTCCTGCACTGGGGTCTGTCTGAAATGGGCATCAACACGTTGAGACGCGCTCATGCCACATTACCCGTGACCGCCGTGCAAAGTGAATACTCCATGCTCTGGCGCGGCCCTGAAAAGCAGGTATTTCCGGTGTGTGAAGAGCTGGGCATTGGGTTCGTGCCATGGAGTCCACTCGGCGTGCAATTTTTAACGGGCTGGATTGATGAGAATACCCGGTTCGCTGCCGGTGATTTCCGCGCGACAGAAACACGCTTCTCACCTGATAACCTTCCACACAACTTACAGCTGGTTGAATTACTGAAATCCTGGGCAATAAGAAAAAATGCCGCGCCGGGGCAGATTGCACTGGCATGGCTCCTGGCCCGTAAACCCTGGATTGTTCCCATCCCTGGCACTACCAATAAAGACCATATGCTGCAAAACACAGCGGCTACCGGCGTGTCGCTGACCGCCGCTGAGATGACCGAGCTTACCCGCTCACTGGATGCGATCACTATCCAGGGGAAACGTCTGCCGGATGCTGTGCAGGTTTATTCCGATGTTGAAGCACCGTTGAAAAGTTAAGAGGAAGTCCCGCTATGCGCCTGCTGTTAGTCGAAGATGAAGAAAAAACGTCAACCTATCTCAACCGCGCGTTGAGTGAGTCCGGATTTACGGTAGATGTCTCTGCTGATGGCGCTGAAGGTCTTCATTACGCACTGGAGTTCGACTACGACGCGATAATACTGGATGTGATGCTGCCGGGGATGGATGGCTACCGGGTACTAGAGGGTGTGCGGGCAGCTAAACAGACGCCGGTGCTGATGCTCTCGGCACGGGGATCGGTCGACGAGCGCGTTAAAGGGTTGCGTCTTGGCGCGGATGATTATCTCCCTAAGCCCTTTTCGCTTATTGAACTGGTGGCGCGCATTCAGGCACTGGTGCGTCGCCGCGCTACGGATGGCGCAGACATCACCCAGCTGCAAATTCACGATCTGCATCTCGACCTGCTGGCTCGCCGCGTATTCCGCGCCGGAACGCGGCTGGAACTGACCGCAAAAGAGTTTTCCCTGCTGAGCCTTCTGGCCCGGCATCAGGGGGAGATTCTGTCAAAAATGATGATTGCGGAGCAGATATGGGACATGAATTTTGACAGCGATGCCAACGTGGTTGAAGTGGCCATTAAACGACTTCGGGCTAAAGTGGATGCCCCGTTCGATATCAAACTGCTGCATACCGTTCGTGGCATGGGCTATGTCCTCGAAGTCCGGTCCGCATAAATGAAGGGGGTAAGCATGCCTAAGCGTTCCATCTCCGTTCACCTGGCGCTGATGTTTGCCTTATCCGCGCTACTGATTGTGTCCGTTATCGGTATCTTGCTCAGAAGCTCTTTGCATGATTCTTTGCAAAAGCAGATGCACAACGAACTGCTGTTCAGGGAATCATTAATGAGTCCGTGGATCACCGCACGCACCTCGGCTGAAGGCTGGTCACTGCTTGCCAATAAATTCACCGTGTTAACCAATTCTGAAGGTGAACGCGTTCGCTACTGGATAGTGAGCGATAACCCACGCTTTAGCATGGGGGGAACACCACCGGTAGGTGTTCAGTGGTCTTCTTTACAGGAAGGCTTTAATAAAGTGCCCGGAGCATCGGAAGGTGCATGCTCGCTGTTCCTGTTAGTGAAAATCATCCCCGCCAACGGTGAGCGGCCTGAGTTGCGCTATGTGGTTGCCATCGACTCCACGCCGTACATGGGCACACTCGATGCGTTCACGCGTACATTGCTGATCATTACCGCACTGGGCGTCGTGATTGTCGCCTTACTGGGATACGTCGTCTCAAGGATCGGTCTTCGTCCCGTTGGGGCGCTCAGTAGACAGGCCCGGCAACTCGCTCCCGGGGACCATGGTCAGCGCCTGAATACCGAAGCATTACCTGACGAACTACAGCAGTTAGCCTCATCTTTTAATGGCGTGCTGGAACGGCAAGAGGTCGCCTGGAGGCAGCTCGAAAGCTTTAACGCCGATGTTGCGCATGAACTCCGGACTCCGCTGACAAATCTGATCGGCCAGACGCAACTGGGGCTCTCGCGCCGACGCTCGCAGGATGAACGGGAAGAGTTATTGGGTTCCAATCTGGAAGAACTTGAACGCATGACCTCGATAGTTAACGACATGCTGTTCCTGTCCCATGCTCACGCGGGTGAGCATGCTTCCCAGCTTACGCAGGTATCCCTGCGGGAAGAAACCCTGAAAACAGCGGAGTATGTGGAGCCCTCTTTTGCTGAAAAACAGCTCTCTCTGGATGTTCAGGGCGACGTCACCGCGGACATCGATCGGCGACTGTTCCACCGCTCACTGGCTAATTTACTGGAAAACAGCGCAAGGCATTCGCCGTCTAATAGCACGGTTACGGTGCGCTTAAGCGAAAAAGGTCATCAAGCCTGGGTAGAAGTTTCGAACCCGGGCGATCCAATAACACCTGAGCACTTACACCGACTTTTCGAGCGGTTCTATCGCGTTGACACCTCCCGGGCCAGGAGTGATACCCATCATGGACTGGGCCTGTCGATCGTGCGTGCCGTCGCCATTATGCACCGGGGGGATGTCTTTGCCCGTAGTGAAGGTGGCATCAACACCTTTGGCCTCACCTTTGCGATGCAAGCAGATAAAGCGGTGGGCAATGCTCACTCCGACACTGCGCCAGGAAAAGGGTTAACTGACAGAATTGTCAGGGGGGCGTCAGCCTGACGTCATCACCCCCTCGATAAAATCATCGCAGGCATTCCCCTCTTCATTGATAAGGACGCTTTGTATGATCGGACATTTACGTTACCTCGGGCTGTTACTGCCTATTACATTTTCATCCTGGGCAGCGGAGCAAAATCCCGCTGTCCATATTGCCCCCGCAGGAAGTCAGAACGCGGTGCATGGACCCGCCGAGAACTTTACCGGCCGCGTCCGGGTTGATCCTCTCTTCAAGCCGGATAACGACATCCCTGTTTCCGGGGCTTATGTCACGTTTGAGCCCGGCGCTCGTTCCGCCTGGCATACGCATCCGGCAGGTCAGCGGCTGATTGTGACCTCGGGTGTTGGGCTCACCCAACAAGAAGGCCAGCCGGTGCAGGTTATCCGTGCGGGCGACGTTGTCTCTTGCCCGGCGGGCGTCAAACACTGGCACGGGGCGGTACCCGGCAGCGCGATGACGCATCTGGCGATAACCGGGATTGTGGATGGCAAAAGCGTTAACTGGAAGGAGTTAGTGACAGATGAACAATACCACGCCCATTAAAGCATTAGCGGCAGCGGTACTGCTGACCTTTGGTTTTGGTCTCGCGGCACATGCTGCGCCCGTCAATAAAGGAGCCTCAGAAATGAACCACGAACAAACGGTTTCAGATACGCTGTCAGCCAGCCAACAGGCCATCCCGTTGATTGCGGCATCGATGGCCAGCAGTCAGATGGATAAGCTGAATGCCGCCCTGAATCAGGGTCTTGACGCAGGACTCACGATAAACGAAACCAAAGAGATTCTCGTCCAGCTTTATGCCTATACGGGCTTCCCCCGTAGCCTGAATGCGCTTAGTGAACTGATGAATGTCGTCGAAGCACGTAAACAACGTGGTATCAAAGACGTTGAGGGTAAAGAACCGGTCGCCCCTGTCCCTGTCGGGGATGAGCTTCGCCGTGTCGGTACCGCAAACCAGACAAAAATCTCAGGCGCTCCCGTCCAGGGCCCGCTGTTTGATTTTGCCCCAGTCATTAATCAATTCCTGCAAACGCATCTGTTTGGCGACATTTTCGCCCGCGATAATCTCGACTGGCAAAGCCGCGAGCTGGCAACGGTTGGCGCATTAGCAGCCACACCAGGCGTTGAAGCCCAGTTGCTATCGCATACGCGAGCAAGCATGCGGGTCGGCCTGACGGCAGCGCAGCTACGCCAGCTGGCACAGGTTCTGCGTGAACATGGCGAAAATGATGCAGCAACTCGAGCTGAAAAGGCGCTGCAGCAGGCGCTCGCAAACCATTAGGAGTGGGTTATGGAGCATGATCCCAACCGCAGAATGTTAATCACCGCACTTGCAGGGCTGACGCTTGCGAACATTTCTTTGGCATCAGCTGCGACCGGGACCGCAAACGTGCAGGGTAAAAGCCGGATTCTGGTCGCGTACTTTTCCCGCAGCGGAAATACACGGGTGATTGCGGGCGTCATTCACCGTAGCCTGAATACCGATCTGTTTGAAATTGAACCGGCAACACCTTATCCGGAAGACTATTTCCAGACCGTTGAACAGGCGAAAAATGAGCGTGAGCGAGGCGTAAAACCGGCATTAAAAAATAGCGTCGCAGATATCTCACGCTACGAGACCGTGTATTTAGGCTTTCCTGTCTGGGGGACCAGCGTGCCGCCTGTAGTGCAAGCATTTCTTAGCAGACATAACCTTGCGGGCAAATTACTGATCCCCTTCATAACTCACGGTGGCTACGGTAAAGGAGACAGCGAAGACATCCTTGCCCGTCTCGCCCCCACTGCGCGCCGGGAAAAACCGCTGGTCATTGAATGCGACCAGGAGCGAAGAACCACAGAAACGGTCACCAGCTGGTTAGAGACGATACGCAGCTGATTTATTGATAAGAGGAAATAACGTGAAGACAATCTTAAAAGCGCTGGCCATCTGCGTGATGGCCGGTGGCCTGGTGGCACAGTCGGTCTATGCCGAGCCGCTGGTCATTCAGGAACAGGGAAGTTTTTCTGCTGGTGGCACTTTCATCACCGCACCAGGAACATTTGACGCGAAAAAGCCGCTGGACTCTGCTGGCCAAACCTACCATGGCGATCATGCCTCTGTGTTCTATCAAATTCCGGAGAATCCGCATAAATACCCTATCGTCATGCTGCACGGCGCAGGTCAGTTCTCCCGTACCTGGGAAAGCACCCCGGATGGTCGCGAAGGGTTCCAGAACATCTTCCTGCGTCGCGGGTTCTCAACTTATCTTGTCGATCAGCCACGCCGGGGCAGCGCCGGACGCACGACGGTAGAAGGTACTGTTTCGCCAAAACCGGATGAGCAGATGTGGTTCAACCAGTTCCGCGTTGGCGTGTGGCCAGAGTATTTTAAAGGCGTTCAGTTCTCTCACGACAAAGAAGCACTGAACCAGTATTTCCGTCAGATGACCCCAAATACCGGGCCGTTTGATATCAATGTCATCTCCGATGCGATGTCCGCCGTCGTGGATAAATCCGGCCCGGCGATCCTCTTCACCCATTCTCAGGGTGGCGGACCAGGCTGGTACACAGCGATGAAAAACAACAAGGTCAAAGCCATTGTCGCCTTTGAGCCTGGAAGCAGCTTTGTCTTCCCGGAAAAGGAACTCCCTGCCCCTATGCCAAGCGCGTTTGACACGCTGAAGGGCGAGCCTATGCCAATGGAGCAGTTTATGGCACTGACCAAAATCCCGATTCTGATTATTTACGGCGATAACATACCGGATAAACCTGTCGCCATGCCCGCGCAGGACAGTTGGCGCGTTCGCCTGGCGATGGCCCGTGAGTGGCGTGACGCGGTGAACAAGCATGGCGGGGACGTGACGGTGACGCATCTGCCAGAAGTGGGAATTAAAGGGAATACCCACTTCCCGTTCTCTGATTTAAATAATGTGCAGATTGCTGATTTGGTGAGTCAGTTTTTGAAGGAAAAAGATCTGCAGTAGAATGCGGTAGTATTGAGCCTTCAATAATGAAGGCTCAATACATATATAAGCTTTATAAAATTAAAAAGGCCTAATCCTGGCGGTAAATTGTTGAACGTGACTGTCCGCTGTGAGCGAAGAGCGGACGTTGGCCGTAGCCAGATGTTTACAAACACTTCCCACGATCACACTTTTCACGCATCGTCCGCTTGCTCAGAGGGATAGTTAAGAAGCCCTCTTAGTATGATATCGGTATGACTTTTAGCTAAATCCTGCAAATCGGGCCGCAGTTCACTGTCTTCAGCAAAGATTTCCCTGAAAAGCGTGGCCGTGACCATTGGACCCACTATGGATAGCGCCTGAAGTTGCGGGTTTCCAGTCCTGACCTCCCCCCGTTTTTGCCCCTCCGCCAGGACGCCCGACAGCATGTTCAGCACTCGGGCTACGACGTTGTCATGCCAGATGTTGGCAAGATCAGGAAACTGCCGCGACTCGCTGATGACCATCCGCGCGATAGCAGGGATATGACTGTCTGCTGGTCCCTTTGCTGCTGCCTGTAAAAGCGCAGGGATGAGAAGGCGTACTGGCCTGCCGAAATCTGAAGCGGCCTTCTCCATTCCTTCCAGATTAACGGTAAATGCAGTGCGTGCCACGGCTCGGAAGAGATCTTCCTTGGTCTCAAAATAGAGATAAAGCGTTCCTTTCGCGATCCCGGCGCGACGGGCAACCTCGTTGAGGTTGGTTGCCGCGTAGCCCTTTTCTGCAAAAACACATGTCGCAGCATCAATTATTTCTGACGGGCGTGCCTCTTTCCGACGCCGGCGCTGAGGGCGTTCTGTTTCTGTAGTCACTATAGCTCCTCTTTTGACGATTTTTTACAGTGTTGTTGTGACTCAGTCAACGCTTACACCTTTACATTACACATTAATGACTCTAGAGTCATTAATGTGTAATTCCCGACATTCGCATTAAACTCGTGTGGTCATCCTGTGCCGGCACGTCTCATCACTGAAAAGGAATAGCTATGTCAAACACTGAGGTTCTTATCGTTGGAGCCGGTCCCACCGGCCTCGTCCTTGCCATCTG
This sequence comes from Enterobacter sp. SCRI0065, assembly GCF_059766475.1. Lineage (NCBI taxonomy): Bacteria > Pseudomonadati > Pseudomonadota > Gammaproteobacteria > Enterobacterales > Enterobacteriaceae > Enterobacter > Enterobacter sp. SCRI0065. The sequence continues at coordinate 167,326 of NZ_JCBAJB010000005.1, read as the reverse complement.
GCTGACAAAGCAGGGTGTGTCCGTTCGCATCGTCGATAAAAGTACCGGCCCGGGTGAAACTTCACGGGCGATGGCCGTTCAGGCCCGCACGCTGGAGCTTTATCGCCAGCTCGATATGGCAGAAGACGTGTTGGCAGCGGGCTATAAAACGCCAGCCATGAACATGTGGGCGCGTGGTAAACGCAAAGCGCATATTGCCCTGACTGACGCAGGGCAAGACATTTCCCCCTATCCGTTCGTGCTGGTTTTCCCCCAGGATAAACATGAAAAGCTCCTGGTCGAAAAGTTGCGGAGCCTGGGCGTTGAAGTTGAGCGGGAAACCGAGTTCGTCACCTTTGAAGATCACGATGACCACGTCCTCGCCACGCTGAAAAAACCGGATGGTCAGGAAGAGGTCTGCACGGCCACTTATCTTGCGGGATGTGACGGAGCACGTTCCCCGATCCGTCACCTGACGGGTAGCGGCTTTGAAGGCGGTACTTACAAACAAATCTTTTACGTTGCTGATGTTGTGGCGAGCGGCGTTGAGCCCGCAGGCGAGGCGCATATTGCGTTTGATAAGTCAGATTTTGTCCTTGTAATGGCCTATGGGGATCAAAATCAGTACCGCCTGATTGGTACCGTCCAGGATGAACGCGCATCTGACCCCGAAGCGCTGACCTTTAAAGATGTCGGGCATACGGCGATTGAAGGTCTGGGCATCAGCATCGATAAGGTGAACTGGTTCTCAACCTACCGCGTTCACCACCGGGTCACTGATCACTTCCGACACGGGCGTGCCTTCCTGCTGGGTGATGCGGCTCACGTTCACAGCCCCGCAGGGGGCCAGGGGATGAACACCGGCATCGTGGATGCCATCAATCTGGCCTGGAAACTCTCGGCCGTACTCAAATCGCAGGCACCGGACAGTCTGCTCGACAGCTATGACTCAGAGCGCAGGGCCTTCGCCCATAAACTCGTTGAGACCACAGACCGCCTGTTCAGCTTTGCCACCGCCGAGGGAGGCTTTGCTGATTTTGTGCGCACGCGCATTGCACCGGTCTTTGCCAGCGTCGCCTACGGCCTGGACAACGTGCGCGAATACATGTTCCGCGTTATTTCACAAACCATGCTTGACTATCCGGACAGCCCCCTCAGCGCCGGTAAAGCGGGCACGGTGAGCGGCGGCGACCGCCTGCCGTACGTACGTTTTGAGGGGCACGACAATTATACCTCTCTCAGCAATATTGCCTGGCAGGTTCACGTTTACGGCACGCCGTCGTCCGAACTGAGGTTGTGGTGCGAAAACCACCGTATTCCGCTTCATCCTTTCCTCTGGCAGGAGGCGTTCGGTAAAGCCGGGTTTGCGCGAGATGCCGCCTACCTGCTCCGGCCTGACGGTTATGTCGGGATTGCCGTCAGCGACGGGCAGCCAGAAGCGCTGACCACCTATATCAAAAAACACGGGCTTCAGTTTTCTAACAAACAGTCAGAAAGGACAATTTTATGACACAGGCAACATTACCCACTTCCACCCCAGCGTCAGCGGGCCTTGATGAAGGCGCACTTGCGCGTCTCGATGCGGCAATCCAGGGCGATATCGACAAGCAGCTCAACTTTGGTGCCAGTATTATTGTCGCTCGTGGTGGCAAGATTGCCCACCGCAGGACATTCGGAACCGTAGCTCCTGAGAGAGCCACAGCTGACACAGACCGTTTCCTGCTGATGTCGATGAGTAAATCCTTTGTGGCCGCGCTGATACTCCGTGCTGTCGACGAAGGGCGCTTTACCCTGGATACGCTGGTCAACGACCTTGTGCCGGGCTTTGGGACCAATGGTAAACAACGGGCCACCCTGCGCCACCTGTTAACACACTCTGCCGGGCTGCCATTTGCATTAATCCCACCGGGACTGCCGCTCAATAAGGTCGGCGACCTGGGGGCGAAGACTCAGGCCATTAATGCTCTGCAGACCGAGTATATTCCCGGAACTCGCGTTATTTACACCTCGGCCGTTGGCTATGACCTGCTCGGCCAGGTGCTGGTCAATACGGACAGCCGGGGTCGTTCTTTTGCTCAGATTGTCAGTGAAGATTTATTCATTCCACTGGGGATGAATGACAGTAGCTTTGGCATTGATACGGCTGATACGCGTCGTGTACCGGCGTCGGCAACGGAGGAGAACAGCACGCCGATGACACCGATATTGCTTAACGCTTGTAATAATTTTTTCACCGGTACGGCTGAATTCCCGGCAGGTAACGCCTTTTCGACTATTGATGACGTTTTCAGGTTTACCGAGATGTATCGGGGACGCGGGACAACGGGTGACCTTCGTTATCTTTCACCTGCACTGTACGACTATGCTAATCGTAACCACACTGGTGACCTCACCAATGACGGGTGGTTGTTTGAAACGGAGCCTCGCGGCATGGCACCGTTCCCGGCACATTTCTCGTTGCTGGGTGGGTATGCTCGCGGCGAAGGTCATATCTTTACCGCAGCAGGTCAGACAGCTTCACCTGGCGCATTTGCTTCAGTCGGTGGGGGGTCGACGTCCTTCCTTGTCGATCCTGAACGGGACCTGACGTTTATTTTCCTGTCATCCGGATTCTTCACAGGATTATCGCATCTGGAACGCGTCTCTCGCTTACATGACCTGGCACTTGCCACGGTCAATAACTGATAAATACCGGTGGAATGCCTCATGCTCAATTATCTTATCCGACGCTGGTACAATATTGGCCTTGTCGTGGCACTCGGGGCAATCTGCTGGGGCATTTTTGGTGACATCAGCAAGGTTCAGGTGATCCTGCTGCTTAACCTTGTTGTTTTATGCTGGCATCAGTTTGAAGAAATGCGATGGCCTGGTGGTTCTCCCTGGATTTTAAACGAGGTGTTTAATGCTCAGGGGGGACCGGCGGATATCTATCCACTCAACCAGGCAAATTGTGCCTTCATCAATGTTGTGGCCTGGTTTGCTTATCTGGTTCCCGTTTTCTATCCGGATCTTATCTGGCTGGGCATTGCCCAGATACTGTTTGGAATGGGGCAGTTTGTGGTGCATGGCATCATCATTAACCGCAAACTCAAAACCTTCTACAACCCGGGTCTGGCCGCCGTCGTTCTGGGTCATATTCCTCTTGGCGTGTGGTATCTGATTGAGGTCTATAACACTACCACCGTCCGGGGCTGGGACTGGATCTTTGGCATACTGACGCTGGCTTCATTTATCGTAATATGTTTACGGATCATTGGTTATGGTCTGATGGTCAACAGGCACTCTCGTTTCCCTTTCGATTCGGAAGAGATGTCCAGATGGGGCAGATTGACGCATTTGGCCCGTGCGGGAATTACACCTTTCATGCTGAGTACTGACAGTCATAAAAATTCCAGCATTAAGTCTAAATAATGAGTTCCTGAATCAACGCCATCTGTATCTTATTAGGTGCGCAACGTCCGCTCATGGCACTAAGCCGACCTTCAGCCCCATCCAAATTAATGAACCCATCTAATAAACCCTAGCTAATTACCCCATCTAATCGAATAAATCAGTTTGCGTTATGCTTTTCCAACACAACAGCTGAAGGATAACGTCATGCAAACTGTAAAACTGAACAACGGGATTGAAATGCCCCTGCTGGGCTTTGGTGTGTTTCAGATGTCTGATGCCGCTGAATGCGAAAGAGCGGTTATTGATGCCATCGATACGGGATACCGCCTGATCGATACCGCCGCGTCTTACCAGAATGAAACGCAGGTCGGGAACGCTCTGAAACAAACTGGTATCGCCCGTAACGAAGTGTTTGTCACGACCAAACTCTGGCTTCAGGATACGAATTACGAAGGCGCTAAAGCCCAGTTCGAACGCTCCCTGAATCGACTGCAACTTGATTACGTTGACCTGTATCTTATTCACCAGCCTTACGGTGATGTCCATGGGGCCTGGCGCGCCATGGAAGAATTGCATCAGGCAGGCAAAATTCGCGCCATTGGCGTCAGCAACTTCCATCCTGACCGACTGGCCGATCTTATTGCTTTCAACACCATCGCTCCTGCGGTTAACCAGATTGAAGTCAACCCGTTCAATCAACAGTTGCACGCCGTGCCGTGGATGCTCAGTCGCGGGATCCAGCCAGAGGCCTGGGCACCGTTCGCAGAAGGCAAAAACGGTCTGTTTGAGCATCCTGAACTCACCGCTATCGGCGAAAAATATGGCAAAAGCGTCGGTCAGGTTGTTCTGCGGTGGATCTTCCAGCGCGGGATCGTGTCGCTGGCAAAATCCGTGCGCAAAGCACGAATGGAAGAAAATATCGCTATTCTCGACTTCGAACTCAGCCCGGAGGATATGCAACGGATTACGGCTATCGATACCGCAACCAGCGCGTTTTTCTCGCATCGTGACCCCGCAAGGGTGGAATGGCTTGCGGGCCGCAAACTCGATGTTTAACGCAAACAGAAGAGGATTGATGGATGCATACACGTTATCTCGGTAAATCCGGACTCGAAGTGTCGGCTCTGGGCCTGGGTTGTATGGGACTGAGCCACGGCTACGGCCCGGCGACGAATACCCGTCAGGCCATCGAACTGATTCGCGCCGCCGTCGAACGCGGCGTGATGTTCTTCGACACCGCCGAAGTTTACGGGCCCTATCTGAATGAAGAGGTTGTAGGCGAAGCCTTAAAACCATTTCGTGACCGCGTGGTCATCGCCACCAAGTTTGGTTTTACCTTCGGTGCGGACAACAAGCAGCAGATTTTAAACAGCCGTCCAGAGCATATCCGTGAAGCTGTGGAAGGATCATTACGTCGTCTAAAGACGGATGTTATTGATCTGCTGTATCAACACCGAGTCGATCCAGATGTGCCGATTGAAGATGTTGCGGGGACGGTAAAAGACCTGATCGCTGAAGGCAAAGTTAAACATTTCGGTCTGTCCGAAGCAGGTGTGCAAACCATTCGTCGTGCGCATGCCGTACAACCTGTCACGGCCCTGCAAAGCGAATACTCAATGTGGTGGCGCGAGCCTGAGCGGGAGATCCTGCCGCTTCTGGAGGAGCTGGGCACTGGTTTTGTGCCCTTTAGCCCATTAGGCAAAGGCTTCCTGACGGGATCGATTAAGCCAGGAACCACTTTTGGGAAGGATGATTACAGAAGCCAGGTGCCGCGTTTCGCCGAGCAGGCGATTGAAGCCAATGAAAAGCTGGTCTCATTGCTAGGTGAACTGGCGGGAGATAAAGGCGTGACGTCTGCACAAATCGCGCTGGCATGGTTACTGGCACAAAAGCCGTGGATTGTTCCTATCCCAGGTACCACCAAACTGCACCGGCTGGAAGAAAACATGGGGGCCGCCGACATCATTCTTTCGCAGGATGACTCACGGCAGATAACTCAGGCGCTTGAAACGATTAAAATCGTCGGCGAACGTTACTCTCCTGAGCACCAGGCCCGCACAGGCCGTTAATACCCGAACGGGGCCGCTGAGATTGGCGGACCCGTTATTCCTGGTAGCGAAGTGCATCGATCATCAGCGCAAAAGCGGGCGGATGCTGCTTACGGCTCGGGTAGTAGAGGTAATACCCGGGGAAAGATGGGCACCAGTCCTGCAAAACCTGAATAAGCTCTCCTGACTTTATATAATCCTGCACCCGGTCTTCAGGTATACAGGCGATGCCAAAACCGGATAAGGCCGCATCAATCCTTTCTGCCTGCAGATTAAACGTGACCTGCCCTTCCACTCTGACCCGTAACGGTTTCCCTTCCTTCTCAAATTCCCAGTGGTAAAGCCCACCGGCTGTCGGCAGGCGCATATTGATACACCGATGATTTTGTAGCTCGTGCGGCGTTTCTGGTGCAGGGTTTGCAGCGAAATAAGACGGTGCTCCAACCACAGCCATTCTCATATCCGGCCCAATTCTTACCGCAATCATGTCTTTATCCACGCTTTCACCCAGGCGGATCCCGGCATCAAAACGCCCTTCGACGATATTGACAAAGCCGTTATCAACCACCAGTTCAACATTGATTTCCGGGTATTCCCTGAGGAAGGGTTTTAACTTCGGCCACACCAGACTTCGCGCGGCATGCTCCCCGGCAGATAAACGGATATTGCCGGAGGCAGTGCCGTTCAGTTGAACAAGCGATTCCAGCTCCTGCTCAAGATCGGCAATACGCGGTTCAAGGCAGGCAATAATTCTCTCACCTGCTTCTGTAGGGGCAACGCTTCGGGTCGTGCGGGTCAAGAGGCGGATATTCAGCCTTTCCTCCAGGGCCTTCATCGCGTGGCTGAGTGCAGACTGAGAAACGCCCAGTTTGCCCGCTGCTTTGGTGAAACTTCGCTCCCTTGCCACCACAAGAAAAATTTGCAGTTCATTGAAGTTTTCTTTCAGCATCGGTGATTTCCTTATGGAGGCATTCCCTTCATCGCACATTTATGAAGGGTGTTCATAGACACATTCATTTTAGCCCCATTAATGACAATAATGATAACCGGATTGCCGAAAGGTAGTGATCTGTACGCGAGTAGTCTGGGCAGTCTGTTGAGCAGAACAAACTGCTGTTAATAGGTTATCCCCGGCGGATTCACCTCCGACTGTGCTACCGCTTCGCCCTGCTCGCCCCAGCGTGCCAGCACCATTTGATATTCTCCGCGCTGAATCGCACCGTCTAATGCCGCCTGCAACGCATAAACCAGCCCGTTCCCCTTTTTGGTCGTCGTCGCGACATAGGCCTTTTTCGGCCCCAGGCCTACCACGCGCGTTTTGCCCGTGAGCGCCGCTTTATAGGCTGAAACCGACTGCGGGCCAAAAAACACATCCGCTCTGCCAGACTGAATATACAAATTACCCGACGCGTCATCGGTCAGATATACCGGCAGCGCGGGCTCACGCCCGGCTTTGGTATTCTCTTCGTTCCAGCCAAGTAAAATACGCTCCTGATTGGTGCCAGAGCCGACAATCACCTTTTTACCCGCCAGATCTTCCGCGCGCTTAATAGTCTGAACGTCGCTGGTGGATTTCACCGAAAATGCCAGCGAATCGACGCGATAGGTTGCAAAGTCATACTTCTCTTTACGTTGCTCGGTCACCGCAATGTTGACCAGCGCGACGTCATAGCGTCCGGAAGTAATGCCCAGCGGCCAGTCCTCCCACGCGGTGGGCACCAGTTTAAGCTTCAGACCCAGGCTACCCGCCAGCAGCCGGGCGATATCCGGATCGCTGCCAATCCGGGTTCGGTTATCGCTTGCCAGCAACGCCAGCGGCGGCGAGTTTAGTGCCGAGATGGCCACCGTCAGCGTTCCCGGTTCGACAAACGTATAGTTTGCCGGGATCTTCGCGATCGCCTGCCGATCGACCGTCACCGACAGCGGCTGTTCGTTGGCTTTTAAATCAATGCTGGCGTGACCCGCCGTTGCCACACCAATCAGCACCAGAAATCCGTATTTCATGCTTTCTCCTTACAACACCTTTGACAAGAACTGGCGCGTTCGCGCGTGTGATGGACGGTTCAACACGTCGTCGCTGCTGCCCTGCTCCACAATTTTGCCATCAACCATAAATACCACCTGATCGGCGACCTCGCGGGCAAAGCCAATCTCATGCGTGACCACCACCAGCGTGGTACCTGACCGGGCCAGCTTTTTAATCACATCCAACACTTCGCCAACCAGCTCCGGATCGAGCGCCGACGTTGGCTCATCAAACAGCATGACGCGAGGTCGCAGCGCCAGCGCGCGCGCGATGGCGATACGCTGCTGCTGACCACCGGAAAGATGACGCGACCAGGCGTCGGCTTTATCGCGCAATCCCACAACGTCCAGCAGCCCATAAGCTCTGTCCACTGCGGCCTTACGGCTCAGTTGCCTGTGCGCAATCGGTGCTTCAATCAGGTTTTCCAGCACGGTGAGGTGCGGGAACAGGTTGAAGTTTTGAAACACGTACCCGACGTTAACCCGCTGCTTTAAAATATCTTTCTCTTTCAGCTCGTACAGTTTGTCTCCCTGACGACGATAGCCAACGTAATCCCCGTCGATCTGAATAAAACCTTCGTCGACGCGTTCCAGGTGATTAATAGTGCGCAGTAGCGTCGATTTCCCGGACCCCGATGGCCCGAGGATCACCGTGACCGATCCCGGCGGGATCTCCAGCGACACGTTATCGAGCGCTTTGTGACGGCCAAAAAACTTGCTGACGCCGGTAATCGAAATATGTCCTTCAGGAGAGGCTGGCATGGATAGGCTCCTGCGTTGTGGTGACGGAACGAGTAAGGAATGAAGAACGAGAGTGATTCACCGCCGAGCGTCGCTCGCTGCGGGCTAAGCCACGTTCGACCACATGTTGAATGGCTGACAGCACGGTGGTGATGACCAGATACCAGACGGCACCGACCATCAGCAGCGGAATGACTTCCTGCGTGCGGTTGTAGATCATCTGAATGGTGTAGAACAGCTCCGGCATGGCCAGCACGTAAACCATTGCCGTCCCCTTGGCGAGGCTGATGATTTCGTTAAATCCGGAAGGCAAAATGGTCCGGAGCGCCTGCGGCAAAATGATACGCAACGTGCGACGCGAGGCAGGTAAACCCAACGCGGCGGCGGCTTCATATTGACCATGGTCAACGCCCAGGAATCCGCCGCGGATGATTTCAGCCGTGTAGGCACTTTGCACCAGCGTCAGTCCGACCACGGCGGTAGAAAATTGCCCCAGCACGTTGATGGTCTCAAAGCTGCCCCAGGTGATGCCGGTAAACGGTACGCCGAGCGACAGCGTGTCGTACAAATAGGAGAAGTTGTAGAGAATGATCAACACTACGATCAGTGGCAACGATCGAAACAGCCAGATATAGCCAAACGCCAGGCCACTGAGCAACCAGGATGACGATAGCCGCGCCAGCGCCAACAGGCCGCCAATCATGACGCTCAGCACCGTCGCGATCAACGTCAGTAACAGCGTTTGCCCAACGCCTTCAACAATCACCGGGTCGAAAAACCAGCGCGCAAAAACACGCCACTCCCAGCGCGGGTTAAAGGCCACTGACTGCACGACAACCGCCAGCACAAACAGCGCCACAATTGCGCCGACGATGCGCCACGGGTAGCGCGCCGGGATCACTTTGATGGTTTCAACGTTGCTCATCGTCGCTCCTCATGCCGTTTTGCTGAACGCTTCGCGTACCAGCGTTTTGGTGAACCGAAGCCGTCCGTCGAACGGCGGCTGGCTGTACGCTTCCGGATCGCGTTGCAGGTCAAACTGCGGCGCGTAGCCCTGGCTTAAATAGAGCCGGACCGCTTCAGGCTGACGAAAGCCGGTGGTGAGGTAAATATTGCTATAGCCAGCCAACACCGCCCTGCGCTCCAGCTCAGCCACTATCCTGGCGGCAAGCCCCTGCTGACGCAGGGTTTTGTGGGTCCAGATGCGTTTGATCTCAGCGGTTTGGTCGTCAAAGGGTTTGTAAGCGCCGGTTGCGATAATTTCACCGTCACGTTCCAGCACAATAAACAGCCCCTGAGGCGGTAAGTACCATTCGGTCAACTCCACCTCCGCATCTTTAGAAAAGTAATCGCCGTAGCGGGCTGCATATTCCCCAAACAGCCCCTCGATAATGGGCTGGAGCTGGGCATCTTCCGGCGAAACGTCGCGAAAAAGGTCGGTCATGTTCTCTCCTTAATCGCCCAGTCCGGCGGGATTAACTTCTGAATGAGGGATACGCTCGACGCCTTCGCCCCAGCGGTTAAGCACCTTGTCGTAATCTCCGTTTTGGATAACGCCGTTCAACGCGGTTTGTACCGGTTCAACCAGTCCACTGCCTTTTTTCAGCGTCACGGCGATGTGCGCGGCTTTCGGCCAGCCACCGTCCACGCTGCCGACCAGCTTGGTTTTGCCGGTCAGTGCCGCTTTCCACGCGCCAATCACGTTCGGACCAAAGAACGCGTCCGCACGACCCGACTGGATCGCGAGGGTTTGTGCCGCATCGTCTTTGGTATAAACCGGAGTAAAGGGCTTGAGGCCTTTCTTCAGGTTTTCGGCATTCCACGCCAGCAGGATGGCTTCTTGATTGGTGCCGGAACCCACGATAATGCGCAATCCGGCGATCTGTTCCGCCTTGTCGATGCGCTTGATAGGACTGGTCGATTTCACGTAAAAACCGAGGGAATCTTTACGGTAGGTGGCGAAATCAAACTTCTCTTTACGCTCTTTGGTAACCGTAATATTGCTGATTGCCGCATCGTATTTACCAGAGGCCACGCCCAGCGGCCAGTCTTCCCAGGACGTTGGCACCACGTTCAGCTCCAGTCCCAGACTATCGGCGACCAGGCGAGCAACATCCACCTCGCTGCCGAGCAACGTTTTGTTGTCATCAGAAAACACCGTCAACGGTGGAGAGTTCAGCGCCGCTACGGCCACGGTAAATTTACCCGGATGGGCGAAGCGATAATCCTTCGGCAACCGCGCGACCGCATCACTATTTTTGGCGGTGTTGATTGGGTTTTTATTGGCCTCAAGGCTTACGCCGGTACCGTTTATATTCACGTTTGCGGCCCAAACGGCAGGGGTAAAGGCCAGCGCAAGGGCCAGAATTAGCGATGATTTCTGCATAGCGTTGCTCTCTTATTGTTGTGTGTACTGATTTTTAGGCTGGTCTAATCCCAGACTCTCTCGCAGCGTGGTGCCTGGGTATTCCGTTCGGAACAGTCCGCGTGCCTGAAGCACCGGAACCACATGGTCCACAAAACGCGGGAAGGTGTCTGGCGTGCCACCCTGAATAATGAACCCGTCAGCGGCGTACTCGTCAAACCACCGTTGCAGGCTGTCAGCGACCTCCTCCGGCGTTCCGGAGAAGCGCGGGCGCGGCGAGGCGGCTTCAAGCGCGACCTGACGCAGCGTCAGGTTCCGCTCGCGGGCGTTGCGTTTGATTTCATCGGTGGTGCTGCGAAAACTGTTTTGTCCTAAATCACCGATATCCGGGAAAGGTTCATCAAGCGGATACTGGCTAAAATCGTGATGCTCAAAATAGCGGCCCAGATAATTGAGCGCGTCGTGAACGGAGACCAGCGCGGCGGTCGTTTGATATTGCTGCTCAACGTCATCGGCATCTTTTCCGACAATCACGCTGACACCCTGGAATATATGCAGTTCATCCCCACGGCGGCCCTGTAATTCCAGCTGCTGTTTAACGTCGCGATAAAAGGCTTTGGCTTCCTCCAGCGTGTCGTGATGGGTGAATATGGCATCGGCATGCTTAGCGGCTAATTTCTTGCCATCGTCAGACGCTCCGGCCTGAAATACAATCGGGCGACCCTGCGGCGTTCGGCCAATATTGAGTGGCCCGGCGACCTGGAAGAAATCACCGTGGTGATCCAGCGCGTGTAGTTTTTCAGGATTAAAGAACTGGCCGCTCTCTTTATTGCGCACGAAGGCGTCACCTTCCCACGAGTCCCAAAGTCCTTTCACCACGTCGAGATATTCGTCCGCAATGCGATAGCGCAGCGCGTGTTCCGGATGTTTATCGCGTGAGAAATTCTTCGCCGAGCCTTCCAGCGGCGAGGTCACCACGTTCCAGCCTGCACGCCCGTTACTCAGATGGTCGAGGCTGGCGAACTGTCGCGCCACGGTGAAAGGTTCGCTATAGGAGGTGGATAAGGTGCCAACCAGACCCAGACGGCTGGTAATACTGGCAAGCGCCGATAATACCGTCAGCGGTTCAAAACGATTTAAGAAATGCGGAATAGATTTTTCGTTAATATACAGCCCGTCGGCAACAAATAAAAAATCCAGCTTGCCCTCTTCTGCCTTTAGCGCCGTCTCTTTCACGAAATGAAAATTAATACTGGCATCGGCTATCGCCGCCGGATGACGCCAGGCAGACATATTCCCGGACGCACCATGCAAAATAGTTCCCAGCCGTAACTGTCGTGTTGCAGACATACTCACCCCTTAATCGTTAAATTTGATGTAATGCTTTTTCTGCAAGCTGTGCGAAATAATGTGCTGCGGGTTCGATTAATGCTTCATCGGGGTTAAAAGCCGGATGATGCAGACCAAACGGACTGGCGCTGCCGATGCTGACAAACGCGCCGGGAATGTGCTGTAAATAGACGGCAAAATCTTCTCCGCCCATATGCAGTTCGGCATGTTGTGTTTCGTATCCCGCTTCTCGCGCAATAGAGGTGGCAAATTCGGCCCAGCGTTCGTCATTCACCAGCGCGGTGGGACCGGCATACCAGGTAATGTCAATTTGCGCATTGAAGGCGCTGGCAAATCCAGCGGCGATTTCGCCCACTCGTGCTTTGACGTTCTGCTGAACTTCGAGGCGATGGGTACGCAGGGTACCTTCCAGCTCGACGCTTTCTGGTAGTACGTTCCAGGTATTACCGCCCTCGATACGGGTTACGCTTAGCACCACCGAATCCAGCGTGTTCACGTTGCGGCTTGCCACGCTCTGCAGCGCCGTCACCAGTTGGCTGGCAAGTAAAATGGCATCGGAGCCTTCATGCGGACGCGCCGCATGAGCGCCTTTGCCCGTCACCCGAATGACAAACCGGTCGACGTTGGCGTAGAACGGACCGCCGCGAGTGGCAAAGGATCCGACCGGCAGGCCAGGCTCATTATGCATGCCAAAAATAGCGCTGATGTCGCGTAATGCTCCGGCGCGTACCAGGCTTTTTGCCCCACCAAAGTTCTCTTCGGCGGGCTGAAACAGAATGCGCACACGCCCGGGCAGCACCGCCTCGCGGGCTTTGAGCTGTAGCGCAGCCCCCAGAATGACGCTGGTATGAATGTCGTGCCCGCAGGCATGCATCACGCCAGGATTCTGTGAGCTAAACGCCACGCCGCTGCGCTCTTCAATCGGCAAGGCGTCGATATCGGCGCGCAGGGCAATTTGCTTTTCCCCCTCACCGATTTCAGCCACGATCCCGGTCTGAATATCGTAAGGAAGGACCTTAATCCCGGCGTCGGATAACCACTGACGCAGACGCGCGGTGGTTTCCACCTCTTGCCCTGAGAGTTCAGGGTGTTGATGCAGTTCGCGACGCCAGTCGACAAGCTGTTGGCCCAGGCTCATACCAGCACCTCCCCGGCAAATCGGGCCTGTGCCAGTAAACGCAGCGATTGGGTGCGCGCGTTCCCCTCCGCGACTGGGGTATCGATAATGAACTCATCAATACCCCAGGTTTCGTGCAGGGTCTGTAATTGTTGGCGTACCGACTCTGCCGTGCCAGCCAACAACGACTGCGCCCGACGCGCAATTCTTAGCGGTTCGCTGCCGGCCTGGCGCGCAAAGGCATAGGCCTGCTCTTCGCTCGCAACGGTGACTCGTTGCCCGTTTACCAGCTCAACGCCCCACACTTCGACCTTTTGCGCCAGTTCATCCGCTTGCGCTTGCGTAGAAGCGACGATCGCTTGTACCGCCACAATCACCTCTCGCGAACTGTTGGCACGCCAGGTGGCGATGACGTCACGCAAAAGATCTGGATCGCCATTCAGATGCGCGGCAAACACAAAATTCCAGTCCAGACTCGCTGCCAGTCGCGCGCTGTCCGTGCTTGCGCCCAGCAGAAAGCCCTGCGCAGGTGTGGCAGGCTGCGGCGTAGCGCGCAGTTCATTGTCGGACGTCGTCAGCCAGCCGTTTAACTGCGCCAGCTGTTCGGCAAAGCTCCCCTTCTCCTGCTGATTAAGTCCACGCTGCAACGCATGCGTCGACAACGGCAAACCGCCGGGCGCTTTACCCACGCCCAAATCCACGCGGCCCGGCGCGATAGCCGCCAGCACGTTAAAGTTTTCCGCGACTTTATAAGGACTGTAATGCTGCAACATGACACCGCCGGAACCCACGCGAATGCGTTTAGTCTGCCCAAGGATCCACGCGATAAGCAGTTCAGGGGACGGACTTGCCAGCTGATCGGTGTTGTGGTGTTCGGCAATCCAGAAGCGGTGAAACCCTAACGCTTCGGCCTGTTTTGCCAGGCTCAAGGTTCGCGCCAGCGCATCGGCGGCGGTTTCGTTTTCGGCTACGGGACTTTTATCCAGAATGCTGATTCGCCAGGACATGTCGTGTTCTCGTTTGGCTTAACATGTCGCCATTATTAAAGGGGGATTTCACCTCTGAGAAACAATTAATTTACATTTGGTTTGCCAGAATTCAGAAATGCAAAGCCATATTAAAAGTATGCCTTTACCGCGAGCGTGCTGAAAATGAACAGGATGACGTTCTATTGATGTTAATAAAACGGTGGTTCCGCTTGCCAGTTTACGCCATAGATTCACTATTCACTCATTATTTGACTTAAGTTGCGTTTTTCATTTCCCTATTAATTCCCGACTCTGTTTTGTTTTCATTTTTATTACACAGGCGCATTAATACAGATTAAATATATTTAATTTAGACACTTTCTTGTTTACCCCACTTTGTGGAAGAATGCGCACGCTGTAATAAACACAACAATAACTTCTGTCTTGCCTGACTCTTTTTTTGGGCGGCTTGTTCGTACTTGACATCACCATGGAGTTTTTCATGAGAAATAACACTCCTGTTACACAAAGCGAGTTTTTGCTTAACGACGGGTCGACGCTAATGTCGACCACTAACACCCAGAGCTATATTACTTACGCCAACTCTGCTTTTATTGAAGCCAGCGGCTATAAAGAAGAACATCTTATTGGTGAACCCCATAATGTCATTCGTCATCCTGACATGCCCGCGGAAGCCTTTGGCGACATGTGGTTTACGCTACAGCAGGGCCAGAGCTGGACAGGGCTTGTGAAGAATCGTCGTGGAGATGGCGATCATTATTGGGTACGGGCAAACGTTACACCGGTTTATCAAAACGACACTTTGACGGGTTATATCTCTGTTCGAAATATACCGCCACGTCAAGAAATCGAAGCCTGTGAAAGGCTGTACCAGCGCGTACAAAATAACGAATTAAAAGGCCATCGTTTTTATAAAGGGTTGTTGATTCGTCGCGGTTTATTTTCTTTTCTTTCCCTTTTTAAACGACTCAGCACGGCCAAAAGAGTCAATTATGGGATAGGCACTACCGCCCTGTTGACGTTACTTATTACGCTTTTATTACCTCTTGGGATCGCTCAAGCCAGCGGGCTGATTCTGCTTTTTATTATGCTGGGATTATATCTCAATGCGCAGATCAGTCGCCCAATGAAAACCATTGTTCGACATATGCAGCATGTCGTTTCAGGGCGAAAAACCGATTACTACCATTTCGATCGCGTCGATGAAATTGGCATGATGATGCGCCTGGTCAATCAGTCTGGTTTGAATCTGAATTCATTAGTGGATGACGTCGGCACGCAAATCGCAGGAATTAGCGAGATTAGCCAGCAGGTCGCCAAAGAAGGCGCGTCCTTACAGGCGCGTTCAGAAGAGACGGCAGACGATTTGCAGCAAACGGCCGCCGCCGTCGAAGAGATCGCCAGCGCCGTCAGGCAAACCGCCGAAACCGCCGGAGAGGCTATTCAGATGGCGGATCGCACCAGCGCCAGCGCTCATAATGGCGAAACCATTATGAAGCAGACGATTGGAATGATGCAGTCGGTCTCTAAAGATAATAGCCAGATTGTCGATATTATCGGCGTTATCGACCGTATCGCCTTTCAGACTAATATTCTGGCGCTTAACGCTGCGGTAGAAGCCGCGCGAGCCGGTGAAGCGGGTCGTGGATTTGCGGTGGTAGCAGCCGAAGTGCGTAACCTGGCGCAACACTCTGCATCGGCGGCAAAAGAGATCAAAACGCTGATTGAGAAAAACGTCGCCAGCGTTAACGCCGGGGTCGATATGGTTGAACAAACCGAAACGCATTTGACGGGGATGATTGGCAACGTGCTGCAAATGTCATCGTTAATTAAAGAGATCGGACACGCCACGCAGGAGCAAACCCAGGCACTTACGCTGATTAACGAGTCGATCTCGCGCATCGGTGTGATGACGCACAACAACACCGGCATGGTCGATAATGTCACACACGCCGCCAATCACCTGACGCAGCGCACTACGCGGTTGCAGCAGGCGATTGCGGTCTTTGGGGGTTAACGCCCCTGATACTGCTCGTCGGTGACTTTTTCCAGCCAGTCGACTGGGCTGCCGTTCACCGATTCAGCGATAGCAATATGCGTCATCGCGGTTTCTGAGCTGGCCCCATGCCAGTGTTTGACACCGGGCGGTATCCACGCGATATCGCCCTGATTCAATGCCTCAGCGTCTTTGCCCCACTCCTGCAACCAGCCGCGCCCCTGCGTCACAATCAGCGTTTGCCCCAGTGGATGGGTATGCCATGCGGTACGAGCACCCGGTTCGAAAGTGACGGTGGCCCCGCCGACGGCGGCAGGCTCTGTGGCCTGAAACGGTGCATCGATACGGACGGTACCGCTAAACCAGTCTTCAGGCCCACGGACCGAAGGGAGTGAACCGCTACGAATAATTTTCATCATGTCCTCCTGTTTTGCTGTTGCGTTAACAGTAGCGCAAAGACAGGTGCAGCATTAGACTGCATAATCAGAAAGGAACCATGAGTAAAATTCATATATCCGGAGTGACATCGTGCTGAAAGATAATTTTAACGATCTGTTGTCGTTTATGGTGGTGGCTCGCGAGCGCAGCTTTACCCGTGCTGCCGCTCAGCTTGGCGTGTCGCAATCGGCATTGAGCCACGCGATGCGCAATCTGGAAGCCCGTCTGGAGATGCGCCTGCTAACCCGCACCACCCGTAGCGTCGCGCCGACGGAAGTCGGT
Source organism: Enterobacter sp. SCRI0065 (assembly GCF_059766475.1). NCBI lineage: Bacteria > Pseudomonadati > Pseudomonadota > Gammaproteobacteria > Enterobacterales > Enterobacteriaceae > Enterobacter > Enterobacter sp. SCRI0065. Next base: position 150,603 of record NZ_JCBAJB010000005.1, on the reverse strand, counting down.
GAACAACTTTTTATGCGTTTAAGCCCTCACCTGCTCGAAATCGAACAAGAACTAACCGCCGTTCGCGATATGCGCGACAAACCCGCCGGCAACATTCGGATCACCGCCGGAGAACACGCCATGTCTGCGGTGTTGTGGCCGATACTGAAACCTTTTATGGCGCAATACCCGGATATTCATATCGAGGTGACGGTCGACAACGGCCTGACGGATATTGTCGATGGTCGTTTCGATGCCGGCGTGCGCCTGGGTGAACAAGTTGCCAAAGACATGATTGCGGTGCGCATTGCGCCGGATATGCGCATGGTGGTCGTGGGCTCACCGGCCTATTTATCCCAGCACGGCGTGCCCGAAATGCCCGAACAGCTGCAACATCATCGCTGCATCAATATGCGATTACCGACGCGTGGCGGTTTGTACGCCTGGGAGTTTGAACGAGATGGCCGTGAAATGCGGGTTCGCGTGGAAGGTCAGTTAACGCTAAATAGCCTTCCCCAGCGCCTTGATGCCGCCGAGGCCGGTTTAGGGCTCGCGTACGTCCCGGAAGACAGCGCGCTGCAAGCCATCGCCGATGGACGTCTGGTGCGAGTGCTTAATGAATGGTGTCCTTCTTTTGACGGTTATCATCTGTATTACCCGAGCCGACGCCAGCATACGACGGCGTTTACCCTGCTGGTTGAAGCGCTGCGAAAATCATCTGTGATCGCCTGAATACTTTCGTTTCGCGGCGCAACGATTATTTTGCGTCACTTTTGGAATGCAGGTAGGATGCTTCGCCATGTTTTGCCTTATCCATACGCAGAATGACTGGAAAGGCAGCATATGTTGGCACAGAAGCAATCGTTTGGTTCGCCGACGGCCACGTACGGGCATCGATAAGATGATTCAGACAGGAAAACGGGTAACTCAATGAAAACAAGCAATAAAAGCGCAGCCGATCATCATGCTGCGAAACGTCGCTGGCTGGACTCTCATGAAGAGGGTTATCACAAGGCGATGGGCAACCGTCAGGTTCAGATGATTGCCATCGGCGGCGCGATTGGTACGGGTCTGTTTTTAGGCGCAGGCGCGCGCCTGCAAATGGCTGGCCCTGCTCTCGCGCTGGTGTATCTGGTGTGCGGCATTTTCTCATTTTTCATCCTGCGCGCCCTTGGTGAACTGGTGCTTCACCGCCCTTCCAGCGGGAGCTTCGTCTCTTACGCCCGCGAGTTTCTGGGTGAAAAAGCCGCTTATGTGGCGGGCTGGATGTATTTCGTCAACTGGGCAATGACCGGTATCGTCGATATCACCGCCGTTGCACTTTATATGCATTACTGGGGCGCATTTGGCGATGTTCCGCAGTGGGTATTTGCCCTCGGCGCGCTGGCGATCGTCGGGACCATGAACATGATCGGCGTAAAGTGGTTTGCCGAAATGGAGTTCTGGTTTGCGCTGGTCAAAGTGCTGGCCATTGTGATTTTCCTGGTGGTCGGTACGGTCTTCCTCGGCAGCGGTAAACCGCTCGATGGCAATGCCACCGGTTTCCATTTGATTACCGATAACGGCGGTTTCTTCCCCCACGGCCTGCTGCCTGCGCTGGTGTTGGTTCAGGGCGTCGTGTTTGCCTTTGCGTCGATTGAGCTGGTCGGTACCGCTGCGGGAGAATGTAAAGATCCGCAGACCATGGTGCCAAAAGCAATTAACAGCGTTATCTGGCGTATCGGTCTGTTCTACGTCGGCTCCGTGGCACTGCTGGTTCTGTTGCTGCCGTGGAACGCTTATCAGGCCGGGCAAAGTCCGTTCGTCACCTTCTTCTCAAAGCTCGGCGTGCCTTATGTTGGCAGCATCATGAATATCGTCGTGTTGACCGCCGCGCTCTCCAGCCTGAACTCCGGCCTGTATTCCACCGGACGTATTTTGCGCTCCATGTCGATGGGCGGTTCTGCGCCTCAGTTCATGTCGAAGATGAGCAAGCAACAGGTGCCGTATGCCGGGATCCTGGCGACGCTGGTCGTGTATGTATTCGGGGTATTCCTGAACTATCTGGTGCCGTCTCGTGTATTTGAGATCGTATTGAACGTCGCCGCGATCGGCATTATCGCCTCCTGGGCCTTTATCGTGGTCTGCCAGATGCGTTTGCGTAAGGCTATCAAAGAAGGCAAAGCATCAGACGTCAGCTTTAAGATGCCGGGCGCTCCGGTGACGTCCTGGCTGACGCTGCTGTTCCTGTTCAGCGTGTTGGTACTGATGGCATTTGACTATCCAAATGGCACTTACACTATTGCGACAATCCCGCTGCTGGCCGTACTGTTGATTGCTGGCTGGTTTGGCGTGCGTAAGCGCGTGCAGGAGATTCACAGCACCGCGCCGGTCCATCCGGATGATGAAAAAAATGACGGACCGTTGATTCAAGAAAGGTCACGTTAAGCAAAATTAAGGGAAGGCACATGCCTTCCCTTTTCTTTTACAGCGCGATTCGGATTACGTCGTCAGGCTGGGTCGCTTCCTGTTGACGCGTGGATTTCTGTTTTACCGTCACGTACAGCGTCTTGCCATCGGCGGAGAGCGCCAGGCTGTTCGGGAAAGTCGGCGTATCAATCGTCTTCGTGACCTTGTAGGTTTTAGCGTCAATCACGCTCACCTTGCCCGCTTCGCGATGCGTCACGTAAACCTCGTTACGGGTGGGGTTAAACAACACGGCCAGCGATTCCGGTGCCGCAATTTTCTCAATCACGCTGCCATCTTTAAGGTTAACCACCAGCACTTCCGGCTGTTTAGAGTCGGTCAGGAATGCGCGCTGCCCCGCCGTATCCAGGCTCAGGTTCAGATAGAAATGTTCTTTGCCATCTTCCTGCACTTTTTTGCGGCTCAGCACTTTATGGGTTGCGGTGTCGATGGTGATGAGTTCACCGTCAGCATTGGTGGTGTACAGACGTTTTGCCTGCGCATCCAGCGCCAGTCCGGTGCTATAGGTGCCGGTGTTAGCGATAGTGTCTTTCAGATTCAGCGTTTCGCCGTCTACTGCCCAAATCACACTCTCTTTACCGATACCGGTGATGTAAACGGTGTTGGTTGTGTCATCAGCAACCAGTTCGCGCGGTTGAAGCGGCTTAACGGTTTCGCTACGTTTGCGATCGTCCAGTACCAGGCGGCCTTTAATGTCACCCGTTTTCGCATCGATAGCCGTGATCGCGCTATTAGTGGTATTGCCGAACCACAGCGTTTGCGTGGTGGTATTGATAGTCGCGCCGAACGGTTTCAGATCGTTGTGAATCGTCTGAGTCACTTCCAGCGTCACCGGATCAAGACGATAAACCACTCCACCTTTGTCCGATTTACGGCTTTGCGTCGTAGCCACCCACAGGGCATTTTCCTGCTGGCTGACGGCCATTTCGTAGGCGCCTTTGCCTACCGCTTTTCGCAGCATCTCTTCTGCAGCATGAACATTGAATGTACCCGCAACCAGTAAAGAACCTAACAGCAGAGAACCACGCAGGCGCGGCGAGCACAGATGACGTAATGACATGACGACTCCCTTTGATAAAAAATGTAGTAATGCCGACATTGCTTCCTTAAAGACAAAGTCATCGCTTTGTCATTTTTATTGTTGAGAATAGTAATCATTATTTATTTGAATGTGGAGCTTTTGTTTCCCGTTAACCCCCTTCACCCTTTTTTATCTCCACTTCCGTTAACGCAATGTGCTGTTAAAGTTTTCAAAACTTTTACAAAAGATTTACCATAGGTGCACATGTTCCATTTGGTTCGTCTTTTACTTAACCGGCTTTTATTCATGAAAATCATTTCTGCACGTCAGGCAACGCTCCCGCTGCTGTTGATTCCCGTCATCCTGACGCCAGCCGTTACGCTTGCGGCACAAGAACAAACCATGATCGTCAGCGCAACGCCGCAGACCGTTTCTGAACTGGATACCCCAGCCGCCGTCAGCGTGGTTAACGGGGATGAAATGCGCCTGGCCGCGCCGCGTATTAACCTTTCGGAGTCGCTTGGCAGCGTGCCAGGACTGCAAATTCAAAACCGCCAAAACTATGCCCAGGATTTGCAACTGTCGATGCGTGGATTTGGCGCGCGTTCTACCTTCGGCGTTCGCGGAATTCGCATGTACGTTGATGGCATTCCGGCCACCATGCCGGACGGTCAGGGACAAACGTCCAACATCGATTTGAGCAGTATTGAGAGCGTGGAAGTCTTGCGTGGGCCCTTTTCAGCGCTATATGGAAACGCCTCTGGCGGCGTGATTAACATTGCGACCCAAACCGGGCAGCAGCCGCCGACCATTGAGGCCAGCAGTTATTACGGTAGCTACGGCACTTGGCGTTATGGCATGAAAGCGACCGGCGCAATGGGAGACGGCACGCATGCGGGCGACGTTGATTACACCGTGTCGACGACACGCTTTACTACCAAAGGCTTTCGCGATCACAGCGGCGCGCGTAAAAACCTCGCCAATGCCAAACTCGGCGTGCGCATTGATGATGTCAGTAAGCTGACGCTTATCTTCAATAGTGTGGATATGAAAGCGAACGATCCGGGCGGCCTGGATTATCAGGAATGGCGCGACAATCCTCGTCAGTCTCCGCGAGGCGATCAGTACAACACCCGTAAAACCATTAAGCAGACTCAGGCGGGCTTGCGGTATGAGCGTCAGCTTAGCGAACAGGACGATCTGAGCGTGATGGCGTATGCAGGCGAGCGCGAAATGACGCAGTACCAGTCCATTCCGTACCAGCCGCAGCTTCGTCCAACGCATTCCGGCGGCGTGATTGACATGCAGCGTCACTATCAGGGCATTGATACCCGCTGGACGCACCGTGGCGAATTGGGGGTGCCTGTCACCTTCACCACCGGCCTGAATTACGAGAACATGAGTGAAGATCGCCGTGGCTATGAGAACTTTGTCATGAGCAACGGCGTGCCGGACTACGGCGTAAAAGGCGACAAGCGTCGCGACGAACGTAATCTGATGTGGAACGTCGATCCTTATCTGCAAACCAGCTGGCAGCTAACGCAGAAACTGACCCTGGATGCCGGAGTGCGCTATAGCTCCGTCTGGTTTGACTCCAACGATCGTTACGTGAATGGCGCGAACGGTGACGACAGCGGCGATGCCAGCTATCACAAATGGCTCCCGGCGGGTTCCGTGAAATATGCGGTGACTGATGCCTGGAACCTGTATGCCGCCGCTGGCCGTGGCTTTGAAACCCCAACCATTAACGAACTCTCTTATCGTTCGGGTAATCAGAGCGGCCTTAATTTTGGTCTGAAGCCCTCGACCAACAATACCTATGAAGTGGGGAGTAAAACGCGCATCGGTAACGGCCTGCTGACCGCGGCGCTGTTCCGTACCGATACCGACAATGAGATTGTTGTGGATGCCAGTTCTGGCGGGCGAACCAGCTATAAAAATGCCGGTAAAACGCGTCGTCAGGGCGTCGAGGTTGCGCTCGATCAACAGTTCGCTGAGAACTGGAAGCTCAAAATGGCATGGACGTATCTGGATGCAACTTATCGCACCAACGTCTGTTCCGACGCCGACTGCAACGGTAATCGTATGCCGGGTATCGCCCGCAATATGGGATACGCCTCCTTTGGCTGGCAGCCAGAAGAAGGCTGGTATGCCGGCACCGATGTTCGCTATATGAGCGACATTATGGCGGATGATGAAAATACGGCGAAAGCGCCCTCCTATACCCTCGTTGGCCTGAATACCGGGTACAAATTCAATTATGGCAACTGGGGAATGGACGTCTTTGGCCGGGTTGATAACCTGTTCGATAAAGAGTACGTCGGATCGGTCATCGTTAATGAATCCAATGGTCGTTACTACGAGCCTGCACCGGGGCGCAACTATGGCGTTGGGCTGTCAGTGTCATATCGTTTCGAGTAAATAAATACCCGGCAGCGCTCTGCTGCCGGGTTCAGTTTTACGCAGTCTGCCCGTGTTGCTCTAAACGGAAGGCAGCGACTAACGACTCCAGCAAACGCGCCTGATCCTCAAGCGCCCCTGCCGCCGTGGACGATGCCCCCACCAACGACGCATTCTGCTGCGTGGTAGAATCCAGTTCCATTACCGCACGCGAAATCTGCTCAATTCCCCGACTCTGCTCTTCCGAAGCCGATGAAATTTCGCCCATGATGTTATTTACGCGCGTCACGGAATCCACCACCTGCTCCATGGTCTGTCCGGCTTTGGTCACCAGTTCGCTACCGGTGGTGATCCTGGATACCGATTCGCTGATCAACAGTTCGATATCCTTCGCTGCCTGCGAGCTGCGTTGAGAAAGGCTGCGAACTTCGCTTGCGACGACCGCAAACCCGCGCCCCTGTTCACCGGCGCGTGCCGCCTCCACGGCGGCGTTAAGCGCCAGAATATTGGTCTGGAAGGCGATGCTGTTAATGACGGCGGTAATATCAGCAATTTTCTGTGAACTGGTATTGATAGCGTTCATGGTACTCACCACGTCCCGCATGACGTGTCCGCCTTGGGTCGCGGTGTGAGAGGCTTCTGCCGCCAGTTTGCTGGCGTGGCGCGCGTTATCGGCGTTGTTTTTCACCGTCGCGGTGAGTTCTTCCATGCTGGCCGCCGTTTCAACGACCGCAGCCGCCTGCTGCTCGGTACGAGATGAAAGATCGGTATTGCCTTCTGCAATCTCGCTGGCCGCCTGAGAAACCTGAGTGACGCTGCTACGAACATCGCCAATCATGGTGCGCAGTTTGTCGTTCATGCGGCCCATTGCGCCAGTCAGTTTCCCCAGCTCATCGTCGCCCTGCGGGTGAATGTCAGAGCTCAAATCACCGTTAGCAATACGTTCCGCCAGCAGCAGGTTATGTTTAACCGGTCGTGTAATCTGTCGAGTCACCCACCATGACACCATGATGCCAAACAAAATCGCCACGATACCGACAATCGCCGTCATTGTGCTGGATCTGTAGGCCAGCGAATCATTGTGCGTTTTCACCAGCGCAATAATCTCTTTAATAGACGCGCTGCTTTTATCACCGGCAGTTTTGACTTTTTCTTCTGCAATTTTCAGCGCCTGTACCGCAGCCGGATCGTTTTTATCAGCATTGACGGCGACCATGGCGGTCTGCATGTCGGCGACGCTACTTTGGAAACTCGCCAGATGCGTGGCAACATCATCGACAGTCGACGACTCCTGAGGATTCCATGTCAGTTTTTGCGCTTCGGTTGTCAGTTCTGCGGCATGTTTGACATAGTTGGCCATCACCTGGCCCGATTTCTCATCGCCAGTATAGAGAAATTTCAGACGGTTAATTTTGGCCTGGAAGACTTCAATATTGATGTTGTAGATCAGGTTAGTTTGTTGGTAAACATCGCGGATTTCTTTAAACCGCAGTACGCTCAGCGTGGTCGATACCGCCACCAAAAACACTACCACCCCAAATCCCATCGCGAGCTTTTTGCTCATTTTTATATTTCGTAGCCGTTGGCTGACACTCATCATCCTGCTCCTTGAAAGGCAAACGTGCCTTACCTTTTTATCGGCAGGATTCAAGTTTATTTCAGAATCAATTGGGTCTTCGCGATCACAAAAATGAAATAGCGTTCCCGGTAGCCTGATGCCGCCGGGAAATAATTTACGAAGGTGACTTTATTATATGGAAGTGAAAACTGGATTAAATTATCACTTAACTAAAATATTGTTGCAGTAACAGTGTCGTTGACCCTTCAATCAGTTTATCAATCGCATTCTGGCACGCGATCGTATCACCACGCTCTAACGCATTGAGCAGTTCATCATAGTGATAGGTGTATTTGGTAATATCGTGGACGTCTTCATAAAGATAGTTAAAGCACGGGCCAATACGCACCCAAAGTTGCTCAATCAATGCTGTTAATGTCGGCATGTCGGCATATTCATAGAGCCGAAAACGAAAAGCGCGATTGGCATGAAGGGCACGCTGCGCATCGCCGTTGGACATCGCATCATGGAATTTTTCCGCTAAGGCGCGCAATTCCTGAACTTTCGCTGGCGTCATCTGCTTACAGGCCGCCGCCACCGCCATCGTTTCAAGCTGCTTTCGAATAGCGTTAATTTCGTTATAGCGATCCAGGGTAATCTCTGGCACCAGGAAGGCCTGAGCTGGAGTGGCATGCAGCGCACCAGAAGAAACCAGGCGCAACAGTGCCTCACGCACCGGTGTGATACTGGTCCCTAATTTATCCGCAATCTCTTTGGTAATCAGCCTGGCGCCAGGTTTTAATGCCCCGGCAATTAACGCCCCTTTCAGGCTGACCTCAACTTGCATTGTTAGGCTCAAACGTTGAGCTTTTTCTAAATTTTCCAAATCAAGCATGTTCTTTTCCTGTAGCTTCAGCAAAACGCTATTCACCGCCCTCGTGTAAACCATAACGAGTGCTTGTTCGATATATCCTGTATCTTCATGCCTGGTATTGGGAATAACGCAAAATTAAGAACTAATGATTATAGTTTTTTTTAACAACCAGCTTGCCTTTGGCAGTTTGGCTGAGTGCTATGCTTGTATAATTAAAGACATTATAGCCAAATTTGCAAAAATAGATTATGGCGGGGATTCCCGCCATAACAGGTATTATTAGTTATCGTTCGCGACACGTATCACGACTTTGCCGAAGTTTTTACCTTCCAGTAGGCCAATCAGCGCCTGCGGAGCATTTTCCAGCCCTTCCGTCACCTGTTCGCGATAGTGAATCTTATCTTCTTGCAGCCAGCGTCCCATCTCTTCCTGGAACTCATGGATACGGTGCCCATAGTCCTGGCCGATGATAAAGCCCTGCATACGGATGCGCTTCTTAAGGATGGTACCCATCAGCAGCGGCAGACGGTCGGGGCCATCCGGCAACCCAGTGGCGTTGTAACCGCTCACCAACCCACAGACCGGCACGCGCGCCGAGGTGTTCAGCAGCGGCAAGACGGCATCAAACACTTTGCCGCCGACGTTTTCGTAATACACGTCGATTCCATCGGGGCAAGCCTGTGCCAGCTGCTGCGCAAAATCATCCGCATGGTGATCGAGACACTGGTCAAAACCGAGCACGTCCACCGCATGGCGGCATTTCTCTGCCCCACCCGCGACGCCAATCACCCGGCAGCCTTTAATCTTACCAATTTGCCCAACGGTCGCGCCCACAGGCCCGGTGGCCGCTGCGACAACCAGCGTCTCGCCGGACTTCGGTTGCCCGATATCCAGAAGCCCCATGTAGGCCGTAAAGCCCGGCATACCGAGCACGCCTAACGCCCAGGAGGGGTGCTTTAAATCTTCGCCAAGTTTGACTAATCCGCTACCGTCGGAAAGCTCATATTCCTGCCAGCCGCTGTAACCCAATACCCATTCGCCCTCTTTGAATTTCGGGTTTAGCGATTTCTCGACGCGGCTGACCGTACCGCCAACCATCACGGCACCAATTTCTACCGGCGGTGAATAAGACGGCGCGTCGCTCATACGCCCACGCATGTAAGGGTCAAGTGACAGCCAGACGGTGCGAAGCAGAACCTCTCCCTCAGCTGGCGCGGGGATGGTATTTTCTTCGAGACGGAAATTGTCTGCAACCGGCGCACCTTTTGGACGAGATGCCAGTACCAGGCGGCGGTTTTGCTTTGTAGATTGACTCATGGATTGCTCCTTATTACGCAAATGTCCTTAGAGACTAGTCCTTATACCCAACAACTGCCTTACCATTACGAGCCAGACTGGTTAAGGCGTACCACCAGATAAACGCAGGATTCCTGCGTCTCATTGATAAAGCGGCAGTCATTAGGCGGCCCCAGTTCCAGACAATCTCCGGCCTGCATTTCATGACGGGTGTCTCCTTCCTGAAACACCAGTTCACCGGATTGCAGCCAAATCAACTGACGAGCAAGCGCGTAGGAAGAGGCAGGCATTGGAACGTCACTCCCGGCGGGCAGCTCAACCTGCACCATATCAATGGGCAGATCGGTACGCGGCGACACGTGACGGCGCAAATAATGCGTTTGCGGATCTCTCCAGACTGGCTGATTATCGAAACGCAGCAGTTTTCCTTCCTGCATTTCTGCTCGAGCGATTAACGTTGACATACTGATGCCGAACGCGCCGGAGAGACGAGCCAATAATGTCGCCGTCGGGCTACTGTCACTGCGTTCAATTTTGTGGATCATCGCACGTGAAACGCCAGCTCTGTCTGCAAGCTCGCTGAGAGACCATCCACGTGATTCGCGTTCAATGCGAATCCGCGCGCTAATTCGTTGATTCATATTGTCTGGCATAGTGTTCATGACGTCATACTATAGTGTATGAAACCGATTTCAATACTGTCGTCATAACAAAAAAATATGTCTTATGCCGTAGCGACATGTCGTCGTATTTGTGTAATATCGTGACATTATCGTACTACTATAATGAACAACACTCCTGGGGTTCTCATGATTATTCGCCACGCCAGTAAAGAAGATTGCGCCGCCATCGGTGAAATTTATAACCACGCGGTATTACACACCGCCGCCATCTGGAACGACGCGACCGTCGATACCGATAACCGTATTGCCTGGTTCGAAGCGCGAACGTTAATGGGCTATCCGGTATTAGTGAGCGAAGACGATGGCGTCGTTACGGGCTATGCATCATTTGGTGACTGGCGAGCTTTTGACGGTTTTCGGCATACGGTTGAACATTCCGTTTATGTCCATCCGGAACATCAGGGAAAAGGCCTGGGTCGCGCGCTTATGCAGGCGCTGATTATTGAAGCTCGTACGCTTCGCAAGCATGTGATGGTTGCGGGAATTGAAGCACAAAACGGCGCATCAATTCATCTGCACGAGACGTTAGGCTTTACGATAACTGGACAGATGCCGCAGGTCGGCACCAAGTTTGGCCGTTGGCTCGATCTCACGTTTATGCAATTACAGCTCGATGAACGCAGTGAGCCGGACGATATCTGATGAATCAATCTTTGACACTGGTGTTTCTGGTGGCCGCCGGTATTGGCCTGGTGGTGCAAAACACGTTGATGGTGCGCATCACCCAGTCGTCCTCCACCATCCTGATTGCCATGCTGCTTAATTCGCTGGTCGGCATCGTGCTGTTTGTCAGTATTCTGTTGGTGAAAAACGGTTTTGCAGGATTCAGCGAGCTGGTGTCAACGGTACGTTGGTGGACGCTAATCCCTGGTCTGCTCGGCTCATTTTTTGTTTTTGCGAGCATCAGCGGCTATCAATACGTGGGAGCCGCCACCACGATTGCCGTGCTGGTTGCCAGCCAGTTAATTGGTGGGCTGATGATGGATGTAGTAAGAAGTCAGGGGATCCCCTTGCGGGCGCTGGTTGGCCCGGTATGCGGCGCAGTGCTTTTGGTCGTGGGCGCCTGGCTGGTTGCGCGGCGCCAGTTTTGACACTTAAACGATCGTGCCGCCTTTGATCAGGTTTTCGTGGCGTGCTTCCGCCTCTTCCTTATGCTGCTTGCCGTGATGCGCAATCGTGTTACGCAGACGCTGCTGCGGGGTATAGCGATCTTCACGGCTTAACGCCGTATCTTGGCTCAGCTCGACCAGCAGTTCATTCATGTGGGTGATTACACTTTCTTCTACTGCGGCGTCAACGCGCGCAATAACGTCATCCAGATGTGCCATTTCGTCTCCTTATTGATTCCCCTCTCCCGCAGAAGAGGGGATGTTTCATTAATTTAGCTTCGCTTTTGAGAAATCACTTCCCATCAGACTAACGCTGTAGCCGGTCACGTTGCTGCGCGTCGCGTAGAACGTTTTTCCGTTTGCCAGTGCGATCCACGGTGCCTGCTGGTAGAAAATCTCCTGCGCCTGACCGTACAACTGGGAGCGCGCCGCCGGGTCACTGGTCAGCTTCGCTTTTTGCACCAGGTCATTATACCCTTTGTCGCACCAGCGCGCGGCATTGGATCCGGTCTTGATACTGTTACAGCCCAACAGCACGTCGGCAAAGTTATCCGGGTCACCATTGTCCGACATCCAGCCAAACAGCGCCGTGTCGTGCTCGCCTTTGCGCATTCCCGAGAGGTATTCCCCCCACTCGTAGGAGACGATTTTCGCCTTCACGCCCACTTTTGCCCAGTCGCTCTGGATCATTTCTGCAATACGGCGAGAGTTCGGGTTGTAGGGACGCTGGACCGGCATTGACCACAGCGTCACTTCTGCCCCCTGCTCCAGCCCGGCCTGCTTCAGCAGCGCTTTCGCTTTTTCCGGATCGTAGCCGTAGTCTTTCAGATCTTTTTTGTACCCCATCATGTTTGGCGGGATAGGTGATTTCGCTACGGTACCGGACCCCATAAACACGGCATTCACGATTGCCGTTTTGTCGGTGGCGTAGTTGAGCGCCTGACGTACCAGCACGTTATCGAACGGTTTTTTCTCCGTATTAAACGCCAGATACCCGACGTTAAGCGCATCAACCGAGTGCAGTGCCAAATCGTTGTTTTTCTTAATCACGTCAAACTGAACCGGGGATGGCGCAGGGATAATCTGGCACTCGTTAGTTTGCAGTTTCGCCAGACGGGTTTCGACATTCGGGGTGATGGAGAAGATAAGATGTTTGGTCGGTACGGCACCATCCCAGTAGTTCGGGTTAGCAATGTAGCGGATCAGTGAATCAACCTTATACTGCTGCAAAACGTATGGACCGGTGCCGATTGGCCAGGTATCGACATTCTCAGGAGTCCCTTTCTTCAGCATCACGTCGCCATATTCCGCCGAAAGAATAGAGGCAAAGTCCATTCCCCAGTCGGCCAGGAACGCGGCATTCGGTTCATTCAACACAAACTGGACGTGGTAATCGTCGACTTTTTTCACGTCCTTGATCAGCTTATCCAGGCCAACATCGTTAAAGTATTCGTAGTTACCCTTCGAAACGTTGTGATACGGATGTTTAGGGTCTTTCTGGCGCATTACCGAGAAAATAACGTCATCCGCATTGAAATCGCGGGTCGGCTTAAAGAATTTGTTGCTATTAAATTTCACGCCCTGGCGCAGCGTAAAGGTATAGGTTTTGCCATCCGGCGAAATTATCCAGGATTCCGCCAGAGACGGAACGGGAGTATTTTTCACCGGATCAAAATTGATTAATCGATTATATAGCACCTGAGAACTGGCCACGAACGAGGGGCCGGAGCTGGCAATTTGCGGGTTAAATGACTCCGGCGAGGCTTCGGAGCAGTAAATAATCGTATCGGTATTTGCCGCCCAAGCAGCGCTTGCCGGTAAGAGTGTGCTCAGCGCTAACGCGAGCAGCGTTTTCCCTGTAGACATGGTTATAAGCCTTTTCGGTTTTATTATACTGAAGCGTAATAACAGCACAGCCTGGTTAGAGTGGCAAATAACGAAACACTATCAGGTTATTCTAAAGTAGATTATTTCGCTGGTTTAACCGCCAGTATTCGCCGAATGATTTGCCTTAAGTGCAGACGTTCGTCAAGCATAACCGTTGGGATCAATACGATAAGAAATCACCGCTTTTAGCGTCTCTTCACCCGTTTGGTTGCATTTGAATTTGGTTAAAGTAGAAGCGTGAAGAAGTCTACAGGACCAAATCGTGGCAAAAACACTTTTACGCAGCGGTAATCTGGATGATTTTCAGGCCGTTGGCGGCGGCGGGCAGGCCGTTTTTGAATCAGCATTACAAATCCGTGAAGCGCTTCGATTGCGCAAGCAGCAGGCTATCGTCGATTGTCTGGCCATCCCCCAGGTTAACGACGGCGGCGACCGGGTCGACTGGTATTCGCCTGTTGATGGTACGGTTTCCAGCTGGACTGCGGCTGATGAAGATACCCGCTTTCGCGCCCTGCGCTACCTGGAAAACACGCTTGCCAGCGTTGCCTCGCTGAGTAAAAAATGTCTCCAGTCACCCAAAACCGCACAACAGCTTTTCGGCTCCCTGCTTTCTAAAGCATTCCAGTTCCCTGGCGAAAACTTTATCTATCTGGTTGATGGCAAACCGGTGATCGCTTTTTGGGGTTTTGTGAATCTCAATGAAAATGCGCGCGAGGATGTTCTGGAGTGTCTGCGCGAGTCGCTGCTACCGGAACCGATGCCTGCGCCGGTTGACGAGCCAGAGCCAGAACCTGAAACCGTCCCCGAGATTACTTTCGAACAGGCCGACGCGCCGCTTGTCGCGCTACCTCCGGTGGTGCGTGTGACCGAGGACGCTCTGTACGAAGCCCAACCTGCTAATAAACCGGTGTCGATTGTCGTCGCTGACGTCGCCGAACCGCAAGTCTCCGCGTCAGAAGTGGTTAAGAAAAAACGTCGCGTTCCGCTGTGGTCTCTGCCGGTTGCTGCCGTGATTGTCGCCGCCGTCGCTGCGCCGCTGATGTGGCCAAAGCCGGCTCCATCAGCGCAACCCGCTCCGGTATCGGCTCCTGCTCTGGTGGTTATCGCCCCTAAACCCGTGCAACCCGTCACCGAGTTGGCAATGACTCTCCCGCTTCATCAGGCCGAGGTATCACCGGTTAAAGCCGCAGAACCCGCGCCTGCGCCCGTCACGGAAACCGTCGTGATTTCGGCAATCCCGAAAGATGCGATGGTCATGGACGCCGTTCAGGTAAAAACCGGGTCGACGCGCTTCCTGAATGGAACCTGGCGCGCCCTGCTTGATGTGAAAGATCCGATTACCGGAAAACCACCGTCGCTGCGCTATCAAATTCAAAACAATAAAGGCATCGCCCGCGTCGTTCACGGCGACAACATTGTTTGTCGTACTGAAATTTTCTCGGGCTTACATAGCACGGGCGAATTGATGATTAAAACGCGTGGAAACGCCCGCTGCACCGATGGGTCGCGCTATCCAATGCCGGAGATCGCCTGCAAAGCAGGAACCAACGACGTGGCGGAATGTACCGCGCGTTATGATGCCAAAACCGTCGTTCCGTTGACGTTCAAGAAAGCAGGTGCCTGATCCTATGCTGGTTAATCTTTGCGACTACAAACAAAGCGTCACCCTGATTGCAAACAGCGGCGTCCAGTTCCTCGATTTTGGCCTGACGCCACAGGATTCGGCGGCTATCGGTCGCTTTGTGCGAAAAACCGCTAACGGCCCGTTGCTGCGCCTGAACTATGATTTAGTGAATGGTCGATACACTCTGCCCACCTTTGGCGGCGGCCAGCCTGAAGTGGTCAAACCCGAAAGCACCTTCCCGCTGCACCAGTCATTGACGGTACTTGACGGCGTTTGGCTTCCGATTCCCTTTTTGCGCTTTAACCCGCCACGGACATTTGTTGACGGCCCGGACAACTGGGCTCGGGTGCAGGTGCGTAAACTGGACACGCCTGACAGTTCAGGAAATACGCACCGCGTCACGGTTGCGCTCGACAGCCAGATCGCCGCTCACGCTACGTCGGGCCTGTCACCGGTAGAAAACGATATTCTGAACGGCACCCGTTTTGGGCTGGCCTGGCGTGATGACGAAGTCCTGAACTTCCTCGATCAAACCTGGATCGATGGCTGGCTGCGCGAGGCCTTCACGGGCTATATCTCCAGCACCGAGAATCGTTCCGATCGCGACCAACAGCAAGCCATGCGGGGTTTTGAATATCAGGCTCACTGGCTAAACATCCTGACGATGCTGGGCGAGCAAATCACCGTCCCGGAAGTCAAATTTGTCACCCACACGCTGAGCACCCCGGCGATCCCAGTCGATTTGATTCTGGACGTGGGAAACACCCATACCTGCGGCGTGATTATTGAAGATCATGGCGATGCCAATGACGGCCTGCGGCAAACGGCAGAACTACAGGTGCGCTCATTAAGCGAACCTCAGTTCCTGAATGAGCCGCTGTTCACCAGCCGTCTTGAGTTTTCCGAAGCACGTTTTGGCAAACAGCATTTCTCAGTCGAGAGCGGACGTGAAGATGCATTCGTCTGGCCTTCGATCGTGCGCGTGGGCGATGAAGCGCGGAAACTGGCGATGCAGCGTCTGGGCACCGAAGGTAACAGCGGGATCTCCAGCCCACGTCGTTATCTGTGGGATGAAACCCCGGTGATTCAGGACTGGCGCTTCAGTCAGATGAATGCCAAAACCCAGCGTGAACCGCTGGCGACCGCTTTCCCGCTGATGAATTTAATGAACGATGACGGACAGCCGCTGTTTACCCTGCCTCAGGACGAACGCCTGCCGGTCTTTTCGCCACAATATAGCCGCAGCACGCTGATGACGCATATGTTGTGCGAACTCCTCGCTCAGGCGCTGGGCCAGATCAACAGCGTCGCTACGCGTCTTCGTCTGGGGTTCCCGGCATCACCACGTCAGCTACGCACGCTGATCCTGACTCTGCCTTCGGCGATGCCGAAACAAGAGCGCGAAATCTTCCGTCGCCGTATGTTTGAAGCCATCGCCATTGTCTGGAAAGCGATGGGCTGGCATCCGCAGGATGAAGACTTCGCCAGCCGTAAGCAGCAGGATAAAAGCGTTATCCCGGTTCCTGAGATCCAGATGGAGTGGGATGAAGCCAGCTGTGGTCAGCTGGTGTGGCTATATAACGAAGCGATTTCCCATTTTGGTGGGCAGACGGAAGCGTTCTTTGCATCGCTGGCCCGCCCCGATCGTGAAGAAGAGCCCGGTAGTCAACCGGGCCGTTCGTTACGCGTTGCCTCCATTGATATTGGCGGTGGCACTACCGATATGGCGATCACCCACTATCAGTTGGATGACGGCTCGGGTAATAACGTCAAAATTACGCCACAGTTGCTGTTCCGTGAGGGCTTTAAAGTCGCGGGCGACGATACATTGCTGGACGTTATCCAGCGTTACGTCCTGCCCGCTCTGCAAACCCAGCTGCAAAAATCGGGTATTGCTGATGCCTCCTTGCTGATGGCGTCACTGTTCGGTGATTCAGGGCGCATTGATACTCAGGCTGTATTGCGCCAGCAGACGGCGCTCCAGCTGTTTATGCCTATTGGCCATGCGATCCTGGCGGCATGGGAAAGGAGTGATATCGACGATCCGCTTGCGGGTTTGCACGCCACCTTTGGCGATCTGCTCACCCAGCAGCCGACACGCAATGTCACCCATTATCTGCAACAGGCCATTGATCACGCGCTGCCTGCCGGATCGGCACCGTTCGATTTGTTCGCCGTGCCGCTGCACGTCGATTTTCGCGAAATGCAGGACGCCATGCTTGGCGGTCAATTTACGCTTGCGGCCCCGCTGCATGCGGTCTGTGAAGCGATTTCGCACTACTCCTGCGATATTTTACTGATCACTGGTCGCCCCGGCTGTCTGCCTGGCGTACAGGCATTGATTCGCCACCTGCAACCTGTACCGGTTAACCGCATCGTCTGGCTCGATAAATACCGCGTACATGAATGGTATCCGTTCAGCCAGCAAGGTCGTATCGGCAATCCAAAATCCACCGCCGCCGTCGGAGCGATGTTGTGCAGTCTGGCGCTCGACCTGCGTTTACCGCGCTTCAATTTTAAAGCGGCGGATATTGGTGCCTATTCCACCGTTCGTTACCTCGGCGTGTTGGATAACACGGTCAATACCCTGCGCGAAGAGAACGTCTGGTATCAGGATATCGATCTCGATAAGCCGGGTACGAAGCTTGATGCCCGGCTGCACTTCCCGCTGCGCGGCAACGTGACGCTTGGTTTCCGTCAACTGGCAAACGCCCGCTGGCCCGCAACGCCATTGTATACGCTGAGCATTAATTCTCCCGACCTGGCTAAAGCTATCGCGGGCGACGGCGTGTTAAACGTGCGTTTGCAGTTACGTGGCGGGACCAAGCATGAAGGCCCGGAATCGTTTGAGCTAAGCGATGCCTGGCTTCAGGACGGCACGCCCGTTCCGCCAGATGCCCTAACCTTTAAACTGAATACCCTGGCCGATCGCCGTCATAGCGGTAGCCATTATTGGATCGACAGCGGGAGCGTATATCTGAAATGACAGCGATGACTGCCACCACTCAAGCCCTGATGGAGTGGATCAACGAAACCCGCTTACAGGCCCCCATGCTCGATAACGACGCTGACGCGCTGCTGGCTCGTCTGACCGCAGCCCAAGCCCGTGAACGCGCCCTTGATGCCGCCATGAAGGGGCGCAGCAGCATCGGGCTGTACGGTCACTCGCAGGCTGCGAAAGCGCATTTGCTACTTTCCCTTTGCGGCAGCGGTAACGGCCGGTTAGACGTTTCCCCCGGTCAACGCACCTACGATTATTTTGCCCATATCAACCCGGGCCACGCCCTGACCAATATGGCGGTACGCTTTACCACCGCGCGTATTGATATTGCAGATGATGCGTTTCCTTTGCGCCTGAGCCTGATCACCGAAGCGGAACTGGTGCAGTTGTTTATTGCGCGAGCGTCGGTTGAGGCGCTGATTCGCCCGGTAGAAAAATCGGTTATCGAAGCGCGCGTTGAAAAGTGGCGCGCGTTGCGTCAACCGCAGGGCGTTCCGGGGATCACCGCCCAGGAAGTTGGCGCAATTGCCCGCTTCTGGGGCAATACGGTGCCCGGTGCAGAACAGCAGATGGACGATGCGCTTTGGTATCAGTTTGCGCAAATTATCCCCTCGCTGGACTTAAGCACCCGAGCCAGCGTCTGGTCATTACTATGGGGCGAGCAGCAAGAGCTTACTCAACAGTGGTTAAAACTGGCGCACGTGCTCCATCAGACCAGCCATGCTGGCGAACTTGCTGCACCGTTAAGCCTGCTGGTGGATAACTTTGGTCTACCTGGTGAAGGTTTTCTTACGCGAGGAGACGTCACCGCCCTCGACGCTCAGGAAGCGGTACTGCATCCCCTTAACGACGGGCAAACGCTCAACGCCATTAGCATCCCGGTTGACGTACTGGCGCTGCTGACCCGCGAGGTCATCTTGCCCGCAGAGAATGGCGTGCTGGATAATGTCGATATCATTGATATTCCTGCCCCTTCTGCCACCGATGCATCGCCGCTAGAGCAGGCTAAATGTTTGTGGCTGCTGGAAAATTATCGCCAGAGGTTGCAGCCGGATGTTCTGGTTATTTGTAACGCTACGGCGCATCACGAACAGACCGCCAAAGCCGCGAAAGCGTTGCTCAACTGGGTGAAAGAGACGCAAACGGGTGAAGACTCCGCCTTGCCGGGGCTTGTCTGGGCTATCACGCCACAGGATGCGCGCTTTAAAACCAAGCAAAATCTGGACGAGGCCGTGCAGCATCTTCTGGGTAAACCTGGTCAACGCTGGGGTACGTTACAGGCTCTGGATACCCATAGTATGCAGCGAATGGTGGAATGGCTTTCACAGGCGACGCTTTCGGCTCAACGTCAGACGCGTCTGCAAGCCTTAAAACTGGCCCAACAACGTGATTTGCGGGCTTTGATGCAAAGCTACCTGACGCCGATTGCCGTCGAACCAGGCGCGCAGCGAACGCAGGCCGAAGCCATGGTGCGGTTGCTGCAAGGCACGGCGGCGCGCCACGGTGAATTGCTGGAAGGGCTACAACCGCCGCTCAAGGCCTTTGAAACCTTGCTCACCATTCAGCAACCGCGTGAAGAACAGGTTAACGGCTTATTCACTGATGTCATCGACTTGTTTGCCGACACTGACGCTCTGCACGGCGACGTGTTTCAGACTAAAGATAAGGCACGACTGGCACATCGGATTTGGATCAACCACCTGCGTCAATGGAGTCGCAACGAGGCCGCAGCCGCCAGGCTCGGGCTGGACACAACCGTTTTGCAGCAAATAGCGGATACACTGGTGCTCAGCAGCTATCGTCTGAATCTGCCCCAGCAATTGCAGGTGATTGTTGAAACCGATAAGAGCAGCGCCGCGCAATTGCATGCCGCTATCGGCAACTTCATTGGCTGGCTGGGATATGCACAAACGCCCGTGGTATCACGCCCGGCAAGCCGAGTGCGCAAAGGCCAGGCCATTTTCGTCACCCCAGTGGTCAGGAGTGAATCGCCAAGACTCAGCCGCCTGGGTGAGCAGCCCCTGCATGCCGCAACGGCATACGTTTACGACTGGCTGGTAGCGCTCTACACACGTGCGATCGAAAATGGTGATTATCAGCATCCGCACGATGTACAACATGGGGCTCGCCAGGCACTGCTGGGGATATTGCGATAGCCACCGTTAGCCCGCAGCAGTGCGGGCAGCGGCTTCAGAACAACGAGATCAGCAGCGCGACAGGGAAACTCATCGGCCAGGTGGACCCCACAAGGAAGGCGCTAAGAAAGCGGATGCGTTTACGATCTTTAGATAAAAACCAGGTGATAAGCGCGCATATCGTCGCCATGACTGCGTAAAAAATTAACATGTCTTGATATAACGTCATTTTGTGCACCCGATCTAAAAATAATCGCGCGCAATATGCGCCATATGTTGATGCAGATCAAGTTTTAATATCGCCCATTAACCGCTAAAAAATCACGGCTAATAACAACAGAGTCGTTTTCATGCCTCTTTTAGGTCAGGAGTACGTCGCGCTGCCGATTCACTACCTCTTATTCTCCCTTTATATCTACCCCCTAAAAGTTGCATTATAAATACACATTTTGCACACTGCCCCTACCGGGAAAGTGGTGTAATAACGCAAGGATTTAAACGGAGAATCTATGTTACGCATTCCGCAGAGTTGTATTCATACCCGTTCCACACCGTTCTGGAACAAAGAGACTGCGCCACCAGGGATATTTCTACGTCATCTTGATAAAGGCACGCGACCGGGCGTTTATCCCCGTTTATCGGTCAGTCAGGGTGCTATTCGTTACCTCGGTTACGCTGACGAGTTCACCCCGGTTCCTGATAGTGAACTTATCATTAAGGCTGGTCATTTCGGCGTGTTCCCACCCGAGAAATGGCATCACATTGAGGTAATGTCGGACGATACCGTATTCAACGTCGACTTCTTTGTCGAGCGCGACGTATTGAAATCGCTCTAAGTTTTGAACGCCACATATGATACGTATTTCAACATTGATTTCTTTGCCGATCCGCAGGCTAACCTTGAAGGCGCGGGCCTTGGAAAAGTCGTCAATACACATAAGGGGTAAAAAATGGGCAAGGCAACGTATACCGTCAGCGTCACCAATAATAGCAATGGCGTATCGGTGGATTACGAAACGGAGGCCCCAATGGAGCTGTTGATTCCTGATATCGCCGCAGACGTGGTGAAAGACCTGGTCAATACCGTCCGGGGGTATGACACCGAAAACGAACACGATGTGTGCGGTTGGTAGGTTGTTATAAAGGCAAGCCCGGTAGCTATGCGCCACCGGGCAAGATGTTAATGTTTGATCATCACATGGCGAACCACGGTGTAATCTTCCAGCCCGTATACCGACATATCCTTTCCGTAGCCAGATAACTTCATTCCACCGTGCGGCATTTCGCTGACCAACATAAAGTGCGTGTTTACCCAGGTGCAGCCATATTGCAGGCGAGCGCTCAGCCGATGGGCGCGACCGACATCTTTTGTCCACACCGACGACGCCAGGCCGTATTGCGAATCATTGGCCCAGGCCAAAACCTGATCCTCATCGTCAAATTCGGTCATGCTTACTACCGGGCCAAAGACCTCACGCTGGACAATGGCATCTTCCTGTTTTGCTCCGGCAAGCAAGGTTGGCTGGAAATAGTACCCCCCGCCGTCAACACGACTGCCGCCGGTCACCACTTTCACATGCCCAAGGGCTTTTGCCTGGTCTACGGCCTGACACACCCTTGCCAGATGAGCCGCGGAGCTGAGTGGCCCCAGTTCGGTTGACTCCTCATCCGGCGCGCCCATTTTCAGGCTGGCGACGGCTGCACCGAGTTTTTCTACCAGCGCGGGATAGATGCCCTTCTGCGCATAGATCCGACACGCGGCGGTGCAATCCTGCCCGGCGTTGTAAAAACCGAAGGTGCGAACACCCTCAACGACCGCGTCGAGATCCGCATCGTCAAACACGATGACAGGAGCCTTACCGCCAAGCTCCATATGCGTGCGTTTAATGGATGATGCCGTATGGCTGATGATGTGCTCGCCCGTGACGATCGAGCCTGTCAGCGACACCATGCGCACTTTCTCGTGCCCCGTCAGCGGGTCTCCGACCGTTTTACCGCGTCCAAACAGCACGTTGACTACACCCGCTGGGAAGATGTCCTTCGCCAGCTCGCCGAGTTTTAAGGCGGTCAACGGCGTGATTTCCGAGGGTTTAATCACCACGCAGTTCCCCGCTGCCAGCGCGGGAGCGAGCTTCCACGCCGCCATCATCAACGGATAATTCCAGGGGGCAATTGATGCCACCACCCCGACCGGATCGCGGCGGATCATGGAGGTGTGCCCTTCAAGATACTCCCCCGCCGCCAGACCGTTCAGGCAACGGGCAGCGCCTGCAAAGAACCGGAACACGTCGGCTATGGCCGGGATCTCATCGCTGATAACACAGTGCAGCGGTTTACCGCAGTTCTGCGACTCCAGACGGGCAAAGGTTTCAGCATGTTCTTCGATGACATCGGCGAGTTTCAGTAAACACTCCGAACGGGTTTTAGGCGTGCTGCGCCCCCATTCAGCAAACGCCCGGTCGGCGGCACAAACGGCGGCATCGACCTGCCCGGCAGACGCCTCAGCGATCTCCAGCAGCACTTCGCCGGTAGCCGGATTATAAACCGGCTGCATTTCGCCTTCGCCCGCCACCAGTTCACCATTAATCAGCAGTTGTGTTTGCATAGCTATATCCTGTTGAAGTCGACGTTATTTCCCGCTGGCGGCACCGTCTTCGCCGTCGCGAGTGAGCCACCAGGCTCCCAGAATAGGAATCATTGTCACCAGCATCACCGACAATGCCACCACGTTGGTGACCGGTACATCTCGCGGCCGCCCCAGTTGGTTAAGCAACCAGAGCGGTAACGTGCGTTCGTGACCAGCCGTAAACGTTGTCACAATGATTTCATCAAATGACAGCGCAAAGGCCAGCATGCCTCCCGCCAGCAGCGCAGAGCTTAAGTTTGGCAACACCACGTAGCGGAAGGTTTGCCAACCATCAGCGCCCAGATCCATTGACGCCTCAACCAGACTCCATGAGGTCCGCCTGAATCGGGCAATCACGTTGTTAAACACCACCACCACGCAGAATGTCGCGTGGCCCGTGACAATCGTGAAGAATCCCGGTTCAAGATTGACGGTTTTAAAGGCGGTCAACAACGCCAGTCCGGTGATAATGCCTGGCAATGCAATCGGTAACAGCAAAAGCAGCGAGATGGCATTTTTGCCAAAAAATTCGCTACGCCAGAGCGCCGCCGCAGCCAGCGTGCCCAGCACCAGAGCGATGGCCGTGGATAAAGAAGCGATTTGAAGTGACAATGTCACGGACTCAATGATATCCCCACGCGAAGCCGCCACGCTGAACCACTTCAGGGTCAGCCCTTTTGGCGGAAAGCTAAACGCCGCATCTTCGGTATTAAAGGCATAAATGGCGATGATGAGCAGTGGGAAGTGAAGGAAAATCACACCTCCCCAGGCCGCCAGTTTTAAAAACCAGGGTGCGCGTTCAGAGTGCATCGAACGCTCCCAGACGTTTCACAAACGCCAGATAAAGGGAAATAAGCACAATCGGCACCAGCGTGAACGCGGCCGCCATCGGCATGTTACCAATCGCCCCCTGCTGGGCGTAAACCATGTTGCCAATGTAAAAACCCGGCGGGCCGACCAGCTGCGGAACGATAAAATCGCCCAGCGTCAGCGAGAAAGTAAAAATAGAGCCCGCGGCGATACCCGGAATCGCCAGCGGCAGGACGACATAGCGAAAAGTCTGACGAGGTCGTGCGCCAAGATCGGCTGAGGCCTGTAGCAAAGACGCCGGCAGGCGCTCCAGCGCAGCCTGCACTGGCAGGATCATAAACGGCAGCCAAATATAGACGAAGACCAGAAAGCGCCCTAAGCCGGACGTCGAAAGCGTACTCCCGCCTATGGCTGGCAGCGTGAGCACCGACATCAGCAACGGTTCAAGTCCCATATAGCCCAGGAACCACTGAGCAACGCCGTCCTTTGCCAGCAGTAACGTCCAGGCATAAGCCTTAACGATATAGCTCGCCCACATCGGCAACATGACGGCAATATAGAAAAAAGCCTTCCATTTACCGCGCGTGTAGCGCGCCATATACCACGCCATGGGGAACGCCAGGATCGCACTGGCGAGGGTGACAGCCACGGCCATCACCAACGTGCGCAGAATAATGTCGTAATTTGCGGGATTGAATAGCGAGAGAAGATTGGCGAAGGTCAGGTCCGGCGTCACCGACATGGTGAAATCGTCAAAGGTATAAAATCCCTGCCATAGCAGGGTGAGCAGCGACCCCAGATACACAATGCCAAACCACATCAGCGGGCCAAGCAGCAGCAAAAAAAGTCCCAGTGACGGCTTACGCCACAGGACCGTCGTCATGCGACTAAACACACCGCGCCTTGATGAAGAGTGAGAGACGCTCATATCCATCTCACCTCTCCTCGTGCAGCGGTACCATCGCCTCGCGCGACCACGAAGCCAGCACCTGCTGACCGGGTTCAACGGCGGCGGGTACATGAATACCGCTCAGATTAGCCTGGCTGACCAGGAGCTTAGCGCCATTGGCCAGACGCAGTTCAAATCGTGTTGCCGCGCCCTGATACTGTACCGCTTGCACCACGCCCTGCACCTGAACTTCTCCGCTCTCATTCAGGCGAATATGTTCCGGTCGCAGCGAATACATACCGTCCATCGCGCAGACCTGCTGAGCCACTGCTGCATCAAAAACGTTCGAGGTCCCGACAAAGCTTGCCACAAATGGGGTGCGCGGGCGCATATACAGTTCGCGCGGGGTATCAACCTGCTCGATGCGACCGTTATTGAACACGGCGACGCGGTCAGACATCGACAACGCTTCGCCCTGATCGTGGGTGACAAAAATAAAGGTAATCCCAAGTTCCTGCTGGAGCTTTTTCAACTCGAACTGCATTTGCTCGCGCAGTTTGAGATCCAGTGCGCCAAGCGGTTCATCGAGTAACAAGACGCGCGGTTCGTTGACCAACGCCCTGGCGATCGCCACCCGCTGGCGCTGTCCACCGGAGAGCTGGGAAGGCTTACGTTTATCTGCAAAACCTAAACCGACTTTTTCCAGGGCCTCCTGAGCCTTAGCCTGACGCTGCTTTTTATCGACGCCTTTGACCATCAGACCATAGGCGACATTTTCGATTATCGACATATGCGGGAACAGTGCGTAATCCTGGAACACGGTATTCACATCGC
This sequence comes from Enterobacter sp. SCRI0065, assembly GCF_059766475.1. Classification (NCBI taxonomy): domain Bacteria; kingdom Pseudomonadati; phylum Pseudomonadota; class Gammaproteobacteria; order Enterobacterales; family Enterobacteriaceae; genus Enterobacter; species Enterobacter sp. SCRI0065. Next base: position 125,411 of record NZ_JCBAJB010000005.1, on the reverse strand, counting down.
GTTCCCATGGCGGGAACTGGCTGGCTTGTTGCCCAAAGATTTTTATCGCACCGCCGCTGAGTTGTTCAAACCCTGCAATCAGACGTAGACAGGTGGTTTTGCCGGAGCCCGAAGGCCCCAGCATAGAGAAAAACTCCCCGTCATGAATGCCGATGGTGACACCATCCACTGCCCGTACATCACCGTACAGGCGGGAAACGTCGTTGAATTCAACCGCGTACGTCATGTTCAACTCCCGGCGTTTAACGACCGCCCATAATGGCGATGTAATCCTGCGTCCAGCGGCTGTAAGGCACAAATTTGCCGCCTTCTGCAATCGGCGTTTTCCAGAACATGATTTTATCGAAGGCGTTGTAGCCGTTGGTTTCACAGCCTTTATCGCCAAGCAGCGTGCTGGCTTTACAGCCTTCTGCGACCACCGGCAAGGATCCAAACCACGCGGCCAGATCGCCCTGGACTTTCGGCGTCAGAGACCAGTTCATCCATTTATAGGCGCACATTGGATGTTTGGCTTCGGCGTGAAGCATGGTGGTATCCGCCCAACCGGTCACGCCCTCTTTGGGGAATACGGTCGCAACAGGTTGATTATCGGCCTTAAGGGCATTGGCCTGATAAGGCCAGGCGCTGGATGCCACGACACCTTCGTTTTTGAAATCGCTCATTTGCACGGTCGTATCGTGCCAGTAACGGTGAATAAGCGCATGCTGGTCGCGCAGCACTTTTAATACGGCAGAATATTGTTCTTCATTGAGCTGGTACGGGTCAGTAATACCCAGTTGTGGCTGAGTTGCTTTCACAAACAGCGCGGCATCGGCGATATAAATGGGGCCATCGTAAGCCTGCACGCGGCCTTTGTTAGGTTTACCGTCCGGGAGATTTTGCGCGTTGAATACCACCGCCCAGCTGTCCGGTGGCGTAGGGAACGTTTTGGTATTGTACATCAGCAAATTCGGCCCCCACTGGTACGGCGTGCCGTAAACTTTTCCGCCGACGTTAAACCATTCGCCTTTGACAATGCGCGGATCGATTGTTTCCCAGTTAGGGATGAGATCGGGGTTAATTGGCTGAACGCGTTTTCCCATAATCAGGCGTAAAGACGCGTCACCGGAGGCGGTCACCAGGTCGTATCCGCCTTTCGCCATCAGGCTGACCATTTCATCGGACGTGGCGGCGGTTTTAACATTGACCGCGCAACCTGTCTCTTTTTCAAACTGAGTCACCCAGTCGTAATTTTTGTCAGTCTGGCCGCGTTCGATATACCCCGGCCAGGCAATAATATCCAACCGCCCTTCACCTTTGCCGATCGCTTTCGGCGGCTCTGCGGCTTGCGCTGTCATGATCGTCATGCCGAGCGCGCACAGGCTGCTGCGTGCAAATTTTTTGCTCATTCAATTTACTCCTGTCGCAATGAAATTTGGCGGCAGCCGTGCCGTAAAAATATCTCCCTTCATAACCGTAGACCGCGCGATTGCGCCGCACCTTGAGCCAGAGAGAAATATCATCATGTTGTGACAGAGGACGCATTCCCTGTTAACTGGATTATAGACAAGGAGTTAGCGTTGAGAGGCGGTATGCAGATTTCCTATGACAGACGCTGAAAAATAGCCCTGGCACCTGTCACAGAATATTTTATGAAGAGGAGGAAAACCTGTGGGAAATATACCCGCAGGCTTATTTCAGCATCGCGCTGATTAATTTAGCCAACTGGACGACCGCCTGTTCTTCACGCTCCCCCCAGGCCCAGGAGGTATTAAAACGAAAGAAAGGGATCCAGGCATCGGAAGTTGAGAACATTTTTCCCGGCGCGATGCTGATATGGTGCGCCAGCGCCTGTTCGCTCAATGTTCCGGCGTCCAGCGGTGCGGGTAATTCCAGCCACAAAAAATAGCCGCTATCGTTGTGGTGTATTTTGACCTCCGCTGGCAAATGCCGCATCAGCGATTGCCAGGCCTGCTGTTTGCGCTCGGCAAGCGTACGACGCAGGCGACGAAGATGAGCGTCGTAACGTTTGGTCGCCAGATAATCCACCAGCGCCAGCTGCATCGGCGAGCTGGTTGACAGCGTACTCATCAGCTGAAGTTGCTGAATACGTCGCGCATGTTTGCCCGCTGCTACCCAGCCTATGCGAAATCCGGCGACCAGACATTTAGAAAATGAGGAGCAGTGCAGCGTCATATCCTGTCGATCCCAGGCCTTAGCGGGCAAGGGTTTATCACGACCAAAATAGAGTTCGCTGTAAACATCGTCTTCAATCAGGGTGACGTTGTGCTTTGTTAGCAAGTCTACGAGGTGGGCTTTTTTCTCGGCACTGAGCGTAAAACCGAGCGGATTCTGACTGTTGGTCATCAGCCAGCAGGCTTTGACCGGATATTCGTTCAGCGCTTGCTCAAGCGCACTCAGGTCTATTCCCTCACGCACGTCAGTCGCAATCGAAAGAGCCTTAAGCTTGAGCCTTTCCAGCGCCTGCAGTGCGCCGTAAAAACAGGGATTTTCAACAATGACCCAGTCGCCGGGTTCGGTGACGGCCTGCAAACTGAGGTTGAGTGCTTCAAGCGCGCCAGCGGTAATGACTATCTCTTCTGGCGAGATGTTCATTCCCTGTTGCGCATAGCGGCGTGCGATAGCGTGGCGTAGGTCGACATTTCCCGGCGGCAAGCTTTCAATCACGCTCATCGCCGTGGCTGTTTTGCTGACGTTTGCCAGGGAACGGTTAAGTTGTTGCAGTGGGAAAAGTCGGGGATCGGGAAAGGCTGATGCAAACGGAACAACGGAAGGATCGCGGCTGGCCTGGAGGACATCGAAGATATAGGTGTTGATGTCGACCATTTCGTCGCGCATCACCTGAGCAGGCGGTGACGGCTGCTGCTTTACAGGTCGCGGCGCGACGTAATAACCCGACTGCGGGCGAGCAATAATTCGCCCCTGACTTTCCAGCGTTTGGTAGGCGTGACCCACGGTCATAAAGCTCATACCGCTACTGACCACTTGCTCACGTAGCGACGGTAACTTATCACCCGGCAACCACACACCAAGCTCGATTTGCGAAATAATCTGCTCTGCCAGACGCTGATACTTTTTCATTATTTTCTCCTTACTTACCGATATTGTATATCAGCAGGAGAAAAATAGCAGATTTGACTAACTGTTATGCTTGTTGATGAACGGCCTGCATCGCCGCCTGGTTAGGCACGATCAAATGGTCAAGCGTCGTCATTGACGATTTGCAAAAAATGCACTTTGCACCGTGCGGGTTTTTTTCTGACACATCAAAAATGGATGTGCGGTACTGCGAGCCATGACAGCATGGGCAACGAAAATGGATTGTAGAAATCATATAATTCTCCTGAAAACGAAATAAACGTAATGCGCTAATGGGCCTTAAAGGCAATAGTGGTCTGAGGCAAAACTAATCAGAGTGTAGAGAAAAGACCCAAGAGGCTGCGGAGAGGCACAACGTGATGAGAAATACTTTAGGAAACTACGTCAGATATTTTTTTGGTATCAAACCGATGAATCATTAACGCATGACTGATGCAAGGACGCAAGGGTTTTAATGAATAAAAGTGATAAAAATAACTTTTTTATAATGTGAACTTTTAAGCATAAGCCTAACTGCCAGCATCGTAAACCTTCTATATCAGATGCATAAAGCCAGGGGTTAATTCAAACTGTTATACATAAATTTCACTTTACTGCCTCTGATAGCGAACATCCGCCCCCTATACCATAACAGCACACCGATTGACATTGAGGCTGTGCATGTTTGGTTTAGATGCTTTTCATCTTGCGAGGATCCAGTTCGCATTTACCGTATCCTTTCACATTATTTTCCCGGCGATCACTATCGGCCTCGCCAGCTATCTGGCGGTATTAGAAGGCTTATGGCTTAAGACCAAAAATCCAGTATGGCGTTCGCTGTACCATTTCTGGTCGAAGATTTTCGCCGTTAACTTTGGTATGGGCGTGGTGTCCGGTCTGGTCATGGCGTATCAATTTGGTACTAACTGGAGCGGTTTTTCGCAATTCGCGGGCAGTATTACCGGCCCGCTGCTCACCTATGAAGTCCTCACCGCGTTCTTTCTGGAAGCAGGCTTTCTTGGCGTAATGCTTTTTGGCTGGAATAAAGTAGGCCCAGGTCTGCACTTCTTTTCAACCTGCATGGTGGCACTGGGAACCATTATTTCGACCTTTTGGATCCTGGCGTCAAACAGCTGGATGCAGACGCCGCAAGGCTATGAAATCGTTAACGGAGTCGTAGTGCCGGTGGACTGGTTTGCGGTGGTGTTTAATCCGTCCTTCCCGTACCGGTTGCTTCATATGTCCATCGCGGCATTCTTGAGTAGCGCCCTGTTTGTCGGTGCTTCGGCGGCCTGGCATCTGCTGCGCGGCAATAATACCCCAGCCATTCGCCATATGTTTTCCATGGCGCTGTGGATGACGCTGATCGTGGCCCCCCTCCAGGCCATGATCGGCGATATGCATGGGCTAAATACGTTAAAACATCAGCCCGCCAAAATTGCCGCTATCGAAGGCCACTGGGAAAATCCCCCAGGAGAACCGACCCCACTTCTACTGTTCGGCTGGCCGGATATGGAACAAGAGCGTACCCGGTTTGGCCTGGAGATCCCCGCACTCGGCAGCCTGATTCTGACGCACAGCCTGGATAAACAGGTTCCGGCGCTCAAAGACTTCCCAAAAGAAGACCGCCCTAACTCAACTATCGTATTTTGGTCGTTCCGCATAATGGCGGGGTTAGGCATGCTGATGTTGCTATTAGGGGCTGTGGCACTGTGGTTGCGCTACAAAAAACGCGTTTATACTTCGCGCCCCTTCCTCTGGTTTGCGCTATTGATGGGGCCTTCTGGATTGATCGCGATACTGGCCGGGTGGGTCACCACCGAAGTGGGACGTCAGCCGTGGGTCGTTTACGGCCTACAGCGCACCGCCGATGCCGTCTCCGCGCATGGCACTCTGCACATGAGCGTGAGCCTGATAGCCTTCTTTGTGGTCTATACCTCTGTATTTGGCATCGGCTATAGCTACATGGTGAGACTCATCAAAAAAGGGCCTCAGGAACATGAATCTTTTGCCACTGAACATGATGGCCGCCCCGCTCGCCCGCTTTCCGCGGCCAGCACCGAATTTGAAATGAAGGAGAAACCATAATGGGTATCGATCTTTCCATTATCTGGTTTGTGATTATCGTATTTGCCACGCTGATGTATATCGTGATGGATGGATTCGACCTGGGGATTGGGATCTTATTTCCCTCCACGCAAGATGCAGACGATCGCGATGTGATGGTGAACAGCGTCGCCCCCGTGTGGGATGGCAATGAAACCTGGCTCGTTCTGGGTGGCGCAGCGCTTTTTGGCGCATTTCCGTTGGCCTATGCCGTGATTATCGATGCATTGACCATTCCGCTCACCCTTATGCTGATCGGGCTTATCTTCCGTGGCGTCGCATTCGAATTTCGCTTCAAAGCAACGCCCGGCCATCGACCGTTCTGGGACAAAGCCTTTATCGGCGGCTCGATTCTCGCCACCTTTAGTCAGGGCGTGGTCGTTGGCGCGGTCATCAACGGATTTTCCGTGACCGGACGCGCCTACAGTGGTGGACCGTTTGACTGGCTGACGCTGTTTAACCTGTTCTGCGGTCTTGGACTAACCGTGGCTTACGCCCTGTTAGGCGCTACCTGGCTCGTCATGAAAAGTGAAAATCCACTTCAAAGGCGAATGAGGCAGGTTTCAAAGCAACTGTTGCTGGCCCTGCTGATGGTGATTGCTGCGATCAGTATCTGGACCCCATTAGCGCACCAGACGATTGCCGAGCGTTGGTTCAGCCTGCCAAACCTGTTCTTCCTGCTACCAGTCCCGTTGCTGGTCATAGCGTTAAGCGTCTGGTTATGGAAAAGCCTGAACAATCCCGAAAGCCATAATCTGGCGTTCGTCCTGACATTGGGGCTGATTTTTCTTGGCTTTAGTGGACTGGGGATCAGTATTTGGCCGTATATCATTCCACCGTCGATTACGCTTTGGCAAGCCGCTGCGCCTGTGCAAAGTCAGGGCTTTATGCTGGTAGGCGCGTTGCTGATAATTCCGATAATCCTTGTTTACACTTTCTGGAGTTATTACGTGTTCCGCGGCAAAGTCCAACATGGGGAGGGTTATCATTGATGCAACAACCTGTCTGGAAACGCCTGGTGTGGCTGGTCATTATCTGGGGCGGCAGTGTACTGGCGCTTGCTGCGGTAGGAATGTTCTTTCGCGTGATAATGACCGCCGCAGGATTTAAATCGCATTAATTTCCACCTTGCCGGGCAGCGCGTTGCCGTGCCCGGCCCCTTCCTCGCATTTTCAGATAAACTCCAATGACACCCCTGGCGGTATCGTTAAAATCTCACGTAGATTCATCCAATAAATAGTTTGAGACGAAAATGAAAAAACTTTTGGCCTTGAGCCTGTTCAGCCTAATCCTTACGGGCTGCGTCAATCCGGGGAAAGCGTCCGTTCAACCGGAACAGCTCCAGGGACACCGTTTTGTGCTTGAAAGCGTGAACGGCGCAGCAATTAAACCGGGCGCAGTCCAGCCTGAAATAAGCTTTGGCGAGAAAATGACGATTTCAGGCGTGATGTGTAACCGCTTTAACGGCCAGGGCAAACTATCGGAAGGGGAACTGAAGGCTAAAGCGTTAGCGATGACGCGTAAGCTATGCGCTGACCAGCAGTTGAATGAGCTGGATAGCACGATCGGCAATATGCTGCGTGCGGGCGCGCAGGTAGACCTGACTGAAGATCAGTTAACGCTAGCGACGGCTGAGCAAACGCTGATGTTTAAGCGGGCAGAGTAATCAGTAATTCCCGCAGGTGCCAATGGCAAGCGACTGCTCACTGCAACGTTTGCCATTGGGTAGCGCGCACATACCGGTGGCAGAACCGTCTAACTGACGAGCCACAGAAAGTGAACCACCAACCATAGCGCAGCTTGCTTGTCCTGAACTGGACATCGCGGCTTTCATCCCCGGAGCCACGTGTGCGGCGGTGGCTTGTTGTACAGGCTCATTACTGCATGCCGACAACAATAACGCGGCACACCCTACCCAAAATGCTGAACGCATTATTCCTTCCCCATAAAATTAGCGAAACCTATGCATCATAGGCATCGCGCGGCGCTACGTCGAGAGTACCACTGCGCATTTATGCACTTCTGAAACATTTTCTGGCAATTTTTTAGCAGAAAATTGATCTACACATTGATACCAGGAATGCTAAGGACACAAAAGCGAAAATCGTAAAACCCGACCTTTGCTAAAATAAGGGAATAACTATCAAGACTCGTTGACGTTATACGGGTCTCTCTTTTTGCGCAATGTAAGGGTGTCACATGATCACTATTGACGGTAATGGCGCGGCCGCGTCCGTCGCGTTTCGCACCAGTGAAGTTATCGCCATCTACCCCATTACGCCAAGTTCGACGATGGCTGAACAGGCCGATGCCTGGGCTGGGAATGGGCTCAAAAATATCTGGGGCGACGTGCCACGGGTCGTTGAAATGCAGTCAGAGGCCGGAGCCATCGGCGCGGTCCACGGCGCATTGCAGACCGGTGCACTTTCCACGTCGTTTACCTCTTCACAGGGATTGCTGCTAATGATCCCGACGCTGTATAAGCTGGCGGGACAGTTGACACCGTTTGTCCTGCATGTCGCGGCTCGTACGGTTGCCACGCATGCGCTGTCGATCTTTGGCGATCACTCCGACGTGATGGCTATTCGCCAGACGGGGTGCGCCATGCTTTGCGCCAGTAACGTGCAGGAAGCGCAAGATTTTGCGCTGATTTCGCATATCGCAACGCTGAAAAGCCGCGTGCCTTTTATTCATTTTTTCGACGGTTTTCGAACGTCGCATGAAATAAATAAAATTGTACCGTTGTCTGATGACACCATCCTGAACCTGATGCCGCAAGCCGAAATCGATGCGCATCGTGCTCGCGCCTTAAACCCTGAACACCCGGTTATACGTGGCACATCTGCCAATCCTGATACCTATTTCCAGTCACGTGAAGCGACTAACCCCTGGTATAACGCGGTATACGACCACGTTGAGCAGGCAATGGATGATTTTGCTCTGGCGACCGGACGGGAATATAAGCCATTTGAATATTATGGCCACCCGCAAGCCGAACGCGTGATTGTGCTGATGGGTTCGGCCATTGGCACCTGTGAAGAAGTCGTTGATGAGCTGCTGACCAACGGCGAAAAAGTCGGGGTGTTGAAAGTCCGCCTGTATCGTCCTTTTTCGGCCAGGCATCTTCTCTCTGTCCTGCCAGAAAGCGTACGCGCGCTCGCTGTTCTCGATCGCACCAAAGAACCTGGTGCTCACGCGGAACCCCTGTACCTGGACGTGATGACCGCGCTGGCAGAAGCGTTCAATAGCGGTGAGCGTGACACCTTGCCGCGCACAATCGGCGGACGTTACGGCCTCTCTTCGAAAGAATTTGGTCCAGACTGCGTGATGGCGGTGTTCAACGAGCTCAACGCCGCCAAACCGAAACCACGTTTTACCGTCGGCATTTATGATGATGTCACCAACCTTTCCCTGCCGCTCCCTGATAATACCTTGCCTTCTGGCGCGAAGCTGGAAGCGTTGTTTTATGGCCTGGGGAGCGATGGGAGCGTTTCGGCAACCAAAAATAATATCAAAATTATTGGAAACTCAACGCCGTGGTATGCCCAGGGTTATTTTGTCTATGACTCTAAAAAAGCGGGCGGCCTGACCGTTTCGCATCTTCGTGTGAGCGAGCAGCCGATTCGCTCGGCTTATCTGATTTCGCAGGCCGATTTTGTGGGCTGTCATCAGTTACAGTTTATCGATAAATACCAGATGGCTGAACGCCTGAAGCCCGGCGGCATTTTCTTGATCAACACCCCGTATAGCGCCGATGAAGTCTGGTCACGCTTGCCGCAGGAGGTACAGGCCGTTCTGAATCAGAAGCACGCGCGCCTTTACACTATCAATGCGGCGAAAATTGCCCGCGAATGTGGCCTTGCCGCTCGAATCAACACCGTCATGCAGATGGCCTTCTTCCATTTGACCAGCATTCTTCCAGGCGAGAGTGCCCTGCTGGAATTACAGGGTGCGATTGCAAAAAGTTACAGCAGCAAGGGAGCTGAACTGGTGGAGCGCAACTGGCAGGCACTGGCGCTGGCACGTGAATCTATTTCGGAAATCCCACTGCAACCGGTGAATAGCACCAGCCCAAACCGTCCACCCGTCGTCTCGGATGCGGCACCTGATTTCGTGAAAACCGTCACCGCTGCCATGCTGGCAGGACTTGGCGATGCCCTTCCCGTCTCCGCACTTCCACCAGACGGAACCTGGCCTGTGGGCACCACACGCTGGGAAAAACGCAACATCGCCGAAGCGATCCCTATCTGGAAAGAAGAACTGTGTACGCAGTGTAACCATTGCGTCGCAGCATGCCCGCACTCCGCCATTCGCGCCAAGGTGGTCTCGCCGGAAGAGATGGAAAATGCGCCAGCCAGCCTGCACTCTCTGGATGTCAAATCTCGCGATATGCGCGGGCAAAAATATGTTCTGCAGGTGGCCCCGGAAGATTGCACCGGCTGTAATCTGTGCGTAGAAGTTTGCCCGGCGAAAGACAGGCAGAATCCTGAAATCAAAGCTATCAATATGATGTCGCGTCTGGATCATGTCGAAGAAGAAAAAGTGAATTACGACTTCTTCCTCGACCTGCCAGAAATCGACCGTACCAGGCTGGAACGTATTGATATCCGTACGTCGCAGTTGATTACCCCGCTGTTCGAATACTCAGGTGCCTGCTCCGGGTGTGGTGAGACACCTTATATTAAGCTTCTTACCCAGCTTTACGGCGATCGTATGCTCATCGCTAACGCCACCGGGTGTTCCTCTATTTACGGCGGTAACTTGCCTTCTACCCCTTACACCACCGACGCCAACGGTCGTGGTCCGGCATGGGCGAACTCGCTATTTGAAGACAATGCCGAGTTCGGGTTGGGCTTCCGTCTGACGGTAGATCAGCATCGTGCCCGCGTTATGCGCCTGCTGGGGCAATTTGCCGATAAGCTTCCAAATGAGCTCAACGAGGCGCTTCATGCCGAAGCCACGCCAGAGGTACGCCGCGAGCAGGTTTCAGCGTTGCGTGAACACCTGAGCGGCGTTGAAGGTGCGGAGCAACTGCTCACTGATGCTGACGCGCTGGTTGATAAGTCTATCTGGCTTATCGGCGGCGATGGCTGGGCCTACGATATTGGTTTTGGCGGGTTGGATCACGTTCTGAGCCTGACGGAGAACGTCAATATCCTGGTTCTTGATACGCAGTGTTATTCCAACACCGGCGGTCAGGCGTCCAAAGCCACGCCGCTGGGTGCAGTGACCAAATTTGGCGAGCACGGCAAACGCAAAGCGCGCAAAGATCTTGGCGTCAGCATGATGATGTACGGACATGTCTATGTTGCGCAGATTTCGCTTGGCGCGCAGCTCAACCAGACGGTGAAAGCCATTCAGGAAGCGGAAGCCTATCCAGGGCCATCGCTCATTATCGCGTACAGCCCTTGTGAGGAGCATGGATACGATCTGGCGTTAAGCCACGATCAGATGCGCCAGCTCACGGCAACGGGCTTCTGGCCTCTGTACCGTTTCGACCCGCGTCGTGCCGATGAAGGTAAACTGCCTCTGGCGCTTGATTCACGGCCACCATCAGATGCACTCGCCGAGACGTTGATGCAGGAACAGCGCTTCCGTCGTCTCAATGCCCAGCAGCCTGAAGTGGCAGAGCAATTATGGAAAGACGCGGCAGCGGATTTGCAGAAACGCTATGACTTCCTGGCGCAAATGGCCGGAAAAGCAGAAAAATCGATCAGCGAGTAAAAAAAATGCCCGGAGCATCCGCTCCGGGCATATCCAAAATGTTTTTTGAATGACAATTTCATCAAACAAATCACATTCATTTAATTAATGGATGAAGAATCTTAAAGGCATATAACAGCACAGAGTGTACACATCTCCCCCCTCCATGAATAATTTTAATTTTATATATCTCAATTGAACACATATAAAATAATTATCAGCATTTCTTCGGAATTAATTCCTTGAGATTTTACTTATTCAGTAACAAAACTACTTTATTAAAGATTAATAGAGTGAATTAGCATGTGACAACTTTCCACCTCGGAAAGTTCGCAAAGTCATTTAATAATAAAACAGCAAAGGAATAGTCACATGCAAAAGAAAGTACTGGCACTCATTATCCCTGCCCTTTTAACGGTTGGCGCAGCGCAGGCAGCAGAAATTTATAATAAGGACGGTAATAAACTAGATTTATATGGCAAAGTTGCAGGCTTGCACTATTTCTCTGACGACTCTGGTGCTGACGGCGATCAGACTTATATGCGTATTGGCTTCAAAGGTGAGACGCAGGTAAGCGACCAGTTGACCGGCTATGGTCAGTGGGAATACCAGATTCAGGCTAACAACACCGAAGGCTCAGATAATCAGTCCTGGACCCGTCTGGCGTTCGCGGGACTGAAGTTCAATCAATATGGTTCATTCGACTATGGCCGAAACTATGGCGTCATGTATGACGTCGAGGGTTGGACCGATATGCTGCCAGAGTTTGGTGGGGACTCCTACACTAAAGCCGATAACTTTATGACCGGTCGAGCCAACGGTGTAGCCACCTACCGTAACGCTGATTTTTATGGACTGGTAGACGGTTTGAACTTTGCATTGCAGTATCAGGGCAAGAACGAAGGAACCGGCAACGGTAATGAAGGCACCAACAACGGCCGCGATGTTCGTCATGAAAACGGTGATGGATTTGGTCTCTCCACAACCTATGACCTCGGTATGGGTATCAGCGCAGGTGCCGCCTATACGTCGTCAGACCGAACTAACGCACAGGCGAATACCACGACCGCAGGCGGTGACAAAGCCGATGCCTGGACTACCGGTCTGAAGTACGATGCGAACAATGTTTATCTGGCAGCCATGTACTCTGAAACCCGAAATATGACGCCGTACGGCGACCAGGATGATGCGATAGCGAATAAGACGCAGAACGTTGAAATCACGGCGCAGTACCAGTTTGATTTTGGTCTTCGCCCGGTGGTTTCTTATTTACAGTCGAAGGGTAAAGACTTGGGTAATGGCCAGAGCGATCAAGATCTGGTTAAATATGCTGAAGTCGGCGCAATCTATTACTTTAATAAAAACATGTCCACCTACGTTGATTATAAAATAAATCTACTGGATGAAGATAACGCGTTCTATAAAGACAATGGTATCGGCACCGATGACATCCTTGCCGTAGGTTTGGTTTATCAGTTCTAATCTTTGCAGCCCGCATTCATATGCGGGCTTATTTAATTGTTGCAGACACGAACGACATAATACTTTTGTCTTGCATAAACAGGCCATCCTGATGGATGATAAATCTCCTGTTACAAGCTGTAAGGGACACCATCATGGTCCATCACCCTGTAAGATCGTCACGCATTGCATCCATTGGCTATGATGAGCGTAGCGCGACGCTGGAAATTCGCTTTCTCGATCGCCGCACTCTGCGGTACCAACATGTTCCCGCCCGCGTCTACAACGATTTTTTGCAGGTGGTATCAAAAGGCCGTTTTTACGATGGCGTGGTTAAAGGGAAATTTAACGAAGTCAAAGTGTAGCAAAGACAACGTTCTCAGCGATTACTTCTTCGCCGCTCGAAAAGACAAATAACCCATCACACCATCGCTCGCCCCATCCTTTGGATGATTGACGCCATCCATCACTTCAATCTCGGCAAAATCAAAAGGTGAAACGCCTTCAATGCAGGCGACATTGATACCGTACTGATCCGGGTTGGATCGGCGCTGGTGGAAAGTATAAATACCGCAGACGGAGCAGAAAAAATGACGTGCTTCCTGTGTGTTAAAACGGTATTCCGTAAGTTTGTCCTGGCCTTTTGTCACTTCAATTCCCGACAGCGGAGCAGAAACCACAACCGCCCCGCGCATCCGACAAAACGAACAGTTACAGCGCCGGGCTGTGTTAAATCCATCAGACAGTTCAACCGTAAACGCAACCGCGCCACAATGGCATTGTGCAGCTAGCTTTTGGGTCATACATTTTACTCCTGAGAGAAACTGCTGTTTAGCATGGTCCGAAACCGAGAAATGTTCAATATTCTCTCAATGCCCCGGCTGATTAAGAGCTTAAACGTACTGACAATCAGGCCAGGAATCCACACCATACCCGCCATCAGATATCCATCGGATGGCTGGAACATCTACCGACACAGGCGGTCCATAAATCCCTATCGTGGCTCGTGATAAACCGCCTCAATATTGTATCCATCAGGATCAAGGATAAACGCGGCGTAATAGCCAGGGTGATAATGGGGCCTGTATCCCGGCGCACCATTATCTTTTCCACCAGCCAGTAAAGCTGCGCGGTAGAATGCATCCACTTCCTCTTTGTTTTTTGCACTGAAAGCAAGATGCATCCGGGGCGTAGAGGGGGTGCCCAGTGTTAACCAGAATGCACCTCCAGGATCTCCCCTTTCATCAAGTACAGCGGGGCCAAAACCTACCGCCTTATTCGGGAATTCAAGCCGGATAATATAACCAAGACTTGCAAGAACGCTCGTGTAAAAGAGTTTACTGTCTTCAAGATTTGTGACGCTGAATCCGGTGTGATCAATCATGTTTATACTCCTGTCAGCAAAGAAGAGTATGCAGTAAAGCACTCAACAATCGAGCGATGTTTGATTTGGTGTAAGAATGGGTGATATTGCATGACACCTCGGCGACACCGAAGCTAAAGATCCCCCTCGAGTCGAGTATTCACTCACCGAACGGGGAAAAGCTTTTGAGCGGTCAATAGCTGCCCTACAAGACTGGGCTTTACTACGCAGGGAAACGCCTGGCATAAGAAAACACAAGTAATTGATACGTTAAACGTGTATCGTAGACGTCCCTTATATCAGGAGATGCCTATGTCAGTTCGTAAAAACACACAATCCCGCCGTAATTACTTAGTCAAATGCCCGTGCCCAAACTGTTCAAAAGATTCAGAGCATAGTTTTAGCCGAGTCCAAAAAGGTTCTCAACTCGTCTGCCCATTTTGCAATACTTTATTTAAACCATTAAAATGATTGCAGAAACATTCCTGAAGATATGATAATCGTTAAATAAATTAGCGACCCCGCCTTAAGCTACGTTTTAGGGGGGGGGAACCAAATAGACTCTACACAGTGATGCTACTGTAGGCAGTCTAATTAGAGGCGCACGTGACTGTTTGTACAGCACGTCCACACCTGCTAGTTATCACAAAGTATTACGTTAGAAGCTGCGGGACCTTTGGTACGATTGAAAATCGTATACTCAACTTTCTGTCCTTCAAACAGGGTTTCTAAATTATCCCCCCGAAGATCGGACACGTGAACAGAGATATCTTTGCTTCCATCAAGAGGAGAGATGAAACCGAAACCTTTGTCTTCCTTATACCACTTTACCAGGCCTCTGATTCTTGAGGACATACTGACTCCAGTTATATCTGACGGGAAGGGTAATAAACGTATTATAATAAAGTATAGACTCAAAAGGAGGGATATCAGCGATAACACCTGGTAATGAGGACTGCCCAATAAAATGTTTACGTTCGCTTGTAGATCGAACTGATGAGCACATTAAGGCACGGACAGTGACAATAAGCAAAGTATTCTTTACCTTTCGGCACTCCCGCTCTGGTAGTGGTCACTGTCCTTGAGGACAACGCTTGAAACGAGGGTTGCTTTACTCAGGCCGCTTTCATAGGGTTTGTATGCCAAACCAATGACACAGAATGAATTCTTGTGGGGGTAATAATGATAATGGGTTTTGTCTGTGATTTGTGGGTAAAACTCACACCCAAAGGGTATTTGAGTAATCTTAAAAGCCCTGACCATTGCAGCCAGGGCTTTTAAGGTACTACAGACTTCAGATTTGACATTAATGGACTTAATAGAGTGATACTGCTATTTATACTGCTTTTAAATGCACCCGTTTACTACAGATAATATTGGGTATTAATACTAAAAAACCTCCCTCTATTTATCTCGTTATATACACACCTGCGCTTTCAAAAATTAAGCGTGGCAATTTAAACAAGTACATCCCCCATCGCGACATATACTCTTTGATGCGTTGCCCTTTGCTGGTACAGTTATAAAAAACAAACTAAACCGCCAGCATCAATTAGAAAAACAAGGCCTTACATCGTCGCGCAAACACTACCATTTTGCGAACCAGCACAAACACTTCGAGACCTTAAAGCACACTACATCCCAAATAACAAACTTCGTGGCCCGTTTAGCAAAATGGTTTTACCCAGTACTTTTTACTGCTCACTAACTTCTTTCATTGTGCGGCTAAGTGCTAATTTACTCATTCAAGATTTGAAGTCAATACTGTTTTTTAAAACATGTTTTTATTAACAGCAACATACCACTTCAAGAATAAACCTGTTGACCACTGGTTCTGTCACCTGAAGCTGCAAGGGAATAGATGAGGCAGGATGTTAGCGGTAGAGAAGCAAAAGATATTATCTCTGACGGTACTGTGCAGGCGGACAACTTCATTTGGCACGCGGTTTCGCGCTCGGTGGGGAATGTGAAAAATCAATGTCCAGCGCTAATCGAAGCTGCCCACTGAAACGCAACCAGACTAAGCGTTCAAGTCTGCTTTGAGCTGTGAGTTCAACCGATTGATGCAACACACTTATCGAACCGTTCTGCGGGTGATTCATAGTCTCGCACTTTTCTCGGCCTTTCGTTGAGCTGACTGGCAACACTGTTAAGCCTTTGTTGGCTGTGAAAAGATAAGTCGTCCGATCGGTTACGACGTGACCTACCGCATCGGCGATCAACAGGGTAAAATCCGGATGGATAAAGACCCCGGCACGCAGCCCCACTGGATGAGAAAGGCCAGTTAGTTTTGAATAAAATTTAACGGCTATATTGACACCCCGTGATTTTTTATAATCGGGGTGTGTTTATCTTCAGAACCTATTAACTCCAACCTTTTTTACTGCGACGGATATAAGGTAATACGGATAATAGAGCCAGTACCGCTAATGCCATTCCAATCCATAAAGCTGAACGTAAACCGAATCCTGATGAAATTGCCATCCCACCTAAATAAGAACCGCCACCTAATCCAATATTGATAACGGAAGTATGAACGGCATTGACCATTGGACCTGGATGTGCCACGCTGACAATTCTTGCCATCATTGCCGGATTCATTGGAACCCCTGATAAACCGATAAGTATGACAGCCAGAATAGCAATAACCTGATATTGAACAAATAGTGCCATGCCGAGCAAAGAAATACTCAATATTGTTAATCCGACAACCATAACAGCTAAACTATGGCGATATGCAAGACGTCCCGTTACCATATTTCCGATGATATTGGCTAGTCCATAAAGCATCAGAATGAAGGGAACCGTCTGCATTGTAAATTTACTGACATCAGTCAGCACGGGAACAAAATAGCTGAATGCCGCAAAACTTGCGCCCAAAATCAAACAGCTGGTTGCACAGGCTTTCCAATAGGCCTTATTTTTAAATGCCTTAATCTCTTCAGCCATCTTGATAGCACAGCCGCCGCTCATATGTGGCAATAAGCGTACTAATGCTAACAGGCATATGAAAACCAGGACGGCGACCAGCCCAAAACTCATTTTCCAGCCCCAGTGCTGGTCAATGATTGTCGCGATAGGTACACCAAAGACATTGGATACCATAAAACCTGCTATCACTATTGATGCGGCACGAGGGCGATTTTCTACAGATACAAGAGCCATACTTGTCGCGAGTGAAAGACTTAAACACCCTGCACACAAAATACCTGTCACGATTCGAATAGCAACTAACACATTGTAATCAGAGACAAAAATACTTAACCCTTGTACGATAACATATAACCCTAACAACCATAATAACGTTGATCGATAGGGTGCTTTAAACTTAAGAAAGGCGTAAGTTAATACCGGGCCACCTAGCATTACACCGAATGCATAATATGAAATCAAATGACCGACTTCGCCGACTGTAACACCAAATGCTTCAGATAGCGTGGTCATCATACCCGCCACCATTAACTCTGCTGTACCTAATGAAAAAATGGCTAACCCTAAAATATATACGACTAATGGCATGGTTTTTTATTCCCCTCCGTATTGGAATGATCGTTACAAAAATGAATGAAAGTAATTAATGACCTTTTTCGCTTAAATTTATAAATTGATTAACAGACCAGCGACGACATCTTCGAGGATTTTTCTATCTGAAATGTTTTTATTCAGTACACGTAAACCGTAATAGCCTGCCATAAAGCCTCTCGCCATTTCGACGGCTGATGCTTTATTGTTTAGCTCACCGCTTCGTTGACCTTCGATAAATACCGCCACCAGCGTTTGTTCTAAATGCTGACGATATTCATTATTCAGCCTTGCAACGGCTTCATCTTTACTACCCATCTCCAGGGCTGAAAATAAGACCATCGCATCATGCTGTTCTGGCTGAGAAAGATCTTCGGCAATACCCCAGAGCAGAAGGGTATGCAATCGCTCTTTTACCAGACCTGATTGTGTGAGTATTGCTAACTGTGCTGACATAGTTTGTTCATGGCTGCGCAACAAAGCTTGCTCGTAAAGGGCTTGCTTGCTTCCGAAGGCATTGTATAAGCTTCCCCGCCCTAATCCCGTACCATTGCATAAATCTTGCGCAGAGGTGCCTGCATAACCATTGGCGCTGAAAACAGCGACGGCAGCATCAATGACATCCTGATCTTCGAACTTTCGTGGACGACCCGGAAAGGTTGGTTTTTCAGCACTCATAGGGATGTGGGACTTGAAATGAGTTGAGGCGGCATAGTATTGATTATGGAACGATCAGTCAAATAATTTTCATAAATAAATCAGCGGTGATGCGCAGACAGAGTAGAAGGCGTAAATTTTGGGTTGAGGTAGTGAACCGTAAGGCGAGCTATGTGGCTACAGCGATGACCGGCATGCGTCGACTCCGTTCCCTACCCGGCCAGGCCTCCTGATATCGGAATATCAATTTTCTTTAACCGGCATCCTTTTCAGAGCTATGTGAATTTTGGACGAGCATGAAAGAGACTGAAATTACCGCAAATGCAATTCTGGTCATCGAGTTATCGCTCTATTAGAGCCAGCACTTGAGGCCCTTAAAGCACTGTGTAAGTTGACAGCGCTACAGCCTAAAACCGAGATTGTTTTTCATCATCGCAAGTATGGCGCGATAGAACATCATGGCGTGCGATTTGTTTTCATGCCCCGGATGCGCAAGGGTGAACAAAAAGCCGACTACTCTTTATCGAGTGTCGGCGCGAGATTTAACGCCGCCGTAAAACGTGCTGGTATTCGCCGTCGGAATCCGTACCATACGCGGCATACTTTTGCCTGCTGGCTTTTATCCGCCGGTGCTAACCCGTCTTTACATAGCCAGTCAGATGGGGCATGGAAACGCGCAAAGGGTTTATGAAGTCTACGGTGCGTGGATTGAAGAAATGAATGGCGAACAGGTGCTGATGCTGAACGATAAGCTGGCACGCTGAAAAAACTTTGCCCTATTATGCCCTTACTGGTTCCAAAGGTAGTAATAAATGCAACAAAATCAAGAGATTAACAAGAAAGAACAATACAACCTAAACAAGCTGCAAAAGCGTTTGCGTCGTAACGTGGGCCAGGCCATTGCAGATTTCAATATGATTGAAGAAGGCGACCGGATTATGGTTTGCCTTTCGGGTGGAAAAGACAGTTTCACCATGCTTGAGATTTTGCGCAATCTTCAGCAGAGCGCACCGGTTAATTTCTCACTGATTGCGGTCAACCTCGATCAGAAACAGCCGGGCTTCCCTGGGCATATTCTTCCGGAATATCTTGAGCAACAGGGTGTCGAATATAAGATTGTTGAAGAAAATACCTACGGCATCGTAAAAGAGAAGATCCCAGAAGGTAAAACAACCTGCTCGCTCTGCTCTCGCCTGCGTCGCGGCATTCTCTATCGCACGGCAACGGAGTTGGGTGCCACTAAAATTGCGCTCGGCCACCATCGCGACGACATTCTGCAAACGCTGTTCCTGAACATGTTCTATGGCGGCAAGATGAAAGGTATGCCACCAAAGCTGATGAGTGATGACGGAAAGCATATCGTGATTCGCCCACTGGCTTATTGCCGTGAGAAAGACATTGAGCGATTTGCCCAAGCGCGTGAGTATCCCATCATCCCTTGCAACCTGTGCGGCTCTCAGCCTAACCTTCAACGTCAAGTCATTGGCGACATGTTGCGCGACTGGGATAAACGCTATCCGGGACGGATCGAAACCATGTTCAGCGCGATGCAAAACGTAGTGCCTTCACACCTGAGCGATGTTGAACTGTTCGACTTCAAAGGGATTCAGCACGGTTCTGAAGTGGTGGACGGCGGTGATTTAGCGTTCGATCGCGAAGATATCCCGATGCAGCCAGCGGGCTGGCAGCCGGAAGAAGATGACTCTCAACTTGATGAGATGAGACTGAATATCGTCGAAGTGAAGTAATATGTTAGCGTCTCAGAGATAAGCTCTGAGACGCTTTAAAAGTCCTATTTCAGTAAACGTACCCGGCACGTCTTCCCTTTGATTTTACCGTTCTGCAACTGCTTCCAGGCCTTGTTCGCTACCGACTGGCGCACCGCAACATAAACATGCGCCGGATGCACCACGATTTTGCCTATATCAGCGCCATCGAGACCAATATCACCGGTCAAGGCTCCTAAGATATCGCCTGGACGCATTTTGGCTTTTTTACCGCCATCAATGCACAGCGTGACCATTTCGGCTTTCAGCGGGACAATCGCCACATTAACCGGTGCGCTTATCCAGTCCAGTTTCAACTGTAGCATCTCAGACAAAATGTTAGCGCGCTGCGCTTCTTCTGGTGCGCAGAGGCTAATCGCCAGACCGCTATTACCTGCACGAGCAGTACGACCAATGCGGTGAACGTGAACCTCAGGATCCCACGCCAGTTCAAAGTTGATGACAAGCTCTAGTGATTTGATATCCAGGCCGCGCGCCGCAACATCCGTCGCAACCAGGACACGGGCGCTTCCATTTGAGAAACGTACCAACGTCTGATCGCGATCGCGTTGTTCAAGATCGCCATGGAGTGCAAGTGCGCTCTGACCTGCCGACTCAAGTGCGTCACAGACGGCCTGACAGTCTTTTTTCGTATTACAGAACACCACGCAGGATGCTGGCTGATGTTTGCTGAGCAGCTTTTGCAGCAGTGGGATCTTGCCGTTCTGCGAGGTTTCATAAAACTGTTGTTCAATGGCCGGGAGCGCATCCACTGAATCAATTTCGATGGTGACCGGGTTTTGCTGCACTCGCCCGCTAATGGCGGCGATCGCCTCAGGCCAGGTCGCAGAAAACAGTAGCGTCTGGCGAGAAGCCGGTGCAAATCGGATAACTTCATCAATCGCATCGGTAAAGCCCATATCCAACATTCGGTCGGCTTCATCCATCACCAGAGTTTGCAGCGCATCCAGAGAAACGGTGCCTTTCTGCAAATGATCAAGCAATCGGCCAGGCGTCGCGACGATGATATGCGGTGGATGTTGCAAAGAATCGCGCTGTGCGCCGAACGGTTGCCCGCCGCACAGGGTTAAGATTTTAGTATTTGGCAAAAATCGCGCCAGACGACGTAGCTCACCAGCGACCTGATCGGCCAGTTCGCGGGTAGGACAAAGGACCAGCGACTGGGTCTGGAATAAACCCGCATCAATGCGCTGTAAAACGCCAAGACCAAATGCAGCCGTTTTTCCACTGCCGGTTTTTGCCTGCGCACGAACGTCGCGTCCTTCCAGGATCGCCGGAAGCGCGGCAGCTTGTACAGGGGTCATCGCGAGGTAACCCAACTCGTTAAGGTTATCGAGTTGGGCAGCGGGCAAAACATTCAGAGTCGAAAAAGCGGTCACAATATATTCTCGTGGTAAAAGTCACAGTCAGTTGGCGCGTATCCTCGCAGATCTGAGTGACCGATGCGACAATTTAATCGGTTCTTCATCAGGTGGCGGATCCGGCATCGGCTGTGGACGAGGAATAGGATCGGGGACAGGCACCGGGTCGGTTGGGATCGAGTTTGAAAGCGGCGGTTGCCACTGAAGCAATGCATGTAGACAGCTCATGTTACCCTCCGGGTGATCGGAATGACTCTATTAGGGTAGACGCTGTGATTCTACAGGCAAAAAAAAGCCGACTAATTTAGTCGGCGTCGTACGAATCAATTGTGCTATGCAGTAATTCAAAAAAGGAAGTAAGACAATATGGAGCGCAACGCCCATCGCTTGACGTTGCATTCACCTGCGGGAGTAATACTGCACCGAACGAGGTAGGTGTTTATTGACTTCGCTCAAACAAAATAGCGTTTTGAAGCGTGAGTTCACCGAAAATAGTGTAAATTTACAGCCATTTACTACGATGCAACCACCACGCAACACCACCAATCAAAACAACTAACATGATGCAAAAAGCGGAAAAGCCGAACCGATAAGCACCTCCTGGGATCCCCCCCAGATTAACGCCGAATAACCCTGTCAGAAAAGTGCTGGGCAAAAAGACCATGGCCATCAGTGACATGGTGTACGTTCGACGTGACAGTGACTCCTGCATCACCTGGGCGATTTCATCGGCCATTACCGCCGTACGGGCAATGCAGGAGTCAATTTCATCTAGCCCCCTCCCCATACGGTCCGCAATATCCTGCATTCTGCGACGCTGATCGTCGTTCATCCAGGTTAGCCGCTCGCTGGCAAGACGCGCATAAACATCACGCTGTGGCGTCATATAACGGCGCATCACAATGAGCTGTTTGCGCAGCAGTGCCAGAAAACCCCGTGGCGGAATTTGCTGATCGAGCAAGTTATCTTCAAGATCGATAATTTTGTCGTGCAACTCTTCTATAAATTCACTGGCATGATCGGTTAAGGCATCACACACATCTACCAGCCAACCGCCGCAGTCAACGGGACCGGTGCCTTCCTTTAAATCATTGACGACATCATCCAGGGCCAACACTTTACGCTGGCGCGTCGAAACAATCAGACGTTCATCCATATACAGCCGCATCGCGACTAACTGGTCAGGACGCTCGTCCGTGCTGCCGTTAATGCAACGCAACGTAATGAGCGTGCCGTCACCCAGTCGACTAACCCTGGGACGCAGGCTCTCACCCGCCAGAGCATCGCGCACATTGTTAGGCAACAGCGGCGTGGATGCGAGCCACTGCGCGCTCTCCGGCTGCGTGTAGTTCAGATGCAGCCAGCACGGATGTTCACTATCAATAAGATCGCTATCTTCCAGCGGCGCCGCCCCGCCCTTTCCGTCCAGTAACCACGCAAACACCGCGTCCGGAACGTTAACCTCGGACCCTTTAATGCCTTCCACAGCGCCTCCACCATTTCGCAATCATGGTTGTCAGTCTAGCCATCGCCCAATGTTAATCAACATTTAACCGTGGCAGCGCGCTGAATTTGTTAAGGAAATGTTTATCAAAAAGTAAAAAGCCTGGCGAACCAGGCTTTAATCTCCACTATCAGAATACGTGCTCAGTGCGCCGGGAGTAGATGGCGGAATGTTGTCGAAGGCGTTCTTGTCCAGCAAACTCAACGCTATCGTCAAGCCTGAAATTACGGGTGCGGGCCTGAAGTTCAATAACCTGATTTTTCAGTACATCCGATGAACCGGATAACTCGTCTACCATCGCAACGTTACTTTGCGTCACGCGTTCTAGCTCAGAAAGTGCCTGAGTGATTTGTGAGATACCTTTTTCCTGTTCCGCCGTTGAGGCAGAAATTTCATCCATCAGCTTACTGACCTGCCCGGAACCGTTGACGATTTCATGCATGTTCTTTTCCGCTTCAGCCACGACCGTCACGCCCTGGGTCACGTTATTAGTGGTGACATCAATCAGCGTTTTAATACTTTTTGCCGCTTCTGCACTGCGATGTGCAAGATTGCGTACTTCACCCGCAACGACGGAAAACCCTTTGCCGTGGTCTCCGGCTCTGGCCGCTTCAACGGCAGCATTCAACGCCAGAATATTGGTCTGGAAAGCGATGCCATCGATCAGCGTGATAATCTCTGTCATCTGCTGCGCACATTCCGTAATGGACTGCATATTGTGCGCAACCTGCCCCATCAGCTCGCCCCCTTTACTCGCCTGAACCGTGGCACGGTTTGCCCGATCGCTGGCCAGACGCGTATTGTCAGCATTATTTCGGGTACTCGCTGCCATCTGTTCCATACTGGCAGCGGTCTGGATAAGTGAGGCCGACTGCTGTTCCGTTTTTACCGACAGTTGCGCGCTACGGTTAGAAAGTTGTTCAGAAAGGGTCATCGCCGTTTGTGAAGAGGCTCTGATTTCGCGGACTAATGTGGCTATATTGCTCGACAAACTATTGATCCCGGGAATCAATCTTCCGGCACAGTTATTACCAAACTCAGGAATAGAAACGGCAAGGTTGCCTGAAGTGACTTCTTCAATACTTTTTTTCACGGTATTGATCGGCGTCACAAGATATTTTGTCATGTAGGTCCAAAGTAACAAAACCGCAAGCACATTAACAATATTAACCAATATAAAAAGCATTGTACTTTTTGAAAAAGCCAAAACCAACCCATCAATGATTAAAAGTACGACGAGTAGAAAATAAAGTATAAAGGTCCTTACGCTGACATTTCTGAGCATAATTTATCCCGCACAACGAATTGCATTAGGTATTATGTTTATAGCATTCGCAAATACTTTTTCCAGTACATTTTTAATAGCCTTCTTGTTTCGCATGCCGCTCTTTTCAGTTTTACTTAAGTGCGAACTTCGCACCGCCAAAAATCCAACGGCAGAATATAATATCGTTTTATCTCAATCCCTCACCTGACAGCAATGACATCTCTGCTATTATTCTAATATCCAAATGGCCTTTATTCAGGCAAGATACAGCCTTAGCATAATAATGTTTAGCGGCGCTTAACTCATTAATTGAAGAATATATCCTGCTAGCATTTTATGCCGTAGAAATTAACACAACATCTCAATTTTTGAGCGTGGGATTGCATAATGCTGGATGTATCGTGGGACCCTGTACTTATCGCCATCTCGTTCCTGGTGGCCTTTATCGCATCATTCGTGGCATTGGACAGCGCGGGCAAAATCACCGGCGCCAGCCGAAAAGCGGCGCTGTGCTGGCGCGTTGCAGGAGGCGCAACCTTAGGTATAGGGATTTGGTCCATGCACTTCATTGGCATGCTGTCGATGAAAATGCCGATGGTGATGAGCTATGACCTGTGGCTAACCATTGGTTCGCTGGCTATCGCGGTTGTGGCGGCCACGATGGCTATCAACATCGTTGTTCCTGGAAATACCCTTTCTCTTGTTCGGCTGTTTTTCGCGACGCTGATCCTCAGTGCAGGCGTGGTTTCCATGCATTATGTCGGTATGGCGGCGTTAATGCTTCACAGCGGTATCAGCTGGAATATGACCATCGTATCGTTGTCTGTCTTAATCGCCGTCGTGGCCTCCGGTACGGCACTGTGGCTGGCATTCCATTTACGTCACAGCCACAAAGGCGTATTTATTAATCGTATTGCAGCCGCTGTGGTGATGGGTATCGCGATTTGCGCGATGCATTACACGGGCATGTACGCTGCCAGTTTTCAACATACGATGCCCGCGATGCCCAACGAGGTAAGCGAGCATGGGTTGTCAATATGGGTCTCAGTGACAACATTGGTATTGCTCGGGATCATGCTTATTATTTCTCTCGTGGATTCCCATTACCGCACCAGTCGCCTGACCGAAAATTTGCGCCAGTTGAATAAACAACTGGAATTACAGGCACGCTTTGATGCACTCACCGGTCTTGCTAATCGTCACCAAATGGACCTCAAGCTACAGGATTGCCTGCACGGTGCGCTGCTAAACAAAAAGCAGTTTGCGGTAATGTTTTTAGACATTGACCATTTCAAGATGACGAATGATACCTGGGGTCATCATGTCGGCGACGAATTGCTGATCAACATTGCACAACGCCTCACCGCCAGGTTGGTCCCGGGGATGACGCTTGCAAGGTTAGGTGGCGATGAATTCATTCTGCTGCTTACCGACAGCGATGATGAGAAACTCGCTACGCTTGCCACAACAATGCTTGAGGATATTCGCCGTCCGTTTTCTATCTGTGGACATACGCTCAATATCACGATGAGTGTCGGGGTCAGCCTCTACCCTCAGCATGGTGAAACGCTGCACGAACTTAAGTTTAAAGCGGACGCGGCGATGTACCACATCAAACAGGAAGGCCGTAACGGTTGGGCTATTTATCGCCCGGAGATGTCAAAAGCTATCTCCGCAGAGCCAAGCTTCCTGCAGGACCTGAGCCAGGCACTTGAACGCGAGCAGTTCGAGCTTTGGTATCAACCAACCTATATCGTTGAGCCGCATGAAATTCACGGATTTGAGGCGCTGCTGCGCTGGCATCATCCTGAACAAGGCGTGCTGTTGCCGAACGTGTTTTTGCCGTCACTCGAAAAAACCGGACTCATCATTCCGGTAGGGGTTTGGGCAATTGAACAAGCCTGCCGACAGTTGCGTTTCTGGACCGAGCAGGGATTTAGTCAATGGACACTGTCGATTAATTTGTCACCTATTCAATTTGAGCAACAGGATATATTCAACGTTGTCTCCGCTGCGATGCAAAAATATAATCTTGATCCTTCACGATTGATTCTTGAAGTCACTGAAAGTACTGCGCTTAAAAACCTGGAACGCAGTATTGAATTGTTAAACGAATTTAATCAGGCAGGCTACATCGTCTCTATTGATGACTTTGGCACCGGCTATTCAAACCTGTTGATGCTCAATGTTCTTCCGGTGAAAGAACTTAAAATCGACAAAAGCTTTATTGACTGCATGTTTGAAAATGAAAAGAGTAAGAAGATCATTGAAACCATTATTCACGTAGCGCGGACCATGGATATGGTCGTGGTTGCGGAAGGCATCGAAACAGAAGAACAACGGCAGATACTTGCTGAGCTGGGATGTGATTACTTACAAGGTTATCTTTTTTCTCGTCCACTTCCTGCGGAGCAGGTGCCGTGGCTGGTCTTACAAAATAAATCCGATAAACAAATTATACCGATCGGTAAAAATCACGTGGAGTACCCCGTTAATTCACAAAAAAATCATGCCTGAATTGGCGAACTGGAGTATGTTTCAAAGAAGACCACGCGTGCAGATTCCGGCGTGACTATCAGGCACAGAAACCGATGAACGGGAAATATCCATGTCGCTACACAGTTTCGATGCGCTGAATCTAATCAAAACGCCTGTATGGCTGGTATCCCCCGTTTCTGAACAGGTTATTTTTGCTAACGTCGCGGCTGAAGTTCTGATGCTTGAGAATTCATTGGATGACATGCGCAAAGGGATCTTTTCCGCCAGTGCGCAAACTCAGCTTTCAATGTATGTATCCGATCTGAAGTCAGATCTCGAAATCGTTGAAATCTGGACTATTCTGCGAGGGAAACATCATACCACCCTGAGTTGCCGTCTTTCAGTGACCCACTATGACAGCATAGGTGACGTGATTGTTTTTGAAGGCATTGTTTCTCAGGTGCCGTCGGGGCTCAAGGCAACGCGATCAGCGAACTATCAACGTAAAAAACAGGGTTTCTACGCGCGTTTCTTTTTGACTAATAGCGCACCGATGCTGTTAATCGACACCGCAAGAGACGGTCAAATTGTTGATGCCAATATGGCCGCACTGAATTTTTACGGCTACAACCATGACGATATGTGCAGTAAACATACATGGGAAATTAATACGTTAGGACGCGATATACTGCCGATCATGACGGAAATTGCGCGCTTACCTGGCGGACATAAACCGCTTAATTTTGTCCATCGTCTCGCGGACGGTTCTACGCGGCATGTACAAACTTATGCGGGTCCAATCGAAATTTACGGCGATAAATTGATGCTCTGCATCGTTCACGATATTACCGAACAAAAACGGCTTGAGCAGGAACTGGAACATGCCGCAATGCGTGATTCGATGACGGGGCTGTTAAATCGTCGTCAATTTTATCGGATAACTGAACAAACCAACCCTTCTTATTTACCGGTCCAGAACCAGTTCAGCTTATTGCTGGTGGATACCGATCATTTCAAAAATATCAATGACGTATTCGGACACCTCAAAGGCGATGAGGTTTTAATTTCGCTTTCCCGCACGCTGGAAGCCTGTAGCCGGAAAGATGATTTTGTTTTTCGCTGGGGCGGAGAGGAATTCGTGATTCTGCTGCCACGTACACCGCTGGATACAGCGATGCAGGTCGCTGAGACCATTCGTGCCGCTGTGGCGCGCATCGCTATTCCTGGTCTTCCCCGCTTCACGGTGAGTATCGGCGTTGCGCGACATAACGCAGAAGAAAGTATCGACGAGTTGTTTAAACGCGTGGACGACGCGCTCTATCGCGCCAAAAATGATGGACGTAATAAAGTGCTGGCGGCCTGAATACTGGTTAATTAATCAAAGCCTCGTTACAATGCCCGACGCTATGATACATATTTGAGATGGGTAACAGTTTGCTATGGGAAAAACGGAATTTGTACTCATCTTGATTATTTCATGCCTAATGATATTTGGTTTGTGGTTTATTTTGAGTGGAGAGATGTGGCATCTGGTGAGTTATCTCGAAAACCGTCTTTATCCTTCAATTGATGCCCCATAGACTAAAATAAACCCGCGCTCAGGCGGGTTTTTAAGATTAATGTTTTTCGATATACATTGTCCGGCTGTAGGCAACATCTTCTGCATTATTAATCGGATACCCTTTTACCCACGGCTTGATCAAGCGCCCGTTGGTGTATTGGTAAATGGGCGCGATCGGTGCTTTTTCAGCAAGGATTTTCTCCGCCGAATTGTAATCGTCATTACGCGCCTTAGCGGTGGCTTCTAGCGACGCCTGATTGATAATTTTATCGTAAGCAGGATCGTTAAAACGTGAAATATTACCGCTGTGTGTTGACGTTAGCAGCGACAGGAACGTAGATGGCTCATTGTAATCGCCCACCCAGGATGCGCGGATAACATCAAAATTCCCGGTGTTACGGCTATCAATGTAGGTTTTCCATTCTTGGTTTTGCAACTTCACATCGACGCCAAGATTTTTCTTCCACATCGAGGCGACGGCAATCGCGATTTTCTGATGGTTCTCAGAAGTGTTGTACAGCAGCGTCAGTTTAAGTGGACGTTGCGGACCATATCCCGCCGCCTGGAGCAACATTCTGGCCTGAGCATTTAGCTCATCCTGAGACATTTGTTCGAACGGAGAAACCTCTGGCGTGAAGCCTGCCGTCACATCCGGAGTGAAATGCCACGCTGGTTTTTCACCGGTACCCAATACCTTCTCGGCCATGATCCGGCGATCGATGGTCATACTCAGCGCCAGACGCACGCGTGAATCTGCCGTTGGTCCTTTCTGTGTGTTGAACGCGTAGTAGTACGTCCCGAGCTGTGGCGGCGTATACACTTCCCCAGGAATATCTTTCATCAGCTTTTGATACAGGTTTTTTGGGAAAGACTCTGTTATATCAATATCACCCGCGAGATAACGTTTGGTCGCCGAGGATTCCTGATTGATGGGAATAAACGTCACTTTTTTCAACACCGTTTTAGCATTGTCCCAGTAGCTGGCGTTGGGTTCCACAACCAGCTTTTCATTTACCACCCGGTCCTTCAGAACATATGCTCCATTGCCGACCAGCGCACCAGGGCGAGTCCAGTCTTTGCCGCTTTCAACATTCGCCTTCTGCACGGGATAAAAAGCAAAACTTACCGTCAGGTTAGCAAACCACGGCAGCGGCTTATCCAACTGCACTCGCAGCGTTCGGGCATCCACTGCGGTCACGCCAAGCGTATCGGGCGCGGCTTTCCCGTCGATAATGTTTTGCGCGTTGGTCATACCCGCCAGCGCAGCGAACCAGGCAAAAGGTGAAATGGTTTTCGGATCGACCAGACGCTGCCAGCTATAGACAAAATCCTGCGCGGTAACTGGCGAGCCATCTGACCACTTCGCGTTATCGCGCAATGTAAAAGTCCAGACGCGATTGTCGTTACTCTGCCATTTCGTTGCCACGCCAGGAATCAACGCCCCTTTTTCGTTCTGATTAACCAGCCCTTCAAATAAATCGCGAATGACCTGAATTTCGGGCAGGCCAACGGCTTTGGCCGGATCCAGCGATGCCGGTTCGTCTTTAATATGACGAACCAATTCCTGTTGCTGCGCCAGCACGGTTCCCGCAGGCACGTCGGCAGCATAAGAGAGTGAAGAAAGTCCGCACAGCCACAGCGCAGAACAAAGCAGCGAAACAGGATGCTTCATGGGATCCCCTTTAAGATGATGGGTAACGAGCAGATGCGTAATTATTTGTTTCGAAACGGAGAAATGCAAATATCTTAGGCCGAAAAGTTGATATCTCGCCGTTTTCTACCAATGCTGAAACTATTTGATTAAGCGCGGTTTTTACACAACACTGGCATGAAAGCACTCATTATCAGGATTTCGTATGTCACCGACCCGACCAAGAACGGAGCGTGGAGCATTCCCGCCCGGTGCCGAACACTATGGCCGCTCTTTTTTAGGTGCCCCGCTTATTTGGTTTCCGGCACCGCAGGCCGATCGCCACAGCGGTTTGATCATCGCAGGCACACATGGTGATGAAAACTCATCAATAGTGACCCTTTCCTGCGCTTTGCGCACGCTTAAGCCGGAACTGCGACGCCATCACGTTGTCCTTACGGTCAACCCGGATGGCTGTCAGTTAGGGTTACGCGCCAACGCGCGTGGAGTCGATCTCAACCGTAATTTCCCGGCAGCAAACTGGCGCGAGGGAGAGACGGTTTATCGATGGAACAGCGCAGCGCAAGAACGGGATGTGGTTTTACTCACGGGCGATAAGCCCGGCTCAGAACCGGAAACGCAAGCACTCGCCAAATTAATCCATCATCTTCATCCTGCATGGATCGTGTCGTTTCACGATCCTTTAGCCTGTATTGAAGATCCTGGTCAAACGGAATTAGGACAGTGGCTGGCGGATGCGTTTACGCTGCCGCTGGTAAGTAGCGTCGGATACGAAACGCCTGGCTCGTTTGGCAGCTGGTGTGCCGACCTGGGCTTATACTGCATCACGGCAGAATTCCCGCCTGTGTCATCCGATGAAGCGAGCGAGAAATACCTGAGAGCAATGACCGACCTGTTACGCTGGCAATCTCACAGGTGAAGTGAGCCGGTTGTAAAATTCAGCGCTGGCGAGACATCGACCGCCAGCCAGGTTGGGCCATCGAGATCGGCGAAGCTCACCTGGCCCGTCAACGGTAGCGCAGCGTTAATCGCTCTGGAGGTGCAGAGCATACAGCCGAGCATTAGCGAAAATCCTTCTTCGCGGGCCTGCTTAGCCAGCGCCAGCGCCTCGGTTAGCCCGCCCGTTTTATCGAGCTTAATGTTGACCATTTCGTAGCGCCCTTTCAGGCTGGACAAGCTCTCACGCGTATGACAGCTTTCATCTGCGCAGATGGGTAGTGGATGAATAAAGTTCTCCAGAGCAGCATCATCCTTTGCAGGCAGCGGCTGCTCAAGCATCGCCACATCCAAATCCGCCAGCAGCTGGCAGCGCGCCGCCAGCCCTTCTATTTGCCAGGATTCGTTCGCATCGACAATGAGGGTCGCCAGTGGAACGGCGGAGCGTATAGCCACCATACGTTCGCTCAGGAGATGATCGTCGAGTTTAACCTTGAGCAATCGCGCGCCGGCGTCGTATAACGCTTTTGCGCTGGCGGCCATCTGAGCAGGTTCACCGATGACCACGGTTTGCGCGGTCACGATAGTCTGCGGTACCACCACTCCCAGGAAACTGGCGATACTTTGATTTTTTTGCTGCGCTTCGAGCGACCATAACGCGCAGTCAACGGCATTACGCGCTGCCCCTGCCGGTAAGGCTTGTTGTAAAGCATCGCGCGAAAGTCCTTTTTCGAGCTCGGGCAAGATAGTCATAATTTGCGCCATGACGGAAGCAAGGTTCTCACCGTAGCGCGGATAAGGGGTGCACTCCCCTACGCCTTTTATACCGTCCTCTTCTATCTCAACCACCACCACGCAAGCCTCGCTACGACTGCCGCGAGAGATCACGAAGGGGGAATGCAATGGCCATGCTTCTTCATAGACTTTGACGGTTCTCATCACTTGCTCCCGTACGCGAAAAATTGGTTTGCCGTGTTATCCGCTGATGTCATACACTAGCTGCGACGTTAACTATTTGTAAACAGGAAGATATCTATGTCACAACTCGTTCATTTTCAGGGCAACCCGGTTTCTGTTGCAGGTTCAATTCCGCAGGCTGGCAGCAAAGCGCAGGCTTTTACCCTCGTGGCAAAAGATCTGTCTGACGTTACCCTGAGCCAGTTTGCTGGCAAACGCAAAGTTCTGAACATTTTCCCAAGCATCGACACCGGCGTATGCGCGGCATCCGTGCGTAAATTCAACCAACTGGCCACCGAAATGGATAACACAGTCGTGCTGTGCATTTCTGCTGACCTGCCGTTTGCCCAGTCACGTTTCTGCGGCGCAGAAGGTCTGAGCAATGTCGTAACCCTTTCCACCCTGCGTAGCCCGGATTTCCTCGAAAACTACGGCGTGGGTATTTCTGAAGGCGCACTAAAAGGCCTGGCAGCACGTGCAGTGCTGGTTATTGATGAAAACGATACCGTTGTTTTCAGCGAACTGGTTAACGAAATTACCACCGAGCCAGATTACACTGCGGCTCTCGATGTACTGAAAGCCTAAGTGCGAAAAAAGCCTCTACTCAGAGGCTTTTCCTTTTCTACTCTTCCGCTTTTTTCTGGTTTAGTCCGTACTCACGTAATTTATTGGCAATCGCGGTATGCGAAACGCCCAGGCGTTTTGCCAGCTTACGCGTGCTGGGATAGTTACGATAAAGCTGCGTCAGAACCGAGCGTTCAAACCGACTGGTAATGTCGTCAAGCGATCCTTCCATCGCCTCTTCGCCAACAGAAACCGAGCCTGCGTCATAATCCGGCAACAGCACGTCCTGAGGGCGGAGTTCGTATCCTTCAAGCTGCGTCAATGCACGGTAGATAGCATTTTTGAGCTGTCTGATATTTCCCGGCCAACCGTAGCGCGTCAGCATTGTCCCCAGGTCAGAGGAGAGTTTTGGTCGCGGAACGCCCTGCTCGTCGGCAAAGCGCGCAACGAAAAGCTCGGTTAACGGCATGACGTCCTGTGGGCAATCACGCAGCGGCGGGATATTGAGCGTCAGTACGTTTAAACGATAATAGAGATCTTCGCGGAACACACCCTTTTGCACCAGCTCAACCAGGTTTTTCTGCGTGGCGCAAATCACACGAACATCGACATGCACCTCATGATCTTCCCCCACGCGGCGGAACGTCCCGTCATTGAGGAAACGCAACAGTTTGGCCTGCATGCGGGGTGACATTTCGCCGATTTCATCCAGCAGCACGGAGCCGCCGTTGGCCTGTTCGAAGAACCCTTTTTTGCCTTCAGGCGCATGACCAAAAAGCTCGCTTTCGACGGCATCTTCCGGAATCGAGGCGCAATTGAGCGCGAGATAAGGCTTAGCCGCGCGCGGGCTGGAAGCATGTACTGCATGTGCAAGTAAATCTTTGCCCGTCCCCGTATCGCCGGTAATTAACAGCGGCGCGGTGAGATTAGCCAGCTTACGCGCCTGATCGACCACGTGACGCATTTTCGGGCTAACGGCGATAATCTGGCTAAACGCCCCCACATCCTGGCTGGACAGATTTTGTAACTGACGGCCCATACGAACGGTTGAGCGCAGCATGATCACCGCGCCCGTCAGCACGCTAACGCCGTTTTCGCCCTGCAAATGGACCGGGGTAATTTCCATCAGGAAGTTTTGTCCGTTTATCACCACATGTTCGCTGTGCGTGCCTTGCGGATTACTGTCGATCCAGCGCTGGAAGTTGAACCCAGGGATGAGCTGCGAAGCAAGATGATTGCTCAGCTTGTCCTGGCTTTGCCCAAAAAGCTGGCAGCTCGCCAGGTTGGTTCGTTCGACCTTACCTTTAAGATCCAGGGACAGGAATGGCTCTGGCATCGCTTCAAGCAGCGCGCTCAGCGCCAGATGCTCCCGCTCTGAGGGCATCCACGGCACGGTACGCACATCCGTAACGCCAGCGATACGGCGTATTTCCGCCATCAGGCTGCTAAAGGTATTAAATTCAATTTCGGCAAAATTGAGGTAAATTCGCCCGATAGGATCGATGTCGATGCCGCGTAAATCAATATCACGCAAAACAAGGAGATCGAGTAACTCGCGAGTCAGACCGATACGGTCCTGACAGAACACTTCCAGACGCATGGGAAAACCACTCTATTAGCCAGTAACCCTAAAATAATAAGTCAGATATCGTCTGGCTGGAAGCTCGCTGTCAACAAATATTGACAGCGAGACGATTTACCAGGCTTTTACTGCGGTTTTTTGCTGAGCGTCTCTTTCAACTGGCCGATTAATTCGCGACGGAAGTCCCCAAGACGGGGTTTATCGTTATCGATCCACGGCAGTGGACGACAAAGCTCCATGGCCTTGATGCCCAAACGCGCAGTGAGTAAGCCAGCCCCTATTCCCTGTGCTGCACGAGTCGACAACCGCGCCGCGAGATCCTGAGACATCCAGTCCATCCCCACTTCACGCACCAGTTCGCTGGCCCCGGCAAACGCCATGTTCAACAACACCAGGCGGAACAAGCGTAAGCGGCTGTAATAGCCCAATTCAATTCCATACAGCGTGGCAATACGATTAATCAGACGCAGGTTGCGCCAGGCGATGAATGCCATATCCACCAGCGCCAGCGGACTGACAGCAATCATTAACGTAGATTCTGCGGCGGAACGACTGATTTCCCGACGCGCTTGCGAATCGAGGACCGGCTGCACAATATGCGCATATAACGAGACGATTTCGCGGTCATTTTGTGTTTCATGAATGGCGGCGTACCAGCGCTGCAATGCCGGATGGGACTGGTCAATCCCCGCCTGACTTGCCAGCTTCTCACAAAAAGCACGCCCTTTACCGGTGGCATGGCTGTGCAGTAACTCGCGCGCGTCGTCTCGCTCATCGGCCCGCTGGCGCAATCGCCATAGTCGACGCCATTCTGTCGCAATCGACCCCACGCCTGCGCCCACAATCAGCGCACCCGCGGCACAACCCCCCAGTGCAATCCAATCCTGCGTTTGCCAGGCATTCATGGTCCACTGAACGCCTTGTCCTACTACGCTCACGCCAAATAACGTCAGCCCCGCCATGACCATCCTGCGCCACAGGCTGCGTTTTGGACGCAGCGCAGACTCAACGACCGCTTCCGCTTGCCCTTCGTCCGAGAGCAGTTCTTCGGTGACCGCTGGCGCAAAATTGTCAGCCTGAGGGCCGGTGAACGCCTGAGCGGTCTTCAATGCTTCTGCTCGTTCCTGCTCAAGCGTGCCGGTAAAATCAATTCGTGGCTTCAAAGGTTCCGTCATCGCAGCTTATCTCCAATCAAAAATTCCAGCGCCGCATCCAGCCGAATATGCGGTAAAGGCTGGTCAACGTTCATTGCTTGCGGGCGAAATGCCTCAAACTGGAAGCCCTGCTGTTGCCAAAATGCCTGACCGGGCAGACGAGCGGGCACTTCGCCAGGATAAACCGTTAAAGGTTCACCATCGCTCAGGCGATGCCCGCGAAGTGCCGGGATTTTTTCCCCGTTCACATCAATCAGCCCGCTTTGCGTCGCCTGCACCGAAGCCAGCCCCAGACAATCCATACTGATGCCTTCAAAAGCCGCATTTTGCCAGGCATCCTGAACCAGCTGTTGCAGCAGAGAAACCATATTGGCGTGTTGATCCACCGTTACGTGGTCAGCCTTAGTGGCAGCAAAAAGCAGTTTATCGATAACCGGAGAGAACAGTCTGCGAAACAGCGTGCGCTGCCCGTAGTGGAAGTTCTGCATCAGTTGGGTCAGAGCAAGACGCATATCGTTGAACGCCTGTGGACCGCTATTCAAGGGTTGTAAGCAGTCAACTAACACGATCTGTCGATCGAAGCGGAGAAAATGATTTTTATAAAAACCCTTCACCACTTTCTCGCAATAATAGTTAAACCGTTCGCGCAGCATTCCCGCGTTGGTATGTTTATCCGCCTGCGCCAGTTTCGATTCGCCCCAGGCATCCACATCTGGCCATGGGAAGAATTGCAGCGCAGGCGCGCCCGCCATATCGCCCGGCAGGACAAAGCGGCCTGGCTGGATGAAATGCATCCCCTGCTGCTTGCAGTGATGAAGATAGTCAGTCCAGGCTTGTGCAATAGCCGCAAGACGATTCTCGTCAGCAGGTGCCAGCGGGTCCAGCCCAGCGCATAATTCTCGCCATTTTGCCGACCACTCTGCTCGCTGCCCTTGTAAAAGCCCAGTCATTTGCCGGGACCAGGTTAGATAGTCCTGCGCCAGCATGGGCAAATCGAGGAGCCATTCACCTGGATAATCCACAATCTCAAGGTATAACGTAGAGGTATCCTTGAAGTGGCGCATCAATGAATCATTAGAGCGAAAACGCAGCGCAAGACGGATTTCACTGACACCCCGCGTGGGGGTCGGCCAGGTCGGCGGTGACCCGTACAGCTGTGCGAGTCCTTCATCATAGGTAAATCGAGGGATACCAAAATCCCGCTGCGGCACGCGCTTCACGCCGAGCAGCCGTTCTTCGCGTACTGCGCTTAGCAACGGCAAACGGGCACCGGCGTGGAGATTAAGTAACTGGTTTACCATCGCGGTAATAAATGCCGTTTTACCGCTGCGGCTCAAGCCCGTCACCGCCAGCCTCAGATGACGATCGACGCCACGATTCACCAGGGAATTCAGTTCGTTTTTAAATCGCTTCATAGCCATCCTTCATTGCCCAGAAGACCGCAAACACCCACTTCAGAATACAATACGTTGGGGCAGATCGTTGATTATCAATTCATAATTATTGCTATTGCCGAATTTTCTCCAGTAAGATATGCATCATTGCCGTTATGATGGAGCTCGTAAGGTGTATGTCACCCACCATTTATGATATTGCACGCGTTGCTGGTGTTTCTAAGTCAACCGTGTCCAGGGTTCTGAATAAGCAAACCAATATTTCGCCTGAAGCTCGTGAAAAAGTGCTAAAAGCGATTGCGGAATTAAATTACCAACCTAACAAGCTCGCTCGTGCTCTGACCTCCTCCGG
This sequence comes from Enterobacter sp. SCRI0065, assembly GCF_059766475.1. NCBI lineage: Bacteria > Pseudomonadati > Pseudomonadota > Gammaproteobacteria > Enterobacterales > Enterobacteriaceae > Enterobacter > Enterobacter sp. SCRI0065. The sequence goes on along the minus strand of NZ_JCBAJB010000005.1, from coordinate 88,973 downwards.
CTTTGATGCGATCATGGTTATTTCCACTCGTTCTGCAAAAACCACCGCTGGCAATCCCTTTTTCTCTGATGTACTGCATACCATAACCGCAAAAGCAGAAGAGCAAGGTTTTGACGTCATTTTGCAAACATCCAAAAGTAGTGAAGATGATCTGCATAAATGTGAAAGCAAAATAAAACAAAAGTTAATCAAAGGGATTATTATGCTGAGTTCACCAGCAAACGAATCCTTTTTCCCTAGCCTGGATGCATGGGGAATTCCCGTTGTGGTGATTGGCAAAGTTGAAGGTGATTTTAAGAATATCTATTCGGTCGATACCGATAATTTCAGTGACAGTATCACCCTGACCGATACCTTTATTAAACACGGTCATCGTAAAGTCGCGTGTTTACATGCTCCGCTGGATTATCATGTTTCCATTGACCGCCTGGCGGGTTATAAAGCCAGTCTGCAAAAACATGATATCGAGCTTAATCCTGAATGGATCGTTGATGGCGGATATTCTCACGAAAGCGCGTTATCCGCAGCGTGTAAATTACTGTCGTCGGCACAGCCACCCGATGCTGTATTTGCAACCGATACGATGAAACTCCTCGCATTGTATCGCGCAGCGGATGAGTTAAATCTGATGATACCGGAACAACTTGCTGTCGCCGGATACAGCGACCCAATGCTTTCCGTTATTTTGACACCCGCTCCGGGCGGTTTTGATATCCCGACGCGTAAACTGGGTGAAGAGAGCTGCGATTTACTGTTTAAACGTATCGCAGGCAAACCCGTTCCTCAGCGCGTTATTGTTGAAACACACCTTTCTTTAACGGCCTCTCTGCGGTGACAACCAGGGGCGAATGAGCGCCCCTGGTGTAAAAACGATTAAAATGCGTAATTCACGCCGACGCCAGCGTAGTGGAATCGATCGCTTTCACCCTCGTCATGATTTTCCCATTCGTAGGCGTATTCCAGCGTCATGGACAGGCCATTGGTAAAATCGTAGGCGTACAGCATGCCGAGACGATTGAAATCATGACCTTCGCGATCGGGATCATCCTGCCAGTCCCAGTTTGACCAACGATCCAGTCCGAGGCGGGTGTAAGGGGTTAACGTGGTATTACCCAGCGAGATCGGCAAGTAAGCACGAATTTCCTGCGTTGAAAATTCCCCGTTATTTCGCCCGCCGTCCATATTAAAACCGCGTTCTAAGTAGTAGTTCGTTTTAACGGAAAACGTGTCGTTAATCTTCCAGGTAAACCCTGTTTCAGTTTCAACGCGGCTATCAGAATAACCGGTTTTATCCAAATCGTTAGCGAACTGATACATGGCAAACCAGCCGCTAAAACGCCAGTCATCGCTGAGTTTAAGATCCCAGTCTGGCTGCACCTTATAACGCTGCATATTGGCGCTACCGTCTTTAGCACCGTGATCGTCTTTAAAATGGTAGCCATAATTACGGAACCCACCGGTCAAGCCAAGCGTGAAATCGTCCGTTCCGATAAACCGGTAGCGCAACTCAAATTCTGGGCGATCAAAATAGGTTCCGCGGGTCATGCTGCTGTAATCTACCGGACCTTCCTGGTACATTGCCAGCGAAAGCGTCCAGGCGTCATACGTAGCATTAAACCAGACGGAGGGTTCATATAAACCATCTTTATCATCGCCCTGGCCTTCTACATTTTCAATTTCGTACATGGCACCAATATTGAAATTCCACTTATGTTCATCTTTAGCGGCGTGGGCGGACGTGATGCCTGCGCACAATAAGAGCGCAGCACTTCTTAGTAGAGTACTCATTAATATATTCCTTTATAAAGAAACAACTAAAAAGCCGGAAAAGAACATTCCCGGCGGCTAACATTTTTTATCTAATAGCGACTTCGGTATCAGCATCAAAGAAATGACACTTATCCATTTCAAACTGAATAGCCAGATTATCTCCGGCGTGATAATCATTGACCGCACTGGCGCGAACCACTAATTCATGCCCACCCACGGTGGCATAAAGCATAAACTCCGCGCCAGTCAGTTCTGCGACACTCACTTTTGCCGGAACAGAAACGGATGTCATTTGCGAGGTGATAATATCTTCGGGTCTTATTCCAAAAACGACAGCCTTACGCTGGTAACCCAACGCATTAAGAGCCGCAAGTTTATTTTGCGGAATTTCTAAGCGTAAGGTCTCCGTGACAAAATAATTCCCGTCGATCGCCCCACGGATAAAGTTCATCGCAGGCGAACCGATAAACCCGGCGACAAACATATTAGCAGGTTCGTTATAGACATGCTTCGGCGCCCCCACCTGCTGAATAATGCCATCCTTCATAATCACAATCCGCGTTGCCATCGTCATGGCTTCGGTCTGGTCATGAGTGACATAGATCATGGTGGTATTGAGTTTTTGGTGGAGTTTGCTGATTTCCGCACGCATCTGGACGCGTAATTTTGCATCCAGATTCGACAGAGGTTCATCCATCAGGAACACCCCTGCCTCACGTACGATGGCGCGGCCTAACGCCACGCGCTGGCGCTGCCCTCCTGACAATGCCCCAGGCTTGCGCTTTAAATAATCGCGTAATCCCAGAATTTGTGCCGCCCAGTTAACCCTTTCTTCGATTATCGCTGGCGCGATTTTTTGCATCTTCAAACCAAACGCCATGTTGTCGTAAACGGTCATATGCGGATAAAGCGCATAGTTCTGGAATACCATGGCGATATCCCGCGCCTTGGCGGGGACATCGTTCATGCAGACACCATCAATGATGAGTTCGCCTGCACTGATCTCTTCCAGCCCGGCAATCATGCGTAAGGTGGTGGATTTCCCGCAGCCTGACGGGCCAACAAAAACAATGAATTCTTTGTCCGCAATTTCGAGGTTGAAATCCTTCACCACATGGACCTGATTGTCATAGATTTTTTGAATGTGTTTAAGGGAAAGCTGAGCCATTGTGGTCTCCTTATCAATACGAATTCGGGCGAGCCTGCGTGGCCCAAAAATCGGATAAACATTGCCAGGTCAATTCACGCGTTGAAGCGAGTTGCAGACCGGCATTTTTCAAATCACCGCCAATACCCACCGACACCATGCCAGCGGCATTGATCGCCTCCACGCCCGCCTGTGCATCCTCGATACCTATCGCCCGGTCAGGACGGATACCTAAGCCATCGCATGCCGCGAGAAAGATTTCCGGATCGGGCTTCGAATGCGTTATCAGCGAAGCATCTGCGCAAAAATCAAAAGCATCCTCTATCCCGAGAGCCTGTAAGATCGTGGGCGCGTTAAGCGATACCGAAGCCAGACCAATTTTCACGTTGGCCGCGCGTATCTCTGCCAGTACCTCACAGATGCCAGGGAGTAGCGCGTTCCGGGTTATCGACGCTAAAGAATCGACGTATAACCTATTTTTTGCTGCGGCAAGCTGGCGACACGCTTCAGGACCGTACAACTCCTGCACACCTGCGTGATGAAGGATCCGCTGCAACGACTCCATGCGGCTAATCCCCTTCAGCTCGTCATTGAACGCTTCGTCAATGGTTATCCCTATCTCGCTCGCGATAGTCCGCCATGCCAGAAAATGCAGATGTGCTGTATCGGTGATCACGCCATCCAGGTCGAAAATGACTGCCTTAAACATGACGTGCACCCTCGCTGGTAGCGGTCCCATTAACGGGTAAATCAAAGTCGCTCATAGCGAAGGATTGCCGGCCAGATATAGTCAGGCTTTTGCCCCATATTGTTAGCGCTACCGGTGCGGTTGTTGTCACGACCAGACGCTGTGGTTCTACCGCTATCTCGATATCGGTATTCTTCCATCTGAGCGGGAAATGAAGCCGTTGCCACTGGGCAGGTAATTTCGGAGACAGATGCAGTTCACCGTTCATCATTTGCAGACCCGCAAACCCCTGCACCACGCCTGACCAAATTGCGCCAGTGGCCGCAGCATGAATACCGTCGTCACTGCTGTGCGGATCGTCGCCAAGATCGATTGCCACCCCATCACGCCAGAACTGATACGCACACGCGGTATCACCGCAACGGGCGGCGACGATGCCATGGATAGCTTTACTGAGTGAGGAATCATGAATCGTTCGAGGCTCATAGAACGCCAGGTTCGCGGCGCATTGTTGGAGGGTGAACTTTTCCGGCAGCAGATAGTTAAGCATGACCACATCAGCCTGCTTGAGGATCTGCATGTCATTGACTTCAGCCCGCGAGTAATCGAGCAAAATCGTCTGCTTTCCCGCTTTCGCTTTGTAACGACTGAGATCGATCGCCGGTTTGCTCAGGAACGTATCATCCTGCGCAATGACGCCTGCGGCATTTGCTTCGGGTAACCATAAGCGCTGCAAAAAGTGCTCTGCGGCGTTGCAGAAAGCGTCGTTCTGTCGCTCAAACTGATGCATAAATTCAAGCGCATGCGCCACGTTATACCAGGCCATGTAGTTGGTATAGGCGTTGTTATTGACATGCTCGGTGTACTCATCCGGGCCGATAACGTTATGGATTTCCAGGCGGCTATTCACCTCCGTTGTACGCCCCATCCAGAAAAGTGCGGTTTCGACAAGCAGCGTTAGCCCTTCGTTGCGCATAAACGCATCGTCCTGCGTCGCATGCCAGTAAGCCACCACGGCCCATGCGATATCCGCCACCAGATGATGCTCCGCCAGCGCAGAGGCGACCTTCTGCCGAACTCCCGTGCGGATGTTAATCGCAGCGAACTCTGGCGTTTCTTCCTGACCGCTGGCTGCACTTTCCCAGGGGAATAACGCGCCAGGCCAGCCGTTGCGCCGGGCTTTCTCCCGCGCACCCGCAAGGTTCAGCCAGCGATAGCGCAACAAATTTCGGGCCGTCTGCGGGCGGGTCAACAGATGGAAGGGTAAAAGGAAAATTTCGGTATCCCAGAACACATGCCCCTTATAGCCTTCTCCCGTCAGCCCTTTTGCCGCGATGCTACACCGATCATTGTTGATCGGTGTCATCCCCGTCAGGTGCCAGATGGCATAATCCAGCGCAAGCTGATCCTGGTTATCGGTCGATTGCACCTCAACCCGGCATCTGTTCCAGACATCTTCCCACGCCAGGGAGGTTTGTTCCCGTAGCGCTTCATATCCCCTCGCCGCGCAGATTTTCAGCTCGGTCATGGCGTTGCGGGCAAAAGACTCCAGCGAAATCTCTTTTTCGCTGCGATGTGTCACCCAGACGATTTTCTCGAGCATCACCGTCTGCCCTTCCTCTGCGTTGACCGTATGGTGGCAGTTCAGACGGCGGTTTTTGGCTGTAAAACAGCTCTCACTGTCGGTACTCAGTCGACAAGAGGCGGAAATGACCACCTCTGACGCGCTATCCTGCGTTTCATACGTGCCCTGCAAATAATGCTGATCGAACACCCGAACCGACAGTTCGTTCAGATGCTGCCGACCACTGTTGGTTTGCGTCGCATCGATACCGGTTGTCAGGCTAATTTGTGCAGGGCCATCTAAAGGGGTAACGGCAAATTGCAGTGCGGTTAAAGGCAATTGCTCCAGCGAAACGAAGCGGCGGCTTTCGATACGAAAGCGTTTCCCCTGTGAAGAACGCCAGACAACATTGCGGCACAACTCGCCGTTAGAAAATGCGAGTTCTCGCTCCCAACAGAGGATTTCACCTGCAAGCAGCGTAAAATTGTCACCGTCCAGTTGCAGTTCTATTCCCATCACATCGGGCAGATTCACTAACTCGTTGGTTTCATTGCGTCCCGCGCGGTGATAAAGCCCCGCAAGATACATGCCGCGAGTTTGTTGGGTATAGTTCTCCTCGTGCGTGGCACGAATACCCATGTAGCCATTGCCACACGCCATGATTGAAGCGTATTTGTTCAAGCCATGCGGATTGAATACGGGTTCGGTTAAAACGGAAAAAGTTAACATAACGACACGCTTTCCCCTTTTTCCGCAGACTCATAGAGTGCCGCGACAAGCTGCTGAATAACCAGCCCCTGCTCTGCATCCGCAATCATGACGGGCTCGCCCATCACGTGGCGAACAAACGCATCCATGCTGCGTACATGCCGCTGGTCGTCAGCCTCTTCTCGCTCTATCAACGTGTGCAGTTCGCCGTCGATATCGTTGTAAATGTGCGCTGGGAAAAGCGTCGCACCAGCGCTCTCGCCGCAAAACGAAACGTTCATAATCGATTGCTCACGGATGTTAAGAGCAAACGAGGTTTCAAGACGCAATATGCCGCCATTACAAAATTCGATGGTGCCAAAAAGCGCGTCCTCGACCGTGTATTGACTCGGGTCCCACGCCCCAAATTGACCGCTGCATTTGCGCGTTCCTAGCTTCTGGAAACTGTGCGCCGTGACGCGTTTTACCGCCGGAAAGCCCAGGACATACATCGCCGCATCCAGCATATGAATACCGATATCTATCAGTGGTCCACCGCCCTGCAAGGATTTATCGGTAAAGACGCCCCAGCCTGGCACGCCACATCGGCGTAAAGCCTGCGCACGGGTAACATAAACCTCACCCAATGTGCCGTCCTGAACCGCTTCTCGCAGCAGTTGAGCATCCAGCGCAAAACGATGATGAAAATCGTATGCCAGCACTTTTCCAGCCTTTCTTGCTGCCAGTCTCATGGCATCGGCCTGCTGCGGTGTCATCGCAGGTGGTTTTTCACACATGACGTGACACCCAGCCTCAAGCGCCGCCATCACATGTTCAAAATGAAAACGATTCGGTGAACAGACGCTCACGATGTCCGGTTTGGCGTCCTGCAACATCTGCCGCGTATCCTGAAACGTCGCGGGGATAGCGTGACGTTCAGCAAATGCCTGCGCGTGCGCAAGGTGACTGTCTGCGACAGCCACCATGTGTAGATCGTTGCGCGTGGCGTAATACGAGGCATGCACTTTGTCCGCCACCTGCCCGGCACCAATAATGGCGACGCGCAGCGGCGAAGGTGTTGAAGCACTCATCACGCTCGTCATCCTTAGCATTCACGTAAGAAGTTGAGCGACGCTTGATAGGCCTCCGCTAAATTATCAGCACGCACGCGGCATTCATACACCACATAGCCCTGATAGCCATCGGCACGCAGCTGATCAAATAAAGTGGCGAAATCCAGACAACCGCTGCCCGGTTGATAACGGTGATTATCAGCGATGTGAACGTGGCCAAGCAGATCGCGGTTGTTGTGAAGTGCCTCAGTCAATGAATCTTCTTCGATATTCATATGATAGAAATCACCGATGATCTGAACGTGCTTGAGGTCGTTCTCTTCAATGTAACGACGCGCATCGGCCAGCGTGTTGATCATGTGATCCTGATAGCGGTTAAGCGGCTCCAGGTACACCGTTGTACCCGTACGCGCAGCCACCTCGTCAAGCCAACGGAGGGAGTCACTCACGGCTTTACGATCGCCTTCAAGACTACGCGGTGACACCATCGGCGGCAGACGGAAGGTGAACATGCCCCAGGCCGCAGGTACAATAATGCCCTTGCCACCCACTTCGCTCAAAGCTTCGAGAATGCCTTCGATCTGCTGTAAGCCATTGAGACGACGCTCCTCAATAAAGTCGCCTGGCCAGCCATCGTAACCACCGCATGCTGTGGTCACCGGCAAACCGGTTTCTTTAATGGCGGCTTTCACTTCTGCCAGATTATCGACCAGAAGCTTGCCATCAATTTCATAACCGTCGAAACCCATGGCCTTAATAAATTTGAATTTTTCGAGAATAGTGGCCGGGAAAAAGGCCTGGTTTTGCGTTGCGATTTTCATTAGTGCTTTCCTTAGCTTAAAAAGTGACGCCCATTTTGATGCTGAGTTCTGGATGCTGGTCGACAAACTTCATGTAACTTTCGGCGCTGTCCTGGAAAGTCACCACCGGATCGATAAGATCGTCGCATTGCAGATAACCATTCATCAGAAGTTCCCAACAGGTTTCTTCGATACGCTTGCGGCTCCAGCGCGGGTAATCCGGGTTTGGCTCGCTACAGGCTCGCGAGAACACGATCTTCGCATTGTTAAAATGCGCTTCGCGTCCCAGGTTGAAGCCCTCGCTGAAAGGTTTAGCAAAAGCGACGTAGGAAATGGTTCCGCCGTACGCAAGACCGCGCAGGGCAGATTGCAACGCATCGGCATAACCGCTGGTTTCGATGAAGATATCAGCGCCCTGCTTACCCGTGATTCTTTTAACCTCAAGACCCACATCGGTACCGATCGGATTAATACAGTGATCGGCACCATGACGGCGGGCAATCTCACAGCGATGCTCGATAGGGTCAACGCCGATAACAATGGAAGCACCGGCTTTTTTCGCCAGCTGAATGGCTATCTGGCCAATCGCCCCTAAGCCCACCACCACCACAAAATCACCCACCCGAACGTTGGCATCACGCACGCCGCTCATCGCGAACTGCGCCGGGTCGTAGCACACTGCATTTTTCCAGGAAGCACCCTTCGGCATTTTGCGCAGTTTGTAGTTGTTGACCGCATTAACAATGACGGTCTCCTGCAACGGGCCATAGCAACATACGCTGTCGCCGAACTGATACTCGGTCACGTCTGCCCCGCACTCGACTATCTCGCCGACAATCATATTGCCGAGCTGGAACTTCCCGAATTCAATCCCACGGGCAGTCCCTTCTTCACGCGGGGAGAACATCTGCCATTCCGCGTTAAACTCTTCGTCGATAAACGGGCTGGCGGCGCGAAAATCGACCACTTCAGTACCGTGTTTCGGCGCACCAAAGCGAGCGCGAATCTTGACTTCATTTGCTGCAACGGGACGATCTTCGTATTCCACTAATGCCGCCACACGCGGCGCTGTCGCTACTAACTTCTTCATGACTGACTCCTTGTTAAAATTGGCCGCCTCAGCCCTTTACGCCACCGGCGGTCAAACCACTTTTAATGAAACGTTCAGAAAGCGCGTACATGATGACCACCGGTAATGCGGTTGCCAGCGATGCCGCCATCATGCGACCCCAGATATAATCCGGCGTACTAAAGAGCGTGTTTAACCCCACCGGCAAGGTGAAATTGCTGGCGCTGGAGAGGAAAATCGAGGCAAACAGATAGTCGTTCCAGGCCACCATAAAGCAGTAGACAAAGACCGATACCAGACCAGAGATCGCCAACGGCACCGTGATACGGAAGATGATTTGCAGGCGATTCAACCCATCCATCATCGCCGCCTCTTCGATTTCATCCGGGATCGTGTCGAAATAGCTGCGCAGCATGAAAATTGCCGTCGGGAGTGTTTGCGTCACCATGGTGATAATCAGCGCCAGCTCCGTGTCATAAATGCCAAGCGCGGTGATGATTTTGAAAAGCGGCACCACCAGCAAAATGCCGGAGAACATGTAGACCGAATAAAAACTGGCGTTAATGGTGGTACGGCCTTTGAAGCGAAGCTTGGATAACGCGTACGCACCAAGCGTTCCGAGAAAGACCGCAATCACCGATGAGCTGAGTGAAACCACCATGCTGTTTCTGAAATAGTCCACGAACGGGAAGATCAACGGGTTAAAAATGTCGACATAATGCTGTAGCGTCCACGCCTGCGGCAGGATGGTCGGGTTGAGCGAAATAGCCTCTTTCGCGCTCTTGAACGAGGTCATCAGCATCACGAAAAACGGAAACAACGTAACGATCAGAAACAGCATCAGGCCGACGTAGAAGCCTATCCGCGCTAAGGGGCGTTTATTTATTGCCATTGAGGTTTACTCTCTTTCTGGTCAACAGAATGACGGCGAAGATAATCACAAACAGCACCACGGATATCGCCGCAGCTTTACCTAAATCATTGAAGGCAAATGCCGTTTTGTAGAGGTAAACGCCGAGGATATCGACCTTGGTTGTCAGCAGATAAACATCTGCAAACATGTAGAACATCCAGATAGTGCGCAACGTGACGACCGTCGCCAGTACCGGCATGATGGCGGGAAGCGTCACAATACGAAAACGCTGCCAGGCATTTGCGCCATCCATTTCAGCGGCTTCATACAGGGATTTATCAATGGTCTGTAAAATCGCCAAAAACGAGATAAACGCGTACGGGAAGTAACGCCAGATAGCAAACAGCACCACCAGCACAAAGCTGCTGCCTGGGTTGTCAAACCACAACGGCGCCTGCTCGTAAAGATGCAGTAAATCCACGCCGAGGTAGTTCACAATGCCGTAGCCATTGTTGAACATGTACTTCCAGGCAAACACCAGCGATATGGACGGCGTGACGTAAGACAGGATCACCAGTGAACGTGCCGTTTTACGCAGACGAAACTCACGGTTAAAAAAGATAGCAACCGCCAGCCCTAATCCCGTACTGCCGAGGACAACCAGTGCCGTATACCAGAATGTCATCCACAATGAGTGCCAGAACGCCCCATCGCTCAGGATGCGAATATAGTTATCTATCCCGACAAACGTGGCGTTAATACTCGGGTTTAGCGGCAGACGTAAAAAACTGATTTCAATGTTGGAAATCATTGGCCAGGCTACAAGGCCCCCCAGCAATAGCAGGCTGGGGGCCAACAGCAACATGGCGAAAGGCATATCTGAACGGCCAGAAAACAACGTCTTCATAATTCCCTTCGCGGTGCGCTCCTATCGTTGAGAAATCAGGTCAGCCAAACGCTTCTGGCTATCGCTTAACGTGCCGGTGAGGTCTTTCTTGCCCACCGTGACGTTATGCACCATTGAACTGATGATGCCGGAGCCTGTCACGTCGCCCATCCGCGTAAAGTTTTTGTCACCCACTGCGCCAAAGACCTGAACATTTGGGAACTGCGCAATCAGCTCATAAGGCAGTTGACCGAAGGCTTTGATCACGTCGTTCTCTTTCCACGAGGCGGTCTCTACAACCAGTTTGTTCACCGGTAAGGCCGCGCCCGGCGACATCATGACCCAGTCAGCCGCGTTTTGAGCCTGCTCCATCCAGGTGACAAACTGTTCTGCCGCTTTGGTTTCGTCTTCGGTCTGGCCCGTTGTAATGGTGAGCGAGGTAACCATTCCGTAGACCGCCGATGATTTCTCTGTCGGGACCACAAAGCCCAGGTTGGCAGGATTCCCCTCTTTGAAAACGGCTGGAAGAATGTAAGTCGAGTAGATCGCCATTGGCGCGGAGCCGTTCATGAACGCATCTTTAATTTCCATGACGTCGTTCGAGCCAGGCATGGTCGTAGCAGAGAGATCGCGATAGAACGCCAGCGCTTTTTTCATTTCGGGGGTATCAATGACCACCTCCCCTTTGGCATCGAACACATTCGCACCGCCAGAGAGCGCAAACTGTGAAAATGCCTGCTCGGTCATGACGCTTTCAGCCGTAGGCAATGCTATGCCGTAATGTTTTTTCGCCGGATCGTTGAAGGCCTGACTTGCCTTAAGCAGCGCTTCCCAGGTATGAGGTTCGCTAATCCCTGCCGCAGCCAATGCATCTTTGTGATACCAGACACCCGACAGCCATGCACTCACCGGAACGCCCGTCCAGGCCTGACCATCTTCAGTACGAACAACGCGCAAGATGCCATCGTAGAAGGTGCTTTGACCGACCGCGCCGATAGCATTGCTAATGGCCTGACGATCGAGCAACTGCTCCTTGTCCATGACTTTGGCATAGTCATGACTGACCTCGATCACCTCTGGTAACGCCCCGGTTCGGGCCAGCGTGATAACTTTGGTGTTATACGCATCCTCTTCGACAGGAACCTGTTTGATCTTGATGGAAGGATTCGCCTTCTCGAAACGTTCAATCAGCTGTGTGATAACGGCCTGACGTTCTTGTTCCACCGAAGAGTGCATAAATTCGATAGTCACAACCGATTTTTTATCATCCTTGCACCCCATTAACAGGGCGCAAGAAACCAGTGCTGATATCAGCACGACTTTTGGCATTTTCATTTATTTCGTCCTTTTAGTTTTCTTTAATCCACATGACTTGCCACGGATTAAGGGTCAGAGTATTCCCGTTAATATCACCGTTTGTAATAAGCTCTTTTGCTGAATGAATGTTCACAGAAAGGGTTTGTGGATGTTCACAGAAGTTAAATAACGCAATAACTTTCTCACCATTATTGGCTGCGCGAGTAATTTTAAGAACATGTTCACATGGGTTCTCAAAAGATGCCTCGCTGTCTGGGTGAAACGCTTTATTTTCACGACGAATGGCTATCAGGTTAATCATGGCTTGATAGATCCTTTGACGGAGACTATTTTCGTCACTTAGCTCAGAATCAATTTGACCTTCTTGATATTTCCGACGATTTATCGCGCGGTTATAGCCCAATCGCTCCACGCCTGCATAATCATTGCGTGAACCCAGAATACTTTGAATATAAATGGCAGGCACGCCCGGGAAGCTCAACAAAACGGCATGAGCTAAAACAAATTTCGCCACGCGGTCATCATCGTCACTATCGCGATGACTTAACGCATCAAGATAGGTGACATTTATTTCATACGGGCTTCGCGTACCGTCGGGATTATTTTTCCAGTTAACCAAGGCCCCTTCACTTTGCAGCTTTTCTACAAGCGTGAGGATATCCGACTCGGGTAAAATGCCCCGCTGCGGATTCAACCCGACACCATCATGAGATGCCAGGAAGTTGAACCAGGTTGTCTGTGAAGATGGGAGGGATAATCCCTGCGCCCACTGACATAGCGCCTGTACGTTACCGCTGTGAACGGTATGCAGCACCAGTGGCGGGAGCGAGAATTGATAAACCATCTGGGCTTCATTATCACCCTCACCAAAATAGGAAATGTTGTCCTTATGCGGGACGTTAGTTTCCGTGATAATGACCGTACCAGGGGCGACAGCGTCTGTGATAGCGCGGAACAGCTGAATCAGACGATGGGTCTGTTCAAGGTGGATGCAGGAGGTGCCTGGGATTTTCCACATGAACCCCACCGCATCAAGTCGAATGTAATCCGCACCTTCAGTAAGGTAGTGAAGCAGGACGTCGACCATCGCGATCAAAACCTGTGGACTGGCAAAATTCAGGTCAATCTGGTCATCGCTGAACGTCGTCCATAAATGACGAACCGAGCCATCGGCAAGGGTAAAGGGTGTGAGCAACGGTAAAGCACGAGGCCGCGTAACAGCCGACAAATCCGTTTCAGGATCAACCGCAATAAAGAAATCTTCGAATTCAGGATCCTGATTAAGATAATGGTTGAACCACTGGCTTTTTGCAGACATGTGATTGCAAACAAAATCGAACATCAAATTTGCCGATTTTTTTAATTCAGCCACATCCCCCCACTCACCTGTTTCTGGTGAGACGCGATGATAATCAACAACAGAGAATCCATCGTCAGAAGACCAGGGGTAAAAAGGCAATAAATGAACGTGTGAAAATGAGGATGACAGCCAGCGATTATAGAATCGCGTAAAAGCGGGTAATGATTTTTGCCCATCAGAGATAAATTGATCAGCATAGGTGATTAATACAATATCTTGCTCATCCCAGCTTGCTTTACGCGGGTGTTGAATATTATTTGCCGCACGGGATATTTTTTCTTCCAGCGTATCGTAGTGCTCTGGAGTAAAAGTATTGCCATACACAAGATTGATTAACTGTTTTATTTTTCCGTTCACTTTAATTTTCCATGGTAGCGGTCCCACGAAGGGCAATCTACTCCCATAGAAAATGTCTGTCAACGAACCAGAGGGGTGAAAAATAGCCTGATAAAGCAACTCAATTGTGTATTTGTGAGCTAACGCAAAGAATGGATGAAACTAGTACAACGACATCTTAGTGAGGACAGGAGCGCTCTCTCAAAGGGAGAGAGCGCAGGAAAAGCGGTGTGTTATCAGGAAAAATAGCGGCGTGAAAAGCGATTTGCGACCTTTTTCAGTAAAGGCTCCAGTGCAACGGCCAACAGCATGCGAACGGGTTTACGGGCAACAGATTTTATCGCCCACCCGGCAACACCTGCCGGGCCGTAGCGTAATGCGGTCAATAATACGAATTTACCTGCGATTTTCAGACCGGGTTTCATCTTCTGACCCGCCTGTTGCCAGTTTGCCTTCATTAGTAGTTCTCTCTTTTTAAAGCTGACGGAAACGACTTCTCAGCGTGAACGTATCTGACGTCACGTAACGTTCCATTTCACGTAAACGCTTCTCTCCTGCGGCCAGTTCCGCGTCAGCGGTATCTAACAAATCCTGGCTGGAGGGCGCCTCTTCTGAAGAGAGCGCGCTATCAGGGATCGGGTCGAGCACAAACGATAAAACGATGTAGGCCACAAGGGTAAAAAATGCCAGACCAAAGAAGATAGAAAGGACCGTCACGACGCGCACAAGCTTAACCGGTACATCCAGGTAGTGCGCCAGTCCAACGCAGACCCCGCGTACCATCCCCTGCTGGGGAATACGGTACAGTTTTTTATTCAGATTTAATCCAGCCATTAACGCTCCCTCCAGTTCGGATGTTCCGCATCCAGAATAGATTCCAACGCCTGAATGCGATCGCGCATTCTTTTCGCTTCGTCAGTAAGCTGCATCAGGCGCTGTTGCTCGCTCTGAGAGAGCTCTCCCCGGGAAGAACGGTTGCTGTAATGCAGCCATAACCAGATCGGCAGAACAAACAGCACGAAAATGGTTAACGGAATTGCCAGAAAAAGCGCACTCATATGTACTCCTTGTCTTACGATGCGTTGCGGCACGCAAAGGTGCCGCTTCAATTATTATTGGTTGTCTTGCTTCATTTTGGCTTTCAGAGCTTCCAACTGCTCACCGATAGCATCATCGGCTTTAAGATCGGCAAACTGCTGATCCAGCGTTTTTTGTTTGCCAAAGCTATGGCTCTCTGCTTCTGCTTCCATATGGTCGATACGACGCTCAAAAGATTCGAATCGAGCCATCGCTTCATCCAGTTTACCGCTATCCAGCTGGCGACGGACGTCGCGCGAAGAGCTTGCAGCCTGGTGACGCAGCGTAAGTGCCTGTTGGCGAGCGCGGGTTTCGCTCAGTTTATTTTCCAGCTCAGCGATTTCTTTTTTCATGCGGGTGAGTGTTTCATCCACCAGCGTGACTTCGTGCTCGAGAGACGCCACCAAATCGGTGAGTTTCTGTTTTTCGATCAACGCCGAACGCGCCAGATCATCTTTCTCTTTACGCAGCGCCAGCTCCGCTTTTTCTTGCCATTCGTTCAGCTGTCCAGTAGCCAGCTCAATACGACGTGAAAGCTGTTTCTTTTCCGCCAGCGCACGCGCTGAGGTGGAACGTACTTCGACCAGCGTATCTTCCATTTCCTGAATCATCAGACGCACCAGCTTCTGCGGATCTTCCGCTTTCTCAAGCAGTGAGTTGATGTTGGCGTTCACGATGTCGGCAAAACGAGAAAAAATACCCATAATTTGATCCTCACATTTCTGTTATCGGGCGATGCCCTGCTAACGAGATAATACAATTCTCATGCCAACTTTTTATCTTGTTGATTTATAAGATTGTGGTTGATTTTAAAGCAATGAGAACCTACTCTCACCTGGTGAATATCGCTAACGAGTGGTTAATTTCATCATGGCTGAATTTAAAGACAATCTGCTGGGCGAAGCCAACAGTTTTCTGGAAGTGCTGGAGCAAGTTTCGCGCCTGGCTCCACTGAATAAACCGGTGCTGATTATTGGCGAGCGTGGCACTGGCAAAGAGCTTATCGCCAACCGCTTACACTTCCTTTCCACGCGATGGGACGGGCCGTTTATTTCGCTTAACTGTGCGGCGCTTAACGAAAATTTACTGGATACTGAACTGTTCGGCCATGAAGCAGGTGCGTTTACAGGGGCGCAAAAACGCCATCCCGGCCGCTTCGAACGTGCTGATGGCGGCACGCTGTTCCTTGATGAACTTGCTACAGCGCCAATGCTAGTGCAGGAAAAGTTACTGCGGGTCATTGAATACGGCGAACTTGAACGCGTTGGCGGCAGTCAGCCCCTGCAGGTCAATGTGCGTCTGGTTTGCGCTACCAATGCTAATTTGCCGGAAATGGTGGCCGAGGAGAAATTCCGCGCCGATCTGCTCGACAGGCTGGCGTTCGACGTGGTTCAACTGCCGCCACTGCGGGAGCGTCGCAGCGATATCATGCTGCTGGCTGAACAATTTGCGATTCAGATGTGCCGCGAGCTCGGCATGCTGCTTTTCCCGGGCTTTAGCAATAACGCGCGCGAAACATTATTAGGCTACGGTTGGCCCGGCAATATTCGCGAACTCAAAAACGTAGTGGAACGATCTGTCTATCGTCACGCCAGCATCGAGACGGAACTGGACAACATTATTCTTGATCCTTTCCATCGCGCCGCGCCCTTACCGTCAACACCCACGCCTGAAACCAGCACGCCTTCCCTGCCGCTTGATTTGCGTCAGTTTCAGCATATTCAGGAGCAGCAGTTGCTTGAGCAAAGCCTGAAGGACGCGAAATATAATCAGAAGCAGGCAGCCGAACTGCTGGGTCTGACCTACCATCAATTAAGGGCATTGCTCAAAAAGCATCAAATGCGCTGACATTATCAGCACTTACCCGCAGACATTTTTACGAAGCAGGTGTAAGTGCGATACACTTTGCAGATCGAACCTAAAAATCTTAAAAATTATGCGTCTGGTTTTATCGTCCCTGTTTGCACTCGGTCTGTTTAGCAGCCTGGCCTTTGCTGCGCCTGAACAACGCGCTGTTCCTGATATACGTGATAGCGGCTTTGTCTATTGTGTCAGCGGGCAAGTCGACACCTTTAACCCGCAAAAAGCGGGGAGTGGCCTGATTGTCGATACCCTCGCCGCTCAGCTTTACGATCGCCTGCTAGATGTCGATCCTTATACCTATCGCCTGGTGCCAGAGCTGGCCGAAAGCTGGGAGGTGCTGGACAACGGCGCCACCTATCGTTTTCATCTGCGCGATGATGTTGCCTTCCAGACGACGGACTGGTTTAAACCGACGCGTAAACTCAACGCGGATGACGTTGTATTTACCTTCCAGCGCATTTTTAATCGCGACCATCCGTGGCATAACGTCAACGGGGGTAACTTCCCCTATTTTGACAGCTTACAGTTCGCTGATACGGTTAAAAACGTTCGCAAGATCGATAGCCGGACGGTGGAGTTTAATTTGGCCCGACCAGATGCCTCATTCCTATGGCACCTGGCGACGCATTATGCGTCGGTCATGTCCGCCGAATACGCCGACCAGTTGACAAAGCGGGACCATCAGGAGCTTCTCGATCGCCAGCCGGTGGGAACGGGGCCGTTCCAGGTAGCAGAGTACCGTTCAGGGCAGTACATTCGTTTGCAACGTCATGAACACTTTTGGCGCGGTAAACCGCTCATGCCACAGGTGGTTGTCGATCTGGGCTCTGGCGGGACGGGGCGGCTTTCTAAGCTGTTGACCGGAGAGTGCGATGTGCTCGCGTGGCCTGCCGCCAGCCAGTTAACGATCCTGCGTGACGATCCGCGATTGCGCCTGACCCTGCGTCCGGGCATGAATATCGCTTACCTCGCGTTTAATACCGATAAGCCGCCGCTGAATAATCCCGCCGTTCGTCACGCGCTGGCGCTGGCCATTAATAACCAGCGTCTGATGCAATCCATTTATTATGGCACTGCGGAAACGGCGGCATCGATTCTGCCGCGTGCTTCATGGGCGTACGACAGCGAAGCAAAAATTACCGAGTACAATCCAGCAAAAGCCCGCGAACAGCTAAAAGCCCTAGGTGCTGAGAATCTCACCCTTCAGCTTTGGGTGCCGACAAGTTCTCAGGCCTGGAACCCTAGTCCGTTAAAAACAGCAGAACTGATTCAGGCCGACATGGCACAAATTGGCGTCAAAGTGGTCATCGTCCCTGTCGAAGGACGCTTCCAGGAAGCACGCCTGATGGACATGAATCACGATCTCACCTTATCCGGCTGGTCTACCGACAGTAATGACCCGGACAGTTTCTTCCGTCCGCTGCTGAGCTGCGCGGCGATTCGCTCACAGACCAACTACGCTCACTGGTGTGACCGAGAATTTGATGCGGTGCTGCAAAAGGCACTCTCATCACAACAGTTGGCGTCACGCATCGAGGCCTACGACGAAGCGCAAAATATTCTGGCGCGGGAATTGCCGGTGCTGCCGCTGGCCTCGTCATTACGTTTGCAGGCCTATCGTTATGATATTAAGGGCCTGGTGCTCAGCCCGTTCGGCAACGCGTCGTTTGCTGGCGTGTCGCGTGAGAAAAAAGATGAGGTGAAAAAGCCATGATCATTTTTACCTTAAGACGGTTGCTATTGCTGGCGGTGACGCTGTTATTCCTCACCTTTGTTGGCTTTAGCCTGAGCTATTTTACCCCGCACGCTCCGCTACAAGGCTCGTCATTTTGGGACGCCTGGCTGTTTTGGTTTAACGGGGTGCTGCACTGGGATTTTGGCGTTTCAAGTATTAACGGTCAGCCCATCTCCGAACAGCTCAAAGACGTTTTCCCAGCGACAATGGAGCTGTGCATCCTCGCCTTCGGGTTTGCACTCATGGTCGGTATTCCTGTCGGCATGCTGGCGGGGATCACTCGTAATAAATGGCAGGATAAACTGATCAGCGCCATCGCCCTGCTTGGCTTCTCGATTCCCGTCTTCTGGCTGGCACTGTTATTAACGTTGTTCTTCTCGCTGAATCTCGGATGGCTGCCCGTTTCTGGTCGTTTTGACCTGCTTTATACGGTGAAAAGCGTGACGGGTTTTGCCTTGATTGACGCCTGGCTTTCGGACTCCATCTGGCGTCATGAAATGATCGTCAGCTCATTACGGCATATGGTGCTGCCGGTGCTGACGCTCGCCGTTGCGCCAACGACCGAAGTCATTCGCCTGATGCGCACCAGCACTATCGACGTTTTTGAACAGAACTATGTGAAAGCCGCTGCTACACGCGGCTTGTCGCGCCTGACAATACTTCGTCGGCATGTGCTTCACAACGCCCTTCCCCCGGTGATCCCGCGTCTGGGATTGCAATTTTCGACCATGCTGACACTGGCAATGATCACGGAAATGGTCTTTAGCTGGCCTGGCCTGGGACGCTGGATGATCAACGCGATTCGTCAGCAAGATTACGCGGCTATTTCCGCTGGCGTAATGGTGATTGGTTCACTGGTCATTATGGTGAACGTGATTTCTGATATTTTGGGCGCCATGGCTAACCCGTTGAAACATAAGGAATGGTATGCCTTACGATAGCGTTTACAGAGAAAAGCGCACTCCCGGCGTACTACGCACCGTGTGGAGTAAATTCTATGGCGATCCCACGGCGATGATTGGCCTGTACGGTTGCGGCGGGTTAGCGTTGCTGTGCATTTTTGGCGCATGGTTTGCGCCTTATGGCCTCGATCAGCAATTTTTAGGCTATCAACTGCTGCCCCCATCCTGGTCACGTTACGGCGAAGTCTCTTTCTTCCTGGGCACTGACGATCTTGGGCGCGACGTATTGAGCCGTCTGTTAAGCGGTGCCGCGCCGACGGTCGGAGGAGCCTTTGTGGTCACCTTCGCGGCGACCTTTTTTGGTCTTGCGCTGGGCGTTTTCGCAGGCGCAACGCACGGTCTGCGTTCGGCGGTACTGAATCATATTCTGGATACGTTGCTGTCCATTCCGTCCCTGCTGCTGGCGATTATTGTCGTCGCTTTTGCCGGCCCGCATCTGTCGCATGCGATGTTCGCCGTGTGGCTGGCGTTACTCCCGCGAATGGTTCGCTCGGTCTATAGCATGGTGCATGACGAGCTTGAAAAAGAGTACGTTGTGGCCGCCCGTCTGGACGGGGCAACCACGATGAATATTCTGTGGTTTGCCGTGATGCCTAACATAGCCTCCGGTCTGGTCACAGAAATTACCCGTGCCCTGTCCATGGCGATTCTGGATATCGCCGCGCTTGGGTTCCTCGATTTGGGTGCGCAGTTACCTTCTCCTGAATGGGGTGCCATGCTGGGGGATGCCCTTGAGCTCATCTATGTTGCCCCGTGGACGGTCATGCTGCCAGGCGCGGCCATTATGGTCAGCGTTTTGCTAATCAACCTGCTGGGCGATGGTATTCGCCGTGCTATTAACGCGGGGGTGCAATAATGCCGTTACTGGACATTCGTAATCTCACCATTGAATTTAAGACTGGTGAAGGCTGGGTGAAGGCCGTCGATCGCATCAGCATTACGCTTGCGGAAGGTGAAATTCGTGGGCTGGTGGGTGAATCCGGCTCGGGCAAGAGTCTGATTGCCAAAGCAATCTGTGGCGTCGCCAAAGACAACTGGCGCGTGACCGCTGACCGTATGCGTTTCGATGATATCGATTTATCGCGGCTATCGGCCCGCGAACGACGCAAGCTGGTAGGCCACAATGTGTCGATGATCTTTCAGGAGCCACAATCCTGTCTCGATCCTTCTGAACGCATCGGGCAGCAACTCATGCAAAACATTCCCGGCTGGACCTACAAAGGTCGCTGGTGGCAACGGTTTGGCTGGCGCAAGCGCCGAGCGATAGAGCTTTTACACCGGGTGGGGATAAAAGATCATAAAGATGCGATGCGTAGCTTCCCTTATGAATTGACCGATGGCGAATGCCAGAAGGTGATGATTGCCATCGCGCTGGCCAATCAGCCGCGTCTGCTCATTGCCGATGAGCCGACTAACGCCATGGAGCCGACAACGCAGGCGCAGATTTTCCGATTGTTAACCCGTCTGAATCAAAATAACAACACCACTATTTTGTTGATCAGCCATGACCTGCAAATGCTGAGTAAATGGGCGGATAAAATTGACGTCATGTATTGCGGCCAGACGGTGGAAACCGCCGTCAGTGAAGACCTGGTCAACGCACCGCATCATCCGTACACGCAGGCGTTGATTCGCGCGATACCCGATTTTGGCAGCGCCCTGCCGCATAAAAGCCGCCTGAATACCCTCCCGGGGGCGATCCCGCTGCTTGAGTCTCTGCCTATCGGCTGTCGTCTTGGGCCACGTTGCCCCTACGCACAGCGAAAATGTATCGAGACGCCGCGTCTGGTCGGGGCTAAAAATCATCTGTACGCCTGTCATTTCCCGCTGAACATGGAGAGAGAGTGAAATGGTCGAAACCTTGCTGGAAGTTCGCAACCTGAGTAAGACCTTTCGCTACCGTACGGGCCTGTTCCACCGTCAGAACGTCGAAGCGGTAAAGCCGCTGAGCTTTACCCTACGCGAAAAACAAACGTTAGCGATTATCGGTGAAAACGGGTCCGGGAAATCCACGCTGGCGAAAATGCTCGCCGGAATGGTGGAACCCACATCGGGAGATGTCCTGATTGACGACCATTTTTTGTCTTTTGGTGACTACTCTTTTCGCAGCCAACGTATACGCATGATTTTCCAGGATCCGTCGACGTCTCTAAACCCGCGTCAACGTATCTCGCAAATCCTGGATTTCCCGTTGCGCCTGAATACCGACCTTGAGCCTGAAGCTCGCCACAAACGCATCATTGAAACCCTGCGTCTGGTGGGATTATTGCCAGACCATGTGAGCTATTATCCTCATATGCTCGCCCCTGGGCAGAAACAGCGTCTTGGGCTGGCCCGCGCGTTGATCCTGCGACCTAAGGTGATTATCGCCGATGAAGCGCTGGCATCGCTGGATATGTCGATGCGCTCGCAGCTGATTAACCTGATGCTGGAATTGCAGGAAAAACAAGGTATCTCTTATATCTATGTGACCCAGCATTTGGGCATGATGAAACACATCAGCGATCAGGTGTTGGTGATGCATCAGGGTGAAGTTGTCGAGCGAGGAAGCACGGCCGATGTGATGGCATCCCCCCTGCACGACCTGACAAAACGACTCATAGCCGGGCATTTTGGCGAAGCCTTAACCGCAGACGCCTGGCGAAAAGATAAGTGACCGCCCCGATATAAAGTGGTCGGATTAACTCTGAACGCGACACGTGATATTATCGCCGCGTTTTAACGACGATCGTCACAATGAGATGACGATCGCCATAACAATGAATATAAGGATTAGAGCTATGGGTTTTCTTTCCGGTAAGCGCATTCTGGTAACTGGCGTCGCCAGCAAACTGTCTATCGCCTACGGCATCGCACACGCAATGCACCGCGAAGGCGCTGAACTGGCGTTCACCTACCAGAACGACAAGCTGAAAGGCCGTGTTGAAGAATTTGCCGCGCAGCTGGGTTCCAACATCATTCTGGAATGCGACGTTGGTCAAGACGAAAGCATCGATGGCATGTTTGCTGAGCTTGCAAAAGTATGGCCGAAATTCGACGGTTTCGTGCATTCTATCGGTTTCGCACCAGGCGATCAGTTGGACGGCGACTACGTGAATGCGGTTACCCGTGAAGGCTTCAAAATCGCTCACGACATCAGCTCTTACAGCTTCGTTGCGATGGCAAAATCGTGCCGTACTATGCTGAACCCAGGCTCTGCGCTGCTGACCCTGTCCTATCTCGGTGCCGAACGTGCGATCCCTAACTACAACGTAATGGGTCTGGCTAAAGCCTCTCTGGAAGCCAACGTCCGCTATATGGCGAACGCGATGGGTCCTGAAGGCGTGCGTGTCAACGGTATCTCTGCGGGTCCAATCCGTACTCTGGCAGCATCCGGTATCAAAGACTTCCGTAAAATGCTCGCACATTGTGAAGCCGTTACCCCGATTCGCCGCACTGTGACTATCGAAGATGTAGGCAACTCTGCCGCATTCCTGTGCTCCGATCTGTCAGCGGGTATCTCCGGTGAAGTTGTTCACGTTGACGGCGGTTTCAACATCGCTGCCATGAACGAGCTGGAAATCAAATAAGTTCTCTACCTTCCCGCAAGTCGGGAAGGTTTTCCCCCCTTCGTTATTCCGTTCTGCTATTTGTTATCACCTAACATTCTTTTTCCCCTTTACAGCCATGCGCCAGGATATTGATCGCCATTTGAGATCAAGGAACGCACATGGAACAACGCCGTTTTTCCGGCAAAGGCCACTGGTATCATGAAACCCAGACCAATCACCGTCTGGATGATGTCCTGCCACTGGTTCCCGAGGCCGCTAACGTCGACGACCGTTTTTTGCTCGATTTAGCCCTGCCCGAAAAAATTGTCGTCTCATGCCACGGTTGGCTTACCCCCGCCCGAGCATTATGCGATCTACTGTTTCCGCTCCATACTGCGGTGAATCGCCTGCATACGCTTAGCGCGTATGACCGGTTAAGTACTGCGCTCACGGTTGCCCAGGCCTGCGGCGTCCAGCGTTTGTGTAATCATTACGCGGCCCTGCTTACCCCGCTTCCCGGCCCTGACTCCTCACGTGAAAGTAATCGTCGCCTCGCTCAAATCACCCAGTACGCCCGCCAGCTTGCCAGCTCGCCCGATGTCATCGACTCCAAAGCACAACAGCAGCTTGATGAGGTGGGTCTGACGATTTACGACATCGTATTGATCAACCAAATTATCGGTTTTATTGGCTTTCAGGCGCGGGTCGTGGCGATTTTTCAGGCGTTGCTGGGCCAACCTGTTCGTTGGTTGCCAGGGCATCACATACCGCCGCATGCACAGGTAAACGACATAAGCCAGGGTACCAATCCATGGATACCTCTCTTTGCTGGCGTTGAGTTGCCCTACGCCAGCGCTCATCAATTAGAATCACTGGCTCGCTGGCAAGCAGAACCGTTTTTGCAATCGCTCACGCCGGTGCTCTGTCATGAACCCGCGATCCTTGACCGTACTGGCGACATTCTCATCAGTGTTATTCAGGTTGCCGGAGGTGATGACTCAGCCCAGAGCGTTATTTCCGCCGCCGTTGAGCTGTTGACCCGTTCTCCCGATCGATTTAGCGCCGCGCAATTTACACCGCTTACCGATGCCGGAATTCCTGCCGTTGATGCCATAAATATGTTGGCCTGGAGCGCATTTTGCGGTTGGATTAACCGACTCAAAATCGCCCTTGCTCATCGTGAATAACCCTACTGATGACCTAAAGAGCGCTTGCTGTAGCAGTGAGATTCGCGTAAAACTGTCAGCCGCTCAATGGCTACTAAAATAGAACACTATGCTTCAGGATAACCCGCTGCTAGCGCAGCTTAAACAGCAACTGCATTCCCAGACGCCACGTGCAGAAGGGGTAGTAAAAGCCACGGAAAAAGGCTTTGGCTTCCTGGAAGTTGACGCACAAAAAAGCTACTTCATCCCGCCTCCGCAGATGAAGAAAGTCATGCACGGCGATCGTGTGACGGCTGTGATTCACACCGAAAAGGATCGTGAATCTGCCGAGCCAGAAGAACTTATTGAACCGTTCCTGACACGCTTTGTGGGTCGGGTGCAGAAAAAAGACGACCGTTTATCCATCGTGCCGGATCATCCTCTGCTGAGAGATGCCATCCCTTGTCGCGCTGAACGTGGCGTTGAACACGATTTCAAAGAAGGCGACTGGGCTGTTGCTCAAATGCGCCGCCACCCGCTTAAAGGCGATCGTGGTTTCTATGCAGAATTGACGCATTTTATTACCTTTGGTGACGACCACTTTGTACCGTGGTGGGTCACGCTTGCGCGTCATAACCTCGAAAAAGAAGCACCTAACGGCGTTACGACCGAGATGCTGGACGAAGGTCTTGAGCGCCGCGACATGACGGCACTTAACTTCGTCACTATCGACAGTGCCAGCACTGAAGATATGGACGATGCGCTATACGTTGAAGAAGGCCACGACGGAAAGCTGCATTTGACCGTGGCGATTGCCGATCCGACCGCATGGATTGCTGAAGGTAGCCAACTGGATGAGTCCGCCAAAGTGCGCGCCTTCACCAACTATCTGCCGGGCTTTAATATCCCTATGCTGCCGCGTGAGCTCTCTGACGATCTCTGCTCGCTTCGCGCAAATGAAGTGCGTCCCGTCCTCGCCTGCCGTATGACGATTGCTGAAGATGGCACCATTGAAGACGATATTGAATTCTTCGCCGCTACCATCGAATCCAAAGCGAAACTGGTTTATGACGAAGTATCAGACTGGCTGGAAAATACCGGTAGCTGGCAGCCGCAAAATGAGGCCATTGCCGAACAGATCCGTCTGCTGCAGCGTATCTGCCTCAGCCGGAGCGAATGGCGTAAAACCCATGCGTTGGTCTTTAAAGACCGCCCTGATTATCGCTTCGTGTTGGGCGAAAAAGGTGAAGTGCTGAATATTGTTGCGGAGCCTCGTCGCATTGCTAACCGCATTGTCGAAGAATCCATGATCTCTGCCAACATTTGTGCAGCGCGCGTACTGCGCGACAAGCTGGGCTTCGGCATTTATAACGTGCATACCGGTTTCGACCCGGCAAACACTGAAGCCCTGGCAGCCCTGCTGAAAACGCATGATGTTCATGTGGATCCGCAGGAAGTGCTGACGCTGAATGGCTTCTGCAAACTGCGCCGTGAACTGGATGCTCAGCCTTCGGGTTTCCTGGACAGCCGCATCCGCCGCTTCCAGTCTTATGCCGAAATCAGCATCGAACCTGGCCCACACTTTGGTCTTGGCCTTGAAGCGTATGCGACCTGGACTTCACCTATCCGTAAGTACGGCGATATGGTTAACCATCGTCTGCTCAAGGCTATCGTTAAAGGTGAAACCATCTCGCGGCCACAGGACGATGCGACTATTCAGATGGCAGAGCGCCGCCGCCTGAATCGAATGGCAGAACGCGATGTAGGTGACTGGCTGTACGCTCGTTTCCTGAAAGACAAGGCAGGTACCGATACTCGCTTCGCCGCCGAAATCATCGATGTCAGCCGTGGTGGTATGCGTGTGCGCCTGATTGATAACGGCGCGGTGGCGTTTATTCCCGCCCCATTCCTGCACGCTGTGCGTGATGAACTGGTATGCAGTCAGGAAAACGGCTCAGTACAGATCAAAGGTGAGACGGTCTATAAGGTGACTGATGTGATAGATGTGAACATCGCAGAAGTCCGAATGGAAACACGCAGCATTATTGCGCGCCCTGCGGCCTGATAACCCACTTAAATGTCGGTCGTTTCCTTTTTGGGAACGCCGACATTTTTCTTTCCCCGATAAATCTCGCATTCATCACTTTTTCTTAATATATTCCGCCATAAACCCACAAAAGCCATCACAATTATCTACAGTAAAAGATAACTGTCATCTTTGGTTACTGGAATTTTTATCCACGTTGTATCCTTTTAATCAATTCTCGTTTTAATATAAGAACATAGGGAAAAACAATAAGTTCACTTCGGTGATGCCGCTGTTTTACGACGGAAAGGTCGCATGCAAATGAATTATTTTGCGTTAATTAAGCAGGTTCGGGAGAAAGCATGATTGACGACTTGGAGCAGAATTTGCTGTTTCGCTACATGGGTACGCACAGCCCCTGGTGGCGACTAACCGCAGACAGCAATGCACTGCATTTGGCCGCCAGCGAAAACGCTGATATTACCCAGGTCGTTGCGTTGAGTGACGAACAGGCTGAGCGTATCCGCCAGTTAACCGTCATCACCTCCAGTATTACCATGACACTGTCTCTTTATGGCACGGATGTGCCTGTGCATCTGGTCGGACGTAAAATTCATAAGACAGAATGGGCGGGCACCGCTTCTGCCTGGAACGATACGCCTTCCGTTGCACGCGATCTGGTACAAGGATTATCCTTCGCGGAGCAGGTGGTATCCGAAGCCAACTCGGTTATTGTGATTCTCGATCAGCGCGGCAATATCCAGCGATTTAATCGCCTGAGCGAAGAATACACCGGCATGAAAGAGCAGGAAGTCATTGGGCAAAACGTCTTCAAACTGTTTATGAGCCGTAGCGAAGCCGCAGCCTCAAGGCGCAATATTTCTGGTTTTTTTCGCAACGGCAGTTCTTACGAAGTTGAACGCTGGATTAAAACGCGTAAAGGCCAAAGATTGTTTCTGTTCAGAAACAAATTCGTTCACAGCGGAAGCGGCAAAAATGAAATTTTTCTTATTTGTTCCGGTACGGACATTACCGAAGAACGCCGCGCTCAGGAACGCCTGCGCGTATTAGCCAATACCGATACGATCACCGGCCTTCCCAACCGTAACGCAATCCATGAATTAATCAGCGACGCGATTTCAACGCGCGGTGAATCTCAAGTCGGCGTGGTTTATCTCGACCTTGATAACTTCAAAAAAGTGAATGATGCCTATGGGCATATGTTTGGCGATCAGCTTTTACAAGCCGTTGCGCTGGCTATTCTGAGCTGTCTGGAAGAAGGTCAGATCTTAGCGCGCCTGGGTGGCGATGAATTTATCGTGCTGGCCACCGAAACCTCACAAAGTACGCTTGAGGCGATGGCTTCGCGTATATTAACGCGCCTGCGCCAGCCTTTTCGCATCGGTCTTATCGAGATTTACACCGGCTGCTCTCTTGGGATCTCCCTGGCACCACAGCACGGTATCGACCGCGAAAGCATTATTCGTAATGCCGATACCGCAATGTACACGGCAAAAGAGAACGGGCGCGGTAAGTTTTGCGTGTTTTCCCCAGAGATGAATCAGCGTGTATTTGAATATCTGTGGTTAGACACCAACCTGCGCAAGGCCTTAGATAAAGACCAACTCCTGATTCACTATCAGCCCAAAATGACCTGGCGCGGAGAAGTCAGGAGCGTTGAGGCATTAGTGCGCTGGCAATCTCCAGAGCGCGGATTAATTCCACCTCTGGAGTTTATCTCGTATGCCGAAGAGTCAGGTCTGATCGTTCCGCTCGGGCGCTGGGTTATGCTGGACGTGGTTCGCCAGGTTGCTAAATGGCGCGACAAAGGCATCAATCTGCGCGTTGCGGTGAACGTCTCCGCGCGACAACTTGCCGATCAGACTATTTTTAGCGACTTAAAACAGGCGCTGAAAGATTTGAATTTTGAATATTGCCCTATCGATGTGGAGCTCACAGAAAGCTGTTTGATTGAAAACGAGGAGCTGGCTCTCTCAGTTATTCAACAGTTCAGCCAGTTGGGTGCGCAGATTCATCTTGATGATTTTGGCACCGGATACTCTTCGCTCTCGCAACTGGCCCGCTTCCCTATTGATGCGATTAAGCTCGATCAGGTTTTTGTTCGTGATATTCATAAGCAGTCGATTTCGCAGTCGCTGGTTAGAGCTATCGTCGCCGTTGCGCAGGCACTCAATTTGCAGGTGATCGCCGAAGGTGTTGAAAGCGCGAAAGAAGACGCCTTTCTCACGAAGAATGGCGTCAACGAACGGCAGGGATTTTTATTCGCTAAGCCAATGCCCGCTGCCGCATTTGAGCGGTGGCTGAAACGTTATCAAGCGAGGAAAATGCGTTAGCTGGCTTTACGTATTCCCGCCGCGTGATGACGGTCTTGCAGCATGACTAAACGTTCCATATAGGCAATGTCTTTAGGTTCATGACAAAATGCTGCATCAACCCAGTCTTCAGTGATGTCCATCAGTTCACTGCGCGGGAGTTGCATGACTCGCGTGCGGGCTCGCAACATCGCTCTTACGCCGTTCATCTTCGGCTGGAGGGTATCGATGAACGTCCGCACCGCCACGTAACTTTGGCCCGGTTCAAACAGGACATCGACAAGTCCCTGCTGTTCATGCCATTCAGCTGTATGTGACTCCCCCCGGTAGATAAGCTCCTCGGCCAATTTCATGCCCGCGCGGCGTGCGACCAATGAATAGCCCCCCATACCGGGAAACAGGTTAAAAGCAATTTCAGGGAATCCCAATCGAGCGTCGCGCTGCGAAAGAATAAAATGATGGGCCAGTGCGGCTTCAAAGCCCCCACCGAGTGCGCTGCCCTCCACCATAGCCAGCGATATGGCCCCGGTATCAAAACCGCGTGAAGCGGCGTGGACGCAGTCTACACACGCACGAGCATAGGCTCGTAACGCTTCGCGACGGCCATTCTGGATGCATTCAACAAAAAAGCGTAAATCACCGCCTGCGTTATACATGTCCGGTACCAGCGAACCCGTTACCCAAAATTCCACCGCAAAACCTGACTGTCGAACCAGCCATGAGAGGTTCATGATCTCTTCGATTAATGCGTGATTGAAACACGGGCGCGGCTGGGCGCGTAACATCATCCAGACAGTGCGTCGTTCTTCTTCGTAGTAGCCTGCAAGCTGGGTGAAACGTGCAGTATCGGTAAACAATTTGCAGGTTGCTTGGTTGATAACTGACATAGTCCAATTCCTCATATAAAAAAGCGCCTTGCGCGCAGAATTAGACTAATCCACTCCCCAACTCCTCAGTGTATGAAGGGTTAAAATTATTACTTTCATTTATGTAATTTCGTTAGCGCATTTTTTCCCTTCTCTTTTGTTGGCAATTTCTGCATCATTGAAATAATTAACTTTTCGCATTAAGGGTGACATGATGGCTGAGATTGACGCGCAGACAGTAGCGCAACGTATTGATACCGTGCTGGATATCCTGGTGGCTGGCGATTATCACTCTGCTATCCGTAATCTTGAGATTTTAAAAACCGAATTATTGGACCAGACTGGTGCAGGAAATACGCCAGATCCAGCCCAACCTAAAGCGCCGTGGGAAGTGTAATTTACCCCCCTCAATATATTGTGATGTATTTTTAACCAGCGGTACTTGCCGCCTTAATATGGATGCTATGAATTCCCGACAACAAATCATTCTGCAGATGGTGATCGACAAAGGACGCGTCAGCGTTGTCGACCTCTCCAAAGCCACCGGTGTTTCCGAGGTGACTATCCGTCAGGATCTTAATCTGCTGGAAAAACAGAGTTACCTTCGACGCGCGCACGGTTACGCCGTTCCTTTGGATAGTGAAGACGTCGAAACGCGCATGATGACTAATTTTGCGCTGAAACGTGAGCTGGCAGAGTTCGCCGCCTCGTTAGTCAATAACGGTGAGACGGTATTTATCGAAAATGGCAGTAGTAACGCCCTGCTTGCCCGAACGTTGGCGGAGCAAAAAGACATCACGATTATCACGGTGAGCAGCTATATTGCGCATCTGCTGAAGGAAACCCAGTGCGAAGTGATTCTGCTTGGCGGGATTTACCAGAAAAAAAGCGAAAGTATGGTTGGCCCACTGACCCGACAATACGTACAGCAGGTTCATTTTAGCAAAGCGTTCATCGGGATTGACGGCTGGCAGCCCGAAACCGGATTCACGGGTCGCGATATGATGCGCTCTGATGTGGTCAACGCGGTGCTTGAGAAAGGCTGCGAAGCGATTGTCCTGACCGACAGTTCAAAATTCGGCGCCGTCCATCCTTACATGATGGGCCCTGTGACCCGATTCAACCGCGTGATAACCGATGAACGTCTCAGTGATGAACATCGCGCACAGCTCCAGCGTGACGGCCTGCTGGTGGATATCGTCAAAAATCCTGCCTGACCCCTATCCGATGCCCGCATAAGCGGGCGTATGCTCTCTTGCTGCCTATCTGAGAGTATTCCGAGCATCCCTTTAAGATTATTTACCTGTTGTTTCAAAGCTAAAAACTTAGAATTAATGTTAGCGATATAACAGGAAGTAACTATCACCTGCGTGATTTTGTAACACCTGCGCGAACAGGTTTCACGGAAAACCGCTCCTGAGTATTCAAATTAGCTATACTTAAGGAGAACTTCTTTCCGTGAATCGATAATTCAGGAGAAAGTATTATGATCTTAACCAGCAAAAAATTAACCGCAGCAGTTTTAGCAGTCACTCTGGCAATGTCTCTGAGCGCATGTTCAAACTGGTCTAAACGTGACCGTAACACCGCCATCGGTGCTGGTGCGGGTGCTCTGGGCGGCGCGGTATTAACTGATGGCAGTACGCTGGGTACGTTAGGCGGTGCTGCTGTTGGTGGTATCATCGGCCACCAGGTGGGTAAATAATATATCTAATATCAACCACTGGTTTATTTGATCAATTCAGAACGATATTGTCTGACTTACGCACCTAGAAAAAAGCCACGGTAGATTTGGATTTACCGTGGCTTGTTATTATTTTATCCACCCGCTAATTTGACTTTCATTCCTTTGGCTTCAAGCAATGATTTAATTAAATCGCGGTTGTCGCCCTGAATTTCGATAACGCCTTCTTTTACCGCCCCACCGCAACCACATTTCTTTTTCAGTTCGGCAGCAAGCTTTGCGAGCGTAACGTCATCTTCGTCGATACCGGTAATCAGGCAAACGCCCTTTCCTTTACGTCCACTAGTCTGGCGCTGAATGCGAACAATACCGTCACCTTTAGGACGCTGTGCCTGTGCTTTCGGCTCATCGATGCGTCCGCTATCCGTCGAGTAGACTAACCGGCTATTCGGATCCTTCATTACACCTCCTTTCTCAACGAGGCATTGATCGCCTTAAGCGTTTGCGCGGGGTCGGCCGATTGCGTTACAGGCCGACCAATGACCATATAGTCGACACCTGCCGCCAGCGCTTGTTCCGGCGTCATGATACGGCGCTGATCGCCAACGTCGCTACCCTGTGGACGAATACCCGGCGTAACCAGCTTGAAGTGTTGTCCCAGTTCGGCCTTGAAACGAACGGCTTCCTGAGCGGAACAGACTACCCCATCCAGACCACAGTTTTGCGTCAGTCGCGCGAGACGCTCCGCGTGTTCAGCAGGTGACAACGTCACGCCGAGGTCCAGCAGGTCGCTTGCTTCCATACTGGTGAGTACGGTAACGGCAATGAGCAACGGCGCATCTTTTCCGTAAGACACCAGTGCTTCACGGGCCGCCGTCATCATGCGAGCCCCACCCGATGCATGGACATTGACCATCCACACACCAAGGTCCGCTGCCGCAGCAACTGCGTGCGCGGTGGTATTGGGGATATCATGGAATTTCAGGTCGAGGAATACGTCGAAGCCACGCTGCTGAAGATCGCGAACCAGCTGTGGTCCAAATAACGTGAACATTTCTTTGCCCACTTTGAGTCGGCAATCACGCGGGTCGATGCGATCGACAAAGGCAAGTGCGCTGTCACGGTTGTTGTAGTCGAGAGCGACAACAACAGGAGATTCAATCACTACGGAGGAAGATGAGGAAGCAACAGACGTCATGACCAGCCCTTTTCGTCTATGGGCGCCGCAGCGGCGCGGGATAGATAAACGGCGAGCATTCTACCTGCCCACATCCAAAATGAACAGGAACCATTTTCATCCTGGACGACTGCAAATCGCACGATTCTGATGAGAATGTAAAAAACATCAATAGTATGTTGTAACTAATATGAGGGGTTTTAAAAAGATTATTGCCCGTCCAGCCCTCTAATCGGTTTGACCGTTGACCACGCCCGGCATGATGGGCAATGCCAGTAGAGCGTATAGGCGGTGAATCCACACTTTTGGCAACGATAACGAGGCTTGCTGCGGGCTTGCTCACCCACCATTTCTCGCAGCGCCATCAGGCTCTCTTTTGCGCGCCCTTCTTCTGCATCGTTCAGATGGTAATCCATTAGTTTATGGAAGACACGCATCGTCGGATGTCGCTGTAACTGGCGGGTAATAAACACCTGAGCGGTGTCGGTACCTTCATGCTGCTCGACCACATCAGCCAGCATCAGTTCTGCGGTCGCGCCGGTATTCTCTTCGACACAACGACGCAGGAACGTCACCCACTCGTCGGGTTTGCCAAGCTGCTGATAGCAGGTTTGCAGCATTTCCAGCGTTTCGCTAACCAGTTCTTTGTCCTGATCGATAACGCGCAGCAGGCATTCGACGGCCTTCGCGAATTCCCCTTTCGCCATGAACACACGTCCCATCATGATAGAGACACGAGCACTGTTGCGATCGGCAGAAGCCCCCTTTTTCAGCAGCGTCATGGCTTTTTCCATGTCATCACTGCCCATCTGCTGTAAAGCAAGCTCACAATAGAAATGGGCAATTTCACCACGCTGTTTATCTTTGCCCAATTTAACCAGACGTTCGGCGGTATCAATGGCTTTTTGCCAGTCGCTGGTTGCCTGGTAAATTTGCAAAAGCTGCTGTAGTGCGCTCACGCGAAACTCGGTTTCATCCACCAACTGACTGAACATATCCTCAGCACGGTCATACAGGCCGGCAGCCATGTAATCACGGCCCAGCTGCTGGACTGCCAGCAGTCGCTGATCGTAGGTGAGCGACGCGCTTTCCATCAGGGTTTGGTGGATACGGATGGCTCGGTCAACCTCGCCGCGAGAACGGAACAGGTTACCCAGGGTGAGATGCGCCTCAACGGTACCGGTGTCCTCTTTAAGCATATCGAGGAACAGGTCTACCGCTTTATCCTGTTGGTTGCTCAGAAGGAAGTTAACCCCTGCGACGTAGTCGCGAGACAGGCGATTTGCTTCATCCTGTTTTGTTTGTTGCGCACTTCTGCGGCCCATATACCAGCCATAGGCTGCGGCGACAGGCAAAAGCAGAAACAACAACTCCAGCATAGTCGATTATTCCTTTGTGACCGGCACACCCGGGTTAACCGGAACATCAGTCACTGGCGCGATTTGGTTTTCAAGACGTTTAATTTTACGTTCGGCGCGCGCAAGAGAAACACGAACTTTAAGCCAGAACAGACCACAAATTAACCAGCCGATGGCAAAGCCAGCCGCAAATAAGACGGCAAGCAGGCTCGAGATGCGATACTCGCCTTGCGCCAACAGATAATTAAATGTCACCAGTTGATCGTTTTGCGCACCTAATGTTATCGAAATGACAAAGATCGCCAACACCAGTAAGAAAATGAGTAAATATTTCACATGACTTCCCGTTATGTGGTTCAAGCGAATAAAGTGTGTCCAACCCGCCGCAATCAGCCTTATAAACTACCATTTTAGCGGCGAGCGCGAAACGGAAATAGTTGCGCGCGTCCATAGGATCTATGGGCGAAACGCGCAATATCAACCGTCAGGGATCGTCCTGCTGTCTTTCAGCGATTTCCTGCTTCTCTTCTGGAGGCGGCGTCAGTGGTCCACACAGTCGCTGCGCGAGCCAGGTGGCAAGGGTCACCAACAGCAAGGAAATCAACGTAGCCACCACCAAATCGCGTGGCCAGTGCATTCCAAGCAACAGACGACTGCCCATCACCCCCGAGGCCCATACCAGCAGGACGGCAATAGTGACCGTCCGACGGCGCGGCCATAACAACCCTACGCCTAACAACGCCCAGCTCGCGGCAAACATTGTGTGACCGGAAGGGAAAGCAAAACCGGTCTCTTTTTGCCAATGCTTGCGTAGAAACGTGGGAATGGCCTGTTCTTCTGCCAACTGCTCTTTGACCAGATGACCGCGATCTTTACGCTTTAAATTGTAGAAGGTATCTACCGGAATATGATGCGTATTTTCAAGCCAGACGACGAATGGGCGCGGTTCCTGAACATTATCTTTCACCCACGACTTTATACCTTGCCCGGCCATAATGGCGCAGCCGAGAATAACAAAAAGCATCAGAGCCGGACGCCAGCGAAAACGCAGACACCACATGAACCAGGCGCAGAGAATGCCGTGGGTGATAATGCCCCAGGGCTGAGTGACCGTTTCCGTTATCCAGTACAACGTTTTCAGCCACAGTACATTTTGCCCCGGCTGCCAGGCCCAGCCAGAAATCCATACGGCCATGGGCATAATCAGCAAGAGGGCGGCACCTGCTGCAGTACGACGGGCAATTGAAAGCATGTTCTCTCCTTTTTCGCTAAGCTCAGCAATCATAACCGAAATTTGCCAAATGGGTGAAAATGTCGGATTGTGCGTTTAACGCGCGTATAGCATGGCGGCAACTAGGTGAACGCTGGCTGCTTGTGGCAAAATAGGCGGATACTAAAGCCGAAGGGCGACTGGCACGAAGCGTGTCAGCATACTCTGGAGAATCACATGCAGCTTAAACGTGTGGCAGAAGCCAATCTGCCAACCCCATGGGGCGATTTCCTGATGGTGGGTTTTGAAGAAGTGGCAACCGGGCAAGACCATGTCGCGTTGGTTTTTGGCGATATTACGGGGCAAACACCGGTACTGGCGCGTGTCCATTCAGAGTGTCTTACAGGTGATGCGTTATTCAGCCTGCGTTGCGACTGCGGTTTCCAGCTTGAGGCTGCGCTTTCTCATATTGCAGAAGAAGGCCGTGGGATCCTGCTCTATCACCGTCAGGAAGGCCGTAATATCGGTCTACTGAATAAAATCCGCGCCTATGCGTTGCAGGATCAGGGTTATGACACCGTCGAAGCCAACCACCAGTTAGGTTTTGCCGCCGATGAACGTGATTTCACGCTGTGCGCCGATATGTTCAAACTGCTGGGCGTTGATGAAGTTCGCTTGCTGACTAACAACCCACGCAAAGTTGAAATTCTGACAGAAGCCGGCATCAACATCGTTGAGCGCGTTCCGCTGATCGTGGGGCGTAATCCGAAAAACGAACATTATCTCGATACCAAAGCCGCGAAGATGGGCCACCTTCTAAGCGAGTAGCTTGAAATACCCGGCAGCACAATGTCTGCCGGGTCACCTCAGTTAGTTCAACATATTACGTATCACATAGTGCAATATGCCATCGTTCTGGTAGTAGGTCAGTTCAGTAGCCGTATCAATTCGACAGCGGCACTGGATTACTTCCTGTTTACCGTCTGCCCGCGTGAGCTGTACCGGCACCGTTGCGCCTGGCTTGAGATTCTGCAAATCGCTGATATCAATCCGCTCCTCTCCCGTCAGCCCCAACGTTTTACGCGTCACGTCCTGCGGAAACTCAAGAGGCAAGATACCCATCCCAATCAGGTTTGAACGGTGAATTCGTTCAAACGACTCGGAGATCACCACGCGAACGCCCAGTAAACGCGGCCCCTTAGCAGCCCAGTCGCGACTGGAACCAGAACCGTATTCTTTACCAGCAATCACAGCCAGCGGCGTGCCTTCTTGCTGATACTTCATTGCCGCATCGTAAATCGATAACACGTCACTATTCGGCAGATGTCGCGTCATTCCCCCTTCCACGCCTGGAACCATTTCGTTTCGAATACGGATATTCGCAAACGTTCCGCGCATCATGACTTCATGATTACCACGGCGTGAACCGTAAGAGTTGAAATCCCGACGCTCCACGCCACGGTTTTGCAGATAACGTCCTGCCGGACTATCGGCTTTAATGCTACCTGCAGGAGAGATGTGGTCGGTAGTCACGGAATCACCCAAAATAGCGAGGATCCTTGCTCCGTGAATATCTTCCAGCGGTTTAGGCTGAGCCTCCATATCGTCAAAGAACGGTGACAGACGAATGTACGTCGAATCCTCCTGCCAGCCGTAGGTGTCGGAGCGCGCAACCTCTATCGTCTTCCACTCCGGCGTTCCTTCAAACACTTCGGCATACTCTTTACGGAACATATCAGTAGAAACCTGTTCTACCGCAAGGGCAATCTCCTGAGCCGAAGGCCAGATATCTTTCAGATAAACAGGGTCACCTTTGCGATCGTGTCCGAGAGGGTCACTCGCCAGGTTAATATTCATATTGCCCGCCAACGCGTAGGCTACCACCAGCGGCGGTGAAGCCAGCCAGTTGGTTTTTACCAACGGATGAATACGTCCTTCAAAGTTTCGGTTTCCCGACAGCACTGCACCTACGGTGAGATCGCCCTGCTTGATGGCCACTTCAATAGGGTCCGGAAGCGGACCAGAATTACCAATACAGGTTGTGCAGCCATAGCCCACCAGATTAAAGCCCAGTTCATCGAGATACGGCGTTAATCGCGCTTTGGCCAGGTAATCAGAGACGACTTTCGAGCCCGGTGCCAGCGAGGCTTTCACCCACGGCTGACGCTTGAGCCCTAACGTAACGGCTTTTTTCGCCAGTAATCCAGCGGCCATGAGCACGCTCGGGTTTGAGGTATTAGTACACGATGTGATGGCCGCAATAACCACCGCGCCATCGGGTAACTGGTACTGATGCCCGTTCATAACATAATCAACCGGACGACGGTCCTTCTGAGTCGCATTCAGCTCAAGTTCATTGCTGGCGGCAAAAGCTTTTGGCACGTCATTAAGGGAAACGCGATCCTGCGGACGTTTCGGCCCCGCAAGACTTGCTTCAACATCGCCCATATTCAGTTCCAGCGTGCTGGTAAACACAGGCTCATCACCGGTGTTACGCCACATACCCTGCGCCCTGGCGTAAGTTTCTACCAGCTCGACCTGCTCATCGCTTCGCCCGCTTAAACGCATATAGTCCAGCGTGACGCCATCAATAGGGAAGAAGCCGCAGGTGGCGCCGTATTCAGGCGCCATGTTGGCGATAGTCGCCCGATCGGCCAGCGGCAGCGAATCTAACCCGTCACCGTAGAACTCGACAAACTTGCCGACAACGCCGTGCTTACGCAGCATTTGCGTGACGGTCAGCACTAAATCGGTGGCAGTGATGCCTTCCGCTAATTTGCCGATGAGTTTGAATCCGACAACATCGGGTATTAGCATCGAAACCGGTTGACCGAGCATGGCCGCTTCGGCTTCAATTCCGCCAACGCCCCACCCCAGGACGCCAAGGCCGTTGATCATGGTGGTATGAGAATCGGTACCGACCAGCGTATCGGGATAGGCTACCCATTCTTTGTCCTGCAGTTCGCTCCAGACCGCTTTTCCCAGATATTCCAGGTTAACCTGATGGCAAATCCCGGTGCCTGGTGGGACCACGCTGAATCGACTAAACGCCTGCTGGCCCCATTTCAAAAAGACGTAGCGCTCATGGTTACGTTCCATTTCCAGGCGTACGTTTTCTTCGAAAGCGTCGTCATCGCCGAAATGGTCAACGGTAACAGAGTGGTCGATGACGAGGTCAACAGGAGAAAGTGGGTTTACTTTGGCGGTGTCTCCGCCGAGACGCTTAACGGCTTCGCGCATTGCCGCCAGATCGACGACGGCGGGCACGCCGGTGAAGTCCTGCATAAGCACTCTGGCTGGACGGTACGCGATTTCCCGATCGGCATGAGCGTTTTGCAACCACCCCGCCAGGGCATGGATATCATCGGCAGTCACGGACTCGTCGTCCTGCCAGCGTAAGAGGTTTTCCAGTAATACTTTCAGCGACTTGGGTAACCGCGAAATGTCTCCGAGCGTTCTGGCGGCCAGCGGCAAGCTATAGTAATGATAAGTTTTATTCTCTGCCTGCAACGTATCCTTACTGGCTTCGCGTAGGGTTAACGACATAAGCTCCTCCTTAATTACAGGGATACCCCGACAATCATCGGGGCTGTAATTAAAGATAACACAAAGATGTCGTAACGTTTTGATAACAACCCAAATGGATAAATCCGCTGAAAGGATGCAGGAAGTGCGGGGACAAAAAACCTCGCCGAAGCGAGGTTTTCTTTTAGTGGATAGTCAGCCAGATAAGCTGACACCAGAACAGGATGGATACCGTAAAAGCACCTATCCATGACCAATATTTAACGTTCTGTAGGGTATTCATCATCGTGACACCAGACATTTTATTTATAGGGTTGGCCTGGGCATTCGCCCGCTCTTTATTGCTGATGTGTATTTATTAAAGAGTACAAAAGCGCATGGGCTATTAGCTGATATTTAGCAAAATAACCATAATGCGAATTATTGTTTTTTGGGTTCGTCTTCTGCGAAGATATCAATAAAGGCCTGCTGCTGTGCAGACAGCTTCCATGAGGCTGGCACACTGGTTTCGGGCTCTTTACGAGCCTTAGCGCTGCTGTCACCTGGTTGACACATTTTTTTTACTGGTTCAATACGCATCTGAACTGCCATATTCACCCCCAATATTTCCAGACCAGTAATGCCACAACCACCCAGAACAGGGCTGAGCCAAGAAACACCGCCAGCCAGGCTTTACGCTTAAGCGCTGGGTTCCTCTGCGGTTCTTCACTTCCTGACGGCATTGCTAACCTCATACAATCGACTTCGCTTATCATTTCGATACCAAACAATCGGTACAAGTAATCATGAGTTGAGATAAATCCTAAAGAAACTTTAGTCGAAAAGCCAGTGAATTTACGAACGTTTTCCAGGGAAATATTTAATCTTTTGACCTGAAATAAATAATTGATACGAGGAATTTGCGAAGCGGGAATTTACTTTCTACTTTTGTCGCAAATTCGCGACACTTTTCCAATAAAGTTGCAACGTTTATCAGGTTATATGAGAGGAAGAACCGAGATGATGATAATTCTAATTTAGCTTTAAGCCATTATTTCGGTATCTTTCCTGATGGAAAGATACCGGGTGTGATTATTTTTCAG
This sequence comes from Enterobacter sp. SCRI0065, assembly GCF_059766475.1. NCBI lineage: Bacteria > Pseudomonadati > Pseudomonadota > Gammaproteobacteria > Enterobacterales > Enterobacteriaceae > Enterobacter > Enterobacter sp. SCRI0065. The sequence goes on along the minus strand of NZ_JCBAJB010000005.1, from coordinate 49,850 downwards.
GAAGCTTAATGTCTTCAAACATCGCTTCAATATCTTCATTTGATCGCAAAGCAACGGCAGTGTCGACCACGTCACGAGTTAAATGCGGTGCGAAGCGTTGTATGAAATCATACATATAGCTGCGAAGGAAGGTGCTACGGCGAAAGCCAATTTTAGTCGTGCTGTGGCTAAAGACGTCGTGAGCATCCAGACGCACCAGATCGGGGTCTGATACCGGATCAACCGCCATACTGGCGATAACACCGACGCCCAGTCCAAGGCGTACATAGGTTTTAATCACGTCGGCATCAGTGGCCGTGAACACGATACGCGGCGTCAACCCGGCGCGGTTAAAAGCGGTATCCAGTTCGGAGCGCCCCGTAAAGCCAAAGGTGTAAGTGACCAGCGGATATTGCGCCAGCTCTTCAATCGTCACCGATCCCTTCCCTGCCAGCGGGTGATCCGGCGTCACGACGATGGAACGATTCCAATGGTAGCAAGGCAACATCACCAGATCGTCATAGAGATGCAGCGCTTCCGTCGCAATCGCAAAATCCGCGTTCCCTTTTGATACGGCCTCTGCAATCTGGGTTGGAGAACCCTGATGCATATGCAGCGATACGCGTGGATAGCGCTCAATAAAACCTTTGATCACTCCAGGCAATGCGTAGCGAGCCTGAGTGTGCGTCGTGGCAATGTACAGAGAACCTTTATCAGGCCAAGTATGTTCACCCGCGACAGATTTAATAGCGTCGACTTTGGAAAGCACTTCTCGGGCGATACGAATGATTTCCTGGCCAGCGGGCGTGACCTGAGTCAGATGCTTGCCACTGCGGGCAAAAATCTGAATACCCAATTCATCCTCAAGCATACGAACCTGCTTACTGATACCGGGTTGAGAGGTATAAAGACCTTCTGCGGTGGAAGAGACGTTAAGGTTGTGGTTGACCACCTCAACGATATAGCGAAGCTGCTGTAATTTCATTCCAGACCATCCGATTGAGCGCACACGGGCAATCGCTTAAGACGATTTAATAATAAGAAATAGGTTAACTATAACCACTATATCATTTATATCCTGGCTGTATAGTACGGAACAAAAAATAATAACGGCGTATAAAAAAGGGCCGGAAATCCGGCCCTTTTAAGGTAAGTTACGGTAAAAACAGGTTATTTCTTGCCTTCAACCCATTTACCTTCAACAAAGAATGCGGACCAACCGGTCGCCTTACCTTCTTTTTCCGCTGCAACATACTGCTGCTTGGTTTTACGACTGAAACGAACAACCGTTTTGTTCCCTTCAGGATCCTGCTGCGGAGCATCTGCCAGATAACGCAGTTTTTCCGGCAGACGATCGCGGAAGCGGTAGAGTTCTTCTACCAGCGGCGCGCGCGTTTCTCGCGATTTCGGGAAGGTGTTCGCGGCAAGGAAGACACCTGCGGCACCGTCACGAAGCACAAAGTACGCGTCAGACTTCTCGCATGGCAGTTCTGGCAGCGGAACCGGGTCTTCCTTCGGCGGTGCGACTTCACCGTTACGCAGGATCTTACGCGTGTTCTTACAGTCGTCGTTGGTACAAGACATGTACTTACCGAAACGCCCCATCTTCAGGTGCATTTCAGAGCCACATTTCTCGCACTCTACGATTGGACCGTCGTAGCCTTTAATGCGGAATTCGCCCTCTTCAATCTCGTAACCATCGCACGTCGGGTTATTACCGCAGACATGCAATTTACGTTTCGGATCGATAAGGTAGCTGTCCATCGCGGTGCCACATTTCTGGCAACGACGCTTCGCGCGCAGGGCGTTGGTTTCTGCATCGTCACCTTCCAGTACGTTGAGGACTTCGTTCTCAGGTACCAGGTTAATGGTGGTTTTGCAGCGCTCTTTCGGCGTTAACGCATAACCCGAACAACCGAGGAATACGCCAGTAGTCGCGGTACGAATACCCATCGGACGGCTACAGGTTGGACAGTCAATGCTGGTCATCACCATCTGATTAGGCAGCATGCCGCCTTCCTCAGGGTCCTTCTCTGCTTTTTCAAGCTGCTGCGTGAAATCGCTAAAGAAGTTATCGAGCACTTTTTTCCATTCGGCCTGGTGATTAGCCACCTGATCGAGACGGTCTTCCATCTGCGCGGTGAAATCGTAGTTCATCAACTCGCGGAAGTTGCCTTCCAGACGGTCGGTCACGATCTCGCCCATTTTTTCTGCGTAAAAACGACGGTTCTCAGCGCGGACATAGCCACGATCCTGAATGGTCGAAATAATCGACGCATAGGTAGAAGGACGACCGATACCGCGTTTTTCCAGCTCTTTAACCAGTGATGCCTCGCTGAAACGCGCTGGCGGCTTGGTAAAGTGCTGAGCTGGCATCAGCTCGGTCAACGCAAGCTCATCGCCTTTGTTTACCGGAGGCAGGATACGGTCTTCATCACCTTTGCGCAGAGCAGGCATGACTTTGGTCCAGCCGTCAAAGCGCAAAATACGTCCACGCGCTTTCAGGCGGAAGTCTCCAGCACCCACCGTCAGCGTCGTTGAATCATACTTCGCTGGGTTCATCTGACAGGCGACAAACTGACGCCAGATCAGCTGATAAAGCTTCTGCGCGTCGGTTTCCATGTCGCCCAAGGATTCTGACACGACGGAAACATCAGAAGGACGAATCGCTTCGTGCGCTTCCTGAGAGTTCTCTTTGCTGGCGTACTGATTGGCATTTTCCGGTAAATACTTCTTACCGAAATTGTCGCTGATGTAGTCGCGAACCATGCTCACCGCGTCCTGACTCAGATTGGTTGAGTCCGTACGCATATAGGTGATATAGCCCGCTTCATACAGCCGCTGCGCCATCATCATGGTTTTCTTCACGCCAAAGCCCAGACGCGTGCTTGCCGCCTGTTGCAGAGTTGACGTAATGAATGGCGCGCCAGGCTTACTGCTGGTCGGTTTGTCTTCGCGATCCAGCACCTGATAACGGGCCTTCTCAAGCAAAGCCACCGCAGCCATCGTCTGATCGCGGCTAACGGGACGGAACGGTTTTTCGTTCTCGTGCGTCACCTGAAGCGGCAGAGCATCGCCGCCTGGCGTGGTCACGTTAGCGTCAATTTCCCAGAACTCTTCTGGCACAAACGCTTTGATCTCACGTTCACGTTCGACAACCAAACGCACCGCTACCGACTGTACACGTCCAGCGGAAAGACCGCGGGCAATTTTCTTCCACAGCAGCGGAGAAACCATGTAACCCACAACGCGGTCCATAAAACGACGCGCCTGTTGAGCATTAACACGGTCAATATTCAGTTCACCCGGCTTTTCGAAAGCCTGGCGAATCGCATTCTTTGTAATCTCGTTAAACACGACACGGCTGTAACGTGTTTCATCGCCACCGATAATTTCCCGCAGGTGCCAGGCAATGGCTTCCCCTTCGCGGTCAAGGTCGGTTGCGAGATAGATATGGTCGGCTTTTTCTGCGAGCTGCTTCAGCTCGTTTACGACTTTTTCTTTGCCTGGGAGCACTTCGTACTGTGCTTCCCACTCGTGCCATGGATCGACACCCATACGATTAACGAGCGCGCTACGTTCATCCTTTTTAGGCTTTTTAGCCCCTTTGGTGGAGGTAGAGTCTGCGCTCTTTTTACTGGCTGAGCCACTGGTCGGCAAATCGCGGATATGACCAACGCTGGATTTGACCACATAGTCGTTACCCAGATATTTATTGATCGTTTTGGCTTTTGCCGGGGACTCAACGATGACGAGAGCTTTACCCATATTCACCTTTACCTAATTTAATTCTTCCAGGAATACGCCGCACGTTGATTTCCCTTCCGCTGGCGACAAGCCTTTCATATTGCGTCGTTGCCAGGGGATATCAACCCCTATTACTGACTGAACGTTAAAACAAACGCGCCCAGGTAGTTGAGTTATCGGGTATTTTTACTTGCATCAAAATGACTATGCGACGAGTTTTCGGTCGAATGTCAAGCAATTCTGTTGCCAGAATGACGAAAGCGCACACTGTACCTGATAAAATCTGTTACGCAACTTTATTAGCATGCAAAAACAAATCACGCCAGCTTTAGCCCTGAAACGTAGCTTCCCGATAAACAGGGAAAATTTGCCCACGAAGCACGTCAAGCGTAGACTAATGTCACTGTTTAAGGAGTGGATTATGCAGCAAACGACCCAACCTATTGACCGCGAGACTCTGCTCATTGAAGCGAATAAACTCATTCGCAACCATGACGACACCTTAGCGGGCATTGAAGCCACCGGTGTGCAACAACGCAACGGTGTGCTGGTGTTCAGCGGAGAATACTTTCTCGATGAACAAGGCCTCCCGACGCCTAAAAGCACCGCGGTATTTAACATGTTTAAATATCTCGCGCATGCACTCTCGGAAAAGTATCACTTAGTTGATTAAAGCAAAACGCGAGGCAGATGCCTCGCGTTTTTGTCTATCGCTTAGAGAAGTGGCTTCTGCCCACGCTGTAGCCAACGCAGCATAAGACGGTCAGCACTTTCTGCCGCACTGTTAGTAAACCTGTCCAGCAGTCTTTTACGCTGTGTATAACGCACACCAACCAGATCGCGTCCTTTCATCAGGCCGAGCAACAGGTCGTCGCTGGTGCCGACCTCGTCTACCAGACCTTTCTCCTGAGCCTGAATTCCGTACCAGTGTTCACCCGTCGCGACCTTATCAATATCCAGTGAAGGACGCATACGCTTCACGAAATCCTTAAACAGGTGATGGGTTTCATCCAGATCTTCACGGAATTTCTGCCGCCCTTCTTCGGTATTTTCACCCAGCAGCGTCAGAGTGCGTTTGTACTGACCTGCGGTATGCAGTTCAATATCAATCTCTTTATTTTTCAGGAAACGGTTAAAGTTGGGGATCTGCGCAACCACACCAATCGACCCTAAAATAGCAAACGGAGCGGCAACGATTTTGTCGGCCACACAGGCCATCATATATCCGCCACTTGCAGCCACTTTATCCACGGCAATTGTCAAAGGGATGTGATTGTCACGCAGGCGCTGTAGCTGTGACGACGCCAGGCCGTAACCGTGAACCACGCCGCCGGGACTCTCAAGACGAAGAACCACCTGATCCTGTGGTTTAGCAACCGCCAGCACGGCAGTGACCTCTTCACGCAAAGAGGAGACTTCATGCGCATCCATACTGCCCTTAAAGTCCAGCACGTAGACACGCGGTTTGTCGGTGTCCTGGTGCCCTTCTTTGGCTCTTGCTTTTGCCGTTTTAGCCTCAAGCTTGAGCTTTTTCTTTTGTGACTTATGCCATAGCTTTTGTTGATGCCCATCCAGCAAGGCCACCGACATGTCTTCCTGCATCTCTTTATATTGCTCGCTTAAGCGAGTAATGCGTAACTCGCCACGCTGACGCTTTCGTTGCGTCAGGTTCACGATCAGGATGGTGACCGCTGCAATAGCGATCACTACCGTCGCAATTTTGGCCAGAAACAAACCATATTCAGAAAGTAATTCCACGCGTTCCACCTTGATTTAACCACGAATCTTTCATGCCCAGTGTACAACAGCCTTCGCAAGGCGTCTCGCTTGTGACATTACACATGCGAGCCGCTTTCAGGAATGACTGATTGTGGTTGAAATATTTGCAAATTGTTAATTTCACAGCAAAGTCTCCTGTAGACTGATTGAAATCTCGCGCTGTTTCGGGCATAAAACCGCAAAGCAGGCGCACCAGGCGCGTAATACGCCACAGGAGTCACCGTGCACTATCAACCGAAAAAAGATTTACTACAAAACCGCATTATTCTGGTCACCGGTGCCACAAACGGTATTGGTCGTACTGCCGCTCTGACCTACGCACAGCATGGCGCAAGCGTAGTTTTGCTGGGGCGAAATGAGGAGAAACTCCGCGACGTCGCGCAAGAGATCGCAGAGGCGGGCGGCACTCTCGCCCGATGGTATACGCTCGATTTGTTAACCTGCACGCAGGCTTCCTGCGTCGAGTTGGCCCAACGTATCGCCGCTGATTATCCGCGTCTCGATGGGGTTTTACACAATGCCGGTTTACTCGGTGAAGTGCGCCCAATGGATGAGCAGGATCCTGAAGTCTGGCAGCAGGTAATGCAGGTAAACATCAACGGCACCTTTTTCCTCACCCAGGCATTGCTTCCTTTATTACTCCAGTCCGATGCGGGTTCACTGGTCTTTACCTCATCAAGCGTGGGCCGACAGGGCCGGGCAAATTGGGGGGCTTACGCGGTTTCCAAATTCGCGACCGAAGGCATGATGCAGGTCCTTGCCGAGGAGTATCAAAGCCGCCATCTGCGCGTGAACTGCATCAATCCGGGCGGTACGCGCACAGATATGCGCGCCAGCGCGTTTCCCAGCGAAGATCCTCAAAAACACAAAACGCCTGAGGATATTATGCCGCTTTATCTGTGGTTGATGGGTGACGACAGTCGCCGCAAAACCGGTATGACCTTTGATGCCCAACCGGGCCGTAAGCCAGGAATTTCTCAATGAGTGAAGAACGTCATCAGCAACGCCAGCAGCGCCTGAAAGAACAGGTTGATGCCCGCGTGGCCGCAGCACAGGAAGAACGTGGAATTGTGATAGTGTTCACCGGCAATGGCAAAGGAAAAACCACCGCAGCCTTTGGTACCGCCACTCGCGCAGTCGGTCACGGGCAGAAAGTGGGCGTCGTGCAATTTATCAAAGGGGAGTGGCCAAACGGCGAACGCAATTTACTGGAGCCGCACGGCGTTGAGTTTCAGGTGATGGCGACAGGTTTCACGTGGGATACGCAAAATCGGGAAAGTGATACAGCCGCCTGTCTGGCCGTGTGGGAACACGGAAAGCGGATGCTGGCCGATCCGCAGCTCGACATGGTGCTGCTCGACGAGATTACCTATATGGTCGCGTATGACTATCTTCCACTGGAAGAGGTGCTGGACGCCCTGAAAAACCGCCCTTCTCATCAGACAGCTATCATCACGGGACGCGGATGCCACAGGGATATTCTTGATTATGCGGATACCGTCAGTGAACTTCGCCCCGTTAAGCACGCCTTTGATGCCGGGATTAAAGCTCAAATCGGGATCGACTACTAGATAAGAAAAAACCCGGAATTTCCGGGTTTTATTTTTTTAGCCGTTGTTGTTACGACTGCCAGAGCGACGACCTGTGCTCACCTGGCTGTGTCGTTTCACCGCACGACGAATCTGATTCGCTTTTACGCGGCGACGGTCTTTTTCAACCGCGACTTTGGTCGTGGTTTCTGCTTTCAATTCCACCAGCTCGCGCAGGTAGTTGGTTTGAGTAAGATCCAGTTCCGTATAGCCGCCACGCGGCAGCCCTTTAGGCAACAGGATATCGCCGTAACGCACACGAATAAGACGGCTAACCTGAACGCCAACGGCTTCCCACAGACGACGAACCTCACGGTTACGACCTTCGGTCAGCGTCACGTTGTACCACTGGTTAATCCCTTCACCGCCGGTAAACTTAATCGTTTTAAACGCTGCAGGACCATCTTCAAGCTGAACGCCGCGCGACAGATCGCGGAGTTTGTTTTCATCAATCTCGCCGAATACACGAACAGCGTACTCACGTTCTACTTCACGGCTCGGGTGCATCAGGCGGTTAGCCAGTTCACCGTCGGTGGTGAAGAGCATCAGGCCACAGGTGTTCACGTCCAGTCGACCCACAGCAATCCAGCGCGCTCCGCGCAGTTTTGGCAAGCGGTCGAACACGGTAGGACGGCCTTCAGGGTCGCTACGGGTACATAGCTCACCTTCCGGTTTGTAGTAGGCCAGCACGCGGCAAATTTGTTCAGCGGACTCTTTCACCGAGATGACATGTCCGTCAAGACGGATCTTCATCCCAGCAACGACTTCCACACGATCGCCCAGCTTGGCAATTTTGCCGTCTACGCTGACACGACCCGCTTCAATAATCGTTTCGATTTCACGACGTGAACCATGACCAGCACGCGCCAGCACTTTTTGTAATTTCTCGCTCATTGAGCATCCTTCAGGTGTCGCCTTCACAGGCGTCTGGTATACTTTCTAAAATAACGAGTTAGCTAAAACTTCAACTTAACTCACTGATCTGTAACTCTTTCATGGTACACAGCATGGCAAACAACGTGTCACACAAGCTGTCACACACAATGATTCGTGGACGCACATACTACACTAACTTTAGACTAAATGATTCAACAAGTTTTGTGCGCTTAAGTCTCGGTATTGATAGCCGAAAGTAAGCAGAAGTGATAATGAACCAGATCCGCCCTTTCATTCCCCTTGTGCAGAATGGAACGATGAGCCTCGAAGAGTTCAAATGCAAAATACAGGGCTACCGCACTGCCACTAAGCAGGACTTTGATGAATATCTTTTGAATTGGCTTAAAGGTGGCCATGAAGAGGCTAAACGGTTACCAGAATTAGGCAGGTATCACAAACAGATTACAGGTGAACCTTTATCGCCCTTAGACACTGCAAACGAGGCGCAAGGCTACGCCAATTACCATATGGGACATATGTATAACGGTAACGATTTTTCCGCCAGGATAATGACTGCCGCACTCAGAATGAAGATGTTAACAGTTAATGAATCCGACCTTGATCAGGTTCACCATGTCGCCAGCCAGATAGATATGAATCAGGCCCTAATGTTACAGGCTTATGAAGCATTCTATTCTGGTGACCTTACACGATACCAGCAGATCATTGACTCGATGGGGTCAGCTTTACAAAATGCAGTCCCGCCAGTTAACTAAGCGTCAGCAGAGCAAGATACAGTAGCAAGTGCTGAGATTGAGCCAGCACAAAGTCCTAGATTGTTGGATACATGGAGCGACTATATAAAGGATAAAGGTCAAAAGTGGCGTAAGCAGACAGCTAACGAAAATCAACGATTCTTTGACGTGCTCTATCACGTTGTTGGTGACATTCCCGTCGATAAAATATCTAAACCACATATAAGGGAAGCTCTAAAGGTCGCCGAGAACCTGCCTACTCGAACTAAACTACCCTATTCCAGAATGAGTCTTACCGAGTGCATTGATTACGATGTGTAGTGGTCAAGCAAAACTGGCCACGGTTTTAGAGTTTTTCCAGAACAACCGTTCTGATTCATTCGGCGTCAAACCACCATTATATTGATGAGGTCTGAGCTGGCTGTAATACCCTGTGATGTAATTCGTTATTGCCGTGCTGGCTTCGCTAAAATTCACGTAACCATTATCCGGCACCCACTCTGTTTTCAGGCTTCTGAAGAACCGTTCCATTGGGCTGTTATCCCAGCAATTCCCCCGGCGACTCAGGCTTTGCTTTATCTGATACCGCCACAGTAACTGCCTGAAATTCCTGCTGGTATAGTGGCTGCCTTGATCCGAGTGATACAGTAAATTAGTCGGCTTTCCTCGCGCTTCCCAGGCCATTGACAGCGCTTTAACTGTCAATGCAGAATCCGGGAAAAATGACATAGCCCAGCCAACTGGTTTACGGGAAAAACAGATCAAGCACTACGGCCAAATAAGCCCAGCGTTTACCCGTCCAGCTATAAGTCACATCACCGCACCAGACCTGATTCGGCTCTGTTACAGCAAACTGGCGTTCCAGATAATTGGGGGTCTCAACGTGTTCCTTAGACGCCTTTTTATATCGATGACCTGGCTGCTGACAGCTGATGAGACGAAGCTCTTTCATCAGTTTTGTTGCTCGCCAGCGGCTAAGTTTTACACCTTTGTTCGTGACCATCGCTGCAATATTACGTGCGCCTGCGGAGCCGTTACTTTCGCGATAACTCTCACGAACAAGACTGAGTAATGTCACTCGCGTGGCATCAGGTTTTTTTGGCTGCCGCCAGTATTTATAACTGCTGCGGTGAACCCCAAACACGTTGCACATAACGGCAACAGGAAACCGCGCCCTGAGTTTCTCAACTAATGAGAACTGTTCAGGGAGTCTGACATCAAGAGCGCGGTAGCCTTTTTTAATATATCCCTCTCCATTTCAACGCGTTGAAGTCTTTTCTTCAGCTCGCGTATTTCAATCTGCTCAGGTGTCATGGGGGACGCTACGGGTGATTTCCCTCCTCGTTCTTCTTTCAACTGCCGGACCCACTTATCCATCGTGGATTTGCCGACATTCATTGCCGTAGCAGCGGCTGCAACGGTGTAATGCTGATCGAGTACAAGCTGGGCAGCTTCGAGGCGAAACTCGGGGCTAAAATTACGTCTGTTACGTCCGTTCATAATGTCACCTGTTTTGACTATGAGGCGATGATATCACCTCTATTCAGGTGGCCAAATTAACTATGCCACTACAGTCTCAATTAGGACACACGCATAAACGTGACCTGATATAATACATGAACTTCGAAAGGAATGCTTCTCCACGTTTCATTTGTTTAAGTCCAACTGCTGATAATCTGGGCCAGGGCTCAGTGATAATGAACCCGGTTTCTTGAACATCCTCTTATCCGAAAGAGTGAACGAGCCTTTGATACAATTTCACTTTAGTTCGACCATTATTGCTCATGAAATAATTGTATGTAAAATAGTCGCCTCAACTTTATCCATCTAAAATAGAGGGATTTATGGCAATGGGTTTTTACCTACGGGTGGGTGATCCGACTACCTGCAAAGGGAAGATACTGACCGGGGATGAAACGCTAAGTTGGTATGGTGTCGCCGGGGCGCGAGAAGGTGACCTTGTGTCATGCGGCAATTATCCGGGGACATATCAAATATTGGGGGGCACATCTGATATATGGGACGATGGTAGAAGACTGGCGGGAACGCTGGACAGCGTCAGTTCCTGCCCGTGTAAGGCCAGGTTCATCCCTACTATTCCTGACTGTTATGAACAAGAAATTGTCTCTTCATCAAAACATTCAGATATGGCAGCAATACCGCTAACATCATCATTTCTGCCAGAACCCGATACTGAACAACACGCACAGGCAGCGAAAAAGAAAACAGGTATAGATGCAGGTTTTGCCGTTCTCCCTTATGGCGGTACTACGGAAGCGTGGCAACGTCTGCTATTCACTGGCACCCCACCAGCGGGAGCAAAGGAACTATTCGCTACGCTGAACGGCCCGGATGAAAAATACAAAGCTGGTTCGATTATGCTTCTGGTTGATCCTGAAAAGCAGGACGACGAACAAATCGCCCACATGAAAGCCGCGAAAGCGCGAGTCGATGCGGCGTTAGAACCGCTGACAATCCAGGAAGCTAACTTCCTGCATAAGAACAAAGACACCATTGATCTGTTTACTTCCCGCGCCAGTACGACTACTGGAATCGCCGCTGAAGCGGAGGGGAAATACTTTGAGAAGATCGAAAGTGTTCTGACTCAAATCCAACATGCATACAAAAATCAGTACATTACCAGTGGATCACTGATCAGCGAGCAGTTCTACGTTGAGAGGCGGCAGCTTTTCAGCGAACTCGATAGTATCCTCACTGATTTCACCCGTCACAAACTCGCCTTGCAGGACTACCCGGACATCAAGCGGGCATTAGGACTTTCGACCAGTTCTATCACTCACCGCTGGAATCAGACGGGGGTGGCTGACATTGAGGGCTACGCCACCTTCATCGAGAGGGCTGCAAAGTATGTGAAAATGATGAAAACGGCTGGCTATGTCGGTATTGCTCTTGATGGTGTGAACAGGCTGGATAAAATTTATGAAGCCTGTACCGTAGGTAGTGACTGCGAGAAAACTGCTTATACCGAAGTTGGTAGTTTTAGTATGGGGATAGGCGGCGGGGTTGCTGCTGGTATTCTTGCATCTGGTGGTACTTCTGCTGCTGTTTGCTCTATTGTTTTAGGAGCGTTAACTATAGAAGCTGCTGGTGCGGGGATGTTAGCCTGCGGTGTGATCTTCACTGGAGCCGCTGGTTATGGAGGGGGAGAGTTAGGGGGAAAACTCGGAGAAAAATTAGGAGAAAAGGTTTATGAGGTAACGAAATGACCATTTCAGCATCTGATATTTTTCTGTTTACCATTTCAGGTGTAATGATGGTTGCTATCGTAACGATGGTGGTCATTTCTATTTTAAACAAAAAGCGTTTTCTTGAAGTATGTCGATTATACGAAGCGGAGTTTGGCTCTTTACCACTTGCTGCCGCAGTGTTAAAAGATGCCGACGTAATCGGTTTCACGGCAGGATACTCAACAAAAATAAACTTCATCATCCATCCGTTGATCTACGGGAAAAAGTCTGCGTATAGCAAATGTGATGATGTTGCATTCATCAGAGGGCTACCAGCAAAAATCAGATACTGGTTTATTGCTGAATTCGTATGCTCGGCGGTAGGTTTTGTTGCCCTACTTCTTGGTGGTGTATGGCTTTGGGTCAACAAATGACCAACTTGTCATCAGACCTAATCATCTGCGGATTCGCGGGGTTAAGCCTCTGCTGTGGTATCGCGGTCGCATTGCTCTCATTTCTCAACAAAAAGCGTTTCTCCGCGATCTGCACGCTGTATAAAGAAAAATTTGGTTCTCTCCCTGCTGGAGCGATTATCTTCGATAACGCCGATTCTATAGGGTTTAGCTCAGGTTATGCAGCGAAGATCAACTTTATCGTAAACCCTTTGATCTTTGGTAAAAGCTCAGTTGACAGTACAAATGATGATGTTGCATTCATTAGAGACCTGCCACCTCACCTCAAAAACTGGTTTATCGTCGAGTACGCTTTCTCTGCTTTAGGATTGATATCAATCGTTATCGCCGGAGCAGTGTTGTACTTTCAATAGCATCCCCAGAATAAGCCAGCAGCAATGCTGGCCTCCCCTTGAAACGTCTCAAAAATCCCCGTCAGTTCCACCTTTCTCCCCCTTCCGCAGATTTTGTACAACAGAAGATCTATTGCCGATTTGGAGCAAAGTAACGCGAAAAATCGTTGGACGATTTCATCAGGCTTATGCCTGATAATGAAGCCTGCCACAGGCTCGAAAATGGTGTGCATAAAAGCAGTGATACAAAGCGCTGTTAAAGCTGTCACACAACATGATGACAGCCATAAGTAACAGCGACTCAACACATTGATTTAAAAGGTGTTTTTATTTTAGCTGTGCGCCTTCACAGGCGTCGAATTAGGGTCAAAAAAGCGGTTTTCCGCTATTTTGATGGCCGCGTAGTATATCTGCTTATACCCTTACAAGAAAGGCTTAACGTCGCCCACGCCTTCACGAATCACTTCTGGGGCATCATCCGTCAGGTCAACCACGGTAGTTGGCTGCTGACCGAGGTAGCCACCGTGAATAATCAAATCCACCAGTTTCTCCAGGCGGTCCTTGATTTCTTCCGGATCGGATTCGGTAAATTCACTTCCAGGCAGCATTAACGACGTCGACAGCATTGGCTCGCCGAGCGTTTCGAGAAGCGCTTGCGCAATCGGGTTTGACGGCACGCGCATACCAATAGTTTTACGCTTTTCCTGCAGCAGACGACGTGGAACTTCCTTGGTGCCTTTCAGGATAAAAGTATAGTTGCCTGGCGTGTTGTTTTTGATCAGGCGAAACGAAACGTTATCGACATAGGCGTAAGTTGAGATTTCCGACAGATCGCGACACATCAGCGTAAAGTTGTGACCGTCCGGCAGATGACGAATGCGACAAATACGCTCCATCGCCCCTTTATCTTCAATCTTACAGCCCAGCGCATACCCGGAGTCTGTCGGGTAAACAATGACGCCACCCTTGCGAACAATTTCCACAGCCTGATTAATCAACCGCGGCTGCGGGTTATCCGGATGAATATAGAAAAACTGACTCATACTTCCCTCTCTTCAATTTGTTGCTGTGGCTGTTCCCAGAGCTGCCAAACCGGCTCGACGCCAGCGGGTAACCAGAGCTTTCGCCCCAGTTCAATCCACGCACAAGGCTGATGAAAATCCGAGCCTTGCGAGGCAAGCAAACCAAACTGGCGCGCATAGGCCGCAAGTTGGCTGCGCTCATTGGGCGCCTGCTGGCATTGGGAGACTTCCATCGCTTCACCACCGTGTTCGGCAAAGTGAGCCAGCAGTCTTTTCAACCATTTAGCAGAAAGTCCGTACCGCCCGGGATGGGCTAATACCGCTTTACCACCAGAATGATGAATGACATCAATAGCTTGTTCTATTGTACACCACTGTGGCGGAACGTATCCGGTTTTACCGCGCGCCAGATACTTTTTGAACACATCGGCAAAGTTATTAGCTTTACCTGCTTCCACCAGGAAACGGGCAAAGTGTCCACGGGTAACGGCTCCCCCCTTTGCGAGACGTTGGGCCCCTTCCAGCGCACCTGGAATCAATGCTTTCTCAAGCCGCTCCCCAATCAGCACGGCGCGCTGATTTCGCCTCTCCTTTTGTTCTTCCAGGAATGCACATAATGCTGGGTTTTCGATATCGATATTTAACCCCACAATGTGGATTTCGTGGTTCTCCCAGACCGTGGAGATTTCAACGCCAGTAATCAGGTTGAGTGGTAATTCGCTGCGGGCAATTTCGGCCCGTGCAGCGGCAATGGCATCCGTGGTGTCGTGATCGGTTATAGCCAGCGTACCGACACGCATCTCAACAGCCCGGTGAACAAGTGCTTCCGGCGTTAACAACCCATCGGAAGCCTGAGTATGGCTGTGTAAATCATAAATCACGGCGTATGTTGTCTCGCTCAAAGCGGTTCCCGTCACAGGTCTACATTATTCAAAGGCGCTATGATAACGGCTTGTGGTGAAATTCTGAAATCAAGGGTTGACATTACGCCATCGAACTAGTTAACTAGTACGCAAGTTCACTCAAGAAGGTATCTGGAAATGAAAGCATGTTTTTCTCTGCACGGCTGGTGGCGCACTTCCTGAAGAACGGGCAAGTGTCACTCGTCTGCGAAATGCAAACAGATACCGGGCCCGCGATGAAGCGGGCTTTTTTATGAACAGAATAAATGAGAACAACAATATGCAAACCGCCAAAACAAACCTTGAGTTGCTAACCTGCGAAGCGGCTTATCGCCACAATCCTACTGCTCTGTTTCATCAGTTATGCGGCGCGCGCCCGGCCACGCTGCTGCTTGAATCCGCTGATATCGACAGCAAAGACGATCTTAAGAGCCTGCTGTTGGTTGACAGCGCGCTGCGTATTACCGCTTTAGGTGACACTGTCACTATTCAGGCGTTATCAGATAACGGTGCGGCGCTGCTACCACTTCTTGACGCGGCGCTGCCGTCAGGAATCGAAACCGAGCGTCGCCCTGAAACACGCATTTTACACTTCCCACCGGTCAGTCAACTGCTGGATGAAGATGCTCGCCTGCGTTCCCTGTCGGTATTTGATGCATTTCGTCTGCTGCAAAACCTGGTGGATGTCCCTGAGCACGAACGCGAGGCCATGTTCTTCGGCGGTCTTTTTGCGTACGACCTGGTTGCCGGTTTTGAAAATTTACCCGAAACAGAACAAGGCAACCGCTGCCCGGATTATTGTTTCTATCTTGCCGAAACCCTGCTGGTCATCGATCACCAGAAAAAAAATACCCGCATTCAGGCCAGCCTGTTTACTCCAATGGCGGCTGAAAAACAGCGTCTTGCAAACCGAATTGAACAGCTGAAACAGCAGATGACAGAAGAACCTGCGACCTTACCGGTGCAGCACATCGCACATATGCAGTGCGAATGTAATCAAACTGACGATCGGTATGGCGCGGTTGTACGCCAGATGCAAAAAGCGATTCGCGCCGGTGAAATTTTCCAGGTTGTTCCTTCACGTCGATTCTCGCTGCCCTGCCCATCCCCGCTGGCAGCTTACGACGTACTGAAGAAGAGTAACCCAAGCCCGTACATGTTCTTCATGCAGGACAATGAGTTCACGCTGTTTGGCGCATCGCCAGAAAGCTCGCTGAAGTATGACGCGACAAATCGTCAGATTGAAATCTACCCTATTGCCGGAACGCGCCCACGCGGTCGTCATGCTGATGGCTCGTTAGATCGCGACCTCGACAGCCGCATTGAGCTGGAGATGCGTACCGATCACAAAGAGCTTTCTGAGCACCTGATGCTGGTGGATCTGGCACGTAACGATCTGGCGCGCATTTGTACGCCCGGTACCCGCTACGTTGCTGATTTAACTAAAGTCGACCGCTACTCGTTTGTCATGCACCTGGTTTCCCGCGTGGTAGGTGAACTGCGAAGCGATCTCGACGTGCTGCACGCCTACCGCGCCTGTATGAACATGGGCACGCTGAGCGGCGCACCGAAAGTCCGTGCGATGCAACTCATCGCCGAGGCCGAAGGCCGTCGCCGTGGAAGCTACGGCGGCGCGGTGGGTTACTTCACCGCCCACGGCGATCTGGATACCTGCATCGTTATTCGTTCCGCTTACGTTGAGGACGGTATTGCGACAGTCCAGGCGGGCGCGGGTATTGTTCTGGATTCTGTTCCGCAGTCTGAAGCTGACGAAACTCGCAGTAAGGCTCGCGCGGTTTTACGCGCCATTGCCACCGCACACCACGCACAGGAGATTTTCTGATGGCTGACATTCTGCTGCTCGATAATATCGACTCGTTCACTTACAACCTGGCAGACCAGCTGCGTGCAAATGGCCATAACGTGGTGATTTACCGTAACCATGTACCCGCACAAACGTTAATCGAACGTCTGGAAACCATGCAAAACCCGGTGCTGATGCTGTCTCCTGGTCCTGGCGCACCAAGCGAAGCGGGCTGTATGCCTGAGCTGCTGACGCGTATGCGCGGCAAACTGCCTATTATCGGAATTTGTCTCGGCCATCAGGCGATTGTTGAAGCCTACGGCGGTTATGTTGGACAGGCGGGAGAAATCCTGCACGGTAAAGCCTCGAGCATTGAGCATGACGGCCAGGCGATGTTTGCCGGCCTGCCGAATCCGCTTCCGGTTGCTCGTTATCACTCGCTGGTCGGCAGCAATATCCCGGCAGGCCTGACGATCAACGCCTCTTTTGAAGGCATGGTGATGGCCGTTCGTCATGACACGGATCGCGTATGTGGCCTGCAGTTCCATCCCGAATCCATTTTGACCTCCAATGGCGCACGCCTGCTGGAACAAACGCTAAACTGGGCATTGCAGAAACTGGAGCAGGCCAACACCATCCAGCCAATTCTGGAAAAACTGTATCAGGCTCAGACCATGACTCAGCAAGAAAGCCATCAGCTTTTCTCGGCCGTAGTGCGTGGTGAACTTAAACCTGAGCAGCTGGCAGCTGCGCTGGTGAGCATGAAAGTTCGCGGTGAGCATCCGCAGGAAATTGCCGGTGCCGCAACGGCGCTGCTGGAAAACGCCGCACCATTCCCCCGTCCTGATTATCAGTTTGCCGATATTGTGGGAACCGGTGGTGATGGCAGCAATAGCATCAATATTTCGACCGCCAGCGCATTTGTGGCGGCGGCGTGTGGAATGAAAGTGGCAAAACATGGCAACCGTAGCGTCTCCAGCCGTTCAGGCTCTTCTGATCTGCTGGCCGCCTTCGGTATCAATCTGGAGATGAACGCCGAACGCTCACGGGAAGCGCTGGATGATTTAGGCGTCTGTTTCCTCTTTGCGCCGAAGTATCACACCGGTTTCCGCCATGCCATGCCGGTTCGTCAGCAGTTAAAAACGCGCACCCTGTTTAACGTGTTAGGCCCACTGATCAACCCGGCGCATCCTCCGCTGGCGCTTATTGGTGTCTACAGCCCCGAGCTGGTCTTACCGATTGCGGAAACGCTGCGCGTGCTGGGCTATCAACGCGCCGCCGTTGTTCATAGCGGCGGGATGGATGAAGTCTCACTGCATGCGCCAACGCTGGTTGCTGAACTGCGTGACGGTGAAATTCAAAGCTACCAGCTCGACGCCACGGACTTTGGTCTGACGCCTTATCGCCAGGAGCAGTTGGCAGGCGGCACGCCGGAAGAAAACCGTGACATTCTGACACGCTTGCTACAAGGTAAAGGTGAAGCCGCCCATGAGGCCGCTGTGGCCGCCAACGTCGCAATGCTCATGCGTTTGCACGGTGAAGAAGACCTACAGGTCAACGCGAAAAAAGTGATGGACGTATTGCGCTCGGGCGCAGCTTACGACCGCGTAACCGCACTTGCGGCAAGAGGGTAAATAATGCAGACCGTTTTAGCGAAAATCGTTGCCGATAAGGCCATCTGGGTAGAAGCGCGTAAAGCACAACAGCCGCTGGCCAGTTTTCAGAATGACGTGGTTCCCAGCAATCGTCGTTTTTACGATGCCCTGCAGGGTGCCCGTACCGCCTTTATCCTGGAGTGTAAAAAAGCCTCTCCTTCTAAAGGCGTGATCCGCGACGATTTTGACCCTGCAAATATTGCAGGGGTTTATAAACACCATGCTTCGGCCATCTCCGTTCTGACCGATGAAAAATACTTCCAGGGAAGTTTCGATTTTCTGCCGATTGTCAGCGGGATCGCGCCACAGCCGATTCTGTGTAAAGACTTTATTATTGATGCATACCAAATCTGGCTGGCGCGTTTTTATCAGGCCGATGCCTGTCTGCTGATGTTGTCCGTGCTGGAGGACGAGCAGTACCGCCAGCTTAGCGCCGTCGCGCACAGCCTGAATATGGGCGTACTGACGGAAGTGAGCAATGAAGAAGAGCTGGAACGTGCCATTGCATTGAACGCAAAAGTGGTTGGGATCAACAACCGAGACCTGCGCGATCTCTCCATCGACCTGGACCGCACGCGTCAACTTGCTCCACGTCTGGGTGCTGGCGTCACGGTGATCAGCGAATCCGGCATTAACACTTATGCGCAGGTACGCGAGCTGAGCCACTTTGCCAACGGCTTTTTGATTGGTTCAGCGATGATGTCGCATGACGATCTGAATGTTGCCGTGCGCCGCGTGCTGCTGGGCGAGAATAAAGTCTGCGGGCTGACCCGCGCCCAGGACGCTGCCGCCGCTTTTGAAGCGGGTGCAATTTATGGCGGACTGATTTTTGTTGAGTCTTCTCCGCGCTATGTCTCAGACGCACAAGCACAAGACGTGATGGCAGGAGCGCCTCTCAGCTATGTGGGTGTGTTCCGTGATGCGCCGATTAACGCGGTTGTGTCCAAAGCCGAAAGCCTGTCCCTGACTGCCGTTCAACTCCACGGTAGCGAAGATCAGCACTATATTGACGAGCTACGCCAGCAACTCGCGCCGCAGGTGCAAATCTGGAAAGCACAAAGCGTGGCGAATGCCCTGCCTGCTCGCAATCTTAACCATGTTGATAAATATGTTCTGGATAACGGCCAGGGTGGTAGCGGCGAACGTTTTGACTGGTCACTGCTGAACGGTGAGAAACTGGATAACGTCCTGCTTGCCGGTGGTTTAAGTCCAGATAATTGCGTTGAAGCCGCGAAAGCGGGCTGCGCAGGCCTCGATTTCAATTCAGGCGTAGAGTCCCAACCGGGAATGAAAGATGCCAGCAAGCTGGCCTCGGTATTCAAGACGCTGCGCGCATATTAAGGAAGAGAAAATGACAACATTATTAAATCCCTATTTTGGTGAGTTCGGTGGCATGTACGTGCCGCAAATCCTGATGCCTGCTTTGCGCCAGCTTGAAGAAGCATTCGTTAGCGCTCAGAAAGATCCTGCGTTCCAGGCCGAATTTACCGACCTGCTGAAGAATTATGCAGGCCGCCCAACGGCGTTGACCAAATGCCGCAACCTGACCGAAGGCACCAAAACCACGCTGTATCTTAAGCGTGAAGATTTGCTTCACGGTGGCGCGCACAAAACGAACCAGGTACTCGGCCAGGCGCTGTTGGCAAAACGCATGGGTAAAACCGAAATCATCGCCGAAACAGGTGCGGGTCAGCACGGCGTTGCGTCAGCGCTTGCCAGCGCGCTGCTCGGCCTGAAATGCCGTATTTACATGGGTGCTAAAGATATCGAACGTCAGTCGCCAAACGTGTTCCGCATGCGACTGATGGGCGCAGAAGTGATCCCTGTGCACAGTGGGTCCTCTACGCTTAAAGATGCCTGTAACGAAGCGCTGCGCGACTGGTCTGGCAGCTATGATACCGCTCACTATATGTTGGGTACGGCGGCAGGCCCGCACCCCTTCCCGACTATCGTGCGTGAGTTCCAGCGAATGATCGGCGAAGAGACTAAAGTGCAGATCCTTGAGAAAGAGGGTCGTCTGCCGGATGCGGTTATCGCCTGCGTCGGCGGTGGTTCCAATGCTATCGGCATGTTTGCTGACTTTATCGATGACACAAGCGTTGGCTTAATTGGCGTAGAACCTGCGGGTCACGGCATTGAGAGCGGCGAACACGGCGCACCACTCAAACATGGTCGCGTAGGGATTTATTTCGGTATGAAATCACCGATGATGCAAACCGATGAAGGTCAGATTGAGGAGTCTTACTCCATCTCTGCCGGGCTCGATTTCCCGTCCGTTGGGCCACAGCATGCGCATCTGAACAGCATCGGGCGTGCGGATTATGTTTCGATCACCGATGACGAAGCGCTGGAAGCTTTCAAAACGCTGTGTCGTAGCGAAGGGATTATCCCGGCGCTGGAGTCGTCCCATGCATTGGCTCATGCGTTGAAAATGATTAAAGAAAATCCGGAAAAAGAGCAGCTGTTGGTGGTTAACCTTTCCGGTCGCGGTGATAAAGATATCTTCACCGTTCATGACATTCTTAAAGCTCGAGGGGAAATCTGATGGAACGCTACGATAACGCATTTGCAGAACTGAAAGCCCGCAAGGAAGGCGCGTTTGTTCCCTTCGTCACGCTTGGCGACCCAGGTCCTGAACAATCACTGAAGATTATCGATACCCTGATTGAAGCCGGAGCTGATGCCCTGGAACTGGGGATCCCGTTCTCCGATCCACTGGCCGATGGCCCTACCATTCAAAGTGCGACGCTGCGCGCATTTGCCGCAGGCGTAACGCCAACGCAGTGTTTTGAGCTGTTAGCCACGATTCGCCAAAAATATCCCGCGATCCCGATTGGCCTGTTGATGTATGCCAACCTGGTGTTCAACCGCGGAATCGATGAGTTTTATGCCGAATGTGCGCGCGTTGGCGTTGATTCCGTCCTGATTGCTGACGTGCCGATTGAAGAGTCCGCGCCGTTTCGTCAGGCTGCAATGCGCCATAACGTGGCTCCCATTTTCATTTGCCCACCCAATGCCGATGACGAACTGCTGCGTCAGATAGCCTCTCATGGTCGTGGCTACACCTATCTGCTCTCCCGTGCTGGCGTGACGGGCGCGGAAAATAAAGCTGCCGTTCCGCTGCATCATCTGGTGGAAAAACTGGCTGAGTATCACGCAGCTCCTCCTTTGCAAGGGTTTGGTATTTCGTCTCCAGATCAGGTTAGCGCCGCCGTTGACGCCAAAGCCGCGGGTGCGATTTCGGGTTCTGCAATCGTCAAAATCATTGAGAAGAACGTCGATAAGCCTGAGCAGATGCTGGCAGAGCTGCATGAGTTTGTCACAGCGATGAAAGCCGCCACGCGACACGCATAATATCTGCGCCGTTCAGCAGATCCGCTGAACGGCGTCATTTCTCAGTCTACCGCTATCGCGCTCCTGACTTTTTGTTTGGGGTAGTTCAGAATTGATCTGTTCGAGCTTTTCCCTCTTCCACGCTTTTCAAATATCTTCTGCGGCGTATCATCCGGTCTTCTTAATGCATTAACACCTTCTGAGTTCAGAGGCCTCAACATGTCCTGGCAACACTTCAAACAGGCGTACCTGATTAAGTTCTGGTCACCCGTTCCTGCAGTCATCGCTGCGGGGATCCTCTCTACCTACTATTTTGGTATCACTGGCACATTCTGGGCAGTTACCGGCGAATTCACCCGCTGGGGTGGACAGCTCTTGCAGCTCGGCGGCATCCACGCTGAAGAATGGGGCTACTTCAAACTTATTCATCTGGACGGTTCGCCGCTCACCCGCATCGACGGCATGATGATCATCGGCATGTTCGGCGGGTGTTTTGCGGCCGCGCTGTGGGCGAATAACGTCAAACTGCGCATGCCGAAAAGCCGTATTCGCATCGCACAGGCTATTACAGGCGGTATTATCGCTGGATTTGGCGCACGCCTGGCCATGGGCTGCAATCTCGCCGCTTTCTTTACCGGCATTCCGCAGTTTTCGCTTCACGCGTGGTTTTTTGCCGTGGCGACTGCCATTGGCTCTTATTTCGGTGCGCGTTTCACCCTGCTACCGATGTTCCGTATTCCCGTCAAAATGACCAAAGTCAGCGCGGCATCACCGCTGACACAAAAACCAGATCAGGCGCGTCGTCGTTTTCGTCTTGGCATGCTGATATTTTTCACCATGATAGCCTGGGCGCTTTGTACCGCGATGAATCAGCCTAAGCTGGGCCTGGCCATGCTCTTTGGCGTAGGCTTTGGTTTGCTGATTGAACGCGCGCAGATCTGTTTTACCTCTGCTTTTCGCGATATGTGGATAACCGGGCGGACCATGATGGCCAAAGCGATTATCGCCGGGATGGCCGTCAGTGCCATCGGCATATTTAGCTACGTGCAACTGGGTGTCGAACCCAAAATCATGTGGGCGGGTCCGAATGCCGTGCTTGGCGGATTGCTGTTTGGTTTTGGCATTGTGCTCGCTGGCGGGTGTGAAACCGGGTGGATGTATCGCGCAGTCGAAGGCCAGGTACATTACTGGTGGGTCGGTCTGGGCAACGTGATTGGCTCAACCATCCTAGCGTATTATTGGGATGATCTGTCACCTGCCTTAGCCACCAGCTGGGACAAAGTTAACCTGCTCAATACCTTTGGTCCTCTGGGTGGACTGCTGGTGACCTATGGCCTGCTACTGGTCGCTTTTTTATTGGTTATTGCCCAGGAAAAACGTTTTTTCCGTCGCGCAGACCGTAAACCCGAAACACAGGAGAATGCCGTATGAAAGAGATCGTTCCCGATTATCGTCTCGATATGGTTGGCGAGCCGTGCCCCTATCCGGCTGTCGCCACGCTTGAGGCGCTGCCGCAGCTCAAAAAAGGTGAAATCCTTGAAGTCGTGAGCGATTGTCCTCAATCGATTAATAACATCCCACTGGATGCGAAAAATCACGGCTATACCGTTTTAGACATTCAGCAAGATGGCCCCACCATTCGCTACCTGATTCAAAAGTAAATACGCCAACCAGGTAACGCCCCTTAACGGGCGTTGCCTCAGCAAATGAAATGAATAAAAAACAACCAATACGTTGAGTTGGCTCTCATTTTCTTTTCAGGGGCAGGAATACTGTATCCTTAGTTTATATGAGGATATTCTGATGAAAAAATTACTGATTTGTTGTCTGTTTGGCAATACAGCAAATTCACTCGCGAAAAAAATGCAGCATGCTGCTGATGCTCGCGGTATTAAGCTCCTGGTGAGCGCCGTTGGGCTGGATAATTTCGCGAGCGTCGCACCGGCTTTCGACGCGTTTCTGGTCGCCCCACATGTACAGTACAAGCTTGATGAGCTGATTAAGGAAATTGGAGAAGGACTTCCTATTACCGTGATTGAGAGCTATCCGTATGCTTCACTGGACGGGGAAAAAGTGCTGATGTTTGCCCTTGAACATATGCCTGAACTGACACAATAACGCAGGCGGATCTTAAGAGAAAACTGTGTTGTCCGGTTTTCTCTTAATCAACTTCATACAGGATGAAATGCATCGGTAAATCATCATCTGGCAGAATACTTTCTGCAAAAATTCCGCCAGTGAACTGACCAATAACCGATCGCCAGAACGTTAGTGCGCCTGTGTTTTCGAGCATCACTCTGGTTTGCCACAGTCCCGGTCTCATTGACACCGCCAGACGAAACGCCTCCTTGCCCACACCCATGCCTTTAAATCGGCGCAGGATAAAGAACTGGTCAATATCATAGCGTTCAACATGATAGGGATAGCGTCGGATTAAGCAGAAACCGGCGAGTTCATCACCATGATAAATCAGATAAGGCCAGTGATCGTCACGGCTCCAGTGAGGGTCCAGTAACGAAACGTTAAAGCCGTAGTTCCCATCACTCCCGCATGGCCACTTGCCAGATTCTGCGAGATCGTAAACATAGTATCGGAACAAATTCTCAACAATATGACGATCGTGCGTCGCGGGTTTAAGACTGATCATGTTGACCATTCCCTGTAAAAAAACAAAACAAGACGTTAGGTATAAAAAGGATATCACCCCGATACAAACTGGCCGCGACTTTAACCAATTTATATCGGGGAAAACAAAATGATTAGAAGCGGTAACCCGCCGAGAACATAAACACCCACGGATCCAGACGGGTACTCACGCTCTGCTGCTCCCCACCGGCTTTAAAGCGCACATCGGTGTCGATATCCATGTACCACACAGACATGTTCAACAGCCAGTCACGGTTGATGAGATAGTCCATCCCCACCTGTCCGGCTACACCCCATGAGTCTTTCAGGCTGAGATCGGTAAGCCCTGCTTCTTTACCGGTATCGTTGAATTTCTCGTCAAAGAAAGTGGTGTAGTTAACACCTGCGCCAACGTACGGACGCACCTTACTGCTGGCATCGCCGAAGTACCATTGCGCCATTAACGTTGGGGGAAGTTGATGAACCGTTGCAATATCACCCGTCGGTCCTGTTCCTACCCGATGACGGAAAGGTGTTGCCGCCAGAAGCTCAACGCCGATGTTATCCGTCGCCATATAAGTGAATGTCAAACCTAACTGCGTGTTATTGCTGACGTTAAAGCCACCGAGACTTCCTAATACGTTATCTGAACCTTCTGTCGGACGCACCGTCGCCGAACCCGCGCGAATGAAGAATTCGCCTGCTTCGTGGGCATACGCGCCGCCAGAGAGACTGCTTAATACAAGGGCTGCCACCGCTAATTTTTTCATATCCGCTCCATCGTCGTGGTTTTATTGGCGCGGAGAATATACCCATAAATGAGTAACAAGTGATCCAACGCAGATCACATTAGAGTCAGTAATTTAACATTCATTGATCCAGATTAATTTTCTATGCTTCATTGAGTTGCAGTGGAACGAATCCAGGTCAAATTTCATTGTTTGGGTTTGCTTTACAAAGATATGCTTTTCCATACAAGCGTTGGTGCTGCCACGACAGAGTTATCCAGGGTACAATTGCCCGCTTATTAATACCTGCAATACTCAAGGAGAGTGCATGTCTATCACGGCGAAGTCCGTCTACCGTGACACGGGGAATTTTTTCCGCAATCAGTTCATTACTTTTTTACTGATCGCCTTGCTATGCGCGTTTATCACGGTGGTGCTTGGCCATGCGTTTTCGCCGAGTGATGATCAAATTGCGACCCTCAGCCAGGGCGATCATCTCGCCGGAAGCGTTGGTCTCTTTGATCTTGTTCAGAATATGACGCCTGAACAGCAACAAATCTTGCTGCGCGCTTCTGCTGCCTCGACCTTTTCTGGGTTGATTGGTAATGCGATTCTCGCAGGTGGGGTACTGTTGATGATTCAGATGGTTTCAGCTGGGCAACGTATCAGCGCACTTCGCGCTATCGGTGCTAGTGCGCCAGTATTGCCAAAACTGTTTATCATGATCTTTTTGACCACCATGCTGGTGCAAATGGGCATTATGCTGGTTGTGGTGCCGGGTGTGCTGCTGGCGATTGTCCTTTCTTTTGCTCCGATCATGCTGGTGCAGGATAAAATGGGGATCTTCGCGGCGATGCGCGGTAGCGTGAAACTGGCATGGTCGAACATGCGTCTGGTCGCCCCGGCGGTCATTAGCTGGTTGCTGGCAAAAACGCTGTTGCTCCTGTTTGCGCCTAACTTTGCGATACTCACACCAAACGTGGGTGCAGTGGTGGCGAATACGGTCAGTAACCTGCTTTCCGCAGTGTTGCTGGTCTATCTGTTCCGCCTGTATATGCTGATCCGCAAGTAGTTTTCCTGATGGCAGAGCACAACTTTTTGCTCTGCCCAACGCAGAAGATGGAATCGAAGAATGAAGCAGTTTCTTGATTTTTTACCCCTCGTCGTTTTTTTCGCATTTTATAAGCTGTACGACATTTATGCCGCCACGACGGCACTGATAGTCGCGACCGCCGTAGTGTTGATCTACAGCTGGATACGCTATCGCAAAGTCGAAAAAATGGCGCTGATCACCTTTATTCTGGTGGCGGTTTTCGGCGGGCTAACCGTTTTCTTCCACAATGATGAGTTCATTAAATGGAAGGTGACGGTCATTTATGGCCTGTTTGCAGGGGCTCTGCTGTTCAGCCAGTGGGTGATGCACAAGCCTCTTATCCAGCGCATGCTGGGTAAAGAGATTACCTTGCCGCAAGAAGTCTGGTCACGCCTGAATCTCGCCTGGGCCGTGTTCTTCATTCTTTGCGGGGTAGCGAACATCTATATTGCCTTTTGGATGCCGCAGAATATTTGGGTCAATTTCAAAGTCTTTGGTCTGACCGCGTTGACGCTGATTTTCACCTTGCTCAGCGGCGTATATATCTATCGCCATATGCCCCAGGACGACAAGCAGTGATTCTTTCGGGCCAGACGCTTCTGGCCCGCTATTCTGTGAGTGAAATAACAATGACAACAACAAATGACGCCCCACAGGGCGAACTGGTTTTACGCACACTTGCAATGCCTGCCGACACCAATGCTAACGGAGACATCTTCGGCGGATGGTTAATGTCACAGATGGATATGGGCGGCGCAATCCTCGCAAAAGAAATCGCGCATGGACGTGTCGTAACCGTGAGAGTCGACGGTATGACGTTTTTACGTCCTGTCGCGGTGGGCGACGTCGTGTGCTGTTACGCGCGTTGCATCAAGCGCGGTAACACATCGATATCGATTAATATTGAAGTGTGGGTGAAAAAGGTCGCTTCTGAACCTATCGGTCAGCGTTATAAAGCAACTGAAGCCTTGTTCATCTATGTTGCGGTAGACAATCAGGGCACACCTCGCCCGCTGCCTCAGGTGTAAAAAAAGCCTCCACATTTGGAGGCCTTTCTATTTATTCCATCTGCGCCCCGCCATTCATGCGGAATACGATGTTAACGATAACGCCTTTGCCAGGTTTCCCTGCCTCGTAGCGCCATTTACGCATCGCTGTTTTGACGTCTCGTTCAAACATATTTGCCGGTTGAGCAGAGAGCACTTCCACATTTTCTACCCTTCCTTCTGCCGTCACATCAAATTTGACTCGCAGACGGCCCTCAATGCGCAGGGCCTGCGCGCGAGCCGGATAGACTGGCTGAGTACGGCTGAGTACACGTGGGCCAGAAGGCGCGCTGATGACAGGCTTTGCCGTAGCCGGCGAGTTATTCATCACTGGTTTCGCTGGCGCGGTATTTTGCACCGACTGTGTCGTACGCGGCTCGACCGGACGCTCTTCACGCTTAGGACGTTCTTCCACTTTCTTAACCGGCTTAGGTTTAGGCTTCGGCTTTGGCTTCGGTTCCGGTTTGTGAATCACGACCGGCGCTTCCTTAGGCGGCTCAGGAATTGGCTCAGGCTCTGGTTCAGGCTCGACAACCGGCTCTGGCGGAGGCGGAACGACCTGAGGCTCAAGATCGGCAGGTGTGACCATGGTCACCGAGATCGGCTGCGAGGGCGCTGGCATTTCGATAACCTGATGCACCGAAGTAAAAAGCAGTGCCGCCACTACGGCGCCATGAATAACGACGGACAGCAGCGTCGGCCAGGGGAAGCGGCGAGGTAAATCCAGAGTCATCGAAGTCATAATCGCTACAGTTAAAAAACCAGGCACTGATTTTAAATGCAAATAGCAATCATATTCAATAAGACACGCCATCTTCTTGCATTTAAAGTTCAAGGCGGAGCAAAAAAGGCGCGAGATTGCTAAGGTTTTAACAAGGTCGTTATCTTTACATTGCAGTCATCGATGCTTTCACATAACGTTAATAACACTTTTAATGGCTAAGGAGCTTCGCCGTGCTTTACGTGATTTACGCTGAAGATGTTGCTGATTCCCTGGAAAAAAGACAGTCCGTGCGCCCTGCCCATCTGGCACGACTGCAACTTCTACGTGACGAAGGAAAATTACTGACCGCAGGGCCGATGCCCGCTGTTGACAGCAACGATCCTGGTGCCGCAGGTTTTAGCGGTTCAACTGTCATTGCCGAATTTGAATCACTCGAAGATGCACAATCGTGGGCCGAAGCCGACCCTTATGTCGCGGCTGGTGTATACGCAAACGTCACGATTAAGCCGTACAAGAAAGTGTTTTAAGAGGGTAAGAAGGCTCCCGCAGTAGCCTTCTTTAAAACGTAGCAATACCTTTCAGAATCCCGGATATCGGCTACAACGAGCAATTTATTTCAAGAATGCCCGTCAGTGTAGCGACGCCAGTCGCGCAGCAAATCCCACAAACAGCAGTCCGATTAGACCATTCCCCAGCTTTGCCAGTTTCTTTTTTGTCTTGAGGTAACGCGTGACAAACGCACCGGAGAAAATGAGGAAGCTCATATAAACAAAGCTTATCAGTTCAAGCGTTGTGGCCAGAATTAAGAAAGAAGTACCGGTATTCTTCGCGTTCACGTCGATGAACTGCACGAAAAACGAAACATAAAAGAGGATCGCCTTTGGATTGGTCAGGCTTAAAACCAGGGATCGTTTCATAATCATACTTGCAGGCTCTGCCCCCGCTTCATGTCCGTGATTTTTACGCGTCAGGACTGACCAGAGCATTTTGCCGCCCAGCCAGAGCAGATACAGGGCACCTAAATAGCGAACGATATTGAACAGGACGGGAGTAGTCTGAATCAGAGCCGCCACTCCGGCCCACGCCAGAAACATCAGCACGGCATCACCGATAAATACGCCCGTAGCGGCCAGGTAGCCTTTTTTAACGCCATGACCAATGCCTGTTTTTAGCACAAATAATGTATTTGGGCCGGGAACCAGAACGATAAAGAACGCGCCGACGAAATATGTCCAGAAATTAAGTACACCAAACTCCGCAAACACAACTTACTCCTTATATAAAACATAATGAAAATGCCGCAGCTAAGCGGCATTTTCTGAGAACTCGGTATCTATTGTACGCCGTTATAGCCGTCAAGATAAGATGCAGCGAGCTCGTTCCCGAACAGGATCGCATCTTTCAGTTCCATATCCGATGTCCATTTATCACTCGCATTACCAGTAAAGCTGTGATTGGTTGTGACGTTTTGCTTAACCTGGTCGCGGATACTTTGTGCGTATTCAGCCGCCTCGGAGAATGTTCGACCTGCGGCACGGTCAGCTTTCCCCTGGGCGTAAATCTCGCGGAACTGCGGCACGTTCAAACGATAATTCTGCTGTTGGTTATTGGCAAAATTGCCACCGACAAAATTCGATTTATGTCCAATGAAGTAATAAGCATGTCTTTCTGGCGCGGTTTTTGTGTTAGCACACCCTGTCAGTACAAGAATCCCCATCATCACGGCAACCCGTTTTCCTTTCATCCCTTTTTCCTTTTTCCTTTATGAGAGCCACTGCATAATCCACGCGCTGATATATTCAGCTAATGCACGAAACGAAGACAGTTCCAAACTTTCTCTGAGCGCATCCAGCGCAAGAAACACCACTAATACCCAGAGGAACGGATTCATATTTTAAATTCGAGTTATTCTTTGTGCGCATTATATCGTTAAAGACGAGGAAAAAGGATACTGCGAAGATTGATAGTTATTCAGAAACATCAGGCACCTGTAACGGTGCCTTCAGGATGATCAGAGTTCGCGGACGGCAAACACCAGCGCATTGCGATGGCGACTCAGCCCACATTTCCTGATAGCGTGGATACGCATGTTGCGGCGTGATTGTGCTTCCAGCCAACGCGCCTTGCGACGACTCATCTGTCGCAACATACGCCAGCGCCCTACTTCGGTTCTACTGCGCTTCATGTTTACAACTCTTTCCTTAACAGAAACGCCATTATAAACCGTTGATAGCGGCAAACCAGCCTTTATCTCCCCTTTTTATTTGCCAGATGAATCCTGATGCGTAAACTCATAACAATACGCTTTCAAAAAGGATTTTTTATTTTATGACAACCTTCTACTCCGTGGTGAGTTGGCTAGTCATTCTGGGATACTGGCTGCTCATCGCGGGGGTCACACTTCGCATCCTGATGAAGCGCAGGGCCGTTCCATCAGCCATGGCCTGGCTGTTGATCATTTACATCCTGCCGCTGGTCGGGATCATTGCGTATCTCTCATTTGGTGAATTGCATCTGGGCAAACGACGTGCCGAGCGTGCTCGCGCCATGTGGCCCTCGACGGCGAAATGGCTCAACGATCTTAAGTCCTGCAAACATATCTTCGCCGAAGAAAACAGCAGCGTCGCCTCGTCGTTGTTCAAACTCTGTGAACTGCGCCAGGGCATTGGCGGGGTGAAAGGGAATCAGCTACAGCTGCTGACCACCTCAGAAGATGTTATGCAGGCGCTGATCCGCGATATTCAGCTCGCGCGCCATAATATCGAAATGGTCTTCTATATCTGGCAACCCGGCGGTATGGCCGATCAGGTCGCGGAATCATTAATGGCCGCCTCACGCCGCGGTATCCATTGTCGTTTGATGCTCGATTCCGCAGGCAGCGTGGCTTTCTTCCGTAGCCCATGGGCCGCCATGATGCGTAACGCGGGCATTGAGGTCGTCGAAGCGTTGAAGGTTAATCTCCTGCGCGTATTCCTGCGCCGTATGGATTTACGCCAGCATCGCAAAATGGTCATGATCGACAACTATATTGCCTATACGGGCAGTATGAATATGGTTGATCCGCGTTTCTTTAAGCAAGATTCCGGCGTTGGGCAGTGGGTTGATTTGATGGCTCGCATGGAAGGCCCCGTCGCCACCGCCATGGGGATCGTATATTCCTGCGATTGGGAAATCGAAACGGGAAAACGCATTCTTCCACCCGCCCCTGACGCAAACATTATGCCGTTTGAAAGGGAAAGTGGTCACACGATCCACACCATCGCCTCAGGGCCTGGCTTCCCGGAAGATCTCATCCACCAGGCGCTACTCACTGCCGCCTATTCGGCACGCGAGTATCTGATAATGACCACGCCCTACTTCGTCCCCAGTGACGATCTGCTGCATGCGATTTGTACCGCTGCGCAGCGTGGCGTTGATGTCAGCATTATTTTACCACGCAAGAATGATTCGATGCTGGTTGGCTGGGCGAGCCGCGCATTCTTTACTGAACTGTTGGCCGCAGGCGTGAAGATTTACCAGTTTGAAGGTGGGCTTTTGCATACCAAGAGCGTGCTGGTCGACGGTGAGCTTAGCCTGGTCGGTACCGTAAACCTGGATATGCGCAGCCTGTGGCTGAATTTTGAGATTACGCTGGTGATTGACGACGTTGGGTTTGGCGGCGATTTGGCGGCGGTACAGGATGATTATATCTCGCGCTCACGCCTGTTAGATGCTCGCCTGTGGGTCAAGCGCCCGATGTGGCAACGAATTACCGAACGACTGTTTTACTTCTTTAGCCCGTTGCTGTAAAACGTGGCCAACGTTGATAAACAGGTAACCATCATGGAAATGGATCTGAATAATCGCCTGACTGAAGACGAAACGCTTGAGCAGGCTTATGATATTTTTCTCGAATTAGCCGTCGATAATCTCGACCCGGCGGATGTCATTCTCTTCAACCTGCAGTTTGAAGAGCGCGGCGGTGCCGAGCTGTTTGACCCGTCGGAAGACTGGAACGAGCATGTTGATTTCGATCTTAACCCAGACTTTTTTGCCGAGGTTGTTATTGGCCTGGCGGATACCGACGGTGGCGAACTCAACGACATCTTCGCTCGGGTGCTGTTATGCCGGGAAAAAGATCACAAGTTGTGCCATATCCTCTGGCGCGAATAGTAAAAAGGCTGCGAATGCAGCCTTTTTATTTAATCAGGTAACGAACTGCCGCAGCGATTGCAAAAACGCGCGCTGTGTTCGTGGTTACTTTGCTGACAATTTGGACACTTCCGCTGCTGCTGACGATATTGAAACGCCGCGCTCATATGGGTGGTGATAAGTCCCGTCGGAATCGCAATCACGGAATAACCAATCAAAATCAGCACCGAGGCCACGATCCTTCCGAGCGGCGTGTGCGGCGTAATATCGCCATATCCCACCGTTGTCACCGTCACAATGGCCCAGTAGACCGATGCATTTAGCGTCGTGAATCCATATTTAGGCCCTTCGATTAAATACATCAGCGCGCCGAAAACAATCATCACAATCGCAATAAATGAGTAAAAGAGGATTAACTGATGGCGTGCGCTATAAATGGCTTTCCAGAACACCCGTAACGACGGCATAAAACGTAATAGCTTCAGCACACGTAATACACGGATCGCCCGCATCGCGCGCCAGGCGAAAACATAGTCGACGCTTATTTCAGGCCATAACCACATCACATACAGCGGCAAAATGGTCGCTAAATCGATAAAACCCCAAAAACTAAAAACGTATTTCGCCGGATTTGGCCAACAAAATATACGCAGCAAGTATTCAAAGGTGAAGACAAGCGTGACGGCTAACTCCAGCCAGACGAACAGGTGCCATTCATCAATACTGAGATGATATTGGGTCCCCAGCCCTGACTCGATAAAGATAATTAACACGCTGAGCAGTGCGAAAAGACCACAGAGCCCTTCGAACCGACGTCCAGAGCGGTTGTTTTGATCGAATAAAAATCGGTAAAGCTGACGTCGTACTGAAGAAACGGATAGCGACACGTTAACCTCGCAAAAAATTAAGGGCTGACATCATGTCAGCCCTTGCGATTATAACGGGTCTACTTTCAGGCAGGAAACCGCGTGACGGAAACTTCCTTCAAGAACGGGCCGAGTTTGCGCGCATTCCGGGCCCGCGATAGGACAACGAGTGCGGAAAACACAGCCCGACGGCGGATTGATAGGCGAAGGCAGTTCTCCTTCGAGAAGCTGTATTTTTTTATTCTTCTCCAGATCCGGGTCAGGAACCGGTACCGCAGACATCAGAGCTTTCGTATAAGGGTGTAGCGGATTGTGATACACCTCATCATAAGTGCCCAGCTCAACGGCATGGCCCAGATACATCACCAACACGCGGTCGGAGATGTGCTTAACCACCGCCAGGTCGTGTGCGATGAAGATCAACGACAGCCCCATTTCACGCTGCAGTTTTTGCAGCAGGTTCACCACCTGCGCCTGGATAGAAACATCCAGTGCTGAAACCGGTTCATCACAGATGATCAGCTTCGGTTCAAGGATCAGCGCACGCGCAATACCGATACGCTGACACTGTCCACCAGAAAACTCGTGCGGATAACGGTTAATGAGGTTTGGTAACAGCCCCACTTTCAACATCATCGCTTTCACACGATCGCGAGCTTCCTGGCGCGTCATCTTAGGATGATAGGTGCGCAGTGGTTCCGCAATAATTTCACCGATGGTCATACGCGGGTTCAGCGACGCCAGTGGATCCTGGAAAATCATCTGGATATCACTACGCACTTCGCGCCATTCGTCCGGCTTCATACCGAGCAAATCTTTACCCAGCCAGGCAACTCGACCTTCCGTTGCTTTTACCAGGCCGATAATGGCACGGGCAAACGTCGATTTACCACAGCCAGACTCCCCCACAACACCCAGCGTTTCGCCTTCGTACAAACGTAACGTTACGCCGTCGACAGCCTTCAGGGTTTTGGAGGGTTGCCAGAACCACTGTTTGCCATCTTTGATATCAAAATGAACCTTTAAATCGGCAATTTCGAGCAGCACATTTCTTTTTTCATCAATGGCGTTCATACCAGCTCCTCGTACGGCTTAAAGCAGGCGCGAAGACGGCCTGGTGCAAACGCGTCCAGTGGCGGAGCGCTGTTACAAATTTCCATCGCATGCGGACAACGCGGCTGGAAAGGACAGCCTTTAGGCAGACGCAACAGATTGGGTGGGTTACCCGGGATTGTCAGTAGTGCTTCGCCTTCTGCGTCGAGACGCGGAACGGCATTCAGCAGGCCGATAGAGTATGGATGCGCAGGATGATAAAACACGTCGCGCGCCTGACCATATTCCATCGTGCGACCGGCGTACATCACCAACACTTTGTCACAGATACCCGCTACAACGCCCAGATCGTGGGTAATCATGATTATTGCCGTGTTGAACTCGCGCTTGAGTTCATTCAACAACGTCATAATCTGTGCCTGGACCGTCACGTCCAGCGCGGTAGTTGGCTCGTCGGCAATCAGTAATTTTGGCCGGCACAGCAGCGCCATCGCGATCATCACACGTTGACGCATACCGCCAGAGAATTCATGTGGATACATGCGCATACGCTTACGCGCTTCCGGCATTTTGACCGCATCCAGCATTTTCACCGACTCTTCAAAGGCTTCGGCTTTATTCATCCCTTTGTGCAGCATCAGGACCTCCATCAACTGCTCGCCCACGCGCATATACGGGTTAAGCGACGTCATTGGATCCTGAAATATCATCGAAATCTGCTCGGCGCGCAGCTTGTTCAGCTCTGGCTCAGGCAGGTTAAGAATATTTTTACCGTTAAAGTTGGCCGTTCCACCAATACGTCCGTTTTGCGCCAGCAAGCCCATCAGCGCGAAGGCCGTTTGCGATTTACCAGAGCCTGATTCACCCACGATACCCAGCGTTTCGCCCGCACGCAGGTCAAAGTTGAGATCGTTAACTGCCGTCACATCGCCATCAGGGGTCTTAAAGGTGACTCGCAGATCTTTAACGTCCAGCAGGACATTTTTCTGCTGTTGCGACTGCGGCGCGTTTGCCGTTTCAATAATAGTCATGGCGGCACTCCTTAACGGTCTTTCGGATCGAGGGCATCACGCAGGCCATCGCCGATAAAGTTGAAACAAAACAGGGTTACCACCAGGAAACCAGCCGGGAAGAGCAATAGCCACGGAGAAACTTCCATCGAGTTCGCGCCATCGCTCAACAACGCGCCCCAACTGCTCAACGGCTCTTGTGTACCCAGACCGAGGAAGCTCAGGAAGGATTCAAACAGGATCATGCTGGGTACCAGCAGTGAAGCGTAAACCACCACCACGCCAAGGACATTCGGAACGATATGGCGAACAACGATGCCGCCGACAGATACACCGCCAACCTGCGCCGCTTCGATAAACTCTTTGCGTTTCAGGCTCAGGGTCTGACCACGCACGATACGCGCCATATCCAGCCAGGACACCATCCCGATAGCGACGAAGATCAGCAGAATATTTTGACCGAAGAAGGTGACCAGCAAAATAACGAAGAACATGAACGGGAAGGAGTTGAGGATCTCAAGCAGTCGCATCATGACGGAATCGACTTTGCCGCCAAGGTAGCCGGAAAGCGAGCCGTACAGCGTACCGACAATGACGGCCACCAGCGCCGCAGCAATACCGACCATCAAAGAGATACGGCCACCAATCGCCACGCGCACCAACAGATCGCGTCCTGAAGAGTCGGTACCGAAGTAGTGCCCTGACGCCATATCAGGCGCATTGGACATCATGCCCCAGTCCGTATCGAAGTAGGTAAACTGCGAAAGCAGCGGTGCAAATGCAACGAATACTGCGATAAAGATCAGCACAACCAGGCTGGCGACGGCCGCACGGTTATGCATAAAGCGACGACGGGCGTCTTGCCACAGGCTGCGCCCTTCGACTTCGAGTTTCTCACTGAAGTTTTCCAGCGCCTCGCTGTTTTTCTTACTTAACATCATGGCAAGCTCCAGTGCTAGTAGCGGATTTTCGGGTCGATAACGGCATACAGCACATCGACAACGGCGTTAAAGAGAAT
The DNA here is from genome assembly GCF_059766475.1 of Enterobacter sp. SCRI0065. Taxonomy (NCBI): domain Bacteria; kingdom Pseudomonadati; phylum Pseudomonadota; class Gammaproteobacteria; order Enterobacterales; family Enterobacteriaceae; genus Enterobacter; species Enterobacter sp. SCRI0065. The sequence continues at coordinate 14,122 of NZ_JCBAJB010000005.1, read as the reverse complement.
CGTCAGCGCGCCAACGAGGATAGTCAGGCTCAGCACCAGAGAATAGTCGCGGTTCAACGCGCCGTTCACGAAGAGCTGACCAATACCCGGCAGGCCATAAATAGTCTCGATAACCATAGAACCCGTAATGATACCGACGAAGGCTGGCCCCATGTAGGAGAGCACCGGCAGCAGCGCAGGTTTCAATGCATGACGAATGACGATCCGATGCATCGGCAACCCTTTTGCTCGTGCAGTACGAATGAAGTTCGAATGCAGGACTTCAATCATCGAGCCACGGGTGATACGCGCGATGCTCGCAATATAAGCCAGCGATAACGCCACCATCGGCAGGATCATGTACTTCGGTGCCCCGCCGTTCCAGCCGCCTCCGGGCAGCCACTTCAAGGTGATGGCAAATATCATCACCAGTAACGGCGCGACCACAAAACTGGGTATCACGACCCCCGTCATGGCTATCCCCATCACGGAATAGTCCCACCGGGTGTTTTGCTTGAGCGCAGCGATAACGCCTGCCGTGACGCCAAGGAGGACGGCAAGAATAAATGCCGCGGCACCTAATTTGGCCGAAACGGGGAAGCTTGATGCCACCAGATCGTTAACGGAATAGTCTTTATATTTGAATGACGGCCCAAAATCACCGTGCGCCAGCTGCTTCAGGTAATTGAAGTACTGGGTGGAGATAGGATCGTTTAAATGATATTTGGCTTCGATGTTCGCCATGACTTCAGGCGGCAGCGCTCGCTCGCTGGTGAAAGGACTACCGGGAGCGAGACGCATCATGAAGAACGAAATGGTAATAAGAATAAAGAGCGTCGGTATCGCTTCAAGACAGCGACGTAGGATAAATTTCAACATTGCCCGTACCTTCTGGCGTGTGCCTTTTACACATGCTCGCTCAGTGTGACCTGAATGATGCCGTGTAGTTAGTGCGATGAATTAAGACACAGTGGGGCAAATTGCTTTGCCCCACGGATTGCCATTAATGCTTAATGATGTACAGATCTTTGGTGTAGATGTTATCCATCGGATCTTTGCCGGTATAACCGCCAACCCATGGTTTCACCAGACGCGCATTCACGTAGTAGTAAACAGGGACGATGGCAGAATCTTTACCAAGCTGCTGCTCTGCTTTGTCATAAAGCGCGCTACGCTGCGCTTCATCCGTGGCTTTAAGCGATTCTTTCATGATCGCATCGAATGCCGGGCTCTTATAGTGCGCGGTGTTCATTGAGCTGTCAGAAAGCATTGTGTTCAGGAAAGAGGTCGGTTCGTTGTAATCCGCACACCAGCCAGCACGCGCTACGTCATAAGTACCCTGATGACGGGTATCCAGGAAGGTTTTCCATTCCTGGTTAACCAGTTTCACATCCACACCCAGATTTTTCTTCCAGATAGATGCGGCAGCGATTGCCAGTTTTTTGTGCAGATCGGAGGTGTTATACAGCAGGTTAAACGTCAGTGGTTTATCAGCGGTATAACCCGCTTCAGCCAGCAGCTTTTTCGCTTCTTCGTTACGTTTTTCCTGAGTCCAGCTGAACCACTCTGGTTTAGTCAGTTTTGCACCATCAGTATACGGCGGCGTGTAACCGAAAGCGGCCAGATCGCCCTGCGCTTTCACTTTGTTCACGATGATGTCGCGATCCAGACCCAGCTTCAGCGCAGTACGAACGCGAGCATCGGTGAAGGGTGCTTTCTGGTTGTTGATTTCATAGTAGTAAGTACACAGATACGGATCGACGTGTACTTCTGCCGGGATCTCTTTTTTCAGTTTCTGGAAGAGTTCAATCGGCAGGTTGTTATAGGTCATGTCGATCTCACCGCTGCGATAGCGGTTAACGTCTGTCACTTCTGAAGAGATCGGCAGGAAGGTAATCTGGTCTACAACCGTTTTTGCGTTATCCCAATAATGGGTATTACGCTCCATCACGATACGTTCGTTGACAACCCAGTCTTTGAGTTTGTACGCGCCGTTAGTCACGATATTGGCAGGCTGGGTCCACTTCTCACCGAATTTTTCGATGGCAGTTTTATTGACCGGGGACATTGCCGGGTTAACCAGCAATTTGTAGAAATACGGAACCGGCTCGCTCAAGGTGACTTCCAGCGTATGGTCGTCAATGGCTTTTACGCCAAGCTCGGAAGGTTTCTTTTTACCGTCGATGATTTCATCAACGTTAGTGATATGGCCGTACTGCGGGTAGCTTGCATAAGGTGACGCGGTATTTGGGTCAACCAGACGTTGCCAGCTATAAACGAAATCTTGAGCGGTAACAGGATCGCCATTGGACCATTTAGCATCTTTACGCAGATGGAATGTCCAGACTTTAAAGTCCTTGTTATCCCAGTTCTCAGCAACGCCCGGAATGGGGTGACCGTCTTTTGTAGAAGTAATCAGCAGGCCTTCGAACAAATCACGGCTGATGTTTGCTTCTGGAACACCCTCAATTTTGTTCGGATCCAGCGACTGTGGCTCAGCGCCGTTGTTGCGGATCATGGTCTGCTTTTCTGCCAGCGTAACTCCAGCGGGAACGTCGGCAGCCATTGCCATATTACCCGCGATCAGCGCAGTGAAAATCCCCGCGGCAATCAATCTTTTTTTTGTGATGATGGACATTGTGTTGGTACTCCACTCATTATAATTACTGGTTTTATTACCAGCCTGTTTAATTATTCCCCTTAAGGGATCCTGAGCAACGCAGGAGTTTTTGCTGCTGTCAGGTCGTTTTACTGCTTGCTATCACCGACTGTACTTATTACTGGTGTCTCGTTTGGCCACCTTGCGTCGATTCTTAACACGCCTACCCTGTCTGGCGACGTGCATTATCTCTCTGAGATGAGCGCTATATATGAAAACCATTCTCATCTGCGTGAATACTGGAGCAAAATATAAGGCCGGAAAGTACCAAATGGCTTAATTTCACGCCAATACATTTTGCAAATTTGTTAAGCAATTCTCTTTTACGGTGATTACCGTTTCGGTGAGGGCTGTCCTGCCGTACATCAAACGCAACTAAAAGGCTCTGCATTCAATGTGATAGAGAGATTTTGCTCTCTTTACGCTTCACTGCGCATTCATCGACTGGTTTTTGTACAAAAATTTAACAATTGATTATTATCTAGCACATTCTTCTAAGGTAATGTTGAATTTACTAATATCATTTCAGTTATCCCACAGCAAGCCCCAGAGTATCGTGTGAGTAAAATAACAGAGCGTTTGCGCGGATTATGTGCAGGCAGTTGAACCGATAAATACTAAGTTACTGAAATGTAAAGGAAGTGGTTTATTAGCGGAATTTATTATTTCTTGTGAAGATTTCAACTTTATTTATATGATTTGCTGATAGTAACGAAAAAAAACGGAGCCAAAGGCTCCGTTCTTTCATTTGAAATCTAATTGACTAAGCCAGGGAAAATACTTTTCAGCCCGGTCACGATAAATTCAATCCCTAGTGCCATCAGTAGCAACCCCATTATGCGGGTGATAACGTTGATGCCCGTTTGGCCCAGCAAACGAACGAGCCAGGGGGCAATACGAAAAACGCCCCAGCAACACAAAGCGAAAAGCGCAATAGCGACGGAAAACCCAATGAGATGTACCACATTGTGATACCGCGTTCCCCAGACGATGGTAGAACTGATAGCACCCGGCCCTGCCATAAGCGGCAATGCTAATGGGACGACCCCAATGCTTTCGCGAACGGCTGTTTCCGTTTTCTCTTGCTTGTTCTGTTTATCCTCACCGAGTTTTCCACTGATCATCGACATTGCGATGGTCACAACGAGGATGCCACCCGCGATACGGAAGGAGTCGATGGAAATACCGAAGATTTGCAGAATCGAATCACCGAGAAACAGCGATGTCAGCAATATTATGGCGACCGACAAGTTTGCAGTCAGGTTGGTCTTGTTCCGGGCAACCGCCGTTTGGTAACTGGTCATACTAATGAAGACCGGAATAATACCTACCGGGTTAACAAGCGCGAACAAACCGATAAAAAACTTAAAATAGGTTGAAAAATCAAAGAGCAATGGGGTCACAATTAGCTCCGTAAATCAGCATGGCCCAGACGACAAAAGAAATGAATAAAAGCCGCGCTGAAGATACGCTGTTTATCAGCATACTTCACCAGAAATCTGCGACAAAACGCTATGATTTTCATGTGTTAAACATTTGTGCAACCAATGCTAGTATAGGCTTCATTACTTTTGTAATTATTTAACACTTGATATTAATGTTCGAAATACCGGTGCTGAAAGGTATCAGCTTCGGTATAAATTGATGCAGATCATGTTTTCCGTACTCAGAAGTGAGTAATCTTGATGACACTGACAGGGAGTTGACCTGACAAAAAGGGATGATGCTAAAGTAAGGCTCTTTTAGTAAGTTAGTGCTCAGCAGTAGAGAACATCCACAGTAAACCTTTGTTTTATTGTGTGTTAAGCAAGTGCTGGTACCTCGTCTATAATGTTGTCGTATCGGGCGCTGGTTTACTAAAAGAGTTTAAACATTATCAGGAGAGCATTATGGCTGTTACTAATATCGCTGAACTTAACGCACTCGTAGAGCGCGTCAAAAAAGCCCAGCGTGAATATGCCAATTTCACCCAAGAACAGGTTGATAAAATCTTCCGCGCCGCCGCACTGGCAGCTGCAGATGCTCGAATCCCTCTCGCTAAAATGGCCGTTGCCGAATCTGGCATGGGTATCGTTGAAGATAAAGTGATTAAAAACCACTTCGCTTCAGAGTATATCTACAACGCCTATAAAGATGAGAAGACGTGTGGCGTTCTTTCTGAAGACCACACTTTCGGTACCATCACGATTGCTGAACCCATCGGCATCATTTGCGGTATCGTTCCGACTACCAACCCAACTTCTACTGCAATCTTCAAATCACTGATCAGCCTGAAGACCCGTAACGCGATTATCTTCTCTCCACATCCGCGTGCAAAAGATGCGACTAACAAAGCGGCAGACATCGTTCTGCAAGCGGCAATCGCAGCTGGTGCGCCTAAAGATCTGATCGGTTGGATTGACCAGCCTTCTGTTGAACTGTCTAACGCATTGATGCATCACCCTGACATTAACTTGATTCTGGCCACTGGTGGCCCGGGTATGGTTAAAGCAGCATACAGCTCCGGTAAACCAGCAATCGGTGTTGGTGCAGGTAACACACCTGTGGTCATCGACGAAACCGCCGATATCAAACGTGCTGTTGCATCGGTTCTGATGTCTAAAACCTTCGATAATGGCGTTATCTGTGCGTCCGAGCAGTCTGTCGTTGTTGTGAGCTCAGTATACGATGCCGTTCGCGAACGTTTCGCAAGCCACGGCGGCTACATGCTGCAGGGCAAAGAGCTGAAAGCCGTTCAGGACATCATTCTGAAAAATGGCGCGCTGAACGCGGCTATCGTAGGTCAACCGGCTTATAAAATTGCTGAACTGGCGGGCTTTACCGTTCCGGTCTCCACCAAAATTCTGATTGGTGAAGTTTCCGTAGTGGACGAAAGCGAACCATTTGCGCACGAAAAACTGTCTCCTACCCTTGCCATGTACCGTGCGAAAGATTTCGACGATGCAGTAGTAAAAGCAGAGAAACTCGTTGCCATGGGTGGTATCGGTCATACTTCTTGTCTGTATACCGACCAGGACAACCAGCCTGAACGTGTGGCTCACTTTGGCCAGATGATGAAAACCGCCCGTATTCTGATTAACACCCCTGCTTCTCAGGGTGGTATCGGCGATCTGTATAACTTTAAACTCGCGCCTTCCCTGACTCTGGGTTGTGGTTCATGGGGTGGTAACTCCATCTCTGAAAACGTTGGTCCTAAGCACCTGATCAACAAGAAAACCGTTGCTAAGCGAGCTGAAAACATGTTGTGGCACAAACTTCCGAAATCTATCTACTTCCGCCGTGGCTCACTGCCAATCGCGCTGGATGAAGTGATTACTGATGGCCACAAACGTGCGCTCATCGTGACCGACCGTTTCCTGTTCAACAATGGCTATGCTGACCAGATTACTTCTGTCCTGAAAGCGGCTGGCGTAGAAACCGAAGTGTTCTTCGAAGTTGAAGCAGATCCAACGCTGACCGTCGTGCGCAAAGGCGCAGAGATGGCGAACTCGTTCAAACCAGACGTCATCATCGCACTGGGCGGCGGCTCCCCGATGGATGCGGCTAAGATCATGTGGGTCATGTACGAACATCCAGAAACCCACTTCGAAGAACTGGCACTGCGCTTTATGGATATCCGTAAACGTATCTATAAGTTCCCGAAAATGGGCGTGAAGGCGAAAATGATTGCCGTCACCACTACCTCCGGTACCGGTTCTGAAGTAACACCGTTTGCCGTTGTGACTGATGACGCAACAGGTCAAAAATATCCGCTGGCAGATTATGCTCTGACTCCAGATATGGCGATCGTTGATGCAAACCTTGTCATGGATATGCCGAAATCACTGTGCGCGTTCGGTGGCCTGGATGCAGTCACTCACGCCCTGGAAGCTTACGTTTCCGTACTGGCTTCTGAGTTCTCTGATGGTCAGGCTCTGCAGGCACTTAAACTGCTGAAAGAAAACCTGCCAGCATCATACAATGAAGGTTCTAAGAACCCAGTAGCGCGTGAGCGCGTCCACTGTGCTGCAACCATCGCAGGCATCGCGTTTGCTAACGCCTTCCTGGGTGTATGTCACTCTATGGCACACAAACTGGGTTCTCAGTTCCACATTCCTCACGGTCTGGCGAACGCCCTGCTGATTTCAAACGTTATTCGTTATAACGCTAACGATAACCCAACCAAGCAGACTGCTTTCAGCCAGTACGACCGTCCGCAAGCACGTCGTCGTTATGCAGAAATCGCTGACCATCTAGGCCTGAGTGCTCCTGGTGACCGTACTGCAGCGAAGATTGAAAAACTGCTGGCATGGCTGGATAGCATTAAAGCTGAGCTGGGTATTCCTAAATCTATCCGCGAAGCTGGTGTGCAGGAAGCTGACTTCCTGGCTCACGTTGACAAACTGTCTGAAGATGCCTTCGATGACCAGTGTACTGGTGCTAACCCGCGCTACCCACTGATCTCCGAACTGAAACAGATTCTGCTGGATACCTTCTATGGACGCGAATTCAGCGAAGCTGAACCAGCAGCTGTAAAAGTTGAATTACCAGTAGTGAAAGCCGATAAGAAAGCGAAGAAAAACGCTTAATTGTTAGCAAAATAAAAAAACCCGCTTCGGCGGGTTTTTTTATGGCTATAGAGAACAACAGGCAATATTTACGAGGAATTCTACTTTCGGTTTTCTTCCTGAATCGCCGACAGAGATCCTGTTTTCAGTGCTTCTTTATAATGTTTACGACAGACAGAGACATAACGCTCATTGCCGCCAATAACGACCTGCTCACCTTCAGCGTAGGGCTTACCCTCTTGATCAAGACGAAGAACCATACTGGCCTTCCGACCGCAAAAGCAGATGGTTTTCAGTTCAACGAGCTTATCTGACCACGCCAGCAAATACTGGCTTCCTACAAAGAGCTCTCCGCGGAAATCCGTGCGTAATCCATAACACAGTACCGGGATATCCAGCTCATCAACCACGTCAGAGAGAGCATGTACCTGCTCGCGCGTCAAAAATTGGCATTCATCTACCAGAACGCAATTCACCGGCTGAGAAGCATGCTCATTACGGATTTCATCAAGCAAATCGGTTTTAGTGTTAAAAAGCTTTGCTGGTGAAGACAGACCGATACGCGAGCTCACTTTACCTGCACCGAAGCGGTCATCAATTTCAGCGGTGTAAACAACCGAGCGCATCCCCCTTTCTTGATAATTGTATGAGGATTGCAGCAGCGCCGTGGATTTCCCCGCGTTCATTGCGGAATAGTAGAAATAAAGTTGTGCCATTGGTCGTTAAACCCTAATCAATGTGTAATATTCCCGATGTCCGATTGTACCATATTTTGTCTTGTTTACCGCGACTCGAAGCACAGACTATACGTCAGGAAGTAACATATACATTGAAAACAAAAGAGAAAATAATGCGTTAAAACAGGCAGTAAAGGCTACTACCGCACCTTAATGACATGGCTTTAGCTATCGTGCTCCGCCGAGTTTGAAACTAATATGCCAGGGGATGAAAAATCAGTTTCCATTAACTATTTTTGCTATTTAGTGTCTTTATGAGAGTAATACGAAAGGTTGATATTTATCCTTCGCAACTATAATTGATGCGAAATTTGTCACAAAGGTAAACTCATTGACGGTAGGTTGTAGGGGTTTGTATGGATAACTAGCGGCCGCGCGAGCAGTCCAATTTAAGTTAGCGTAATTAATAATAGCGTCTGATATTTCGTATTTTTTGAATTCCTTACATTCCACCCTATTGCACATCTCAAATTATCACTCTATTATTAGGACAACAAACCACCCCATTATAAGTTTGAGATTACTAAAATGAGCGAAGCACTTAAAATTCTGAACAACATCCGTACTCTTCGTGCCCAGGCAAGAGAATGCACTCTCGAAACTCTGGAAGAGATGCTGGAAAAATTAGAAGTTGTTGTACACGAGCGCCGTGAAGAAGAAAGCGCTGCAGCAGCTGAAATCGAAGAACGCACGCGTAAACTTCAGCAATACCGTGAAATGCTGATTGCAGACGGTATCGATCCTAACGAATTACTGAATAGCATGTCTGCTGCTAAAACCAGCACTAAAGCAAAACGTGCTGCTCGCCCTGCTAAATATAGCTACGTTGATGAAAACGGCGAAACTAAAACCTGGACCGGTCAGGGTCGTACGCCAGCAGTAATCAAGAAAGCAATGGATGAGCAAGGCAAACAACTGGATGATTTCCTGATCAAGGATTAATGCTCGCGCCTTCTGGAAAATCCCGCTATATGCGGGATTTTTTATGCCTGTCATTTATATCGAGACATCTGCTTACACCCTGTCATTTTATGAAAAAGGATAATGTAGACTTCCTGACATTAACCTTTCCCTAAGGCCAGGGTTTTCCGCAGGCATAAAAAAACCGGTGCAGCGTAAAGCTATCACCGGTTTTGTTAATCTGGTGTATCAGATTAGTTTTTAACGCCCATGGTATCTTTCAGCCAGGCTTTAAATTCTTCGCCCAGCGAGTTATGGCGAATACCATATTCGACGAATGCGCGCATGTACCCGAGCTTATTACCGCAGTCGTGGCTCTTGCCTTTCATATGGTAGGCTTCAACGGTCTCTTTCTCGATCAGCATATCAATGCCATCGGTCAACTGGATTTCGTCACCCGCGCCCGGAGGGGTCTTAGCCAGCAGTGGCCAGATCTCAGCGCTCAGAACATAACGACCCACTACAGCAAGGTTAGACGGCGCAACGTCGGCCTTTGGCTTTTCAACCACGCCAACCATTGGTACGCTCTCGCCAGGCTTAAGCCCAACGCCTTTGCAATCAACCACACCGTATGCGGTAACATCATCCACTGGCTCAACCATAATTTGGCTGCTGCCCGTTTCATCAAAACGTTTAATCATCTCCGCCAGGTTATCCTGAGACAGGTCTGATTCGAACTCATCCAGAATAACGTCAGGCAGAATAACCGCCACTGGCTCATCACCTACTACCGGGTGCGCGCACAATACTGCATGACCCAAACCTTTTGCCAGACCCTGACGCACCTGCATAATGGTGACGTGCGGTGGGCAAATAGACTGAACTTCTTCTAATAGCTGACGTTTAACACGTTTTTCCAGCATGGCTTCAAGTTCAAAACTGGTATCAAAATGGTTTTCGATAGAGTTTTTGGATGAATGCGTCACCAGCACAATTTCGGTAATGCCCGCGGCAATACACTCGTTGACCACATACTGGATTAATGGCTTATCAACCAGCGGCAGCATTTCTTTTGGAATTGCCTTGGTTGCTGGCAGCATCCTGGTTCCCAATCCCGCCACCGGGATAACGGCCTTTGTAACTTTCGAATTTAGGGCAGCCATTGAAATCTCCTGAACTGTTCAAGTTTTGAACTTTATGCAATTAATAACGCATCGAGTATATCAGCCACTGCTTGTAAACCGGGTCTGAAAAGGGTGCGTTACCGATCAATTAGGATAAATACGTATGAAACTGGCAACGATAGTAGCACTGCCAGTAAAACGACGGTAAAGCTATCTGAAGAATAAACTTCAACTGCTTATTACGTGGACAACATTAAGCGTAAGCGCCCGCCTGCCCCCCAAATTTGGCATTGCCATGATGAACAGCGGTGGCTTATTTGATTCAAATAGGTTGTTCCTAACGTCCCCAACGGAACGCCATTACTTACCTGAATATGATGCTCGCCAGTATTAAGGGTTGCGTTAAGACCTGCGGATACCAGGATAAGGTTTTTTAATCCACTGTGGTAATAACCGACTAACAGCGGAAATTGTCCAGGCAAATTGGCTTGACGAAAGAGATGGTTAACTTGTTTAAGTAAAGCCCCCAATTCTGGCAGCCGCTGACCTTGATGAGACAACTGTTCTTGCAGTAAGCCATTGAACAGCGCACGTAATAATAACGCCGCTAACACACCGTTATCACCTGCTCGCGTGACATCCAGGCAATAGAAGGCGAGATCCGTATCGGAGAGCGGGGCAATATCGAGCACTAATCCGTGCTGGTCAGCGGCAACCAATTGACGATAATTCACCCGGCAATGCGACATCGTCTGCTGAACGGGCGGCTGAAGCTCCTGTAATAGCTTAGCAGCAGCATGAGGATTGCTAACCAACGCATCCCAGTCCTGAAAAAGACGTTCTTCTTCCTCAACCCGTGAATTAAACATATGGGGATAGAGACAAGCGAACACGGTTTCACGTAGCCGATTCAGATCTTTAACGGGTTTCAGGAGAACATCCTGCACGCCCAGGCGCAATGCTTTGGCGATATCAGCCATATTTTCAGTGGCCGAAATGACCAGAACAGGCATCTGATCACCATTGCTACGCAGATGCTCCACCAGTTTGAGACCGTCCATACGTGGCATATCGAGGTCACAGATCATCAGATCCGGCGCGATATCGATCATTATTTCAAGTGCTTCCAGGCCATCAGCAGCAAGTAGAGTAGTGGCACCCAGCGAAGTTAACCACGAATCCAGCAGCGAACGGAAAACGGGCTCGTCTTCGACAATGAGGATCTGTTTTCCGGCCAATTGCTGCGTCATGTTTTCTCCCCTGGATGACGATAAGTAAATAGTGGCATGCTATTGCTCCCGTCGCCTGTCAGAATTTGCTGAAGTCGTCAAAAAAGAGTGCTTAGACGCTCGTTCGCACTAAAGGTAAAAGTTCATCCATTTTCTTCTCGACGGCAAGCGCACCGGCAGCGATAGCCGCCTCAGCACGATGAAAATCGAGCGTTGATATTTGCGGACAGAAGGGTTGAATCAGGATATCAGGGGGATCGCCCGCCATTCGATTACGTTTAAGACGGTTTTCGAGCACCTGAATAGATGTCGTCATGATCTCCATCGCCGTAGGCGCAGAAATCAACTTTTGGGACGCCACTCGCCCTAACCGCCCGCGCAGGCGTTCATGCCAGGCGAGCTTATCATTATCTGCCGCTTCGTTTTGAACGTTTATCGGCATTAAATCTTGCTGCATCAAATGAGCATCATGCTGGAGATCCACGGCAATAACGATATCAGCCCCCATTGCACGAGTCAGCGAAACGGGCACAGGATTAACTACCCCGCCATCAACCAGCCAATAACCGTTATGGGGAACGGGTGCCATTAAGCCTGGCATACTGCAAGAGGCACGAACAGCAAGATGGAGATCCCCTTCGGTGAACCATATCTCTCTGCCCGTGCTCAGATTCGTTGCCACCGCGCCAAACGGCATCTGGCAATGCTTGAAGTCGTCTAATGGCATTATTTCTCGGAACCGGTTGAACACCCGTTCCCCGCGCAGCAGTCCGCCGCGTTGCCATGAGAGATCCATGAGGCGGAGCACGTCCCAGTAGCTAAAAGAACGTACCCACGTTTCCAGTTCCGGCATTTTACCGCACGCATGTGCGGCTCCTACCAGCGAACCGATGGAACAACCTGCAACCAGATCAACGTCGACACCGAGTCGTTTTAACGCGTTTATCACGCCAATATGTGACCAGCCCCGGGCTGCACCTGAGCCCAACGCCAGACCAATTTTAACCTTTCTCATTAGTCCTGTTTTACTTCCCCTGGATTCCCGGCGTAGCGTCATAGCTACCGCTCAGTTAACATAGTGCTACCCAGGCGTTATACGCCGTTACTTTTTTATTCCAGGAAGAGAATTGTGTCTCAACTCTGCCCCTGTGGTAGCGCTCTGGAGTATAGCCTATGTTGCCAGCGATATCTTTCTGGCGAGCAGGTTGCTCCAGACCCGTCACACCTTATGCGTTCCAGGTATGCTGCTTTTGTGACCAAAGACGCAGACTATCTCATTAAGACCTGGCACCCATCCTGCCACGCTGCTGATTTTCGCCAGGAGATAGAAGCCGGTTTTGCCAACACGCAATGGCTCGGTCTCACCCAGTTTGAAACCTCTGAAGGCAGTGGTCCTGACGAAGGATTTGTCAGCTTTGTCGCTCGTTTTCACGAGCAGGGCAAGGCAGGCGCAATAATAGAACGCTCGCGGTTCTTACTGGAAGGTGGTCAGTGGTACTATATTGATGGTACTCGTCCGCAGTTTGGTCGTAATGACCCCTGCCCTTGCGGATCGGGTAAAAAATTTAAAAAGTGTTGCGGGCAATAACGCCTGACCACAAATAACAAGCAAACACTCAACAGGATTTCCTCGCGATGCAATCATCACAACGCAAAATACTGCGTACTATTTGCCCGGACCAAAAAGGTCTGATCGCTCGTATCACCAACATTTGTTACAAGCATGAACTGAATATCGTGCAGAACAATGAGTTCGTCGATCACCGTACCGGCCGCTTCTTTATGCGTACCGAGCTGGAAGGTATTTTCAACGACACGACGCTGTTAGCCGACCTGGACGGCGCGCTGCCAGAAGGTTCCATACGTGAGCTAACTCCAGCCGGACGCCGTCGCGTGGTGATTCTGGTTACCAAAGAGGCACACTGCCTTGGCGATCTCCTGATGAAAGCCAACTACGGTGGACTGGACGTTGAGATTGCGGCTGTCATCGGTAACCATGACACGTTGCGTACGCTGGTAGAGCGATTCGATGTCCCGTTTGAACTGGTGAGCCATGAAGGCCATACCCGTGAAGAGCACGACGAACTCATGGCTCAGGCAATCGAAGCGCACAATCCGGATTATGTCGTGCTTGCCAAATACATGCGCGTTCTGACACCGACTTTTGTTTCGCGCTTCCCGAACAAAATTATCAACATTCACCATTCGTTCTTGCCTGCCTTCATTGGCGCGCGACCTTATCACCAGGCTTATGAGCGCGGCGTGAAGATCGTTGGAGCAACGGCGCACTACGTCAACGACAACCTGGATGAAGGCCCAATCATTATGCAGGACGTTATACACGTCGATCATACCTACACTGCAGAAGATATGATGCGTGCCGGACGTGACGTCGAAAAGAACGTGTTAAGCCGTGCGCTGTATCAGGTACTGGCACAGCGTGTCTTTGTGTACGGTAACAGAACGATCATTCTTTAATCCTTTATAAAATGAATTGATTAGCTTTACACCTTTACGGATAAAAAGCAGACAAACGATTCATTTTTCACAAAGGAACGCTTTACAGGGGCGTGTCATTTGATATGATGCGCCCCGCTTCCAACAGGAAGCAGGCCAGTAATAGCATTACCCCGTGGTGGGGTTCCCGAGCGGCCAAAGGGAGCAGACTGTAAATCTGCCGTCATCGACTTCGAAGGTTCGAATCCTTCCCCCACCACCATCTCTCAGCTTTACCTCAATAGTAGAATTACCCCTGGTGGGGTTCCCGAGCGGCCAAAGGGAGCAGACTGTAAATCTGCCGTCATCGACTTCGAAGGTTCGAATCCTTCCCCCACCACCATCTCTTCAGAAATATCCATTCTCAGTATTTCGTCATTTTCAAATATTCTGCCCCACGGGGAAGGATGAGAAGCTTCGACTAAGGTTCGATTCGAGCGTAGCGAGAAAG
>NZ_JCBAJB010000059.1:0-255 GCF_059766475.1 Enterobacter sp. SCRI0065 | reverse complement strand
CCCACTCTGCTTCGCCTTCCAGCGCTTTCAGAGCAGAACCACGGATGATTGGAGTATCATCGCCTGGGAAATCGTACTGAGACAGAAGTTCACGAACTTCCATTTCTACCAGTTCCAGCAGCTCTTCATCATCAACCATGTCGCACTTGTTCAGGAACACGATGATGTAAGGAACGCCTACCTGACGACCCAGCAGGATGTGCTCACGAGTCTGAGGCATAGGGCCGTCAGTCGCAGCAACAACCAGGATCGCGC
>NZ_JCBAJB010000058.1:0-255 GCF_059766475.1 Enterobacter sp. SCRI0065 | reverse complement strand
CTATCGACAAGCCATTCCTGCTGCCAATCGAAGACGTATTCTCTATCTCCGGCCGTGGTACTGTTGTTACCGGTCGTGTAGAGCGCGGTATCGTTAAAGTTGGCGAAGAAGTTGAAATCGTTGGTATCAAAGAGACTGCTAAGTCTACCTGTACTGGCGTTGAAATGTTCCGCAAACTGCTGGACGAAGGTCGTGCAGGCGAGAACTGTGGTGTTCTGCTGCGTGGTATCAAACGCGAAGAAATCCAGCGTGGCC
>NZ_JCBAJB010000057.1:0-255 GCF_059766475.1 Enterobacter sp. SCRI0065 | reverse complement strand
AAAGGATGGTGGAGCTATGCGGGATCGAACCGCAGACCTCCTGCGTGCAAGGCAGGCGCTCTCCCAGCTGAGCTATAACCCCATCGTAATTGCAATCTCGTTACCAGCGTCCTTCTTTACAGAAGGAATTTGGTAGGCCTGAGTGGACTTGAACCACCGACCTCACCCTTATCAGGGGTGCGCTCTAACCACCTGAGCTACAAGCCTGCAGATATGCTTTACTGCTTTCTTTTCATCAGACAATCTGTGTGGACA
>NZ_JCBAJB010000056.1:0-255 GCF_059766475.1 Enterobacter sp. SCRI0065 | reverse complement strand
AAAGGATGGTGGAGCTATGCGGGATCGAACCGCAGACCTCCTGCGTGCAAGGCAGGCGCTCTCCCAGCTGAGCTATAACCCCATCGTAATTGCAATCTCGTTACCAGCGTCCTTCTTTACAGAAGGAGTTTGGTAGGCCTGAGTGGACTTGAACCACCGACCTCACCCTTATCAGGGGTGCGCTCTAACCACCTGAGCTACAAGCCTGCAGATATGCTTTACTGCTTTCTTTTCATCAGACAATCTGTGTGGACA
>NZ_JCBAJB010000055.1:0-255 GCF_059766475.1 Enterobacter sp. SCRI0065 | reverse complement strand
GGTGTGTAAGCGCAGCGATGCGTTGAGCTAACCGATACTAATGAACCGTGAGGCTTAACCTTACAACGCCGAAGATGTTTTGGCGAAAAGACAGACATCATTTTCAGCTTGATAACAGATTAATTGACATGCAGAGATGCGTGTTGATAACAGAATTTGCCTGGCGGCTTTAGCGCGGTGGTCCCACCTGACCCCATGCCGAACTCAGAAGTGAAACGCCGTAGCGCCGATGGTAGTGTGGGGTCTCCCCATGTG
>NZ_JCBAJB010000054.1:0-255 GCF_059766475.1 Enterobacter sp. SCRI0065 | reverse complement strand
TCAGGCTGCACCGGAAATCAGGGGGGCATCTGCGCAGCAGTGCGCCCCGCCATCGCCACGGCGGCGGCATCCTGCACGAAGGGCAAACGGTCACGCGCCAGCGTGTCACCAGCCATCACGATCTGCAAACTGCCCGAACGCTGGCGCAGCGCTCAGGCTGCACCGGAAATCAGGGGGCAGCTGCGCAGCAGTGCGCCCCGC
The DNA here is from genome assembly GCF_059766475.1 of Enterobacter sp. SCRI0065. Classification (NCBI taxonomy): domain Bacteria; kingdom Pseudomonadati; phylum Pseudomonadota; class Gammaproteobacteria; order Enterobacterales; family Enterobacteriaceae; genus Enterobacter; species Enterobacter sp. SCRI0065. The sequence continues at coordinate 54 of NZ_JCBAJB010000054.1, read as the reverse complement.
CATCACCACGGCAGCGGCATCCTGCGCGAAGGGCAAACGGTCACGCGCCAGCGT
>NZ_JCBAJB010000053.1:0-255 GCF_059766475.1 Enterobacter sp. SCRI0065 | reverse complement strand
GCTTATGCCATTGCACTAACCTCCTGATGTCCGACCAGGATTAGCTAACCTTCGTGCTCCTCCGTTACTCTTTAGGAGGAGACCGCCCCAGTCAAACTACCCACCAGACACTGTCCGCAACCCGGATTACGGGTCTACGTTAGAACACCAGCCATTAAAGGGTGGTATTTCAAGGTTGGCTCCACAAGAACTGGCGTCCTCGCTTCAAAGCCTCCCACCTATCCTACACATCAAGGACCAGTGTTCAGTGTCAAG
>NZ_JCBAJB010000052.1:0-255 GCF_059766475.1 Enterobacter sp. SCRI0065 | reverse complement strand
CTTTTCGCCTTTCCCTCACGGTACTGGTTCACTATCGGTCAGTCAGGAGTATTTAGCCTTGGAGGATGGTCCCCCCATATTCAGACAGGATACCACGTGTCCCGCCCTACTCTTCGAACTCACAATGCATGCATTTTTGTGTACGGGAGTATCACCCTGTACCCTGCGACTTTCCAGACGCTTCCACTAACACATACGCTGATTCAGGTTCTGGGCTGTTCCCCGTTCGCTCGCCGCTACTGGGGGAATCTCGGT
>NZ_JCBAJB010000051.1:0-255 GCF_059766475.1 Enterobacter sp. SCRI0065 | reverse complement strand
CTTGACACTGAACACTGGTCCTTGATGTGTAGGATAGGTGGGAGGCTTTGAAGCGAGGACGCCAGTTCTTGTGGAGCCAACCTTGAAATACCACCCTTTAATGGCTGGTGTTCTAACGTAGACCCGTGATCCGGGTTGCGGACAGTGTCTGGTGGGTAGTTTGACTGGGGCGGTCTCCTCCTAAAGAGTAACGGAGGAGCACGAAGGTTAGCTAATCCTGGTCGGACATCAGGAGGTTAGTGCAATGGCATAAGC
>NZ_JCBAJB010000050.1:0-296 GCF_059766475.1 Enterobacter sp. SCRI0065 | reverse complement strand
GCGTGTTGCGAAAATTTGAGAGACTCGACCACACCGCTTATCTGTTCTTATTACGGAGAACAGACACAGTGTGTCGTTTCAATTTTCAGCTTGATCCAGATTTTTAAAGAGCAAAACTTCGCAGTGCACCTTTTCAGGTACACTCTGAAGTTTTCTTGTTTTCAACAGTAAAGGATGGTGGAGCTATGCGGGATCGAACCGCAGACCTCCTGCGTGCAAGGCAGGCGCTCTCCCAGCTGAGCTATAACCCCATCGTAATTGCAATCTCGTTACCAGCGTCCTTCTTTACAGAAGGA